>NZ_CM147850.1:2900000-3410000 GCF_055808055.1 Sporosarcina sp. QA0331
TTGTCGACAAGGGCTGTGCAAATTGTCTGTCCGAGTTGCGGCAAAGCGACTAAAATGCTTGGTCGGGTCGATATGTGCGGACATTGTAGAGAACCACTTACGTTGGATCCATCATTGGAAGGCAAGGAATTTGATGAAGCGTACAACCGCCCAGCGAATAGAAAAGAATCATCTAAAGAGAAATAAGAAAAACCGGTTCCGTCTTTCACCTTCGGAACCGGTTTTCTTATTTTGCTTTATTGGCGCCTGCTGCACAATCAGGACATGTTCCATATACTTCAAGACGATGGGAATTCACTTCGAAGCCTGTAACATGAGAAGCGAGATGCTCAACTTCCTCAAGTCCGGGATGATGGAAGTCGACAATTTTCCCGCAGTTATCACAGATGATGTGATAATGATCATGGGTGACAAAATCGAACCGGCTCGACGAATCTCCATAAGTAAGTTCCTTTACGAGTCCGGCATTCCGGAAAACCCGCAAATTATTATATACGGTCGCAACACTCATATTTGGGAAATCAGCTTCTAGCGCTCTATATATTTCATCAGCTGTAGGATGCTTCTCACAAGAAATGAGAAACTCTAAAATTGCATGCCTTTGCGGTGTAATTCGAACACCGCTTTCCTTCAATGTGACAAGCGCGTCTTTCAAGAACACTTCAGACATCGCCAACACTCCAATCCATAAAGATTACTTCTTTATAATCATTATAATTAGTTTACTGAGAAAAGGCATATTTGTCAACTAAAGAGCTGTCCATAGGTGGATGCAGGCACCGGATCAATACCCTTTTGCAGGATTAATCAAATTGGTAAGATCCTTCTCACCTCTTTGCCATTTCTTCAGATTTTCCGTGAAAAACTCGAGCGCTCTCTCAATATACTTCCCCGAATGGCTGGAGACATGCGGGGAAATTGTAATATTTGATAAAGACCAAAGCTCGCTTTCCGCAAGTAATGGCTCCGTTTCAAACACGTCGAGGACTACGTGTCCAATTTCCTCGTTTTTCAGAGCTTCCACAAGAATCGCTTCTTTTACAAGGTCACCTCTGCCGAAATTCATGAAGATTGCAGTTTCCTTCATCGCCTTAAAATGGCTTTCCGTCAGCAACCCTTTCGTTTTGGTTGTGCTCGGCAATACTGATAGCACAATGTCTGCTTCTGGAAGTCTGCTGAGCAGCCCATCAAATTGAATCGTATCGTCCATGTACTGTGCTGGATTCCCTGAATGATTACAGCCGATCGTCCGAACGCCGAAAGCTTGAAGCAATCGACCTATTTCAGATCCGATCGCCCCCGGCCCAAGAATAAGCGCAGTCGATCCTCGCAGTTCCGTTTGGCGAACTTTCGTATTCCACTCTTTCCGCCTTTGTTGCTCCGCTAATACCGGCAACGCTCGTTTAAGGGATAGAATATGTGCAAGAGCTGTTTCTGCCATCGGTGTTTTATGGATTCCGCGAACATTACTAATGATGATGCCTTTTTCGGCAATTTCAGCGAGCGGCATCTTTTCCACACCTGCAGAAGCGACCATTAGCCATTTTAAAGAAGTTGCTCTATCAAGGACCCCTGTACTTATATCTTCACCATAGGTAACAATAACTTCAAAATCCTCTACTGGGGCTGTATCAACTTTGTTATTGAAGTCAAATTGGATTTCAGGAAAATCAGCTTTTAATTTCTCCATCTGTTCGTCCTTAATCTTGAAGGTGAATAATACTTTCATCTAACTTCCCCCTTACGCCTTCTTCGTTAATTGCTCCAACGTAGCAAGCGCTTCTTCGATATGTCCTTTTACTTTCACTTTCCGCCATTCCTTCACAACTGTCCCTGTAGGGTCAATCAAAAATGTGGATCGTTCGATTCCCATGTATTCCTTGCCGAACATTTTCTTTAATTTCCAAACGCCGTACGCTTCTGCAGCCTCATGCTTTTCATCGACTAGCAATGAAAATGGAAGGCCTTGTTTTTCGATAAACCGCTGGTGCGATGCTTCGTTATCTGGACTCACACCTAAAATGACGGCGTTCAAATCACTGAAGCTTTGATACGCGTCCCTGAAATCACATGCCTGCGTTGTGCAGCCAGGAGTAGCGTCTTTCGGATAAAAGTAGAGGATGACATATTTCTTCCCTTCAAAATCCCGTAGTGAAACAATTTCACCGTTTTCGTCCGGCAATGAGAATTGCGGCGCTTGCATTCCTTCCAACTTTTCCATAGCGATCCCTCCAACTTTTTCTTTTCCCGCATTAACTGACTGAAAGTCATCCTTTGGGGTTCAACAGCCAGTAAACGCCCGATTGGTTCAACTAACAATCAGTGGGTGATTTCCACCACTGATTGAAGTTTCACTGTAACCCAATCGTACCGGACATCTGATAGAGTTTCAATTTCTTTGGCGTATCGACGCAGTTTTGTATAAAATGGAGGTTGTACCGATTTGAACGGAGGAATTGAAATGGACAGAACAAAATCAGAACAGATCTATCAAGAAGCTTGTGAACATATCGTCGGAGGAGTAAACAGCCCTTCCCGCGGCTATAAAGCAGTAGGCGGCGGAGCCCCTACAGTAATGGAGCGCGCGGAAGGTGCCTATTTCTGGGACGTTGATGGAAATAAATATATCGATTACTTAGGTGCTTACGGTCCAATCATTACCGGCCACGCACACCCACATATCGCAGAAGCCATTACGAAGGCGGCAACTACCGGTGTACTGTACGGAACTCCGACGCGCCACGAAGTCAAATTTGCTAAAATGTTGAAAGAAGCGATCCCTTCCATGGATAAAGTTCGTTTCGTCAACTCAGGTACGGAAGCTGTCATGACGACAATCCGCGTGGCACGTGCTTTCACCGGAAGAACAAAAGTAATGAAGTTTGCGGGTTGCTATCATGGGCATTCAGATCTTGTACTCGTAGCTGCAGGGTCCGGTCCGGCAACATTAGGGACTCCGGATTCAGCAGGTGTCCCAGCATCCATCGCCCAAGAAGTCATTACAATCCCATTCAATGATCCTGATGCATATAAGGAAGCAATGGAAAAATGGGGAGACGAACTTGCATGTGTATTGGTCGAGCCGATTGTTGGGAACTTCGGCATTGTCGAACCGAATGAAGGATTCCTTCCACTCGTCCACGAACTTGCGAAGGAAAAAGGCGCGCTTATTGTTTATGATGAAGTGATTACCGCATTCCGTTTCCATTATGGCAGCGCTCAAACATTACTTGGTACAACTCCTGATTTGATCGCCTTCGGAAAGATCATCGGCGGCGGTTTGCCAATCGGAGCTTACGGCGGCAAGAAAGAAATTATGGAAACTGTCGCACCGCTCGGTCCTGCATACCAAGCAGGTACGATGGCAGGAAATCCTGCTTCCATGCTGTCCGGCATCGCTTGTTTGGAAGTATTGCAGCAGCCCGGCGTCTATGAAGAAATGGACCGTCTAGGTGGAATGCTGGAAGAAGGCATTCTTCAATTGGCGGGAAAACACGGCATTACGATGACAATCAATCGTCTTGGCGGTGCGCTTACCCTTTTCTTCACTGATGTAACAGTGGAAAACTATGAGCAAGCTGAACAGACTGACGGAGAGCTCTTCGCGAAATTCTTTAAACTAATGCTCGCGAACGGCATCAACCTTGCTCCTTCAAAATATGAAGCTTGGTTCCTCACAATTGCGCATAAAGAGGAGGACATCACTCATACACTAGAGGCGGTTGACCGTTCATTCGAAGAATTGTCACGCCAAATGAACAAATGAAAAAACCATTAAGTAAAACGGGTTTGCGAATGAAAGCACTAACCTCATAAATACCTTTAGTAGAAAGGATAATCATATGAAACTTGGAGCCCGCATCTTCAAAACGGGTATTGCGATTGTTGCCGCATTGTTTCTCGCTGAAATGCTCAGCTTGCCGAATCCGGTTTTTGCAGGCATCGCAGCTATCTTTGCGATTCAACCTTCCATTTATCGATCATATTTGACGATCATTGAACAAATCCAAGGGAATCTGATCGGTGCCATTACCGCCATCACCTTTGTACTATTGTTCGGGCATCAAATTGTCATTGTCGGATTCGCAGCGGTCATTATCATCTTGATCATGCTGAAGCTAGGGCTTGAGAAATCCATTTCCCTAGCTTTAGTGACGATGATCGCCATTATGGAGATCAAAGGGGACGCATTCCTGTCCTTCGCCCTCCTTCGATTCGTCACAATGGTCATCGGGGTACTTTCCGCATTTGTTGTCAACTTGTTATTCATGCCTCCGAAGTATGAAACAAAGCTTTTCCAAGCGATCCACAATGCACAGGATGACATTATCCGATGGATCCGGCTTGCAGGAAGGCAAGCTTCCGAACATATCGCTACAAAAAAGTCATTGGTGAAACTGAAAGAACGGCTCACAAACATCGACCAGCTATATTCGCTTTATAAAGAGGAGCGAAGCTATTTCAAGAAGACCTCTCGCTCGAAGGCGCGTAAGCTTGTTATTTACAGACAGATGATTGCAACCTCTCAAAGTAGCTATGAAGTGCTATCACGACTTCATAAATTTGAAAATGAATTAATCAAATTGCCGGAGCATTTTCGGATGATGATTCAGGAACGGCTCGATGCTTTGCTTACGTATCACGAGCAAATCCATTTGAAGTTTGTCGGCAAGTTGAAGGCCGACAGGATGATGGAAAGTATGACCGAAGAATTCATCCAACGACAGGAAGTGATGGATATTTTCGCGAAGGAAATCGCCATCACAAAAGAGGAAGAAGAATTTTCCGCCTATCACCTCCTTCACGTCCTTTCTTCTTTGTTGGACTACGAAGAACAATTGGAATATCTCGATCGATTGATCGTCTCCAATAAACGTAGGCACGGACATGAAGTGAGCAATGAACTGCAAGATGAAATCTATTAAGAATAAAACGAGAAACCATCCTTGGACAATGAGCCAAGGATGGTTTTTTCAGTTTTTCATTTTCGGATCGAGCGCGTCTCTTAAGCCGTCTCCCATCAAGTTGAAACCTAACACTGTCAGCATGATGGAGAGCCCTGGGAATATCATCGTCCATGGAGCGGACTGCAAATAAGACTTCGAATCGGCGAGCATTTTCCCCCATTCTGGCTGCGGCGCCTGCGCACCGAGCCCAAGAAAACCGAGCGCTGCCGCTTCTAGGATGGCAGTTGCAATCGCCAGCGTCCCTTGCACGATAACTGGTGCCATTGAATTCGGAAGGATATGGGAGAATAAAATTCGTGCATCTTTCATTCCGATTGCCTTTGCAGACATAATATATTCATCTTCCTTGATGCTTAACACTTTGGACCGTATCAATCGGCCGAAATTCGGTACGTTAATGATTGCAATGGCAATCAATGCATTTTCAAGCCCCGGTCCTAATACCGAAACGATAGCGATGGCTAGCAGGATCGATGGAAATGCAAGCATAATATCGAAGATCCTAGAGATGATCGTATCTGTCCATCTTCCATAATAACCTGCCACGATTCCTAAAAAACTACCGACGATGACCGATGCAATGACGGACAAGAACCCGACAGAAAGCGAAATTCTCGCCCCGTGAATTATGCGTGAAAGTATATCCCTGCCGAAATCATCTGTCCCAAGCCAATATTCGGCTGAAGGCGGCTGAAGCCGGTCGGCGGCCATCTGCTCATTGATCCCTTCTTTTGCAATGAAAGGTCCAAAAATGGCAAGAAGCACGAAAAAGAGGATAATGATCATTCCTGCAACCGCCACTTTGCTCTTTCTAAAGCTTCGCCAAGCCTCTCGCCACGGGCCAGTCGACTTGTCGATTTCCGCTTCTACAATTCCATCCATTTTAGGCGTAAGTTCAGACATATCCCATTCCCCCTTCCTCAGTCATATTTAATCCTCGAATCAATCAGACCATATAACAAGTCGACGATCAGATTAATCATGACGAAGATGAAGGCGACAATGAGAATTCCTGACTGGATGACGGGATAATCACGGAAGTTGATGGCATCGTATATATACCGTCCTATGCCCGGCCATGCAAAGATCGTCTCGGTCAAAATAGCACCGCCAAGCAACATACCCATTTGCAGACCGATGATCGTCAATACTGGAATAACCGCATTTTTGAAAGCATGCTTGTAAACGACCCAAAACATTTTCTGCCCTTTCGCCCGAGCAGTTCTGATGTAATCGGAGCGCATCACTTCCAGCATACTTGAACGTGTCATCCTTGCAATGATCGCCATCGGTATTGTCGCCAATGCAATTCCTGGCAATACGAGGTGGCGCAGCACTTGGAATAATTGATCGAATCGTCCTTGAATGATTGTGTCAATAATGTATAGATGAGTAATAGCGTTGACCGGATCCCTTACCTGTTCTCTGCCGGTTGTTGGCAGCCAGCTGAATTCGATTGCAAACGCCCATTGTCCTAACAGACCAAGCCAAAAAATTGGCATAGAAACGCCGACGAGCGCCAAAATCATCGCTATGTAGTCAAACCACGAGTTCTGGAACCATGCCGAAATGATGCCCGCATTAACACCTACGATAATAGCGATTAGTATTGCAAAAAAAGCGAGTTCCATCGTCGCGGCCAAATGCGGCCATATTTCATCGGCGACCGGAAGCCGCGTGCGCATTGACTCACCGAGATCCCCTTGTAAGATTCCACCTAAATACTTGAAGAATTGAATATACCATGGTTGGTCCAACCCTAATTTCGCATTCATCGCGGCGACCGCTTCCGCAGTTGCTTGCTGTCCTAAAATGACTTGGGCCGGGTTGCCGGGAATCGCCCGGATCATCATGAATACAATGAAAACCATTCCGAGAAGGACAGGTATTAACTGCAATAACCTTCTACCGACGTAACTGAGCATACGATCACCTCACTGATTCCGATTACCTATCCATTCACACGACGCATCATTAGGAAAAGGGGGAAATCGGACGACTCCCCCTTACTGATCAATGCAAAGTGAAAAGCGAATCTATCATTTGAATTCTACGTTCGATAACAGATCTGAACCTGTCGGATGCGGAACGAATCCAGTTAAATCCTTAGCTGCCGCAAGAAGTGGAGTAGAGTGAGCGATTGGAACCCAAGGTGCCTCATCATGAATAATCTCCTGTGCTTTTTTATAAAGCTCGATACGCTTATCCTCATCTACTTCCGTTTGAGCTTCAATGAACAGATCATGCATTTCATCGTTTTTAAAATACGTATAGTTGTTGCTGCCGATATTGTCTTCATCTAAAAGAACATAGAGGAAGTTATCGGCGTCTCCATTATCTCCAGTCCAGCCAAGCATGAAAGCATCCGCTTCCCCTTTGCTCGCCTTATCGAGATATGTTGGCCATTCATATGAAACGATCTTCGCCTTCACGCCAATATCCGCCAAATTGCTTTGAATTACTTCAGCTACTTTTGCGCCATCCGGCATATATGGACGAGGAACAGGCATTGCCCAAAGTTCCATTTCAAATCCGTCCGGATAACCTGCTTGTGCTAATAATTCTTTCGCTTTTTCCGGGTTGTAATCATATCCTTCGATATCATCGTTATATCCTGAAATGGAAGGTGGCATCGGGTTTTTCGCAACATTTGCCCTTCCTTCGAAGAATGACTCAATGATTGTTTCCTTATCGATTGCATAGTTCATCGCCTGACGCACTTCTTTCTTATCAAAAGGAGGGCGCGTCACCGTCAACCCAAGATAACCGACGTTCATGGACGGACGTTCAATCAATTGAAGATCAGCATTCCCTTCGATTTTTTCGCCATCTGCAGGATTAATACCGTCAGCAAGATCGATTTCCCCGGCAATTAATGCATTCAAACGTGCGGAGTTATCCGGAATGGAACGGAATATGACTTTTTCCAATTTCGGTAATCCTTCTTGCCAATATTCATCGAATTTTTCAATCGTAATCGTTTCATTCGCTTTCCATTCCACAAACTTGAATGGACCTGTACCTACAGGATTTCTTTCAAACTGATCATCGCCTTTTTCGAATGCAGTCGGGCTTGCGATCGCAAACATGCTCATCGCAATATTTTTCAAGAACGGAGCTTGTTCCCGTTTCAGCTTAATGATGACCGTGTAATCACCGTCTGCAGTGACCGAGTCTATAACATGGCCTTCATCACCTTTGAATCCGCCGAACATGGAGTTATAATACGGGAACTTATCCGCATCACCATTCGCCCAGCGTTCAAAGTTCTTTACGACCGCGTCCGCATTGAAATCCGTACCGTCATGGAATTTAACGCCTTCCTGCAATTTGAATGTGTACGTCAAACCGTCATCCGTATTCCACTCTTTCGCGAGTCCCGGTTGAATAGTCGTATCTTCCTCACCGAAATTCAACAGCGTTTCAAATAGATTGACTGTAACTTTGAACGTTTCGCCTTCCGTCACCCTTGATGGATCGAGTGAAGTAGAGTCGCCGCCGCGACCGAAGACTAATGTATCTTTCGAGCTCCCACTGCTTCCACTGCTCCCACAGGCTGCGAGCACAGTTGACAGAACTAGCATTAGTAGCAACGCAGCTGACCACATTCTCTTTTTATTCATAGAGACCCCTCCAATTGTTTTATATCATTGTCGACCTGGCCTACGTGAAGGTGGCAGGCGACAGAATGACCGGTAGTTTGTTCCGTAAGTTGCGGAGTGACTTTTGTGCAAATATCCATCTTGAACGGGCAACGTGTATGGAATGTACACCCGGTTGGCGGGTCCGCCGGATTGGGGATGTCTCCTTCTATGATGATCTGTTCCTTCTGAAAATCCGGGTCCGGCACAGGCACAGCCGATAATAACGCTTGCGTATAAGGATGGAGCGGTTTTTCATATAGCTGCTCACTATCCGCAACCTCTACCATCTTCCCTAAATACATGACAGCGACCCGATCGCTAATATGCCGGACGACACCGAGATCATGGGCGATGAAAATATAAGTAAGATTGAACTCCTTTTGGAGATCTTGCATTAGATTCAATACTTGAGCTTGGATCGACACGTCCAACGCGGAAACAGGCTCATCCGCAATGATCAGCTTCGGATTCGTCATTAATGCGCGTGCTATGCCTATCCGCTGCCTTTGTCCTCCGCTGAATTGATGCGGATAGCGCTTCGCATGATATGCATTCAATCCGACGATATCCAAAAACTCATGCACCTTTTTCTTCCTTTCCTTCGGGTCAGACACGCCATGGACGATTAGTGGCTCCTCCAAAATCTTGCCGATCGTATGTCGAGGATTCAACGATGCATAAGGATCCTGGAATACCATCTGGATATCACGCCGTGTTTTTCTCATCTCTTCCTGGCTTAATGAAGTAAGATCTTTTCCGTCGAACTCGATTTCTCCTTCTGTCGGTTCCAGCAAGCGCATGAGCACACGCCCTGTCGTCGACTTCCCGCATCCGCTTTCGCCGACAATTCCAAGGGTTTCCCCTTCATTTACATAAAATGAGACATCATCGACCGCTTTCACATAACCGACCGTCTTGCCGAACATCCCTTTTTTAATAGGAAAGTGTTTTTTCAAGTTTTTAACTTTCAATAAAGGCTTTGTGGACATCCGGCTTCACTCCTCCTTCGTCATATAGGAAACAACGAGTCTGATGGACGTCGGCTGTTTCATAGAGCTCTGGATTTTCCTTTCGGCATCGATCGAACGCAAACTCGCATCGCGCCGCGAATCTGCAGCCGTTCGTTATCGAACCCGGCTTTGGAACATTCCCCGGGATGGAATGAAGTCGATCTTTCTTATAGCGCATATCCGGGACAGACTGGATGAGACCTTTCGTATACGGATGCTGAGGATCTTCAAAAATGAGCTTTGTCGGCGCCTCCTCAATAATTTGCCCCGCGTACATGACGATGACCCGCTCACAAGTTTCTGCGACGACCCCCAGATCATGTGTTATTAATAATATGGCGGTGCCTAAACGGACATTCAAATCTTTCATCAACTTCAATATTTGCGCCTGGATTGTAACATCAAGCGCCGTTGTCGGCTCGTCCGCTATCAATATTCTCGGATTGCAGACAAGCGCCATCGCAATCATGACCCTTTGCCGCATGCCACCCGACAATTGGTGCGGGTACTCCTTTAGCAAAGCATCGGCACGAGGCAAGCCGACCAACTTTAACATCTCTTCGGCTCTTGCCTCCGCCTTCTTTTTTGACCACCCTTTTTCGTGGAGCAGAATAGCTTCCACCATTTGATTGCCAATTGTGAACAGCGGATTCAATGAAGTCATCGGCTCCTGAAAAATCATCGCGATGTCATTGCCGCGGATTTGTCTCATCTCTTTTTCCGATAGGTCGATTAAATTGCGTCCGCTGTACACAATTTCTCCACCGGTAATTTTCCCGGGCGGACTTGGTACGAGCCCCATTACAGATAAAGAGGTTACACTTTTTCCGCATCCTGATTCCCCTACAATCCCTAAAATCTCGCCATCCCGGAGATGAAAATCAATGTGATCAACCGCAGGAATCTTTCCGGAGTCTGTGAAAAAGGTAGTCTGCAAGTCGTTTACCTCGAGAATTTTCTTCCTTTCCTTCATCAGATCACCTTTTCATTTTGTGTGTTTTCAGAAACGTTAGATTATAACCATTATACTTTCTATTAGGAAAAAGGCAATATGCAATTTTAATAGGGGATTTTACTGGGCTTTGAGCGCGGGGCAGCTCACTTTGAGCTCGAGGCGGCTTGTTTCGGACGCGATTGCCGAATGGCAGAATAAAAAAAGCTACCGGTTCAACTCCCGGTAGCTTCACTTTTATAATGATTGGACTTGAAACAGATTGTAGTAAATGCCTTGTTGTGCCATCAGTTCTTCGTGGCTGCCGGCT
This sequence comes from Sporosarcina sp. QA0331, assembly GCF_055808055.1. NCBI lineage: Bacteria > Bacillati > Bacillota > Bacilli > Caryophanales > Caryophanaceae > Sporosarcina > Sporosarcina sp. QA0331. Next base: position 2,910,884 of record NZ_CM147850.1, read on the forward strand.
TCTTTCAACTCTCCATGATCGATGACGAAGATCTTGTCTGCGTGTGTGATCGTCGATAGTCTATGGGCCACTATTACAGTTGTCCTGTCACTCGCCAGACGTTCGAGTGATTCTTGGATGAGCGCTTCACTTTCAAGGTCCAAAGCGGAAGTTGCTTCATCTAAAATAAGGAGCGGCGGATTTTTCAAGAATACGCGTGCAATGGCGATCCGCTGTTTCTGTCCACCCGATAATTTAACTCCACGCTCTCCGACTGTCGTATCGTAACCTTCCGGCAATGATTCGATGAAGTCATGGGCGTTCGCGGCTTTGGCTGCAGCAATTACTTCGTCATCCGTTGCTTCTGGATTCCCCATCAAAATATTGCTCTTGACGGAATCGCTGAAGAGGATACTGTCTTGGAGGACGAGCCCGATTTGGTCACGCAACGACTTCAATTGAACATCGCGCAAGTCATATCCGTCAATGCGGATCGCTCCTGCAGTCACATCATAAAACCGCGGAATCAAACTGACAATCGTCGACTTTCCTCCACCGCTCATTCCAACTAGCGCAACTGTCTCACCTGGTTTAACCGTGAAATTCACGTCATTCAAAACAGACTCTTCATCTTCCCCATACGAAAAACCGACATGGTCGAACTGGATTTCCCCTTCGATTCGCGGCAATGGTTTTGCGCCCGTTTTATCTTTAATATCGTAAGGCTCTTCCATCAGTTCAAATACACGGTCCATTGAAGCGAATGATTGCGTCAGCGATGTCGAAGCATTGACCAATCGTCTCAACGGATTGTACAAACGATCTATGTACGCGATGAAGGCAACCATAACACCGACCGATAACGAGCCGTTGATTACTTGATAGCCTGCATATGCGATTACGAGCAAAGGAGCGACATCAGTTATTGTATTGACGACTGCAAATGCTTTCGCATTCCACCTCGTATGATCAAGAGCCTTATCGAGGAAATTGCCGTTCGTTTCATCAAACCGCTCCTGTTCCTTGTCCTCAAGCGCAAAACTTTTAATGACGCTTATTCCCGTCACCCGTTCATGCAAATAACTTTGTACATCGGCAAGCGCCTGCGAACGTTTTCTCGTTAAATCTCTCAACTTCCCGAAGAAATGCTTCACACTGTAAGCATAAAAAGGGAATGCGAGCAAAGTGACGATTGTCAACGGAACGTCCATCGTCAGCATGATGCATGTTGCGATGATGATCGTTGCCAAATCAAGCCACACATTCATCAAGCCGATCGTGACAAAATTCTTCGTCTGTTCGACATCATTGATGACACGTGAAATGACTTCTCCTGCCCTCGTATTGGAATAATAGCGAAGTCCGAGCCTTTGCAAATGCCCATACAGATTTTCACGGATATCATATAAGATTTTATTGCTGACATATTGTGCAAAATATTGTCGATAATATTCAACGGGCGGCCTGATGATGAAAAACAGCAATACCGTTCCTCCGAGCCATAAGAAAAGCTGCCTTGTTTTCTCCGCGTCGGTTAGCATGTCCGCTCCGATAATATCGTCAATGACAATTTTAATTAAATATGGAATGAACAAAGGAATTGCAAATTTCACGACACCAATTAAAATCGTCAAGATGATTTGCCAATTATACGGTTTTACAAATTTTAAATATCTTTTAATACTCTCTCCCATTCTCATCCTCCTTCTATAACAATAAAAAGCCCAACTGCATAAACGCAGACAGGCTCTCATTAATCGTTTTTCTTTACCTGTTTATGGAATTGGTATCTTGACGTCCACACTTCGATGAAATCCGGTGCAAATGGACCTTTGCGCTGTTTAATCCACATAAGGAGCTTATCGAGATTGCGCTTCAATATTTGATCGATCACTTCAGGATAATTCATTTTCTTTTTATGATCATCGTATTCATCCTCATCCAGGATCAAATAACTCATATCAGGAAACACTTTCACGTCGAGATCGTAGTCAATATATTTCAATGAATGATTGTCATAAACGAAGGGAGAACTCATATTCACGTAATAGTAGACACCGTCTTCCCGAAGCATACAAATAATATTAAACCAATGTTCGGCATGGAAGTAACAGATCGAAGGCTCTCTCGTCAACCACGTTCTACCGTCTGCTTCTGTTACAAGCGTCCGTTCATTCGCCCCAATTACAATATTGCGCGTCCCCTTTAGCACGGTTGTTTCCTGCCAAACTCGGTGAATATTGCCATCATGCTTATAACTATGTACTTGTATCGTTTCGCCTTCTTTCGGTATTGTCATCCGTAAAACCACCTTTAAGTTTCGAAAACCTCAATATTCGTACATTATACCAATTGGTTAAACAAATTTGAAACGTTTACCCTTCTGCAAGCGCATAAAAAAACCGGCAGCTTTAGCTGCCGGCCGGTGATGTCCATCCATTATTTCGATTGACTTCCGAAACCACCAGCTGCACCAGAAGTGTTTGTTTTGTTCATTTCTGATTGCTGGTTTTGTTGGCGAACTTCGTTCACGTCTGTTTCAGATCCAAACTCTTCAGACATGATTTCCTGTTTCACTTTGTTTGGGTCTGTGAACGAAGCTTGCTGTTTTTGTTGGTTAAAGTTGTTTCGATTTTTGTTGGCCATGGATTTTCACCTCCGTAACCAATATGATGTTCAAAGTACCCCGTTTTATTCTAGAGATTTTTTAAATGGTCAATCGATTTTTCGCTTCTTCCCAAATCTTTATGACAGGAACCGCTTTTGGCAATGATTCGACTTCTTCCGTCGAAAAGAATCTATAGCCTTCAGGCGCAGCATCATCCGTCACCGTCATATAGCTTTTCATTTCCCATGTCAGATGTGAAAAGATATGGTTGAATTCAATCAACGGCGTAAACAATCCGGTTTTCATTTCAAATTCGTTTTTGACAATCTCCTCTAAAGGACGATCACTATTTTCCACCATCGGAAATTCCCACATATTTGCTAACAGCCCTTTAGAAGGTCTTTGCTTCAATAGCCACTTTCCTTCGGCATTCCGGATAGCAAATGATAGCAAAGGCACTGTCTTCATCTTCACTTTTTTGGATTTCATGGGCAATTCCTCCTGCCTGCCTTCATGGAAAGCTGTGCAGAAATCACGAACCGGACATAACAGACATCTCGGTCTTGGCGTGCAAATTGTCGCTCCGAGTTCCATTAAGCCTTGATTGAAAGACGAAGGATCTTCCTTATCAATTAACGCCATGACAACTTCCTCGAAAAGTTTTCGCGTTTTTGGAATCGCGATATCTTCTTCAATTAATAAAATACGTGATAATACTCTCATTACATTCCCGTCGACTGCATGCTCCGGAACTCCAAAAGCGATACTGAGTACAGCGCCTGCAGTATACGGACCGACACCTTTCAGTTTGGAAATGTCTTTCCGGTTCTCAGGAATCCTACTTCCATATTCAGCTACAACTTCTTTCACGCCAGCTTGCAAATTCCGGGCGCGTGAATAATATCCGAGTCCTTCCCACATTTTCAATACATCTTCTTCCTTCGCTTCAGCAAAATCGGCAAGCGTCGGAAATTTCCCGATAAAACGTTCATAATAAGGGATGACTGTTTCTACACGTGTCTGTTGAAGCATCACTTCTGACACCCATATGTAATAAGGATTTGACGTCCTTCTCCACGGCAGATCCCTTTTCTCTTCCAAATACCAACTGATTAATGCTTTCCTGAATTCACTTTCAAGTTTCCGTTCAAATAGTTGCATGAAGTCCTCCGTTTTGCATATGCTTTTCGTTAATGAAAAATAGGGTATATACTAAATGAATAAAGATTGTTTTGCCATTTCAGAGGCGATGTAAAGGAGTGATTTGTTTGGATACCGGAACACATATTGTCATGGGTGCCGCCGTATGCGGTTTGACATTGGCGGATCCAGTCGTTGCCTCAGATTCTGTCACTATGACGGCGGTATTTATCGGAGTCGTATCGGGCTCGCTAATACCTGATGTCGATACTGTCCTTAAATTGAGGAATAATGCGGTTTATATACGGAATCATCGCGGGATTACTCATTCGGTGCCTGCAGTCCTGCTATGGCCGCTCGTCATCTCAGTTTTGCTGTCGTTCATTTTTCCTGAGGCAGCATTCTTTCATCTATGGGCTTGGACATTTTTAGCGGTGTTTTTGCACGTCTTCGTAGATATATTCAACGCGTATGGAACGCAAGCGTTACGGCCATTTTCTAATCAATGGGTCGCTCTTGGGGTCATCAATACGTTTGACCCGATCATTTTCGCGTTGCATATTATCGCCATACTTGCATGGATATTCGGCACAGAACCTGTTTTGACATTCACACTTTTGTATATCGTCGTTTTCTTCTATTATCTGTTGCGTTTTGCTGTTAAAGCGGCAGTGAAACATGCTGTTCGCAATACGATTCCGGATGCTGACGATATATTCATCGCACCGACGATGCATTTTTTCCAGTGGCGGGTTGCTGCTTCCAATAAGGAATGCCACTATGTCGGACGGGCATACGGACGTTCCGTCAACATATACGACAGATTCGAACGCGAGCCCATGCCAAAATCTCCATATATCGATGCGGCAATGGAAGATAAGAACATACAGGCTTTCGTTTCATTTTCCCCGATATATAGATGGTCCGTTTCCTATGTTGGAGATTTGTATGAAGTACGCCTCATCGATTTGCGATATCGAAGCAAGAGCTATTACCCGTTCGTCGCTGTCGCACATATTAATGAAGACATGGAAGTCATCAATTCGTATACGGGATGGATTTTCTCGGAGGACAAGCTCCGGAAAAAGTTGAATTTCATTCCGAATTCATAACAAAAGCGGAGGGCGCCTGCTCAGCAGAGGTTCGCAGTCTAAGTGCACCGCGTCCTGCGGCAACAACTGCATGACCGGCTTCCTGCCGGCCTCAGGCATAAGGCGAATATACGAAGTGGCGCTCTTTGCCACGCAGTATATTTGACTTATGACCCCGATCCTCTGGCACCCGGAGCTAGACGTAGAAAGACATGGAAAAGCTTGCTGGATTTTCGGCAAGCTTTGCTTTTTATTTACCCGCTTTTACCGATTGAAGCATCGCGATCGGCAATGCTTCTTCCGCACGTTCTCCGCCTAAGCGGTATCCCCATGCAAAGCGGCCTTTCAAATAGTCGACATGGAAAAAGACTCCTTCATCGCCTTCGATTTTGTAAATTTCACCAGAAACAATTGTCGACGGGTCAATCATATAGGATTTCGCCATAAGCGCCTTGCGTTGGTAAACGGCATACTCATTAATAATTCCTAGCTGCTCCGCCTTGCGCGCCTTTTCCATAAGTCTCCCGATTTCAGATCGTAACTCATGTTCATTCATTTCACTATATTTTTTAGTCTCCATCTTCTTCGTTCTCCTTTTTTTCGATGAAACTGTCTATTCGTTCAAATGGAATACCTTTTTGGTACATTGCTTGTTTTACTCGTTTCCTTAATTCATATCCCGAATACTTCGACTGATAACGGCGCCAAGCCTTTTCGCCGACGCTGCTGATGATCGAATCCCATTCGTCTTCATCTCTGCCGAAATCAATTTCCTCCATCACTCGGCTGATCAGTTCAAAGGAAAACCCTTTTCGGGCAAGTGCATTTTGAATTTTTTGCTTGAGTTGTGCGGGAGCGATTGAGCTGTTGGATCTCGCCGCCTTTTCAGCAAGCTTTTTCGCGACTGCGAATTGTTCTTCCTCTGAATAGTTTTCGAGCACTTGCTGCTGCAACTCCTTCCCGACCCCTTTTTTCTGTAATTCCTGTTGGATTGCTTTTGGGCCTTTGTTTGATGCGTTCTTCTGAGTTTGCAGCAACGCTTCAGAAAATGCCTCGTCGTTCAGGAATCCTAGTCTTCTTAATTTGACGATTGCTTCTAGGACGACTGCTTCTCCGAATTCCAGGTCGAGCAGTTTCTTTTTCACTTCAAATTCGCTTCGCATTCTGAAGGATAAGTAGTGAAGAGCTCGATTGAATGCTTTTTCAATTTGGTCTTCGTATGTGATTTCGTCCATCGACCATTCGTCGAGCTGCATTCCTTTTGTGAGTCCGAACTTGACGAGGACGGATTCATGGACGCTGAAGGCATATGTTTCGTCCAGGAATATATTATAACGTTCGCTATCACGTTTTTGTTGTGTTATTTTCGTTATAACAGGCAAATCTTTTCGACCTCCCTCGCTATCTATCAGTATACATGTTCTCGTCAAGGAGGTCATCCTAACTGGATTTCCGGCATTGCCGGCGTACTCGCAACGCCGTTCTTCGTTACGGCAGTGCATAGATGTGCTCGTAACGCTTCGCTTTTACTCGCAAACGCCGTTCTTCGTTACGGCAGTGCATAGATGTGCTCGTAACGCTTCGCTTTTACTCGCAACGCCGTTCTTCGTTACGGCAGTGCATAGATGTGCTCGTAACGCTTCGCTTTTACTCGCAAACGCCGTTCTTCGTTACGGCAGTTCATAGATGTGCTCGTAACGCTTCGCTTTTACTCGCAAACGCCGTTCTTCGTTACGGCAGTGCATAGATGTGCTCGTAACGCTTCGCTTTTACTCGCAAACGCCGTTCTTCGTTACGGCGTTCACTCCAATCCGATGCACTTATCGTACTTTTTTTGTTTATTAAAATGGGGGTAGGTATAAATGAAAGTTGTTATTGCGGGTGGTTCAGGTTTTGTTGGACGGTATATCACAAAATTACTTTTGAAGGACGATCACGAAATTATCATTCTTTCACGGAATCAAAAGGCTGACACGGAGAATGTGAAATATGCGCTTTGGCTGCAAGAGGGAGCTAATCCTGAGAAAGAGATCGGCAAGGCCGATGTGTTCATTAATCTAGCTGGCGTTTCCATTAACGATGGACGTTGGACGGAAAAACATCAAAAAATGATTTTCGAAAGCAGGATGGAAGCGACGGATGAGTTGATTCGGATCATTGGCAAGCTTGATCATAAACCATCCGTTTTCATTAATGCGAGTGCCATTGGCATATACCCTGTATCCGAAACCGAGATTTATACAGAAGATTCTTCGGAAGTTGCGACAGACTTTCTCGGAAAGACCGTGAGTGAATGGGAGAAGAAAGCTGCAACGCTCACCGACCTGGGAATACGTACGACATTCACTCGATTCGGGCTAATCCTTGGAAAGGATGAAGGAGCTTTGCAGCTTATGGTCTTGCCATATAAAATGTTCGTCGGAGGTAAAGTAGGCACGGGGCGGCAATGGGTTTCATGGGTCCATGTGCAAGACGTAGCACGAGCCGTTGCACACATTATGCAAAATGACCAAGTGAAAGGTGCTGTCAACGTCACCGCTCCGTTCCCTGTCCGGATGGATGAATTCGGGAAGATGATTGGTGCCACTTTGCATAAGCCACATTGGTTTCCAGTGCCTTCTCCACTCATGAAGCTGGCGCTTGGCAAAAAGAGCTCACTCGTTTTGGAAGGACAATATGTAACGCCCGAAAAGCTATTGGCGAATGGTTTTGAATTCAACTTTCCTATCTTATCGTTGGCTTTGGATAAACTTCTTTAAATAACGTATATTTCCTCTATTTGCGCACATCCTACTCAAAAAGGAGAGTGCAATCTATGGTTGAGGAACACGGCCCTGGCATATTGATGGCTGCCTTCATTATTGTTGTCGGTATTTTATTCAATCCATTCTCGGCGAAGGCAGAGGAGTTCCATTGGGGATTCAAAAAAGCTACCAACGGTGTCCCTCCCAATGCTGGGCCAGCTTTGGAATCGATGCTTGAAAAACATGGTGCGATTTACAAAGGAAAGCCTGATGAAAAAATCGCCTATTTGACTTTCGACAACGGCTATGAAAACGGCTATACGGATAAGATTTTAGATGCATTGAAAAAAGAAGACGTCCCTGCGACATTCTTTCTTACCGGCCACTATTTAAAAAGTGCCGACCCTCTCGTTCAGCGAATGGTGAAGGAAGGACATAGCATCGGAAACCATTCGTACGACCATCCGAATATGGCAAATCTATCGGACGAAAGAATGGAAGAGGAATGGAAAAAATTCGATGAGCTTCTTTATAAAACGACAGGTATCGAGCGGACGATTTACGCAAGACCGCCTGAAGGGATCTTTAATGATGCTTTATTGAGCAAAGGCAACGAGTTAGGCTATCGCCACATTTTCTGGTCCGTTGCATTCATTGATTGGCACGCCAATAAACCGCGCGGCCGCGACTATGCTTACAATGAATTAATGAATCAACTTCATCCCGGAGCGCTCATACTCATGCATACTGTATCGCCCGATAATGCGGAGGCGTTGCCAGACTTCATTCGGGATGCCAAGAAAGCGGGATATGAATTCCGATCATTAGACGACCTAGTTCTCGAATATGAAAATGTCAATTCGATTTTACGGTGACAAAAAAAGCATCCCTACTGAAGGATGCTTTTTCTTTTACTGCCGAAAAGGGAGACGACAAACAACAGTACAAACAAAATAGAGATAATGAGCAGATAGCTCACATTTTCGATGAATTCAAGAAAGAGTCCGCCCGCAAACGGACCAGTAAGACTGCCGATGCTGAAAAAGATGCCGCATAGTAAATTTCCTGTCGGCAATAAATCCTTCGGAGTCAAATCGGACATATAAGAGATTCCAAGTGAAAAGATCGACCCGATGAAAAGGCCTGCAATAAATACCGTCAGCATGATATACGGGACTGAATTCCCCATCATACTTGCAGCCCAAAAAGAGAGCGCGCCTCCTCCATACGTTATCGGAATAACTTTTTGCCTGCCGAATTTATCCGAAAGCATACCGAGCGGCAACTGTGAAACGATGCCGCCTATTGAAAAAATGGCAAGAATCATCGAGACGGATGTGAGCTCCATCCCATTTCGCAGCGCGTATACCGGGTACATCGCATTTAGAGAAGATTCTAGAAATCCATAACCGAACGGACCTAAAAAGGCAATCCATGCAATGGCGATCGTGCTTTTCGATCGTTTTATGAAACTTCCCGTTTCCGAAGGATTCCCTTTCATAACTTCCGGAAAATCATTTTTCAAATTGAAGACGAGCATCCATGCGGACATGCATAATAAGCCAGAGACGATAAATGGCAATCCTTCATGGATACTGACAAGCGGCGCAAACAGTGGCCCTACTGCGAACCCTAAGCTGAATGACAAGCCATAAATTGCAATATTCCTTCCTAATCTTTGCTGCGGCGATGTACTCGTTATCCATGTTTGCGTTGAAAAATGAAGGGCATGATCCCCGATTCCGATCAGCAATCGAAGAATGAACCAAAAGATGACATGTTTCCACAATGGAAACATAAGCAACGATGAAAAGACGAGAATTCCGCCCAATATAATGATGGGTTTATAGCCATATCTCCGTAATGGTGCTTCCATGAAAGGAGATACTAGAAGCGTACCTATGTATAAGCCTGTCGCATTCAAGCCATTCAATGCGCTCGAAACACCGTCCCTCTCAAAAATGGCTGAGATGAGCGGCAATAACATGCCTTGAGAAAAGCCTGAAATCGAAACGATGATAACCAGAATCCAAAACCGCCGCTGTTCAGCTCTCGATGTTGTGGTCATAAGCAATACGCTCCTTAACTATGCGAAAATCATTTATTATGTTTAGTACGACTTCTATTAAGGCGGAGATAAGAATTTTCCACTTATTGAAGTTTCACTTTATAATAGTAGCATAAGGAGGATTGATAAGAATGAAATTCGAAATGACTGAAAACGGATTTGAAACGGAGACTTCGTTTGGCAAACTGCAAATTTCATCGAATGATGAATACGGATTCCGTCCGTACCAACTTTTAGTTTCATCCATCGCGGTATGCAGCGGTGGCGTTCTACGTAAGATCCTTGAAAGAAAAAGGTTGCCGGCGAAAAACATTACGATCGAAGTGAAAGAAGTTGCCCGTAATGAGGAGATTGCAAACCGTGTGGAAAAGGTTCATCTTCATTTCATAATTGAACGTGAGAAGATTAAGGATGAACAGATGGAGAAAATCATGCATGTAACGGCAAAGAACTGTTCAATGGTTCAGTCGGTAATCGATTCAATTGAAGTCGTCGAAACGTACGAATTCATTTCTTGAATGAATAAGGCCCAGTCCATATCTGATGTCAGAATACGGCTGGGCCTTTACTTATGATTAGAACCTTCACTTTCATTTTGCATATAAATCGTAGGCGTTTATCGGCTAGGGCCGTCAAACGTTCACGGATCCCCTCCTTTACGTAAGGATTCGATTCGTCTCTACACTACGGCCTCCTTTTCTTATTGATTATTTGTAGTATAGCACGATGTTTTTCTATTGTAAAGATTTTGTTAAGCCGAATTTTCATTTTATTTATATAACCTTTCGCAACGTTGAAAAAAACGCGTAGTTCGTATACGATTACAATGATGAAAAGAGGTGTACTTTTTGGAAAAAGGACAAAGTAACGTTAATGTCGATGAATTGAAAAATCGTCTCCATCAATTTTTGGAGAAGCTTGAATCGATTGAGCCGGAAACGACCGATTTGAACGATATCGATCAGCTTATCAGCTTAGTCGACGAACTTGAAAACCAGATGAACAAACTAAAAAAGATCAATGATTCTCCAGGGGGAAATAAGAATGTACATAGAACAACTTGAGAAAAGCATGTATGATCTAATTTGTGAAACGTCTACAAATCTTCCTAAAGACGTCCGTCGTGCCGTAAAGGCAGCAAGAGAGAAAGAAGATGCCGGCACACGGGCAGCAATGAGCCTTGATACGATTGCGAAAAATATTAATATGGCAGACGATAAGCTTTCACCTATTTGCCAAGATACTGGTTTACCAACTTTCAAAATAAAAACTCCTATTGGAGTCAATCAATTAGTAATTAAGGCTGCTATCAAGAAAGCACTCATCCAAGCGACAAAAGATGGCAAGCTAAGACCGAATGCAGTTGATTCAATTACTGGTGAAAACAGCGGGGATAATCTCGGCGATGGCTTACCAGTCATCAAATTCGAACAATGGGAAAACGATCATATTGAAGTGAAGTTGATTCTAAAAGGCGGCGGTTGTGAGAATAAAAACATTCAATATAGTTTACCGACTGAATTGGATGGTTTAGGTCGTGCGGGACGCGATCTTGACGGTATCCGCAAATGTATCCTCCACTCTGTATATCAAGCACAAGGACAAGGCTGTTCAGCTGGCTTCATCGGAGTAGGAATCGGCGGAGACCGCACGTCTGGCTATGAGCTGGCGAAAGATCAACTCTTCCGCGCAGTGGATGATGTAAACCCAAATGCTCAGCTTGCCGAAATGGAAGCTTATATTCTGGAATCCGCGAATCAACTTGGAATTGGAACAATGGGCTTCGGTGGAGAAGCGACTTTATTAGGTTGTAAAATCGGTGTCATGCACCGTATCCCTGCGAGCTTCTATGTTTCTGTAGCTTACAACTGCTGGGCTTACCGCCGGATGGCTGTAGATTTAGATCCGACGACTGGCGCTGTGACAAACTGGCATTATAATGAAGGCGAAAAGCTTTCTTTTGATCAAGAAGAACAAACGGAAACGAAACAGTCTTCCCGCGTTGTTGAACTAACAGCCCCAATCAGCGAAGAACAAATCCGCGATCTTCAAGTTGGGGACGTCGTGAAAATTAGCGGTCGTATGTATACAGGTCGTGATGCAATTCATAAGTATCTTTCAGAAAACGATGCACCAGTCGATTTGGATGGTCACATCATTTATCATTGTGGCCCGGTCGTTCTGAAAAACGAAGACGGCGGTTATGAAATCGTAGCAGCTGGTCCGACGACGTCGATTCGTGAAGAGCCGTATCAAGGCGACATCATGAAGAAATTCGGCATCCGCGCTGTGATCGGAAAAGGCGGAATGGGACCGAAAACATTAGCAGCACTGCAAGAACATGGCGGGGTGTACTTGAACGCTATCGGCGGAGCAGCGCAATATTACGCAGACTGCATTAAAGCAGTTGAAGGTGTGGATCTTCTCCAATTCGGCATTCCCGAAGCGATGTGGCATTTGCGCGTAGAGGACTTTACCGCTGTCGTCACGATGGACTCACACGGAAATAGCTTACATGCAGATGTTGATCAAACATCGCTTGAAAAACTGTCTCAATTTAAAGAAAAGGTTTTCAGCTAATTACTAACTCCTCGGCACATATTGTGCCGAGGTTTTTTCATGTCAACTTTCCTTCCTATTGAGTCGTGAGTATTGCATTTCCTTTTGAGTTTGATATACTATTATTTATAATCATTATTACATCATAACAATTATCGTTAATTGAATTAAATCCAGAATTCATTGCTAGTCCTGCATTTTTCATAGAAATTCAATTTAATGAAGTTGATATTCATTCTCATTTAGGGGGTAGTCAAATGACAACGCAAACGAAGGAAACGCCACAAAGTCCTACACATTGGACAGCACATTTGGAACTTATTGCTGCAATTGTAGCAGGGATTTTAATTTTAGCTGCCTGGTTGATCGGAAAAGATGGATCAACGACGCTATCAATCTCCCTATATATAATCGCCTTCTTGATCGGCGGTTTCGCAAAAGCGAAAGAAGGCATCGAGGAAACAATCGCAGATAAGCAGTTGAATGTCGAAATGTTAATGGTATTTGCAGCAATCGGCTCCGCCGTCATCGGCTATTGGGCAGAAGGCGCCATCCTCATTTTCATTTTCGCGATCAGCGGTGCACTCGAAACGTATACATTAAATAAAAGTCATAAAGAAATATCTGCGTTAATGGAATTACAGCCTGAGGATGCATGGCTCATTCAGGAAGACGGCTCCACAGTTAGCATACCGACTGCTTCCCTTTCCGTTGGCGCACGAATCCTTGTAAAACCAGGCGAGCGGATCCCCGTCGATGGCATCGTCATCAAAGGCACAACCTCCGTTGACATGTCTGCCATTAACGGCGAATCGGTACCTGTCACCAAGACTAAGAATGATGAGCTATTTGCAGGCACCGTCAATATAAGCGGGGCGATTCAAATGGAAATGACGAAGCCGAGCACGGAGACATTGTTCCAGAAAATAATTACTCTCGTTCAAAATGCGCAAAGTGAAAAGTCCCCTTCCCAGCAGTTCATCGAAAAATTTGAAGGCACGTACGTGAAAATTGTCATTTTCACAGTACTCGTCATGATGTTTTTACCGCATTACCTATTCGACTGGGATTGGACGACGACATTTTATCGCGCCATTGTCTTATTAGTTGTCGCCTCCCCTTGCGCCCTTGTTGCGTCGATCATGCCTGCAACGCTGGCAGCTGTTTCGAACGGAGCGAAAAGAGGCATTCTGTTTAAAGGCGGCATCCACTTGGAGCATCTCGGTTCATTGAAAGCGATCGCTTTTGACAAGACCGGTACATTGACTTCCGGGAGGCCGGTCGTAACCGACTTTATCGTCCGTGAAAATGCGAACATCGAAGAGGCCCTTGCCTTGCTTTCTAGCATCGAAAAACAGTCGAACCATCCACTCGCTGTCGCAATCGTAAATTATGCTGAACTGGAAGGCATCGTCCAACAAGAAAGCCCAGAAATTGAAGACGTTCCAGGTTACGGAATCCGGGCTGTTACAAAATCCGGTGAAATTCTCGTCGGAAACCCGAATTTTGTCGGGAAAGAATTAATTAACGAATTTCATGAAGGAATCGTCCAAGAACTTTCAAATGAAGGAAAGACTGTTGTTTCCATGAAAGATTCTGAAGGAATTCTCGCTGTCATTGCGTTGAAAGATACGCTGCGTCCTGAAGCAATCAAAGCAATTAAAGACCTGAAGCAATTAGGGATCCAGTCAATCATGTTAACTGGCGACAATGAAAATACAGCGAGGACGATTGCCAACGAAGCAGGTTTGGATCGGTATGTGGCAGAATGTCTACCGGAGATGAAAGTGAATGAATTAAAACGGCTACTTACGGAATATGGAGAAGTTGGTATGGTCGGTGACGGTATCAATGATGCGCCTGCATTAGCTACAGCTACTTCAGGCATTGCAATGGGCGAAGGCACCGACGTTGCCCTTGAAACAGCCGATGTCGTCCTTATGCAAAATGATTTGACCCGAATATCCTATGCAGTGAAAGTTTCCAAGAAGATGCAACGGATTGTGAAACAAAATGTATTCTTTTCCGTAGCTGTAATTGCCATTCTAATAATTTCCAACTTCATGCAAGTCGTCGATCTTCCATTAGGCGTCATAGGCCATGAAGGAAGTACAATTCTAGTTATATTGAACGGTTTGCGGATGTTGAATAAAGTAGAATAAAGGATAAAGGATAAAGGATAAAGGATAAAGAAGAAAGGTTAAAGAAGAAAGGTTAAAGAAGAAAGGTTAAAGAAGAAAGGTTAAAGAAGAAAGGTTAAAGAAGAAAGGTTAAAGAAGAAAGGTTAAAGAAGAAAGGTTAAAGAAGAAAGGTTAAAGAAGAAAGGTTAAAGAAGAAAGAGCAATGCAAGTCATCCGACTGCATTGCTCTTTTCTTTTGCTAATTTTGCTTGTTTTCGTTCCGTCATGACGGCATTCAATTGGCCGCCAAGCATTAAGATGATCGCTGAAAAGTAGAGCCACATCATGAGGACGATAATTCCCCCAATACTTCCGTACGTCTTTGAATAGTTCGCGAAATTACCGACGTAAAACGAGAACGCGAGTGAAGTAATAATCCATCCTGCTGTGGCGAATAAAGCGCCAGGCACTGCACTTTTCAGCCGTACTTTTAAATTCGGGACCACCCAGTAAAGTGCGGTAAATACAAGGAAGATCAAAATTGGTGGTATAACCCATCGCAAGCTTCCCCATAATTTCAGAAATCCTTCCTCCATTCCAAAATAGGAGAATGCTAGCATTCCAATCTGTTGACCGAATACCGGCAATAGAAGGGCAACAACCAATACGGCAATCAAAGCGACTGTAAATACGACTGACATCCCTCTCGCAACGAGGAAAGATCTTGATTCCTCGACATGATACGAGCGGTTTAATGCCTTCGTCAGAGCGTTCATCCCTTTAGACGCAGACCAAATCGTCGCCAAAGCACCAATCGATAGTAGTCCTCCATTACGGTTTTTCAATATTTCCTCAAGGGTGTCATGGATAAGTGTATAAACGCTATCAGGCGCGTAATCCCTGATGAAAAGGTATACTTGGGATTCATCGATGCTTAAGAAAGGTAACAACGTAATCAAGAAGATTAATAGTGGAAATAAAGATAATAGGAAAAAGAACGCCAACTGAGAACCTAAGCCAGTGATATCCACCATCTTGATTCGCACAAGGAGCTCCTTCCAAAATCCTTTTGTCGTTGTAACATCGAATTTTTCCAAATCCCCGTCTTTCACATCATCCAGGAATTTCATAACTGGTGAATTCGCCATGAAACCACTTTTTTCTTCGTCGTTTACTGCTTTATCATTTTTCGGAGTAATGCGGTCTTTGTTATTCACATTGGACTCACTCCTTCCGTAACTTACATCTTTTTTGCGCCCATAGCCTCTTTCGATTCTTTCACTATTTCTTTGTATTCCTCTTTCGAATCAACAAAGGCTTCCTTCGTATCGACGACCAGCTCTTTCACTTGAGGCGTCAATGTTTTTAATTCTTCAACTTGATTCTTAATATATGCCGCATCTCCTGAAAATTGTTCATAAATCGATAAGTACTTGTCTTTCTGTTGTTGTAGCTTATGTTTCAGGACATCCGGATTTTTTGAATAATAGCCGACCTGTGAAATCATTGCGTTCGATTTTTTCATCACTTGTTGTCGGGTGCTTCTATCGAACATGCTGATAGCACCGCCTAAAATTGCCCCCAACATGATAAACCTTCCAAATTTGCTGTTTCCCACGTAAAACCCTCCAATTTCATTCTAATCTGCATACACCATTATACCCTTCGATTGAAAAAACAAACAATGTTCATGAATTTGAAAAAAGGTCTTGACTAATTCGAAGAAGTTTCGGAATATTAACGATAAGACTACCAATATTCTCAATAGTCTAATGTATTAGATAGCGAAAAAAAGGAGGGGGTCGATAGTTAGGAGAAAATCTAGCAGGAAAGGGAATTTCGTTACAAACACAAACAAAACAAGGGGGTAATTAGATGGATGCAATCACAGGCTTTTTGGACAAAGCAAGCGGATTTATTTGGGGACCGCCACTTCTTGTCCTACTTGTGGGAACAGGTATTTTTCTAACTGTAAGGCTCGGATTTATCCAAGTGCGGTTATTGCCGTATTCATTGAAACAAGTATTTTCTCGCAAGCATAATAAAAAAGCAGACGGCGACATTTCACAGTTCCAAGCTTTGATGACCGCGATGGCTGCAACTGTCGGCGTTGGTAACATCGTCGGTGTCGCGACTGCCGTTTATATGGGCGGTCCTGGAGCAATTTTCTGGATGTGGCTCGCTGGTTTCTTCGGAATGGCTACAAAATATGGGGAAGCTATTCTAGCCGTTAAATACCGTGTCAAGGATGCAAAAGGACAAATGGCTGGAGGGCCGATGTACTATCTTGAACACGGTCTAAAACAAAAATGGCTCGGTGTCCTGTTCGCTATTTTTGGAGCGCTTGCGGCTTTCGGTATCGGTAATGGTACACAATCGAAGGCAGTTGCAGACGTCATGAACAACACTTTTAACGTTCCGCATTGGATTACTGGGGTTGCACTTTTCGTTTTTGCCGGACTCGTAATTCTTGGAGGAATCAAATCGATCGGCCGGGTAACTGCATTCTTCGTACCGATCATGGCACTCTTCTACTTTATTGCAGGAGCAATCGTAGTAATTATGAACTTCGATCTTGTTCCAGCGGCATTTGGTTTAATATTCAGTGATGCATTTACAGGGCAGGCAGCTGCTGGTGGTGCAATTGGTGCAGTTATTCGTTTTGGTGTTGCTCGAGGACTGTTTTCTAACGAAGCTGGTCTCGGTTCTGCTCCTATCGCCGCTGCCGCTGCTAAAACAGACATGCCTGGTCGTCAAGCACTCATTTCCATGACTCAAGTATTATTTGATACTCTTGTTATCTGTTCTATTACCGGTATTACAATCGTCATGTCGGGTCAGTGGAAAGACAAATCTATTGACGCTGGTGCATTGACTGCCCAAGCTTTCGGAGAATTCCTAGGCAGCGCTGGTCCTATCATCGTCGCAATCGGTATTGTATTCTTCGCAACGTCTACAATTCTAGGATGGGGCTATTATGGAGAGAAATGCTTCCAATACCTCTTCCCTAAAAATGGAGCAGTATTAGGCTACCGTATCGCTTTCGTTTTGTTCATTATGGTAGGAGCTGTCGTATCTCTAGATATCGTTTGGTTGCTTGCGGACGTATTAAACGGATTGATGGCTATTCCGAACTTGATCGGTCTTCTTGGATTGTCTGGAATTATCGTTATGGAAACTAAACGATTCAAAGCGAAGATCGAAGAAGAGAAAGAAGAAGCAAAGCTTGGGAAGTCAGCATCGGTTGACAGCACGATTGATTAATGTGATGATTAAGTCCGAAGCTAATGAAGGGCGGACGACATTATGGATCTATCTCAACCAACACCTGAAAATGTAACGTATATGATTGAAAGAATTAAAGAGAAGCTGCGAATGGTCAACGTCGATGCAATGAAAGCGGACAACTTCAGCACATCCCAATATGAGGATCTCGTTTACATGTACGAGATGGTCATGAAACGGGATACGATCAGTCCAAATGAAATGCAAGCGATCGCCGCTGAACTTGGTGCATTACGTAAATAAAGTGTGCTAGACCAAAAAACCGATGCGACAGGATAATCCTGAAGCATCGGTTTTTTTATGTATTTTATTCAACTGCCGTTCCATCTTTCAATACGAGAGGCTGTATAAGAACTTCAACCCTTCTATTCTTGCTTCTTCCTTCTGCTGTATCATTGGAAGCGACCGGTTTGTTTTCGCCATAACCTTTCACACTGAATAACTGAGGATCCATTTTATCATCGCTGACAATCGTCTTGAGGAAGTTGATTGCTCTCATCATGCTCAGCTCCCAGTTGGATGGAAATTCAGCACTATTAATCGGAACATTGTCTGTATGTCCAGTTACAACAATTTGACGTGGTTTCTCAAAGACAAGTAGATCGGCGATATCCTTCGCCAACGTTTCATATTCCGGTTTGATCGTCGCTTTGCCTGACTCGAACAAGATGCTGTCTCTAATCGTGATCAGCAGTCCTTCTTCTGTCAACTTTGTCTGGAATTGATTTTCAAGTTCTTGGACAGCGATATATTCATCGAGTTTATCCTGAATTTCTTCAAGAGATTGCTGGTCTTCCAAATAAGAGGAGTTTTCATTCTCCTCGCCTGCACTGTCTTTAGGTATCGGTACGGGAGTTGGAGCAGCGTTATCCATTACCCCTGTCCCCCCGTCAAAAATCTGATTGAACACGGAAGATATCTGACTGAATTTTGCTTCATCCAATGAGCTCGATGCGAATAAGACGATAAACAAAGCCAAAAGCAATGTGAGTAAGTCTGAATAGGGCAATAGCCAGGATTCATCCACATGACCATCATCCCGCTTTTTCTTACGCTTCCTCGACAACCTGCCCCGCCTCCCTATCGCTCGTAGTATTTTTAGCAGCGAGCTTTCGACGTTCTTCCATTGATAAGTAAGATGCCAATTTTTGTTCGATGACCCTCGGAGCCTCTCCTTCAAGGACTGATAAAACGCCTTCAATCATCATCATCTTTTGACGAACTTCTTCTTTCGATTTTTGCTTTAGTTTATTGGCAAACGGATGCCAAAGTACATAACCCGTGAAAATCCCTAATAACGTCGCAATGAATGCTGCAGAAATGGCTGTTCCAAGTGCTTCAATGTCATTCATGTTCTTAAGGGCTGCAATCAAACCGACAACCGCCCCCAACACACCAAGTGTCGGAGCATAAGTCCCGGCTTGTGAAAAGATGAGTGCTCCAGCAGAATGCCTATCTTCCATTGCCTCTACCTCTTCGGTAAGAACATCACGGATGTAATCGGCGTTTTGCCCGTCAATCGCAAGGCCAAGCCCATTTTTCAAAAACGGATCGGATATTTCATCAGCTTTCGCTTCCAATGATAATAAACCTTCCCGTCTTGCAATATCTGCCCAGCCTGAAAACATCTTGATCAAATCCGAATCGGCAGTCAAATTCTGTTCTTTGAAAATGATGCCGAACAGCTTCGGTACCCTCTTGATTTCCTTCATCGGGAATGCGATAACGACAGCTGCCATCGTTCCGACGATAATGATGAGGATTGCGGCTATATTTAACAGATTATCCGGTGTTACGCCTTTCATTGCCATTCCGACAAAAAGCGCAACGAATCCGAGGATAAGTCCAAAAACGGTTGATAAATCCATATTAGTACCCTCCATGTCCTACAGTCTACTTCTTCTTATTTCGACATATCTCCCACATTCTTTAGTCATCTTAAATAATAAATATAGTTCTTCAATGAAATGTCACCTTGCATACACATTTTGCGCTTTGATCTGTTGCGCCAGCTGTATAAATACTAAATCCCTAATAATTGCATATACAAGGAACAGCTACGTCCAAGCTTTTGATTTCTATAAATTATAACTTTTTCCCTTTGCCTGTCTTCTAACTCTAGAGTACTATTAATACATACGGACTAAGGAGGTATTTATGTTGTCGACATTTGAACAGAAGTTGGAGAACTACGCAAGCTTAATCGTAGAGGTTGGATCGAATATCCAAAAGGATCAAACGCTCTACATAAGCGCTTCCATCGAAACTGCAGAGCTTGTTAGAAAGGTTGCAGATAAAGCTTATTCTATCGGTGCAAGACATGTCATCGTCGATTGGGTTGATGATGAACTTACAAAATTGCGTTATGAAAAAGCGCCTGCCGAATCATTTTCGGATTTCCCTGAGTGGAAAGTAATGGAGCGCGAAAAGTTAGCAGAAGCCGGAGCGGCATTCGTAAGCATCGTTTCACAAAGCCCTGACTTGCTAAAAGGAGTCGATCCTTCTCGAATAGCAGATGCTCAGAAGGCTAGCGGAAAAGCGTTGAGCAATTATAGGAAAATGATGATGGCCGATCGTTTCAGCTGGTCTGTCGTTGCGGCTCCGTCAAAAGCTTGGGCTGCAAAAATGTTCCCGGAGCTGGATGAATCCGAACAAGTTTCAGCACTTTGGGAAGCCATTTTCAAGGCGGTTCGTGCTGATCAGGAAGATGCTGTCGGTGCGTGGAAGAAACTTGACCGCAACTTGAATGAAAAGGCCGATTATTTGAATGACAAAGCATATGCGAAACTTCATTACAGAGCACCTGGCACAGACTTGACGATTGAATTGCCAAAAGGACATATTTGGTGTGGAGGCGGAAGTGTCAATGTTGACGGGAACGCGTTCATGGCAAATATGCCGACCGAGGAAGTGTTCACTGTCCCTCATAAAGATGGGGTGAACGGTTATGTGAAAAACACTAAGCCTTTAAGCTATGGCGGCAATATTATCGATGACTTCACTATCACTTTCGAAAACGGACGAATTACAGAAGTGAAAGCCGGTCAAGGCGAAGAAGTACTGCAACGACTCGTAGATACAGATGAAGGGGCTAAACATTTAGGTGAAGTCGCACTCGTTCCACACGCTTCGCCAATTTCAGAATCAGGACTCTTATTCTACAATACACTGTTCGATGAAAACGCATCAAATCACCTTGCAATCGGAAGCGCGTATTCCTTCTGTCTTGAAGGCGGTAAAACGATGTCTTCTGAAGATTTGGAAAAGCGGGGACTTAACCAAAGCATTACTCACGTCGACTTCATGATTGGATCTGAAGAGATGGATATAGATGGAATTTTGGAGGATGGAACTGTCGAGCCTGTATTCCGTAACGGAAGCTGGGCATTCTGATTTTAGACACAATTCCTTAAAACATTTCAATCTCCTCTTTAATTATTGCAGGATTATAGTATAATGAATGTATAATAATTATTTTTTAGAGAGGGGTCTCGTCATGGGCTTGATGTATACTACAGTTATCGGGTACGCAGTTGTCCTTGGTATTTCAGCTTATTTTACAATGCACTATCTTAGCAGAGCTCTCAATTCTTCCGATGCAGAAACAGTTGATCCAAAACCGGAAGTAAAATAAAACAAAGAGTTGCCACTTGGCAGCTCTTTTCTTTTTCTGTAGACTATTTACTATAAGTCAAATCAATGTTCACACCTAAGATGCCTGATCAAGGGCAATCTTTTAGTTAAAGAAATCTTAATTAGAAAACGGAGGTCGCTATATGACTATATTGTCTGAAATCATTACTTACAATAAAGAATTCGTCAACGAAAAGAAATACGAGGAATATGCTACTACAAAATTCCCTGATAAGAAAATCGTTATTTTGACTTGCATGGACACAAGACTAATAGAACTTCTGCCGAAAGCGATGAACTTGCGAAACGGCGATGCTAAAATCATTAAGAGCGCTGGAGCGATCGTCACCCATCCATTTGGCAGCGTCATGAGGAGCATCCTCATTTCCCTATACGAATTGAAGGCAGATGAAGTTTATATAATCGGCCATCATGACTGTGGAATGAGCTCTATAGACACAGATCAGATGATTGAAAAAATGGTCGCACGCGGTGTAGATAAAAATCTATTTACAACACTAAAATACTCTGGGGTCGATATGAAAGATTGGCTGCGCGGCTTCAGTGATGTTACGGAGAGTGTGAAGAGAAGCGTGGACCAAGTGCGTAATCACCCGCTTATGGATCGCAAAGTTCCTGTCCATGGCCTCGTCGCACATCCTGACACCGGGCTATTGGATGTCATTATTGACGGATATGAAGCAATCGACGAAAAATGACAGTAGATTTCCCGGGAAATGACAAAAGCGGAGGGCGCTCGCTAAGCTGTGACAGGCATAAGGTAGATGCGCGAAACGGCGCTCTTTGCCGTGCAGCGTAGCTGACTTATGCCCCGAGCAGCTAGCGCCCGAGCTGGATGGGTAATATGACAAAAACCGATTCTTCATTAGAAGAATCGGCTTTTTATTTTAGCTGCTAGTTTCCGCCAGGCGGCCTTACCCTTTCAATAATCATCTGCCAAGCTAGCGTACATATAATGATCTTCCCAAAAACCGTTAATGAACAAAAGCTTTCTCAGCAAACCTTCCCGGACAAAGCCTGCATTCTCCAGCACTTTCACTGAACCGGCATTCCGCGGAGAAACAAAAGCTTCGACTCGATGCAATGAGACTGTTTCGAAAGCAAACTTCGTAACAATTTTCACCGCTTCTGTTGCAAGCCCTCTGCCTGTTTCCCGTTCGTCGATAGAATAACCGACGAAACCGCTTGAGAACGGTAGTCGTTTTATGCTGTATAATGAGATGTGACCGATTAACCTGCTTGTTTCGGCGTCAAAAATCCCAAAATTGTATTCGCGCCGATCTCTCATCTGATAAATGGATTCCCTTATCTTATCCCGCTGGACAGAAACCGTATAGTAACTCGATTCATGGCGAGGCTCAAAAACTGTCCAATACTCTCGATTGACCTTGAGCAGCTCGGTGAATATCGCTGCATCGTCTTCTGTCAATATACGTAAATAACAAGTTCGTCCTTCAAGCAGAATCAATGCGTCTTCACCTTTCTTCGGAAGCTATTTTCAAAAACTCTTCTACATCCTTCACACATAATGCCACACCTTTTGCCCAGAATTCCTCTTTTGTAATATCTTCCCCAAGATGCTTCATCGCAAGATTTTCAACAGACATGACAGCTGTATCACGCAACAGTGCCATATATTTCTGTTCAAATGATTCGCCTTCTGCAATTGCTTTCGCATAAATGCTCAATGAGAACAGGTATCCGAAAGTATATGGGAAGTTATAAAATGGCGTTCCCGTAATATAGAAATGCAGTTTCGAAGCCCAGAAATGCGGATGTACAGTATCAAGAGCGCCAGCGTATGCCTCTTTTTGCGCTTCTGCCATCAATTCATTCAATCTTGCAGCAGGGACTACTCCATTTTTTCTTTCCTCATAGAAACGCGTTTCGAAAAGGAAACGTGCATGTATATTCATGAAGAATGCCACACTGCGCTGAATTTTATCCTCCAGCAATGCAAGTTTTTCCTCTTCCGTTTCTGCAGCTTTGACAGAAGCGTCTGCAACGATCATTTCTGCAAATGTGGAAGCCGTCTCAGCAACTCCCATTGCATATTGACGATTCATGTAATGAACAGGGCGCAATGCGTATGAATGGAATGCATGTCCGAGTTCATGTGCCAACGTCGCAACATTTGACATGGAGCCGCTATACGTCATGAAAATACGGGATTGTTCTGAAACTGGCATTCCCGTACAGAAACCTCCTGGACGTTTATTCGCACGATCTTCCGCTTCAATCCAGCTATCTTCAAATGCTTTTCTTGAAAACGACTCCAATTCAGGACCGAACTTACCAAAATGTTTCAAAATGAATTCTGCGCCTTCCTGGTAAGACATCTCCTTCGTGGATGACGTGACCGGTGCATCTAAATCATACCAATTCATATTTTCATTTCCTAATAGTTCGGCTTTCCGCTTCAAATATTCTGCAAAAGGTGCTTTATTAGCGCTGATCGCCCCCCACATTGCATCAAGTGTTTCTTGGCTCATACGGTTTCTCATGAGAGGTTCCTTCAAAACAGAATCCCAACCACGCTTTTCATAGACAGCCAAACGGAAGCCTGCGAGATGGTTTAATGTCGATGCGAAGAAATCCTCTTTCGATTCCCACGCTTCTTCAAGTTTTTCAAACGCTTCCTTGCGCACGTTAACGTCTGCATGAGAGCTTAAGTTATTAGCCTGGCCGACGGAAAGCTTCTTTTCTTCCCCATCAACCGTCATTTCGATTGTAATGTCTCCTACGAGCTGGTCATATAGTTGTCCCCAACCTTGGTACCCATCTACGCTTAATGCCGTAATGAGGCTCTCTTCTTCCTCGGATAGTTTCAATTGAACTTCTTCGCGCCATTCTTGTAGAATAAAATCGAATTGAGAAAGTTGCT
Source organism: Sporosarcina sp. QA0331 (assembly GCF_055808055.1). NCBI lineage: Bacteria > Bacillati > Bacillota > Bacilli > Caryophanales > Caryophanaceae > Sporosarcina > Sporosarcina sp. QA0331. The sequence continues at coordinate 2,935,016 of NZ_CM147850.1, forward strand.
CAGTCGAAAGTAGTTCCTTCCAAACAGATTCTTCCGTCTTCGCAACGACTTGTTTGATTTTTAACATTGCTGTCTGGAATCGCGCACCTAAAGCACCTACTTCTGCTTGTAGAATGAGCGCCTTTTTATCTTTCGTATTCGCAGCAAGGAAGCAGCCGATGACAGCGCCAGCTTCTCTTAAATTTTTCGCAGTGTTTTTGATTTCATCAATTACGTGAAGAATCTTATCTGCATCTTCGACGGATGCTGGTGTTTGTGTAGCGGAGGCAAGGTTTTCCAACTCACCAATCTGTGCTTTCACCGCATCCAAATGCGTGCGAAGCTCCTCTGAATCGCTTCCGCCTTTAAAAAATACATCTAAATCCCATACTTGTGAATACGTTTTTGTAGTAGTCAATGAATGATCCCCCTAATGATTTAGAAAATTTTAATAAAAACATGTTTTTATTATACCATGAATCTTCGGGATTCGAAATATTAGATTTGTGACGGAAATTTCATACTTTCCTTCGCACTAATCCACATTCCTATGTATACTGTTCAGAGGGAGGATGTACTATGTCTAAAATACTTCTGATGACCCTGTCACTATGTACAGTCATAATATTAAATGTAATTGCAAGCTTTTTCTCTTTGAATGGAAATACAACAGGGGAGATTACAAATCGGCTGCCGATGCTTTTCATGCCAGCGGACTATGTACTTGTCATCTGTTGGTTGATCTATATGATGCTATTTTTCTGGATCTTCAAATTCAAAAAGACTTTCCACGAGATGAGCTCCGCGCATCAAAACCGCTTCACTTTCCTTTTCGTATTAAGTAGCCTACTTCATATTGCTTGGATTTTCCTTTGGCATTTCGAATTGTTTACTGGCACCGTAATTACGAAAATCGCTCTACTTATTGTGTTGCTCATTTTTTACGGTAGTTTCCCGAAACGGGATAACCGATTTTTTGGAAGAGCTCCAATCAGTTTGCTTACTGGATGGATTTTCATTACGACTATTGAGAATGTCAGTTATTTTCTTATGATCCATGGCTGGTCAGGATTGGGATTAAGCGATCCGTTATGGGCGGTCATTTTTTTAACGATTTCCACGGCGTTCGCTTTACATTTTATGTACCATTATAGGGATTATGTAATGAATATCGTTTTTGTTTGGGCTTTTATCGGGATTGCTGTCCGAAACGGGATCGAGGAGCTGTTCATCTCCGCAGCAGCAATCTTCTTATCCGCAGTCATCGTCACATGTATCTTCCTGTTTTCAGGAAGACGTGCGTAGTAATAAAAAAGGGTTGTTCAGAAAGTAAGTGAATGCTTACTTTTTGCGACAGCCCTTTTTATTATGCTTTACAAACATGTTGATTTCCGCTTCAGGCGGGCGGTGAGCCGCTAATCCACCAGGAGTCGCCTTCCGCTCCAATCAACGGTGTTTTCATTAAAATAAATGATTTGATGATTATTACAATTTCTACAGTATGCATATTTCTGTAGACAGCCAATATATTGGGGTGACTCTAGAAAATCGCCAGAAAAGGCGACACTCCTGTGAAAGCCGTTACGAAGAACGGCTTTTGCGACCATAAGCGAAGCGTTGGGAGCAGGCGAGGCGACGCCCGCGGAAAGGGAGCCGTTCTGGCGATTTTCGGTCTTTAGATCAATTTTCCAATACCACTTCTATATCAAAAAAAGCAGGAGCATGTTCAACACATGCCCCTGCTTTTTTTATGCTTTTTGAATAAGTCGCGGTGCAGATGTGAATAAAATGGTTGCTACGATAGCGCACAGTATGATGGATGGAATCATAAAAGATCCATTGTATACTAATGAATAAAGCCAAACTGGCTGATCTCCTGCGTATTCAGCGAAAAATACCATGCCGCCAATGAAGTGGGCTGCATATCGAAGAAGTCCTCCTAATACCGTTCCAACAATAATGGCTGCGGCCATCATGCCTTTGCGACCTTCCATTTTACCTTTTAGTAACCAACTATAAGTTGACGCCGCCAATCCAACAACTGTGTATGCGACAAAATAGTCTAACGCGCCTTGGACAGGGTGAATGATAAATCCCCCTATTACAGCTTGGAGCAAACCCGAAATCAATCCTGTTAATAAGCCTCCTGCAATTCCCCAGCGATAGGCCATCAAGATGATCGGCAGCATCGACAAGGTGACAGAACCGCCTTGAGGCAATTTGAATAACGTTAAATTATCCAAAACAAATGATAAAGCTCCTAAAATAGCAACCTCCAACAATAACTGAAGCCTTTTACGATCCAATAGAAACTCCTCCTCTTTTTTTGGCGGAGGGATACGGAATGAAGAAAACGTTGTTTTCTGTTTCGACTTGAGGGCAGTATGAATAAGTTAACAGAAAGCCGATCAAGGTAACGAATAGTAAACAGAGCCATTTTTCCTACACAACAAAAAACGACATCCCGGATAGAACCGAGACATCGATATATGTCAGTTTCCATCCACATCCCTACGCAAGCATGAACTTACAGGTTCGAAGGGTCAGGACAAACGTCCAATCTCAGCCAGTACAGGCACCCCTTGTGGTCGTGTAATTCAATTGTCGTCTTCATTGTATATGTTACAGTAGTTATAAGCAAGATGATATTGTAAACTACTTATTAGAATTGCGGGAGGTAAGCCCATGACCAATAATAAACTACTATCAGCACTTTGTTATTTCAGTATCTTTTTTTCACCGCTTTTATTGCCCGCGATTGTCTATTTCGTCACAGACGACCATGAGGTGAAGGGACATGCGAAGCGTTCGCTCATATCTCATCTTATACCTGTCGTACTACTCATTGCAGGCTTTATACTCTTTACGTTTTCGATGGTTTCGTATGAATCAAGAATGCATACAATGTTAACAGGGCAATTTGATTTTTGGGGACTTGCCCCTTTCCTGTTCATGCTTATCTATGGTCTGCTATTTTTGATTGTCCTCATTTGGAACGTCTATCAAGGTGTAAAAGTGTTGAAATGAACGCATACGTTTCTTGAGAATCGAATAATTATGTTATAATTAGCTGGAAAAGTACGTTTCGAGGAAGGGACCTGTAAATCATGATTGTAAAAAACAACGAAGAGATCGAGGCACTGAAAAAAATCGGTCGCATCGTCGCAGAAGTGCGGGAAGCGATTAAAGTTGCGACAGTGCCAGGCATTACGACGAAAGAGATTGATGAAATCGGAGGACGCCTTCTTGCTGAGCGCGGAGCTGTCTCGGCACCGATTGACCAATATGAATTCCCTGGGTATACATGTATTAGTGTCAATCACGAAGTAGCCCACGGCATCCCTGGATCACGTGTCATTCAAGATGGCGATCTCGTCAACATCGATGTTTCTGCATCATACGGCGGGTACTTTGCAGACACAGGCATTTCATTCGTCGTCGGCACGAATGACGAGAAAAAGCAACAGCTTTGCGACGTAGCGAAAAGCGCATTTGACCGCGCAATGACAAAAGTGAAAGCAGGCTCAAGGTTGAACCAGATCGGGAAGGCAGTCGAGCGAGAAGCTAAGGATAACGGCCTGAAAGTTATTAAAAATTTGACCGGGCACGGGATTGGAACATCCTTGCACGAAGAGCCGCAACATATACTTAACTATTATGATGCTTGGGATAAAACGTTGATGAAGGAAGGAATGGTATTGGCGGTTGAGCCTTTCATCTCCGAGAATGCAGAGCATATCATTGAGCTTGGAGACGGATGGACATTCGTAACACCGGATAAATCCCTCGTCGCTCAAATTGAACATACAATCATCGTCACAAAAGACGAACCGATCATTTTGACCCAACTAGATTAAAAAAGTTAAAAGGCGTTCTGGAGAGTAATTCCAGAACGCCCTTTTGTTATTTCTTCTTTTTCTTATCGTCTTTTTGTCCGCCTACTGTCTTCGAATTCCCTTCGGTCAACTTTCCTTTATACCAGACTTTTTGAATAGGCTTGAACCCTTTCGTCAGCTTCTTGTACGTCCGTTCTTCAGGATACGAGAGCAATGTAAGTACTTCGCCATCCTCCCCAGCACGTCCTGTCCGACCGGAGCGATGCAAATACTGCTCGATCGTATGAGGGACATCGACATGGATGACGTGGGTCAGTCCTTGTATATCCAGTCCTCTCGCAGCCAAATCCGTCGCAATTAATATCCGGATATCGCCCTTTCGGAAACTTTCCAAAGTTTCCTGCCTTTCAAACTTCGTCATTGAAGAATATAGAACAGCAACTGGCGCCTCATTATATTGCAGCTTCATTTCCTTCATTCGAAGTTGATCGACATTATTCATAAAAGCGAGCGCCCTAATAGCCGGCAGATGCGACAGTCCTCGAAGAAGATCTGTCTTATCCCGTGCATCCGTCTTGATGAATGAATGCACCACTTTGCCCGACAACGGCATATCATCGACAGACACATGCAACCGGACAGGATCATCCAATAGCTTCTTAGCGACAAGTTCAATTTCATTCGTAATCGTTGCAGATACGACAGCGACTTGACGTTCTGGGTGTGCCGCTTCGATTAAATCTTTCACAATGACGCGGTAATCCCTTGATAACAACTGATCACCCTCGTCCAAAACGATATACCGAATGTCATGCATTTTTAAACGCTTCGCTTTCACAAGTTCGACGAGACGTCCCGGAGTTCCGACAACGATTGTCGGCTTCTTTTTCAATCGTTCAATCTGTCGCTGCATATTCGCGCCGCCGATCAACTGGGTGACTGTAATATCCGTTCCTTCCACCCATTCACGGATGACATTGACGATTTGCATCGACAATTCCTGGGAAGGAGCCATGATCAACGCCTGTGTCTGCATTTTCTTCCCTTCCACTTGCTGAAGGATCGGCAAAACATATGCAAGAGTCTTCCCTGTTCCAGTCGGTGATTCCGCCACTACGTCCCGGCCGATTAATAATTCCGGTATCATTTGGGATTGAATCGGTGTTTCTTTTTCAAATTTCCACTTCTTTTTAATACTATCGTCCATTTTTTCTAAGAAGGACATTCTCATCCCCGCTTTCACTGTTCCTTATCTTATAATGAACCGGATTCGCTTTTCTTTCAAGTGTTCAAGGCTTTCTTCTTGCTTTCGTCGCCTGTTCATATGCGTAGGCATAGCCGATTAATTCCGGCTCGGAATACGCCTTGCCGCATATTGTTATGCAAAAAGGCTCGCCTTCCTCCGTGAAGGATGATGGAACTGTGATGGCCGGGTACCCGGCAGCGGCGCTAAAACTACAGCCATGATCCTGAGGGAATACGAGCATATCAATCTTATGTTCGTCGAAAGCACGATCAAGAGCCAATTCTCCAGCTAAATGGCGGTTTCGTAACAATGCCTCAATATATTCCGGCTCGGTCAACGTTCCGCTCGTCCGATCTACTTTTTCCAACATCACTTGACCGAACTCCAACGTTTCTTCTGCATGTTCTTTATTGAATTGAATGATATCGGATAATGTCCTGATTGGATTAGTCGCTGGCGTCTTTCCGAGATATTCATTCAATGCCGCTTTGAATTCATATAGAAGTACATTGTACCCTAAATCGTCTTCCATCGTCCCTAAATCGATATTGTCGATAATCTCAGCGCCTAATGATTTAAGATGCCGGAGTGCTTCTTCGAACTTTTCCTTTATCTCCGTCGAAATTTCCCGGACAAAAATGGATCGGGCAATGCCAATTCTTTTTCCTTCAAGGGCTGTTGCGTCACATATGGAAAGCCAATCTACTCCATTGAAACGCTCTGCTTTCTTAGTGACCGGATCGGTTTCATCGTAGCCAACCATCAGCCCGAATGTGATGGCCGCATCTTCCACAGTCCGGGCGAGAGGCCCTGGTGTATCTTGTGTAAATGAAAGTGGGATGATGCCACTTCTGCTAATCGATCCAACAGTCGGCTTAATACCGACAAGACCGTTTTGAGCTGAAGGATTGATGATAGAGCCGCTCGTTTCTGTTCCAATGGAGACCGCTGCCATATTGGCTGCAACAGCTGCTGCCGATCCGGAACTCGACCCGCCCACATCAAAGTGCCCATAAGGATTTTTCACTTGTCCGCCACGGGAACTCCATCCATTCCGCATGCGGTCCGACATGAAATTCGCCCATTCTGTCATATTCGTCTTGCCTAAAATGACAGCGCCTGCTTCCCTAAGCTTTTTCACTAAAAAAGCATCTTCGGTAGCGTAATGATTTTTCATTGCTATCGAGCCGCAGCTTGTATGCATCCCGTCTCCCGTATCCATATTGTCTTTTAACAGAACCGGGATGCCATGCAATAACGACCGCACAATTCCGCGGCTACGTTCCTCATCGAGTGCACGAGCGATTTGGACAGCTTTTGGATTCAGTTCGAGAACCGCATTGATATTCCTATTTTTCTCTGAAATTGTCTTCATGTACATGACGGTCAGTTCTTCGGACGTGAGTTGAGCTGAAGACATTTTTTCTTGTATTTGCCTAATAGTCGCTTCTTCTAGCCACTCACGCCGTCTATCATCCAATTTCCCGTTCATGCAAATCCCCCCATAGTCATCATTCTATCCTCATTGTATACTGTTTCATCAATTCATATAAAGATAGTTCATATAATTGTTTTCCATTAATTTTAAAGATGCCATTGTTAACAAGGTTTTCGATTATTTTATCCCTTTTGTTTTCTAGTTCGAGATTTTCTTTCTTTCTCATGGTGTTTGTTCCTCCTAGATAGTTGCCTATCATCTATTCCTCTTCCACGAAAACTGTAAACCATGAAGAATTAACCAAAAAATCCCCGAAGCGCTAAACGCATCGGGGTATAATCATGACCATCTATTATTTTTATATTTGCGGTAGTAATTGATTTGTCTCATGAAGAGATAAAGTTTTCGTTTAAAGCTTTTATCCCTTTTATAGAACAGCGGGTTGGCATACTTGCCTGCCCGTAACAGCTGGTCGACCTCTTTTCGGATTTTAGCGTTGTCGACAAACTTCCGTAAAACGGCTTTCGGAACGACTGTAAAAAGGAATTTTTCATCTAATAATGTCAATGGTTTTTCGACACCGTAGATGAGGTCATCGACAAAGTTCTTTGCCAAGTTATGTCCGCATGATGTGATGTAATAACTTGAACGTCCCTGTCGGATATTCACTTCGAACACTTTGAACTTTTTGTCGCGATGATCGTATTTCAAATCAAAGTTTGCATAGCCGACATAGTTGAGCGCCTCTAGAAACCCTTTCAGTTTCATCATCATCTCTTCATTATAACGGGTAATGACCGCTGTATAATTGCCGATCGCCGTAACGGTATGCTCTTGCAATACAACTTGGCCAAACGTGATCAGCTCGGAGTTTCCTTTACTGTTGACGTAGAAAACGGAATCCCACATATATGTATCATCGCCAGGAATGAAATCTTGGATGATCAAGTCGTCGCGATAGCCACTTTTCTTAATCGTATCGATGACTTTCTGAATTTCTTCATATGAGTCGACTTTATACACTTTTTGCATTCCTTCAAATGGATGCTTGTAATATTGCACACCGTTGCTCGGTTTAATGATCACCGGGAACATGACTTCTTCGTCGAAACGATCGTCTGTTTCACATGAATAGAAATAAGTCGAAGGTGTATCAATCCCATGCTCCTCGCAAAGCTGGTAGAAATTCTTCTTTACAAGCAAGTTATTCATTAACTCTTCATCGATATAATTGAATACATAATCAGACTTCAGCGCTTGACGGCATTCAATGATTAGGCGCACATACAAGTCATTCGTCCCTATAAGAAGCAGTCTTTTTCCTTTCGTTCTGTACTTATCCGCAACTTTTTTTAAGAAGCGGACGAACTCTTCCTTCTCCCCTAATTTCGGATGCAGCTCAATTGCGCCTGGAATCGTACTCAAACTTGTAAAAGATAAAGGCTCTTTCCCGACGAGGACCGGATGGATTCCATATGCCTCGTGGAATGAAATTGCCATATTGTATGCATTAATATCTGTCCCTACAATGATCGGGATAAACGGATGGTTTGTCATAGTTTCCTCCAACATGCTTTTCTCTATCTTAGTGTAGGGTTCATGAATTTCTATGTCAATCAAGCAGTATGGCCTATTCGAAATAACTCACATCGTCAGAACCCCGGAATCAATATGCTTCCAAATATTCCAAGGATGCTCGAATGGCGGTGTCGATTCGAACTTGAGGATCTCTTTCGTCGTAGGGTGCGGGAAAGATAACGTATGCGCCCATAACGCAATTTGCTCTCCCGGCCGGTTCACATGCTGACCGTACTTTTGATCTCCGTAAAGGGGGGCGCCGGACGTCGCCATTTGTACACGAATCTGATGCGATCTGCCTGTATGAAGCCGGATGGCGAGCAAGCTCATACCGTCCTGCCTTTCAATCGTTTCATAATGAAGGACAGCCTTCTTCCCTCCTGGGTGAGATGGCTTAACTGCATGAACCTTGTTTTTCTTCGCATCCTTCCAAAGATGATGCTCCAATAGGCCGCCATTATCCAATCTGCCTCTAACAACGGCTAAGTAAGTCCTCTCCATTTCCCTTTTTCGCAGCACGTCGGAAAGCCGGGATGCTGCCTTTGACGTTTTCGCGAATACGAGAACGCCTCCTACGGGTCGATCCAGTCTATGCACTAAACCTAAATAGACATTCCCCGGTTTTTGATGGCGTCTTTTCAAGTCTGCTTTCAATAATGTTAATAAATCATCATCGCCGCTATCATCAGCCTGCACTGGTAAATTGACAGGCTTCTCTACTACGAGCAAATGATTGTCTTCATATAAAATGCGTATGATCAACTTTCACAGTTCCTTTCAATAATATTGATGGACAAATTTCTCTATTTAACTGTTCATTTTTCATTCCAGTTCGCCTCCATTCCGTCTATCATACTATATATCTCCCAGCTTTTCCGACAAAATTGGTGGATGATTGGTTATTGAAGATAGATTTTCGCTAAAAATAAAAAAGCCGAAGTTTTTTCGGCTTTTGCTCATACTCTTATTCTTGTACCAAATAGATTGGCTCATCTGTCGGCCAAGTAGAAAAGTCCGATATAATGCCGTCAACGCCGAACTTCTGTGCTTTCGACACTAATCGCTTATCTTTCTTCGACCAGACAAGGACTTTGCTACCACGTTCATGAACGCTATCCACCATTCGCTTATTTAAGAACGAAACATTGAAATTGATATAAGATGCAAATGATGTCAGTTCGTCTAACTTCTTTGCGCTAAGTAACGATTCGGAAGGATGTATAAGGACTGCTACTTCAATATCAGGCAATAGTGTATGTATCTTCCTCATGGACTCTGCATCGAATGATTGGACGATGATCGAACTGATATCGTCATAATCACTAAGCAGCGACACGACCTTTTCTTCAATTCCTGGATAAGTTTGTGGGTTTTTCAGTTCAATTAATAATCCGGCTTTGTCATAGAATTCTTCTAATAATTCGTTGAGCGTTATGATTGACTCGCCTTGAAACTCTTTGCTGAATCTTCCACCGGCGTCCAATGCTTTCAGCTCCGCCAAAGTGTAGTCTTTAACGTAACCGCTTCCATTCGTCGTGCGGTCGATTTTCGCATCATGCATAATAACGAGTTCGCCATCCTTCGAAAGGTGGACGTCACATTCTAAAAAATCGGCACGCAGCTCGACTGCTTTATGGAAAGCGGAACGGGTATTTTCAGGTGCAAAACTGGAAGCTCCCCGGTGTGCGATGCTAATCATATTAGGTGTATGAACCCTCTTTGTTTGATCGTTGAAGCCGCAAAGAAGGAATAGACATGCACCGACGATTGCTACGCAAAACAGATTATGTTTTCTCATTAGAATTCCCCGCATTCTCTCATCGGATATTGCAAAACCTAATATCCGAATTATCTTTCTATTATATTATCATATATCTATAGTCTTGAATACCTTAATATACACAATGAGCTAAAAGTATTGCATTTTTTTCGCAACAACAATTAATTAAATGTATGCGCTTTCAATATAAAGTAATAGTAATAATCGTCAAAATACTATTTACAAACTATTTCCGGGCTGATATATTGGATATCACTTAAGACTAGAAATTAATTATTTAGTCGGAAGAATAATTGTATTACATCTAGGAGGAGCCATCATGTTAAGTAATCCTGTAATCGCCACCACATTAATTTTCGCTCTTATCGCATTGGGCGAATGGCTGTCTATCGTTTCGAGAGCCAGAATCCCGATGCTTCTCACAGCGATGGTAGGATTCCTTATCCTAAATTGGACAGGCATCTTCCCGAAGGACATTTTAGAGAAGTCACAATTCCCTGCGTTAGGTGCCATTTTAATTGGCCCGGCAATTTTGCATATGGGGACAATGATTCCCTTTTCATTATTGAAAAGTCAATTCAAAGCAGTTCTTATCGCCCTTGGAGGCATTATTGTTTCCGGGATACTCATATTGACGATCATTCCTTTAATTTTTGATTACCCGACTGCTGTTGCGGGAGTCGGTCCGATCAGCGGTGGCATCATCGCCCTTATCATTACATCGGAAAAGTTGACTGAACTCGGCCTTACAAGCCTTATTATCATTCCCGCGCTGGTTGTAGCTTTCCAAGGAGTTATGGGAATGCCGCTTGCGATGAACTTTATGAGAAGATACGCTGTGAAATTACAGAAAGATATGGATAACGGAACTTTCATACCAATGGTGTCAGAAACAGATATTTTGAAGGAAGAGGAAAAAAGTAAAAAACAAAGCCCGTTAAGATCCAGTACAACACTAAAACTGTTCTATGTTTTTGTCGGTGCATCCATTGGGGTTGCCCTTGGTTCAGTAACACCGGTCCATTATACGCTTTGGTGTCTTGCAATCGGCGTCATCGGCCTGAAGATTGGGGTTTTCGAGCCGAAAACGCTTGAAAAAGCAAATTCATTCACGATGACGATGATCGGTATCATCTTTGTCGTCATTGGGACAATGGCTGGCGTCACGCCAACGCAAGTACTTAACAATTTACCGAGCGTCGTCCTTATTCTTATTATCGGTACATTCGGTATAGCACTTGGAGGTTTCATCATGTCCAAGCTGCTGAAATGGCATCCGTTTAAGGGCATGCCTGTCGCATTGACGGCTTTGTTCGGTTTTCCCGCAGATTATATTCTTTGCGAGGAAGTGAGCCGAAGCATTGCAAGAAACAAAAAGGAAGAAAAAGCGATTTTCGATGAATTATTGGCACCAATGCTAATCGGTGGTTTTACGACCGTAACAGTGGCTTCGGTCATTATTGCCGGCATTCTAGTACAAACATTATAATTTGGAGGAATATACAATGACAAAAACAATCATTCGAAACGGATCACTTATTGACGGAAACGGAGAAGCACCAAAACAAGGCCAAATTATTGTTATCGACGGAGATCGGATTGAGTATGTCGGTGATGAGGAACGCTATGCAGCGACTGGTGACGAACAAGTCATAGACGCGGCTGGCGGATCGATCCTTCCCGGCTTCATCGATACGCATGTCCATATGATGTTCGAATTTTCGCCAGTCCAAGAACGATTGGCAACCCCCTTTTCATTCATGTATTACCGAGCAGCGCAATATTTGAAGGCAACATTGGACGCGGGCGTCACTTCGGTAAGGGACGCACTCGGTACCGATCTAGGTGTGAAAAAAGCTGTTGAAGAAGGACTTATTCCGGGACCACGCTTGCAGCTGAGCATTAATGCATTGACGATTACCGGTGGACATGGAGATGGTTATACAGTTTCAGGAAATGTACTCGATCTATTGCCTTCTCCATACCCAGGAATGCCGAATGGACTTTGCGATGGCGTAGAGGAAGTCCGGAAAAAGACACGTGAAATGCTTCGAGCAGGCGCAGAAGTCATTAAAGTGCATGCGACAGGTGGCGTCTTAAGCGCAACCGATCATCCGGAATTCACACAATTCTCGTTGGAAGAGTTGAAGGTTATCGTCGAGGAAGGACGTTTCCGGAAAGGCGTTAAAGTCATGGCCCATGCACAAGGGGCAGAAGGCATTAAAAACGCCGTCCGTGCAGGAGTCCATTCGATTGAACATGGCATTTTCATTGACGACGAAGCTATCGAATTAATGCTCGAAAACGGAACGTATCTCGTGCCGACACTTCTTGCTCCGGTTGCGGTTTTAGAAACAGCCGCAGAAACAGGTATGCCTGAAACGGCTGTTCAGAAATCGAAGGAAGTTATCCAACATCATATTGAAAGTTTCCAAAAAGCGTATAAGGCTGGCGTAAAAATCGCGATGGGAACTGACGCGGGTGTTATGAAACATGGTACGAACTTGCGCGAGCTAGGGTTGATGGCGGATGCTGGAATGAGTCCGATGGATGCGATTGTCGCCTCCACGAAAACAGCCGCTGAATGTTTAGGCTGGGGGGATCGAGTCGGAACGATTGAAGCAGGAAAACTCGCGGATATCATTATCGTAAAAGGCGATCCAATAGAAGATATACATTCTCTTGCAAACAATGACAACATCCAAGTTGTCATTAAAGGCGGAAAAGTGGAGAAAGATTTAACAGCATAAAATGAAGCTTCTAAAAAAATCAACGGCCACTGCAATGACAGACGATTGTCTTGCAGTGGCCTTATTTTCATTAGAGCATCTACTATGAATGCTATACTATAACTAATTAGATAGGAGGCCGATAGAATGGATATTGAAAAATACCTCAATCGTTTTCACGCATCGAGCGACAGTAAACCTTCCTTACATCAATTGTCTGAACTACAACGTTTACATATGACCGAAATACCGTTTGAAAATCTCGATGTCATTCGTCGAGTTCCGATTTACTTAAATTTAATATCGATTTACGATAAAATCGTTCTTCGAAATCGCGGCGGCTATTGTTATGAATTAAACGGGCTATTCCATTGGTTATTAGAACAGCTAGGATACGATGCTTCCCTTATTGCTGCCACTGTATATCGGCCAAATGGACAGTGGGCAAAGCCCGAAACGCATGCCGCCATCCTTGTACAATTGGATGAACCTTACCTTGTCGATGTTGGATTTGGAGACTCCACAATCTTACCGATTCCATTGAACGGTAGTCCGCAAACTGACGTAAGCGGAACTTACTCGGTCGAGCAAGTTGGCGAGGGGCTTTTTGATCTGATACGTAGCCGGAATGACGATTCTCGTCCGCTCTATCGTTTTTCTACAAATACGAAACAACTTGCTGACTTCCATGAAGGCTGCGTGTTCAATCAAGTCTCCCTGGAATCGACATTTACACATGTCGACATTGTCACAAAAGCAACAGCTAAAGGCAGAATGACAGTAAAAGACCAAGAATTGACCATTACGGAAAATGGAGCCGCCAAGTCAACACCGCTTTCCAAGGATGAAAAAGATACCGTTCTTTCAAATTCATTCGGTATCAACATATAGTGATAAAAAAAGAACGACGAAGGTTTCTTTGAACTGAACCCCATTTAATGGACAGTTTAAAAAAACGACGTTTTGATTTATGCAGCTAAGAGATGACTTCGGTATTGTTCCGGAGTCATCTTTTTTATATCCCATTGTTTGCGCGTGCAGTTGTAATGTCCCATATATTCATCTACCATTATTTTCAACTCTAACAGACTGGCTGCTTCCTTGTAGTCTACATCGTCCTTAAAATGACCAAAAAATGATTCTATAGGCGCGTTGTCCAAACAATTTCCCCTTCGGGACATGGATTGTGTGAGTTGCATTGCTTTAACACGTGCTTGGTATTCTGGATGCGTGTAGTGAAAACCTTGATCAGAATGAATCATCGCTTCTGGATGTACATTTCCGTCTAATGCTTCCTCTAGCTTCCTTAAGGTTCGATATACAATTCCCATACTTAAGCTTACCGAAAGTTCATAAGCGATTATTTCACGGCTAGCTACATCCTTTACACAGGAAAGATAAGCAGTCTGTCCAGTTTTCATTTGGAGATAAGTAATGTCTGTGACGAAAATCTTGCCCGGTTCATCTTGAGTGAATTGTCGATTCAAGAGGTTTGGCAGCGTACGGTGTTCTTGAGTAGCCTGAGCTATATTTCTATAAGGATTTTTTCTTCGTATTTTGGCAAAGAGATTAAACTTACGCATTAAACGAAGGATCTTCTTATGATTCATAGGGGTCTCAAGTAACTCCTCTAACGCCATATAGAAGCCTCGATAGCCGATTTTCCCCTTGAATGCATCATAAACACATTTAAGTAACAGGTAATCTTGATAGTCGTTTTCCTCGCGGATGGCATGACTCTCCGACTTTTCTAGCCATGCATAGTAACCACTTCGATGTACTTTTGCCACTCTGCACAGGTGAGCTGTGAACCTCTTTAATTGAAACTTACGAATCACTTCATTAATCACCTGATATTTCTCACCGGATGTCAGTATTACTTCCTCGCCTGCCTCTCTAGTTCCTCTAGCTTTTTTAACAACTCGATCTCAGCTTCAAGATATTTAATTCGTGCTTCAGCTTTTTCAAGTTTTTTCTCAGGAGATACTCCTTTAGTTGATGGACGCCCAGTACTTCCTTTTCCACGGCGCTCCTCAAAAAATCCCTCTTCACCGTGAAGCTTATAGGTTCTTCTCCAACGACTAAGTGATTCTTTAGCTTTCTTCGTACCAATCATTTCTAAGTCAAATCCATTTTCAATAAAAATTTGAGAAGGACCTTTACCGCTCAGATTCTCTTTGACAGCTATTATTTTAAACTCTGGCTTATATTGAATAGAACGATCCGAAACTGAGTTCACATTAGGATTTGCTTCTAATAGTCTACGTTGGTGTTCATTGAAGATTATTTTACTCATTGAAAACACTCCTGTCAGGATAGTTATTTTTAGTATACCTAGGCTTTTAGACAGAAAAAACCCCAAATGGGGTCACTTTTTTAAAAGTGTCTACCATTTGGGGTTCAGTTCACTTCCCTTCATCGTTCTTTTTTTATATTGATTTAATTGATTGCCAAACTACTGAAATTCTTTTTTAAAGCCAATTGCAGTGAACTGTATGTATGGATTTGGGAAAAATCCAAGCCCAACTGGACCGAGGTTTGAGCGATGACGGGGTGGATTCCTGTCAACGTCGCCTTGATACCTAACAGATCGAGCACCGACATTAACTGATAAATATGATTCGCTACCATCGTATCGATTAAAGAAACTCCCGACAAATCGATAAATAGATGAGTTACATCAAGATCAACGCACCGATTCGGCACATAGTCCACAATTGATTGAACCCGAGTCGTATCAATATCCCCGATGATCGGTAAAATTCCAATCGTTGAATCAAGTTTAATGATAGGTGCATTCAATTCATCAATAAGGCTCTGTTGAGCAAATAATCGTTTGTTCATAAGCTCATCGTATCTTTTTGAAAACTCCACCATCATTTCATCAAATGCCTTATGGATGGCGATTCCCCAATTCATAATGTCGGAACGGAGTATCCTCTCCCTTTCCTTATCGACAAAACTCTCAACAAACTTCCAAAACGCTTGACGCGCCTTACTAAGCGCTTCCAAAACTTCGTAAATTGGCGTTCGGCTATTCACTCTACTCTCAGCGACAATCGATGCCCAACTTTTCTTATTTTCCTCAAACATCTCTACTTCTGATAAGAGGCTGCTCGCAACCGTTAAGTTTGTTAGCCTGTTTTGCTCTCTTAACATTTGAACCGAACCGCCACTGGCATCTTTCGAGTAAATCGAACCATCCTTCTCTTCACGATCCAACAACCATTCCTCTGTGATGGCGTCTATTTGTTCCAGCAAGAATTCATACAGCTCGCAATTCATAGTTTTCACTATTATCCCTCCCACCGACAACCTGTTGTTTTTAATTGTAACATAAAAAATAAATACGTATTGGGAAATAATAGTGAAAGCTTCCCAATACGTATGAATTCATTTTATGATTTTAAGTTTTACCTTTTTAACGCCCCACTCCATCGCGCTTTCATAGGTAGGGATAAATACGTCAATTTTATGTCCTTTAATTGCACTGCCGACATCTCCTGCTATTGCTTCCCCATACCCTTCCACCCAAACTTTCGTTCCAAGCGGGATAATTGATGGGTCTACTGCAATGACTTTCTGATTTGGATTGGAACGGAGATCGATTCCATATGCCGTCGTCCCAGAACAACCTGTACAATAAGCTGTATAGGCTGTTGCTGTCACCGTCATTTCTGCTCCCGTGCTTTCTGGAGGACTTGAAACGGATACGTTGAATGCCGGTTCTTTCGCTACAGTTTCCTTACTAGTTTCAGAAATTGTTTCTGACACCTTTTCCGAAATGGCTGCAGCTACTTTGAACGTTCCTGCAATACCGAGATTATTTCCTCTATCTTCTTCACTAACCGTCAATACGTCACCCGGGTAGATCAGATCCTCGGTCATGTCGTTTAAACTTTTCAATTCTTGCAAAGTCATACCGTGATTCAAGGCAATCCGATACAACGTATCTCCTTCTTCAACCTCATATGTCATAGGGTCTTCTTTCAACAAGTCCAGTGGCGGATAAAATAACGGTATCGTATTTTCCAAAATGTCGATAAAGGGAATATCACTAAGGTTCGGTCTAATTTCTTCAGAAGGAAGCCCAAACTCTTCTTCATGCTCCGTCCCGCCAAATATAGCCGCTTCGGTCACGACACTGAATGAAAGTGTCATGATTGCAGTCAACACAATCATTTTCATCTTAATCAAGTAGTATTGCTCCTCTCTTAATAACAATTTCCCCAGTCCTGTCCAAAATCTTTCAAATTCAAACATATCTTTTTTAAAAGTTCGAAATATGACAATCAAGAAGTTGATTATCATAGTGAGACTGTCATAGGAAAAGCAGATTTTTGTTTACTTTCTCGGTAGAGAGGGCAAAATAAAGAAAATGGTTAGTAAGGGGCGAATGACATGAAAATAGGAAGACTAATTAAGACAGCTATTAAATGGGCTCCGGTTGTATATCCGATCGTGCGCAAAATAATTGATAATAAACAAAAGACGAATGCTCCGTTACGCAGACGATGAACTTGATTGCTTTTGCAGCACTTTTTGAAGTACGCATAGATCTATGCAGCTTGCCAATCCTATAAGGAAACAGTTATAAGGAGGCAACTGCCATGACAGAGGATAATCGGAGGGCTTCTAATAATGAACGGGAAGCAAACCACTTTCGATATTTAGAACATCCTGAAGGGATTCCATCAGACCGAACAAGTTTATTTGACATGCATGAGGATATGCAAACCGTAGATACGATCAATTTGGATGATATGAAAGAGGATTTACGGAAGGAAAGAATCCATAAACATCCTAAGTCATAAATGAAAGAAGCCGGGAAATTGCCGGCTTCTTTTTGTGTCCTGAACTTGGGAAAATTTTCACGAACATAATCCCTATTTGTAGAACCCGATTTTCATATTAATTTATGCCTACAATTTAATGTTTTATAAATATGTAATATATCATTTCAATCCACATTTAGGTCTTCTACATCATTTTGTCCTGATCTTCTATTCCCCATTCTGACTCCCGCCTTCTTCAAAACACTTAAAAACCCTTAAAATATAGC
Source organism: Sporosarcina sp. QA0331 (assembly GCF_055808055.1). Lineage (NCBI taxonomy): Bacteria > Bacillati > Bacillota > Bacilli > Caryophanales > Caryophanaceae > Sporosarcina > Sporosarcina sp. QA0331. The sequence goes on from NZ_CM147850.1 coordinate 2,952,664, forward strand.
GTTTAAACAAAATATTTGACATTTATAAAAAACTAGTCAACTGTGATGAAACTCCCTATTCATTTTGGTCAAATTAGTTACTTATTATTATTTATTAACTAGTCAGATGATTTGGTATTCAATTTTAATTTAATAAATGTATAATGTTAGCTAGACAGCTAGATACGGAGATTCCGACACCATTGAGAACCTTAACGTTTAACAGAAAGGGGGCAAAGGGTGTTTTTTTGTCGGCTCTTTACAAGGGGAACGGTCGAAACCAAAAAGGAGGAATGGAATTGAGGAAACGTCAGCGAATGAGATTATTCAGCATCGCGGCAACGTTCTTGATGGTATTTTCATTGATAACGCCCGCGATGGCTGCAAGCACAGGACTGAACAAGAAACTGCATCACTCATTGCGAGACTCGAATGAAATCGCTAAAGAAAAAGTCAGCAATCGATTGCTTGAAAACTTTAAAGACGATAGCATGGTCACCTTTTTGATCAAGTTCAAAGAACAAGCAGATACGGAGCAAGTGGCAGCTGCGGCAAAACAGCAAGCAAGCCAAGCGAACCTTTCCGGAAAGCAATCGGTCATGATGACTCGATCAGCTGTCGTCTCCGAGCTGAGATTGACATCCCTTGAATCACAGCAAAATGTTAAACAATATCTTGAACAACAAGTGAAGGCCGGTAAAGCAAAAGACATCACTTCCTATTACATCGTTAACGGCATGGCTGTAACAGCGACAAAGGAAGTTGCGGAAGCGATCGGCACATTTGCAGAAGTCGAAAAGGTTCTGCCGAATGAAACGCGTCAATTGAACACAACAGTAGTCGAGAATGCAGATGCGCCGAAATCTCAGCTAGCAAATGTCGAGTGGAACATTGAACGTGTCAATGCACCTCAAGCTTGGGACATGGGAATCGATGGATCCGGAACAGTCGTTGCAAGCATTGATTCTGGCGTACAATGGGATCACCCAGCATTAAAAGAGAAATATCGCGGGTATAACGCCGTCACAGGGGAAGTGAATCATGATTTCAACTGGTTTGACGCAACTGCTGGGCGTACAACTCCTTATGATGATCATGGTCACGGAACACATGTGACAGGTACGATGGTTGGAAGCGAACCGAACGGCAATAACCAGATCGGGGTTGCACCTGGCGCGAAGTGGATTGCTGTTAAAGCATTCACTGCTAACGGTGGAACAGACCGTGATTTATTGGCCGCAGCTCAGTGGATTCTCGCTCCAACAGATGCAAATGGAAATGCGCGTGTAGATTTAGCTCCGGATGTCGTCAATAACTCTTGGGGCGGAGGCGCAGGCCTTGACGAATGGTACCGCGACGTCGTCAGAAACTGGCGTGCAGCGGAAATCTTCCCTGAGTTCTCTGCAGGCAACACGACTCTTACAAACCCAGGCGGACCTGGATCAGTCGCTGCACCAGCGAACTATCCAGAATCCTTCGCAACAGGTGCTACAGACATCAATGATAAAGTGGCAAGCTTTTCACTTCGCGGACCTTCACCTTACGACCTAGTGAAGCCGGATATTTCCGCACCTGGCGTCAATATCCGTTCCTCTGTTCCGGGTAGCGGCTATGAAGGCGGCTGGAATGGCACGTCCATGGCAGGCCCTGCTGTTTCTGGCGTAGCAGCTTTGCTTCGACAAGTGAACGCTACGATAACTGTCGAGGAAATGGAACAAGTTCTACTGAACACAGCAACTCCATTGACAGATAGCGCGTATCCGACATCTCCTAACCATGGGTATGGGCATGGACTTGTAGATGCATACGCAGCGGTTTCTTCCATCGCAAGCGGACTTGGAAAACTTGAAGGCCAAGTTACGAAGCAGGGCGACGATAGCGAACCACCTGCATTCGAACACTCAGCTCCAACGGAAACGTACGCAGGGATGGATTTGGATTTACGCATCAATGTAACGGATAATATTAGCGTGTCCTCTGTGACGTTGCAGTATGTAAATTCGGATGGACAATGGAATTCATTGAAAGCCGAACGTAAATCAGGCGATTACCTATCAGGCGAATACGGTGTGACAGTTGCCGGAGATCTCATTTCCGGTGATGCATTCACTTATAAATGGGTCATTAACGATTTCGGCAACAATGAAGTATCGAGTGAAGAATTTACTGTACTCGTAAAACCTGGCATCACTGTCGGTTATTTTGAGGATTTCGAACAAATGCCGGTAGGATGGACTTCGTTTGGGAATAAAAACAGCTGGGAATGGGGCAAACCGACTTCCGGTCCAGGCAATGCAGCTTCAGGAGAAAATGTGTATGCCACGAATTTAGCCGGCATGTATGAAAGCAGCATGAATGCGACTCTTGTTATGCCTCCAGTTGATCTTCCGGAAGGTGCATCTTATTTGCAATTCAAGCAATGGCATAATTTCGAGCAATCTACTTCAGGAAGAGCTTGGGATTATGGACATGTATTCATCTCCACTGATATGGAAGAATGGACGCAATTGCTTATGATTCAAGGTGCTTCAGAAGGATGGATCGACGCAGAAGTGGATCTGTCCGAGTATAGCGGACAGCGCGTTTATATCGGATTCAATGCGTTTTCCGATGGAAGCGTAGTGAGGGAAGGCTGGTATATTGATGACGTAGCTTTGAGCACTGAGTCCCAAGCAGGCACAATCTCACTTGCACCAAAAAATAAGTTGATGGAAAAAAATGAGCTCAAGGCTCCTCAAGCTTTAAAACCACCAAAAGACAGAGATCCTGGCGATCTAATTGAAAAAGGAAAAGACGCACTTGAAACACCTGTCGATCCTAAAACGATCAAGCCTGTCATGCCGAAAGATGAGCCAGCACCTCCTGTTGAAGAAGGCAAAGCAGCACCTGTCCTACTTCCATTAGGCGCACAAGTGAATATTCTTGAAACAGATCGCTCTGTTTATACAAATCCTGCTAACGGATCGTATACAATGACTCATGGTGCAGGAACGTTCACTGCACAAGCAGAAGCGTACGGATACCAATCCGAAACGCAAACTGTGACAATCAATGCAGATGAAACGACAAACGCCAATTTCACATTGGAAGAAATGCCACAGGCAACAATAAGCGGGACTGTAACAGACGAATCAACTGGTGAGCCGATTGAAGGCGCAACCTTGCTCCTAGTGGAAGATGCGAACATCTCCCCTGTGTCGACTGACGCAGCTGGCCATTTCGCAATCACCGCATACGAGGGCAATTATACGCTGAAAGTGGTCGCTCGCGGTTACCACGGACAAGAGGCTAGCATCAACATCGGCGGCCAACCGTCACAAGATTTCGCGCTAGAACCGTTCTTCACATATCCTGGCGGTGAAATCGGATATGATGACGGAACTGCTGAAAACGCAAGAGCATTCTACGATGCCAACAATGGTTGGGGCGTAAAAATGTCTCTTCCGGAAGGCAATGATACAGGAATTGTCACGGAAGGTGTATTCCGATTCTGGGATACTGAATGGCCAGTACCGGGCGGAACTGCATTTGCGGTAGAAGTTTGGGATGCTACAGGTGCTGACGGAGCGCCAGGGCAAAAGATTGCAGGACCAATCGATGCCCAAGCGAAACGGAATGGAGAATGGACAGTCGTTGATTTGACGGAGCACAATATTGTCGTGAACGGCGACTTCTATATGGTGTACATCCAAACGGAAGCGAATCCGTATGCGCCAGGCCTCGCAACAGATGAGGACGGACCGAACGCAGGAAGAAGTTATCAGTTGGTCGGATCTTGGTCGCCAGCACCTGCTGATGAAGGGAACTATATGATTCGGGCACGAGTAAGCTATGAAGTGTTCGAGCCGGTCATCACTTCTCCTGAAACAGGCACTGTGACGAATGAAGAAAACATCGTCATCGAAGGTTCAGCACCACCGACAACGACAATCGCGCTCCATAACAATGGCGAAGAAGTCGATTCTGTTGTCATCGGCAACGATGGGAAATTCTCATTCCAAACAGTTTTGACAGAAGGTGAAAATGAATTCACAGCTGTCGCTTCATTAGACGGACGCGTAACAGGAACATCTGCGCCTGTAACAGTTGCGTTGGATACGATGCAACCGGAATTGGCAATTACGAATCCGAAAAACGGCGAAACGACAAATCGTGAAACGGTCACAGTTGAAGGTACAGTTATGGATGCCTATTTAAAATCGGTAACTGTAAATGGTGAACAAGCGACTGTTACTGAAGATGGCACGTTCTCGAAACGAGTCCTTTTGGATAACGGTGCAAATGAAATCACTGTCATTGCAACGGATGCTGCAGGTAACGAAACGATCCAAACCGTTTCAGTCACCGCAAAATATACAGCTCCAGAAATTACGAATTTGACACCGACGGAAGATGTCCATTTAGTAACTGGGAAATCCGTCAAATTTGAATTCGACAGCGAGCCTGGATTGACTGCAACATACTTCATCCACATGCCGCTTACGAATGTCGGAGGCAATGATTTGACGAACGCGACTGAATTGCCGATGCACGAAGTATCACCTGGCCATTACGTCGGTTACTGGACTGTTCCATTAGGCGTAACAGCTGACGGAGCACGCGTCGAAGTGAAAGTCGTCGATGATTTTGGAAATGAAAGAAGAAAACTCGCAGACGGAAAACTGTTCATCAATATCGGTCAAACGAGTGAAGTCGAGCAGACTGAAGGCAACGATGAAGGAGCAGTTCAAGAAAGCATTGAAGCAGAAGAATCGGCTGAACAGGCCGAATAAGTAAAACGGGCGTGGCTCATCATCGGATTCTCGATGAAAGCCACAGCCCGTTTTTTATTATCTATTGAATGTCTGAAGTTATCTATTGAATATGGTATTTTATCTATTGAATAACTATCCTTATCTATTGAATAAAGAAAGTTATCTATCGAATACTGATAGTTATCACCATTTCATGACGTTTTACCTATTTCATCAAATTCAAATCCATCCTTTTTCACGACAGATCGATATGGCCTCCACTTTGTTTTTTGCTTCCACTTTCTGCAGAATTTCAGACATATAATTACGAACCGTACCCGGAGATAAATAAAGCGCTGCGCCAATCTCTTTAGCCGTCATCCCATCCGCCGACAGCTGCAACACTTCCCGCTCCCGCTCCGTCAACGGATTATCTTCATGATAAGAATTCATGATCAGTTCAGCTGCAAACTCCCTCTTCCCTTGCATGACGTTTCTAATAGCAGCTGCCAAATCATCGATTGAGCCATCCTTTAACATATAGCCATGAACCTTCGCTTTGATCGCTCTCTCGAAAAAGCCGGGCCGCGCAAACGTCGTTAATATGATCACTTTACACGGAGAGCCGCAATCTCTTAATTCATCAGCAACTTCGAGACCGCTTTTCAGCGGCATTTCAATATCTAATATACAAACGTCAGGACGCAATTCTCGGACGAGCCGCAATGCCTGTTCCCCATTTTCAGCTTGGCCGATCACTTCCATATCTTCTTCAAAATCGAGGAGAGTCCCTAATGCCCCTCGTAAAATCCGCTGGTCTTCAGCGATGACAATTCGGATCATAAGGCAACAGCCCCTTCCTTTGCCTTCACAACAATTGGAATTGAAATTTCAATAACCGTCCCCATTACAGAATCCACTTTCATTTCCCCTTCTAGCAATGAAAGGCGTTCGGACATCCCTTTCAACCCATTCCCCCACGGACGAGCTCCAATTCCAGTTCCATTATCATGTATGCGTATTAAAAACTCATGCGAATCTTGCTGCACAGTTACCGAGCATTGCGTCGCTTTGCTATGCTTCACGATATTTGTAGAAGCTTCACGTAAGCACATTCCCGCAATATTTTGCTGGAGAGGCGAGAGTTCAGTTGCTTCTCTCCCCAGAACATTGCACTGAAATTCGATATTGCCAGCGGCTAAAATTTGTTCCATATGTGCGAGCTCCTCTTCGATTGTGCTAACCCGCATGTCTGATACAAGTTCCCGTACTTGTTGAAGAGCGGAACGTGACGTTTTTTCGATTTCCTTCGCCTCCGTCTTCACCTTTTCAGGATCACTCGCAATTCTTTGGATAACTTGACTTTGCAATGTGATGAGCGACAACGTATGCCCCAATGTATCATGCAAGTCTCGGGCTATCCTTACCCTTTCCTCTTGTTTGATGAGCGTTTTAATCTGTTCATTCGCATCATTCAATTGGCTCTCCAATTCCATCCGTTCATTCATATGCCGAATGCCGTATGGGGATAGAATGATAACAACTAAAAATGGTAAGAGGGAGACAAAACCTACAAATCCAGTTTGGAACCAAATCCATCCGGAACACACTCCAATGACACTAACAAAAACTTTCAAGGCATTACGAAATCTTTTTTTATCTTCTATCCACCCAATGAAGTTTGAAGTGTAAAACCCTAAAAATATGCTATATGGATCGTAAAAGACGACGAAGATGACAGTAATAGCTACTTGAACTGACAACCAAGCGTAAAATTTCTTTAGTGCAATTGGCTGATAACATTGCCGGTAAGAGATGAAAAAAAGCAGTAACAGGCCATAGCCAATTACCGCTTTCATTCCTACTTCCTTGTTCACTTGATAGAGCGGCAGTATCAAATAGACTAAAAATATATGAGGGATGTAGCCAAATCTTTTTGGAAACAACCTAAAGTTCTTCACGCTCACACCGCTTCCTGTTTCCTTCTTATATATATCGATAATACCATGAATATAAGCAGGTAGGACGCCAAAATTACAATACTCTTAAATTCCGGAAAATGTCCTCGGATAATTCCCCAAGCACCATTTCCATAATGGTACGCCGGTAGCCAAGAGCCGATCTGCTGAATCGTCTTCGGCAAAATTTCCATCGGCATCCATAATCCGCCCGTGATCGCCAAAGCTAAATATATAATATTACTCACACCTGAAGCGGTATCGACCCGTTTCATCGTGCCAACGAGAACGCCCAACGCGAGGAATGGGAAAGATGCGATCAATATCCAAGCGGCGCAAGACAACCATTCCACTAGCGACATCGAAACGCCGTTCACGATAATCCCTGCCATGAAAATGACGACTATCGAAAAAAGATGTACTGCAGATTGACCAACCATCTTTGAAATGAAATAGCTCGAACTAGGCAACGGCGTCACTTTGATCCATGTCGTCCAACCTTCATTTCTCTCCTGTACCATCCGGATGCCGAGCGTCATGATGGCGCTTCCCATTACACTGAAAACTGCAATGGACATAAGGAAATGTTTATTCCATAAATCTTGATCATCCACACCTGTGTTAACGACTTTCGTGAAAATAAAGTAGAATACAATTGGCATGAACAATGACCAGAAGACGAAATATGGATTGCGGAAAATCCGGATCATTTCTATTTTGCATTTATTCAATAGCATTTTCATTCACGATACCCCCTGTTCGACCGTCAATTGTTCAAATGCGTCTTCTAGTCGTCCTTTATCAATGGAAATATCCGAAACTGCCAATTCTCCAGTGAAGAGCAATGAAAGTACATGATCGGTATCCTCAGTTTGAATGACGATTCTTCCCTTTTCCTCGTAGACGTCTGATATATGATTCATTGCGAGAAATTGTTCTTTCGGGAAATTCCCCTCAGCCTTAAACGAAACCGTCTTCTTCAGCAAACTTTGTTTAATCGTTGACGGACAACCGTCTGCAACCAATTTCCCATCATTGAATAAAAGGATGCGCGTCGCCACATCATCTGCTTCCTGCAAATAATGGGTGGAAAATAATACGGTCTTCCCCTCACTGGCAAGTTGCCGGACTTTCGCCCAAAACTCCTTCCTTGCTGTGCTGTCCATTCCAACAGTCGGTTCATCAAAAAATACGAGATCGGGGTTTCCTGCCATCGCAAGCGCGAAGCTGACGCGACGCTTTTGCCCGCCTGATAACTTCTCCGTCCGTTTGTTCAAATCACTTTTCTGCAACCCGGTCAATCGGATCAGTTCATCCATCGACAACGGGTTTGGATAATAGCTTCTAAACAATGCGAGAACCTCTTTCACCTTCAATGCATCCATCAGGCTTACTTGCTGGAGCATGACTCCTATCCGTTCACGTACTTTTTGATCTTGCGGCTGTTTATGGAAAAGCGAGACGTTGCCCGACGTCGGGTGCAGCAAACCGAGCATCATAAGAATTGACGTGCTCTTCCCCGCCCCATTTGGCCCAAGAATTGCAACGACTTCACCGGGTTGAATGGAGAACGAGACATCCTCCACCGCTTTTTTCCCTTTGAATTCCTTTGATAGATTTTTGATCTCAACAATTGTTTCCATGCGCTCACACTCCTCTTATAAATATCATAGGAGGTATGCGCAGCTTTTTTCAGTATGCTCTGTCATACGTTGAGATGACATTTGTCATGAATATATTGATTGAAATGAAAAACGGGAGGCATCCAATGATGTCCTCCCGCTCAGCCTGTTGACAAACGCTCGCATCCGTTGTTGCTCGCCTAGGCTGACAAGCGTTTTCATTCAGGCTGAAGAAATCCCTATTTCCACAAAATATCATAGCACTCTCCCCGTCATTGCCCATACGGATATGGCCGTTTCCTGTGAGTGGTTGAAAAAACGATGGGGTGTTGTACTTTTGAAGCGAATACTGTCGCCTTCGTACAATATATACTCTTCATCCCCAAGTACGATTGTCATTTCCCCTTTTACGACATACCCGCACTCCTCACCTGAATGCTCGACAAGCTGCTGATCCTCTTGACCAGGCTCCAAATGGATCATGATCATTTCAATGGTCCCTTCATTAATTGGGGTGAGAAGTTCGTATTTCGAATTAGACTTAGGGAAATTGACAGACTTTCGATCATTTTTCCGAACAAGCTGCAACGCTTGTTCATCTGCACCTAATAATGTAGAAATCGAAACATCGAGCCCTTTGCATAATTTATAAAGCGTCGTGAGCGTCGGATCCGTATTCCTCCGTTCAATTTGACTGATCATGCTCACACTGACACCCGATTTGTCCGAAAGGTCCTTCAATGAAAGATTTTGTTCCGAACGCAGTTTTCTAATTTTTTGACCATCAAACATATTACCCGCCTCATTTAACTTCTTTTATTCATTTTACCATATAAAAAGCCTGGCAGTCTTACAGTGCCAGGCTTCCCTTTTATAGAAGTGTTGCAAACCATAACCCTAATGTCGTACCGATATAGTTTCCGATAATATAACCAATAGTGCCGACGACTAAAATCGGACCTATTAAGTTTTTCCATCCTTTTGCAATTGCCATTGCCGCTGCCGTTGTCGGTCCGCCAATATTTGCATTACTTACAAGAAGAATGTCTTCAAGGTCATATTTGAGCAGCTTCCCTGCAACGAGGGAAATGATCATATTGACGATGACGATAATTGCAACGAAGATTAATAAAAGCGGCGCGTTTTGAATAATTAATGGAATCGACGCCGGCACCCCAATTACTACGAAGAATAAGTAAATTAAAAACGTCCCGATTTCTTGGCTACCGTTGATTCCTTCAAAGTATTTCGGGAAAAGCGCAAGCGCTAAAAAGGTCAATGTCGTCAATATTAAATACTTGTCCCCGAATAAACCATTCAATAAATTCATGAAGAAGGACACATCTTCACCAGAAGGAATGATCCCGTCTAAGAAGGCTGCAATTTTAAAGGAGATAATGACGAGGAAGAAAGCTGTTCCAACTGACAACGCCATATCCTTCAATGAAATATCTTTACGTGCCCAAAAACTTTCTGCAAGTGTTTTTCCGTCGTTCTTCCCTTTCCCAGCTTCGACTTCCAGCACATGTGGATGGGAATAACGTTTCCGGAAAAATGCCATCGTAGGTATAATCATCAGGACAACAAAATACATCGCCATCATTAGATTATCAGCAACAATTGTCGCAGAAACCATTTCACCAGGCGTCTCGAACTTCCCTGCCATCGCCGCAAAGTTCACTCCGCCTCCAACGTAAGAAGCACTCATCATCGCGCCGATTTTATCTAAATATGGGATATGATCTTTCAATAAGAAAAAGCTAATGATCGTCCCTGCGACCGTCCCTATGGAGCTAAGCAAGAAAATGATGAGCATCCGTCCACTTTCCTGCCAAATCTTTTTGAAATTTACGTGGAACAACAACAACGGAATGGCGAGCGGAATAATAAATGCCCACACAGCGTCATAGACAGGTGATTCCGTCGGTATGACACCCGTATTCGATAAAATAATGGCACCAACGAGGGCGATGATTGCCCCAGAAATTTTACTTGCCCAACTAAACCGTTGCTCTAAAAAGATACTGACTGCTGCCCAAACGACGATAATCCCCCATAGGGTGATCATATCATCTGGCTGAATAAGTGTTTTCTCCATTTTTATTCCCCCATTTTCATCCCTTTAATTGCTTGCTTAAAAATTTGAAGGCATTGTCAAAACTGATTCCCTTCAACTCTTCCTTGGAAAAGCCCCTTTTCTCCATTTTCAATAAAAGCTCGGGTACTTGCTCGACAGTTTCAAGCCCAACCGTAGTTCCATCAAATGACGCCCCTACTTCATGATTATCCAAGAAATCTACAAAATCAAAGCCAAAAGCGACATATTCCGGTCCGACCAGTTCCGCAATATAAACAGCATGGTCGATGAAACGATCGACGGTCGGATTTTTTTCGTCAATGAATTCGAAGTATGCATTCAGGCCGATAATGCCTCCCCCGTTTGCAATCGCTTTGATTTGTTCATCTGTGAGGTTCCGATATTGTGGACAAAGTGCCCGGACATTGCTGTGTGACGCAATGATTGGCTGATCGCTCGTATGATAGAGATCCCAAAAGGATTTATCATCTGTATGAGAAGCATCCACTATCCAATTCTGCGCATTCGCCAGTCGGGTAACTTCCTTTCCATGCACCGTTAACCCTTTATGTATTCCTTCATTATAAGAACCTGTACCGCTAGCGAGGAAATTCGTTTCATTCCAAGCGTAAATTGCGTGCCTGAAATCTTTCTCATGCAGTTCAGGGAAAGCGCTCTCAATATTCTCGTGAAAATCACTTTTGCCCCATCGCTCGAGAAAGGTCAATCCTTCCAGTCCAAGGAAAACATTGATCTTTTTCGTTTCATTCGAATCAACCATATCTTCCGTGGATACACATAAATTCACATGCAACGACTCATGCAAGTCTTCCATTACATAGCGATAGAGTTCCTCAAACCTTGCCAAGGGATTATTCCGGAATGCTGGTTCCACCCAAAACACACATATGACAGAATCGACATAGCCGCTTTTTAATTTCGGATAGTGGATCCGGTCAAAAACATTGGTTTCTCCATTTTTCCGCCGATACGCTATATCGGTAAAAAGATCCGAATGCAAATCGAATACTTTCATTCTCCCACCTCCTTTAACTGACTTTTAATATAGTATATTTTATTTACTATATTAAAACAAGAGTATGATTTCGGAAATCGAAGTAAAGTGGGTAGTAAATGCAAAAAAGCGGAAGCAGGTAATTATGCTATCCCTGCTTCCGCATCTATATCATTCATTTTTTCTTCGAAGGATGCTTTCGCATGCCTTTCGTTATCTTCTTCCATTTATCCCGTTCAGCGGCTTGTGCTTGGCGGTCCATTTTCCTGTCTAGGAAAGCAAGCTCTTTTTGGAGTTTGACGTAGTTTCCGTAACGCTCCTTCGCCAGTTCTCCGGTTTCGAGCGCATTTCGGATTGCACAGCCCGGTTCGCTTTCATGGCGGCAATCGCCGAATTTACAAGTCGTTGCGAGTTCTTCGATATCTTTGAATCCAGAATCGAGGCTCTCGCTTTCATTCCACAACTGGAACTCCCGCATTCCCGGTGTATCGATGAGCACGCCCCCAGTAGGAATTTTGATAAGTTCCCGGTGGGTCGTCGTATGCCTCCCCTTCGCGTCATCTTCACGGATGCCTTGCACCGCCATCCTCCCTTCGCCGCAAATCGAGTTGACGAGCGAAGATTTTCCGACGCCGGACGAACCGAGTAAAGCCGCCGTCTTGCCATTTTTCAATAAATCCGTAATCCGTTCGATTCCTTCCCCGGTCGTATTGCTCACCGGGAAAACATCTGTGCCAAGTGCGATTGCCCTCGCCAATTCCAAATAATGATCCGGATCATCGCTAACATCCATTTTCGTCAGGACAACAATAGGCGTCGCCCCGGAATCATAGGCAGCAACTAGGTAACGTTCCAATCGTCTAGCGTTGAAATCATGATTCATTGACATGACGAGGAAAACGATGTCGACGTTCACCGCAATGATTTGCTCAGCAATTGTTGTCCCCGCCGACTTCCTAGAAAAAAGTGACGTCCGTGGAAGGATAGCATGGATAATGCCGCGTTCTTCACCAGGCATTTTTTCAACAACTACCCAATCGCCGACAGCAGGGTAATCTCTTCTTTCATAGGCAGCATGTTGGAATGCGCCCGAGCAGACTGAGAGCCATTCCCCTTCAGCTGTCATGACGCGGAACATTCTTTTATGTTCAAGCGTGACACGTCCTGGAACGTAATTTTCCGCTTTTAGTTCTTCTACTATCGTATCCATATTTTCTTGATGGAATTGATTCCATCCGTATTCGTTTAATTTAATCAAAGTTAAATCCTCCTATTATGTGCGTTTCACAATTAGCGCAAAGCGTCAGTAAATATAAAAAAGCATGGTTCCGGATCGGACACCATGCTTTCACGCGCATAACAGAAGAAACATGCCTATTACGAAGGCATGGCAGGTGAAATTATGGTGCCGATCAATTTTGCAATAGCCATATTGATTTTCGCCATAAAACATCACCTACTTTCTGAAAGTTGTTTTTATCATAACAAAATGATTATTTGCGGTCAACATTTTTTTCACGCTTAGCTAAGACTTTCCAAACGAGATAGACCCAATATCCAATCATTACGCCGATTGTGTTCAGGATGATATCATCAATATCCGTACTGCGACCGATGAAGTATTGGGTGCCTTCGATGAAGCAAGTGACGCCAAAACCGATGAAAAAGATTGCTTTAAATGAATCCATCCTTCTCCATAACAAAGGAATGAAAAAGCCGATCGGGGAAAACACGAACATGTTTCCAAGAAGATTCACAAGCGAAACGCTGTTCCAACCGCTCACATGCTCATTAGCTTGAAAGTAACTTATGATTGTTCGGAACGGAGTCATATTGACGCTCGATAGACGATCAAAAATGTAAACATCAAAAAAGAACTTTCCCGTACTTCCATCCACGCCCATACTCCACTTCGGAAAAATTGTCTGGGAGGCTAGTCCGACTATATAGAGGATGAATAAGGCGAGCAGCACTTCATGCAATTTGTTAACCGGCCGATTTCTTCTTTTAACGATAATCATTCGCACGACTACATAGATTGGTAACGCAACGATCATATATCCTAGCATTTCGATGACATACATACTAATTAACCACATAACTTCTCCTTTTGACTCCAATTACTTCTTATAGAGCTTGACGTTTTCGATCATGGAGTTGTTCCCCATGGAATGCAGAAAGTTATCGGTCATTCCCCGAAAGTTATCGATCAATTTAGACGAGTTATCGTTCATTTCCCGAAAGCTATCGATCAATTTCACAACTTTATTGTCATTTTATGACCTTTGACCCATAAGAAAAAGCTTCGATAGGCATCCGCCTTCGAAGCTTTCGTATTATACTAAGCAATCCTTTGGAATCCATCCAACTTCACCATCGCTTGATTTCACTAATGTATATCCTTCATGACGATCATCGACGATGGAGACGGTTTCTCCTTTTTCAACAGATAAAAATGTCGTGCTCAAGTCATTTTTGCAATTACCTTCATGAATAAATTCATTTTTTATCCACTGCTTAATACCAAGATTTACATTCTCACATAGTGTAAAATAGTCATCTTTTTGAAGTACTCGCAATTCATAGTTCGGGTAAGTGACCGTTCCGACCCGCCCCAGTTCGTCTATATGATCTCGTGTAATTGTTTTTTCATCCAAATCATCGACATATGTATATGTAATGTTTTCCTCTTCGATAACGAGCGCGTTTAATTGCCCGTCTTTTTTAATTTGATTCCCACCATCGATTGCAATTACCTTTTTCTCCAAATCGATCAGCGGACAGTTCGAGCTCACTGCATTTGCCCGGTAATTAACGACTGGCCAATGACCGACGATAACCGCCTTATCCGCCTGATGGTCTTTTTCATAAAAAGCAGGAGTGTACAAAGCAAATTCACGGCTCGTCTCCTTCCAATCAGGAATGTCCTCCACACCTGCATGGATGATGATGAAATCGTCTGTTTCATAAGCTATCGGCAGTTGATCTAGCCAGTCAAGCAGCTCTCCGAAATGAATTCGATAAAACTCCCCAAGTTCCTGCAGCGTCACAAAATCATTAAGTGTCGCCCCGTGGCGATTCATCATTTCATTCAAAATCGAGTTCTTTCGCTGCTGCATATAGTTTTTGATTCCTTCGACATGATTGAATACGTAATCATGGACGACGTCGCAATTCCCTTTCGTAATGAAAACCCTGTCCGATTCCGTGCTGAGCTTCCTCGCAAATTCAACTGTCGACAGGCTGTCCGGTCCTTTTTCACAAAGGTCGCCGTTGATGAATAAGTAATCTTCCATCGTATAATTTACCTTCGCAAGTAATTCCTGAAACAACGGAAGATTTGCATGAACATCCGACGTAATGATGACTCTTCTACCTTTTTCCAACTTCAATTCCCTTACATCAATCATAATGCGATTTCCCCTTTTCTGAACGATTTTCAGAATTTCTATAAGAATGACTATACCATATGGAAATGAACGGCAAAAGGGCCCCACTCCAAGCGGGACCCTCGCAAATTATTTTATATACAAAGTACTTGTACAGCTTACTACGAGCAGTAACATGAAAAGACTAACCATGTAACCATCCACCTTGCCGACACGAATAACCTTATAAAAGTCTTTTCTTTTTTCTCCCGTGAACCCCCTTGCTTCCATCGCAAATGCCGCCCGTTCTGCTTTCCGGACAGCCCCCGCAAGCATCGGGAAGAGAATCTTCCGCATATGTAGCAGTCGGCGGAAGACATTTCTTTCTTGTTCCGCGCCTCGGAGACGATGGGCTTGCTGGATTTGAACAAACTCATCCTTTAGGACAGGCAGGAACTGGTACCCGACCAATATGCTGTACGCGATTTTCGGTGACAGCTTCATTTGCTGCATTAAGCTTAAAATGAATGAAACTGGATTTGTCGTCAACGCGAATAACAATGACAATCCGGAAAATGCGAGTACTCGAAAACTTAAAGCCAATGCATGATTCAACTGGACTTCTGTAATGTTAATTGACCAAATTGACAAGACGACTGGTCCTGACTTATCTTCGGCAAACACGAGCGTCGTCCAAAAGTAACCGAACGCCATAATAAAAAACGGAATCATGAACAGGATCCATAGTTTCCAGTCGATTCGGCTGAACAGAAGTTGAACAATTATCACGCCTACCCACATGAGCAGCGGCGTCCACGGATTGAAAAAGAACGCCATCGTCAACATGCAAATCGTGACAACGATGAACTTTGCAGCAGGATTCATATTATGCAAAGCAGAGTTCACGTTCGACCCACCCTTTCGGCTGAAGCAAATGATGCGCAGCGACTAACTTTTCGTCCTGCCAAACTTCAGCGGCATTAAACTTCCCTGTCAAAGCTCCATTCTTCATTAATAAAATCGAATCCGCCATTAAAAAAGCAAACTCCATATCATGGGTGACGATCAAAAAGGTCGCCCCTTCCCTCGCCCGCTCGTCGATCAACCGAAACAGCTCCTCCATAGAAGCGGCATCTTGTCCCGATGTCGGCTCATCCATTAAAATGATTTCCCTGCCATCACATAGCATTGCAGCAATCGCCACTCTCCTCTTCTGCCCATGGCTTACAGCAAAAGGATGGAAATCCGCAACTGCCGCCAACTGCAACCGTTCAAGCAATTCGTCTGCAGCAGTACCGCCCCCGAAAGCAATTTCTTCCCGCACTGTTTTCGTCACGAATAAAAATTCCGGTGATTGAGGAACATATCCGACATGGGAAGGGTGCACAGTTCCATTTGCAGGAATCAATCGGCACAATGCTTTCAATAACGTTGATTTTCCACTACCATTTGGACCTGCAAGGACTGCCACTTCCCCCTTGTTTAATGTGAAGGAAACGTCTTTCAAAAAATCAGTACTAACATTATTTGCCTCCAATGACCGGTGTTCCTGTTTGCTGCTTGTCCTTTTCATCATCGGACCCGCATTTGCCATTTGCTCCAACTGAATTTCACGATCGAAAAAATCGCCCCATAAGTCAAGCCGATGCTCGATTGCCAACACCGTCAAAGACCGTTTCCGTTGCAGTTCATCTAGCCAGCTAATGAACTGTTTTGCGGTATACGGATCTAAATGGGAAATCGGTTCATCGAGAAGAAGGACTTCCGGCTCCATAATTAATGCGCATGCAGTCGCAATCCGCTGTTTTTCCCCGCCGGATAACTGTTGAATGACGGAATGACGGAACTCGATCAACCCTGTCAGCTCCAAAACGTCCTGAATCCGCCTATCCATTTCTTCGCGATCTACTTTCAAGTTTTCAAGCGTGAACGCCAGCTCTTCTTCGACAGTTAGCATGCAGAACTGTGCGTCAGGATCTTGGAAAACAGTCGCAATCCGGCGATTCACTTCACCAGGAGAATAAGACTTGCTTTCTTTATCAAATAACGTAACAGAACCCTTTACGATTCCATCACAGTTTTCTGGATACAGCCGGTTGCAAAGATAGAGCATCGTCGTTTTACCGCTTCCACTCGGCCCCGTAATGACAACCTTTTCCCCGCTTCCAACAGAGAATGATAGATCTTCAAAAATCCAATCCTCGTCATCGGGATAGCGAAAACTTACCTTCTCAAACTGGATCACTTCACGCACGGGCCTCACCTTTTTTCGCACGTGTAATGGCATATCCGCGGAGCGAACCTGTAGCAAGCAATCCATCGACGACCGCCTTGCCGCCAATCCCTGCAATCATCGCTCCGCTGAGAATCCGGATGCCAAGCATGAGCAGCACATAACCTGTACTGAAAACCGTAAAACCGCCTAAGAAATAACCATATGTGAAACTGAACACTGATGCACCGACACCCGCCAACATCAGTACCCATACATCAAATCGACGATAGCGCGTTGCTGCAAATGCCGCCTCTGCGCCTAATCCTTGGATGACACCTGCAAGAATCAATCGTGGACCGACTGCATTCCCTAACAGCACCTCGACAGCAGCGGCGATCGTTTCCGAAATGACAGCCGCGCCAGGTTTCCGAATAATATACATGCAAATGATCGACACGATGAACCAAATGCCGAAAATCCATTCATAGGCGATTGGACCAATAAACCCCGCCCAAATATTCCCGACATGCAAAAACAGCAAATAGACGATTCCGAACACAACTGAAAATAGCGACATGAGGACTACCTCTTTCAGCTTCCATGACTTCAACATGTTACAGTCCTCCGTGCGATGGACTGTTAATGCTCATCGAAACCGTCATGACCAAATGCTTATATTCTTCAGAACGTGCATTGCTGAAAGCCTCTTCATAAAATGCAAACACATTATGGATATCCCCATGGATGCCGCTCGCATAATGCATTGATTCATTGAACACGCCTTGCTCCTTCGCTCGGTCCACTTCGCGATAAATAATCTCCATATACTCTGGATTATTCATCGGATAAAGCGCAAATTGGGAAGACACATATTGCTTCGTCTCATCCGTATTCGCGATCTTCTCCCCTTTATCCAAATACACATCGCCTGACGTATCCCCTGGGCATCCTGCTGAAAAAGTTCCAGATAAAGCGATATGCTTACCCGTTTTCGCAGCATGCAGCGCGATTGCCTTTGCAACGTTGAAGACGTGGATTTGTTTTCCTCGAATGACGGTCGATACATCATCCGTATGCATCCATACATTCGACGTATCTGTCTTTTCCAGTGCTCCTTTAATTACACTTACAAAATCATCTGCCATCGGATATAACGAAAAACGAAATCCGACGATGGGACTTAATCCACATTCCATTTCCTTCAACCTCCTGAAAAATTTTCATAAAAAAAACTACATCCCGGAAGATGTAGCACTTCTCCAATATGAAAACATCGGAAAGCCACTACACTTCCCCACGCAGGAATTATCCTGATCGGGTTATAAGGGATCGGAGCTGTTGCTCGCATCTCAGCCAGTATTGGGCACCCCTAGTGCAGAAAACGGTATGTAGTTATTAGTTATGTTGCCATCAGTATAGACGAAGATTTATTTATTGTAAATGAAAACTAGCAAACTCGTACTTTCGTCTGTATTGTAACTTATCTTTCTTGCAGATACGTATAAATTCGTTAATTCACGCATAAACTCTCTATTTTGCGCATAAACCCTTGAAATAGCGCATAAACGTAATTAAGTGCGCATAAATCGCAAGAAAGACGCATAAAGCATTTTTTTCACGCATAACTCCACCAGAATGGAGCCGAAAACGCTACACTTTTCTACTCAATTTCACTTCAAATTCCGGATGTGTAACATATTCTTGGTACTCCACATTTCCGTCAAATTTGAAATACTCTTCAATGCGTGCTCGTATCGCCGGTTGTGTAATATAATCCAGCACTTCATCCTTAGGAACCCACTTGCAATCAGACGTCTCCTCCGATGTGCAAAGCTCCCCGCCGACCGGCTTGCAAGCGAAGTCGAACATCACTTTTGTCGGTACGTCCGTCACTCCGTCATACCATTTATAAATTGCAGAATTCGTATACACGCCAATCAAATGGGAAACTTCCACATCAATGCCGCTTTCCTCTTTCACTTCCCGGATGACGCCATCCATCAAGTTCTCCCCCACTTCGACTTGTCCGCCTGGAAACACCCATCCGCCGTGATGCGTTTTTACGATTAGTAAATTCCCATTATCATCTTCGACGAGTGCACCGCAAGCAACAATATGCGTTGGCATTGCCATTTTTCCCATCCCCTTTTCTCTGATAAATTATCTCACTACTCAATACTATCAATCTTCTATTAATAATGAAAGATTCTAAAAATCCACCTATCGCTTCTAAAGGCAATAGGTGGACCTTAATTGTATTAATTCATAACTTTGGAGCTATAATAGGCATCCAGTTCCTTATAATATTTATTCATGGAAGAAGCGGAAACATCGAACCACTCAGCGATTTCTTTCAACGTCATAGATAGCGGCTCGAAAAACGAATGCTCTTGGCCGAATCGGATCGCCCCAGCCGCAATCGCTGTTTCTTTACGAGCGTTCGGTTGTTGTTCCACTAAAAAGTCTTCGACTACGTCTAAAAACTTTCTAGACATGCGGTCATGTTTTTCGAGAAAATCCATTGCATCGAGCAATACGCCTGCTTCGAACTCAGTGAACTCGCCGCCTTGATATCCGTTTTGACCAAGCAACTTCCAGAAATTCATCGCATTTTCTTTTAAGAAATCGCCGACATCCTGTACTTCATAATCTGCAAATTGCTTCGCAAATTCCTTGAATACATCCGCGTGATCTGTCGGGAAGAAGATTAAGCTCGATACGGCCAAGTATTGTCCTTCTTCTCCTGTACCGTCAGGCAGCATGAAGCAGAATAAGTGGACGCCGACTGGTACCGGCTTCTCACTTTCCCGACGCAACCGGATGACTTCGTCTGTAAAGATCGATTTCACGGAAATGTAACTATCTTCAACATCGATCACTTCCCCAATGATTGCTTGCGGTTGCCGCCATGTGTCGATCACCCGCAAAACGGAAGGACGTAACTGCTTTTTCTTCTGTTTGTCCAAGTATCCAGTCCAAATGTCCAGTCGATGATGGAAAAAGAATTCATCCAACACAATCGCTTCAATCATCTCTTCTTCGGGCAAATATGTATCTAATGAACGTTTCCATTCATTCGCTAATTCCAAGTAGTCCGGGATGTCTTTCCGCTCCGGATACACATCATAAAATGTTTGCAGTATCCCTTCCAATTCTTCCATTTGAACCGTCTCAACGGTAACAGTCTCTTTCGACTGACAACATTTTTTATATTTCTTTCCACTGCCACAAGGACAAGGATCATTACGACCAATCATGTATAACACTTCCCTTAAAAAATTTACAACTCTTCTATTTTACCATTTATATGGCGTTTTCGAAACGGTTCCAATTTCTTGTTTTGATGTAGTTATTGGACCTTTAGGCCGGTTGTAGCTTAATTTTAGCATAATAAAAAGAACCAATCGCCTAGCGTTTGGCTCTTTCATCGTGGGGGACCTTAACAAAGAACGATAATTTTATGAGGTGTTGTTTGGGCTGGTATACTTCTTGTTGTAGTACTGTAGATGACGATCAAATCTCTGTTTGCGGGATTGCCATTAAAGTCTTGCCCGTTTTCGAGTACAATTTCTGTTTGCCTCGATATATTCAATTTTAAATTGCCGTCGCTGCTTATTAATTGGTTGTTGAAGAAACTCACTTTCACAAAAGTATTTGGTTGATCCTTTGCCATTACATCTGCCCGATATTGAGGAGGGTAAATTAATGGTACCGGCGCATCTGCATCATAAAACCCCGTTACAACATCTCCAACCTTTACCTTGACATGATCCACAAAATAAGTGGCAGGCTCGATAACAAAATTCACAATCGAACCGTCCCTGTCAGACAGCGAAAATAACTTATAGCAACCTAATTGCGGATCGTTTGGCGCTATTGGAAAGTCATCGATCCACATCACTCTGCCAGTAAAAGATAAAAAGTTCGTCAATTGCATACCTCCATCACGATTAGAACGTTCGATACATAGTATGCAAGTTCATTACAAAGTGATGGCTTGAAGCGAATATTTCCGTTTCTTTCGGTTTATTCAATCAACCCGTTTCTCACTCAACAATTCGCTGACCGTTCCGAGCTGATAACCTTTCGCTTTGATGTCAGCGATCATATTTCCCAATCCTTGTGCCACAGGCTCGGTAGGATGCATGAGGATCATGGTGCCGTTTTCAACTTGCGACACGACACGCCTCACCATTTCGGATGGTGCAGGTTTTTTCCAATCAACTGTATCGACCGTCCATAACACTGTTTTCATATTCAGTTCGTGTGCGACGTCGACAGTTTGCTGATTGAAGCTTCCGCTTGGCGGTGCAAACCATTTCGGCTTGAAACCGATTGTTTCCTCGATGACTGCATTCGTTTTTGAGATTTCTTCCATCGTGTCGGCTCTGGAGCGTTTCTGAAGATCGGGATGACTGTATGCATGGTTGCCGATTTCATGACCTTCATTGTAGATCATCTGTGCGAGAGCCGGATTCTTTGTCGTCCAACTGCCGTCGAAGAAAAATGTTGCCTTCACTTGATGATCATTGAGAGTTTTAAGGATTGGAGGAATAAATTCATTTCCCCAAGCAACATTAATGTTTAAAGATATCATTGGCTTCTCCGGGTTCCCTCTAAAGATTGGCTGGGGATCCAAGTCGTCCAAATGTACAGAAGGCGGTACTTCTTCGAATACGAGCTTCGTCTCATCAAATTTTCCTGCTGTTTTCATTTTTTTATAACTCGCTTGAACATCGACACGCAATCCATTGTACCCAGGTATAGCCTTCCAGACCCTGTCCACTTTTGCGTCTACCGGTTCAATTTCATGCTGCTTACTGTAGAATTTTATTTCCTCATAAAGCGCTTCGTTTTTAACGGTGCTTTTCACGTTGGAATCAATGACCATAGCATTAATTGGGATCAAAAAGCCTCCGAATGCTAGAATGAGCGTGCCAATAAGCACTAGATTTTTCATGTCTGCCAGTCCTCCGATAGAGTATATTGGCTTTAAGATTCCCGTTCTTTAAGGAACTATACGGGTCAACTTCAAATGCAAATCTTTCTCGATCAATATAATTCTATGAATAACGCTTTCCACTTCGCTGCTGCCTTTTATGACGAATAAATGATCCGCTTCGCCTTCAGAAGGATCTACAACGTCCTTCTTTAATGAGTCCGCATTTTGCCGGTCAAGCACTTGTACAAAATTGGAGGCACTCCTAAATATATTCGTGTCGCGATCACTATTCGTAACGCGCGAATGAAGGACATGATCCGGCAAATCAAAGTGTACGAGGATGCGGATAAATTTATTTTTCGGAAACAATTCCTCCAGTAAATATGCTCGACCTTGGCGACTTCGATTTGAATTGCAAATAATTAGATGGCAATCACTATGCTCCTTCGCATAATCGACAACGAGCTGGGAGATAGCGTGCTTGAGCGTATTTGGCCCTATCTTCGGCTGCAAGTTACTGTAGTATGTGTTGATGAATGCTCCGTGGTTGTCTTGATCCATCACAATGGAATTCTCGAGCTTTTGCTCTAAAGCCCGTGCAAATGTGGTTTTTCCGCTATGCGTCTTGCCAACTGTAATAACGACTAACCTTTTCATGAGTGCAGCTCCTATTCATACAATCTACGAATCAGTTTACTATACGCCCCTTTCTCATTCCTATATCTTCAGAATGAAACTGAATAAATGACTCATCCTATAAGAACCGAGGCTTGCAAAGGAGTTGAAATCAAATGAAGTATTTTCTTATAGCGCTTGGGCTTTTGATGTCGGTCTATACTTCCACGACACATTCACCCGACATCATTCTAGTCCAACAAGAAGTCCCTATATATGCCAAATGGGGATTGCTTGCAGTAAAAGAGACAAAACAAAAATATCCCGATGCAAATATCATTGACTACTTGCATATCGGGAGCGAAATCCAAGGCGATACAACAGTCGAAAAGTTCAAGCTATGGTTAAAAGACAACGATCATGAATTCGGCGTCTTCGTCACCATAACCTTCACAACAAGAACCGGCCAACTCCAAAAAATCGATTTTGAAGAAACAGATAGATAAATGCGGTAAAGGCGGTGCCTAAAAGCGGTTCCTGTGTAGCAAACTATAAACCGAATTGTCATAAATCACCTTGCACAGGCACCGGTGAAGGTGAAAATTAGTAGCCATTGACGAAGAAGGTAATTGTTTCGAGTTCTTCTTCGTTCAGCTCGTGTTCTAGGTTTTCAGCCATTTCTTGACGGATTGCGTCCTCGTTCCCTGCGTGTTTCTTGGTTAGCAATGCGCAGTTTTTCAGAAGTTGTAAAAATGAATGGAATGCCTCTTTCGTTAAAGGAGCTGGATGATGAGAGAGGAAATAAATGTCCGCTTCATATTTTTCCAATCGCTCAATAAGCTTCAGCGTTTTTTCAACGGTATAATTCCATTTTTCGGCGTACAAGTTCGCGTAGAGGCAATCCCCTACGAATAATGCCTTTTCCTCAGGAATGTAAATGACGCATGAATCGCTTGAGTGGTCGCCGCCGACGTGTTCAATTTCGCAAGTCACTCCACCTAAATGAACAGTCATTCGATTTTCGAAGACAATCGTAGGAAGTTGGACTTGGATATCCCGCTCATTTCCAAACTCTTTCTTTATCGCATCCGCACAAAACGGGATTTCCGTTCCTACCCGAACACGCTCATCTAAATCTTCGTCTTCCCAAGATAACAACTGCATTTCCTTTATTTTTCCGTACGTTTCTTTATATGAAATGCTTGGAATGGTAATGTCACGCATGCCAAAGACATGGTCCCAATGCCAATGGGTAAGGACGAGCAGATCTGCTTCCACCCCAATTTCCTTAAGCTGCTGTAAAAACAGCTTGGCGTTGTTTGATGAGTTTCCTGCATCAATAAGGATCGTCTTTTCTTCTCCAACAACCGCCCCTAATATCGGTCGGTCCGTTTCTTGGACAGGCGGCAAATAATAGACGCGTTCTGATACTTTCGTTAACTTTTGCATTTTCCTTCTCCTTACTACATCGATATATCTCTTATTGCTGCGTTTCTTTCTCCCATCGATCAATCTCAGCTCTGACGAGTGGCGCCACTTCAGTTCCCAATAATTCAATCGCCCTCATAACATCTTCATGCGGCATGGAGCCGACAGGTACGTGGAGCATGAACCGTTCAACTCCGACATTTTTACGGAGGAAGATGATCTTTTCCGCAACTGTTTCAGCGTCTCCAACATACAAAGCACCTTCCAAACTGCTTGCCGCCTCAAATGTCTCCCGCGTATACGGTCCCCATCCACGTTCCTTCCCTAACACATTCATCGCCTGCGAAGTTGAAGGGAAGAATTTATCTTTCGCCTCAGCAGTCGTTTCCCCTACAAACCCATGAGAGTGGGAAGCGATCTTCAGCTTCGAAACGTCATGCCCCGCTTGCTTTGCCGCCCGCTTATACAGATCGACAATCGGCGCAAATTGCAACGGACTGCCTCCAATGATCGCAAGAACGAGTGGCAACCCGAGAACGCCTGCGCGCACCGCTGATTGCGGAGTACCGCCACTTGCAATCCAAATCGGTAATTTGACCTGCTCAGGTCTTGGATAAACACCTAAATTAGGAATCGACGGTCGGTGTTTCCCATTCCATGTAACCTTCTCAGACTCATTAATTTTCATTAATAGCTCAAGCTTTTCATCGAATAACTCATTATAATCTTGCAAGTCGTAACCGAATAAAGGAAACGACTCAATGAACGATCCCCGTCCCGCCATAATCTCCGCGCGGCCGTTTGAAATAGCGTCTACCGTTGCGAACTGCTGATAAAGGCGTACCGGATCATCTGAAGATAAAACGGAAACGGCGCTCGTCAGTTTAATTCGGCTTGTCCGAGCGGCTGCGGCTGCAAGCAGGACTGTAGGCGACGAGCACGCATAGTCCTTCCGATGGTGTTCTCCTACGCCAAAAACGTCCAACCCGACTTTATCTGCTAATACGATTTCTTCCACGACTTCTCTTATTCGTTGTGCATGGCTGACGACTTGACCTGTTTCCACATCGGGCGTCGTTTCCACGAAAGTTGTTACACCGATTTCCATTATATTTCCTCCTATTCGAACAATCTTATATGCTTCGAATTCATTGTATACTAACTATGATTTTACGGCTGTTTAGAAGTATCCAGCTCTTTATTTACTTATCCAAATGAATTCATGCATAACTTCGAATGCAATAGAATAAGTTTGAATATATGCTTGCAAAGGAGTGATGGAGTGGCGAAATGCAAAAAATGTGGTGCGGATAATTCTAAATGTAAAAATTGCAAAAAATGTAATTGACCGTTTGGCATAGATGAATATGAAATGCCTTCGTTCCCTATTGGGGACTTTTTTTATTCCTACTCTTTTTCAATCGTCGCTGTAATTTCAACGCCATTCAATGCCTGGCCAGCAAGCCGATCCGCCTCGGCATTCGCTTTTCGTGACACCAGCTCATATTCCGGGCGAATTCCAAGCTGTTTCATTTTCGCTTCGATTCGATCTGCCCAACTGAACAAGTTCTCTTCAATGACCGGCCATTCCTCGCACAAATGATTAATGACGACACGCGAATCCCCAACAAACCGAACTGATAAATCGTGGACATTTAATAGCTCCAATTCTTGCAAGCTAAAATGTAACGCTGCATACTCCGCCTCGTTATTCGAGATAAGTTCTTCAACAGATGCGTTTCTTCTTAGGCGATATGACTTTCCATTCTGATCATAATAAATGACACAGCCTAAACCTGCCGCATTCGTTGCCAAATCGAATCCCCCGTCAAAATAAACGGTAATATTATGCGGTTCTGTTTCAATCCCTTTCAAGTAGCCCTTCATTTCCTTAATGGTCCAATAGCTGTCGAATCTATCAAGGAACTTCACGTTTTTCGCACGTCCGGTCCTATCCAAATCACCCGCAACGAGGACAGCCTCTGCCGCATTCATTTCCTCGGAACGGAAGACGGTTTCCAGGCCTTTAGGTGTTTTGTACGTCCATTCAATTGTGACGATCATCATTACCCCTCCAATTCTATTCACGCTTAGTATTCATCTATTTCCACTTCCTCATCCTCTCACGCCTATCTTGTCTGTATAATAAACGTGGATGGTGTTATGAAAGGAGAGAATAGTGTGGAATCAATTATTTTTGATATGGATGGGACATTATTTCAGACAGATAACATTTTAGAGCTTTCTCTTGATGATGCTTTCGAAAATTTGCGCGCTATGAATCAGTGGACCGAGGCGACACCTATTGATGCATACCGTGAAATTATGGGAGTCCCTTTGCCAAAAGTGTGGGAGGCTTTATTGCCAGAGCACTCTATGGAAGTGAGAGAACAAACAGACGCCTACTTCTTGGAGAGATTGATTCACAACATCAAATTGGGAAAAGGAGCATTATATCCAAATGTAAAAGAGACTTTCGAGTATCTTACCGCAAATGATTATTCGATTTACATAGCGAGTAATGGGCTAACAGCATATTTACAAGCGATTGTAGACCACTATCATTTGGATCATTGGGTTACTGAAACGTTTAGTATCCAGCAAATTAATACGCTTAATAAGAGTGATTTAGTCAAAACAATAAAAAAGAAATATAATATTCAAAAGGGCGCGGTTGTAGGCGATCGACTATCCGACATAAATGCCGCGAAAGACAACGGTTTCCTAGCGATTGGATGTAATTTTGATTTTGCCCAAGAAGAGGAACTTGCCCATGCTGATGTTGTAATAAATAATTTGATCGAATTGAAAACAGTATTGTCTAGTTGAAATCTACTAGACGTCTTAATTAATTTACAAACTCTTTACGGATAATTTACCTCCCTCTGACAATAGGCCTATTCACTTCCACTATAATGATAGTAATGACCTATCGAATGGAGAGAGGGCTGTTGATTAAGCTAAAGGAAGTTCATTTGAGAGAATTATTTTACCGCACTATAAAAAACGAAGAGATTCAAACAGTATTCCAACCAATTATTTCTTTGCAAGATGGGGATCTTCTAGGATATGAAGCGCTTAGTCGAGGGCCGTCGAATACACCTCTACAAAATCCGGAGAAACTATTTTCCTACGCGATGGAACATGACCAACTTTGGGAACTAGAGTATCTATGCCGTACAAAAGCATTAGAATCTGCTCATATACTTCAATCGGAAGGAAAACTTTTTTTAAACGTAAACCCAAATATAATGAATGACCCGCTTTTCAGACATGGGTTTACAAAAGAGTATTTAAGCAGGTTCAAGATCGATTCTGAAAAAATTGTTTTCGAAATCACTGAAAGAGAAGCGATTTCAAAGTTATCGCATTTTAAAAAGACAGTGAATCATTATAAAGAGCAACTTTATCAAATTGCAATTGACGATGTAGGATCAGGATATTCCGGCTTGAATATTGTAACCGATATTCATCCTCACTTTCTGAAGCTTGATATGAAGCTAATAAGAGAAATTGACAGCGACACAACGAAGCAGTCTCTCGTGAAAAGCTTATGTGAATTTGCGGCTCTTTCCCAAATAAGTATTATTGCAGAGGGAATCGAAACGAAAGAGGAATTATGTAAGCTTATTGAGTTAGGAGTTCGTTATGGGCAAGGTTATTTTATTCAAAAGCCTAAACCTACTCTATTGCCAATAAGAGGCGATGTAATTGAATTAATTATGATTGAAAACATGCGTAAACGTAATAACTCATTGAATCGAACAACTGATACATTTGTCGGGAATATTTCTACACCCTTGCCTACTCTTGATGTTTCTGCGTTAATAGGTGACGTGAAGTCAATGATGGATCAGGATAATTCCTTACCTGGCCGTTGTATTGTTGAACAGAATCGATTGGTTGGTGTCATTACCCGAAATCAATTGCATTTTAAAATTAGCGGTCCTTATGGATACAGTTTATATAGTGAAAGAAAAATACATGAAATCATGGATACAAATTTCTTGCAAGTGGATATGAATACACCGATTCATATGGTTGCTAAACTTGCTATGATGAGGGATCCAAACCGCTTATATGATTTCATTACGATTACGAAGGATGGACAGTATTATGGAATAGTGACGGTTAAGGAATTATTGGAAAAGACGATGGAAATCGAGATAAATGTTGCGAAACATATGAACCCGTTAACCGAGTTGCCTGGGAATGTATTAATTGAACAACAGCTGCAGCATTGTATCGATTCAACGGAAAGTTACGGGATTCTCTATTTAGATCTTGATAATTTCAAGCCTTATAATGATGTATAGGTTTTGAAAAAGGTGATCAAGTGCTTCTGCAGCTTGCCCATATTTTAAAAGAAGTCGTGTCTCCGAATGATTTTATTGGACATATTGGCGGCGATGATTTTATAGTAGTCGCAGCGTCAGAAAAATGTGTTACATATAGTGAACAAATTATTGATCGGTTCGATGCATCGATAACTCATTTTTACACGGAGAATGATGTAAAGACTGGGTGGATTGCTTCTAAAAATAGACATGGTAAAGATGAATTGTTTCCATTATTGACAGTTTCAATCGCCGTGATTTTTAATCAGTATTTTCAATCTACATATGAGTTAGCGAAGGAAGGCAGTAAAGTAAAAAAACAATGCAAGCAATTAGTAGGAAGCAATTATTTACTTTCGAAAGACTAATGAGTATGTGTATCCCCCATATTACCAAAAACCGATTCCCTATTATTAGAGAATCGGTTTCGTTTGTTTCTTTCATCTTACATGCTCATTTCCTTTGTTGGACCCATGACCGGAGGGACAGTCAAGCCTGCTTGACGAAGAAGAACCGTCATTTGTCCGCGGTGGTGCGTTTGGTGATCAATTAATCCACGCAATAGCTTTCCACGTTGCGTTTGCCCTGTAAAGCTCGTTACATCACCAAGCAAGTCTTCGTCGGTAAGCTTCGCTGCTTCTTCCTTAATAGCTTCTGCAATTGCCTCGTACGCATCAGAAATTTCTTTTGCAATTGTTGGCTGCCGATCATTCGGGCCAGGTCCCTGAACGTTAAATCCTGCAAAGTGGCCAAATGCACCTGCCGCTCCGACTAAATGCCACGCTAACCAGCCAAGCGTGCTATGACCTGCTATGATGGATTGATTAAGCTTCTCATCCGTAATTGCTTTGATCACATTGGCGGTCCCTTCGGATGCAATCGTCCATTCTTCTATAAAATCCTCTACTTTACGGTACATAACCGATTCACCTCTTAAGAAAATATTCGTGCGATACAATGTAATGATAGCAAACAGGTGTATATACAGCCAATTATTCAGACTTGCCACTTGTGTTAACTTTTCTTTAAGATCAATTGTTTTTATGAGTAGACTTCCTGAATCGTCATGGGTATGTCTTGTACCGACTCACTTCACCGAATCCCATTTCTCTTGAAATTCACGCAGTAGTCGTTCCATATATTCCTCACTCGGCACATGCTGCAGAATTTCCTCTTGCCGATATATTTTGCCACCTTTGATAATACGATGAATTTCTTTTGTATGTTTAATATCCTCGAGTGGGTTCTTATTTAAGATGACAAGGTCGGCGGTATTTTCCTCTTTTATTGCACCGATCTCCTTCATGTCAATCGATCGCGCAGCATTTATTGTTGCCGCCTGCAATGTTTCCATTTCGGACAATCCCATTTCTACGAACAATTCCAGTTCCCTATGCAGCGCCATACCAGGGAAGGTCCAAATAAGCGCCGGTGAATCCGTTCCTGTCACTACGGTTCCCCCCAGATCCAAATACGTTTTAGCCACCATTTTTGCAAACTTGTTAAGCTTGCCAAATTGCTGCTTAAGATCTTCTGAAAGCTCGGATATATTCTTCCATTGATCCAAGAGGCCATTATTCTTTTCAAGGGATTCCGTTATCCTGTTTTTCGGATCCCAAAAATCAGGGTATAGATCCACTTGATCATTGATAATGAGTGTTGGACACAGCTTCACATTATAGTGAAGCATTTGTTCACAAAGCTCTTTAATCTTCTTCTCATCAGGTCTATCCCAATTAATGTGGCTCCATTCCGTTTGATCGACCGCTGGATACCATCCCGGATATAGAGTCTGTGCAAATCCAGATGCGTGTTCAAACCAAGTGACGCCCATCTGGGCAGCATCTAATGCATTCACGTCTTTTGAATGGATCAAATCGCAGCTGACTTCCACTCCGAATTTTTTTGCCTCGTCAACTGCCGCTTGCATCACTTCCCTGCTCGCCCACCCATAAACTTTAATGAATTTTGCTCCAACGTTAATCTGTCTTCTAACTTCCTTTCTTGCTTCCTCCGGATCATCGGTTACAAGATTTCCAAAGCTTGTCGGCCCCCATTGTCCCGGTTTTCCGTCAATCATTCGATCTGCAGAATATACAGTAGGCGTTGGGGCATCGATTGGTGCATTTACCAAGTTTTCAATCATATATATGTTCCCTGCTGTATTCCGTACCGTCGTAACTCCCGACGCCAAAAAATGTGGTGCATACTTCTCCTGAATATGACAATGCATATCTAATAACCCTGGGATAATATATTTTCCTTTCGCGTCAATTACAGGAATATCTTTCGACCAAGCTTCATTCGACTTGAAAATTCTACTAATAATGCTTTTATTAATTTCAATTGAACCCATAAATGACGTCCCATTTTCGACATCGATAATTGTTCCGTTTGCAATGATATAATTGGTTGCATCAACCATAACTTTATCCCCCTCAGTGCGTTTTACTTTAACTGCCTTTATTGTATAGTGAATATTGAAAAGCCTTTTATTAATTATCATATAGTGGAATTAGTGGAGACTGGGGTAGATTATATGGAAAATTATGGTGAAACAATGCGACGAATTCGAAAGCAAAAGGGGTTAACTTTAAAGGAGCTCGCTGAAGGAGTTTGCTCAGTTTCATTTCTATCAAAATTTGAACGTGGCGATTCGGACATCACCCTCAATCTTTTCACTGGGATTTTGGATAAATTAATGGTAAGTGCCGATGAGTTTTTATACATACATAATGATTATCAACTTGACAGACTCGAACAGTTTTTTATAAATGTACGTACAGCTTACTATGATCGAGATTCCGACACATTAAAGTCATTAAAAGATCGGGAAATGAAAAAATGGCAGCAAGTAGAGGTGAAAACGTATTACTATAACGTCTTGTTGATTCAAGTTTATGAAAAGATCGTTGAGAAGAGGGCCATTGATGAGGATGTGAATCAAAAGGATATTGCTCTCTTATCCGATTATTTGTTTCACATTGAAGTGTGGGGCCATTATGAATTCATGCTTTATAATTCAACGATGCTACTTCTTCCGTCTGAATTGGTCGTGCAGCTTTCTCGAACAGCATATGAAAAAAGCTTCCGTTACCATAACTATAAAAAGGCGAACGACGTCATTATTTCAATCTTGATGAATACTATTAGTTATTTATTGGGACCTGTTAACCATTATGATAAACAAATAAAATTCCAAGCAGAAATAAATGAATTTTTCTCTTATCTAGAAACCATTACCCTGTCTGAAAATCATTTATTCGAGCGGGTGAATTTACTTCATTTACATGGAGCGTTCGATTTAAAAGTAGGCAATAAAGAGAATGGAGTTGCCAAAATTCAACAGGCCATTCACATCCTGAACGAATTAGGTTCTGTTCGCCATGCAAATAGGATTGAACTGTATTTGCTGCAAATCTTAGAGCATATTGAATAAGTTTTTTGTGGAGGTGTTTTTTATATTTATGAAAAAACTTTTGGGTTATTCATTATCCTTTTCACATTAATACTTGCCTCTTGTGAGGGGTATCAACTTCCTTCGCCATGTATTCAAAAAAAGGAGATAATCTTCGGGTTTTAGAAGACAGTCAGCATTAGTGGCTGGGAAAGGGTAATGTTTAGTGTAATCCTCCCCCAACAATCGGGCGCGTTTGCGGAATAAAGGATAGGACAAGAAAAAATGCACAGGCATAATAACCTGAGCATTTTTTCTTGCTTTTTATACTGTTAATTTGGATGCGAATCATACGCTAATTCAGTTGCTAATTGAACCCGTTAAGTCAATATCAAAGCCTTTACCTTTTGACGCTGCCAGATACGAGGATGGATCCTAAAATTACGATGATGGCTCCTACGATAAATTGTAAATTGACGGGCGTACCGATAAATACAATTTCAGTTGCGATCGCCCAAAATACATACGTATTGTTTAATGATTGTCCCCTTGCAGCTCCGATCAAATCAATTGAAGAGTAGTATAAGGAATAGTTGGCGGTTCCTAATAGCCCCGCGATAATGATGACCCATACAATACTGGAGGTCGCCGCCTCGAATACTAAAGGATAGCCATGCAGCAATGGTACGAGTATGATTCCATAACTGAGAGCTGAAGTAATTTGTCTAATATTAATTGCATATAGAGGGATGACTTCTTTGCCTCTCATTCCCCATGCACCAATGACACCTTCAAGTCCCCAAAAGATGGCTGCTCCTAAAGAAAACAAAATTCCTATGAAGAAATTGCTTTCGGCATCAAACTTTGTAGGCACATATGCTAGTATAATGACCCCGATAATACTCAGAACAACACCGGACCACGTTTTTTTGTTCATTTTTTCCTTTAAAAAGAAGTATGCGAGCACGGCTCCTATGCCAGGAAATATAGATGCAATACTTGCTGCGTACGTTACTCCGGCATTTTGGATTCCAAGAAAATAAAAACTCATTGCCAGTGGTCCCCCCGACAATGCACCTAATACTAAAATAGCACCGCTCTTCGTCGGAAAAACCTTTAAGACATTAATAAATTCACCCTTAATTATCATAAATAACGAAATCCAAATTGAAGAGAAAAAGTCATGCATGAATGCGGCTATAATCGGAGCAAGCATTACGGCCTCTTTAAATGGCGTGCTCGCTATAATAATGCCAATGATTACTGTATCGACACCCCATGCAATAGCGGAAGTGGCCCCTAAGCCTATTCCCTTCCTGACTTCTTTAGCACTTTTTTTTGTCATCAACTTTACCTCTTCTCAGGAATTCATAACGTCAACCCACTCATTATTAATTTGTCATTCGAAGAGGATATTATACTCCCTTATTTCAGGTACCTGTGTAGCTAACTATTGAGTTTACTCAATACCATTGCATAACAAAAGAAAACCAATCGATTCAATGATCAATTGGTTTACTCACTAATTTTTATACGAAAGTTTGAATTGTCATTAATGCGCCTTGCACAGGCACCGAATAAGAGGCACCGCTGAGTCTAACTTTGCTGCTTGAAAAGTTTTGAGAGTGCGGAGAAGAGCCCTTTCTTTTCACTTTTGCTATTTTGTGGATTTGGAGCAGGAATTTCCTTTTTAACGTAAATCTCCTCTTTGTTAATGGCATTGTCATATGCGAGGAGAAGTCCTATTTCGGAATTGTGTTTTTGGTTAGTGACAAAAGTGTAATTCACATCATATTTGGATGCGATTTTCGTATATTTTGATAGCACGCCATAATTAATATTTCCGTTTAAATATAGACGAGCTTTTTTATTTTCTTTTATGGCATCTTCGACTTGTTTATAAATGCCTTGTTCTTTCACTTGTTCTTGTGTAAGCGCAATGACGATCCGCTCGCGAATTGTTCCAAGGAATTTCCGACGTTCGTCTGGCTTTGTTTGTCTAGTGCCATACATTCCTTGTTGAATATAATCATCAATATTGCCTGACATCGAAAACACCCCCTTTTTGAATGTCCATGTCATATTAATATGCACAAAAAGACAGCTACTAGAGCTGCCATTCTGTTTATATTATAGAGTTACACGAGTACCTGTTTTTCCTTCGAGTGCGTCTTGGAGTTTGTCGATCGATGTGATGACAACGTTTTTGCCGCCTTTTTCCAAGAACATGATTGCTGCTTCGATTTTTGGACCCATACTTCCTTTCGGGAAGTGGCCTTCTTCCATATAACGAAGTGCTTCTTCAACTGTCATTTCAAGCAGGTTTTGTTGTTGTGGAGTACCAAAGTGGATTGCCACTTGCTCAACGCCTGTTAAGATGAATAGGTAATCTGCATTTACTTCCGCAGCAAGCAATGCACTTGCGAAGTCTTTATCGATAACTGCGTCTGTACCTTTCAGCACGCCGTTTTCCTCAGTGACAGGGATCCCGCCACCACCAGCAGTAATGACAGTGATTTCTTTGTCAAGTAGCGCTTGAATTGCGTCTTTTTCAACGATTGTTACCGGTTTTGGAGAAGCTACAACACGACGATATCCACGTCCGCTATCCTCGATGTAAGAGATTTTTTCCGTTTCGAGGATTTTGTCCAATTCTTCTTGCGTGTAGAAAGGTCCGATTGGTTTCGTCGGATTTGCAAAAGCTGGATCATCTTGGGAAACGACTGATTGTGTAACGATTGTCGCAATAGGTCTGTTAATATTGCGCTCGATCATTTTGTTTCTGAATGTTTGTTGAATCAGATAACCTAAGTTCCCTTGTGTTTCAGCGTCCAATACATCTAATGGGTACGCTGGAACTACTGATTCAGCCATTTGGTTTTTAATTAATGTATTGCCGACTTGCGGACCGTTACCATGCGTGATAACAACTGTGTTTCCTTGTTCGATCAAATCAAGTACTGGGCCGCTGCTTTCATTGATGTTTTGAAGTTGCTCTTCAAGTGTTCCTTTTTGACCTTCTTTAATAATTGCATTTCCGCCAATGGCAAGAACGATTTTTTTGCTCATCGCTAACTCTCCTTTAAGTAAGAAAAAATAAACTTCATTTTCAAGAGAAAAGAGGAGAGGAACAAGCCTACATCCATCCCTCTCCACTTAAATCCATTATTCCGCTTCGATTAGACCAAGCTTCACTGCGTAAGCATCGATCGCTTTTTCAAAGGCAGCCAATGGAGCACGAACAGTACCCGCACCGATTTGCCCAACGCCAGCTTCTTTGTGAGCGATACCCGTGTTGATAATCGGTTCGATTCCTGTTTCGACAACTTTTCTAGCGTCGATTCCTAGGCAAGAACCTTTGAAGTCCCAAGTAGGAATAGAGAAGTTCGGGTTGTGATCGATACAAATATCCATCATGTCATTACTTGTAGTTACTGCGTCGTCCATACCACCAGCACCTACGAAACGTGTAACACCAGGAGCAGCGATCATTGCAAATCCACCAACACCAAATGTTTCAGTGATTGCACTGTCACCCATGTCTTTACAAGCCATATCTTGATCATATCCTGTGAAGAATAGACCTTGTGGCGTGTTA
The DNA here is from genome assembly GCF_055808055.1 of Sporosarcina sp. QA0331. Classification (NCBI taxonomy): domain Bacteria; kingdom Bacillati; phylum Bacillota; class Bacilli; order Caryophanales; family Caryophanaceae; genus Sporosarcina; species Sporosarcina sp. QA0331. The sequence continues at coordinate 2,987,948 of NZ_CM147850.1, forward strand.
ACTGGTGCCGTAAACCATTGGTCACCCATACCTGCGATACGGATTCCGAACTCATATCCGTTACGGCACATTGCTGTTACTACTGTACCATGTTGGATTTGTCTTGCTGAATCCATTACAGCTTTTGTAGAAGCCATAGCAATGTTCAAGAAGTATTGATCTGTGTCAGCAAGGAATTGAATAACGTCTTGCTGGTCTTTTTCATCTACATCTGTTTGTAGGATGTATGGAACGATTTCTTTTAAGAAGATAAGTGATCCTGCAATGTTACGTTGGTGGAATTCGTCACCCATTGTAATTGCTTTCGCCATCATAACGTTGACGTTTAGGCCGTCACCTTTAATTTGAAGAGCTTTAGATAGTGTTGGTCCAAGAACATCTCTGAACCAGTTTAGACGGTTAATTACTTCCTCTGAGTAAGCACCGAAACGAAGTACTGCACCAATTCCTTCATTCATTGTGCAGTATGCACGGTTTCCGCCGTCACGATTTTCCGCAACGAGAACAGGCATGCTTCCGGATGTAATTCCTCCCATTGGACCTACTGCGTTTACGTGGTGACATGGAATAAATTCGATTTCACCGTTTTCAAGCATAGTACGTGCATCATCAGCATTCGTTGCCCAGCCTTCAAATAATGTAGCACCAATACATGATCCTTGCATTGGGCTTGTCATGTTTTCCCATTTGATAGGCGGTCCAGCATGAAGTAATACTTTCCCGTTTAATTCTTCAATAACTGATTTCGCTGGAACTACATCATTTAAAAATGGTGCGCTTGATACAATTTTATCGATAACCGCTCGGTTTGCTTCATCAATTGTTTTAAATTGTCCGTACATTGTGGTTTCCTCCTGAAAAATCAATATTTCTATAAAGATTACCTATTTAAAGCTTCTGCTTATGCTTATTTTAGAAGGCTCAAGATTTTGCGAAGTCTTGGGTTTCCGCCAGCAACTGGACGCCAGTCATATTGAACAACTCTGCCACCGTTTGCAGTAACCGAATTAGTGAAGCTCTTCAAACCAACGTTAACAACGCTCGGTTTTTCAGACAATAGTTTCTGGATTGCTTCTGAAACTGTAAAGTCAACATTTCCAGCTTCTACTGTTGCAGGAACTACTTCTTTTGTTCCTTCTTCAACTTGAATGCCTAGCATTGCTAAAGCAGTAAGAGTAGCTTGGTTGTTGCTATCACGAATGATAACTCCAGCTTTTTCTAGTTTCGCCTTTTGCTCATCGATGCCTTGTGGGTCTTGATCCGTACCGCAAACAGTTGCAACGAAGTAAATGTTTTTGCCATTTGCTTTTGTTTCTTGTTGAATTTTTTCGATGCCTGGAAGCAATGCGCCAGCCATATCTTCGTGTGCGCCATAGCCAAGAACAAGGTCAAATAGGATGACTGCTGTTGATTCGTCTTGAGCAGCTTTTTGGAAGAATTGGATTCTCGTATCCGGATCAATCATTGGATGTGGTTTTCCTTGTGTGTAAATATCATCACCAAGGTCAATTACTTCAAAACCGTCCGCATTTAGAAGGTAACCAGCTTGGCCATGGTCAGTTTCTCCAAGGTTCAAGCCTCTGCTGATCAACGTAGCTGCTTCATACCCAAGCGTACCGCCTGAATATAGACCTTTGATCGTTTTTTGTTCTGGCTTCAAGTCAACTGCAGGTACATCTGAATGTAGCGTGTTGTAATTTGGTTTAATTGGATTGCCTTTTACAAGATCGACAGCAATTGCTGCTGTTTCTTCAAGTGTGTTTGCATAGTACACATTTCCTTCATGGTTATGTGGCTCTTCTCCAAGGAAAATCGCAACAACCGGTTTAGAAATGCTGTGTAGCAATTGTACAACTTCATCACGAACTTCTTTTGCAGGTGGCTTAGAAACAAGTGTGATCACTTCTGTTTGATTATGTTGCGCCAATGCTTTAAGGCCATCCAACATTGTGATTGCACCGATCTTGTCAGAAAGGTCGCGTCCACCAGTACCGATTGCATGGCTCACACCTGCGCCTAGACGGTCAATTTCAGTCGTAACTTCTTGGATACCTGTTCCGGAAGCACCGATAACGCCAATTTTCCCTGTTTTTACAACGTTTGCGAATGCAAGAGGAACACCGGAAACGATTACTGTACCAGCATCTGGTCCCATAACAAGAAGACCTTTTTCATGTGCTTTTTCTTTAATGCGGCGCTCATCTTCAGTTGTTACGTTGTCACTGAAGATCATAACGTGCATATCTCGGTCAAGCGCTTTTTCTGCTTCTTCTGCAGCATATTGGCCTGGTGTAGAGATGATCGCAATATTCGCATCTGGAAGTGCATTTACAGCTTTATCCCATGAGTTAACTGTTTCGAAAGCTTCTTTACCAGCACTAATTGCTTGGTTGCTTAGATAGTTATCCACTTCATCGAGTACTTCTTGAATTTTCTCTTCTTGTTCTGTATCGACAACGATACACATATCGTTGGACGCAGCACTTTCAAGTTCTTCAGTGAAAAGGCCTGCAGCCTTGAGGATATCCTTGTTGGCAGGTGTTCCCATCATGATTTGAACTTTGATGATGCCTTCCATTGTAGAAATTTTGTTTGTGAGAAGCATTAGGTTAACTGAATCCTGGTAGGAGTTCTGTTTTACGATCGTATAAAGCATGTTTTCACGCACCTCTTAATGTTATTTTTTCACTACATTCTTTACGTAATATCAAAGACGCCAACGGAAAATCGGCATAGAAAAGGGGGTGGCCGCAAATTGACCACCCTTTATAAAGGTTTACTTAGCAAAAGGGCTTTTATTATCATACGAATTGTTATGCACTACGTCTGAAATTAAATATTCATAAATATGGTCTACAATTTCAATTCCGTTCTCCTCGTACTGTTTCTCCCTTTCAGCACTTCGTTGTCCAGGATAAGAAACATGGTCAAAACCAGGAGCCGGTTTAATGTTATTGAGATCTTGCATAGTCGTCGCAATGCTTTCTTGGAATGTAGTCAACCCTGCGAAGAATTCTGGATTAATTACGATATGAAGCTGTCCAAGATTTCGATATTCGGTTAAATCATGGTACATGGAAGAAACTTTGTTTCCAAATGGAAGTCCTAGCAAAATTCCAGATAGAACGTCAACCATCATCATAAGTCCATATCCTTTAGGACCTGCAATCGGAACGAGAGCATTTACTTTGAATGGATCGGTTGTAGGATGTCCTTCGCTATCAACCGCCCATGTATCAGGAATGGTTTCATTTTTTGATCGAGCATGAAGTATTTTGCCCCAAGCTTGAACAGTTGTTGCCATATCAAATGTAATATGTTTGCCGTCTTTGCCTGGTGCTGCAAAAGCAATTGGATTTGTTCCATAATAAGGCTCTGACCCGCCGAACGGAACAACCATAGGGTCCGATTGACATACTGAAATGCCAACCAAGTTTTCATTTGCGGCTTGTTGTACGAAGTAAGAAAGGGCACCGCTATGTCCGATTCTTTTTACGCCGACAACTGCTACTCCATTTTCTTTAGCCATTTGAATCGCTTCGTCCATCGCTAACTTTGCAGCGACATGTCCTACTCCGTTGTCACCGTCAAAAACAGCTGTAGCTGGACCTGTCTTTTCAAATGTGAAATTAGGATTTGCATTAAGTCCGCCTTTAGCGATTCGTTCTGCATAATATTCTACTCTCATTGCTCCATGAGAGTGAACTCCCCTGGCATCCGCATGAACAAGAACGTCTGCAACGCCACGTGCATGATCTTCAGTTAATCCTGCTTTATGCAGTTTTGTTGTAATTAACTCATTCAATTGCTCACTACTTAATCTCATTCCACACACCCCTATTAAGTTTTTCAACCGGTATATCTATATTCGAATAAAGAATATTACTCAGCGAACGGGTTCTTATGATCATATTGATTATTATGGATGACATCTGATTTTAAATACTCGTAAATGTCGTCAACAATCTCGATGCCGTTTTCCTTATACTCCTCGATAACAACGTCGTTGTTTTGTCCAGGATAAAGGACTTTCGAGAAGCCAGGTGCAGGCTTGATTCCGTTTAGATCACTCATTGTTTGAGTAATATCATTTTTGAAATCAACTAATCCTGTAAAGAACGCTGGGTTGATGACAATATGAAGTTGACCTAATTTACGGTACTCAGATAAGTCTTCATACATTGAGGAAACTTTGTTACCGAACGGAAGTCCAAGAAGAATCCCTGATAGAACATCAACCATCATTGCTAGTCCGTAACCTTTTGGTCCTGAAATCGGCAATAATGCATTTACATTCATCGGATCAGTCGTTGGTTCACCGTTGGCATCAACTGCCCATGTATTAGGGATTGATTCATTCTTAGAACGAGCATGAAGAATTTTACCCCAAGCTTGTACAGTCGTCGCCATATCCAATGTAATCATTCTGCCATCGCTGCTTGGTGCAGCAAAAGCGATTGGATTTGTACCATAATAAGGTTCAGCACCGCCAAATGGTACGACCATCGGGTCAGATTGGCAAACGGAGAAACCGATTAGATCAGCACTTGCTGCTTGGTTTGTAAAGTAAGAAATTGCTCCGCTGTGAGAGATATCTCGAACGCCAACAATGGCAACTCCACTTTCTTTAGCCATTTTAATGGCCTCGTCCATAGCTAATTTCGCTGCTGTATGGCCATTTCCGCCATCTCCGTGGAATACGCCTGTCGCTGGGCCAGTTTTTTCAAACTTAAAGTCCGGGTTTGTATTCATGCCGCCCTTCGCGATACGTTCAGCATAATATTCCACACGCATTGCGCCGTGGGAGTGGATGCCTCTTTCGTCGGCAAACGTTAGTACATCCGCCGCGACGTCAGCATGTTCTTCTTTAAGACCCGCTTTATGAAGCTTCGTCTTGATTAGACCTTTTAAGTCTTCTCTACTTACTCTCATCATGACACCTCTTTTTAGGGATTATTATAGTGATGCATCCCGATTACAATCTTTAGAATAAACGTATGTCAATGGCTCTCTACCAACTGCATAAGCTGCTTGATGCACATATGGCGCCATGAAAATGTAATCGCCTTTTTTAACTGGAATCCATTCATTGTCTAGATTGTACATACCCTCACCTGATAGTAAGTATGCACCATGGCCTTGGTAATGTGTTTCAACGAATGGATGGCTTGCTGCAGGGTCAAATGAAAGAATATGGAAGTTCATATCAAATGCAAGATCTAATGGCAATAGATCTTTAAGATGAACGTTTGTCATATCATCGTAGTCCATGTACTCGATGTCGTTTGCATGACCGGAAACAACCCAAGGTTTTTTCCCTTCTAGCGGGTTGTGCTTTTGCTTGTAAAGGAATAGACGTGAATCACCAGCTTCCAAGTTCTCCAAATACATTGTTACGCCTGGAGGGCAATATAGGTAGCCGCTTTCTTCAAGAATGAATTCTTCATCGTCCGCTTTCGCTTTCACTTTACCGCTAATAACGTAAACAAAGCTTTGTACATCTTCTTCACCGCAGTAACCTTTTGTGTTCTTTCCGCCTTCGTGCATAGTGACGATATAGTCGACAAAGCTTGCACCAAGTTTTGGTGAACCTAAGATGGAGATTCTGCAATTTTCAAATCCTGGAATCACATTATTTACTAATCCCTCTGGTGCGATTAGAGCATATTGACCAGGCTTAATAATAGATCTGCTTGAAAGTAAATCTTTTGGATAACCCATCGTTACATTCTCCTCTATTTGTATATAATTTCAGGTGTACACCTGACTATCGAAAAACTTGTTATTCTTTATAACCTAATTCGTAAAGAGCACCGATAAGTGCTTTGACGCCTTCTGCCAAATCGGCAGGCTCTGTAAATTCAGCAGGATTATGGCTAATCCCTTTTAAGCTAGGCACAAACAGCATAGCTGTCGGTACGACAGGAGCAAAGATTTGTGAATCATGTCCTGCGCCGCTGTGCATTACTTTGTAGTTCAAACCGTTTTCTTTACATTGTTTCTCAATAAGTTCAACGATTCTTTCATCCATCGGAACTGGATCTTCATCCATCCATAGATCGATATTCATTTCAACTTCGTGTTCAGTTGAAATTTCCTGCATTCTAGCCGTCATTTGCTCTGTAAATGAAACAATTGCTTCTTTATTAGTGTGACGGACATCAATTGTGAAAATCGCTTTTCCAGGTACAACGTTTACGATGTTTGGATAAGCTTCGATTTTTCCGACTGTCGTTACGAGCGGATCACCGATTTTTCTAGCCATCGAAATGATTTCATGAATCATATGACTCGCTGCAAATACAGCATCTTTCCGATAACCCATTGGTGTTGTTCCAGCATGGTTAGCTTGACCTGTTATTTCAACCGTATACCGTCTTTGCCCAACAATATTGTTCACTACACCAATATCCGTTTTTTCAATTTCTAAAACGCTTCCTTGTTCAACGTGAACTTCAACAAACGCTTTTAAATCTTCACGTGGACCTTTTGAAGCGTCTCCGAAGGCAAAACCAGCCTTTGTCATTGCTTCTACAAACGGGACACCTTCAAAATCTTTTATTGTTTCAACGTCTTCACGTTTCGCTAATCCAACAATGTTTTTCGATCCCCAGAACGAGTATGGGAAACGGCTTCCTTCTTCTTCAGCCATCGAAACGACTTCAATGTTGCGTAAAGGTTGGCCGAAATGTTTTTTCAAATATTTCAACGCTATGATTCCGGCTACAATTCCATATGCTCCGTCGAAACGGCCGCCGTTCTTCACAGTATCGACATGGGAACCAGTCAAGATTGTTTCATCTGTCTTTGTCCCTTTTAATGTTCCGAATAAGTTACCGATTTCATCAAATCGAGCTTCCAGGCCTTCGTTCTCCATCCATTCTTTCAACGCGTGTTGACCTTCAACCCACTCTTTTGTATAGAGTAAACGAGAAACTCCACCTTCAGGATCTTTTCCGAATTCAGCTAGCCATTCGAGCTTGCCAGCTGTTTCTTCGTCAAGACGTTCAAGCTTTTGTATAGTAGTTTTAATATCGTTCACCTATTTCACCACCCTTTTCCGAGCTATGTAAATTTCTTTATAAACGCTAATTATTGTTTGTAATTCATGCGGATAGTATGCAATGAATTATTTTTCATCTACTGATGGCCTTTTAGCTCCATCACTCATTGTAAACGTTCTAAACAAAATAGTCTTTAGCATAGTTAGATAAAGATTCATCTTATAATTATCTAAATTGGATAATGAACAATGAAAAGAGGCAGTCCATTTGGTAACGGGTTCGGAACAAGGGGAGAAAATAGTAAATAACACACCGATTGGGGGCAATTCTCATATGAATTGGTGTCCCTGTTTTTGTCGATATATCATCGTTATGTCTTATAATTCGGATGAATTGACATAGCTATTAGCGTAGCAATTCGCAACATCACATAAAATTATGTGCCGTTACGAATGACCGTGCTAATTGTACTGCTAATAAGCATGTGAGTTGGAAGAGGGAGATTGTTTTGGAAATAACTGAAAACACTGAAGGTAACAAGTTATATATGGTAAAATAGAGATATAAGAAGTAGGCTTGTTCAACAAACTATCCAGATTGTTAAATAAGAAAGAATGAAGTAAGAGACCTGATAAGGGGGAAGTCATGAGTTATATTCAAACAATGCGTAAATTAATTGGAAATGAAATGCTAATGACTGTGGGTTGTGGGATTATTATTGAAAAAGAGAACCAGATTTTACTTCAACATAGGAAAGATAGGGATATCTGGGGAATACCAGGGGGAGTCATGGAGCCTGGGGAAACATTTCTTGAAACTGCTGTGCGTGAAACATTCGAGGAAACTGGATTGATAGCTGAACGATTACAATTGTTTGGACTCTATTCAGGTGAAGAAGGATTTTCAGAATATCCAAATGGAGATAAAATATTCAGCGTCCAAGTTATTTTCCATTCAATTAGTTTTTCAGGAGAGTTAATTCATAACAATGATGAAAGTCAAGAACACCGATTCTTTTCACGTAATAACTTACCACATTTGCTTCCAATCCAAGAGCCATTCATTCAAGATTGGGTAAGCCAAGTGAGTCTGCCGGTAATAAAATAAATCTAATTCCAATATCTCGCCATTCGTCAGTGCTGTCCGTACTGATAGGTAAACCTTCATATTCCATTGTAGCAGTAAGCAATGCAAAAAAATGTAGAATGGTGAATCGACATACTACAGATATTCAGTTGAATATCCTTGTCTTCCTTAAAGGGGAGCCTAATTCAATACTGTATCGGACGCTTTTCCTGTATAAAGGAGCGCTGTTTAAGGTTCAAAATTAAAAAGTAGATTCTTAGTTGATTGGAGCGGAAGGCGGCGACTCCTGGGGGAATAAGCGGGACAGGTGAGACCCCGCAGGGGAGCGAAGCGGACCGAGGAGGCTCACCGTCCGCCCCCCGGAACGCGTCCGCCTGAAGCGGAAATCAACGTGTCATATACTATTCCGTTAACGGGTGTGATTGTTGAATAAAAAAATGCTCAGGCTTCTATGCTTGAGCATTTTTTCTTACTTTTTCTACTGTTAATTCGGTTTCAAATTGCACGCTAAATGGGTTGTTAACTGGGTTACGTTTTCGTATTTTCTCCCCATCAACCGAACCCGTTACACATTTGGCCGCCTCTTTTAATATTCTTGGTTTTCACGTTGAAGAAGTTCGTAAATCTTAAGTCCGACTCTCACAGACAGCATTTCTTCTGAATCATCAAAATCCATTCCTGTTATTTCTTTGATTCTTTCTAAACGATAAACAACAGTCTTATAGTGAACGAAAAGATGCTTAGCCGTTTGGGCTGCGTTTTGATTGCATTCCAAAAAGGTCTGTAATGTCTCCAATAGATCTGCTTGATTCGCTTGCTGGTAATCAAGCAATTCCTTCAAAGAATGTGGAATGAATTGAGTTAATGCAGTGGAATCTTTAACATAGCGGAGTAGTCTAAAAATCCCTAATTCCGAAAAAGCGGTAATCGATGCTAAGCCGTTCAACGTTTCGCCTAAGTCTAGCGCATCATGTGCTTCTCTATAACTTTTCGGAATTTCAGTAATATCACTTACTGCACTACCGATCCCAACTTGAACGCCAATATCTTTCACTTGTTCGTTAATGACCGTTTGAATCGCACAAGAAGTTTTCTTGATCTCGTTCATCCACGAAGACTCGGTTTTGCTAGACTTCTCGACTTTCCAAAGGACGATGAACAGATTGCTCTTATTTGAAATAATGCCGTTTGGCAAATAATGATGAATTGCCTCGTGCACCAGGAAATGGCTACGATCCGAAAAGCCGCTCTTTTGATTTGGTATATTTTCTGGATAACGATTGATTTTGAAGAGTACCGCCGCAAAAGACCCGGTGAAATCCCATCCGATCACGTTCGCCTTTTCGTACACGGCATCGATAGATTGGATTTTCCCGCTAATGAGCTCTTCAATTAAATCATTTTTATATTTCTTTTCAACCTCAGCAACCGCAAACTGTTTCACTAATTCAAGAGATAATGAAGTCGCCGCATTTTCAACAGCTATTAAGTCAAGCTCTCCTAGTGATTTATTAATTTCACCGATTAACAAATACATTTTGTTATGGTTTAACGTCTCAATTGGAACAACAATTTGATGCCCTTTTATATTATCCAATTCAGGATATTTTACTATTTGCCGGTAATGCGGAAATTTTATCCCTGATGTTTGTTCGTAAAAGTGAACTTTCTCGACCATTTCGAAGTTTTCCAGCTCAGGATATGTCGAAACGATGCAAGTAAATTTCCTATCAAACAAGGCAACTGGATTTCCAATAAGCTCTTCAAGCGTATGAATAATTTTCTCAAGGCCTTTATCGGCAAGAGATAGTGCTGTAAACCGGTCATGAATCTCTTTATAGTATTGCAACTTTGTAACTTGATTATTGAAAAGCTCACCCATGATCGGATACATGACATCGACAAATGGAACCTCTTGCGGAAGCTGGATGATCGGCATTTTAAACACTTTGCCCACTTCAAGCAATCGATCGGAAATTGTCTCGCTATGCTTCTTAATAACAAGGGCGCTAACTCTCTTTTCGGCTAATTTTGAAATAAACTCTTTTATTTCATTGTCATTAAAGTTACGAATCGAATAAAGGCTTGTTAAGATTACTTCCCCACCTTTAAGCCATTTTGCAATATCAGGTCCTTCCATAATGGTTACGCCTTCAATTACATTATGAATATAGTTTTGTCCGCCTAAAACTTCAGCATTCTTCATGGGCTCCATCGCTAGTAAGTCTTTAACTTTAAACTCCATTTGCCCAGTCCTTTCCGTGTAACTAAAAAGTCCATTTCTCGAAATCATATTCATCTTATTATACAATATAAAAATAAAGCATATCTAAAAGAAGAAAGAAGTGTGACATCATTGTCTAAAACAACAATCATCTATAAACAGGAACCTAATTTCGAGCTGAAAGGGGATTATTACCCTGCCTCAGACAAGTCTCGTCCATTAATTGTCTTTATCCATGGCGGCGGCCTTCTATGGGGATCGCGTGAAGATATGAAAACTGAACAGATTGATTTATTTACGCAAGCCGGCTTCAACGTCTTTTCGATTGATTATCGTTTAGCGCCGGAAACTAAACTTCCAGCCATTCAACAGGATCTTATCGACGCCCTTCATTGGGTTGAAAATGAAGGCACAAAACAGTTTGATTATGATCCAGAAAAAGTGGCTGTTATCGGAAGCTCCGCAGGCGGATACCTAGCATTGTTAACCGGAACATTCACGAATAAGCCGAAAGCGATCGTCTCTTTCTACGGGTATGGCGATATTACAGGCGATTGGGCAATAAAGCCTAGCCCTCATTATTCAAATATGACAAATGTACCAAGGGAACTTGCCAAATCGCTTGTCACGAATGATATCATTTCAGTCGGCCCGATTGAAAAGCGGTATGCCCTTTACATGTATGCAAGACAAAGCGGCGTCTGGATTGAAGAATTGACTGGACTGATTCCCGTTGTATGGAAAGACGAAATTTCGAAATACTGCCCACTATTCCATGTCGAAGCGGATTATCCGCCTACACTTCTCCTTCACGGTACGAAAGATGATGACGTTCCGTACGAGCAATCCGTCTTAATGGCAGAGAAGTTAACGGAAAACGGCGTTGCCAATAAACTCATAACAATCCCAGAAGGCAAGCATCAATTCGATGAAGATTGGGAAAGTCCGATCGTCCAAGATGCTTTTAAAGAAGTCATCGCCTTCTTAACGAACAACTTATAGTACGTCAAAAGGGCTTAGAGAAAATTCTCAAGCCCTTTTTTTCTTTACGTCTAGACTCCGAGCGCCAAAAAGATGCCTTAATTTCTGCCAAGAACGCAGAAATACGGCAAATCGAACCCTTCGCAGTTCGATTGGCTCGGGTCATAAGTCAAATCTGCTCTGTGGCAAAAAGCGCCACGCCGCATCTTCGCCTTATGCCAGAGGCCGGCAGGATGCCGGTCATGCAGTCGTTGCCTCAGGACGCGGCGTTCTTAGACTGCGAACCTTTACTAGGCAGGCGCTCTGCGCTTTTGTTCCAATCATTTTGTTTTCATAACAGTCTCGTCTGAAAGCGCACTTTCTTTTTTCTTTTGCTCAGCGTTATCCTCTACTCCGTATTTATCCCAATTGAATAGGTTTTCAAGTAGTAGGGCTAAAATGATCCCTACTAGCAATCCACTGCTAAGCAACGGACGGATAACACTTGGAATCGTAATGAAATAAGAAGCGGGAAGGGTCATGATGATAATTCCGACGAACAATGGAACTGCAGAACGATACACATTGACCGTATTGAATCGAACTTGCTTAAGGAAATTCAACGAAGAATTTAATAGTAGCAAATAAGAAACAAATAACGCTGCGCTACCGATGCTTAACGGCAGCTGTGAGAAAAAGTGGCCAAGCGGCGGAATAAGTCCCATGATGAGGAACATGAATCCACCAAGAATAAACGGTAGTCTTTTAATAATACCTGTTTGACTTAAGAAACCGATCGACGAAACGTAAGGTGAGTTTGGAACGAGGCCAAAAATACCTGCGATCAACGTGAAAACACCTGTAATCGTAAACGATGCTCTGTACTCAGACTTTGTCGTTTCCACCTCGTACATACTTTCCGTTCCTTTTAATGCGCCAAACGTGTTCGCTGTGTTTAACAATCCAGCTAAAATAGTCGTAATGATAATTCCCATATCCCATGCAGGCTTTCCTAATGGGAATAATTCAAGAGCAAACTTTGTATTTTCGCTAATTGGGCTTTCCGGTTTAAAGATGAGTGCGTACACGATCCAACCGACGATGATCCCGATTAGCAAGCCGTAGCGGCGGACGCTTGAAGGCGCCTTTACGCTAATGACGATGACAAGAATTGCAATAATGATCGACAATAATGAAATGGATAGATCGATATGCGCACCTTCAGTCTGGTTGCCAAAAGGAATACCGAGCATCCCTTTTAAAAAGATGCCGATCAATTGACATCCGAACAAGAACATAAATACACCCATTACCGCTGGGGTGAACAACTTAGCGAGATGCGGCCCAAGTCCAGTTACACCAATTAAAAATGTAATAACCGCAGTAATGAGAATGCCGACTGTCAAGCTGCCCCCTAGAACAGGCAAAGGCATCCCTTGAGCCGCAGCTGTTGTGCAAAGCGTTAAAATAACTCCCCACCACAGTCCGGACTGCCCTTCCATAATGGCCCGCTTATGCCCTAAAAACGCCTGAATAATACATGCAAGGCCTGTCACGATAAATGACAGTTGTAGCATATTGACAATCGTTTCCGGAGAAAGTTGAAAAGCCGCTCCGATAGTGATCGGGATGACAACGATATTCGTGAAAATAAAAAAGAGCCATTGTAAGCCCGAGATCCAGTTACTTGATTTTAATAACCCGTTAATAACAATCACCTTTCCTTTTATGCATAACGGCAGCTTTCATACCGATTAAGACACCTACTAATGTATCTGTGCCAGACGTATGCCCAATTTCCTTCATCTCTTCGACAGCCTTCAAAAATTCAGGCCCACGCGGTTTATCTAAAACATAACATAACTTTAGAAGATGGGAATGGAATTTGTTTTCGGTTGCATAGAGAAGATATTCCAGAGCGATATGCGTCGTCCGTTTTTGGCCGTGTTCAGCCAAATAAGGTTCTAGCTTTTGCAGAAAAGTTTGGTCTGCTCCATCCAAAGCTGAAAGGACCGCACAAATACCAGTTATACAATCGTCTCCGCTAGGCGTAAGCCCCAATCCTCTACCAATCCAATAATCAAAGACAGTTTGCGAATTAGACTCATGCTCATAGACAAGATTCTTCAAACTATCCAGTCGTTCTAAGACGGGAATATTGTTAGTGGCCGATGAAGGATCTAGTATATAATGAATGATTTGCTTTTTTTCTTCCTCCGTCTCCGCTAACCCAGTTTGCCAATTAGGTTGAAGAAGCTTGTCTGCTAGAAACTCAAAATTATCTTGAAGACTTTCTAATTGATATTCATATGGCCGCAGTTCGTGATTCTTCCAAATTACCTGTCCTAATGAAAGAATGATCCCTTTCGGAAATAGTAGGGACATCGATTTTTCATCCCAAGAAACTTCCAAATTGCTTGCAAGGAGCTTCGTAAGTACATGCGCATTTGCTTGCTCCATGCCAATTCCGAATGGAGCGAGCCCATTATCCAATGCGCCAATGTGGACAAGCTGTTCGCCAAAAGCTAAATTGAAACTAGTATTGAAAACACTATGGACATGACCTTTTGGGTTTGTTTTAACGATACGGGCAACTTCATCGCTCGCTGAAAAAGCATTCAGTACAAACGCTCCATTATGACGCTCTGAATTCATATCCGTTGAATAAAACATTTTTTCACCCCAAATCTAGAGTATATCCACAAAAATAGCATTCCCTTTTCTACTCATATCTACTCTATTTTACAGCTATCAATCGGAAATTTCATTGTTTACTATGAACAAATTACAGCTTGATTTTTGTATACTTTTCACGTAAAATGAAGAAGTGAAGGAATAGAAATTTCCTATAGGGATTTAATAAATGAGGTTATTCTTATGAAAACAATCAACGATTTATTCATATTGGAAGGTATGAAAGATAGCATCGTACTTGCAGGCCATCGCGGTTTGACAAGAAACGTACAGTTCGTAAATATATCCGATACGCCTGATGTCATCAATTTTTTATCCGAAAACCACTTGCTTCTCTCAACCGGTTATGCGTTTAAAGATGACCCGGAAATGTTCTGTGAGTTAATTAGACAAATGCATGAATTAAATTGTTCAGGCCTTGTCATTAAAATTAATCGTTTCTTTAAGGAATTGCCGCCAGAAGTTAAATTATTAGCGGACGATCTTGCATTTCCGATTATCGACTTGCCGACAAAACATACATTGGGTGAAGTTTCTCGCCACATCTTGAATTACTTGAATGATGCTGAATCTGAGCAGCTTTACTATGCATTACACGTTCAAAAAGAATTCTCTGATATGATGATTAAAGGCTATAGCTTAACAGCGCTCATTGAGCAATTAGGCCATTTCCTATCGCGTCCGACTCTTTTACTCAATCATCGCGGAGAAAAAATTGCCCATAGCCATGATTTTCGAATGGATTCCATGAAAATCGTCGAACAAGAAATCGTTACAAAAGTGAAGGAAGATTTGCCTTCAGCGAGAGATGGTTTAACATTCAATATTCCGTCTAGAGAGCATCAGTCGATCTCCACTTTTCCTGTGCAAACAAAACGACAGCATCCAAGCATGCTCGTCATCGTCGATTCTATGACTTTGCCTTACCCATCTTCACAGATGGCGATTGAACAGGCAGGCAACGTTATTACGTTTACAATTATTAAAGAACAGGCTATCGAGGAAAATTCTCGGCTGTTAAAAAACAATTTCTTTGATGATTTAATTGAAAATAGAATTCACTCTGATGAAGAAATATTGAGCCGTGCCAATTATTATGGTTTGAACGAGGATTTGAATAATATTTGTATCGTTTGTACGGTCGATCAAAAAGGACAGAATTACGAGGATCTTCAATTGTACGAGAAAAAAGCAGGGGAATTGTACAATAGTATTTATGATCAGCTTGAAGATGAAATCGTTCAAAGCGATATGGAAGGGATTTTATTCACGAAGGAAAAATACTTCGTTATGATATTGCAATATGCCGATGGCAACGAAGCAGATCCCTATGAAGTAACCGAATTCGTCAATAAATGCCAGGAGAGCTTGCAAGGCGATTATTCAATTTCTTTCGGCGTCAGCAATACAGTTCATTCCATTAAAGATATTACAACCGCTTATTCCGAAGCTTGTGAAGCAATTATGAGCGGGTATGATATGAACATGCTCGGGTTCATCAACTTCTATAAAATGAAGGAACTTGAAGATTTATTAAATACGATCCCGAAAAAAGATTTAAAAGCATTGTATGAAAATACATTAAAGTCCCTCGCCTATCCGAAGACAAAAGAAAATCAAGAATTGATCAAAACAATTCAAGTGTATTTGGATTCGCAATGTGAGATTTCTGAGACATCTCGCCGCTTGTACATCCACCGAAACACAGTGAAATACCGTATCGAGAAAGCGGAAGAAATACTAAATTGCTCATTCCGCGACCCGGCCCATTCATTGCGTATTCGCGTTGCATTATTGATCGGATCTATTCTGAAAGAAAAAGAATAAAAAAACCAAAACCCGGTGCGAGCCGGGTTTTGGTTTTTATTCATTTTATTGAGAAATTGTTGTTTTTTCAGTAGTGATAACACCGTTTTCAAAGACAACTTCCCCATTGACAATAGTCGTTTTCACTTTTCCGTTGAACGTCATGCCAACATATGGTGAGTGCTGGTGGCGATAGAAAAGATCTTCGTTTTTCAGTTCGAAGCTTTCGTCCAAGTTTACGATTGTGATATCAGCATCATAGCCTTCTGCAATTGTTCCTTTGTTTTCAAGTCCGAATAATTTCGCTGGGTTTGTTGCAGTTAGCGCAACGATTTTCTCTAAAGTAAGATTCCGTTTGAAATATCCTTCAGTCAACATGATGTTGAGTGTTGATTGTGCACCTGAGATGCCGCCCCAGCCTTCAAAATAGTTATCTGTAATTGTTTTCATAGATGCCGGCGCTGGTGAATGGTCAGATGCGATAACGTTAATTTCACCGTTAGCGACTGCAGTCCATAGATCTTCGACTTCGTCTTCGTCGCGCAATGGAGGGCAGCACTTCGCCAAACCGCCTTTTTCTTCAAGGTCTTTTACAGTTAACGCTAAATAATGCCCGCATGTTTCAACTGTAATATCGACCCCTCTTTCTTTCGCTGCTTGAATGACGTCAACGACTTTTTTACTGCTCGCATGTACGACATGTACTTTACAGCCAGTCGCTTCTGCATAAGAGATAATTCTTCTGACAGCTTCAATTTCAGAAATGATCGGTCTAGATTCAACAAAATCTCTTGCAGTTGTTTTCCCTTGTTTCTGTTTATCTGCAGCAAGCTGATCACAAATAACTGTGCTTTCAGCGTGAACTGCAAGTAGAGATCCAAGAGAAGCGATTTCTTTCATGCCTTTGAAGATCGTTTCATCATCAACATGATTGAAATCAGCAATACCGCTTGGCGACATGAATGCTTTGAATCCGATAACGCCATTTTCATGAAGTTCTTTCAGATCCGCAATATTTTCCGGTACGAGGCCGCCCCAGAAATACGGATTGACAACTGATTTTTCGTCAGCGCATGCCTTTTTCAAATCAAGGTTTTCTTTATTGATCGTCGGAGGCGTACTGTTCAATGGCATATCAAAGAAAGAAGTTGCTCCTCCGGCAGCTAAGCTTCGGCTACCTGTAGCAATCCCTTCCCATTCTGTTCTTCCTGGCTCATTGAAGTGAACATGCGTATCAATTAATCCAGGCAATACGTGAAGCCCTTCTGCGTCGATCTCTCGATTAGCTGAACCTTGTAACGATTGGCCAACTTCTTTAATTTTGCCATCTGTAATCGCAATGTCTCCTTGGACAATGGAATCTGCTGTGACAATCTTTCCGTTTCTAATGATCAAATCGTATGTAGTCATTTTTCATTCCCCCATCACAATTTTCCCTTTGCCATTGTCGTCTCAGACAATGACAAAGGGATCATCTATCTTATTCGACTTTCAATTAACGGTTAGCAGAGATCAATTTTCCAACTGGTTCTCCGACAATTCCTTTTTCTAAATCGAATACAACATTTCCGCGGACGATTGTTTTGGTCACGCGGCAGTCAATTTTTCTGCCTTCATACGCACTATGTTTGTTTTTGTAGTAAAGGTCTTCTCTTTTCACTGTATATGATTGATTAGGATCCACCAAAATGATATCCGCATCTTTCGTAACTGCGATTTCACCTTTATGGGAAATATTGAAACGTTCTGCAGGATGCGTTGCAATCAAGTCAACAAATTTATGAACCGGAAGTCCGCGTTGTTTAACTGCCAAATCAAACATAAGGTCTACGTTGTTTTGAGCACCACTAATTCCACCCCAAGCTTCCCAAAGATTTCCTTGCTTCAAATCTTCCGTACATGGTGAATGGTCGGAAGTTAGCCAGTCGATGTTTCCAGCGAGAAGTTCGTCCCATAGTCTTGCTTGGTCTTCTGCTTTTCTGATCGGCGGCTGACATTTTGCACGAGGGCCGATTTCGTCAACTTGCTCAGCAGTAAATGCAAAATAATGTGGGCATGATTCAACTGTTACATCTACGCCTTCTCTGCGCGCTTGCAAGATCACTTGGATTGCTTCCGACGTACTAATATGAACAAGATGCAATTTACAGCCAGTCTCTTTCGCGATAAGGATTGCACGTTGAACAGCTTCCACTTCTGTGAAGATAGGACGAGATTCCGCATATTCCACCCCGGAGTTTTTGCCTTCTCTTGCAAATTCTTTGGCAAGGCCAGATGGGATTGCTGAGTTTTCAGCATGGATGCATAGGATTTGATCCAATTCAGCCAGCTTTTGCATACCTTTGTACAATGTGAAATCATCCACATTTACGAAGTCATCCGGTATATCACTTGTAATATCAGACAAGAAACATTTGAAAGCAAGAACGCCAGCGTCAGACATTTCCTTTAGCTTATCTACATTGCCAGGGACAAGTCCGCCGTAAAATGCGTAGTCTACGTAGTTTTGGTCAACAGCCGCTTCCAATTTCAGGTCTAACGCAGCTTTGTTAGTTGTTGCAGGAAGGGCATTCAACGGCATTTCAACATAGCTCGTTGTCCCGCCAGCAGCTAACGATTTCGATCCTGTTTCGAAACCTTCCCACTCTGTACGTCCGGGTTCACTTATGTGTACATGTGTATCAATCATTCCTGGCATAACGTATTGACCAGTTGCATCGATGACCTCTTTTGCATCATCTGTAATGTTTTCAGCTATGCAAGAAATCTTTTCATCTTTAATACCAATATCAACTTTGTAAACACCATCACGCAATACAACATTTCCACCTTTAATAACTACATCAAAAGCCATTTGAATTCCCCTTCCAACTATCATGTTTTAACGTACCATTTTTTCGCCAAATATTAGTTTTGCCTCTTTCGCATTAACTATTCTCTTCATTCAATGTTGGCGATTTTGCAAATAAAGTTCCTTTACTATGTGGCAATTCAAGCAATGTGTAAAGGATAAAAGCAACGATGATTCCGACAAACCAGGACATATCATAAAGCGGTTTTAAAAAGGGAACGAAATTGCCAATCAAACAAATAACACCGGCAATGATTGTCGTTAAAATCGCATTGACATTGAAACCCTTTTTATAATGGTATCTTCCCTTTTTCGCATCATATAATGCATTCAAATCAATATTCTTTTTAGATATGATGAAATATTGGGCTAACATGATTCCGGTAACCGGAGCTAATATCCCGCCGACAATATTTAAGAAAGTGAAAACACTCGTTGCGCTCTCCATCAACTTCCATGGCATTACGAGAATACCGATGATCGCTGCAATGATTGCACCTGATTTGAAAGTAAGTTTTTTTGGAAATAGAGATGCTAATTGATAACCAGCAGGCACAATATTTCCTGTAACGTTAACAGATAAAGTTGTTAAGCACAGTGTAAGAACAGAAATCGCGATCGCGAATGTTCCATCAAATCGAGCTACAACATCAAGCACGTTCCAGATCGGTGTCCCGAAAGCTATTTCAGATCCAACAATTATCGCGATACTTGCAATTGCAAACAATATATATGCCACAACAAGGCCGACAGTTTGTCCAATCGCCTGCGTCTTCGTCGATTTCGCAAGCTTCGTGAAATCTGAGACGTTTACAATCGGTGCTGCCCACGCTGCAATAACAGCTGTGATTGCGGCGATAAAGATGACGATTTTGTTACCTGCTACTCCTGAACCGGTATACGCTAAAATCGGTCCGATTCCGCCTGCCAAGTTAATGGCCCAAATAGCCATTCCTCCAAAAACAATGTACACAAGTGGTGATAGGATATTTGTAAACTTCCCTAAGAAGCCCATTCCTCCATAAATTAAAGCAACATTAAACAACCAAAAGATTAAAAACGAAATCAAAGCCGGCAAGGATAATCCTAAAAGGCTCCAATCTCCGCCTAATGTTAAATAGTCTGGCCAAAGCTTACCGATTAAGATGGATAACGCTTGGCTTCCTGCATACGTTTGGAAACCGAACCACATAATTGCGGAAATGACTCCCCTTAAAACGCCTGGAATCATTGCCCCTTTCGGCCCGTAGGATAAACGAAGAAGCATCGCAAACGGCAATCCATATTTTGAACCCGCATGTCCATTCAGAACTAACATCGCTGCGATGACTACAGAAGCAACCATTATTGCAGCAAAAACTTGTCCGACTGACATTCCTAAAGCAAAAAGGCCGCCAATGGCGATATAGTTTGGAATATTATGAACGGAGCCCATCCAAACAGTGAAAAAATTCCCTACGCCCCATTTACGATCTTCTTCTTTTGTCGGCAGAACATCGGCACTATATCCAGCTGACATTGCTTTCTCTCTATCAAAAAGACTCAAAAGAACTCCTCCTTAACTGTTGCCACAAACTATTGAGACCTTTTGCTCCATACGCCAAGAAGTAGTTTTTCTATGTTTTGCGTACTCGATTAAACAAGAGGTTGTAAACCCAATATATTTTATTACTATAATATTAGTAGTGGACAACATCATTATACAGAATAAAAAGCTGTACTTCTTTAGGTTACTTAACCAAAAGAAGTAACTTATATTATGTATAATGGATAAGGAATGTTGGTATTATATACACTTTAAATAAACGGTTGTGCATTTTAAACAAACAAAACTACCCCTAGAAGATATGTTCTCCAAGAGGTAGTTCAAAAAGTTGTTATTTCTCGAAGATAGTTCCTTTTTTGAAACTTGATCCTTTAAACGCATACTTCGATAGAAGATAGTAAGCTGTTCCTGCCACTACTACTCCGATGATCCAAGCTAGCTCAACCTCGATAAACGCTGCAGCTGCACCGATAAACATAGCAAGCAAACCTGCAGGGTTATATCCTTTAAAAGATCCTTCCTCATTGTACAATTCTGCAGTATTCACTCTTTGTTTTCTTAAGATGTAATACTCGACGATTAGTATTGAAATAACCGGTCCTAAAAATGCAGAATAAATGAGAATGAACATATTCAAACCAGTTGCCGAAGACTCTTGTACAAGCAACCAAGGGAATGCGCATAGCGCAAGCAATCCTGTAATGATTGCAGAAGTTTTGTACTTTAATTTTGTCAACATTGTAATGACATATACTGGAGGAATGATGTTTGCCACCATATTTGTTGCAATTACTGCAATGACGATAAATATAGAAACAAAGACTGAAACATAGTCATTATCTAGAATGATTGGAAGCGCTTGTGCCGGGTTTGTTACGCCCGTCGCAGCTGCAAGCATTGCTCCAATTACAATAACAAAGCCATATGAAATAGTGATTGGAACAAAGTATAGTGCTCCACGCTTTTTATTGCTTAAACCAGTTTTAAGCTCTCTGGAATAATCCGCAGCACTTACGAAAATACCTGCATAGTTACCTAAGAATACCATGATAAGACCGAAGAACGGTAAGCCCCATGAACCTTTAGCTTGTACCCAGTTTTGGGAAATCTCGGCTGTATGTGATGTCATAAGAAGGCCGAAAACATAAACAAGCGCGATCATGAACACAACAGAAGCAACCGTCTCTACCCATTTAACCGCATGGAACCCGAAGAGTGAAAGAACAATCTGAACTAACTGAAGTGCTATGAAGCATATAACAATATTATCAAATGATCCATTCGTAACAATTTTCGCGATTTCATTCAAGGCAGTTCCGCCAATCCAACTTTGAACCCCGTACCAGACGATGGCAGGTATTCCGCGTAATAATGACGAAATGACTGTTCCTTTAATTCCGAATGACATTCTAAGCTGAACAACGTATGGAATACCTTCTCTATAGCCGGCGCGATCATTTAACGCGAAAACAGTCGAAATGATCCCAATTGAAATTAGAGCTGCGAGAAGTGTCTGCCAGATGTTCAATGTTGCAATTCCCGCAACAATTACGCTGGCACCTAGCGTCATATTTCCTAAGTTAACCCCATCACCAATCCACATAAAAATATAGTCCTTTGGCTTGACGGTTCTTTCGCTATCGGCTTTTGGATGAAGTGATTCGTCCAATTTCGAAGCTTGTTGAATCTGAGCAGCTTGTGTATCAAAATTTTCATTAACTGCAGACATTTGCCATACCCCTTTCGGCGTTGTAATTAAAGCTATATTTATTACGACAGCACAAATGATTTCCTCTTCTGTAGAACAACATTAGATCGTCTTTCTAATGACTTTCTAAAAAGCTTTGTCGTGAACAATCATTATTATACATAGATTTACATGTTAGGTCTTTATGTCGATTAAACAAAATGCACAAAAGATTGCTATGTATAATGCATAACATTTGTCACTAGCACAGCCCTATTGGACAATCGTTTATTCACTTTGCACAACATCATTTTTATACAATCAATTGTACACAATAGACAACAAGCCTGATTTAATGCGGTTAATGCTTTGTGAGGCAAAATAAAAGGAAGAACGATGTCCGTTCAATGGACATGTTCTTCTTTTTGGTTAGTTATACTAAATTCAGACTTTCAGTGAACCGCGGAATCCTCTGGCAGCATAGTAGGAATCCGCCCCATTATGGTACATGAATACAGTGTCGTAGCGCCGATCACAAAAAATCGCCCCTCCAAGCTTTCGAATGGGAGCTGGCGTTTTCACCCAGCTCGACGTTTTCATATCAAAATTTCCAAGTGTCTGCAGCATCCGATATTCGTCTTCTGATAATAAATCGATCCCCATGTCAGTTGCCATATCAATCGCACTATTTTCTGGTTTATGTTTTTTTCTTGATTCCAGCGCTTCCCTGTCATAACAAACACTCCTGCGGCCTTTCGGACTTTCCGCTGAACAATCGTAAAAAACATATTCATCCTTCTCCACATCATAACCGACAACGTCCGGTTCGCCTTCGGTCTTCTCCATTTCATGGAGTGACCACAGTTTTTCTGAATTAGCTTCTAGCTTATCCTCGATTTTAATCCACTCAAGACCCTCGTGCCGGTTCATGTTGTTCTCAAAGCGAGTTTTCAATGTTTGAAGTAGGTCGTCACGTTGTTCAGTCGTTAATTCATTTTTATCCGTCGTCATAGTAAATTCCACCTTTTTTACGTATTGTCGCTCGGCTTATCTGCAAACAAGCTTCTTTCCATAGTATACTCCTTCCCCCTGCAATTTTTGAACTTTGAAATAAAAAGAGGAATTCAAGGCGCATGTCTCGAAACTTCTATATATAAGGAAAGGAGGGGCTTTTTATGAAGCCACCTGTAGCAAAACGTATTCCACATCCACACGAACTGCATGGCGATGTGCGCGAAGATGACTATTATTGGCTGAAGGATCGTGAAAATCCGGAAGTCATCCATTATTTAGAGGGAGAAAATCGGTATTTCGAAGACATTATGCGACCGCTTGAGGAACGAACCGAGCAAATTTATCAAAGCATGGTAGACCGTGTTCCTGATTCGGAAGTGAACGTTCCCGTGCAGCATGGACCTTATTTCTACTATTCCCGATTGGATAAGAGCAAGCAATATCCAATTTATGCACGCAAGCGGGCGGCAAGCCGCGAACTTCTTTCGGAAGCATCAGAAGAAGTAGTGCTTGATCTGAATGAATTAGCCGAGGATGGCGACTATTTAAGTGTGACAGTTCAGAGGAGGAGCACTGATCATAACCGTCTTGCCTATTTGGAGAACCGGGATGGCACAGATCGGTACACCATTCATGTCAAGGACATGGATACAGGCGAATTACTGCCGGATCGGATTCCGAATGTGTTTTTGTATGGCAGTATGGAATGGAGCCGTTGCGGCGACTATATTTTTTACATTACCGTTGATGACAATCAACGCCCTTGCAAGCTCTGGAGACATCGTTTAGGAACTGACGTGGAGAGTGATGAGCTTGTCTATGAAGAAAAGGACGAGACATTTACGCTTTACGTAACAAAATCGCAAAGCGGGAAATTTATCTTTGCACATTCGGGATCGAAAACGACTAGCGAAATTCGTATGCTGGATGCGGATGCTCCGTTATCTCCTATGCAACTAGTGGATGCGCGGCGTGATGGAATCCTATATGATGTCGAGCATTGGGGCAATGACTTGCTCATTTTGACGAACGAGAATGCGTTGAATTTCCAGCTGCTCCGTTGTCCGCTAGATGATCTTGAAGCACGTACAAACGTCATTGAGTATAATGAGGACCGTTATCTACAAGAAGTGTATCCGTTTCGCGACGTCCTTCTAATTGCCGGCCGGGAGAATGGATTGACGCAAATTTGGATGCTGCGCGACGGTGAGCTGGAGCAAATCAGCTGGGAAGAGCCGATTTACAATGTTGCGGTTTTATCCAATCAAAGCTACGAAGCTACTGAAGTATTACTACAATACGAATCGCTTCTGACACCAAAAACAACGTATGGACTAAATCCTGCAACTGGCGAGAATCAATGCTTACAAGTCGCACTGGTAAGCGGCGAATATGACCGTTCCCGCTTCCGTCAAGAGCAATTATGGGCGACTGCAGAGGACGGCGTTAACGTGCCGATGACGGTCGTCTATCAGGAAGGTGCTCTTGACAATGGACCTGCCCCGCTAATTTTATATGCCTATGGATCGTATGGAGCGAACAGCGATCCACGTTTTGATCCGTATCGCTTGCCGTTATTGGAAAAAGGGATTGTCTTTGTCACTGCACAAGTACGAGGCGGTTCCGAAATGGGACGGAGCTGGTATGAGGATGGCAAGATGCAGCACAAACGAAACACATTTACCGACTTTATCGCAGCGGCGAAACATCTAATTGAGGAAGGTTACACTACATCGAGTCAAATGGCTGCCCGCGGAGGAAGTGCAGGAGGGTTACTAGTTGGAGCTGTCGCCAATATGGCAGGCGAGCTGTTCAAGGTCATCGTTCCAGCAGTGCCATTCGTCGATGTCGTCACGACGATGCTGGACACGACAATTCCTTTGACTACTTTGGAGTGGGATGAATGGGGCAATCCTCAAGAAAAAGAAGACTATTTCTATATGAAGTCCTATAGCCCTTATGATAATGTGGAAGCGAAAGATTATCCGCATTTGTATATTACAACCGGCATCAACGATCCGCGTGTCGGTTATTGGGAGCCTGCCAAGTGGGTTGCGCGTCTTCGAGCGTTGAAAACCGATGACAACACACTTGTAATGAAAACGAATATGGGTGCTGGTCACTTCGGCAAATCAGGCCGTTTCAATCACTTGAAAGAAGCCGCAGAATGCTATGCATTCATCCTTGATCGGCTCGGTGTTGCCGTAGAAGAAATTTCAACTCCCCGTTAATCGGGAGCAGACTGTAGGCAAACTCCAAACATTTTGGTGTTTGCCTATCGTCTTTTTTCTTAGCCATTCAAGCGGCACTTCATTACTGTACTGTATATCCACCATCAAGCACTACCGCTTGACCGGTCATGCCTTTCGCTCCATCACTTGCAAGGAACAGTGCCAAATCGGCGACTTCCTTAACATCTAATAGTCGTTTCTGAGGAACTAATGGATATATGACTTCCTCCAATACGGATTCGAGCGGAACATCTCGTGTTGTCGCTAAGTCTTGCAGCTGATTCCGCACTAACGGCGTGTCAACATACCCAGGACAAATTGCATTCACCGTTATTCCATCCGCAGCCGTTTCTAAAGCCGCTACTTTCGTCAACCCAATTACACCATGCTTAGCTGAATTATACGCAGCTTTCCCCGCGAATCCTACAAGGCCATTGATCGAAGCCATATTCAGGATCCGTCCAAATCCATTTTTCTTCATGTGAGGCAATACGAATTTAGTTGCAATGAATGGTGCTGTGAGCATAATTTTGATAAGCAATTCGAAACGCTCTGTTGGAAAATCTTCAAGCATCGCAACATGCTGCATCCCTGCATTATTAATAAGAATATCAATTTTACCAAAATGAGTTATCGCTTCATTGATTGCCTTTTCTAAATCTGCTTCGGATGTGACATCGCACTTAATTCCAATAGCGTCCCCACTTAGGTTTCGGACTGCAGCTTTCACTTTTTCCTCATTAATATCCGAAAGCACTACTTTAGCGCCCGCTTCAGAAAATTCTTGGGCAATTTCAAAGCCAATCCCTTGTGCAGCGCCTGTTATAAATAAAACTTTACCTTCTACCATATGAATTCCTCCCCTTCGCCATTTAATTTTCTCAAAATAGGAAATAGAGTGCAAATAGAAGCGTTTCAGGATTTAAAAATGAGGTGAAATCATTCACTGTCGAATGGATTTCACCTCTTTTGAGATATTATTGATTCAAATCATAAATCTGGCCTTTGATCAGATAAGCAGCGCTTTCAGCGATATTTGTAATGTGGTCCGCTGTTCGTTCAAGATAACGGTTGATGAATAGTAATTGGACAAGCTGTGTAGTCTGCTCTGGATGAGTACGTAAATATTCAGTGATGATTTTGTAGTTTTCTGCATAGTTGTTGTCGACTAGATCGTCTAAGCCCGCAACTTCTTTGGCAAATGCCATATTTCCATCGATAAATGCAGTTACGGCCATATTCAGCATCTTAAGGGACGTTTCATTCATTTGCTCAAGATTAGTAATATTGATCAGCGAATCGGTTTTTCCGATTTTAGCAGTCGCCTTCGCGATGTTAACTGCAAAATCAGCGATCCTTTCGATATCTGAAGTGATCTTTAATGACGCAATGATTCTTCGGAGATCCGTTGCAAATGGTTGTTCCTTTGCAATCAACCACACAGCGAATTGGTTGATTTCGTGGTCAAGATTATCAATGGCTGTATCTTCATCAATGACTCGCAATGCTAATTCAACATCTTGTGTTTTAAAAGCAGTGAAGGCTTTCTCAAATGCAGATACGGTAAGTTTGTTCATCTCCAACATTTTGTTTTGCAGTTCTTGCAAATTCTTGTCAAAGTTTTTTCTAACATTCATCATTACAGTCACCCCTTGATTTTATTAACCAAACCGACCCGTTACATAATCTTCTGTTCTTTGGTCTTTCGGATTTGAAAAGACGGTATTCGTGACATCATATTCAATGATTTCTCCATTTAAGAAGAAAGCTGTTTTATCTGATACCCTGGCAGCCTGTTGCATGTTATGGGTTACAATTACAATTGTATATTCTTTTTTCAATTGTGCAATCAATTCTTCAACTTTCAACGTCGATATTGGATCTAATGCCGAAGTAGGCTCGTCCATGAGGATAACGTCCGGCTTCATTGCAATCGCACGTGCAATACAAACCCTTTGCTGCTGGCCGCCTGATAGACCGAGTGCCGATGACTTAAGACGGTCTTTCACTTCATCCCAAATCGCAGCACCACGTAGGCTTTCCTCAACAATTTGGTTCAATTCTTTCTTATTTTTAATGCCTTGCGCCCGAGGTCCGTACGCTACATTATCATAAATGCTCATTGGGAATAAATTCGGCTTTTGGAATACCATGCCGACTTTTGTACGAAGCTTAATGACATCGCTTGATTTATAAATATCTTCGTTATCAATGACAATATCTCCGTTAATTTTCACTCCATCGATCAGATCATTCATCCGGTTGAGTGTGCGTAGAAAAGTTGACTTCCCGCAACCCGATGGTCCGATTAACGCCGTCACTTTCTTTTCTTCAATATTTAACGACACATCGTAAAGTGCCTGTTTATCTCCATAAAATAGACTCAAATCTGTTACACGAATCTTTGCTGTTCCTTCTGACTGCTTCATAAGCGCTACATTCTCCTCCTTCACTTCTATGTCCCGTTCTTTTCAATTGCCAAATTAATAATCTGCTTTATTTAATTTCTTGGAAATGAACGTAGCTGAGAAGTTCAAAATCAAGATGATCACAATTAAAACGATTCCAATGGCAGCTGCAAGTTCAATATCTCCTGCCTCCTGTGTCACTAAATAAGAGTGAACCGTCAATGTTCTTGCAGAAGAGAAAATGCTTGCTGGCATTGCCGCCACAGTTCCAGCTGTTAAAAATATCGCAGCCGACTCGCCGACAATCCGCCCCATGGAAAGGATGATTCCCGATAGTATCCCAGGCATTGAACTTGGCAAGATGACTTTCATAAGCGTTTGAAGTTTCGTTGTTCCTAAAGCCAATGAACCTTCACGATACGTTTGAGGGACCGTTTTCAACGCTTCTTCTGTCGTTCGGATGACAACAGGCAATACGATAATCGTTAACGTTAATGACGCAGCGATGATCGACATGCCTAGCTTTAACGTCGTTACAAAGAAAACTGCACCGAATAATCCGTAGATGATGGACGGAATCCCTGTTAAGCTTTCCGTCGCAAAACGGATCGTTTTTACAAGCCGACCTTGCTTCGCATATTCTTGAAGATACACAGCTGCCAAAATTCCGATCGGTGTTGCGATTACAAGTGAAATGACGATTGTATAAACGGTTGTAACAATCATCGGCCAAATGCCCCCGCCACCTGTTGGCGAATAATCGCCAAAGATGAACTCGAAATTGATGAGTCGGAATCCTTTATAAAAGATGAACCCTACAATTAGCAGAAGAATACCAACTGTGACGAAAGCGGAAAACCATAGAAGCCCGCGCAATACATTATCTTTAAACGCCCTCATCTTATTTGGCCCCCTTTGCGCTGATTTTTGCCAAAACAAAATTCAAAATCAAGATAAAGGAGAACAACACGATACCTGTCGCAAATAACATTTCCTGATGCACTCCAGCAGCATAGCCCATTTCCAATGCGATATTAGTAGTTAACGGACGAACACTGTCTGTCAGGCTAGTAGGCGTGATTAAACTGTTTCCTGCAATTAAGATAACCGCCATCGTTTCTCCGATTGCTCTACCTAAGCCTAGAACGATGGCTGCCATAATACCGGACTTGGCTGCCGGTACAACGACTTTAAAGATCGTGCCGATTTCAGAAGCACCGAGCGCCAAAGAACCTTCCCGATACGTTTTAGGCACAGCACGAATCGCCGTTTCGGCTACCGTCACAATCGTCGGAAGCATCATGATCGCCAATACGATAATAACGGCCAATAAGCTCTGCCCCTTCACTAAACCTAAGTTGTTTTGCAAAAACGGCACGATAATCGCTAGTCCAAAAACGCCATACAAAACAGACGGGATTCCGGCAAGCAACTGAACAGCCGGCGAAATGATTTTCGCAAATCGTTTTGGTGCAATTTCTGATAAGAAGATAGCTGTAAATAAACCAATGGGAACCCCGATAAGCAAAGCTCCAATTGTCGCATATATAGAAGCGACAATCATCGGGAATATCCCGAATTTATCCTCACTTGGCACCCAGTCCACTCCAAAGATAAAGTCGATAAAGCTGTAACCTTCCGCAATGAATGGATGGGATCCTCTATAAAATACAAATCCGACGATCAACAACAAGCTGAGCACGGATAGAAGTGCACAAAATAAAAATAGCTTTGATGATAAGCTTTCTAGCATATATTTTCTTCTATTTGATTTACCATTACCTATACTTTGCTTTTCAATAGGTGGGCTTGTCATAGCTGCATCCCTCCAAGATCGCTTTTACAATACTTACGATTAGTTAACGGGGATAGCCCCAGTTTCAGAAACAACATCTTGTCCATCTGGACTTAAAATGAAATCAATGAATTGTTGACCTGCGTCAGTCAGATTTTCTTCTTTCGCGACGAACAAGAAGGGACGTGATAATTTATATGTTTGCTGCAGAACATTTTCTGCCGTCGCCTCCACTCCATTAATGTCAACCGTTGAAATGGACTCATCTACATATTCGAAGGAAATAAAACCGACTGCATGCTTATTCATAGCAACAGTCGTTTTAATATTGCCGTTGCCGCTTGCAATAATTGCATTTCTCACTAGCTCCCCTGATGAGAAATCGACGATTTCCTGGAACGCATCACGTGAGCCTGAACCATCCTCCCGGGATACTACGACAATCTCCATATCGTCGCCGCCAACCTCTTTCCAGTTTGTCACTTCACCGGTGAATATTTTCTTCACTTGCTCCAATGTAAGATCTTTTACTTTGTTCGTCGGATGAGTGACGACAACGATGCCATCGTACGCAATGACTATTTCGTTTAATCCGCTGTCGATCTCTTCCTGCTTTAAATCACGGGAAGCCATACCGATTTCAGATACTCCGTTTATAGCATTTGTTATGCCTGCCGAAGATCCGATTTGGTTGATTTCTATTTTCACATCATTATTTTCTTCATATTTAAAAGCTAATTTTTCAGCTAACGGTCCTACGGAAGTAGACCCTGAAATAGCAATCGTAGCAGCACTGTCATTTGACGATTTGCTACCCCCTTCGGCATCGTCGCCGCATGCAGTCAGTATAGCCGCTAAGGAGATAACGAATAATCCTTTTATTGCATTCCTCATGAATTTCATATTTGTACCTCCGGAATGATTTATTGACCCTTTGTAAATAATAATGCCGAATTGTAAATTCTATTAAGTTTTATTGTAAAGGTTTCGTAAATTCTATTTACACATTCTGAATTATGCGATATATGCGTTTTAAAAATAATTGCATGCTGTTAACTCAAGTTCCCCTTATTGAAGTTTTTAATACGGATGTTGCACAGGCACGTCCCAATTTTGCTTGGTATGACTGTCGCGAATGCAATTTGACTATACTATCGTTCGAGGAGTGAAGGATATGTATAAATTGTTGTCTCATAATGATTTGGATGGCGTTGGTTGCGGCATTTTAGCGAAGATCGCTTTTGGAAAGCAGGTTAAAGTACGATACAACTCTGTTTCAGGTTTAGACCGTGAAGTGGAATGGTTTTTGGAAAATGAAGACCTAGATACATTTTTGTTCATTACGGATTTATCGGTAAGCGAGGAAAACGAGAAGAGACTTGAGGCGTTTTATGAAGATGGCGGAAAGGTGGAATTGATCGATCACCATAAAACTGCGCTCCACTTTAATGATTATGAGTGGGGACATGTTGTAGTGGAGGACGACGAAGGAAAATTAACTTCAGCGACTTCCCTATTTTATGAATACCTTATTACACATCAACTAATGGAACCATCCGAATCGATAGCCGAGTTTGTCGAGCTCGTCAGGCAGTATGATACGTGGGAATGGGAGAAAAATAATAATCAGTATGCACAACGTCTGAATGCACTTTTTTTCTTAATGACCATTGAAGAATTTGAAGAAACGATGATCAGTCGGCTTGTTGCAGATGAACATTTCCATTTCGATGAATTCGAAAAGAAAATTCTCGATATGGAAGAAGATAAAATCGAACGATACATTCGTCGTAAAAGGCGAGAACTCGTCCAAAGCCATGCAGGCGACCTTTTTGCAGGAATCGTATATGCGGAATCTTACCATTCAGAGCTTGGCAATGAACTTGGCAAGGAATACCCGCATCTTGATTACATCGCCATTCTAAATATCGGTGGTAAACGGGTCGGCTTTCGAACGATCCACGATCATATTGATGTGTCTGAAGTTGCGGGGCAATTCGGTGGAGGCGGACATGCTAAAGCTTCTGGATGCTCGTTGAACAAGGATGCTTTTCAACAGTTTGTATTGGACACATTCCACTTGGAGCCACTAAGAGAAGATGCACGACGAAATCGCTATAATTTGAAGCATTCTTCGTTCGGTTCCCTGTATAAAAACCCAATGGATGAAAGCTTTTTCCTCTATCCAGAAAACGACAAGACATGGGCAATTAAACAAAATAACACAAAGTTGGAACGGAGTTTTACAAGCTTCGAGGAAGCGGAATGTTTCCTGAAAAGAAACTACGAAGCTTGGCTCGTACGGGACGACGCTTTTGTCAATTATTTAATGGATCAGATTAAGGTTAATAAACCGGATAAAGTGAATTAGTTGCTAACACAATGAAAAGTGCCATACCCAAAGAATTTAGAACACAAAGGGTATGTGGCACTTTTCATATTTCGTCTTATTGATCTGAAAACAGCCTACCATTAACTTTTTGTTTTGGAGGTTGAAGACTAGACTCATAAATGGAAGTTAAGCATTACCACTTACTTAACTATGCAGACCTCCACTTAACCAAGGACGGTGTCGATACGGACCGGTCGGGATTTGTATGAGGCTGGTTTTTTCTTGTGGACTCAGCTTGTAAATATCATCACATATATTCACATCGAATCCGAGGAGTGGGTGCCCTCCGAATCCGAGGGCTGACGCGACTAGCAGCAGTCTTTGCACTAGCATACCTGCTTCCATTTGTTGGATGCGGTATCCTCGGTATCCCAATTCCGTTTTGAAATGATTTTTGTCCCCGACTACATGTAGACAAAGCGGCACTTGGAACAAATTTACATTATCTCCGGACAAACCGTGCTGTAACCGTAATCGCTGATCTCCGAGTTGTACCAGGTGTAACGCATGAGCATCGCTGTCATACTGATATGCACCATTCGGAATGCCCTCGACGTTATACAAACATCCGGAAAGTGAGACACGGGACTTCTGTTTGTTTTGAACTCCATCCAAATCATTTTGATATGAGAAGGAATCCATGGCACTCTTGAGTAGTGTGGCAAGTTGTATTTGATTTACCTTTCTCAAAACGAAATCAATGTCCGGTGAAAATCGCATTCGGCAGACCGACGCCAAATCATACGACAATTGCTTCACATGAGGCAGAGTTACTGTTTGACCTTCACAATTGATTGGCTCCTCCTTGATCTGCCGAAACGATCTAGTTGATTCCAACATAGATGCTTCATTCATCTTCGTTAGCATCGGAAACTCTTTAACCTTTCGTGAGTGGACATAATGAGTAGATTGAATTGCTGTCAACTCTTGGCATAATTCAGTAGCAGAGTCATCCTCATCTATGTTACCTCTGTTGAAGCAGCTTGTTGATTCCGCCGATAGCGGAATTACCGCATACACACTCTCCTCTTGTTCGGATAAGCCAAGCAGGTGATTGATGGCCCGGTCAAGGAACTGGAAATATACCGAAGAGGCGAAGCCAAAACATTTTGCAACTTCTAGTAATTGTCCTATCAGCACACCAGCATCCAACCCTTGAAGTCGATAGGAAAAATTATTGTATTTAAAAAAATTCTTCCAAAACATTGTCGATACAAATGCAACACCAAAACAATCGATTATGTCGCAGCGATTACCAAGTGCCCGGGATATATATGAATCGAAATTTCCTTCGCGCATCATCACTAAGCGATGATGTGCAACATCATAATGGTAAACACCGACAGGCAAATTCTCTATCTTCAGATACACGTACAATTCGTTTGGATACAGCGCCCCACCAGAAGGAACAAATCGCCGCTTCGACTGCATTAGGTCCATGGCTGGATTGCTGGAATCCACGTCCATCTTTGACTCGCTAAATTGAGTTAGACCAAATACATACCAGAGAAAATGACCGATGTTGCTAAGGTCAAGCTTTGCAGGTAGTTCCATTCCTTTAAGCGTCAGTGGTACTTCTAAAGAAAGCGTAAACACAGGTAAGCCACGATAGAGCTTATACGTAAGCGGGGCATCATCCCAATCCACTTCCCAGTCTGGCGGGCTTACATTGTCAATGTCAAAATGGAGATTGTGCAGTAATGCCTCAAGATTCATCCTCCTACCTCCTAATCACCGGTTATGGGAATGGATGCGGATATGGGTTGAGCTGTTCGAGTGTTAACAGTTCATCCTTATATCCGAGTTCCATTGGCACTCGAAGCACCCTCTCAAGCCCTGTTATTCGGGTAAGATGTTGACCGAATGTCATCGGCAGCATCCCCGGAATTAGGACTTTTACGCAGAACAGTCCGTTTTGTTTGATTTCCGGTGCCGTTTGGTCCACCACGATCACATCGAGGTTCAATCTCCTAAACACCTGGAGAATATCCCGGAGATCATCCGTGAGGTCTGCATGCACTGCCTCCCATTTGAATTCCTCCTCAAACGTTCGCAATGGCCGATTATCATCTAACAAAAACTGCAGGCGTTCTTGCGCTTCCGGCAACCCATACAACATCCCATGATCATCCATCTTCCGTACCAAGGAAGAGTCTTTCAACATTCGCAAATACTCCTCCCGGTTTGCCTCTAAATTCTCGTCAAGTATTAGCATCATGCCCGCCAACTCATGAATCGCGCTTTTCGCCGCACGTATTGGATCCAGATGAGCGCCGGCCGCAGCAATAATATTCAACCCCGTTTTTTTCCTGTTTTTCGCAAGTATCAAAACACTTGGAATTCCGTTCTCCATCGTCGAATTATAAAAATGAAGATCATAACCACAAACCGCCCGCACACGATCAATCATCAACTGTAATTCTTGATCATTAGTTGAACAAGGGTCAAGACGTGGTAGTGCCATCTCCGCGTACCAAGTCATTAAGAACGAGTCACGCTCTACAACTTCCATAATACCGTAGAAAATGGCCTCCTCTAGACTACCGCCTAACGCACATCCATTGGAAGTTTCATAGACAAATCCCTCTCCGCCCAAGCTGTAATATGCAAGCAACTCTGGAATAAGAATAGGACGCTCTTTCAAAAATGAATAACCCCAAACCCAATTGATGGAGCGATCAGGATTGAACGGTTCGAACGGAAAATTAGGCAGCGCATACTGTTCCTTTGAATGCACACCTACCCTTAGAGGATTAAGCGCTCGGTCTTCCAGATTACGGAAACTGTCATGAACCACTGTTCGTTTTCCACTTGGAGATAAACCACAGTACCGCTCCAATCCCTCCAAAATAGCAGTAGACTCACTAACCTTGTATGAATGAGTCCGGCCTGCCACCCCCTCGTCTCCGGCAAACAACGGCAGATTAACACTTGCATCGGCAAACGGCAGCATGAGGTGATACATTTTACTATTTACCAAACCAGTCCGATCATCTAGATAATCCTTGCTTAGAATCTTTTGCAGGTCATCTATGGAACGACTGCGGTAACTGTCGGTACTGATTTTCAGACTAGATTGTAGTGTAATTAGGGCCGCGGCTGGTGAATCATCGGGTAATCGATTACAGACCGGACATAACGGGTCAGGAAGAAACGAATGCCATGAACTCTTTAGCGATTTCAGATTGATTAAACATAAACGACCTTCAGAACGAATCTGCTCTCCATCTAGTATG
Organism: Sporosarcina sp. QA0331; assembly: GCF_055808055.1. Lineage (NCBI taxonomy): Bacteria > Bacillati > Bacillota > Bacilli > Caryophanales > Caryophanaceae > Sporosarcina > Sporosarcina sp. QA0331. The sequence continues at coordinate 3,022,882 of NZ_CM147850.1, forward strand.
CTCTGTACCTCTGACTCGAGAAGGTGCGCCATTTGCAATAATCCGGTACGCGTTGCCCAAGCATCATGCGAAATTTCACCGTGAGCTTTAAGTCTCTGCTCCATCTCCCACATCTCTTTACGGTCTCGGCCGGCCATGAGACGTCGCTTGTCTGCACATTGGGAGCATCCTGGTATTTCCGGAAGCACTAGTGGCCCAATCACTCCTTCTCCATATGAGACAAAGCCTCGCATCCAAGGTATGCCGGTTGGCCTCAACACTTCTTCTGCTCTTTTATGGATGGAAGGATTCAAGGTATCGTGCAATACTAGAACCAGATCAGTCGTGTGCGGTACTCCTTCTTCGAAATCAAAGCGGCGTATTACTTCGTATTGAGTGGAAAGATCCCCGCACACACGGTCAGCCAATAATCCTTCTCCAACAACCATAATGACGGCACTCACCGGAATCCTTCCTCCTCTCGTAAGAATACGCCAAACAGCCCTGCGATCCCCTCTTTCAAAAATGGTTCAAATGCTAGATCAACTACTGATAGCCGTTTGTGATTCTGTTCTAAGATTTGTATAGCGGAATGCAAAATCTCAGACTGTCTCTTCTCATCACAAGCGGAGATAACAAGGCTGAGTGGTACTTTTTCTTCCAGTTGAACAATTTCCTGCACTCGCACCCGGTGGGAAGTCATAAGCGCCTGTTGTAGCGCTTTACGCAACGCCAATGTACTATTCAAATCTACAGCACTATACCAGTCGTCATTCGTTCCGACCCAGATGACAGGGAACCCGTTCACTTCCTCTCCCAAGCCAATCGTCGGTGCACCATGCATCGTGGTCAGTGCATCCAAATAAAACCGGCAGTGTTCATCTTCTACCGTATCCATTTGTAACGGAGCAACATGGATCTTTTTGTTTTTGATCTGCAAACTTAGCTCATTGTCCAAACACTTTTGCAATCCCCGGCAAATACTTTCCGCAACTGTTTCTCCCGCTCCAACTCCGATGAATTCATTTATTTCTGCCTCGTTCTCCCCATTTTCCTGACTTGCAGGTAGGGTCGCAACGAGCAGCTCAACCGCTCGTGATACATACGATTCAATTCCAGCCAATCCCGCTTTTCTCCGCGCTTCCTCATGCGTGAAATCTGTACAAACAATGTCTGGTAAAAGGTCAGCAGGTCCCTTCGATAACATATCAACCGCCTGAACGCGGCACTGAGCTAAAGGCAGCTGCTTGAGATCTCCTTCCTCCCAAATATGAAAAATCCCTGATACTTCCGATGTCAACTGGCTGAAGTAAAGCAACAATCTATTCGGTTCATCTTTGCTTTCGCTTCGTTCAAGACGCATTTCCAAATCTGTTACCCATTCACTAGACACGTGTCCATCCACCAACGGATGGGGCAAAAACGAATGCCAACTTCCTTCTAATGTGTCTAGATCAAGCAAATAGAATAGGTTCCTCGGTTCAGATTCGGTCACTCCCGTAATCTCTTTAAACAATTCAAATGTGATTACATTGGCTAACATTGCCCCTGCTGTGGCAGAGAAAGCGCTGAACTGCTGCTCTTTGGAAAGTACAGTTCGATGCATGCGCCTCCACGCAGATTCCCAACTCCTCTCAGAGTCTGGATGCACAAGCGGACCCGCGAGGCCCACATGCTGGTGGCATAGAGCAGGGAGAAACACCTTCTTTTCTTCCCTACAAACCTGATGAAGAACTCGGAGTTCCTCAATATCGCCCTCCTGAGACACATACATTATCGAATCAAACGGTTGAACAATTTCCCGCCAACAACGTTCCCCCTCCTTCTGGAAGCTGACCTCTTCTACCGCTACCTCGGTGTCTGTTTCACGGGCATGTGCCACGAGTTCCATTAACCGCTGTCTATTGGTCGACTCCGAGTCAGTGATGAGCATATGGAACTTGGGCAATCCAGATTCAAGTAACGAAGAAACCAAAGAAACAAAAAAAGGACCAGCACCAACCGCCAACACTCTTGCCTGACGATAAGTTTGAAATTGGTACGCACTCGAGTCACCGAAACTGTCCAGAAATTCAATTTGGGAAGCATACTTATTAAGGACCTGATCGGTCAATTGATGTGGAAGATCTTGGCTCACATCCCGAGCATACTCATTTCGGTACAGCACTTCCGCAATTTCATAGACACGATTTCGATATGGAACTGGCAATCCTTCTGTCAAATCCCCTAGCGTATGCTTCCCGTTGAACATCGGTACCAGTTTTTCAATCCACTGAACAATCCCAGTTCCTTCCACACGAAAAGAGCTTTTATTATTCCTAAAATACACACTGCTATTTGAATCGGGGAGAAAAAATGTGTCTCTTTTCACTTTCAGACGCATCATAGGGGTCAAATTTGACATTCCGCTCCTCCTTCTAAACCGAAATTATGACCAACACTATAATCCTATGTACCGTAACTTGTTTCATATGTTTACCTTATATAGAAAAATCCCTGCAACAACTGCAGGGACCTTGGCTACCATAGTTTTTGTTTGAAACCTAGAAAGATTAACCGTGGCAACGGCCACCGCAGCGAAAACAATTAGAGCAACGGAAACAATTAGAGCAACGGAAGCAATTAAAGCAACGGAAAAAATTAAAACAGTTAAAGAAGCAGCTAAAGCAGCTAAAGCAACTAAAGCAGCTAGTGCAACGGGCACAGCTACCGCCAAAGCCACCGGTAATACCGATCTGCGCAACTTGATTACCGTTCGGGTCCCAATTAACCGCCTCAGTCGAATTGAAATCGCCAACATTCAACGCTTGGAGTTCGTTATAGAACTCATTCATTCTTGCCACCCCCAAATAAATTATCAAGATGTGCTATGAACATGAAAGGGGAAACCAATAATAAATAGTCCATAAACACACTCCTTACCAATTTATGAACGATGGGTGGGTAATGCTACTAATTTCAACACCTATTGTTTACGAATAGGCATGGAATATTTCAAATTGTTTCGTCAAACTACTGTTTAAGTAAATCTTTGTTTCCAAAGATCAGCTATTTTATGGCTTAATAACAGCAATGGGACAAACAAGGCGACAACAATTAGAGATAAAATAATATACTAGTATCCAGCAAAACTTCTTGATACAGCAATTTAAAAAGAATCAAGTTGTAAGGCAATATAAAGGCTATACTTGTCCATAATCCAGGAACGTATCTACTAAGAAAAAGCGCCTCTAGTGGGTGAATAAAAATATTTAAAGCAAAAAATATAATGGCACCTATAAATAAATATATAACTCTGTAGTCACTGAGCTGATTAAAAGTATGGGTACAGCAAGAAACAACACACACAACCATCGTGAACTGGCCCGCGGTTAACTCACCATGTTATTCTCATCACCATGTACCCCTCTGTAGATTCCATCCAACGTACAGCTAACCGATGCAATGATACCTTCTTATTGATTTTTAGTAATACTATCTTTTCCAAGTCAAATCAATGTAGTCTTTCACCATCATGATTATTCATTTGGGCCGATTACACGATTACGAATGTCCAATTCCCCCTTACCCTCTGCACGCTTAGATAACGTATTACGCCAGTTAGGTGCTAGGAGTTCACAAGCAGCAAGTCTAGCTGCTAACTCTAAATCATGTTTTTTATTGTGCATAACATCATTGCAGTTAGCCACAGTCCATTCTGGGAATGATCTTTTTTGAAGTTTGAGATAATCTCCTGCTTGAATCTCTCCCTCTTTAAGAACACGAAAATACCATCCTGTTAAGCCCTCTTGTTGTATTTGTAAAGCTAAATCTTTTATCCTCCAGTGTCTTGCTGGTCTCCAACATGGTTGCCTTGGTTGTGAAACTTGAACAACAGCCTCACCAATATGAAATATATCACCGATACATAAATCATCTTCAGCGATATTTTTAACAGCTAAGTTTTCACCAAATGCACCAACGGAAAAATCTGGTCTTTGTAATTTTTTTTGCCAATAATCATAATGTGAAACGGAATAGACAAAAATTGCTTTTTCCAGTCCACCATGATTCTTAAGATCCGCCTGTCCATCTCCTTTAAGGTTTGTTTTTCCCACCCAAACTTTCCCTTGAAGAGGGTATTTTACAATACCAGTCGTCCATTCACGATCCATTGGATGTTTTGCATCTTTATTTCCCAATGTTCGCGGTTTTCCTACCATTATCTTATCTATAAAAGGTTGATTCAAAGACATCAGACTCCTATTAAAATTTCCCTCATTCTATTCCAGCTTTTTATAATTTTGGTCTAGTAATGCACAACCTTTACTATATAAACTTTTTTCCTCTATTCACTCCATCAATTGGAAATACGTAATGAATTGGTATAATATAATAGATATAACCTATGATTTTAGTTGTAGTTACTTGGGGGGGAATTCGATGGAACTGAAACAATTGGAATACTTTATCGTATTATGTCAAGAGCTGCACTTTACACGAGCGGCTGAGAAACTAGGCATTGCTCAACCTTCCTTAAGTCAACAAATCCGCTTACTAGAGCATGAAGTAGGCATACCTTTGTTTGAGCGCATTGGCAAAAAAAACATACTTACTGATGCAGGGAAAACATTGCTACATCACAGTTACAATGTGTTTCATGAAATTTCTCAGGCACGTGCGGCGATTAGCGAGCTTCAGGGATTAGAGAGGGGCTCGCTCAAAATAGGCTCCCTACTCACAGTTGTTAATTACTTGCTTCCCCCAACAGTTATCAATTTTCACAATGCTTATCCGAATGTGGAACTTTCTATACAAGGGTTACGAACTGGAGATATTTACAAAGGGCTCTTGCAAAATGAACTTGATTTAGGTATCGTGTTTTTGCCCATAGAACATGTCGACCTAGAAGCCATTCCCCTCTATCAAGAAAATCTTGCTTTTGCCGCACCTAGAGATCATATCATTGCAAAAGAAGCATCTGTATCACTTCAAGTTTTAAAAGAAACTTCATCTATATTATTACCTGAAACCTATTTCCTGCGACAAGTCGTTAATGAACAATGTCGTTTATTGAATTTTGCACCTAAACCAGTACTTGAAATGACGACTATGGATTCTATCATCCAAATGGTAAGCAAAGGCATTGGCGTCACGATACTACCAAAAGCTTACTTAGATTATATTGACAATCTTCAAATTAAAACGATTCCTATTCAAGATCCAGTAATCACCACACAAATTGGCATCGTTTATCGAAAGAACAAACATTTGTGTGCAGCTAGCCGTGTTTTTATGGAGCAATTGATTGCAACAGTAAAAGACGAACGCTTTAACTAGGCTTTATCCTGAAAAATTTTTGTGCACTTCAATACTTTCTAAACCCTGTTTTAAAAAAGAGGAAGGTGCCCAATCAGCACCTTCTTTTAGAACCTATCCCTTAACATCAGCTAAACTTGCACCAAAATTGATATGATATACATTTTCATCGATCACCAATGCTGGGACAGATTTTACCCCAACCTTTTCTGCTTCATCAATACGATTTCGGTCTGTACCAAGATGGACTACTTCTGTAGTAATTCTTGATTTGTCAAGATAATCAAGAACCATTTGCTCCGCCTCTACACAAATTGGACAACCTGCATGATAAAAAATCGCTTTTGACATTTCCTCTTCATCTCCTTCATTTTTTTGTAGCATTGCTACTTAATTTCTATTATAGAAAATACGAAAAAGGTAAACAATACCAATTCTCCTATGGTTATCATAGGTAAATACAATAGATTTGTTTAATCGATACAGTTTGCTTTTGCCTTTCAAAGTACAAACAGACCGCTTTGACTTTCGCTCCAGCTATGTAGAGCAAAATAGAGTACAACTTTTTATACTTTCTTTTCTCAATCGGGTGACTCATCATACCATTAAGGTCAAATAACCGAAACGCTAAACAAGAAAAACGCTTTGAATATAAAAATACGGAGATATAATGTATTTTTGAAATTCACTCAAATAGTCTAACCCTAAATAAGCGAAAACCGCAGAAGTACATAACCACTTTAAAAGTCGGTTATATACTTCTGCGGTTTTTTATTATCTCAGAACAATAAAGACGACAAACAACACTTGATAATGCGATTAATACACTGACTGTAAATACAATATGTTTAGTCTTTACTCATGGGTGTATGAACAGGAATCGCAAAACACAAGTAATCGCGTAAAAGAAACATTAAGAACTCGTGCTAAAAAGATTGTCGCATTCAAACTGATGACTCGCTTGGTGTTGATTATAAGTATCCTCTTCGGCGATAACTGAAACAACCCCATTTCGAACGATCTCTTACCTAGTTACTCATCATAATACGCAAATGCAGGGTAATATCAGAGGCTGCCAAAAAACCCTCGAACTATTCGTCCAAGGGAGCATAAAACACACTTCAATATTCAACTAAAATTCCCAATACCTATTGCCACCATGCTATTTCAACTCTATCAACGCCACGCATTCCACATGGCTGCTTTGTGGGAACATGTCGACGGGCTGGACTTCTTTCGTCCGGTAGCCGCCGACCTCTAAAATTCGTAAGTCGCGCGCTAACGTCCCTGGATTGCATGAAACGTAAACGACTTTTTTCGGTTTATATTCTAATATTGTTTGTAACAGTTTTTCGTCGCATCCCTTACGTGGAGGGTCGACGACTAAGACGTCGAACTGTTTGCCTTCCGCATACCATCTTGGGATGACGTCTTCCGCTGCGCCCGCTTCGAAATAGGCATTCGTGATGCCGTTCAATTCCGCGTTTCGCTTGGCGTCCTCAATTGCTTGAGGAACGATTTCGACTCCATACACTTCCTTAGCTTTTTGAGCAAGGAACAATGAAATCGTGCCAATTCCGCAATATGCATCGATGACCATTTCGTCACCTGTCAGCTGTGCATATTCAAGAGCTTGTCTATAAAGCACTTCGGTTTGTGCCGGGTTTACTTGATAGAAGGAGCGTGCCGAGATTTCAAACTGGATGTCGCCGATCGTGTCGATGATGAATGATTTGCCGTATAAATGAATTGTTTCATTCCCGAAGATGACGTTCGTCTTCTCGCCATTGACGTTTTGCATGATCGACGTCACTTCTGGCACGACTCGTTTAATGAGTTCGACGACTGCTTCTTTCTGCGGGAATTTTTTCTTTAGCGTTACAAGGACAACCATGATTTCCCCTGTCGCCTTCCCTTTCCGAACAATCAAATGCCGAAGCATGCCAAGGTGAGTCTTTTCGTTGTACGCCTCTAATCCAAGTGCATGCATTTCATGCTTCAACGTGGACATAAGCTCATCCGCTTCTTCGCTTTGAATGATGCAGACGTCCGTGTCGACGATATGATGGGTACGGGACTTATAAAAACCCGATACGACTTTGCCGTCCCGTTCAGAGAAGGGGATCTGGGATTTATTACGATAGCGCCACGGATCTTCCATCCCTTTGACAGGATGGACTGGTACGTGCGGCAATTTCGCGATCCGGTCGATGACGTCGCGGACTTGTTTTTGCTTTTGGATGAGCTGGGCTTCGTAAGATAAATGCTGCAGCTGGCAACCGCCGCATTCCCAGAAAACATGGCACGGAGGTTCGATGCGATCGGCAGATGGCTTCGTTACGTTCAACAGACGGGCAAAACCATAGTTCTTTAACGTTTTCCCAACTTTGACCTCAACTTCCTCACCAGGCAATGCACCAGGGATGAATAACGGATAGCCCTCCACTTTTGCTACGCCCGATCCGTCATGTGTCAAATCCTCCACATGGACTGTAAGACGATCATTTTGATTTACTATAAAAGACATGATATTTCCTCCAAATTTCGTATGTACACAGTGTAGCATGTTTTTCTCGACGAGACGAAAAAACAGACGCCATCATGACGTCTGTTTCACATTAGTCTTTCTTATTCACCGAACCGTCTAGCGGCGCGATGATAAATGCGACGACAATAGCCGCTATCAAAATGATAAAAGGAGCATAAAAAATTATGAAATCAGTCATGCCACAAGCCTCCTTTACGCATGAAAATCCTCTTTTCCGCTAACATAGTTTTTATTAAACAAGAACAAACGCATGAGCAAGACGAGCGACGGGATCAACAGGCAAAGTCCAAGAATGAAAGCGACTACGAGCGAGATCGCCATCGCTGGATTCGTGAAGCTATCATATATCGTCAAATGCGGGTAGAGCAAATAGGGATAATGCGATGCTCCGTATCCGAAAAACGCGAACGCGAACTGACCCAGCAGCAATCCGAATGCCCATCCATAACTCCGGCGTTTCCATAAAAGCCAAACCGTTCCGACAAATAATAGGAACGAAATTAGAAACATCGGCCAGAATGCCTGGATGTTCGTGTAATGCTCAAAATTATGTTTGCGGAGCTCAAATATGATGCCGCCCGCTGTTACAATCGTCGGCAATGACCAGATGAGCGAATATTTTCGGAGCAGATCGGTTGCTCCCTTATCCCCTGCTTTATTCGCATACCACGTCAGGAATACTGCCGAAATATAAAGCGTCGCAGAAATACTAAGGACGACGATCGACCACGTCAACGGACTTGTGAATAACACCCAGTAATCGAGCACTGGAGCTCCATCGACCATTTCAATGAAGCCGCCTTCCGAAATCGTCAGAACGATTGAGAGCGAAGCGGGAATCAACAGCCCCGCAAGCCCATACATGAATGAATAGCCTTTGTGACCTCTTGCCCCGTACGTTTCAAACGCATAATACGAACCGCGAATTGCGAGCAGGATGACACCGATGCTGACAGGCACCAATAACGTCGTTCCATAATAAAATGCGGTTTTCGGGAAAAAGCCGATGATTCCTACGAAAAAGAACACGAGAAATACGTTCGTCACTTCCCAGACAGGGGATAAATAACGCTGGATGACCTTTGTCAAAATCCGCTGTTTCCCTGTCAGCAAGCTGTATGCATTAAAGAACCCCGCGCCAAAATCAATGGCACCGACGACAATATAACCGAAAAGGAACGTCCAAAGAACCGTTATCCCTAAAATCTCCAAGTTCATTGCACATCACCGCCCTTTTCCATATGCCGGTCTTCTAGCTCACGTTCGACCGGGTTTTTGCGGAACATCCGGCTCAAGACGACGACGCTTCCGATGCCGAGGATCACATAGAGCAATGCGAACAGCATCAGCATCAAGTCTACATGCCCGCTCGTTGTTGCAGCATCTTCGACACGCATAATCTTACGCAGAATCCATGGCTGTCGTCCGACTTCCGCAAGCCACCAACCCGATTCAATGGCGATGATAGTCAGCGGCGCTCCGAGGACGATGAGCCAGCGGAACCATTTTGTCGACACACGCTTCCAGCCACGGTTGACGCCGATCCAGTACAATGCGGAGAGGATTGCCATCCACATGCCAATGAACACCATTATATTAAACAAATAATGGATATACAGCGGTGGAATTTCATCTTCTGGGAATTGATCCAGACCAATCACTTCCGCTTTCGGGTTATTATGTGCGAGCATGGAAAGTCCGAATGGAATTTCAATAGCATACTTCACTTCCCCGTCGCTCATGACTCCGAGCAAGACGAGCGGTGCGTTTTCCTGCGTTTCAAAATGCCATTCTGCCGCAGCAAGTTTTTCAGGTTGGTACTCCGCCAAATACTTACCGGAGAAATCCCCGATCAATGCTGTTGCTATAGAGAATACAAAACCCAATTTCATTGTTAAATAAAGTGCTTTTTTATGATAAATATGGTCGGAGCCCTTTATTAACCTGAACGCTGCAATCGCCGCAAGCACAAATGCCGCAGTCATATACGCCGTAATGACGACATGAGCAACCTTCGTCGGCATCGCAGGGTTGAACATCGCGATAATCGGATTGATGTTGACGAGTTCCCCATTTACAATATCGAATCCTTGAGGAGCATTCATGAACGCATTCACCATCGTAATGAAAACAGCAGAAAACGAAGCACCGATCGCAACCGGCACTAGTAGCAGCAAATGCTTTTTCTGATTTTCGAACCGATCCCACGTGTATAAATAAATCCCGAGGAAAATAGCTTCAAAAAAGAAAGCAAATGTTTCCATGAAAAGCGGCAATGCGATAACATTCCCTGCAAACTCCATGAAATTCGGCCATAATAATGACAGTTGCAAACCGATCGCAGTCCCTGTAACGACCCCGACGGCGACTGTAATGACAAAGCCTCGTGCCCACCGTCTAGCAAGCAAAATATAATGTTCATCGTTTTTTCGGATTCCTACCCATTGAGCAATCATGATCATGAGCGGGACACCGACGCCAATCGTCGCGTAAATGATATGGAAAGATAAAGTCAGTTCCGTTAAGACACGCGAATAAAAAACGGCTTCTTCATTCCCCATCTATTCTTCCTCCTTACCCTCCAAATATTCTCCCCACAATAGAAAGCAACATGATTCCCGCCACGACAAAGACAAGCCACATGAGCCACCTCTCTTGTTTCTTATACACGGGATCCCTCCGTCCTTTGAATTCCTCTTCCCTATCATAAGATACTGTTTTATACTTTTCCCTTTTTACGATTGATATAACAGGATTGTCACAGTTATTGTGAAAAGTTTTCAACCGGAGTATTGCTCTTGAGAGTATTTAGAATCTTGTGTATAATGGTGGGATAAAGAGAGGTGAACACAATGGAAATAAAAAGAAAAGTTTTAGCCTACATTACAAAGGATGAACATGCTGAACGGAAAATCCTTGTGTTCGAGCATAAAGATCATCCGGAAGCAGGATTGCAAGTGCCTGGCGGAACAATTGAAGATGACGAACTTCTCATCGATGCACTTTACCGGGAAATTGAAGAGGAAACCGGCATCCGGCGAGAACAGCTTCAGTTGAATGGCAAAGTGAATAAGATCAATTATTTTCCTGAAAACCGGAAAGATGTCATTCATGAAAGGAACATCTTTCACCTTACGTTTACCGGCGAGGATGAAAACGAATGGGATACTTGTGTCAACAGCAACGGCAAAGACAACGGCATGATTTTCCACTGTCGCTGGATTCCTGTCCATGACTTACCCGCTCTCGCTGCAAAACAAGATGAAGCGATAGATTTTATTATTTGAACAAAAAGTAAAAGCTGCGTTGGATGTTAATCCAACGCAGCTTCTTCATCTTCACGGTCATTATCAATTCGATCCTGCTCTCGCAATTGGTCAAGCGGAGCGAACATTTCGATATGGCGGTATCTGTTTTCAAACGTGGCAGGAAGGGTTCCTCCGTACTCTCCGTCCAAATTCAGCAGCACTTCTTCAGACGAAGTGATTGTCACTTTTGAAGGCTTGGCGGAAATAACGAGCGGATCATCCAAATGCTCCCCGCGCAATGCTAACGTGACGATTCTAATGAATTCGGCCATATTGCATTTTTTCAAAACTAACAATGTGAATTTACCGTCATTAATGCTTGAATCGGGCGCCAATTTTTCAAGGCCACCGACGGAATTGGTCAAGCCGACGAGGAAGAGCATTACCTCTCCTTCGAATACTTCATCATCATACTCAATTTTTACGTTACTTGAGTGGATGGATGGGAGCATTTCAATCCCTTTCAAGTAATAAGCAAGCTGGCCAAGAACGGTCTTGAGCTTGCTCGGCACCTCATACGTCAGCTCGGTCATTCTTCCGCCGCCTGCAATATTGATAAAATGACGGTCGTTCATCAAACCGACGTCCACAGGAATCGTCTCTCCACGGATAATGATGTCAATTGCTTCGTCAATATCTCTTGGAATCCTCAGTGCCCGCGCAAAGTCGTTCGTCGTTCCGGTCGGAATAAGCCCGATTGTCGGTCTTCTTTCAAATGGGGACACTCCGGCGACGACTTCGTTCAACGTTCCATCCCCGCCTGACGCAATGATGATATCGAAGCCACGTTCCACAGCTTTTTTCGCTGCTTCTGTCGCATCGCCTTCCCCCGTGGTCGCATGTACGGATGTTTCATAGCCGGCCTTCTCCAACTTTTCTAGAACTTCAGCTAGATGCCTCCGGAATATTTCACGTCCTGCTGTCGGGTTATAAATGATTCTTGCACGCTTCATACATGTTCCCTCTCAATTCATACAAATTGCAACGCGCTTGTATGCGTTAATAAACCAACAATTAGTCGCTTACTTGGACTATCCGTCCTGCTAAAAAGTTCCCATTACAGCATCATTTAGTCTGTTGCAATGCTGGCATGAACGTATTCCGAATATCTTCGTAAACAGCGAGCCATAATTCGGGCTGTGTTGTATATTCCTTCATTAATTCAGCAATGAATTCTTTTTGCTTTTCATCAAAATCAGGCGCTTCTTTTGCAGGGAGTTGTTTGCGACGTTCCAGTACGTCTTCTTGGATGGACGCTGCGCGAGGACCCCATTTTGCAAGTACTTCGCCTTCTTGATCGAGCAGTAGGTAGATGGGAATCGATCTTCCGCCATTTGTCAGGTACCTGTCGATCAAATCAGTATCTTCATCGCGATAGACAGCTCGCACGTCCAAGTCTGCGGCTTCTGCAAATCGGCGCAAGATCGGATTGTTCATCATTGCGTCTCCGCACCAATCTTCCGTTATGACTAGTATATTGGGCTTTTCCTTTTTTGCTATTTCGATAAACGCATCATCTTGAGGCACGTCGAATTTTTCGTAAATGTCAAAGCTGTTTTCTTTATGTTTCTCCATCTTGTCCATATAGTCTGCAAGTGAGATTGCTTCGTCAAAATACTGCTTTTCAGTTTTCATTGCTGACACGCTCCTTTTTCTTAAGTGTAAGGCTATTCGCTGTGCGAATCAAATAGGATGCCAAACAAAAGCGAAGGGCGCTCGAAACCACTGCTCGTACCGCTTCGCTTTTACTCGCAAAAGCTGTTCTCCGTCAAAGCTTTAGCTGCGATAGGCATAAGGCAAAGATACGGAGTGGCGTTCTTTGCCACGCAGGAACTTTGATTTATGACCCGAGCGAATCGAACTGCGGAGGGTTCGATTTGCCTTAATTTCTGCGCCCTTTGCAGAAATTAAGGCAGCATTCTAGCGCCCGTAGCTGGATATGGATGTGTGCAAATCAAAACGCCCTATACGGAGACTTTCGCAAGACCCGTATAGGACGATTGAAGATAAAGATTATCGCTTTTTAATTTCCTCAAGTAGGATTTTATTAACCATTGGCGGGTTCGCTTGCCCTTTTGTCGCTTTCATAACTTGTCCGACGAGGAAGCCTACTGCGCGATCCTTACCGTTTTTGAAGTCCTCGATTGATTGTTCGTTCGCATCGAGTATTTCCGTTACGATTGTGCGGAGAGTACCTTCATCGGAAATTTGGACGAGGCCTTTCTCTTTTACGATGTCAGCGGCGTTTCCACCGTTTTCAATCAATTCTTTGAAGACTTTTTTAGCGATTTTAGATGAGATCGTACCATCCGTAATTAATTTGATCATGCTGGATAGACCTTCAGGAGTGAGCGCTGTGTCATGAAGCTCTTTTTGTTCGGCATTCAAGTACGCGGATACTTCACCCATCAACCAGTTGGAAGCGAGTTTCGCATCAGCCCCCGCAGCTATAGTTGCATCGAAGAAATCGGACATCTCTTTCGTCAACGTCAAGACGTGCGCATCGTATTCCGGTAGGTCAAGCTCATTGACATACCTTGCTTTACGAGCGTCCGGAAGTTCCGGAATCTCTGCACGGACACGATTAATCCATTCTTCGTCGATATGGATTTCAGGCAAATCAGGATCATTGATGAAACGATAATCATTCGCGCTGCCTTTTATACGCATGAGCACGGTTTGTCCCGTCGCCTCGTCATAGCGGCGCGTTTCCTGTTGGATTTTACCGCCTGAAAGAAGGATCTTTTCTTGACGCTCAACTTCATTCGCAATCCCTCTGCGAACAAAGTTGAAGGAGTTCAAGTTTTTCAATTCGGTTTTCGTTCCGAATTCCTCTTGACCTAACGGACGTAAAGAAATATTAGCGTCGCAACGCAAGGAACCTTCTTCCATACGAACATCAGAAACGCCTGTATATTGGATGATCGCTTTCAATTTCTCTAAGAAAGCATATGCCTCTTCCGGTGAGCGGATATCCGCTTTCGTGACAATTTCAATTAATGGTGTGCCTTGTCGGTTCAAGTCGACGAGGGAATAACCATTTTCAGAATGCGTCAATTTACCAGCGTCCTCTTCAAGATGAACACGCTCGATGCGGATTTTTTTCTTCTTTCCATCGACTTCGATTTCAATCCAGCCGTTTTGGCCGACAGGACGCTCATCTTGAGAGATTTGAAATGCTGCAGGATTGTCCGGATAGAAATAATGCTTCCGGTCGAAGTTCATAACTCTTGCCACTTCACAGTTCAATGCGAGTGAAGCTTTCATTCCGAAGTCGACCGCGCGTTTATTCAACGTTGGCAATGTTCCCGGGTATGCCAAGTCCTTCACATGGATATTCATATTCGGTTCAGCACCATAATGAGATGGAGCCGGTGAGAAAATTTTCGTATCAGTTTTCAGTTCAACGTGGACTTCAAGTCCGACAATCGTTTCAAAGTTCATTATTCATTCCCCTCCCCAAGCGTCGGAGTGCGTTTATGGAAATCTGTCGCTTGTTCAAACGCATGCGCCACTTTGTAAATGAGCGCTTCATCGAAATGCTTTCCAATTATTTGGAGACCGACTGGCAATCCATTCGAAAAGCCGCATGGAATTGAAATTGCCGGCACGCCAGCCAAGTTGACAGACACTGTTAAAATGTCGTTTGCATACAAAGTCACTTGGTCTTTCACGGCTCCGCCGATTTCATATGCCGTAGTCGCACTCGTCGGTCCAACGATTACATCATAGTTATCGAAAACGGATGTAAAGTCTTGCGAGATTAACGTACGAACTTTCATCGCTTTGACGTACAAGTCTTCATGATGGTCCGCGCTAAGTGCATATGTGCCATAAAGAATCCGTTTTTTCACTTCCGTGCCGAATCCTTCTGCACGTGAGCGCAAATAGATCTCTTCCAAGTTTTTCGCGCCTTCTGGACGGTAACCGTAACGGATTCCATCAAATCTTGCAAGATTGGAAGACGCTTCAGCAGTAGCAATCGCGTAGTACGTAGGTGAAGCGTATTTAGAATGCGGCAACGTTACTTCTCCTACAGTTGCGCCAAGGGATTCAAGGACTTTCAAGGATGCGCGGACTTTGTCTTTCACGTCTTCTTCGATGCCCTCACCTAAATATTCCTTAGGAACTGCGATACGCAAGCCTTTAATATCACCAGTTAAAGCGTCTTTGAAATTAGGAACTTGTTGTGGTGAAGAAGAAGAGTCTCTATAATCCACACCTGAAATGGCATTTAATAATAGTGCATTGTCCTCAACAGTCCGAGTGATCGGGCCGATTTGATCCAAAGAGGATGCAAATGCGACAAGACCATTACGGGATACTCTTCCGTATGTCGGTTTCATTCCGACGACTCCACAAAACGCAGCCGGCTGGCGAACAGATCCGCCCGTATCCGTACCGAGCGAGAATGGTACTTCGCCCGCAGCAACTGCAGCCGCGGAACCACCTGAAGAGCCGCCCGGCACATAGTCTAAATTCCATGGATTATGAGTCGTTTGGAAAGCTGAACGCTCAGTTGTAGAACCCATTGCAAACTCGTCCATGTTTAATTTACCGACACTGACCATGCCCGCTTCGTTCACTTTTTCAACGACTGTTGCATCATAGACAGGAACGAAGTTTTCCAGCATTTTGCTTGCACAAGTTGTAGTAGTGCCTTTTGTAATAATGTTATCTTTAATTCCGATTGGCAATCCGAAAAGCGGTCCTCTAGCTTCAAGCGATGAGTTGTCCAACATTTCCGCTTTCGCTAATGCTTCTTCTTCCGTCAACGCTAGGAATGCTTTCACTTGACCATCCAACGCAGCGATTTGCTTAAATGAATCTTCGGTCACTTCTTTGACAGAGACTTCCCGGTTATGTAAAAGTGCTTGAAGTTCTGCTGCCGTCTTTTTCATTAACGTCATGTTACATCCTCCTAAAAACCGTTATCACAGGATATTCGGAACTTTAATCATTCCGGCTTCATGCTCTTTTACGCCCGCTAACATTTCATCCCGGTCTAATACATCTTGTGGGACGTCTTCCCGAAGCACGTTGAATAGCTGCAACGGATGAGTCATCGGCTCTATATTATTTGTATCAACTTCTTTTAATACATCTCCAAATTCTACAAGATCGGAAATGATTTCAGAAAACACTTCCGCCTCTTGATCCGAAAAGGCGATTCTTGCAAAATTCGCGAAGTACTGTACGTCTTCTGGCGTAAATTTCGTCATTTGATTTCCTCCCCAATTGCAATTGTACGACTTATCATACCACCTTAGCGGTATGTTGAAAAGCAACTGCGCATCCATGGCACTTCGGTGCTGGCGCCATTTGTCATCCTACATTCAATAATCGTAAATGTGGATGAACGGTTCATCATCCCCGGCTTCCTTGACAATTAGCGCTTCCGGACCATTTACCGAAGTGATACTAACTTCGACATCGATATCCGGAAAATACTTGATAATGTGATCCGCTAAAAACTGTGTGAAACCGATGACTTCACTCTTCCCAAAAAATTGAATTGGTATATCAATAGAAATGGATTCCATACGATTTTCTTTGAAAAAAGCTTTCCCGATTACATTTACGAAGCTAGGGAAATATTCATCGATATCTTGTTTGAAATTGCTGAACGTTCTATTGATTTCAATATAATTGTCGATATCCGCGGGAGCAGGGAACACCACATACCGCTCATTCACTTCTTTCCACCCTGAAGCGGATGATTTTCCTTTATCAGCAAAAGCAGTTGCGAAATAGGTTCCCGGAACAATCGCATTTCTCTTTTCCTGTTTGAACAGTCCGATGACGATCGGAATATCTTGGAATCCCTCTTTCGCACGCAGCCTGCTGACGATTTTGTCTGCCATGGCGATGCCTTGTTTTTCAAGTTCCTTGTCAGTAATATTCGTTTCTTTCCCGCTTTTATCATAGTGGACTGAATTCAAGGCAAGTCCGATTGATACACCGGATAATCGAACTTTCTTATCATCCGTCATCGTCAAATAGTTTTGTTCGATAATATGCGCCAAATAAATCGGTTTCTCTTCAGCATCTTCGCCTTTTGCTTCGGGCGGATTCAAACCTTGTTCATTCACCGAGCTTCTGGCAAGCCATGCCTTTGCTGTCGCTGCATCGATATATTGTCCTTCTTGGAAAAGATAGTTTTTCGTGTCGAAATGTTGGGCGGATAAGCGTAATAATCCTTCCTCTGCTTCCCCAATATCGTATTTCGTATATATATTGTTCACGACAAGGCCGCGGCTTGCGCTCTTCTTGAGCGGGGTAAGCACTTTGTAATATTCATCATCCACTTGGACATTTGGAATCATGACGGTTTCTTCAACCTTCTCCTCATTTTCCTGGATGACTTCCTCTTTGTTGGGTCCAATTGACGGTAGACAGCCGCCCAACAAAAGGACGGCAGCAATGGAGGGTAGTATAAATAGCCTTTTCATTCAAAATTACTCCTTTTCGCCGAGCGCGTCGACCAACTCTGTTTCGTTCCAAACCGTAATTCCGAGTTCTTCCGCTTTCGCAAGCTTAGATCCGGCTTCTTCCCCCGCGATAACGAGATCCGTCTTTTTGCTGACACTCCCGCTCACTTTCCCGCCGAGCGCTTCTATCCGCTCTTTCGCTTCGTTACGTGTCAGTATCGAAAGCTTGCCCGTCAACACTACCGTTTTTCCGGCGAAAGGTCCTTCAGTCGGAAGCTCCTGACGCGTTCTGCCTTTATAGTCCATATTGACGCCGTATGACTTCAACTTGCCGAGCACTTCAAGTACATCCTCATTATTGAAAAATTGAATGACTGCATCCGCCACTTTGTCGCCGATTTCATGGATTGACGTAAGCCGTTCCGCATCCGCCTTCGCGATTTCGTCCATCGTTCCGAATTCCTCAGACAATATATGAGCCGCCTTTTCTCCGACATGCCGGATGCCTAGGCCGAACAGCAGCTTCTCCAAGGAATTGGATTTGGATGCATCTATTGCTGTCAGTAAATTCGTCGCCGACTTCTCTCCCATCCGCTCAAGAGATAACAGCTGTTCTTTTGTCAAGCCGTAAAGATCTGCAACGTCATGGACGAGACCTGATGTATACAATTGATCAACGACTCGCTCGCCGATACCTTCGATATTCATCGCATTGCGTGAAACGAAATGGATGAGCGCTTCTTTCATCTGCGCGGGGCATTGCGGATTAACGCAACGGAGCGCCACTTCCCCTTCAATCCTGACAAGTTCGGAATCACAAACAGGACAATTGTCGGGCATATAATACGGTTCTTCATGACCTGTCCGCTGCTCGAACAATACGGTGACGACTTCTGGAATGATATCCCCCGCCTTACGGATGACAACCGCGTCGCCGATTCGGATATCCTTTTCTCGGATGAGATCTTCATTATGGAGGGAAGCCCTTGCGACAGTCGTTCCGGCTACTCGGACCGGCTCCAAAATGGCGGTCGGTGTGACAACACCCGTCCTCCCGACACTTAACTCGATATCAAGAAGCTTTGTATGCACTTCTTCCGCAGGGAATTTATAGGCGGTTGCCCAACGCGGACTTTTCGCCGTAAAGCCCAGTTGCTCTTGGTCTTCATAGCTATCCACTTTAATGACGATTCCGTCGATTTCATAATCAAGGTCTTGCCTTTGATCCTGCCAGGATTCTATATATTCGATTACGTCTTCGATTGTTTTGCACCGTTTGCTCTTCTTATTCGTTTCAAAGCCGATTGAAGCTAGATAATCGAGCGAATCGGAATGGCTGTCCTGCCCATAAGCAGCGCCGTCTCCGCCAATGCCGTATATGAATACAGCAAGATTGCGGCTTGCGGCTATTTTCGGATCCAGTTGGCGAAGCGAGCCAGCCGCGGCATTCCGTGGATTCGCGAATGGCTCCTCTCCGTTTTCATCCCGTGTTTCATTCAGTCTCATAAATGATTTTTTCGGCATGTACGCCTCTCCGCGCACTTCAATTGTAACCGGTTCGGTGAGCTTCAACGGTATGGTCCGGATTGTCTTCAAATTGGCAGTAATGTCCTCTCCTACCGTCCCATCTCCACGTGTCGACCCTTGGATGAACGTTCCATTTTCATATTTCAATGAAACGGCAAGGCCGTCAATCTTCAATTCACAAATATACGAGACTTGACCTGCCCCCGCTTGCACCCGTCTGTCAAAGTCACGGATATCCTCTTCGTTGAAAACATTCGAAAGGCTCAACATCGGATACTCATGGACGACTTTGCTGAAACCTTCGAGGATTTCCCCTCCAACTCGCTGTGTGGGCGAATCAGGGAAGATCAGATCAGGATTCACCGCCTCGATGGAGAGCAATTCCTGCATAAGACTGTCATAGACGGAGTCCGACACAATCGGCCGGTCTAGCACATAATAGGCGTGTCCGTACTCTTTAAGCAGCTCATTGAGTTCCTGCACTCGTTTTTCGGCTGCATTTCGATCTATTTTTAGATCCATTCTTTCCTCTCCTTACGCTTTTTCTATTGGTGCGAATTTGGCAAGGAGCCGTTTGATGCCAACTGGTTCCGGGAATGCGATATCGAGCTCCAAATCGTCTTCTTTCCCTTTTACACTGACGACCATGCCTGTCCCCCAAGATTTATGAGTCGCCTTATCGCCAGCTTTCCAGCCCATCTTTTCTCCGCCGCTTGATTTATAGAGCGGCCTTTTTACAGCAGGTCGCACCGGTGCTTCCTGTCTTGCATATCCGCCATAAGAAAAGCCTTGATTATTATTCGATGTCACTTCAATGATTTCATCTGAAATCTCGTTAAGGAAACGAGATGGATTATTAAAACTCGAGCGGCCGAACAATGTCCGGTTAGCAGCGCAAGTTAAATAGAGACGGCGCTCCGCACGGGTGATTGCAACGTAAGCAAGCCGACGTTCCTCTTCCATTTCTTCGTCATCACCGATCGATCTTGCATGTGGGAAGATATTCTCTTCCATGCCAATGACGAAGACAACCGGGAATTCGAGTCCTTTTGCTGCATGCATCGTCATAAGGACGATTTTTTCCGAGGATTGGTTCTCTTCTTTATCCAACGAATCAATGTCGGCAATCAGGGCAAGATCTGTCAGGAACGCGACGAGCGAGCGGTCTCCTTCCTCTTCTTCGGCCCTCTTTTCGAAAGCTTCCGTAACAGAAAGAAATTCCTCGATATTTTCTAATCGGCTTTCTGATTCAATCGTCTTCTCACGAATGAGCATATCCCGGTAACCCGTTTTCTCCAACACTTGCTCCACGAGCTCTGAAACGGATAAGTATTCCTGCATTTGCGTAAATCCAGCAATCATATCTCTGAACTTCGAAGCTTCGTTCGCAGCTCTTGCTGTCAGCCCCATGAAGTGGACTTCCTGCAATGCGTCGAATACCGATCTATCGTTTTCAATCGCAAATTGCGCCATCCTTTCAAAAGAGGTCGCGCCGATGCTCCGTTTCGGTTCGTTGATAATCCGAGCAAGCGCCAAATCGTCATCGTTGTTTGCAATCAAACGCAAATAAGCGAGCAAGTCTTTAATCTCTTTTCGATCATAGAACTTCGTGCCGCCGACGATTGTGTAATCTAAATTGGATTTCACAAGATATTCCTCGATGACACGTGATTGTGCATTCGTCCTATACAGAATCGCAAACTGATCAAGCCTTAAGTTTTCGAGTTCTTTCAGTTCGATGATTTGCTGTACGATGAACTGGGATTCGTCTTTTTCATCAGATGCCTTATATATTGTAATCGAATCACCCGCGGCATTTTCAGTACGAAGTTTTTTGTCGTAGCGGCTTCTGTTGTTCTGGATAACGTCATTCGCCGCCTGCAAGATCGTTTTTGTCGAACGGTAATTTTGCTCGAGTAAAATGACGGTTGCATCTTTATAATCCTTTTCGAAAGAAAGGATATTGCCGATATCAGCACCGCGCCATCTGTAGATCGATTGATCGGAATCGCCGACGACGCAAAGATTCCGGAATTTCGCAGCGAGCATGTTGACAAGGCGATACTGTGCATTGTTCGTATCCTGATATTCGTCGACATGGATATATTGGAATTTATTTTGATAAAATTCGAGGACTTCAGGGACGCGTTCGAATAACTTGAGAGTCATCATGATGAGGTCGTCAAAATCGAGCGATTGGTTTTGTCTCAGTTTTTTCGTATAGCCTTCGTAGACATCTGCAATCGTCTTCTCATAAGGGTTATGTGGATTGATCTGTCCTTTATACGTCTCCGCATCGATGCATTCGTTTTTCGCTGAACTGATTGCACCAAGCATTGCACGCGGATCGTATTGCTTCGGATCGATATTGCGCTCCTTCAATACATTTTTGATAGCCGTCAATTGGTCGGAGGAATCGAGGATCGTGAAGCTTTTAGAAATTCCGATGCGATCGATATCCCTCCGTAAAATGCGGACGCACATCGAGTGGAATGTTGAAACCCACATCCTTTCGCCAGAGCCGGGGCCGAGCAATCCATCGATCCTTTCCCGCATTTCGCGGGCTGCCTTGTTCGTAAATGTGATCGCTAATACATTTGAAGGATACACGCCTTTTTCGACGATTAAGTACGCGATCCGGTGTGTCAACACCCTCGTTTTCCCGGATCCTGCGCCTGCCATGATGAGCAGCGGTCCTTCCGTCTTTTTTACTGCGCGGGCTTGTTCGGGGTTCATGCCGACAAGCAGATTTTCCGCGATTTCTTTCATACGTAATCCCGCCTTTCAAAGAACGTTTGTTCTTCATTATACCTCAAACTATGTCAATGGGATACCGATTTCACTGCTTCAACAGTCGAAAGGGCAGCCTTAAAGTCTTCGTAAATAATATTGCCGACGATAACCGTATCAGCTAATTCGGCCATCATTTTGGCGTCTTCCACATTTCGGATTCCGCCGCCGTAAAATAACCGCGTCTGTTCGAGGACGCGTGCGGCTGCTTTCACAATTGCCGGATCCCCAAGCGTTCCGCTATATTCCAAATAAAATACCGGCAGATTGAACAGATGCTCTGCCATCCTTGCATAGGCGACGACATCTTCTTCGTCTGGAGCTTCTTTTACGCCTGTAAGATTCGCTGCCTTGCATTCGGTATTTACAATTACATAGCCTTCCGCTATAACTTCATCCCAATTCATCATATGGCCATATTCCTTCAAGGCCTCATGGTGAATGCCGTTCACCCACTTCGTATCAGTCGAATTCAGAACTGTCGGGATGAAATAATAATCGAATCCCATCGTCACCGAATCAACAGTTGACACTTCAAGTGCGACAGGTACTGAGAAGCGTCGGATGCGTGCTAGCAAGTCGAGGACATTTTCAAGCGTAACGCCATCGGTGCCGCCGATGATTATGCCATCCGTTCCGGATTCTGCAAGCCGCTCAAGCTCTTCGTCCGCCAATTGTTTGGCGGGATCCACTTTAAAGGCGTGGCGCCATGTTTTATAGTCCATTTTGTCTACCACCTAATTTTTCAATTGCATATTGGATGCACCCCATTCTCATGGAGCGTCTGCTATTCACCAGTATACCAAAAAAACGGACGGATTTCTCCGCCCGTCCTGAGTATAGACAAAGTCGTTTTTTGACTTTGATTCGAGGATTTTCAGCCTACTACTTATCGTTATTCTCCGCAAGCTCTGGATAGAGGCGGTCCAATACTGTGTTATAGCCGCCGGATCCATAATCTACGCAACGCCTTACCCTTGAGATTGTCGCAGTGCTCGCACCCGTTTCATTTTGAATCCGGTCATACGTCTTTTTCTGCCTCAAAGCATGAGCAACTTCCAAACGCTGAGCTAATGATTGCAGCTCGCTCATCGTCGCAAGATCATCGAAGAACTTGTAGCATTCCTCAAGATCTTTCAATTCCAAGATGGCTTTGAATAGCTGATCCGTTTGTTCACTCCGGATTTTATCAATTTGCATATGTTTCCCCCTCTTTCACTGCTTAAGGTGTGTACGTGACAGATTTTGAAATTCCGGAATACGTAGGGATAATATGGATCCACGTCTTGCCTGGAACTAGTTTAGCGGGAACTCCATTTTCCATCGGTACAAGGAAGCCTTCGACGTTTTTCCATTCCAGCTCTTTCACGTTGCCAGCTTGAAATAGGATCGCTTTTCCGCCGCTTTCAATATCGACAGACTGTCTTCCGACGTTGTCGATCGTACGATGGTCCGCTTCCATGACGATGATATTGGAAAGTCCGACTTGTTCTCCGTTCGCTTTATCCATCGTAAGGATTCCATTCACCATCCGGTTGTACGTTTCCGTTCCTGGATCGTATGAAAACGTATTGATGAAATCCTGACTAGAGCTGAAGCGGACGACAATCATCGATGCACTATCCCCTATTTTAGCATCCTCTACCGATTCATGGAAAGTAAATGGAGGTGTCTTTGCAATTTCGTCTGATGCCCCGACCTTTTCCATTGCAGCTACTATGTTTTCTCCTGTTATATACGAATTATGAGGAGCTTTGCGTTCAGTTGATCTTTTGAATAAAGTTCCGTCATATTGCATGCCGTTTACATTTTCGACATACCTGTTTGCGAGTAGCTTTTGTGCATCGGGGCTATAGCCATGAGCAACGTAAAATGCATCCATCCCTTTTGCAAGATAAATGAAATAGTCACGTGCACTTCGAATCGGACCGACCGTCTCTGGCAATTCACTTTGGAACAACGCTAAAAACCTCGTAACATTCCCTTCCGCCATGAACTCATAAATGATGTCCGCCTGGCTTATGCCCGATTGTGGTCTGGCATGGGGATGATTGTTAATTGTTGCAAGCACTGGTCTTGCCCATTTTTCTTCCTCGCTTAACATGCCCGTGAATGGCTCTCGGTAAAGGAGTGATCCTTCTTCCTCAGGCTCCTCGATCGGCTCTTCTTCAGTTTCGACTTCTTCTATCTCTTCCGGATCCGGAACAATCTCTTCCGCGCCGGCTTTCTCTTTTTTTGAACACGCTGACAGCAACAACAACATGATGGCCAACGCTAGCAGCCATCCTCTCTTTTTCCCTTTCATCCTTTCCTCCTATCTTTCCGTCGCCGGAATGATTACTTCATTTTTCATAACTTGATAGAGCCCCACTTGTGTTGCACGTATGTACGGTAAATGGGTTGACTGTAGGAACAGGAATGTGTAGACGGCATCGCCATGCTTGTACCCCCGCTCAGCTAGCGTCTTCTTCAATGCAATTTCCTGTTCGATCAAAACTTCCATACGCTCCGACGATAAGCCCCCACCGATTGCAAGCGGGATTGATAATATAACTTCGCCTTCTTCAACGAGCACCATGCCACCCTTCAAACGTTTCATTTCCCGGAACGCTTGCAGCATCGCCTTTTTGTCTTTCCCGATGAGGATGATGTCGCCAGTATTGGAGTAGGAAGACGCAAATCCTTGCACATTATTTGCGAAGCCTTTAATGAACGTATTCACGCGCCACTTCCCATTTCTGTCGATGAGCATGAGGAAGCTTTCGTCATGATCAGTTGACAGCTTGTCCACTGAAAGATCGAGCTTCACTTCATATGGTTTCGTAATGACGTCATTCACCATTTCAATGCCGACTGCATCATTAAACTCAAATTCATTTTCGGCCAAATCGAAGTCCGGTTCGAAATCCGGAACGAGTGACCAATCGACGCGATTGAACTGTTCAGTCGATGCATTTTCGCGTTTCAACCATTTCCCTTTTGACAAGACGTCTGTCGGTACCGGATTCTTTTCGTCTTCTAGGAAGTTAAGCGTTGCATATCTTCCTGTCGCAATGACGCCATGCACATCATCGACGCCGTAATAGCGCGCAACATTATAAGAAGCCATTAAATACGCATCGATCGGCTTCACTCCCGCATCGAGCGCAACTTGAATACATTTGTCCATGACGCCATCAATATGGAAAGAAGGTGTCGAGCCGTCCGTCGTCATCATGAGATGGTCGAAAACGTCCAATTCCTTGTCGATGACACCTTGTAACAGACCAGGCAAATCTGGTCGTATCGACGAGTGGCGCAGTGTCACTGCATACCCTTGCAATAAGCGCGCTTCCACTTCATCTACTGTCATCGCTTCGTGATCGCCGTCTACGCCTAACAATTTCATCCTCGCAAGCGTCCGCTCGGAAGCCCCTGGGAAGTGGCCTTCTATCTTTTTCCCAGCTTTTTTTGCTGCGACAACAGACGCCGTCATATCCGGATCGCCGTTCATAAGACGCGGCCAGCCTGTCAGCTCTCCGCCCATCAACACATCGTCACGCTTTAGCCATTCACGAATCGCCTCTAAATTGAAAACTCCCTTTTCATCTTGCAAAACCGTTTGGGAATCAAATCTTGCCCACCAATAAAATGAAAACGGCAACTCGTTCAATTGGTCAATCAATTTGAATGCCCTTTCATTTCCAAGAAGCAAGAAAAATGTCAAGTTGTCTGATAGGAATGTCGTCGTCCCAAGCTTTCCCGCGTAGTCGGCAAAAGTTTCAGGATTGTACAGTTGGAAAGGATGGACATGCGGCTCGATATAGCCGGGAACAATTTTTTTGCCCGTTGCATCAATGATTTCTGCGCCATCTGTCATCGCAGGCATTCTTTCACCCGCATAGACGATTCGGTCTCCTTTAATCCATATATTTCCTGTCACCCATTTTTTAAAGATGGAATGAAGATACGTTGCGTGTTGAATAATGAGATCGGGTGCTATTTTCCCATTGATAATGCCTAGTTGCTGCTGAATTTCACGTTCGTCCCACATATCAATAAACCCCTTTTGAAGAGTATTCTATATATTTTATCGTAGCATAGCAAACAACTGAAAGGTAGTGCCTGAGTTATATGAAAACTAAAAAAATAATAATTTGAACGCAAAGCAACGGTGGCATAGGTACCTCGTTTCTTTTCAACAGAAAAGAGGGTATCCCTTATGACTTTTCCTAAACAATATTCATCCCATCACTTATAGAAGTAGCCGCTGCTTCACTTTTAGTGCAGATGAAATTGCTGAATGTAGTTACACTGAAAGCAAAAGAAAGGGCGAGCAATTTGGTATATAATAGCTAAGTGTAGAAGTCATAATGAGTATGATAAATAGATAAATTCAACTTCTATATCTTTACTTTACCAAAGGTGGGAACCAGATGAATGCTGTTCGATTATTACTAGTAAACTCATTTTTAATGAATGTCAGTTTTTTTGCTTTTATTCCTTTTTTGTCTGCGCATATTACAGGGAATTTAGCGCTTTCTGCCGGGATTGCCGGTGTTGTCCTTATGCTTCGGCAATTGGTGCAACAAGGAACATCTTTTTTATCGGGCATACTTGCCGATCGATTTGATTATCGGATTATGATTAGTTTAGGCATGATTTTGCGTGGAGTCGGCTTTGTCTTATTCGCTTTTTGCAGAACACCGCTTGAGTTGATCGTTGCGGCAATTATCACTGCGCTTGGTGGATCGTTATTTGAACCGACTAGTAAAGCGGCGTTTTCCATTTTTACTTCCCCTGCTAAAAGGGGAGAAATATTTGCACTGGACAAAATTGTTCGTCATTCGGGGATAATTTTTGCTGGAATCATGGGAGGCATCTTGCTTCAATTTGACTTTTCCTACGCTTCCTTCGTGTGCGGCGGTATTTTTATTCTTAGCGGGTTGGTCACATTTCTATACTTGCCGAATGAAAGAGTTCAAGTTCCGAAGCAATCTTTGGCAGACTCGTGGGATAAAGTCAAATCGGATCGTCGGTTTATCTTTTTTACAATCAGCATGACCGGATTTTGGTTCATGTTCATGCAACTCTATTTAACGATCCCTCTCCATGCTGTCAATGTATTCAACAACCCGACATTCATTTCAAGTTTATTCATTGTATATGGAATGATCGTTGTGTTTCTACAGTATCCTTTGCAGAAATTGACGAAACGTTTCCATCGATTAACTGTGATTAAATCAGGGATGACCATTATGGGGATCGGAATCCTACTGCTTGGAAGCTCCACGAGCATCCTTTTATTTTGGACAGGCTTTTGTATGTTTGCTATAGGTATAATGCTAGTGGAACCGACTTCGTATGAATATACTGCGGAAATTGCACCTCCGCAATTTTCTGCCAGCTATTTTGGGGTTGCTTTGATGGCGATGGCGGTGGGAGGTGGAATCAGCCAAGGGGCAGGCGGCTGGATGTATGAACATATGCCGATTATTAATTGGGGAATCAGCGCTGCTGCCGGCATAGCCTCTGCATGTTGTATCCATCTTCTGCACGGCTGGACCCGGAAAGTAGAGAAAAGAAGACAGCCTACAGAAACCTATTAATAGACTGATTTCCTTGGAATCATAGTTCATGTATCTTTCATATCCGATTCGAGAAAGCTAAAGATAAATTATTAACTGCGTTTTCCTTTGACTTAAGAGTTGCAAATGACTAAAGAAAGGGGGGATTCCGACGTGTGGGATTTACTAGGACAAATGCTATCAAGAATGACGCTCATTATTACAATTGCCTTCCTTATTACACGACTTCGCACGTTTAGACAGATGATTTATCGAGATCTAAATTTGAAGGACGGCATTGTAATGATTATACTCTTTGGTTTATTTGGGGTGATAGGAAATTATACTGCCATTGTCGTCGATCCGGAAGCACATGTGATCTCCAACTTTTGGAATCCTGCCCTTCAAATGGATAATGCGATTGCAGATACACGCAATATCGGCATCATCATAGGCGGATTGGTCGGCGGACCATTCGTCGGGCTTGGATCGGCTTTGATTGCAGGTGGACATCGTTTCATTATGGGTGGATTTATTAGCGATGCCACTTTCATCGCTTCTCTTATCGGAGGAGGATTGGCAGGGCTGTTTGGACGTAAATTGCGAGACTTTGGCTTAACCCGTCCTTTGCCAATGTTTTTAAGCGGCCTCTTGATTCTTATCATTCAAATCCTGCTTATCCCTTTGTTTGCTTCCCAGCACAGTACAGCACTTCATTTAATCAGTTATACCGGGATACCTATTATCGTTATTAATAGTATTGGAGTCTGGATTTGCGCAATTGTTTTTAATAGTGTCATTCAGGATGAGGAACATACACGGGCCAGCCAAACAGCAAAGGCGCTCTCGATTGCAAATCAGACACTGTCACTTTTTCGCCAAGGGTTAAATGAATCTTCTGCGACAAAAGCTGCAAAGATCATTCAGCAGTTAACAAACGTTGACGATGTGGCAATCGCTCGAGGCATTAGGGAGCTTGCACATACCAGCGGAATTAGCAGCCAATCTGAAAAGAAATATAGAGAGCTTGTGTTCAAAACCGGAAAAATGGAAAACGCTCACTCCCCCGAGTATGAGTTTATTATTTTCCCGTTAATTGTAAAAAGTAAAACTATCGGGACTATAACTTTTTACTATAACCAGCCATTTCACGTAACATCTGTAGATCGGGAAATGGCAGAAGGGCTTAGCAATTTATTTTCCAGTCAATTGGAACTGGGTGAGGTGGAACGTTATAATCAATTGCTGCAGGACGCTGAAGTAAAAGCACTTCACGCCCAGATTCACCCGCATTTTTTATTCAATGCTTTAAATACAATTGTTGCACTATGCCGTATGGATCCTTTGCTTGCACGGCGATTGCTGCTTCACTTATCGACTTTTTTAAGAAATAATTTAAGGGGACTTACAGATCGTCTTGTACGTGTTGAAAAAGAGCTGGAAAATGTGCATGCCTATTTCGCATTGGAAAACGCACGCTTTCCTGATAGGTTTGAACTTACTATTAAAATGGATTCACATCTGAATCAAGCGCTCATACCACCGTTCGTACTGCAACCGCTTGTTGAAAATGCCATTACACATGGAGAACTAAAAGACCTGGGAGGAATCGGGAAAATCCACATCGATATAAAACAGCATGAAGCGGAACTGCAATTAACCGTTACAGATAATGGGATTGGCGTGCCGCCGGAAAGACTAGCTGATTTAGGTCAGCGTGTTGTCAATTCAACGAAAAATGGCAGCGGATCTGCGCTGTTCAATATTAAAGAGCGTTTAACTGCATTATTTAGCCAAGACGCTACTTTCAAAATGGAGAGTACGGAAGGACAAGGGACAACTATTTTTATAACATTACCGATACAATTTTAATAGGAGATCGATGGATATGCTGCAAGCTTTTATCGTAGAAGACGAACAATTTGCACGAGAGGAATTAAAATATTTATTAACAGAAACAGGCGATATAGAAATCATCGGTGATTCTGAAACGATGCATGAGGCGCTATGGGATATTAATGATCTTCAACCGGATGTTGTGTTTCTGGACATCGAGCTCGCCAAAGGAAATGGACTGGAGCTGGCGAAACAATTTAAGCATATGAAAAAGCAGCCAATGATTGTATTTGCAACAGCTTACGATGAATATGCACTTGAGGCATTCAATCTCGATGCCGTTGACTACATTGTGAAACCGATCGATGAAGCAAGATTGCGCAAAACCGTAGACAAATTGCTAACACAAGCTCAGTTTCATGGTCATCGGCAAACGCAAATGAGTTCACAACCGCAAGGATTAAAAACAATCCCTGCAAAAGACGGGGATAGAATGATTATTGTCCAGGCAGATGAGATTTACTATATCGGAACAGAAAACCGGCAATCTTATATTAAAACCGCTCATCATAAATATGAGTCGGATTTATTGCTTTATCAGTTGATAGAAAAACTTGGTGAAGACTTTCTCCAAGTTCACCGAGGATACATTGTCAATGTCAAGCATGTTTCTTCCATGGAACCATGGTTTAACCGGGCATATAATTTATTTTTAAAAGACGGATCAAAAGTGCCCGTCAGCCGTTCCTTTGCAAAAAACGTGATGCAGAAATTAGGATTTAAATGAGCGAATTTTGCTTTCGCTTGCAGACATTAAGAAATAGCACCCATATGCATGGATGCTATTTCTTACACTTATTATGACCAGCCAATG
The DNA here is from genome assembly GCF_055808055.1 of Sporosarcina sp. QA0331. Lineage (NCBI taxonomy): Bacteria > Bacillati > Bacillota > Bacilli > Caryophanales > Caryophanaceae > Sporosarcina > Sporosarcina sp. QA0331. The sequence continues at coordinate 3,053,019 of NZ_CM147850.1, forward strand.
AGTTGGGCGACGACAAGTACTACAATAGAAATTGCAGCCCAAATGAGGAATAGTGGATAGAAGAAACGAATCCACGTTTGCCATTTCACACCTGCAATTGCTAATGCTGCCATGAAGTACCCGCTTGTCGGGTAGAAAATATGTGTAAACCCATCACCGAGCTGATAAGCAAGAACTGCAGTTTGTCTTGTCACTCCAACCATATCTGCAAGCGGAGCCATAATTGGCATTGTAACGAGTGCTTGTCCACTGCCGGACGAAATAACAAAGTTAATAAGAACTTGCACAACATACATACCGACTGCTGCCAATGCTGGCGGCAAATCGCCAACGACTGCACCAAGTGCATGGACAATTGTATCCATAATGTTACCATCCTCTAGTACAACCGCCACCGCTCGAGCGAGTCCAACGATAAATGCCCCCATTAAGACGTCTTTAAAACCTTGATTGAATGCTTCACAAATATCTCCGACTTTAAGACCGGCAATCATCCCGACGGCGATTCCCATAATGATAAAGAGCCCCGCCATTTCAACCATAAACCAACCTTTTGAAATAACACCGTATACAAGGATGACGAAGAATAAAAGCGCTACAATTGCTGCCCACTTTTGCCGTCCTGTTGCAGGAATGGCTTCAGCTTTTCCTACATTGTTATACAATGCACGTTTTTCCGTATCATCTTCATACACAAGACTGTTCATTGGATTTTTTTTGACTTTCTTAGCATAACGGGTAATGAATAAAACTGCTGCCGCCACAGTCACGATAAATACTATTAAACGCAATCCAAGTCCAGAGAAAACCGGAAGACCCGATAACTTCTGTCCTAGTCCTGTGTTAATCGGATTTAATACGCCTGCTGTAAACCCGACGACAGTCCCGCAAAGTGCTATGGCTGCTGCTGTTATTGAATCGTAGCCAAGCGCAATAATGAGCGGCATGATTACCGGAATATAAACGAGCGATAATTCAGCCGTTCCAATCAATGTGGCTATCACTGCGAATACTGTTGTTAATACAGGGATGAGCATAATACTATTATGCGCAAATTTCCTTGCAAGTTTATCAACAGCAATTTCAATGATCCCAGTGCGACGAAGCACCATAAACATTCCACCGATGATAAACGTGAAGAATACAACTTCTCCTGCATCAATCAACCCTCGAGGAATAACCGTTAAAAAGTCCATAATGCCAACCGGGGTCTGGTCGACATAATTAAAGGAATTTGGATCGATAGTCGTTCTGCCATCTGGTCCTGGCACACGTTCAAACTCCCCTGACGGAATGAAATATGTTGTCAAAGCCGCAAACGCACTAAAGACAAATAAAATAACATAAATATGCGGCATTTCAAACTTCTTCTTTTTCTTTTCCGGCTGCTGCTTTTCTATATTCAGCTGCTCTGTATTTCGCACGATGAACCCTCCAAATGTGAATTATATGACCAAATAAATGCAATCAATTTGGGATACAAACACATTATAATTGGGGAAATATTACCGTGGCTGTTTTTATAACCAAGTGTCCTTATGTAGAACAAATGGTACATAGTTTGAAACGAAAAGTACATTTTAAATACTTTATGAGATTGAAAGCTCCATGTACAACTGTCCAAACAATACTTTCAATAGACCAATTTCCTTGGGCTCATATTTCATGTATGTTCACATCTAATCCGGGAACGCTAAAGACAAATAGTTATCTACGTTTTTCCATGAATGGAGAATTACAAATGACTGAAAAACAAGCCCCTCCTTTATTGAATGAAATGGCAAATCGATTCAAGCCATCGGAAGACATCGTTCAAACACCTTTACAAATTAAAGGCCACACTGCATTCCTATTTTATGTGAAATCGGTCGTGGATGGTGATAAGTTGCAACAGACGGTTATTCGACCATTTTTTGAAATGGCCTGCGAAGAAGACTTTGCATCCTATATTCAATCTTTGCCAAACAGAATTGACATTCCTTCTAAAGATAAATTGCTAATTTTATTAAGCGCTGGAACTGTGTTGATTGCAGTTGACGACAAGTCATATTTATTAGATTTGCGCCTTGTGAAAAACAGTGAAGTTCAAGATACCCTAGTGGAACCGACTGTCCATGGACCACAAAAAGGGTTAAGCGAAGATATTGAAACGAATATCAATCTAATTAGGCAAAGATACCATACATCTGCTTTAAAAGTTGAAGCACTCCAAACGGACACGCATACGAATCGAGCAATTACGTTACTCTATGATAATGATAAAGTCGATCCGGATATAGTGAAAAAAGTGAAGGGGCAGCTTAACGAGCTCACTATCCCTCTCATTCAATCAGCGGGTGATCTTCAACATTTCATGAACAAAAGAAAACTCACTTTATTCCCATCCGTTATCATAACGGAACGACCAGACCGCATTGTCTACAATTTAAATAATGGAAAAGTAATTATCATAGTTGACGGAAGTCCGGAAGTACTTGTCGCACCAGTTATTTTTTTGGATTTCATGTCATCGATGGAAGACAATTACCATGTTTTTAGTGTGACGACATTTACAATTATATTGCGATATGCTGGTCTCTTCACATGTTTATTGCTTCCTAGTCTGTATGTGGCGGTGACATCCTATAACCCGGAAATACTGAGAGTAGAACTCGCTCTCACTGTTGCGGGTGGGAGGATCGGTGTGCCGTATCCTTCATTTATTGAAGTATTTTTCATGCTGTTTTTCATGGAATTATTAACCGAGGCGAGTATGCGGTTACCGAAAGCTGTCAGTTCTACCGCAACTACTGTTGGCGGACTCATTTTAGGCACAGCTGCAACAGAAGCAGCACTCACCTCAACAATTATGATCATTATTATATCCGCTGTCGCAATTTCCACTTTTATTATTCCACTTACTGAAATGAGCTTCGCAATACGAGTGATTCGGCTTTTGTTGCTTGTGTACACTTCCATCTTTGGATTAGTCGGTTTATTAGTCGGCTTTTTAGGATTACTCATGCTATTGGTAAGTAAAGAAAGCTTAGGCGTTCCTTATTTGCGCATTCCATGGGTGGGTAAAAATGATGAGATGGAGATGGACAATAAATGAACCGTTTCCTTGTCTATTTAATATTGATAAATATGCTAACTAATATGGTTTCCACCACACCAAGAATCCTCATCACCGGTAGTGATCGCGGCACAATTACAGGCATGATTACGGCACTTATTATCGGCATGACTTTGACTTATATCATCATTTCGTTGTTCAGTAAATTCCCGGGGCAAGGCTTGCCTGAAATTTTACAAACAAATATTTCGAAATGGGTGGCATCACCTGTACTTCTATTTTTCTCGATGACATGGTTTTTCGCCGGTCTTACAACTTTAACCATCTACACATTTATCATCCTCCGGTTTCTGACGCCTGAAATGTCAATTTATATCGTCATTTTAACATTTGTCACCGTCGTCACATACGGAATGGTTATGACGACCAGAAATATTATGTATTTTGGTGAAGTGGTTTTTATCCTTGCTGTTCCTATTATCTTTTTTGTCCAAATGAAAGGGTATTTTAGTTCTAATCTGAATTGGGATTATATCCGAGTTGCTATTATGGAAATTAATCATCTACCTCAATATACATCTTTTGCTTCTTCACTTTTCATCGTCGTAGGGGCAGCTAATTTAGTCATTTTCAATCGATTTTTCAAGAAATTGAAAAATCCTACTCGTAAAGGGATGGCTCTACTGTCTTTTCTATGTACGTACATTCTCGCGACAACTTATTTCCTACCAATTGGATTTGGCGGATTTGACTCTCTCGATAATGTGCTCTATCCGTGGATTATGACGAGTGATTCGATACGTATGAAGTTTGGGATTGTTGAAAGGATCCTCTTTTTCTTCACCGGTGCCTTTTTGGCGCTTGGCGTCGTCAGTATGGTGATGCATTGGCATGTTTCGCTGCAGTTGCTTTCAAGTGTTATTCATTTCAAACGTTTCAAATGGAAATCAGTGAACTTAACTCGCCCATTATTCATTATCATCTATTGGATCGTTGCTACAGTGACAACTAAACGGATTACAACGGAAGGGCTTTTTCAATCGGTCAAATTATTTGATAAGTACATTCTGCCAATCGTATTAGCTACCCTGATCTGTAGTCTATTATTGGCGAATAGGAGGCAGCAAAATGGCGGGAAACAAAAAAATTAGTAAAGTATGCCTTGCTGCCATCCTTTTAGTCTCCTTATTGATACAGACCGGATGTGCTTTCAAGGACATCGACAAGCGAATATTCGTCTTAGGAGTCGGCATCGATCCTTCTGAAAAAGTGAATAATGGTTTCAGAGTGACATTAACATTGGCAAAGCCTGTTGGTAATATCAAACAAGCCACTGAGCCAGGCTATGTCTATCTGTCTCATGACTCTGAGTCAGTTGCCGAAGCGGTGCGTGCTCTAGCAACACATGTTGATAAAACGTTGGATTTTGGCCATGCCAGAATCATTATTCTGAATAAGGAATTACTATCTAAAGATCTAGATACATTCATGGATTTTTTTACAAGGCGAGCCGATATTCAAATGATTGCATATATGGCCGTAGCCGATAAAACTGCAGAAGAAGTGATTACCTTCGAGCCGAATTCCGAAACACCAGCTTCAACCCCTTTGTTTAACTATTTCGATGAAACTGGCACAGAAAGCCCATACGTCGTGACAACTTTTTTATTTGAATTTAGAAGAGAAGTGTTAGGAAAAGGAATAAATACAATTATGCCGATCATCGGAATCGACAAAGAGAACACTGAATATGCCATTAATAAATCAATCATCCTTAAAAAAGCAGGACAGCCAGTCGAATTGACACCTACCGAGACGAAGTACTTCAATTCGATTGTGAACAAGGCATCGGGGTTTAGCTATAAAATTGAGGAAGATGGATTAATCATGGTATTGAATATCGATCAAGTGAAGATGAGATATAATATCATCCTTGATGAAGGTACCCCGCGGATTGATATGAAGGTAACAAAAGTTGGCGTCATAGGCGAATCTAATAAGCTCCTGAACAACGCACATTTACAAAAGTACGACAAAATTGCGGAAAACGATATTAAAAAGAAATTAGAGGATTTATTGAAAAAGCTACAAGAAAACAATGTCGATCCTTTCGGTTTCGGTCTGCGTTATCGGGCAACAAGATTGTCACGTGAGAATCTTATGGAAGAATGGGAGCGCATCTATCCCGAGATTGAATTTAATGTGACCATGAGTGTTGAATTGAAAAGTACAGGGGCGGTTGAATAATACAAAAGCGGAAAGCGTTTGCTTACTTGTTTAAAAAACAGACCACACATTTCTACATGCGTGGTCTGTTCTTTATTTATTTTGAAATGCCCGCCAACCGATATCAGTGCGGTAGAAAAATCCGTTCCATTCGACTTGATTCAACTGGTCGTAAACTTGGTCGCGTGCTTCTTCCAATGTTTTTGCTTTCGCAGCAGCAAGCAGAACCCGTCCGCCATTGCCGATAAAATGATTCCCATTTGCTTTCGTACCGGCATGAAAGACGTCGAGCCCATTCAACTCCCCAAAATCCGGCAGTTGTACCCCTTTCACAACATCTCCTGGATAGCCGTCGGATGCGATGACGACGCCAAGCATAGCATCATCGTTCCATTCCAATTCAAATGGCTCTTTCTTCATTAACGCCATCATGAATTCCCCGAAATCGGAAGCCATTCTTGGGAGAACAACTTGTGTTTCCGGATCGCCGAAGCGAGCATTGAACTCAATCACCTTTGGCCCTTCATTCGTCAAAATAAGACCCGCATAAAGGATGCCCGTGAATGGAGCCCCTTCCTCCGTCATGGCGCGAACTGTCGGAACGACAACTGTCTTGTATGCCTCTTCAATGACGTGCTCCGGAATATGCGGAACTGGAGAATAGGCCCCCATTCCACCCGTGTTCGGACCTTTATCACCGTCGTACGCACGCTTATGGTCTTGCGCGATGACCATCGGATAAATTTGCCCGTCATGGACGAATGACATGTAAGAGAACTCTTCACCATCAAGGAATTCCTCGATGACGACGCGGGAAGAAGATTCGCCGAATCGTTGATTGCCGATCATATCGTCAACTGCTTCGAGCGCTTCCTCCATCGTCATTGCGACGATGACCCCTTTACCTGCAGCGAGCCCATCCGCTTTCACGACGATTGGTGCGCCTTGCTGTCGGATGAATGCCTTCGCTTCCTCAGCATCCGTGAACGTCCCGTAAGCAGCCGTAGGAATTCCGTATTTTTTCATCAAATCCTTCGCAAAAGACTTGCTGCCTTCAATTTGAGCAGCATCCTTCGACGGCCCGAAAATACGCAAGCCTTTGTCTGTGAAAAAATCGACGATGCCTTCCGCCAACGGTTGCTCCGGTCCTACAAAAGTCAAATCAATCTGTTGTTCAATCGCAAATGAAGCAAGCGCATCGAAATCAGTCACATCGATTCCGATACATTCCGCATCGTTTCTCATGCCGTCGTTGCCAGGCGCAACATACACTTTCGAAACGGACGGCGAATTGTTGAATTGCCGTGCAATCGCGTGCTCCCGACCGCCGCTGCCGATGACGAGTACTTTCATCTTTATCTTCTCCTTCGATCAATGTTTGAAATGACGTACGCCTGTGAACACCATCGCAATGCCGTATTCATTAGCCTTCTTGATGGAATCTTCATCTTTAACAGATCCTCCAGGCTGGATAATGGCAGTAATGCCCGCTTTTGCAGCTGCTTCCACTGTATCGTCCATCGGGAAGAATGCGTCAGAAGCAAGCGCTGCACCTTTCGCACGGCCCCCTGCTTGTGTCAAAGCTATATTCGCTGCACCTACCCGATTCATTTGGCCAGCTCCGACGCCGAGCGTTCTTTGCGCATCCGAAACGACAATTGCGTTTGACTTCACATGCTTGACGACTGCCCAACCGAGCTTGAGTGCTTCCCATTCCGATTCCGTTGGCTCACGGTCTGTTGCAATTCGGATGTCTGCATCGGCAAATCCAAAAGTATCCGGCTGTTGCATGAGAAGTCCGCCTTCAACTGATACCGTATTCCAAGCATCTTTTGTATGTTGTTCGAACGGGATCGTCAACAGACGAATATTTTTCTTCTTTGTCAATAGCTCAATTGCTTCATCCGTGAATGAAGGTGCGATGATGATTTCGAGGAAGATTCCCGAAAGTTTTTCCGCCGTCTCCGCATCCACTTCACGATTCAACGCAATGATGCCTCCAAAAATGGAAACCGGGTCAGCTTCATATGCTTTATTGAACGCTTCGGCAATTGTTTCGCCGACACCAACACCGCACGGATTCATATGTTTGACTGCCACTGCAGCTGGTTGGTTGAATTCCTTGACGATTTGGATCGCCGCATTCGCATCTTGGATATTATTATAAGAAAGCTCTTTGCCGTGCAATTGCTCCGCGCTCGCAATTGAAAAGTCCGAACCGAGTGGTCGGCTATAGAAAGCCGCTTGCTGGTGCGGATTTTCTCCATAACGGAGAGGCTGTTTCAATTCGTATGTAAATGTTACTTGCTCAGGGAATTCTTCACCTGCTAGATTGGTCAAATATCCGGAAATGAGTGCATCGTATGCTGCAGTATGACGGAAAACCTTCGCTGCTAGACGTCTGCGCGTGTCAGGAGTCGTTTGCCCTTCTATTTGCAACTCTTCAAGCACTTGACCATAATCTGCGGCATCGACGATAACTGTGACATAGGCGTGGTTTTTCGCGGATGCGCGAAGCATTGCCGGTCCGCCGATATCGATGTTTTCAATCGCATCCTCAACAGTAACGTCAGACTTTGAAATTGTTTCTTTGAAAGGATACAAGTTAACACAGACGATATGAATCGGTTGTATGCCATGCGCCTCCATTTGTGCTTGGTGTGCTGGATTGTCCTGCTTCGCAAGCAATCCTCCATGAATCATTGGATTAAGCGTCTTGACTCGTCCTTCCATAATTTCAGGGAATCCCGTTACTTCGTCAACCGCCGTCACTGCGACGCCGTTTTCTTTCAAATGCTTCATTGTCCCGCCTGTTGACAGAATTTCGTAGTCCAATTTTGCAAGCGCCTGTGCAAATTCCAAAATTCCGTTTTTGTCTGAGACACTGAGCAATGCCCGTTTTTTCACGAATGAACCCCTCCGTTAGTTAAAATTAATTTCTGCAATGTTTCTTTATAAATGACATGCTCAACCGTATGAATCGCTTGTGCTGTCAATTCCTCATCGCCTTCAACGACCGGCACCGCAACTTGCGCGAGGATCGGTCCTGTGTCCATCCCTTCATCGACAAGATGGACAGTGACGCCTGTCAGTTTCACACCGTGAGCGATCGCTTGCCCAATTGCGTCCTTGCCAGGGAATGAAGGAAGCAAGGAAGGATGAATATTGACGATGCGTGAAGGATAAGCGGCTAATAAAGTCTGTCCAATTAGCCGCATATATCCTGCTAGCGCAATCCATTCCACGCCTTCTTCGCGTAAAATATCGAGCACCGCTTCCTCATACGCTTGCTTAGTCGAAAAAGCTTTCGGCTCCAACGCAACGACTCGGATATCTGTCTGCCTTGCGCGCTCCACGACGAACGATGCGGGCTTATCCGTTAGCACAAGGACGATTTCCGCATCCAACTCACCTTCACGGCATGCAGTTTCCAGCGCTGCAAAGTTGCTGCCGCTTCCTGAAGCGAATACCGCGATTTTTGCTTTTTCCTTCATTCCGCCAAGCTCCCATCATGGCTTCCTTTGAAAACGACTCCTGATCCGCTTACGACACGACCAATTTCATATGCTTCTTCGCCGTGTTCAGCAGCAATTTGAATTGCCCGCTTCGCTTGTTCAGCAGGGAGTGCGATAACGAAGCCGATTCCCATATTAAAGACGCTATACAGATCTTTATCTTGAAGTTCGCCTTTTACTTTCAGCATTTTGAATACTGGCAATACCGGCCATGAGCCAAGGTCGATTTCGACGCCGAATCCTTCTCCGAACATTCTCGGAAGGTTTTCATAAAATCCTCCGCCAGTAATATGCCCCATCGAGTGGACGTCGAGCTCCTTATGAATTTGCATAACCGGCTTCGCATAGATTTTCGTAGGCTCAAGCAAAGCCGCTCCAACCTTGCCGAGCTCCTCGAATCCAGCGATATACTCGTCAAGTTTATATCCTTGCTCTTCAAGAACGATCTGACGGACGAGTGAGAATCCGTTCGAGTGGATGCCGCTAGAAGCGATGCCGACGAGAACGTCCCCTTCAGCGACTTTTTCCCCTGTAACCACTTTGCTCTTTTCGCAAGCGCCAACTGCAAATCCGGCCAAATCATATTCCTCGACATCGTAGAGCCCAGGCATTTCAGCCGTCTCTCCGCCGATCAACGCTGCACCTGACTGAACGCAGCCATCCGCAATTCCTTTGACGATTGCCTCAACCTTTTCAGGGACCGCTTTCCCGAGTGCGATATAATCCAAGAAATAAAGCGGCTCCGCGCCTTGCGCAACGATATCATTCACACACATCGCAACACAGTCGATGCCGATCGTATCATGCTTATCTGCAAGAAACGCCAATTTCAATTTCGTGCCGACACCGTCCGTTCCGGAAATGAGCACAGGTTCTTTATAATTCAGCTCGGAAAGATCGAACATTCCTCCGAAGCCTCCGAATGCGCCTGCTACACCTTTGCGCGCAGTACGTGCTACATGAGACTTCATTCGCTCAACGGATTCATAGCCCGCCTCGATATTCACTCCCGCTTTTTCATACGCCTTTGACATGGATAGTCCTCCTTATCGCCTGATTTCTTTTTCGTGCGGCAATACTGTATCCGCATAGATTTCTGTCGGATATTCACCCGTGAAGCAAGCAAGACATTGTCCACAATTTTTCATGTCAGACGGTCTGCCGATCGCTTTCAGCATCCCTTCCGCCGATAGGAATGTCAGTGAATCCGCGCCGATCAATTCCCGCACTTCATCTACAGAACGCCCTGTCGCGATCAATTCGGAATCGGTGCTAATGTCGACTCCATAGAAGCAAGGGCTGACGAGCGGAGGCGCAGCGATGACGACATGAACCTCTTTTGCACCGGCTTCTCTCAGCATTTTGACGATCCGTCTCGAAGTCGTGCCGCGGACAATCGAATCATCCACCATGACTACCCGCTTCCCTTCGACGACTTGGTGCACCGGAGAAAGCTTCATTTTCACGCCTCTTTCGCGCATCGCCTGCGTCGGTTGAATGAACGTCCTGCCGACATATCTGTTTTTAATCAATCCTAATTCATACGGGATGCCGCTTTCTTCCGAAAATCCGATCGCCGCAGAAATGCTTGAATCCGGAACCCCTGTCACAACATCCGCTTCAATGTTGACTTCCCTTGCAAGCTGCTTGCCGCATCGTTTCCTTGCCATATGGATATTAATACCGTCGATATCCGAATCCGGTCTCGAAAAGTAGACGTATTCCATCGAGCATATTGCCCGGTCCGCCGGTTCCGCGAAACGATCGGAATGCAATCCTTTTTCATTAATGACAATCAATTCACCGGGCTCAACCGACCGGATCGTTTCCGCGCCGATTAAATCGAACGCGCAAGTTTCAGATGCGACAACCCATGCATCTCCCAATTTCCCGAGAGACAACGGACGCAAACCATTCGGATCTTGGGCGACGAGCAAGCCTTCCTCCGTCAAGACGACGAATGCGAATGCCCCTTTCAACATCGACAGCGCTTTTTTCACACGATCACGCTGTGTCAATGAACCGCTGCTGCTTCGTTTAATCAAATGGGCAAGCACTTCCGTATCAGACGTTGTTTGAAAAATACTGCCTTGCTTTTCAAGACTTTCCTTCAAATCTTTTGCGTTGACTAAGTTGCCGTTATGCGCAATTGCCAAACTGCCTGTCATGGAACGGAAGACGAGCGGCTGTACATTTTCCGCTCCTCTTCCTTCCTCTGTCGTATAGCGGACCTGTCCGATAGCGGCACGTCCCGTCAAGCCTTTCAGCGCATCACCGGAAAACACATCATTCACAAGGCCTTCGCCTTTGACGACATGAAGCCCTTTGCCGTTCTTCGTGACAATCCCTGCGCCTTCCTGCCCGCGGTGCTGCAGCGCATGCAAGCCGTAATAGCTTATTTGCGCCGCATCTTCATGGCCCCAAATGCCGAACACTCCGCATTCTTCATTCAGGCCTCTGAGTTCAGCAAGCATGGAATTGCCCCTTTCCAAGCAGAACGGAATTCTTCCACCGTCCCGTCAATTAAGACTGCATCGTTATCGCCTTTGATGACGATTTTATTTTGATCGGTAACCGTACCGATTTTTGTAGCATCGTTCACAATCGCTTCAAAAGCAGTCATAAGCTCCTCTTTCACTGTTACAAGGAAACGCGATTGCGTTTCACTGAATAAAGCCGTCACAGCTGAACCAGATACAGTCACTTCTGCGCCAATGCCATTCGCATCGAATGCCTTCTCGCAAAGCGCCACGGCAAAGCCGCCTTCCGACAAATCAGTCGCCGATTGGACAAGCTTGCTTTGGATCGCTTTCAATAGAGCGTTTTGACGGGATGCTTCCACTTCCAAATCAATCGCAGGCGCTTTACCGAAAATTTTCCCATGAACCATTTGCTGAAGCTCACTGCCGCCGAATTCTATCGCCGCTTCTCCGATCAGATAAATTGCGTCTCCTGCTTGTTTAAATGAAGTCGTCGTCACTTGAGATAAGTCATGAACGAGTCCTACCAAGCCCATTGTCGGAGTCGGGTAGACCGGCACTCCATTCACTTCATTCGACATTGACACGTTTCCACCGATGATTGGTGCATTCAACGTGCGGCACGCCGCTGCAATGCCATCTGCCGACTTCTCGATTTGCCAGAACACTTCCGGCTTGTCTGGACTTCCGAAGTTCAAGCAGTCCGTTGCCGCAATCGGTTCTGCTCCAGAACAGATTAAGTTACGAGCCGCTTCTGCAACTGCAATCTTCCCGCCTGTTTCCGGGTCGAGGTAAATATAACGAGAGTTGCAATCCGCTGTCATCGCAAGACCTTTATTCGTACCGCGGACACGGATGACGCCTGCTGATGAACCAGGCGCCACGACTGTATTCGTTCTTGCTTGCGAATCGAATTGGCTGTACACCCACTCTTTCGACGCGATTGTCGGACGTTGCAATAAAGCAGACAATGTCTCCTTCAAATCGCCAACAGCCGGTTCTTCATTGTCCATCGCCTGAAATTCTTTGAAGTAAGCAGGCTCTTCCGACTTTTTATAATAAACAGGTGCATCTTCGGCAAGTGTATCCGCCAAAATTTCTGCAACAACCTCGCCTTTATGGATAAGTCGAAGCATTTTATCCTCTGTCACTTTCCCGATTGCGACTGCTTCCAGTCCATATTTCTTGCACAAGTCGATGATTTCCTGCTCACGGCCTTTCTTCACGACGACGAGCATCCGCTCCTGCGACTCGGAAAGCATCATTTCATAAGCTGTCATTCCCTCTTCGCGCTGCGGAACGAGGTTCAAATTCAACTCCACACCATAACCGGCTTTCGAAGCCATTTCAGCTGACGACGAAGTGAGCCCTGCTGCGCCCATATCTTGGATGCCGATCAACGCGTCGGACTTCACCAATTCAAGGCACGCTTCCATAAGTAGCTTCTCAAGATACGGATCACCTGCTTGCATGACCGGCAGCTCTTCTTCTTTATCAACCGCGACTTCAGAAGAAGACATCGTTGCTCCGTGAATACCATCGCGGCCCGTTTTCGCCCCGACGTATAATACCGTATTGCCGACACCGGATGCCAAGCCTTTCTGAATATCTTCATGATTCAGCAATCCGACTGCCATCGCATTGACGAGAGGACGTTTCGAATAGCTATTATCGAACTGGACTTCACCGGCAACTGTTGGGATGCCGATCGTATTTCCATAACTTGCAATCCCTGCAACCGCCTCTTCGAATAAATACCGATCACGCTCATCCGTCAAATCACCGAAACGCATCGAATTCACAAGCGCTACTGGACGTGCTCCCATCGAAAAGACATCACGGATAATACCACCTGCTCCAGTCGCTGCACCAATGAAAGGCTCGATCGCAGATGGAGAGTTATGTGATTCCAATTTAAAAACAGCCGCCTGATTGTCCCCGATGTCGACGATTCCTGCTCCTTCCCCAGGACCTTGCAGCACGCGCGCACCTTCCGTAGGGAATTTACGCAATACCGGCTTTGAGCTTTTATAAGAACAATGTTCAGACCACATAGCCGAAAACAAACCTGTTTCCGTGTAATTCGGTAGACGTCCGATCATATCGACTGCACGATCGAACTCCTCATCGGTCATTCCCATTTGGCGATACAATTTTTCATCTTTGATTTGTTGAGCTGTTGGTTCATGCATGGTTGACATTCTTCTCACTCCAGTTCTTCAAAATTGAACGGAATAAAGGCAAACCGTCCGTTCCGCCGATGATTTCCTCTACCGCCCGTTCCGGAAGCGGCATCATGCCAAGGACATTCCCCTCTTCATTCAAAACGCCTGCGATTTTCTCCGTACTGCCATCAAGATTGCTGTCTTCGTACGTGAAAACAATGCGACCTTGCTCTTTCAATTTCGTTGCAGTTTCCAAATCGATGTAGTAATTACCGTACTCATGGGCGAATGGAAGCGTAATTCGTTGGCCTTGTTCATAAATGCTCGTGAATGTTGATTGCGAATTTTGAACAGTAAGCTGTGCATTGCCGCTTCTGAATTTCAATCCTTTATTCCGCAAGAAGGCACCTGGAAGGATACCAGCCTCGACTAGGATTTGAAAACCGTTTCCTACGCCAAGCACGGGCTTGCCGGAAGCGACGAATGCTTTCAAACTGTTAATTGATTTAGAGCTTTGGGCAAGCGCACCCGGGCGTAAATAATCGCCGTAGGATGCACCCGTCGGAATGACAACAGCATCGAAGTTGTCCAAATTGGCGTCCTGATGGTTGACGATTTCGGCTCCAACGCCGACGATATCCAAAAGGGCGTGATACATGTCCACATCACAGCTGGATCCAGGGAAACTTAGTATAGCGAACCTCATTTGCCCGCGACCTCCCCGATTTCAAAGCTATAGTTCTCGATCACTTTATTGACAAGAAGCTTATCGCACATTTCTTTCACACGTGCTTCGATTTCACTATCAGTTCCCGCTAGCTCAAGCTCAATCAGTTTTCCGACACGAACGCTTTCGACTTCATTGAAGCCCATTGATTGAAGCGCCTCCTGAGCAGCAATTCCTTGTGGATCAACAACACTTTCGCGTAATGTTACGTAAACGTTCACTTTTGTCATGTCAATTTCCTCCCGAATGGATAAAGTTTGGTTTCGAATTTGTGTAGAAATTTCAAGCCCAAATGCCTGTTGAATTGATTTCTTCCAATGTCTTCTCTATATCATCGGTCATGATGGTCACATGTCCCATCTTCCGTTTTTCTTTCGCTTCGGCCTTCCCGTACAGATGGACGGACCAATCAGGATAGTTCATAATCACTTTCTTCAACGGCACGACATGCTCCCCGAGCACATTCACCATAATAGATGGAGCCCATAGCTTTGGCTTGCGTAACGGCCAGCCGCATATAGCACGGACATGTTGGTGAAATTGTGATACATTGCACGCCTCGATTGAATAATGTCCTGAATTATGAGGGCGAGGAGCAAGCTCATTGATGACAATTTCATCATTTTCGAGTACAAACATTTCGACCGCAAGCGTTCCTACAAGATGTAGGTGATCTGCGATTTTTTTCGCCGCCTCTTCCGCTTTCGCAACGACAGTCGGAGCAACCCTTGCAGGAACGATCGACTCATGTAAAATATGATTCTTATGAATATTTTCGGCGGTTGGAAGACAATACGACTCCCCTTCTGGGTTGCGTTGGATGATGACGGATATTTCCGTCTTGAAAGGGACATATGCTTCCGCGATGCATGCCGAATGGGCAAATAGCGGTTCTGCTAGTTGGATATCGTCTGCCGAATCGAGCTTCACCTGCCCCTTTCCATCATAGCCGCCGAATGCGGTTTTTACGATGCATGGGAAGCCGACCTGATCGATTTCCTGGATTAATTCACTGAATGAAGCGGCTGCGACATAATTTGCGACCGGCGCACCGGATGCTTTGATTTCAGCTTTTTCCGCTATTCGATTTTGAGTGATCCGGACTAGCTCCGCTCCTTGTGGGACATAAGCGATTTGGCTAAGACGCTCAAGCCCTTCGAAATCGATGTTTTCAAATTCATACGTGATAACATCACTTACTTCACCAAGTTCTTCAAGTGCCGCTTCATCGTCATATGGAGCGACAATCCGGATATCAGCAATTTGGCCACATGGTGAATCCATCGTCGGATCGAGTACGGCTATTTTGAAACCTGCTTCCTTTGCTGCCAGTCCCATCATTCGCCCAAGCTGGCCTCCACCGATAATGCCAATCGTCTGTCCAGGTAAAATCGTCTTCATAGCAACTCACCACTGCTTTCTAGTGCCGTATCGCGCATTTTCTCTCGACGTTCTTCAAGACGGCTTCGCAGCGCTTGATCATGCACGGCTAAAAACTGTGCCGCAAGCAATCCGGCATTCGTAGCGCCTGCCTTGCCGATCGATACCGTAGCAACTGGAACCCCTCCAGGCATTTGAACGATAGAAAGCAATGAATCCATTCCATTCAACGCTTTGGATTGCACTGGAACGCCAATGACGGGCAAAAGCGTCTTTGCTGCGACCATGCCCGGAAGATGAGCGGCGCCGCCTGCACCGGCAACGATGACTTCAATTCCACGGTCTTGAGCTTGTTCCGCATATTCAAACATGAAATCCGGTGTACGATGTGCTGAAACGACCTTCTTCTCATAATCAACATCAAGCTCGTCCAATATGTCGCAAGTATGCTTCATCGTTTCCCAATCACTTTTACTTCCCATGATCACGCCGACTTTCGGTTCCATACATATCCGCTCCTTTTGTACAATGCTTAAAAAATCAATAAAAAAATCCTTGAATAAGCTGCCTTCCAAATGCATGGAAAGCAGTTCATTCAAGGATATTCAATAAGCGGCAAGTGAACGTATCCATAAGACATGGCACACCCTTCGCTGAATCCTAAAAATCGCTTTCCCGCATAGTCCGGACATTTACGGTGTCCTGGTAGAGACGCTGAAGCCAATCCTTCAGCATATATGTGGGTTATGTAACTACAATCAGTGTAACAACTGAAATTGAATACGTCAATAAAAAATACGAACAATAGACATTCAGTTGTGTCCATTGTTCGTATAACAGTCAATTTATTCATCTAAGATTCCTTTAAACTTAATCAACTGGCGGATTGGGACATATTCGCCATCTTTTTCTGTGAAAACCGGCTCCTCCATTCGGCCAGCCACACGATAACCAGCTGCGGCCAATCGATTTAGACAGTCCTCAATCGACTCGCCTTCCTCAACTTCAAACCATACCGTTTTCTTCTTCGCACTCATTTAAACAATTTCCCTCTCCTCACAGACTTCACCCAGAATCCTCCATGGATCGTTCTCGCCTCATACGCAATAATAAACGCCTTCGGATCAATCTGTTTAATCGTATCATATAGCTTCAATTCATCTTTTCGGGGTGTCAATATTTGCATCGCCGAGCGATTCCCTTCCAATCCATGCGCAGACCAATCCGTCACTCCATAGCCTTTGTCTCGCAATAATCTTGGCATCTCATAATCCACGCCCGCCGTAATGACATTCACCGTAATATAGCCAAGCGCCATCTTCTCTTCAATTTTCGTACCGACGATAACCCCGCTGCCGTATCCTAATGCATATGCAATAATATTTTGTATTTCATTCAAATTATCCAACACTAAACCAAGACCTACAATATAAATGACAATCTCCACCATACTGACGAAGGCGGCACTATAACGATAGCCCTTTAAAGTTAAAATCATCCGGATCGTAAAGAATGAGACATATACGATGTTAATGACAAATATGATCAATACCATTTTCATTCCGCAGCAAACCTCCCAAGACTAGGTTGACCTCCATCGTATCGTGCAATGCTGTCGATTACAAGAATTTGATGTTATAGATGAGTGGAAGATCCAAGATGTCTGTTTATATTTTTGGGATGGTATATAGAGGTATGAGATTTTGGGCGCGGGTGAGTTTGCTTTGAGTGTGGAGTGGATTGCTTTGAGCGGTAAGTGGCTCGGTTTGAGCGCGATATGGCGCGATATGGCTCGGTTTGAGCGCGGTGGGCTTGTTTTGAACGCGTGGAGATTCGCTTTGGACGCGCGGCAACTTGTTTTGGACGCGAGGAGATTCGCTTTGGTCGCGTCGCGACTTGTTTTGGACGCGTGGAGATTCGCTTTGGACGCGTAGCGACTTGTTTTGGACGCGTGGAGATTTTTGGACGCGTGGAGATTCGCTTTGGACGCGTAGCGACTTGTTTTGGACGCGTGGAGATTCGCTTTGGACGCGTAGCGACTTGTTTTGGACGCGTGGAGATTCGCTTTGGACGCGTAGCGACTTGTTTTGGACGCGTGGAGATTCGCTTTGGACGCGTAGCAACTTGTTTTGGACGCGTGGAGATTCGCTTTGGACGCGTGGAGACTTGCTTTGGACGCGCGGAGGTTCGCTTTGGACGCGTGTTTTTTAGTTGACAAAAAATTAAGCACAGCAATTCCATTCATCTCAAAAACACTATCCTTCCGCGGAATACATCATCCTTACCGCGGATACACATAATGACTAAAAGAAAGCCACCTCGCGTCGAATGCCTTTGACACTTTAAGAACTTGTAATTGGAACGAAATAATTTTTAAACACAAAAAAACCATCCCCAAATGGAGATGGCATTTGCCCGGCGACGTCCTCCTCTCACACAGGGGAAGCCCCTACTACCATCGGCGCTGAAGAGCTTAACTTCCGTGTTCGGTATGGGAACGGGTGTGACCTCTTCGCCGTCGTCACCAGACTATTGAACGTTGCTTGTTCGTTCAAAACCGGATAAAACCAACATTGTTGCTGAACTTCAAGTCCAACCGTACTTCTTAACTGATAAGGTTAAGTCCTCGATCGATTAGTATCCGTCAGCTGCACGTGTCGCCACGCTTCCACCCCGGACCTATCCACCTCATCTTCTTTGAGGGATCTTACTTACAAATGTAATGGGAAATCTCATCTTGAGGGGGGCTTCATGCTTAGATGCTTTCAGCATTTATCCCGTCCACACATAGCTACCCAGCGATGCCTTTGGCAAGACAACTGGTACACCAGCGGTGTGTCCATCCCGGTCCTCTCGTACTAAGGACAGCTCCTCTCAAATTTCCTGCGCCCGCGACGGATAGGGACCGAACTGTCTCACGACGTTCTGAACCCAGCTCGCGTACCGCTTTAATGGGCGAACAGCCCAACCCTTGGGACCGACTACAGCCCCAGGATGCGATGAGCCGACATCGAGGTGCCAAACCTCCCCGTCGATGTGGACTCTTGGGGGAGATAAGCCTGTTATCCCCGGGGTAGCTTTTATCCGTTGAGCGATGGCCCTTCCATGCGGAACCACCGGATCACTAAGCCCGTCTTTCGACCCTGCTCGACTTGTAGGTCTCGCAGTCAAGCTCCCTTATGCCTTTGCACTCTACGAATGATGTCCAACCATTCTGAGGGAACCTTTGGGCGCCTCCGTTACACTTTAGGAGGCGACCGCCCCAGTCAAACTGCCCACCTGACACTGTCTCCTGCCCGGATCACGGGCAAGGGTTAGAAGTCCAATACAGCCAGGGTAGTATCCCACCATTGCCTCCTCCGAAGCTGGCGCTCCGGATTCCAAGGCTCCTACCTATCCTGTACAGGCTGCACCGGAATTCAATATCAGGCTACAGTAAAGCTCCACGGGGTCTTTCCGTCCTGTCGCGGGTAATGCGCATCTTCACGCATATTATAATTTCACCGAGTCTCTCGTTGAGACAGTGCCCAGATCGTTACGCCTTTCGTGCGGGTCGGAACTTACCCGACAAGGAATTTCGCTACCTTAGGACCGTTATAGTTACGGCCGCCGTTTACTGGGGCTTCAATTCGAAGCTTCGCTTGCGCTGACCTCTCCTCTTAACCTTCCAGCACCGGGCAGGCGTCAGCCCCTATACGTCACCTTACGGTTTTGCAGAGACCTGTGTTTTTGCTAAACAGTCGCCTGGGCCTATTCACTGCGGCTCTCTCGGGCTTTAACACCCTACCAGAGCACCCCTTCTCCCGAAGTTACGGGGTCATTTTGCCGAGTTCCTTAACGAGAGTTCTCTCGATCACCTTAGGATTCTCTCCTCGCCTACCTGTGTCGGTTTGCGGTACGGGCACCTCCCGCCTCGCTAGAGGCTTTTCTTGGCAGTGTGAAATCAGGGACTCCGGGGACAATTCCCCTTGCCATCACAGCTCAATGTTATAGGAACGGGATTTGCCTCGTTCCACACCTCACTGCTTAGACGCGCATGACCAACAGCGCGCTCACCCTATCCTTCTGCGTCCCCCCATTGCTGATAACGGCGGGGAGGTGGTACAGGAATATCAACCTGTTATCCATCGTCTACGCCTTTCGGCCTCGACTTAGGTCCCGACTAACCCTGAGCGGACGAGCCTTCCTCAGGAAACCTTAGGCATTCGGTGGAAGGGATTCTCACCCTTCTTTCGCTACTCATACCGGCATTCTCACTTCCAAGCGCTCCACCAGTCCTTACGATCTGGCTTCGACGCCCTTGGAACGCTCTCCTACCACTGACACCAAAGGTGTCAATCCGCAGTTTCGGTGATCCGTTTAGCCCCGGTACATTTTCGGCGCAGCGCCACTCGACCAGTGAGCTATTACGCACTCTTTAAATGGTGGCTGCTTCTAAGCCAACATCCTGGTTGTCTGGGCAGCGCCACATCCTTTTCCACTCAACGGATACTTGGGGACCTTAACTGGCGGTCTGGGCTGTTTCCCTCTCGACTACGGATCTTATCACCCGCAGTCTGACTCCCAAACATAAATCATCGGCATTCGGAGTTTGTCTGAATTCGGTAACCCGGGATGGGCCCCTAGTCCAAACAGTGCTCTACCTCCGAGATTCTTTCGTTTGAGGCTAGCCCTAAAGCTATTTCGGAGAGAACCAGCTATCTCCAGGTTCGATTGGAATTTCACCGCTACCCACACCTCATCCCCGCACTTTTCAACGTACGTGGGTTCGGGCCTCCAGTAAGTGTTACCTTACCTTCACCCTGGACATGGGTAGATCACCTGGTTTCGGGTCTACGACCCCATACTCATTCGCCCTATTCAGACTCGCTTTCGCTGCGGCTCCGCATTCGCTGCTTAACCTTGCATGGAATCGTAACTCGCCGGTTCATTCTACAAAAGGCACGCCATCACCCATTAACGGGCTCTGACAACTTGTAGGCACACGGTTTCAGGTTCTCTTTCACTCCCCTTCCGGGGTGCTTTTCACCTTTCCCTCACGGTACTGGTTCACTATCGGTCACTAGGGAGTATTTAGCCTTGGGAGATGGTCCTCCCGGATTCCGACGGAATTTCACGTGTTCCGCCGTACTCAGGATCCACTCTGGAGAGGACGGACTTTCGACTACGGGGCTTTTACCCGCTATGGCGGACCTTTCCAGGCCGCTTCGTCTAATCCGTCCCTTTGTAACTCCGTATAGAGTGTCCTACAACCCCAGGAAGCAAGCTTCCTGGTTTGGGCTCTTCCCGTTTCGCTCGCCGCTACTAAGGGAATCGATGTTTCTTTCTCTTCCTCCGGGTACTTAGATGTTTCAGTTCTCCGGGTGTGCCTCGTTCACGCTATGTATTCACGTGAACGTACTGCCCCATTACGGGCAGTGGGTTTCCCCATTCGGAAATCTTCGGATCACAGCTTACTTACAGCTCCCCGAAGCATATCGGTGTTAGTGCCGTCCTTCATAGGCTCCTAGTGCCAAGGCATCCGCCGTGCGCCCTTTCTAACTTAACCTTTATACGGCTTTCAATCCGCTGCGCATTGCGTTGTCAGCTCAGTCGATCAGTCAGTCACGTACTGAAGTACGCTCCTTCCCTCTCTCCATCGCTTCCTAGCACTGCTTGCGTCTTGAAACCCTCGGGTGATTACAAATGTATAGCGATATACATTTAATAATCGTTAAAAAAGTATTGTTCAATCACAAAAGTGATCGACTCGGTTGATTACTTGATGTTTTGTTGCTTCAATGTCGTTTTATCCAGTTTTCAAAGAACAAGGTTTTGAAAGATCATCAAAAGATGAACCTTCAAAACTGAACGCAAAACGTCAACGTATGAACCGGAGGTTCATATTCCGTAATTATCCTTAGAAAGGAGGTGATCCAGCCGCACCTTCCGATACGGCTACCTTGTTACGACTTCACCCCAATCATCTGTCCCACCTTCGGCGGCTGGCTCCCGTAAGGGTTACCCCACCGACTTC
Organism: Sporosarcina sp. QA0331; assembly: GCF_055808055.1. Lineage (NCBI taxonomy): Bacteria > Bacillati > Bacillota > Bacilli > Caryophanales > Caryophanaceae > Sporosarcina > Sporosarcina sp. QA0331. The sequence continues at coordinate 3,074,583 of NZ_CM147850.1, forward strand.
GGGTGTTACAAACTCTCGTGGTGTGACGGGCGGTGTGTACAAGACCCGGGAACGTATTCACCGTGGCATGCTGATCCACGATTACTAGCGATTCCGGCTTCATGCAGGCGAGTTGCAGCCTGCAATCCGAACTGGGAACGGTTTTATGGGATTGGCTCCCCCTCGCGGGTTCGCAGCCCTTTGTACCGTCCATTGTAGCACGTGTGTAGCCCAGGTCATAAGGGGCATGATGATTTGACGTCATCCCCACCTTCCTCCGGTTTGTCACCGGCAGTCACCTTAGAGTGCCCAACTGAATGCTGGCAACTAAGATCAAGGGTTGCGCTCGTTGCGGGACTTAACCCAACATCTCACGACACGAGCTGACGACAACCATGCACCACCTGTCACCGCTGTCCCCGAAGGGAAAGGCATGTCTCCATGCCGGTCAGCGGGATGTCAAGACCTGGTAAGGTTCTTCGCGTTGCTTCGAATTAAACCACATGCTCCACCGCTTGTGCGGGTCCCCGTCAATTCCTTTGAGTTTCAGCCTTGCGGCCGTACTCCCCAGGCGGAGTGCTTAATGCGTTAGCTGCAGCACTAAGGGGCGGAAACCCCCTAACACTTAGCACTCATCGTTTACGGCGTGGACTACCAGGGTATCTAATCCTGTTTGCTCCCCACGCTTTCGCGCCTCAGCGTCAGTTACAGACCAGAAAGCCGCCTTCGCCACTGGTGTTCCTCCACATCTCTACGCATTTCACCGCTACACGTGGAATTCCGCTTTCCTCTTCTGTACTCAAGTCCTCCAGTTTCCAATGACCCTCCACGGTTGAGCCGTGGGCTTTCACATCAGACTTAAAGGACCGCCTGCGCGCGCTTTACGCCCAATAATTCCGGACAACGCTTGCCACCTACGTATTACCGCGGCTGCTGGCACGTAGTTAGCCGTGGCTTTCTGACGAGGTACCGTCAAGGTACGGGCAGTTACTCCCGTACTTGTTCTTCCCTCGCAACAGAGCTTTACGATCCGAAAACCTTCTTCGCTCACGCGGCGTTGCTCCATCAGACTTTCGTCCATTGTGGAAGATTCCCTACTGCTGCCTCCCGTAGGAGTCTGGGCCGTGTCTCAGTCCCAGTGTGGCCGATCACCCTCTCAGGTCGGCTACGCATCGTCGCCTTGGTAGGCCGTTACCCCACCAACTAGCTAATGCGCCGCGGGCCCATCCTGCAGTGACAGCCGAAACCGTCTTTCAGAGTTCTTCCATGTGGAAGAACCGATTATTCGGTATTAGCCCCGGTTTCCCGGAGTTATCCCCATCTGCAGGGCAGGTTGCCCACGTGTTACTCACCCGTCCGCCGCTAATATCAGGAGCAAGCTCCCTTCAATCCGCTCGACTTGCATGTATTAGGCACGCCGCCAGCGTTCGTCCTGAGCCAGGATCAAACTCTCCATAATAGAGAAATTCGAGTAGCTCGAGTTTCTTGCTGGCATCATTTAAGATGTCAATTTCGAATCCAAAGATTCGTTTTGTCTTTTCACCGACGGGGTCGGCTACGAGACTTTATTTGTTGACGTTTTGCTGTTCAGTTTTCAAGGTTCATATTTACTGTCTTAAGCTGTCGTTTTATGTCGTTCTCTCGACTGCTTTATTACTATACCAAACGAATAATAAAGTGTCAACAGTTTTAGGGGATAATTTTCACTTCATTCGTTTTCTTCTTATAAAAGCCTGTCATATCAGTACAATTACTCGAACCTTGTATTTCAAAAAAACATATCCCTATTCAGTTAATAGTATCTGAGTACATATAAAGAATCCCAACAAAAAAAGAACGGCCACATAGGAACCGTTCCATTTGTTATGCATTTGCTTTTTTTTAGAACTCTACTTTATTTAATAAAGATAAAATACAAAATGAATAAGATGAATAATCCGTACATGATCGGATGGATTTCTTTTCTTCTTCCACTCAGCAGCATTGTAATCGGGTAGAAGATGAATCCGATTGCGATACCGGTTGCGATGCTATATGTCAGCGGCATCATGATGATCGTGAAGAATGCCGGCACCGCGACTTCGAACTTCGTCCATTCGATATTCCCCAATGCCGATACCATTAGCACACCGACAATGATAAGTGCTGGTGCTGTCACTTCAGGCGTGATGACAAACAATAATGGTGAGAAGAACATAGCCAATAGGAAAAGTGTTCCCGTTACAATAGAAGCAAATCCTGTTCTGGCACCGGCTGCTACACCTGCTGTCGATTCAACAAAGGAAGTTGTTGTTGATGTTCCAAAAATCGATCCTGTCACTGTCGCCATTGAATCCGCAAGCAATGCTTTACCGGCACGTGGCAATTTTTCATCCTTCATTAATCCTGCTTGTGTCGCTACAGCAACCAACGTCCCTGCAGTATCAAAAAAGTCGACGAACAAGAATGTAATAACAATGACAAGAAATTGTGTTGTCATCAAAGATGCCGGGTCATTGAAGATCGCTTCAAACGCTGCACCGAACGTCGGAGCGACGGATGGCACTTTGTCGACCACTTTCGTCGGAATTTCAATTAGGCTGACAATCATCCCAACGATTGTCGTTATTATCATTCCATAAAAAATGGCACCTTTAATTTGCCGTACCATCATGATGACCGTAATCACTAACCCGAAGATCGCAAGCAATGTTGGTCCCGCTGTCAAATCTCCAAGCGCCACGAGCGTGTTCGGATCAGCAACGATAATATTCGCATTTTGAAATCCGAGGAAAGTAATGAAAAGGCCTATCCCCGCGCCGACCGCATATTTCAATTGTGCAGGTATCGCATTGATAATCAGTTCACGCAATCCAGATATTGAAAGAATAATAAAGATAAGTCCAGAGAATAATACGCCTGTCAATGCAGTCTGCCATGGGATTCCATAAGTAAGCACGACCGTGAACGCGAAGAATGCATTCAGCCCCATACCTGGAGCCAAACCGATAGGATATCTAGCAATCACCCCCATGAAAAGTGATCCTACCGCCGCTGCTAATGCAGTGGCAACGAAAACAGCGCCTTTATCCATGCGCATAGCATCGGGCAGATCAGGCACTCCTTCCAATGAAAGCATGATCGGATTGACTGCCAATATATATGCCATCGCAAGGAAAGTCGTAAGTCCCCCGATGATCTCTCTCCGATAATTTGTTCCAAGCTTGTCAAACTCAAAATATTTCTTCATGATAACCGTCCTTTTATGTATTTTAAAATAATGGTGATCCTCGAACAGTTCGAAAATCCATTTTAACGACAAAAAAAGGAAGTATACGATACTTACTCGCATACTTCCCCATGACAACCAAATTAAAACGATTTTCGCTTTAATTCAATCATCGTAGTCAGAACATTTACGGCGTTCTGGTAGAGACTTTTGGGCCATATCCCCAAAGATATACGATGCAGTTATTCAATTTTTATTTATTCCCACTCGATTGTGCCTGGTGGTTTTGCAGTAATATCGTAGACGACACGGTTTACGTGATCGACTTCCGATGTGATGCGTGTGCTGATTTTCTCAAGGACGTCCCAAGGGATACGCGCCCAATCCGCTGTCATACCATCTACGGAATGTACTGCACGCAAACCGACTGCATAGTCGTAAGAACGTTTTTCATTCCTTACTCCAACGCTGCGGATGTCCGGCAAGATTGCGAAGTATTGCCAGATTTCCCGATCTAGTCCAGCTTTCGCTATCTCTTCACGGAGAATCCAGTCGGCTTCACGGACGATATCAAGTTTCTCTTCCGTGATTTCCCCAAGCACCCGAACGCCAAGGCCAGGACCTGGGAATGGCTGGCGATGCACGATGTCTGCAGGCAAGCCAAGCTCTGCTCCTACCGCACGTACTTCGTCTTTGAATAATGCTTTCAACGGCTCGATCAATTCAAACTCCATATCTTCCGGCAATCCGCCGACGTTATGATGGGATTTGATCACTTCATTTGTTGCTGTTCCGCTTTCGATAATGTCTGCGTAAATTGTACCTTGCGCAAGGAAGTCGATTCCTTCTAGCTTCGCAGATTCCTCGTCGAATACGTAAATGAATTCGTTACCGATCACTTTCCGTTTTTGTTCAGGATCAGTGACGCCTTTCAGCTTGTCCAAGAAGCGTTTGCGAGCATCTACTTTAATGAAGTTCATGTGGAATTTATTGCTGAATGTGTCAACAACACTTTCCACTTCACCTTTTCGAAGAAGACCGTGGTCAACAAAAATGCAAGTGAGCTGATCGCCGATCGCGCGGTGGATCAATGTCGCTACAACCGATGAATCGACGCCGCCGCTAAGTGCGCAAAGGACTTTACGGTCGCCTACTTGAGAACGGATCTTTTCGACTTCGATATCGATAAAGCTTTTCATCGTCCAGCTGTCTTTTGCTTTGCAAATTTCAAAAGCAAAATGACGCAGCATTTCTTTTACATCCGCTGGTTGTCCGACTTCTGGATGTGATTGCTCGTTATATGGATATTTTTCTTCTTCTACAAACGCAATTGATTTGCCGTTTGAGCCTATCTCAAGTACAGGGATGCCTAAATTGAACACTTCAGAATTGATACTAAGCCCAGCATCTTTAGATCCGCCAGAAAGAATAATTCCAACAGCCTGCATATTTTTAATTTCCTCAGCTGTAACGGTATGAGGATGCAATTCACTGTAAACCCCCAACTCACGGATCGTGCGTGTGATTAGTTGGTTATATGCACCACCGAAATCCAGAACAACAATTTTTTCCTGTTCGATCAATAAAGGAGCCGTCGACAATTGATCCACCTCTTCCAATTAGTTTCCGAAGCCTCATAAATCAGTAAAGACGCGTCAGAAAGTCCTTCTTTCCACGCGTCTCAACAGTCTACTACAGGCAGAAACAGACATGGCTGTCCTGCCTTCATAGACAGGCCATTCACGGTGGCCTGGTAGAAACATCCGAACCATATTATCGGACCTATATGAGGGCATATCGGTTGTTCTTTTTTTCAATCTTACGCTTCCGGCGATCAAAAATCAACAGGTAGCCCTATTGATTAAATCTTCCCATATTTCCTGCAAACTTGCCCAATCATCATGGTTTGTATATCCACCATAAAGGCCTCGTTCATAAGCTTCCGTGAGCTGTCCCATTCTGCGGCCGCCGAAGTGCGAATCCACCGATTTCGCATACTCGGACAATGTCATGCTATCCGTCCGTTTAAAACCGAAGCGATCCAACTGCTTCAATAGACTTTTATATTGTTTCGTGTACATATCCCAATCCGCTTTCTTTTTACGATACGCGTTGATCAAAAGCTTAGGGATCCATTTCCCGCGATGCTGATAAACTTTCCATGCAATAAAGAGAACGATGGCAATCCCGAGAATTCCAACCCACGCATTTTCACGCAAGAACTTGTTCGTCTTCTCGAATAAAGCAACGAAGCTATCATCTTCATCTTTCACTACCGGATTTTCGGCCCGGTCGACTTCAGGCCTCTCACGCTCTTCCATTTCCGGTACTTCAGGATCACTTACATCCATTTCCAAGTCATATTCGATGCCTGTCATATTCGAAAACCCGATAGTCGGCTCGAAAGGCATCCAGCCGAACCCTGGAATATAAGCTTCTACCCAGGAATGCGCTTCATTATTCGTCACTGTATATTCAATCTTGCCTCTTGAGTTCGTTTTTCCTTCACCCGGAGCGAATCCTTTTACCCAACGTGCAGGAATATCGGATGCACGCAGCATGACAACCATGGACGTTGAAAAGTTATCACAATATCCGCGTTTCGTATCGAACAGGAATTGATCGACGTAATCTTCATTTCCTTTTGGCACAGCCACGTTCTGCTGATCATACATGAAACCGTTTCTAGCGAAGTAGCGTTCGATCGACTTCGCTTTTTCGTACACGCTTTCCTCTTTCCCTGTAACATCGAGCGCCAATTCGCGGACACGGTCTGGCAATTCCTCAGGCAGCTGCAAGAATTCAGTGAAATCCTCGGATTCCAGTGCATAGTCATCCATCGAAGTCTCGCGCAGTGCCTTCAAGCTGTATTTTTTCTCAACCAGGTCAATTCCGAATGAATCAAGCTCAGTGTCTTCTCCGTCTTTCATCACCCAAAATTGGCCCGTATCTTGCCGATTTTGCAAGACGACGTCTGTCCTCGTATGGATTTTGGACGTGCCATATGGATAGACAAGATATGGCAGTTGTTCATTCATATTGATCTCAGCGCGAAGAAAATCGCTTCCTTCAAGCAAACTATCTGCACCGTCATAGGCAAGCAATGAACCCGGGACAATGTTAACGGGCATCGTATCGACGGATTGCTGTTCCCAACCTTTTGACGTGTACGTATTTTTCGTTTCAATTTTCCAGTATTGCTTCTTAGGAACGGTTGCTTTGAAAACGACCGTATTGTCTTGCGAAAAAGCGCCTCCTAACCTTGAATCGTCCGTATCATATCCGCTTTTCGAGACGACGCTGCCACTGCCGATCCCTTCACCTTGGACGAGCGATTTCAAGAAAGGGACAGGGTCGGCCCAGACCGGACCCCGATCCGGCATGAAGCTCGCAAATGCGCTGCTGCATATAACCGCGAACAATAAAGGAAGGGAGAAAGTGGCGAACATACCCGTGTTCATTTTCCGTCCATGTCTGTCGGAAATGCGGGAGATCGTCAGCAATCCAATCAATAGAAGCCCCGATACCATAATCCTAAAAATCGCCCCATCGGCCGAATAGGAGCTGAATGTATCTAAAACGGCTATGAAAATGACTGTCATTGCGTAGAAGAGGAGGATGCTTTTCCGCACTTCGATCCAATGGCGTATCAAATAAATCGTCATCCATAAGAGGACAAAAAAGAGGACCGTCCGGAACGGATTCGTAATGCCCTCCCAATTCCACGCGGCAATTATGCCGACATTCGATACCAGATCATTCGTAAGCATTGCGACCGTTTCTCGCGATAGAATGGCAGTTTCGAAAAACACATAGTGAAGGGACCAAAATAGATAGATGATCTTCAACGGAACGGATAGCCACCATCTCATTTTAAGTAACCCAAACAGGAAGGAGATGGCGATGAAATAAAGGAAGACCGCTATATATTCCGTATCGGTCAATTCAATGACAGGCAATAGCCATTCCCAGAGCAGGATGAAAGCCAGCACATACATAAGTATAAGGAAACGCATATCCGTTCTTCCTTCATTCATTAACTAGCCACCTCCTTAAATGCCTCTGAAAACTGCTTTCTGCTAAGGGCATGAATTGTTATCCCTTTCGCCTTGGCGTATCTAATTTGCTCTTGAAATTGCGTCGGCAATGCAACTTCCGGGTCGACGAGTACGAAACAGATGACCGATCTTGTATTTTTCACGAAACTCATCATTGATTGGAGGAACGGCCAATCAGGATTGCTTGTCACAATAACTACACTGCCGGCAGATGCTTCTAGTGTAGATGAAAGCGGCTGTACGTCTCCTGCAGCGGCTGGCCTAACTTTAGCTAAATGTACAAAAACATCATGCAGCTGGTCTGATGAATGGATGAACGGAAACGTAACCGTCTCTGCACCTACGGAAGCGAAAGCGATATTCGCCTGATGGTTTGTCGCCTCTTCGACAATGGAGGCCGCAAGCTCCACCTGCTCTTCGAAAAGGTTTGATTCCCTTCCGTCTAGCAGGACAATAATATCCTCCGATTGCCGATCTTCAAATTCCTTCGTCATCAGATTTTGCGTCCGGGCGAAAGACTTCCAATGGATCCAAGTGACTCGGTCACCAGCCTGGTAATCCCTTACTCCTGTCGCCATCGTCGTATCTTTCACGAGCGAGAACGGGGAGACGAGTGATCCACGGTCGTATTGAGCGTTGATCGGTACGTATTTGATCGACGTCGTATTTGGATAAACAAGAATAACATCTTTCAATTCCAGAAATGCACGTTTTTGAATCCAACCAAAAAAGTCGGAAACTTCTATTTCAACGCCCTCCACAATATGCTCCCCTCTCGGAAGCTTATCGATTTCATAAGAAAATTCCACGCTTTTTTTAAACCCGAATAGGAAAATATGTTTTGAAAGTTTTTTCGTTTTCAACTCCATAGCAGGGTCCGCCCATTTTTCAATCGCGACTGTATATAATAAAGGGAAAGGGACCGTCCGCGTAAGTTTAACTGTAACGGCGAGCTTCCCTCCACTCTCGATCGTTTTTGTCCGGATAAGCCGTTCAGCTTTTATATTATTCATCGGATAGACAAATAGAACGATTGAATACAAGAGGAAAGGAGTAAGCATATAGAAAATCGTCCAACTCACTTTACCGCCTTGGAACATTGCAAAGACATAGACGGAAAAGAAAAGGCCGACGATGAAAACGAAGCGGCCAGTCATCGATAGCAATCTTTTCCCTTTACTCATTTCGATCCAACCCGGTCGATAGGCACACTTACCCTTGTAAGGATCCGTTCGACAATTTCATTTGCAGTAATCCCTTCGTACTTCGCTTCCGAACGAAGGATCATCCGATGGCCAAATACAAATGGAGCCAAATATTTCACATCGTCAGGCGTTACATACGTTCTTCCTTTAATGAGTGCATACGCTTGGCATGATTTCATGAGCGCGAGCGATCCACGCGGACTCACTCCGAGGTAGACATGCGCATTGTTGCGGGTTTCCGATGCACAATCGACAATATATGTTTTGATTGTATGATCGACATTCACTTCCTTCACCGCTTGTTGGAGCTCCGCCAATTCATGAATCGATAAGACCGTTTCCAACTGTTCGATCGGTACCGATTTTTCTGCTCGGGATAGAACTTCAATCTCTTCACCCCTTTTTGGATAACCCATTTTCAATTTGAAGAGGAACCGGTCCAATTGAGCTTCTGGCAACGGATACGTCCCTTCATATTCAATCGGGTTCTGGGTCGCCATGACGAAAAACGGCTGAGGGATTCGGATCGTTTCCCCATCCACCGTCACGGACGATTCCTCCATGCTTTCGAGTAACGCGGCTTGCGTCTTTGGAGACGTCCGATTGATTTCATCAGCTAGAACGATGTTTCCGACAATCGGTCCCGGTCTGAATTCAAATTCCATTTCCCTTGGATTGTAGATCGAGACGCCAAGAACATCAGATGGCAATAAATCCGGTGTGAACTGTATACGTTTAAAAGAGGCGCCGATCGATTTTGCAAGCGCCTTTACCATCATCGTCTTTCCTACTCCCGGCACATCCTCCAACAGGACATGTCCGCCTGCAAGCAAGGCGGTTACGCTTAACTCTGCAATATCCCGCTTGCCGATCATTACCTTATCTATATTCGCAAGAACTTTGTCGATCACTTGTGCATATGTCATTCTTCTTCCTCCCATTCCAGCTTCTCTCTATAACTTGCCCAAAATTTAGCAAAAACATGTCCGAAAATTTACAAAATGTAACTTTATAATACCGTAATAACGAACCGGCTACAACCTATTGAAAACACTATAAGACAAGATATGACAAAAATACGCATAAAAACAGATGAAGGAAAGCTTCATGCATTCCTTCATCTGTATATTTCGCGAACTATTGAAATTCATTTCCAAAAATCATCGAATATCGTAATCGGCATATGACGCTTATGCTCCGACCGTTTATAATGCTTTTCAATCGTTTCAAGAGCTTTGTCCAAAACCGGCTTCCCTTCGAGGAAGTCATCGATCTCCTCATACGTGACACCAAGTGCAACTTCGTCAGGCAATGCCGGCTTGTCGTCTTCGAGATCTGCGGTCGGCACTTTTTCATACAAATGCACCGGGGCTCCGAGCACTTTCATAAGCTGGCGGCCTTGCCTCTTATTCAAACGATAGATTGGCATGAGGTCGGCTGCGCCGTCACCGAATTTCGTGTAGAAACCTGTCACTGCCTCTGCCGCATGGTCGGTTCCGAGAACGACACAGCTATGCGAAGCTGCGATCGAATATTGGACTTTCATACGCTCACGGGCTTTCTCATTCCCTTTCGTATAATCGGAAATGATAATTCCCGCTTTCTTCAATGCTCTTTCACTTGCATCGACCGCCTCTTTAATATCAACCGTATAGAGCATGGATGGCTTGATGAAATCAAGGGCATCCTGCGCATCATTTTCATCAAATTGCTTCCCGTACGGTAATCTGACGGCGATAAACTTATAACGATCCGTATCGTTCTCTTCATTCAATTCATCAACGGCGATCTGCGCAAGCCTTCCGACGAGCGAAGAATCTTGCCCGCCAGAAATGCCGAGAACAAAGCCGTTCACAAATGTATTTTTCACTGCATAGTCCTTCATGAAATCAATCGATTTGCGGATTTCTTCTTGGGGGTCAATTGACGGCATGCTTTTCAGCTCCGCTATGACCTGTTCTTGAAACGTCATTGTCCGCACCTCCTCATCTCATTGAAAACTCATCCACCATGTCCTGCACGTCACGGATATTGCGCATTTTATTGTCCCAACATTTTTGGCTCAAGTCGACCGGATATTCTTCTGGATTCAAAGAACGTTTGTATTCATCCCATAGTAAATCCAAATTATCGTGGGCGAACTGGCGCATTTCATTCAATGTGGGGTTTTTATAAATCACGTTTCCACCTTCGATAACTTTCGTATGCAAATTCACTGCATCAAAATTCGTTACGAATTTGGAAATGAACGTATGCACAGGATGAAACATTTTAATCCTTTTTTCAACTGTCGGATCTTCATCCTGCATCGTAATGTAGTCGCCTTCCGCCTTTCCGTTCTCCCGATCAATGATGCGATAAAGCTTCTTCTGGCCAGGCGTTGTCACTTTCTCAACATTTGATGAAATTTTGATCGTATCTTCCATTTCACCTTTTTCGTTTTCGATGGCAACGATTTTATAGACTGCGCCAAGAGCCGGTTGATCGTAAGCGGTGATTAGCTTCGTGCCGATTCCCCATGAATCAACCTTCGCCCCTTGTGCTTTCAAATTCAAGATCGTGTACTCGTCCAAATCATTTGAGACAACGATTTTCGCATCGTGGAATCCTGCTGCATCCAGCATTTTCCGCGCTTCCTTCGACAGGAACGCGATATCGCCGCTATCGAGGCGGATGCCAATGAAATTGATTTTGTCACCGAGCTCCTTCGCTACTTGGATTGCCGTCGGAACACCTATTTTCAGCGTATTGTACGTATCGACGAGGAAAACACAGTCCTTATGGCGCTTAGCATACGAATGGAAAGCTTCGTATTCACTTTTATACGCTTGAACCATCGAATGGGCATGTGTGCCAGCAACCGGAATGCCAAATCGCTTTCCAGCACGCACATTGCTCGTCGCCTCTACCCCTCCAATGACTGCTGCTCGTGCTCCCCAAACCGCCGCATCCATTTCATGCGCGCGCCGGCTTCCGAACTCCATGACGACTTCATCTTTGACGACTTGCTTAATGCGGCTCGCCTTCGTTGCGATGAGCGTCTGGAAATTGACGATATTGAGAAGCGCAGTCTCGATCAGCTGAGCTTCCGCCAACGTTGACTCCACGCGAAGGATCGGTTCATTTGCAAATACAAGTTCCCCTTCCTTCATCGAATAAACATCGCCCGTGAAACGGATATCCTTTAAATAGTCTAGGAAGTCATCTTGGTAGCCAAGCTCTTCCTTCAAATAGATCAAATCACTTTCGCTGAAATGGAATCCCTTCAAATAGTCGAGGATCCGCTCAAGCCCCGCAAAGATCGCATAGCCGTTACCGAATGGCAAATTTCTGAAGTACAGCTCAAATACCGCTTTCCGTTCATGAATTCCATCCGCCCAATACGATTCCATCATATTAATTTGATAAAGATCTGTATGTAGTGCCAAACTGTCATCTGCATATTTCGAGCTCATGCCAAAACTCCTTCTTCCGAATTCTTCTGATAGTAACAGTATACACTATTTACCCTTAATTCGACGGGAATTAACATTCGAATAAATCGATTCAATCCCCAAAAACTTCAGCTTGCTTCCACTTTCCGAACCGGTAATAAAGAAATGCGACGATGCTGCTTATGACAAAGCTGATGCCGATCCCAACAGCGATCCCTTTCTCGCCCATGAAGCCCGACAAGAAGTAAGTGACAGGATATCTTAAAATCCAAAACGAGATAATATTGAGCACAAGCACTTGGAACATTGCCCCGGATGCACGAACTGCACCGTTCAACACAAAATTGATACCTAAAAAAGGATAGAATAATGCAATCATCTTCAAATAGTCCGTTCCAAAACGGACAGCTTCTGCATCATTTATGAAAAGGCGGATTCCGACACCCGCAAAAGCGAAGATAAGCCCGGCGATGGCGAACATGATGCCAACATTATAAAGAAAGCCGATGAAAGCAATTCGATGGACTCGGTCCCACTTTCCAGCCCCGATATTTTGACCCGCCATACTATTTACAGCCGTCCCGATCGCTTGCGCCGGCAACATGATTAAACTGTCGAGCCGTTGAGCCGCCCCGTACCCTGCAACAACCGCCGGGCCAAAAGAAGCGACGACACTCATGATGGCCATAACTCCGGCTGAAACGACGCTCATTTGCAAGCCTGCCGGTATGCCCAATTTCAAAATATCAAGTACTTCCCTCTTAGCTGGCCAATGCGGTTTTGAAAAAGGCACCAATTTCTTTCGAACGGAATAAATGGCCCCTGTCGCAAATGCGACCCCTTGAGACAAGATCGTCGCGATTGCTGCCCCTTCGACGCCCCATCCAAAGACGGCGATGAAAATCGGATCCAGCACTGTATTCAAAAGGACGGCAGTCAATACGAAATAGATGGGTGTCTTCGAATCGCCGACAGACCGGAACACTGTGTTGATGAAGTTATATCCGAAAAGAAACAGGATGCCGAAAAAGTTAACACGCAAATAAGATGTAGCCATGTCAATCATCGATTCGGGTGTTCCTAGCAATGCTAAAATCGGCTTCGCCAGAAAGAAACCCGCAAAGCTCAGCACTACGGACATGATCGCAAGCATAACGACGAATGCGTTCAAATAATTGCGCAATCCCGTCTCGCTTCCTTTGCCCTTTTGCTGAGACAGAATCGTTAGTGCCGCGTTATTCAGTCCGATGACAAAGGAAAGGACGGTGAAAACGACTGTGCCTGAAATCGCAACCGCCCCGAGCGCATTGGCGCCAATTAGATTTCCGACCCACAAACTGTCGATAAATTGATAAGACACTTGCAGTAGATTCGTTAAAATGATTGGAGCCGAATAAAAAATCAGCTGTTTCGCCAGCGGGCCTTCTGTAAAATCATACTGCTTCGCCATAGCGCTCCCCCTTTACCCAAATACTTTCAACCCTACCGCTCCTCCGATGATCAAACAAAGGAATAAAATCCGTTTCCATCCGGCCGCTTCCTTGAAAAACAAAATGCCCATCAGGACAGCACCCGCCGCACCAAGACCGGTCCAAATCGCATAGGCCGTCCCCATCGGAATATCGCGCATTGCGAGTGACAAAAACCAAAATCCGACCGAAAACGTTCCGACAATGAGCAGCAGACGGGGCAACGATCTTTTCTGCAAATACAGATTGATGGCCATAACGCCAAAAATCTCCCCGAAACTAGCTAAAACCAAATATACCCATGCCATCTCATTCGCCCCCTTCCGGCTCTTCGGATTCGACCGTCGTCATTTTGATTCCGATCACTCCTATGATAATAATCGCGATAAAAATCACCTTTGTAAAAGAAAACTCCGCATGGAAAAACAGAAAGTCTATAAGGACAATAGCCGCCGCTCCGGAACCGGTAAATACCGCATACACCGTCCCTGACGGCAATTTCTCGCACGCTTTAATAATTGCGTAAAAACTGATGATGATAGCAATGACGGTTCCCGTCCATTCGAGTGCATTGTCGGAATAACGAAGTCCAATCACCCAAAAAATCTCAACGATCGCTGCCAATAAAACATAAAGCCAAGCCAATGGAAATCCTCCTTCTCATTCATTCAACACCCACCATTATAACAAACGGCAATGGACATTCATTTCCAAAACTTCTTGCAATCTTGTGAGAAGCATGATAACTTTAGATAAATCTTTTTTCTAACAATACTATATTTTGATTCTTATCACGAGAGACGGAGGGATTGGCCCGATGAAGTCTCAGCAACCAGCCCGATTTTGGTATGGTGCTAATTCCAAAAGGCGTAGAACGTCTTGAAGATAAGAAGATTGATTTCAACCATCGTTGGAGGCCCTCTTCTTATTCAGAGAGGCCTCTTTTTTTCATACACAAAGGAGATGGACAATTTGACGAAGCAGAGCATCAACACGAAATTGGTACAACTAGGAAATCAGAGCGATCCAAGAACGGGAGCGGTCAATCCTCCCCTTCATTTTTCGACAGCGTACAAGCATGACGGATTAGGGCTTTCCACTGGCTTTGACTATACACGTACGAAAAACCCTACTCGGACGATTCTTGAAGAAGGCATCGCCAACCTTGAAAACGGTGACCGCGGATATGCGTGTAGCTCGGGCATGGCGGCAATCCAGCTCGTCATGTCCCTATTCAAATCTGGAGATGAACTAATCGCTCCCGACGACCTATACGGCGGCACCTTCCGTTTATTTGATCAATATGAGGCTCTGTATAATATCCAAACTTCCTATTCTTCTTTTGACAACGTCGAGGAAACCGAAAAGCTGATTACTGAAAACACAAAAGCGATTTTCATCGAAACGCCGACAAACCCGCTCATGCTCGAAATCGATATCGAACAATATGTAGAGCTTGCAAGAAAGCACAGCTTGCTGGTCATCGTCGACAATACGTTTTTGACGCCTTATTACCAACGTCCGATTGATCTTGGGGCTGATATTGTCATTCATAGCGCAACGAAATATATCGGCGGCCATAATGACGTGCTTGCAGGACTCGTCGTTGCTAAAGGAGAAGAGTTATCCAAGCGTTTAGGCGACAATCATAATGCGATGGGCGCGACTCTTTCTCCATTCGATTCATGGCTTGTCATCCGCGGCTTGAAAACTTTGCATGTACGAATGAAGCAACATGATGCGAATGCGAAGGAGCTCGTCACTTATTTGGAAAACGAACCACTTATCGATGATGTTCTGTATGCAGGGAAAGGCGGTATGATTTCATTCAGGCTGCGAGAAAGTGATTGGGTTGATCCGTTCTTGCAAAATCTACGCCTGATCACATTTGCCGAAAGTCTCGGAGGCGTCGAAAGCTTGATCACATATCCGACGACGCAAACCCATGCGGATATTCCTGAAGAAGAGCGTGAAAAACGCGGTGTCGATAAACGGCTATTGCGCTTCTCGGTCGGATTGGAAGAGGCTACAGATTTAATTGCTGACTTGAAACAAGCATTGAACGCAGCTGTGGGAAGCACCAACCTCCATGAAGTACTGAAATAATGTAGGAAACGCGTATGTAATATGATCGTGAAAAACAGCGGCTTTAGCTAAAGCCGCTGTTTAACTTTTCTACTATATAAAGAACCATTTAGAAACAATTAATTTTCATTCAAAAAATCAAAAACAGTACCTATAAAAACTTTACCAATAGATTGAATGGAACGTTCATCCACATCGAATTTTGGGTGATGGTGCGGGTAGACTGCATTTACATCGGGATTTCCGCCGCCAACAATGAAATAGCTCCCTTTAACCACTCTTTGATAATACGCAAAGTCCTCACTGCCCATCATCGGCTCGCCATGACGAACCTTATCTTCACCGAAAATACGGATTGCGACATTTTCCACCCGTTTCGTCTCTTCGGAATCGTTATAAATTGAAGGACAATCCCTTTTGTAATCAATAGAATATGTAGTACCTGCCGCCTCGCATGTCGATTTTGTAATAAGTTTCAAAGCGTTTTCAATTACATCACGCACGTTTTCATCGTAAGTTCTTACCGTTCCCTTAATAACCGCACGGTCAGGGATAATGTTGTTTGCCTGTCCGCTTTGAAAAGAGCCGACTGTTACCACAGCAGCCTTCTGCGGACTAACTCTTCTGCTGACGATCTGTTGCAGATTAACAACCAATTGACTTCCTGTCACTAATGGATCGATAGTTTCATGGGGGGATGAACCATGTCCCCCTTTACCAAAAATCGTAATCTCAAAATCATCTTGTGCAGATGAGGCATATTCCTCAATTACATTTACCATGCCGATGGGTTCATGCGACATGACGTGTGCACCATAGACAACATCAACGCCCTCGAGGCATCCATCCTCGATCATGAATTTCGCGCCTCCCGGTGTAGTCTCTTCGGCGAATTGGTGAAGAAAAACGACTGTTCCCGCAATCTCTTCTTTCACTTCCGATAATACTTTAGCGACACCTAGCAATGCTGCTGTGTGCAAATCATGTCCACAAGCATGCATGACGCCTGGGACGGTAGATTTATAGTCAACTTCCTTTTCATCCTGAATAGGCAAAGCATCGAAGTCTGCGCGTAAGGCCACTGTCCTGCCTGGTTTTCCTCCACGCAAATACCCGACTACTCCTCTTCCCCCAACTTCCGTCCGAACTTCAAGCCCTAAATTAATCAAATACTCTGCGACCTTCTTAGGTGTTTCCACCTCATGATGCGAAAGTTCAGGGTGCATATGGAAATGTCTCCGTATGTCGACTAACTCTGGGAATAGTTCATCGTACCGATCATATAATTTTTCTAACATTAGAAAGCCTCCTCAACTATTAAACAGTCCAAACAAAAACATGCGCAATCGTTACAAAAACAGCTCCAAGTATAAATTGAATCAAGATGAGCGGCCAGATCCATTTAAACCACTTTGCGAACGAAATGCCTGCCATTGCTAGCGACGCTAACAGCAAACCGCTAGTAGGGGTAAAGATATTTGTTAGTCCGTCGCCCATTTGAAATGCCAAGACGGCTGTTTGCCTGCTTACTCCAAGCAAATCCGATAATGGTGTCATGATCGGCATACTTAGTGCCGCTTGTCCACTGCCTGATGTTACGATAATATTTAGCAAGCATTGCATAACATACATACCGATTGCAGTAAAACTTGATGGCAAATGTGAAACGAGATTCGTAATTCCGTATAGGACCGTATCAATCGTATTGCTGTCCTGCATAATGACTAACGCACCATATGCAAAGCCGATGACGAGCGCCCCTACAACGAGCTCTTCACACCCTCTAACGAATGATTTCGTTGTTCCATTGATCCCCATGCCGTTTATCAAACCGATGACAAGTGCCATGACGATGAATAATGCAGAAATTTCCGGGATGAACCAACCAAGCTTTACGACACCAAGCGCAAGCACAATCAATGTAGCGCCTAATACACCTAATGTGATCCCTTGCTTTTTAGATAGGGAATGCTGATTGAGCTGTTCCATATCGATATTTCTATTTTTATCTTCATTGTAAACAAGGCTTTTTGTAGGATCCTTCTTTACTTTCCAGGCATATAGCATTACAAATGCGATGGCAACTGCCATATAAATGAACCAAAAAACGATCCGCAGCCCCATTCCCGAAAAGATCGGCAATTCAGCAATTCCTTGCGCAACTCCAATCGTAAACGGATTCATGAAAGCTGCTGTGAATCCAGAAGCCACCCCGATGATAACCATTCCAGCTCCGACAAGCGAATCGAAACCCATCATGATTGCCAAGGGTACCATAATGAGAATGAAAGGCAGCGTTTCTTCGAACATTCCTGCCGCTGCGCCTGTCAATCCAAAGAACAACATGATAACAGGAATAAGGTACATCTCTTTACCTTTCATCTTATCCGATATACTTCCGAAAGCACCTTCGATCGATTTTGTTTCCCTGAATACATTGAACGCTCCACCAACGATGAAGATGAAAAATATAATCGGCGCACTTTGTACCATTCCACTATGGACCGCCTTAAAAATCCCCATTAGACTTGTCGGACTCGCCTCTATGAGATGATACGATCCGTCAACCACATACGTTTGCCCTTGATCATTTGTTACACGATCATATTCCCCGGCAGGCACTATGTAAGTTATCAACGCCATAATGACAATGACGGCAAATAGGATGACGAACGGATGCGGCGCTTCAAATCTCTTTTTATTCTTTGGTCCTTCCGTAATCGTAGCCATTTCTCCCAACCCCTTTTCTTTTAATCATTTCACTTGTAAACGGTCCCAATAACCCCAAAATCATTCACCTATCGTTTCAGTAGCTACAAGGAGTTCGTCCACTATCCTTTCATCTATGGTCAACCCAAGACCAGGAAAATCCCTTAGATACAAATGGTTCCTCTCGTAGTCCAAGGGTGAAATATCTTTAGAGAAAATCAATGGTCCTGCCATTTCGTTCGCGATGATGTTTTTCTTGGCGATAGCGAGATGTGCACCTGCTGCTGTCGCAATCGACGACTCTATCATAGAACCGATAATGCATTCAATACCTGCCATTTCTGCTTGGTTCACTAGCTTTAATGCAGGATAGACTCCCCCGCATTTCATTAATTTGATATTGATGAAATCGGCTGCCTGAAGCGAGATGATTTCCCGCAATTCCTTATAGGTATGGATTCCTTCATCTGCCATGACAGGCACTTTGGACATCCTCCCGACTTCTGCCAGAGCTATAAGATCCTTTGCTATAACAGGCTGTTCAATCCAGTCCAACTTGCAATCTTCCAGCTCTTTCAATATGGCAATAGCTCGCGAGCTTGTTCGCCATCCTTGGTTGGCATCTACCCGGAGTCGGATTTTCGTTCCTATGGCATCACGGATGGTCCTAACACGCCGAATATCCAATTCGGCATCCGTTCCTACCTTC
This sequence comes from Sporosarcina sp. QA0331, assembly GCF_055808055.1. Classification (NCBI taxonomy): domain Bacteria; kingdom Bacillati; phylum Bacillota; class Bacilli; order Caryophanales; family Caryophanaceae; genus Sporosarcina; species Sporosarcina sp. QA0331. Next base: position 3,093,439 of record NZ_CM147850.1, read on the forward strand.
ACCTTCAACTGATCAAATCCTTGACCAACGGCTTTTATTGCCTCTTTCGCCATTACACCAGGCGTATCAATTCCAATGACATGAGGAATTGTCAATGAAGGATAGAACGTGCCTCCCAACAGATTATAGACAGGCTGGTTTGCGATTTTCCCCATCAGATCATAGCAAGCAATATCAATCGCCGCTTTTGCTGTTGGCATTCCATACAGCACTTCGTCCATTTTGTGATGAATCCGTTCCATATCAAAAGGATTTTCTCCCAAAACGGCGGGAGCCAAATAGTGTACAAGATTCGTATAGGTACTTTCCAATGTTTCCCCGGTTACATGCTGATCTGGCACAGCTTCTCCGAAACCGATCATTCCGCTTTCCGTCAATACTTTTACAATGACCGATGGCATATCCGTATAGGTTTCGTATGCGATTGTAAACGGTTGCTTGAACGGCAACCGAATGACGGATACAGACACAGATTTTATCCTCATTTATCCCGCCTCCTTCTTTTTATAACGTCATATGTCGATATATAGACGTTAAATCAATATTTAAAATTTACTATAGTCAATCAAAGCGGTCAATACTAAATTTAAAGAAAACTCATTCTCATCACAAAAAAACCACATCAATCCAAATCGATGCGGTAAACAGCACGAGGACGCCCCTGGGTATACGGCTGTTCCTCTCCTATTTTTTTAGCCAGCCCATTATCAAGGAATTTCTTTACCAAACGTTCAGTGCTTCTCCGGCTGATTCCAAGATATTCTGATAGCGCAATAGTTGTAAAACCATTGCCCCTTCTCATTTTTGAAAACTGCAGCAGCTTTGTCACAGTTGCCACACTCGTATTTGTCAGCTCGGCGACTTCAAGCACCCTTGTATCTTTACTTTGCAAAGCAAATTCCTTCTTTTCGGCATTTAGTGGACCGATAATCTCTTTTTCGCCGGATGCAAGAAAGACACTGTTGCGCCCGACTTCCTTTCTCGCATGGAACAAGGCGGCGTGTGCATTCTCCTCTGCCTCTTTTGCAGTTAGACCGAAACCGAATCCCATGCTCACGGTTATATCCATGAATTGATCGATTTTTTGAAGGAAAGGCTGTAACATATCCGTGCCAACCAACTGTTCAACACTTCCTCTTGTGCCATAGATGATGAATTGGTCCATCCCGATAAGACGGACGGATGTCTCAGTCGCCTTCACCAGTTCAAGGAGCATCTGTTGGAGAACGATTGTCGCATCCTGTTTAAGACTTCCAAAATCGTATATCAAACTGTCTTTTTGATGAAACACAACAATGCCAATAGCAATCCCTGCGTTTTGGCTAATTGCCAGTTTTCCGTATGTAATGGCTTTATTAATCGAATCAAAAACTGCTTTTTCCGGAACGATCAGACAGGAGCTTGGCACGCCCATTTCTTGAAGTCTACTATATACATAATCAACACTCGTCAGAGCATATTCAGTTTGGCCACTTTCATATAACTCCCTATGAAACTGGATGATAGCATCCGCATCAAACTGCACGGCATCTTCCATAATACTTTGGCTAGAATCTAAGATAAACCAATCCGATGGGCTTAAATTGATCTCTTCTGCGACTCGCGCAATATATTTTTCGGTATGTATATCTATTGACAGGCGATTCAATCCCCTCTGACGGTTTACGAGCGTGTGGAATAATGTGGTAGTTAATGTATATTCATCTGACGGAATATACACGGCTGGCCACTTCCTCTCTTTCACGTAGTTTTTCGCAATATAGTACGGCAACGGACCGGCAAATAGGACAACATCACAATCGCTAATCTGCCTGACTACAGACTCACTTTCCAACGGATTTTCATATATGTAAGGTGTAATGAAGATATTTGGAATCCGTTTTTCGTACTTCATTATCTGATCAATAAATTCCTTTGAACTGACAGCAGCTATTCGAATCATTCGTTTCACCTCTTCTTCATATCATGCCATTTTTCCTTCCTTTGGTAAATAGGAAGTGGATGTTCAGAGGGATTCAGCTATTGGATGAATGGATACAAAAAAACGCCTCGAAGGACTCGAGGCGGCTTTGTAGATTACGAATGGATTTCAGCTAACGCTTTTGTTTTTGAATAAAATGCGATGAAATTGTTGACAACATTATCTAAGAAGTTAATTGTCGCTTGGTCGGTCAATTGACCATTTTCGTCCATTTTCTCATGTACTGAACCGATATACACTTCATTGTTCGGCAATAGTGCAGGAGAGAGCATCGGGTTCGTCAAGATCTCACGTAGGTGGATTTGCGCACGTACACTTCCTAATACGCCCATGGAAGAGCCGATGATGAAAGCAGGCTTGTCTTTGATTGCGAAGTTGCTTCTTGAAAGCCAGTCGACCGCATTTTTCAATACACCAGGAATTGAGAAGTTATATTCAGGGACTGCAAATAGGACAGCGTCTGAATCCCTTACATCGTCCAAGAAATCCTTGACGTCTTCAGGCTGATTGTTTTCTCGTTCAACGGAAAACATATCAACATTATTAATGAAAACAGGCGTGATCTCTAGCTTGTCCGCATATTTTTTCCGTAAATACTCAACCAGTTTCAGGTTGTATGAAGTCGGGCTATTACTACCTATGATTGCTTTTACTTTAATTGTCATGATGTTGGACTCCTTTTAATTCACTATTTACCTCTAGCATAGCCACGATACATCATTGTATGTGTTCCATTTGAAGCTAGGGCATCATTACTTGACGTTTGTGATTGTCTCACATTCAAGATATTTTTACAAAAGAATATGCTCATACGAAAAAAGCATACCCTTTTTCGTATGAGGGAACGCTTCAGCCTGTCGACAAAGGCTGGCAAGCGTTTTCCATAGGCCGAGGAAATTCCTGCCCATTGTCACTTGCCTTAAAAAGAGTGTAGACAAAGTCCAATAACGACTTTGTCTACACTCTTTAACGCCCCCTCTTTCATTTGAGGGAACGCTTTTTATTAGTTGGAGTAGCTAAAGAAAATCGCCCAGAACGGGATGTTTTTCCGCTCTTTTCGTTTTCGCTTGATCGCTTTTTGGCCAAGTCGATACTGCTCGACTTCCAGTCGCATTTCTTCCATTTGTCGTTGAATTACTTCTCTATCAATTGTATACATATCATTATTCTCCTAATTGGAGAGGGACCTTAAACGAGATTACAATCGGCGTTCACCTTTCGTGTCGCCATTACTATCTATCCATTTCGGAGATTCCCACTCCATCAATTTTTTGTTTGTTATTTGTTCATAACGTTCATGTTTTGCGCCTTGATAAATCATTTTTGCTTTTCCTCCTTTATTTTTTATTTGAATCAATTCACTTGCGTGGTGCATCGCTATCCACTTTTCAGAGACTCCACCTTCAATACTTTCTGCCGCTGTCCTACTTTCATCATCAGAAACACTCCTTTTCGTTTTGTATTTATGCTACACGCAAAGCGTGAAAACACCGAATTTTCCTTCAAAAGAAGACACAAAAAAGCACACGCCTTTTGCATAAGCGTGTGCTCATATAAAAGAACGGCATACCATGCCATTCCTCAGTCTATAATTAGAAGGAGAGTTTAGTCAGGCACGGATCAAGTATGAAATTAGATTGGATTAGCATTGCGTTTTTCATGTTTCCGTACCTCCTTTTCATAATTTAGAATAACTTACTTCTCCAGGATACCATTACCATTTATTCATTGTCAATAGGAAATTCCAAAAAAATATTGATTCCCAACAATAGGGTTGGCAAGTGCTTCGTAGAATAGTGTATGATAATGATAAGAACTGCTTCCAGAAATGAAGGAGGACCATCATTATGAACGAAGCTAAATTACAAAAGGAAGCGATGCACGTTTTAAAGCTGACGAGCAGGACTTTCTATATTCCGATTAAGTTATTGAATCCAACACTGCGAAAAACGGTAGGCTCTGCCTATTTATGCATGCGTGCGATTGATGAAATAGAGGATCATGAGGAGTTGCATCCGGAGAGCAAACAACATTTGTTGAAGGCTACGAGCAAGCTCCTGCAAACCGACTTATTCGACGCTGCTGAGTATCGCGCTCTTCTGAAGCCTTATGAAAACTTATTGCCGGAAGTGACGTTGCGACTTGGCGATTGGCTATCTGTATGCCCGACAAGTATCGTGGCGAAAGTGAAAGAGTCGACAAGCATTATGGCGGACGGCATGGCGAAATGGGTTGGAAGGGATTTCCTGATTCAAACGAAAGAGGATTTGGATGACTATACATACTATGTAGCAGGTCTTGTCGGTGTGATGCTTTCCGATATTTGGGAACAGTATGACGGAACGAAAACGGATCGGGACTTGGCGATTGGGTATGGTCGAGGATTGCAGGCGGTGAATATGCTGCGCAATCAGGACGAGGATGCGGAGCGCGGCGTCCGTTTCCTTCCTGAAGGATGGGACAGGCATGACCTGTTCGAATATGCGGAGCTGAACTTGAAAAAGGCTGATGAATATATCGAGTCTATTTCAAACAAAAACATCTTGACGTTCTGCAAAATCCCCCTTGCGTTGGCGAAGCGGACAATCGGCGCGTTGCATGGCGGGCATGAGAAAATGAATCGTGCAGAAGTAGAATCGACCGTGGATGCGATTTTGAAGGAAGTATAATGTTGGGATTTATGAGCGCTTTTCCCGTTTTATGAGCGCTCGGCGGGATTTATGAGCGCTTTTCCCGTTTTATGAGCGGTTGGCGGGAGGTATGAGCGGTTGACAGTTTTATTTAACGAAAAGAGAGGCTGCTACTGTCGTAGCAGCCTCATTTATTATTTTGCAGATTCTTTGATGGATTTTCTTTTTGTTGTTGTTTCACAGGTGGTCCTTGATGGTCATTAGGCTGTTTATTCAATGATGATGAGTGATCTGGCGGCCCTTTTTTATCTGCATGAGGCGGTACATTTCCACTTCTATGATCGTTCTGCTTCTTTTCCTTTTTCTCCACCGGCGGACTTTGCTGAGCTTCAGGCTGATTTGTACGCTTCATCTCCATTTCTTTTTGTTGCGGAGTTGAAGGTGGCGTGCTGTCTTTCTTCGTTTTTGGGGATTTGTCTTCCAGCTTCTGTTCTGACTTTTTCTCTTTCTGATCCTTTTTACTAGCAGGTTGATTTCCACTTGAAGACTTTTCGTTTTCTACATAGTTGAATTGATGAATCGACATTTTTTTCTTGTTCGCCACTTTTCGTTTCTCTGGCGTGCTTTCAGCAACTTGCAAATTCAAGTCGTCATACTTTCCACGCACTTCCTGTACAGCAGCTCCAATCACTTGACGCGCTTCGTGCTCCTTTTCGGCAGTTGGGTAGACTGTCGTAACTATAATTTGATTGTCATGCATCGATAATTCAGATATGGCCCTATCGAGCACGGAAAGGATTGGACGGTTCTTCCATTCTGCTAAATCGTCCTTTTGCGCTTCATTCAAATAACGCAAGGAAATGACATTACCTTTCCGGTTCACTCCAAACTCCATTGCTGTGCCAGATTCCAATTGTACATACGCCATCACTTTATCGTTTAAAGGGCTCAATGACGACACAAAGAAAAATAGAAGGGCTGCCGCAACTAAGAAGGCTCCAGCTAAACGCGTCTTCGGTCTTCTTCCGGTCATAATAGACGGAGTAACGAGTGCGAATTCAGCTTCCTCACCGATCTCGGGTGGATCCCCAATCGGAACTCCCCGCAGAAATTCACCTTTCGTCGTTAGGAACACCATATATTTTGTTTTCTTTTCGCAAACAATTCCTCTATATGTCCGCATCATATGAGTTCCCCTTTTACGTATTCCTTTATGTATATAAAATCGTTGTTTAGCAACAGCGTAACCGCAATGATGTATTTCCGGTGTCGCTCAATCGTTTTCCTGGAGACTTCGACAATCTCTTCCAACTGCTTCATTGGTAGTCTCTTATTCTCCATAAGATGATTATAAAACTCTGGTGTCTCCGCTATGATTTGTGCGAGTTGAAAAGCGGTCTTTCTGGAATCAGCGTGTTTTGGTGATACTGCGGCAAGCTCTTTGAATGATAAGCCGTATTCATCAAGCAATCTGCCGTACTCGGCCAGCTCTTCCCGACGTTCCTTCGCTCGACGTTCTTCTGAATAAGAAAAGATCGATGATTCATCGAAGACATATTCGTTGGCCATTTCATTTTCATCGTCATCAATCGTTAGAAGGACGTTCGCATTTCTCACTGCTTCTTTTCGTATATAATCGATCAGCCGCCGTTTCATGATCAAATGGGCAAATGTCTTCAGTGAAGCATTTTCCTCCGGTTTGTATTTTAAAACCGCCTCGTGAAATCCGACCATTGCAATACTGAATTCTTCATCGCTATCGTCAATGAATCGATCGCATACGAAAGAAGCCGTCTTTTTCATGAACGGAGTAAATGCGATGAGAAGCTCATCCATGACCTTCTCATCGCCAGTCTTCGCCTTCCATACAAGCTTATCTATTGCTGTATTAGATTCCTTATTGAAGATCCCTTGTATGATGGACAAAAGCATGGACAACCCTCCGTTTCCATCAATTCCGATTGCTTCGATTGTAAGTGGACAATCGGAAAATGGAAAGCAGTAAACTATGGTAAATTAGTTTTTCTTCTCTTTTTTCTCTTGTTTTTGCTGTTCCTTTGCAGCTTTGCGCTCTTCCTTCAATGCATCACGTTCAGCTTTTTGAGCAGTTTTCAATGCTTCTTTTTCCTCTTTATGCTTTGCGTTCAATTCAGCTTGAGGATTTTTCGCTTTCACTTTAGCCGGCTTTTCTTCTTTTACCGGTTCTTCTTTCACCGGTGCTTCTTCTTTTACAGGCTCTTCAACTTTCGCTGGTTCTTCAGTTACCGGCGCTTCTTCTTTAACTTCCTCTTCTGGTGTTTCAACTACAGGCTGCTTGCTTTCCCATTTCGCAATGGAACGTTCCATATTGCGTTTAATGGCCGCTTTCGCATTCTGGTTTCCAGCATTTTCATATGCTTTTGCCAAGGCAGCAAGATTTCCTGCTGTATAGCCTTCCGGAATTTCAGGCAATTCGTTTTCATCTGTTTCAGTCGCTTGTTCTTTATCGGATTCTGTTGTTCCCTCTTTGTCAGTTTCCGTTGTTCCATTTTCTTTGTCCGTTTCAGTCGTTGTCTCGCCTTCGTTCGTTTCAGATGCAGCAACGTCCGTCTCCGTGTCATCTGCTTTCACAACTTCTCTAACCGGACTTACAGGTGAGACTGTGTCTTTTCCAATTTCGCTAAGATCGATAACTTCAGTTACTTTTCCACCATCTGCAAGTGCATAGCTTGTCCCTCCAACTGTCAATCCCGCGATAAGCAATGCTGCTCCTGTTTTTCTCCACTTCTTTTGCATATCAATCACCTCGTCTAAGTTGTTGTCCACTATCGGACATACTAGTTATTCGAAGTGGATTCTCTTTTTATGGGGGTCGACATGAAAAAAGTTACGAGATTAGCAGTTTACACATATTTTCTCGTCAAGTGGATAGACTAGTTAATTGAATAAAGGAGGGATGAACATGCCAAGACCTTTACCGAATGATTCTGCAGATAATGTGGACCGATTAAAGAAGACGATTAGCAATATGGAAGCTGCGAATGAAGCAGCGAAAACTGCTGAGGGTGCAGAACTTGCTTCCATCAAGGAGAAGAACGAACGCCGAAAAGAAGCGATTGACGGATTGCAAGAAGAAATCCATCAGGAAAACAAATCGCGGATCAACGGATACATTTGAAAAAATGCACCTAAACGATTTATATATAATCGTCTGGGTGCATTTTCACGTCTTGACATCTTGAGCTGGACGTATTCTAATTGGTTGGTTTTCTTTTTACGTCTTTCTTATGCTACTTTCTTTTTCTTCCTAAGGACGCCTAAAAACGGTGAAATAAAAGTGATGAAAGCTACGATTAACAATATTGCAGAAATAGGCCTGCTAAAGAAGAGACCAAAATTGTCTTGGGAAATTAACATGGATTGATTATAGCTTGTCTCTGCAAGCGGTCCAAGAATAATTGCCAAAACAATTGGAGCCAGTGGAAATCCATATCTTCTTAGGATGAAACCAATAACACCAAATAACAACATAATCCAAATATCGTAAACATTATTATGAATCGCATAAGAGCCGACAATACTTAACAGTAAAATAATCGGTCCTAATACGATCGGCTTTACGACTAATACTTTCGAGAAAATTCTTGCGCCACCAATTCCAATAAAGATAATTAGAATGTTTGCAACAAGTAAACTGAAAAATAGGGAATACACAATATCTCCACTATATGTAAATAGCTCTGCACCCGGGCGTAAACCATGAATGAGGAGACCACCTAAAAATACAGCGGATACTGCATTACCCGGAATACCGAGTGATAATAAAGGAATAAGTGAACCGCCAGTTACTGCATTATTTGATGATTCCGGCGCAGCAACTCCTTGAATGGATCCTTTACCAAACGAGTCTTTATCTTTTGACCATCTTTTAGCTTCATTGTAAGCAATAAAAGCGGCTGGATCTGTTCCTACTCCAGGGATTATTCCAATAATGGTGCCAATAATTGAGGAGCGACCCATGTTTGGGGTTAATCGCAAAATTTCTTTAAACTTAGGAACTACCCTTCCGGCAACTGTTGGAATTTGTGAAAGTTCTATTCCCTGATCTCTTGATAACTTACTAGAAATCATTAAACTGAATGCCTGTGAAGCTGAGAATAATCCGATTAAGACAGGGATAAGTGCAAATCCGTCCAATAAAGCAGGATGACTGAAAGTAAATCTTGGATATCCTGAAATCGGATCCATGCCAACTGTCGCTATCAAGATTCCGAAAACCCCTGCCAATAAGCCTTTTACAGGACTTTTACCAGTCAAACTTGAAATAATTGTTAATCCAAATACAGCTAAAGCAAAATACTCAGGCGGTCCGAATCGTAAAGATTGCTGTGCTAAAAAGGGAGCAAAAGCTGACAATGCGATAACGCTTACAATTCCGCCGAAACCTGATGCAATAGCTGCAATACCTAAAGCTTTAGCACTTTCGCCTTTTTTAGTCATTTCATAACCATCTATTACCGTTGCTGCTGCTGATGGAGTTCCGGGTGTATTTAATAGAATCGCTGAGATTGAACCAGAGTAAACCGATGCTGAGTAGACTGCACCTAGTAATATTAAACCAGTTGCTGGATCCATTGAGAATGTAAAAGGAATTAATATTGCGAGTGCCATTGTAGAACTTAATCCAGGTAATGCTCCGGTAAACACTCCAAATAGCACTCCACAAAGAATTGCAAATATATTAGTGGGTGTAAAAACGTTTCCTGCTGCTGATATCCATATTTCTAACAAGATGCTTCACCTCTTTCAATAAAAGCTTTCAAAAAAGCCTTGCGGTAATGGAACTTTTAATAAAACTTGAAAAATAACTGTTACAACCACAGATGATGTAATTGATATAATCAACACGTTCTTAAGTTGTCGGTATCCAAAAATCCAAAATAAGATAAACAATAACGCAATGGATGATATCGTGAAACCTAATAGATCCATCGCAATCATGTAAATAACCGTCGTCGCTGCAATGATACCTAAAAGTTTATATTCATGTTGTGATATAGTATTTTCCGAAGCCTGTTCCCGGTCAGGTTTAAGCTTTGTATCCACAATAAGAGCTATTGACAAAATCATAAGAACGACTGCGAAAAACTTTGGCCAAAGTGCCGCTGCTTCACTAAATTGGAAGGAATATAAGAAGGCGAACAGACCCAATGCAAAGAATATCCCCGCTAAAAGACCATTAATTTTAAACATTACTTCACCTACTTCAAATTAATATCTTGATATACAAATAGAAAAGAATAAAGAGAAGAATCACCTTCTCTTTTTCATTTATTTTTCTGCGAACTTCATATATTTATCATAAGTATCACCGATTATTTCTTTAAATTCTTCTGCATTCTTATACGTAATATTAATTCCTGAATTGGTCATTTGGTCTTGATACTCTTTTTGATCAATGATTTCTTTAAACTTATCGTGTAAGAACTCAATTATTTTCGGATCTGTTCCTTTTGGAGCCGCAAAACCTCTCCATGAACCTGAAACAATATCTAATCCCTTTTCACTAGCTGTTGGAGCATCCGGAATCAAATCAGATCTTTCACTATCAAATAGAAGAATTGCTTTCATTGCGCCGCTTTTTAATTGACTTTCGAACCCTGAATAATTGCCGATCAATGCATCGATATGTCCACCTGCAACAGCTGCAACGGCTAAAGCTTCACCATCGAATGGAACAGTTGTAATATCGATATCTGCAACTTCTGCAAGCTCTTTACTTGTAAACGCTGGAACTGTTTGCGCGCCTGAAACGCCAACATTAATTTTGCCTGGATTTTCTTTTGCGTACTTAAGAAATGATTCAGCATCATCATATGGAGCATCTTTCCCTACTACTAAAAAGAATGGGTCATTAACCGTCATAATAATTGGCACAAAATCTTCATGTGTATAAGAAACATTATTGAAGATTGGATTGCTTACAATTGAAGAAGTAATTAAAGTTAATGTATAGCCATCGGGCTTTGCAGTCACACCAGCTGTTTGTCCGATACTGCCACCGCCACCGTCTCTATTTTCAATCACTATAGACTTGCCAACGATCTCTTCTGCATGGCTTGCAAGAATTCTAGATGTATTATCTGCTGGACCCCCGGCCGAAAAAGGATTGATTATTTTTATTGGTTTTTTAGGATAATCAAGTTCACCTTTATCCCCAGCCTTGTCATTCGAACATCCCGCTAACACTACGATTAAAGCCAACACCATAAACGAAATCATCTTCGTAAATTTAGTTCCCATTAGTAATCCCCCTCGTAAATTTTTTCAGCTTAACTTAATTCATTTGTTCCAAAACATCTGACCAAGATGACGGTGTTAAACCATTAAATTTTTCTTTCAGCCCAAAGTTAAGCATGTATTCAAGTTTTTGGCGTACTGCTGTTGCCATAACAGAGTTCACGCCTAGTGACTCCAACATTTGATTAGAACCAGACATCTCAGTAAATCTTCTCTCTGCATGAATTGCCGTTCCCGTTACTAATCGGTTTAATGTATTTTCAAAATCCGTCTTATTCATTGTTTCTGAAACTGATTGAATGACTAATTGTTCAATTTCCAATTTGCGTGCTGCCTCTAACATTTCTACACATAGAACTGATAAACCCTTCATGAATATACTTCTCACTAATTTTACCGCTGATGCTTCACCAGCAATATCACTAATTTTTGTCAAATCCATATGATATTCAGCAAGCAAAGTCATCATTAGGTCAACTCCATTACCACTCGCATAAATCGGCACTTTATGTTTATAAACTGGTAATGGCCCCATTAAAGCGGCGTCTACAAACAAAGCATCCTTTTGAATAACTTTTTCATTAATTGCTTTTTTTATCTCTGGACTGGATGCCGATACGTCAATATAAAGCGTATTTTTTTGAATAAAGGGCAATGCTGCTGTGCAAACGTCAAGTGCCTTGTCCGCTGGAACCGCTGCAAATATTACTGTGGATTGTTGAACTACATCTTCTAAACTTAAAAGTAACTTCACATTCGCTATATTAGCCCTCTCTTGTACTACCTTTCCAGTAACCGGATTATTAATAGAAGCATCAAATGCAATAATACCTCCTTTTCCTTCTCCACTAAAACCTAATGCCATGTTAAATGAAGCTTCACCAAAACCAATAAAACCTACTTGCATGTCCAATCATCTCCCAAATTAACAGCCTTAAAATTGCTTCATTTTATCTCTTAACCAACTAGGTTCAATACTGTTTGTAGGTGAACCTTCGCTTTTCAACTTTTTGTATTTCATAATTTCTTCGACTCTGTTATTTTCATATGCCAGTTTCTTTTCAGCATTCGCAACTGTATTTTCCAATACATCTTGAGGAATAACTACTACACCATCTGTATCCCCAACTATTAAATCACCAGGATTCACGACAACACCGCCACAAGAGATCCTTTGGTTAATTGATCCGGGCCCTTCTTTAAATGGACCTGCCGGAATAAAACCTTTGGCGAAAATAGGGAATTTCATTTTGGATAGCACATCATAATCACGAACCAATCCATCAATGATAATGCCCTTAATATTTTTTGCTTCTGCTGCGAACGCCATTAGTTCTCCTAAATAGGCACGGTGCTTATAGCCTTTTCCATCCACAACTAGTACACAATCTTCAGGAGCAGTGTGAATAGCTTCATGTAAAAACAAATTATCTCCCGGTTCTAATGCAACTGTAAACGCTGGACCAAAAACGTTTTGTTCTGAAGTAACAGGTTTAATTTCATAATCCATTGCACCTGAATTCTTTAACCCATCACATAGCAATGTAGAATTTAGGTGCCCCACTCGGTCGATTAAATTCTTCGGTAAATTAAAATTAGAACTACTCATTGCTTCTCCCCCTTATTGCTAAAGCGCTTTCATGTTGTCGTAAATTTTTCTTCCTTATTTCAATATGTAAAATTTATTACTTCCATCGCATTTAGAATAGCACCCCACTTTAGAAAAGTAAATACATTTCATAAATTAGTTCAAAAAAAAGACACTCCTCAATAAATAACGAGAGAGTTGTCTAGGTTTACATTAATTGTTTGGAGGTAAATGGTGATAGTTGATGTTTGTTAAAATATCGTTTACTTTATCTAGTCTGGCTTTAATTTTCTCATGGTTCTGTGTGGCCATTGCTGTAATTAAATAGTCTGCAAGGAAAATAGATGAGGTGATTGAATTATGAAAAGAGAGGCTACTAGAGCTACAAGGTAGAATTACATCTGCATACTTAGCTAAAGGAGATGAATAACTATCTGTAATTGCGATAATCGTTGCTTCTGCTTTTTTCGATTCCGACACTAAGTCAACAACTCGACGTGCATATCTCGGATAACTAATTGCTATCACTACATCAGAAGAATCTAATCCAGCAACATCGTCAATCCAATCGCTTTGATCTGCATTTCTTAATTTTGTATTTCCCAATAAACGATTAAGACCATGCGTTAAATACTGGGCTACAGGCAATCCGCTTCTTACGCCAGTACAATAAATATGCCGTGCATTCACAAGCATCTTTATCGTCTTATCTAATGATTCCTTTGTTATTAATTCAAATGTATTTTGGATGCTATTTATTTGAAATTCTGCGTATTGATGCCATAAATCATTGTTGGTTATATCCTTTAAATTCGCTTCAAGTCGCGTATGTGGAGCCGCCTTGCTTCTCAGTATCTCTTGGAGACCCTTCTGGAATTCGGAGTATCCGGAATATCCTAAGCTAAATGTTAGCCTCATAATAGTTGTTGTGCTGGTGCTCACAATGCCAGCCAGTTGATCAATTGTATAAAATGCAACATCCATGGGATTTTTAATAATATAGTCCGCAACTTTTTTCTGTGTATCCGTTAACTCATGCATCTTAGTTTTCAACTTCTCAATTGGATTACTCAATCTCTTCACTCTTTTCACCGCAATGGTATTTTTGTTACATCTTAATATTATAATGTATATATTACAACATTAAACATAATCTTAAAAGATAATTGGGAGACGCTTGTTTATTCTTGAACTTCGGAAGTAATGACATCTCTTTAGTAGATGTTGTAATACCCAATAAAATAAAAACACCAGCTAAGCCAAGCTGGTGTCCTATTACAAATCTTATTTAAAGTTTCCAATTTATAAAACTCCGATAGAATTGTCATTTATAAATATGTCTCTTCCACTAAAACATCTTCGTCGTCCAGTTTTCTCCGTTCCACACATCCGTCACAACGCCTTCGTAGAAATCAGGCTCATGGGAAATGAGCAACACACTGCCCTTATATTCCTTTAACGCGCGCTTCAATTCAGCTTTCGCATCGACATCCAAGTGGTTCGTCGGCTCGTCGAGAACGAGCAAATTCGTTTCCCTGTTAATGAGCTTGCAAAGGCGAACTTTTGCCCGCTCTCCACCACTCAGCACTTTCACCTTGCTCTCGATATGCTTCGTCGTCAATCCGCAGCGCGCCAACGCGGCACGCACTTCATACTGCGTGAAATGCGGGAATTCATCCCACACTTCTTCCAAGCAAGTGCGATTATTTTCCGACTTTATCTCCTGCTCGAAGTAGCCGATTTCAATATGGTCGCCAAGCTCGACAGAACCCGCAAGAGATGGGATTTCACCGAGAATGCTTCGTAATAGCGTCGTTTTCCCGATACCATTCGCCCCGGACAAAGCAATCTTCTGCCCGCGCTCCATCGTCAAGTTGAGTTCCTTTGACAGCGGCTCATCATACCCGATGACGAGGTCTTTCGTTTGGAATAAATAACGTCCCGGCGTACGCGCAAGCTTGAAATCAAATTGCGGCTTCGGCTTTTCAGCATCCAGTTCAATGATATCCATCTTATCGAGCTTCTTCTGGCGGGACATCGCCATCCGGCTCGTTGCTGCATTCGCTTTATTGCGCGCAACAAAGTCCTTCAAGTTGGCGATTTCCTTTTGCTGCTTTTTATATGCAGCCTCTACTTGCTGCTTCTTCATTTCATGGACACGCAAAAACTCATCATAATCCCCTGCGTACCGTGTAATTTGCTGGTTTTCCATATGGTAGATCAAGTTAATGACGCTGTTCAAAAAAGGAATATCATGCGAAATGAGGATGAATGCATTTTCGTAGTTCTGCAAATAATTACGCAGCCACTCGATATGCTCGACGTCCAAATAGTTTGTCGGCTCATCAAGAAGCAGAATATCAGGCTTCTCAAGGAGGAGCTTACCGAGTAACACTTTCGTACGTTGCCCGCCGCTTAAATCGTGGACGTCACGGTCAAGCCCGAACTCATCCAATCCAAGTCCATTCGCCACTTCATCCACTTTGGAATCGATAATATAAAAGTCGTTATTCGTCAGCTCATCTTGCATCTGCCCTGTTTCCTCTAGCAGCTTCTCAAGCTCATCGGCATCGACTTCGCCCATCTTCGCGAAAAGAGCGTTCATCTCCGCCTCCAGATCATAAAGGTATTGAAACGCAGTCCGCAGCACATCACGGATGCTCATCCCTTGTTGTAGCACGACATGCTGATCCAAATATCCGACGCGCACACGCTTCGCCCAAGCGACCGTTCCAGCATCCGGCTCAAGCTTACGCGTGATGATATTCATGAACGTCGATTTACCTTCCCCGTTCGCACCGATCAGGCCGATATGCTCCCCTTGCAATAAACGGAACGAAACATCATCAAAAATCGCCCGGTCCCCGAACCCATGGCTTAAATTACTTACTGTCAATAAACTCATATGTTGTACACCTTTTCCTTCTGTCAAAGTAAAATCAAAAAATCAGTCTAAAAACGAATAAATCATACAAAGATGCATACGTCCTTCATTATATAGCCATTTCCCAATTCGGGATAGAGAAGATGCAAAGTTTTTTCATCGTCAAATGGCGTTCAGTACACGCAGCGCGTCGAGAACACTATTTAAAAAATCGGGCAGCTTCCCCATGTGCTCCTCATTGATTTTCGCCTTGAATTTCACTTCAATATTGTTCAAGTAACCGGGTGCGTCCTCTCCGTATATGAAACTTAACGTTTGGGTAACAAGAACTTCATTTTCCCATATGTCATTCAATGTTTCCTCGATTTGTCCGCACTGCTCCTCTTCTTCTCGAACACGCTTCAGAAAGCGTACTGTCAATGAACAGCCGGGATTTTCTCCGGGTGCTTCCAATATTTCATCCGCCAAGTCTTGTAAAGATGCCTCCAAAATGATTTCGGCAGACACATCTTCCAAATGAAAAAGTGTAAATTGTAAAATGAATTTTCGTGCTAGAACCGCGAAATCCATTTGATCTGATCGGTTGACGATCCGTATATCGCGATCGATCGTATCAAGATCATACACCCGGTTTTCAAATGCGACTTTTAAGTTTTCGAAAACAGTTGGATCGTACATATTGGTTCCTCCAAAACAGATGTAATTGTTATTTCTATGTAACCATAATCGATCATAAAAAGGAAATTGCTCTTGATATTTATGTCGAACCATGGTAGATTGGTGAATGGAAATTTCATAACTTCAACATATATGTATAACCTCAATAATACGGTTTGAGGGTCTCTACCAGGAACCATTAACTCCTGACTACAAAGGTAACTTACTTTGCAGTCGGGATTTTTTTATTTTATAGAGGAGGATTTTTTTATGGATTTACGAGTTTTCATCCTTGCGATATCAACGATTACAGTTGGACTTGTTGAATTGATCGTCGGAGGCATATTGCCGATTATCGCAGATGATTTAAATGTTTCTATCGGGACGGCCGGGCAGCTCATTTCGGTCTATGCGCTTGTGTTCGCCATTGCCGGTCCGGTTTTATTGTCATTGACCGCTAAAATCGAAAGGAAAAAGCTTTATTTAGTTACGATGGTGATCTTTTTCACCGGAAACATTATGACCTTTTTCAGTCCCACTTTCACATTTGTCATGATCGCACGTGTCATCACCGCGACGAGTGCGGCGCTGCTCATCGTCCTTTCCTTAACGATTGCCGCGCGGATCGTTGAAGCACCCAAGCGTGCAAAGGCCATCAGTTATATTGTGATGGGAATCAGTTCTTCCCTCGTGTTAGGCGTGCCACTTGGCATTCTCATTACGAACGCTTTCGGTTGGCGCAGCGTCTTTTTAGGAATTGCGGTTCTATCGATCTGCTCATTCGTTTTCGTTTCTATTTTCCTTGGGAAGATTCCGATGAGTGAAGTGCAGCCCCTTTCCATGCAAATCAAATCACTCGCAAATAAAAAAATCGTCTTCGCGCACTTGGCAACGATGTTCATGCTAGCTGGCCATTATACGGTTTACGCCTATCTTACACCATTCTTGGAAATGAATTTGAACCTGAACCAATACTGGATCAGTATCTCCTATTTCCTCTTCGGGATAGCAGCAGTAGCTGGCGGAGCGTTCGGGGGGAACCTTGCCGGTTGGGTCGGATCCAAGAAAAGCATTCTCATTATTATCGGTTCTTTTGCCTTGATCCTATTCGTGTTGCCCTACTCGACATTTTCGTTTCCGTTCTTCATTGTCATCATGATGATTTGGGGAGCATTAAGCTGGGCCCTTGCACCGCCGCAGCAGGATTATATTATCGAGACCGATCCCGTTTCGTCTGATATCCATCAAAGTCTAAACAATTCCGCATTGCAGGTCGGGATCGCATTGGGTTCAGGAATCGGCGCTGTCGTATTAGGCCAAACCGATTCGGTCACAAGCACAACGACTGTCGGGGCTGGAGTTGTCGTCATTGCATTTTTGTGCGCTGCCGTTTCGATATCGATGGCAACCGGCAAAGCAAGACGTGCGAAAGAAGTACAAGCCAATTGATGAATAAAGTACAAAGGACCTCACCAAAATTATGGTGGGTCCCATTTTTATTACTCTTCCAAATAAGAAAGATCAATCATACCTTCAATATCACTGCTCGTCACATATCCAGCTTCCTTGCTAATATCCGCCATTTCCTGAATGACTTGTTCATTCACCTCAGTTGTTACTTCAAGCTTTGCAAATGCTGCGGCTGTTTCGTCCTCATTTATTTCTTTTCCAGTCAAATCTTTAATATGTTGAATGACCAATTGTTGAGCTTCTTCCGGGTTTTGCTGAATGAACTCGACTGCCCGTTTATGGGCTTTTAAATAAGCGCTCGCAAACTCTTTATTCTTCAAGAATTCATCGCTTGCCGCAACGACTGTGTTTGTCGATTCCTTCCCCCATGCAAATTCATCCCAGTCGAGGATCAGCTTGCCGTTTGCTTGCGTCTCTAGTATATTCCCCCACGGCTCTTGTGTCGCCGCGGCATCGACGGAGTTTTGAACGAAAAGTGTAGCGGTGTCAGCAGGCGCAGCTGCGAATAATTCGACTGTACCGCCGTTCGATGTCGTTTCGAGATTCACTTCTTTCAATGCTTTTCGAAGCATGACGTCCTGCGTGCTTCCGATGACCGGGATGGCGACTTTTTTGCCGTCAAGATCGGCTAGCTCCGAAACACCTCCGCCTTCACTCGCAACGAGCACAGCTCCTCCGTTCACTGCGCCTGAAATCAAGCGGAACGTCGGGTTTTTCACGTAGAAATTCAACAATGGACCAGGACCGACTGTACCGACATCGATTGATTTCGTCGTCATCGCTTCCATGAATAGACCACCATTGCTCACTGTTTTCGTTTCAATCTTCACATCCTCTCCGAATTCCTCTTCAAAATAGCCGTTTTCAAGCCCGACAATTGTTGCGATATGCGTCAAGTTCGGGAAGTATCCGATTTTTACCGATTTGCTGCCAGACGAGGAAGAACCGCAAGCAGATAGGATTCCTACTACTAAAACCGTTAACAATGTCATGACTACTGACTTTTTCATTGTCGATATCTCCTTTGTATAGGTCATGTTAGACCCCATTTTTTCTGTACAGAACGTTCCAAACGTAAGAATACGACATTATCCATAATCGTCCCGATCACCGCAATGATGATCATGACAGAGATGACAAGGTCCATTTGACCGAGGGAACGCCCTGTTTCAAGCAATTGCCCTAGCCCTCCGCCTGACCCAAGCAATTCCCCAGCCATCAATGCCCTCCATGAAAATGCCCAAGCAATGCGTAGTCCTGATAATAATTGCGGGACAGATGCCGGCAAAATGACGGTTCGAATGAAATGGAGCCCTGTCGAACCAAATGTCTTCGCGACCCGTTGGTATAACGTCGGTACATTTCGGAAACCGCTCGTCGCACTGACAGTCATCGTCCACGTAGCGCCGATCGTGACAATGAACAAAATCGAGAAATCATTCAACCCGAACCAAATAATCGCGAGCGGGAACCAGACGATGCTCGGGATGGACTGCAACGCGGTTACGAGAAAACCGAGTGTATCCTCCACTAATTTATATCGCCAAATGAGATAGCCCATAATGACACCTAAAACGATTGCGATCGCAAATCCGATCAGCAGGCGGCTCATGCTTTTCCCGATTGCCGCTACAATTTGCCCATTCACAAGACCGTTAAAAAGAGTTTCCAACACTTGTGTCAAACGCGGAAACATGAAATCTGGCAATACCGAAAGTCTAGATGTGACTTCCCATATCACCGCTATCATCGCGATGAAGATGATTCGTCTTAAAGCTGTAGTCATCACCCATTTCCTCCTTTAACACCTTTTCAATTTCCTCCTCCAAAATGGCTAAAATCCGTTGTTCTGTATGCAATGTCACACTATCGGGCAACACGCCGTCCGTTGAAGTCGGAACTGGAATGATTTCCTTCACCTTTCCAGGACGCGTGCCGAACACGATCACTTTTTCCGAAAGCAACACAGCCTCTCGGATATTGTGCGTCACGAAAAAAATCGTCACTTTCGTCTTTTTCCAAATCTCCAGCAATTCTTTATGGAGCACCATTCTCGTCTGTTCATCGAGCGCAGAGAAAGGTTCATCCATCAGCAAAATATCCGGTTCCATCACTAAAGCTCTCGCAATAGATACTCTTTGCTTCATCCCACCCGACAGTTGATGCGGGTACGAATGGATATAGTTGCTTAAGTGGACCATTTTCAACATTTCGATTGCCTTTGCCTCAGCCTCTTGCTTCGGCATCTTCTTCAGCAGCAAGCCGTATTTCACATTTTCCAACACGGTTAACCACGGGAAAAGCCCGGCTTCCTGAAAAACGACGACTCGATCGGGACCAGGCTTCTTCACTTCATTCCCTGCGATGCGAATGCTGCCTTTATCCGTCTTCTCTAAGCCTGCAATCATATAAAGCAGCGTCGATTTGCCACAGCCAGAAGGACCGACGATGGAGACGAAGCTCCCTTTTTCCATATCGATAGTAATGTGATCCAGTACTAGAACCTGCTCTTTTCTTTCATTCGTGAAACTCTTCTCGATTCCATCGATTGTGACATACATTTTCCACACCTCTATTTATCTTATTTGTTTAGTCGGAATTAAACTTATGAAAATGGAGAGGATGCTTATTCCTCTCCTTTAGTCATCAAATAAATCGCTCGATAAATACCGTTCGCCATTGTCTGGCGCAATACAGACAACAGTATCAGCTGGGGTCAATCGTTTCGCCACTTGCATCGCAGCAAATACGGAAGCACCCCCGCTTGGACCGAGCAGCAAGCCTTCACGCGCCGCCAATTCGCGTACCGTTCGATAGGCGTCCTCATCTTCGATCTTGAAAATCTCGTCGTAAACGGATGTGTTTAATATCGATGGGATAAAACCGGGGCTCGTTCCGACAAGCTTATGCTTCCCGGGCTTCCCGCCAGATAGTACTGGAGAACCTGCCGGCTCCGCTATATGAACCGTAATATCGCTGTCGTGTCCTTTTAAAAACTCACCAGTCCCTGTAACTGTACCGCCCGTACCCGCTGTACAAACAAACGCTGACAGTTTTCGGTTCATCGATTCCATCGCTCGAATGATTTCCGGTCCTGTCGTATACCTGTGAATATCCGGATTCGCTACATTTTCAAATTGCATCGGAATGAAGCTATTTGGAATCTCCGCTGAAATTTCCTCTGCCTTTTGAATGGCTCCCGGCATTTTTAAATCACTCGGTGTCAACACGACTGTTGCACCGTAAGCTTTTAAAATATTGATTCGCTCAAGTGTCGAAGAATCAGGCATGACGATAATTGTTTTGTAGCCTCTGGCTGCGGCATTCATCGCGAGTCCGATCCCTGTGTTTCCAGACGTCGGTTCAATGATCGTATCTCCCGGTTGTAATAAACCCGCTTTTTCCGCTTCGATTATCATATTGTATGCCGCCCGGTCCTTGACGCTTCTGCTCGGATTGAAATATTCAAGCTTCACATAGACGGCTGCACCTTGTGGATCAGGAAGGCGATTCAATCTCACTACAGGCGTTTCGCCTATCAATTCGGCTATATTATTCACTACTCGCAAGCTGTCCAGCTCCTTCATTACGTATGTTTAGTAGATTATAGCAGAATAATCCCTACAATGCATAGTAATTTAGTTGGTTTTCATGTTGTGGACCTTCCTTCTAACATGCGAATATGATAATTCAAAAAGAGGTGCCATGGCATGGCCGTAATCCGGACTGACAATTGGATCGAGGAATGCAAAGGAGACCCTTCGAAAGTTTGCGCTAAATTAATCAAATACTTCACATCAGCTTCCTCATCGGATATTCATCATCACTTAACGACGTTTGGCATGTACAAGACTGCAAAACAAGGGAGAGAGTTAACGAAGAAATTGCAGGAGAAAAATGCATGGGGAATGTTGTCGAATGAAATAGGGCGATTGAGAAGCAAATGGAAAGGTCCTTCTGTCCCTATCTTTATCTTCCCATCGGATTCCAACAACAGCGTGTTGATTCGTCAATTCAAAGGAAAATCGGGGCTAGCTTATGCTGATAAGCTTTTTTTATTCATTTCACCTCATAATACGGAAACTGAAATGAAGGCGTTACTTACCCATGAGTACAATCATGTGTGCCGATTGAACAAGTTTCCGAAACGGGGAGAAGAGTACACATTATTAGATACGATCATTTTGGAAGGGTTGGCAGAAGCAGCTGTGGCAGAAAGATTCGGGAAGGACTCTACTTCTTCGTGGACTTCTCTTTATTCCGACAAACAGCTGGCCCGATTGTGGAAAGACTTCGTCAATCCAAACAAACATCATGTGAAAGAGAGTGCTACCCATGAAAAAGTGCTATACGGCCTCGGCAATTGTCCCCATATGACTGGATACGCTGTCGGCTATTATTTGGTTCAAAACTTTCTAAGAGCTAAAGACTTGCATGTAGCGGATCTTTTTACACTTTCATCCTCCGAAATTGGACAGCTGTCGTAATACTGCCTTTCACTCTAAACGAATGCAACGGTGTGTTTGTCCCCCTTGAAGAAAAATCCCTCACATATGATGTATTATGTTCAATCGAAATGGGGTGACAACACGATGTCAGTTCAACAATACCATTCTTTGTGCACTAGGCATATCGGAAGAGCTGTCGTTATTGGGACTCGGGATGGACGAACCCATAGGGGGATTATTCAATGTGTCAGGGGCAATAAAGTCTATTTAGAGCCATTCGGTCGTCAACGAAATTTGGGTGGTTTCGGATACGGTTTTAGATATGGATATGGCTTTGGAGGACGTGGATTAGCGTTTGGCTTAGGAATTGCACTCGGCTCCATCGTAACTTTCGCTTTGCTTCCGTTCTTCTGGTAATTATAAAAATAAAAAGAAGACTTCTCACATATGAGAGGCCTTCTTTTTCATTTAAACGACTTCCGGCTTCACTTCTACTTCTGTTTCAAGAGGCTCAACAAGCGCATACCGTTCCCATGCTCTGCTTTTCCAACGCAGCATCATAATGATGGCGCGTGTCCATTCATCTGCCGCGATAGCTAGCCATACTCCGACAAGTCCTAGGTCTAGCACGAACACGAAGAAATAGCCAAGCGGCAAACTCATCATGACCATCGATAGAGCTCCCATCAAAACCGGGAATTTCGCGTCGCCCGATGCACGGAGCGAGTTGATGATGACGATATTGAACGTCCGTCCTGTTTCCAGCAAACATGCTAATAACAACACAGATGCTCCAAGCTCGATAATTTCCTCATTGTCGGTGAACAGGCGCATAAGCGGATAACGGAACGTCATGACAATCGCCACTAACACGACGGTAAAGACAAGCGCACGCTTCAAAGAGGACCAAACTTGCTGGTACACTTCATCCTTTTCTCCGCTTCCAACGAGTCTGCCGACGATGATTGCTGTCCCGAGGCCGATTGCGAGTGCAAACAAATAACTGAACATCGAAATGTTCGTCGCATACTGTCTCGCAGCAAGCGCCTCCGTACCGAGATAAGTGACATAGTAGAGGAATACGATTTGGCATGCTTGGTACAGGATCTGTTCGAACGCTGAAGGCAATCCGATGTTCAATATCTTTTTGATGTATTCCTTCGACCATGTAAAGTAATAACGGAATTCGATACGATATTCAAGCACTTTGTACAATAGCCAAATGAAGACGAACATCGCGATTACACGGCTTCCGACCGACGAAATCGCCGCTCCTTGCACGCCTAGCGCAGGCATCCCGAACTTTCCGAAGATGAGCGCATAGTTCCCGATGACGTGAATAATGTTCATGCCGAGTGATACGAACATCGTCTGTTTCGTAAATCCGTGAACACGAATGACAGCTGCAAGCGAGTTGATGATCGCCTGTAGGAAAATCCCGCCTCCAACGATGACCAAATACGCTTCCGCATGTGCAAGGACATCCCCTTGCAAATTCATCGTTTCCATCATACGGCTCGTGAACAAAATGAAGATACCACTAATGCCAAGTCCGACTAATAGATTCAAAGAAACTGCAAGCGCAGAAATCTTCGACGCTTCAATAAAACGCCTAGACCCTAAATATTGGGCAACAACGATTGCTGCACCGTTACCGACTACTTCTAGTACAAGAATTGCGATTTGCACATATTGGTTCGCTGCCCCAACGCCTGATACCGCATCATCAGACAGCGCACTCAACATGAACGTATCCGCCAATCCCATCAACATGAACAAAAATAACTCAAGAAAAATCGGCCACGTCAGATGAAACAAATTCAGTTTCTTCCCCGGGCCGTTGGCTGCAACTGCTGCCATCTATATATCGCCTTCATTTCTATTTAAGATATTCAAAACAGGAATTAGCTTATCATAGAAATCGGCTTATTGACAACGGGTACGCCTCCATTTTTTTCAATTTTTCATAGTCATGCAAATCGTTTATTGTGCACTCAAGATTTCTTTCACATTTTCCCCATCTGCGGACATCTGATAGATTCGATAGTCAGGCTGCCGCCCTCCGAATTGACGGTCCACCAAAAAGTAGATTTTATTATCCTGCCCTACGGTTGGTTCAGACGCATACTCCTTTAAATGGGTCAGTTGCTTCTTTTCATACGTATTCCAATTGAAGCTGAACAACTCGTACTCGAATATGCCATCTTCTCCAGTGCCCCCGACTGCTTGGTAAATAATTTCTTCCCTATCCGGCAACAGTACGAAGTCATATAGATCTTCCTCCCCCGCCGGATCACTTATGACCGTTTTTTCGTCTGGCGCATCGAGCGGGATTTTAAAAATACGCTGCTTGGATGCAAATACATCGTCCGCTGTTTGTACATGTTCATCGTCATCCGTTTGGACATACACGGATTCATCTGTCGCCGATACTTGCAATGACTGCATATTGTACTTTTTCAGATCGGTATATTTTGTCTGCTCAAGCGTTTGAAGATGGAAGCTATGCACATCAAAATCATGTGGCCTTTCGCCTACAATCGGTGAATAGTTCGTAAAAGTCGCGGCGTGCAAATAAAAGAGAAGCTCCGAATCTTTCGGGTCAAATGCCAGTTCCGTAATTATTCCTTGCTCACGAAATGCAAGTTGATCAGCAGCCGTATCCACATTCAAAAGATGTACGGAGCTTTCACTTTCTGGACTCATCTCTTTATCTGTCACAATATATGCTAGTCTTTTACCATCTTTCGAGAAGCTGATATCTAAAATTGTTTGATCGACAGGAAACTGTACAATCGGCAATTCATTCCCATCAGGCAAATAAATACCTGCTTTCCCGTCATCATAGGCAACATATGCAATCGAACCATCTACAGAGACATCGAAAGTGGCAGTCAGCCCATTTTGCTTTTCATTTTCCTCTTTTTCAAACAAGAACCCTAGCACAACGAAAACGATCGTAACGAAGCCGATACTACCAATGAGAAAACTGATTGATTTATTCATGCCATCCCTCCTACAACTCCAAACACCCAAAATCCGACCGCAGATAATACGACTGCTGTTTGCATGAACAGAATCGCATACGCCCACAGTTTCTTTTGCTTCGAGAGCAACTGCAATTGGCTTGCATAGGAAACAATCCATAGGACAAGCGGTATAAACAATATGAATACTTTTGGCGACATATCACCGAAAAATAAAAACGCCCATAAGAAAAACAATGTAGCGAAAACAATGAATATACCTGTTGTGATATTTATAAAATGAAATCGTTTTGCATCCTTCACTAGCTGTTGGCGTTTTGATGAATAATCGTAAATCGTCGTCCGATACACAAGAACGATCGCAAGCAAAAGAATCAGTCCTGCAATGATTGACAAGCCGGTCGACAACGGTGGATATACGTCAGTCGCCAATAAAAATCCATAGAAAAAAGTCATGATATGAATGAGCAGCATGCTATTCATCCACAATCTCCGATTCAATGAAGAAACCGGCCGAACCGTCATAACTAGTATTGCGGTGCTAATGAAGACGGCAACGATTAACCAAGGGATATGCGCATCTCCCATTACAAATAACTGACATGCGTAAACGCTATACGCGAAAAGCAGTGATGCTACCGATAATGAAAGCATCATTTCCCTTCGGTATGGGTACATTGCCTGTTGCAGCTGCTTGCCAATCTCCCGTTCCTCTCCAAAGTTTGTCATGGCGGTTCGCATAGCCTCCTCTTCTGATAATCCTTGCTTCTGGTAATCTATGAATGAACATTCCAAATGAGAGAGCAGTTCTTCATACAAGTCTTTCCGCTCCTCATGATTGCTGTCGGTTTCCCGGACAATTCCCTCGACAAACCGTTGAAAGGGCTGCTTCATAGCAATCCTTCCGAACTTTTATGCACAAGCGTATTCATCCACTCCCAATTTTCGCGCTTGCTGTCCAAAGCGGCGCCGCCTTCATCGGTCAGTCGATAATACTTTCGCCTGCCGCCCTCCGTTTCCTGCCAATAGGAGTCGACCCACCGTTTCTTTTCCAAACGCTTCAACGCAGAGTAAAGAGTCCCTTCACTCATTTCATACGTATCGTCACTGACCTTTTTCAACACTTTAACGATTTCATAGCCGTACATATGCCGTTGCGCGATGAGGGATAATAATATTAAATCGATGCTTCCTTTCATCATCTCTTGATCCATTTCAATCACCTCTCTATCGACATCGTAACACGAGGTACCTCGCAAAGCAATGTAAATGGTGTTTTATGGATTGCATTCGACCATACATAAGAATGATTCCTTGAAGTCAAAAGGACCTACAGAAACGTGAAAAAGCTTTCCGCGACAAAAGCGGAAAGCTCCAAGTATATTACTACTCGCTCTATATGGATTTTATTTTTCTTCTTCAGGCTCGTCTGCCCCGCGATAACGCTTATACGGTAGCACATTCCACGTCCGATAATCGAAGTCTGCTGCACGGAGTACTTTCGGAATGTCGCCGAGGATTTTCTTCGCCACTTCCAATTCCCGCTGCGCTTCCTCTTTATCCTGATACATGAATTCATCCGAAGCGGTCTCAGGTGCCTGCTTCACCTTCTCCTCCAAGTCCTGGATGACCATCTGCTGCTGCGTATGCAATGATTCTCTTGCATCCATCACCCATTCAGGCTGCATGCCCCGGTTCGTGTCGCCAACGCTCGAATACTCCTCGAAAACCTCCCGATAAATACGGTCGGCATTCGCTCGGACGTCCAAATTGACCGCTTCTAAATCGTCATTCGTCAAGTCCTCGACCGACAGAGGCGCTTTTCGAATCCGTCCGCCGAGCCTCGTCCTCTCCAAGTAGAACGGGAACATGCTCTTAATGACCTTCCCTACAGGCGAGATAGCGCTTTCAAACTCGTCAAGACCTTTCGGCTGGACGCCTTGGATTGCAATCCTCGCCGATTCAGGACGGACGATTTCCTTCGGCGGCATAATGCCATGACGAAGCATTTCACGGATACCCGTTCCGGAAATATTGATCCGATATTGAATATCATGCGGGCATGACTGTTCTGTCGCAGGGCTGTCACAACGCGTACAATAGAACACTTCGTGGAAAAGCCTTACGTCGATGCCGAGCTCTTCCGGTTTGAACTGGTCAAAAATGCTATGGCTCGCATACTTATCATAATAATCGCCGATTCCTGCGTGATCTCGGCCGATAAGCGCATGAGTGCAGCCGTAGTTTTTCATAATCAACGCATGCAGCACCGTCTCCCGAGGGCCGGCAAAAATATACGTCACTCGCAGCGGAGCAAGGATGGACCGCCCTTTCGGATAATACGTATCCAGCACACTACGATAGGATAGCATCCGGAACTCATGACGTGTATATTCACGCTTCGCCATCTCGACTAACGGCTGAAGGAGCAAGCCGTCGATTTCTTCCAACGCGTTTTTATGGATATATTCATGGCCTCGATGCAAAGGATTCGCCCCGGTAATGAAGCCTGCTGCTGAACGGAACTTCTTCACCTCGTAAAATTCATGCCACGTATCTTTCGGCTCCAACCGCAATTTTTCAAACGGCCCCCAATCAACTCGACGCAATAACCGGATCGGTCCGCCGAGCGCGACATCGCCCATCCGTCTGTAAATCGCGTCCACCCCTGGATGATTCCGATCGGTCGTGCCGAATAAATGGGAAGCACGGTATTCCTTATCATAATCAAAAATATCTTCGATCTTCAAAATCGCAACCGGCTCGTTCTGTTCATCGGAAAGCGCCACTTCATCCCCCACAGAAAGTGTCTTGATGATTTCCTTGTTGCGATTGCCGATCGGAGCAAAGCTGAGCGGAACCGGCCATACTGTACCGTTCGCCAACCTGCCTTCATTCAACACGGATTTATAGTCGATTTCATTCATGAACCCTTCATTCGGAGACAATACGCCTGTTGCAATCATTTCAAGCGTAATGACCGCTTCCAAATCGACCATGATCGAAGGCAGCAGCCTTGCCCTTTCCAACTCCTCTTCCCTCTCGACCCCCGTCAACACTTTGTCTACCAGTTTCCTCCCATGCGGCTGTTGAGGGTAATTCGCAAAGCGATTTTCCGTCACATTCAACATCCCGACTCCTCCTCATTCCATTTCATTATAATAAAATCGTGCTCTCTTCTGAATATTAACATACTTCCAAACTTGTAAATAGGTTATTATCTGAAATTAATAATTTTTCTCTTTTTAAGGAGTGTCATACGAGTTATAAAGACTAATATGGTAAAATCCATTTATGAGCTTTTACGGAGGGAATTTTGAATGAATGATTTTTCGAAGAAAGAAACGTTAAAGTTAGGATTATTAATGTTCGCGCTATTTTTCGGCGCCGGCAATATGATCTTTCCACCGTTAGTCGGACAGCTAGCGGGAGATAACGTTTGGATTACAATTACAGGGTTTCTCATTACCGGAGTCGGTCTTCCCTTCCTCGGTGTTGTCGCGGTCGCCTTGAGCGGCAGCCAGTTGAGGGATCTCGCAGGCAAGGCGCATCCACTTTTCGGAATCGCTTTTACAATCCTTGTCTATTTGGCGATTGGTCCTTTTTTCGGGGTTCCGCGCACGGCTACGGTCTCTTTTGAAATGGGACTGTCTCCTTTTCTTTCAGATTCCTCGGAAAAGATCGCATTGTTTCTGTTTACGGTCCTCTTTTTCTCAATAACAGCATGGCTTTCCCTGAAGCCAAATAAATTAGTCGACCGTTTCGGAAATGTGCTGACGCCAATTCTACTTGCCCTCATCGCTTTCATCGTCACAGTCGGAATCCTCAAGCCTGCCGGAACAAGTGGCCCGCCGCAAGAACCATACGTCCACAATCCATTCATAAACGGATTCATTGAAGGATATTTGACGATGGATGCGATTGCTGCGCTCGTCTTCGGCATCATCGTTATAAACGCGATTAAGGCGAGAGGCATTTCAGACCGCAAAGCAGTTGCCTCCATCACGATGAAATCAGGTGTTATTGCGGTTGTCGGGCTTTGTCTCGTTTATGTCGGGCTTGCCTATCTAGGTACAACAAGCCGAATAGTCGCTCCAAATGCCGAAAACGGCGGAGAAATTTTGACTCAACTTGCATTTACATTGATGGGAACGACTGGACAAGTAGTGCTCGGCGCTGCTGTGTTCCTTGCTTGTTTAACGACTTCAGTAGGACTCGTCTCGTCCTGTGCAACCTTTTTCTCCAGCACGTTCCCTAAGCTTTCGTATCGATCGGTTGTCCTGGTTGTCGGCCTCTTCAGCATGTTGATTGCCAATATCGGGCTTACGCAATTAATTTCGATTACCTTGCCGGTTCTTGTCGGAATCTATCCGCTCGCAATCGTGTTAATTACGATCAGTTTCTTTCATAACCGCTTCAACGGTTATCGGGAAGTGTATTTATTCGCGTTAGCAGCGGCAGGATTTGTCGGGTTTTTCGATATGCTGAAAGCGTTCGGTTTACCTATTGCTCCGGTCGCCGATATTCTCAGCTACTTGCCGCTTTACGAAGAAGGGATCGGATGGATCGTCCCCGCGATTGTGTTGGGAGCGCTTGGGTTTATTATTGGTTCCATTCGGAAAAATGCCAGTCAGCAGAAATGAAAAAAAGGACTCGGCAGGAGTCCTTTTTCATTTACCGCTTTTTACGCAGATTCCTTCCTAACACGAAAGAAAGTCCGAGAAGAATTGCCATCCCCGCGATTTGCAATGGATCGTGTGTCGATTTGAATTTCACCCGATCGGGCGTAATTTCATAGACGCCGACCGGTTTAACTAAAAAGCCACCGCCGCCGCCATCCGCACCATTGCCATCACCACCGCCGCCGAATCCATATCTCAATTTCGCTACAGGCACTACTTTCGTTAAGCCAACTTCGATCGGCTCCCCAAAAACGAGAGAGACATCCTTATTATTGCCGAATTTCTTGAATACCGTCGTCACAGGAGCCTCCCTAAATTCCTTCCGACCCGCGCTACTTTCAACTTGCACTTGACCTTTTTCTTGCACTTGAACTTCTGCTTTCGCTTTCTCTTGCAGTTGTTTTTCCACTTGCTTCTTTTCCTCCACTAGGACCATTCGCTAATCCCTCCTTTCCTACTCTTTCGACGTCTCGCGGTCACTTCCCTTTTTCAAGGCATGTATTTTGACACGTTGTCCACACTGTATTAACGTAGAATTCAGAATTCCTTCAATACTTGCTGTTCTAAAAAGGAGGCGTCATGGTGAAAAGTATTTTCACTGCATATTTACGTGCTTCGTTAATTTTTAAAATTTCAATCGCCTTAGTTCTAGGGATTATAGCAGGTTTCATTTTGGGGGAACAAGCTGCCGTTTTAGTACCCCTCGGCGATCTGCTTCTTCGCTTGCTCACCTTTCTTATCATCCCACTCATTTTATTTACCCTCATCGTCGGGGTGAATCAGACGAACATTGCCAACTTAGGACGTATGGGCAGTAAAGTATTCATTTATTACACAGTGACTTCTGCGCTAGCAATCGTCGTCGGCCTGCTTGTCGCAACTGTCTTTCAGCCGGGTAGAGGAATGAGTCTCACTGGCCATGAAACATTCGAAGTCCCGGACAATCCAGGCATCATCCAAGTGCTTCTCAATATTGTACCGTCCAATATCGTCACGGCATTTACGGAAATGAATCTGCTCGGCATCATTTTCACTGCGCTCGTTTTCGGAATTGCGATTTCTGCTATGCGCTCCTCTGAAAAACATGTTGCGCTAGGAGATTCCTTATTGACGACAGTTAACGCTTTGAATGAAGCATCCCTCATCATCTTGAAGGCGATTCTCCAATACGTGCCAATCGGTATTTTCGCAATCATCGCGAATACAGTCGGCAGCCAAGGAATCGATACACTTATTTCATTAAGCGGAATGATCGGGGTCTTTTATATTGCATTGCTCGTTCATATCGCGCTGTATTTCATTTTCCTACTTCTTTTCGGAATAAAACCAGGCTCGTTTTTCAAACATGCACGTACGCCGATGATTACGGCATTTGTCACCCAAAGCAGCACAGGGACATTGCCGCTTACATTGGATGCGGCAAAAAAGATGGGGGTTTCCAAAAGTCTATACAGCTTCAGCATTCCACTCGGCGCGACCGTCAATATGGACGGTGCCGCAATCCGTATAGCGGTTTCCGCCGTCTTTGCCGCCAATGTCGCAGGCACTCCGCTCACGATTCCCGATATGCTGATGGTCGTGTTGATCGGGACGCTCGCTTCAATCGGTACGGCAGGGGTTCCAGGTGCCGGCATTGTCATGATTGCGACCGTGTTCGTCCAACTCGGCTTGCCGATGGAAGCGGTGGCGCTGCTGACCGCGATTGACGCGCTCGTTGGAATGGGGGCGACCGCCGTAAACATTACAGGCGACCTCGTTGGGACAAGATTAATCGATCAACACGAGAAAAGAAATCAAATATAAAAAAGCCAAGCATACGGTTTTCAACCATTGCTTGGCTCTGTTATTCATCCCATCATTTCTGAAATAATTTCGTACGAGCGAAGGCGGTCCTCGTGGTTGAAAATCCCTGAACTAATAATGCATTCGTCCGCCCGCGTCATTTCCATGAACGCTTCCAATTTACGTTTGACCGTTTCAGGACTGCCGACAATAGTCGACGGCCATTCCAACAACTCAGTAACTACCGCTTTCTCAAGATCGGACCAGACAGCGTCCACGTCATCGATTGGCGGCTTGAAGTGCGTCGTAATCCCTTTACGAATGTTCAAAAACATTTGCTGGTGGGAAGTGGCAAGCCATCGCGCCTTCTCATCCGTATCTGCGGCGATAATATTAATGCCAAGCATTGTATATGGCTTTTCAAGATCCTTTGAAGCCTTGAAATTTCGGTGGTATAAGTTCAATGCATGCATCATATATGTTGGAGCAAAATGGCCTGCGAATGAAAATGGAAGCCCAAGTTCCGCAGCGAGTCGCGCACTAAAGTCGCTTGACCCAAGCAGCCATATCGGGACGTCGCTCCCTTCTCCAGGGATCGCCCGCACGCGTGCGGAAGGATCATACTTGAAAAAGGTGCGCAGTTCGTCCAACTGCAACGGAAAATCGTCTCCGGTGCTTTGCAACGTCCTCCGAAGCGCATAAGCTGTCGCCTGGTCGCTGCCGGGAGCTCGGCCAAGGCCTAGATCGATTCTGCCAGGAAATAACGCATCTAGCGTGCCGAACTGTTCGGCAATGACGAGCGGCGCATGGTTTGGAAGCATGACGCCCCCTGCCCCGACACGGATCGTTTTTGTCGCACCTGCCACATGACCGATAATAACGGACGTCGCAGAACTTGCAACACCAGGCATATTATGGTGTTCGGCAAGCCAAAAACGGTTAAACCCCCACTTCTCTGCATGCTGGGCAAGATCGACGCTATTTCTAAAAGATTGCCTGGCATCGCTTCCTTCGTTGATCATCGCAAGATCAAGGATCGACAAAGGGATGCCGTTGAATTTCTTCGCTACATCATTTATCAATTGCCTCACTCCAATAGTTTTAGTCGGCTTTATCACTTCCATATTATGATAACGCTTCGGCACGACTACTTCCATTGAAGGGAACTGACGCATACGCAATAAAAAAAGGAAGCCCAACATAGGGCCTCCTCTTACAACATGATTCCTGTAACTGCCGCAGTCAACAAACTGACCAATGTCGCTCCGTAGAGCAGCTTCAAGCCAAATTTAGCGACTGTATTTCCTTGTTCTTCGTTCAATCCTTTAACAGCTCCCGAAATAATACCGATCGAGGAGAAGTTCGCGAATGATACGAGGAAGACGGAAATGATGCCGACCGTTCGGCTCGATAAAGATGATGCCATATCCGACAAATCGATCATTGCGACGAATTCGTTCGTCAGCAACTTCGTCGCCATAATCGTACCGGCTTGTACAACTTCCGATGCCGGAACGCCGACGATGAATGCTAACGGTGCAAACACATATCCTAACGCTGTTTGGAAGCTGACACCGACTGCCGCTTCAAAGACATTATTCACCATGCCGATCAATGCGACAAAGCCGATAAGCATCGCACCAACGACGATAGCCACTTTAAAGCCATCTAAAATATACTCGCCCAACATTTCAAAGAAGGACTGGCGTCTTTCTTCCTTCACATCGATAATATCTTCTTCCTCCGTCACTTCATATGGGTTGATGATATTCGCGATGATAAATCCGCCAAAGAGATTCAAAACGAGTGCCGTAATAACATATTCCGGTTCAATCATCGTCATGTATGCCCCTAAAATGGATGCGGACACTGTTGACATAGCAGACGTACACATCGTGTACATCCGATGCTTCGGAATATGCGGCAACTGTTTCTTAAGGGAAATGAACACCTCGGATTGTCCAAAAATCGCCGAGGCGACCGCGTTGAAAGACTCCAATTTCCCTAGACCATTCACCTTGCTCAAGATGGATCCGAGGAAACGGATGATCAGCGGGAGTAGCCTTATATACTGAGCGATCCCGATGAGTGCAGAGATAAAGACGATTGGCATTAAGACATTTAGGAAAAACGGACTTGCACCATCATTCGCGAGCCCTCCGAAAACAAAGCCGATCCCTTCTGCTGCATAGGCTAAAAGTTTCTCGAATACGCTCGATACGCCTTTAACTAGAAAAAGACCAATTTCCGTATTCAATAGGACGAAAGCCAAAACTAACTGCAAAACGATCATTATGATAATCGGTTTGTATTTAATCTTCTTTTTGCCGTTGCTTGCGATAAAAGCAAGGAAAAATATAACAAGTAACGCCGCAATGAATATGAGGAATTTCAAAGCGGTTTCCCCCTCTCTATGTGCATAAACTGTTGTTGTGCGGAGCAAAAATCACATTTTCTCATATGTTCCCGAAAACTTCTTTTCGTAATCGTTTTAGTTATTCGACAAATCGGTTGTTTATATACGAAATAAATACTCATGACAAACTTCCGTATTATCAAACAAGTATGAAAATGTTATATTTTTTTCTCAACTTGAACATGATAACATAAATTCAACAATAGAGAAATTGACAAAATTAGTACATAAAAAAATAGAGAAGGATTCAATATCCACTCTCTATTTTTCCGATTTTCATGCATTTTCTATAAATTTATTAACAAAAAAATTTACCTTTTCAGTATCCTCCACCCCAATAGGAAGCTCCAACAATTATTAATAATATAAACAAAACGACAATTAAAGTGTAACCGCCGCCATATCCTGTACCGTGACCAACTTCATTCGACATTCTTCTACACCTCCAAAACACTTGATGCTGTTATTCTATGTAGTCAAAACATCCATGCCCATGACATTCCCCTAGTATATGCCTCATACAGCTTCCGGAAATAAAAAAGAGCTCTCACATAACCGTGAAAGCCCAACAATTTTTAGGCAAGTGAAGAATTCCTCTCCTTCATAATATGCCTTCCCCCATATACGATACGCTCAATTTCTCCGCTTCGATTTTCAACGAATTGCAAAATACCATCATTCTCATCTTCATCAATAAAAACATTTTCCCCGATGCATTTTAACGTCCTGCTTACTTCATTCGATTCAACAGTAAGCCGGTCTCCTTTTAGTGACACCTTTACGTTCATTCCCTCACTCGAAATATAGGTGCCGACGTATTTCTGCAGATCTTCGGCATCGAATTCTTTCACTTCATATGCTGAAGAGGAGGCGTTCAATTCCCTGCCTTCCGTAACATTAATCGCATTCATTAGCAGATCGCCCGCAGGAACATCCGAAACATTCGTCAAAATCACGCCCGCTTTTTTCTTCTCGATAATCGCGCACATATATGACGACACACCTTTTAAGCCGCCTCCGTGACTGATCAATGTCGAGCCGAAATAATCAGGAATGATCCGCAGCCCATAGCCGTAGCATTTACCAGGTTCGTATTCGATATGCGGATGGATCATCTGCTCAATGCTTTCCTTCGATAAAATCCGCGTTCCAGCAACGACGCCTTCATTCCAATACATTTCTAAATAACGGAGAATATCATTAGCCGTCGACTTCAAATAACCGACCGCGCGCATCGACGGCGCATCCCACCAAAGCGGTGCCTCATACACATGCGAGCCATCTTTCGCTTTCATGTAAAGTGTCGTCACGTCTTCGGTTTGGTCCAATCTCTCCATCGCAAAAAAGCTATTTTTCATGCCCGCAGGCTTTACAATATTTTCTTCAATGAATTCTTCATAAGGCTGACCGCTCACTCTGCTAATGATGACGCCGAGCAACCCGTACGAATCATTCGAGTAACTATAAAACTGACCTGGTTCGCCGAGCCATTCAAAATCGACTGTCGCCATAAACGCAAGCATTTCGTCGTATGTCTCGATATGCGGCCCCGGATTGTTCAACAGATCCAGTCCATAATCTTTCGCGGAAGGGTCTTGCTCAATGCTATTTTTCCTCGCATACACATGTGTCGCAAGCGGCGGATAGCCTGCCGTATGCGTCATCAGATGATGGAGTGTAATCCGCTCCACCTGTGTACCCGGCTTCTTCAATTCTGGCAAGTAGTCGACGATTTTATCATTCACCGATAACTTTCCTGCCTCCTGCAGTTTCATAATGCCCGCACTCGTAAACGACTTTGTCATCGAAGCGATTCCAAAAACAGTATCCCCCGTCGCTGACAGCTGCTGCTCGACATTCCGATAGCCTAAGCTTTTCTCATATACCCGCTGCCCTTCCGCCTCAATGCCAATCATAGCTCCCGTAATCAAATGTTTCTCAACATATTCTTGCGCATACGTATCATACGTTTTGACCGCAACTGTTTCCCCCATGTAAATCCCCCCTGTTTGCTGTTCCTTACTAAGATTATTCGCCGTTAAATATGATTTTCCTCTTTTATTGCTGTATGGCCATCCTCTGGCGTCGCAAAAACGCATAAATCGTTTATTTAACGCATAAACCGTTGCAGAAGTCCATAAAACTCGAAATCCGCGCATAACATTATGAACTCACGCATAAATCGGCGCAGACACGCATAAACTCCCACAAACACGCATAACGCGTAAAATATTATAAGATTCATTTGGTCGAATGCCATGGCAAGGGGGGCGGAAGTTGTTATCACCGACTCGCTGTAGTTTATTACCGACTCTGACGACTTTATCACCGACTTGGCACCGTTTATCACCGATTGACTACAATTCGATGTCAGAAATGAAAAAACCAGATAAGGACTTTCCCTCATCTGGCATTTTCCACTATTCTCCTACAGCATACGAATACACGTCGCTGCCAATTTGCGCAATCATCCCCTGCGCCTCATCTTCCGCACATCCTTTGGAGAGCACGGTAACCGCCATGCATCGTCCGCGTACGTAAAGCAACGCGCACTCATGCTTAATTCCTTCGACATTACCGCCCTTCCCAGCAAACTCCCACTCTGGAATGGCGCCAACAATCGGGTTATTGATTGCAGGCAAGCTGTCGATAAAACCATTCGAAAGCTGTTGTTGCTTCATAATGCGCATCATCTGCTCCGAAGCGTGCAACGAAACGCACTCCCCCTGGGCAATCTTTGCCAATAATGCAGTCATCTCAGAAGCGGATATTTCATTGCTATTCACCCGATTTGCTTGAACAATCATCAATTTATGATGAATCTCACTTCGTTCCATCCCTAGTTCTTTCATGAAAGCCTGAATCTTTTTCATCCCAATCAAATCAATCAACATATTTGTCGCAGTATTATCACTTTGAATGATCATCAATGTCAGCAAATCATAGATCGGCACCTCAATGCCGGGTGACATGAACTGTAGTACTCCACTGCCACCGACGATGTCATCCCTTCGTAATGGCAAACGATCCCCTAACCGGACGCCTTCTTTTTCCGCCGCCGCAAATACCGACGCCATAATCGGAACTTTGATGATGCTTGCTGCGTAAAAGCATTCGTCTCCATTTATTGAAAATAAGGTGCCTTCATTTACATCCTCTACCGCAACGGCCCATATCCCGTTCGCATTCTTCAAGCGATCGTCTAATTTCTCCTGCAGCGCGTTCATCCCATCCCCCTTTTCTTTCAATGAACTAACGATGCCCGCAACGTCGTAATCCCGTTTTCCATATACCCTTTCAAGCATGTGAGCATATACACCCAGCCTTCTTTTTGGCCAAGCATTTTAGCTGTGATGTCGGGATCGTCCGCATTCATTCCCGACTCAGTCACTTCAATAAGTGTACTTCCGTCCCTTTCTTGGAATGTCATCGTCACTGTCGTTTCTCCCCAGTTGAAAACAATTTTCTTGTTCTCCTCAACTTCCAATACATGAATATCCCCTTCAGCACCATATTCCTCATATTTCCATGTGATCGTCTTACCTTGTTCAACTCTGCTTGTACCCGATGAAAACCAGTAGCCGCCCATTTTTTCCGGATCGACAATCGCCTCAAATACCTCGCTTACCGGTTTATTAATTTTCATTTTTGTTGTTATGTCTGTATTCATTGTAAGTTTCTTCCCTTCTGTAATTTCAGATGTAATTTTCTTAACAATTGGTGCTTCGTGAGAAACAATATAGACGACGTCATCAATACAAGCTAGCGCATATAATACAGGCCTCTTGCCCGGATAATCAGGAATGGACAGATTCCACACCTTCTCCAAATGTTCTACGAACGTGGACTTCTCATAAATCCTGAACGCATCTCCCCTGAATCGTTCATTGTCATTCCAGCGAGTATAAATATCTACCGCCGCAAGAAATGTAATATAGTAAGGAAAATCAATCTGATACGTCGTAACCTCTATATCCGGTTGAGGATGAACACGTAAATGCCAACTTTCCTTCGCTTTATTCACAATGAAACGCAAATTGATCCCTTCGCTTTTTGGGACGCTTACTTGTTCAAATGAAATAGAGTAACCTTTTTCATTCACCAAGTCCTCAAACGTCAAACTGTCACCCCCATATGAACTTCACTCTTTCATGTATTCGATGCAAACGTGAAAATCCCTCTACTACTTTCTGAAAACGATAGAAGGTTCTGCATTAATAGTTTATTATGAGAAGAAAGACAATTTTCAGTCGAGAGGTGCACAGACATGGACATTACGATAAAACCTACACAGCAACAGCTAGAACATTGGATTGAAAAATATGTACCAGCAAAAGATTTATACTTCTTACGAAAGAATGATTTACCTTTATTTCAAAATGATTTGCAAGGTGCTTTAGTATTTCCGAGATCAGAGTTCTTCAACCATTCCTCTTACAACGGCATTCAAATGGTAAATAGTTATATGTATTCGATGATTTCTAAAGAGGCTGAGTTCGTCATCGTCACGCAACCCGAATGGATCGACTCACTTTCCATTGACAAAAGACACGCGCTATTCACGACGCAACACGATTTAGGAAGAGGGTTAGTCGGCCCACTCTCGCTATTATCCGGACAACATTCATTTCCGGATGACTACATTTTAGAAGTAAATGGGGAAAGATTCGGTGTTATACAAAGGGCGATGTGGATGAAACTGCCCGTCTCTATCAAAGAAGAAATCGTCCGCACAACTGCACAGCAATACGACGGATGGACATCGTTGCAGCCTTCTCCATCGACTCCTTCTCATTTGCTCAAATATGCCAATACATTTTCGACCGAGCCAGGCGCCAATTGCCTCTCCGCCACGCTATTTGCAATCAGTTCCGAACCCGCGCTTGACGAATGGATCATCCATGAATGGGTTCACGGCGAAACCTTTAAGCAAAAGTTGGCACAAGCTTCATTCAAGAAAGTCGAAAACCGTTTCCAAAAGGGGGACGCGGTCGTATGGATGGACGAAAATGGCAATGTTCAACATGCCGCCTATTGCATCGACGGTCAGTTGTTTTTCAATAAAAATGGACAGACGTTCTTCAATCCTTGGAAGATTGTCGACTGGAAGGAATTAGAAGAAGAGTGGAAACGGTTTACACCTTCTGTGTATCGAAAAAATTCGTAATCGTTTTTAAGAAATAGACCATAAACAGGGATTTCCTCAGCCTGATTGAAAACACTTGTCAGCCTAGGCGCAAAGTGGGGCGAAGACGCGAATAGAACTAAAGTTCATGAGCGGACGAGCGACACGAGCAACAACGGATGCGAGCGTTTGTCAACAGGCTGCAACCCATCCGGCTAATCACCAGATGGGTCGTTTTCATTCAATATCCTGAATCCTCGGATGTCAAATTGTCGATCATTTTATAATCATACTTTTGCAACGGTTTTTCCGCCGGCCCTTCAATCACTTCGCCTGTAAATGTAAACCTGGAACCGTGGCACGGGCAGTCCCACGTCCTGTCGCCGCTATTCCATTCGACTTCGCATCCGATATGAGTGCACGTCGTATCGACGATATGGATTTTCCCGTCATCATCCCGGTAAGCGCCTTTTCGATGCCCATCCAGTGTTACGACCGCGCCTTCTCCTTTGGATAAATCATCTGGGTTCGTTTTTGGCGAATCAAGCTTTCCTTTGATTAACTGACCAACGACGTTTGCGTTTTGGACGAGGAAATTTTTCAAGCTTGGATGTGCATAGAACCTCGAGGGCGTATATAATTTTTCAAACTTGTTCTCTTTTCCGGTCACCATATCGCGGAATAACAATGCTGCGGCTGTCCCATTCGACATTCCCCATTTCCGGAAGCCTGTCGCAATTAGGATATTCGGATTTCCTGACGTAATTTCACCGATGTAAGGCAGTTTATCCAAAGTGACCAAATCTTGCGCCGACCACCTTTGCACAATCTTCTCAAGACCGAAAACCTTTTCGCCGAATTGCTCCAGCGCTTTGTAATGCTCCAGCGTCTCCACCGGACTTTGACCGGTCTTATGGTTTTCTCCGACAATGAGCACCAGCTCCTCTCCGTTATCCATGACAGACCGGAAAGAACGGGTCGGTTCATCCGCGCTAATGAAAATGCCTGACGGGAATTCTTTCTTCGATTTCACAGCTAGCGCGTATGAACGGTCCGCGTACATCCGAGTGGAATAAAGGCCTGTTCCCTCATAAAACGGAAAATGCGTACAGATCAATACATGCTTTGCGGCAATCCTCTTCTCATTGCGCGTCAGGACAACAGGCTGCTCGCCCGTTTCAATATTAACCGCCACAGTATCTTCAAAGATTCGCCCACCCTTTTGTGTGAATAAATCAATGAGATGCACCAAATATTTAGTTACATGAAATTGCGCCTGGTTTTTCATGACAAGGACATTTTGTACGTCAATGTCAAACGGAAGTCCATCAACCAGGCCGCCTTCGATTTGAAGCCTCTCGTAAGCATCCGCTTCCTTCTTGATCTTCTCTGCGTACTTTTCGGAGACGGAATAAATATACGCATCAACACTTGTGAAATCACAGTCGATTTGATGTTCCTCCACTGTTTTTTTAATGAATGCCAACGCTTCCATATTCGCGTCGTAATACAATCTCGCTGTAGTCCGCCCCATGTTTTGGATAAACTCGTCGTAAATCAAATCATGCTGCGCCGTGATTTTCGCCGTTGTATGCCCCGTCGTTCCATTCAACACTTTATCAGCTTCAATGACCGCAACTTTCAAACCGTCCTGAGCCAATAAATATGCAGATGTAATCCCGGTGATGCCTCCACCGACAATGATAACGTCCACATCGAGGTCTTCATTCAAACTCGGAAAGGTCGGAAAGTCGACACTCGTCCTCCAAAATGATTCTGGATGCTCCGGCAATTTTCCATTGCTTTGACTGTTCATATCTTGTCCTCCTGTACTATGTACTGAAGATAGGATTCCCATTGGTTAGCAGAATGTAAACATATGAAGTATTTTTAATCGGAAGAGGGAGATGTTTGGGGAATAAAAAGAGCTGTTGTGAAATGGAGCCCTTCGCGAAATTAATGAGTCCTTCCACGTTTAATAACCTGCGAAACGGTGATGCTCCGCCGTCTCACAGGCTTTTCGCTAACTAATCCAGGTCATCTTCACTTCGGTCACTTTCCATTCGCCGCCCTTGTTCCGGATCGTCACTTCCATACCGATTGCACCCTTTGCGGAGCGGTATTTAGATCCGGTAAAAACGACTTTCTTCCGGGAGATATCCACATTCTCCATCCGTAGTAGGACACCGTCCAACGCTAAAATATCTTCATTAAAATATCCGTTTTCTCGAAGCTCCTCGAAAGTCGCATCCATTACATCGACATCATATTCATCCGAAAAACGATCGAGAATATCCTGTTTCCCCGTTTCATCCAAATCCTTAAAATTGCTTAAATCGATCGCAATGAAAGCCATGTCAGTATTCAGAGCTTTGTCTTCTTCCATTAACGCATCGAATGCCCCACTATAAATGTCAGCGAGCGGCAATTCTTTTTTATCCGCATTACATGCGGATAGCAGTGCAGTGAAGATCGCGACAAGAGCAAGCAGCTTCCCCCACTTCTTCATTTCTCCTTCAGCATACGCTGCAAGTAGGCATCCGATCCCCCTTTAGGGATGCTTAGATTCGACCACTCCCCTCCTTTTATCTGCTTGCCAATGAACATAATCTGTCCGATATGGGCTGCGTAATGCGCCATTTGCCGTTCAATCGCGTCGATGACGGAATGCGCCTCACCACGAATTTGAACGGTTTTTTCCAAGTCTTGCTCATTCAAGCTTTCGAGCACATTCATAAATACATGCCAGCCATGTTCCCAGCAATCTAGCAGCTCCGCTTTGGACATCCGTTTCGTCTCGAATTCCTCGTCCCGATTCCGATCCGGCTTTTCACCATCCGTCGTCAGAAAATCCGTCCACCTCGACACCATATTTCCACTTATATGCTGAACGAGAATCGCAATACTGTTTGACTCGTCATTCATTGTCCAATGAAAATGATCTTCATCCAATTGAGCAAATGTCTTGTCACCTTGCCCTTTCAATACTGTAAACCGTTCCCGAACGACGCGTAAGTATTCTAATCCAATTGACATACGGCATCCCCCTTTTTGCTACTGTATTCGATGTAAACGAATAAAAACCCTTCATTTACAAGATTGTTCTTAAATGAATGAATAATCATTCATACTATGATAATCTACTAATAAGAGAATCGTGTAAGTAAGGGGTGAAGCTCTTGTTTTTGAAAACGAAATCAAAGCGAGATGAAATGAGCAATGTTCGATTTGTCAATGGAGTCGTTCGTTTGAATAGCATAAAATTGAATGTATATTGTTTTGAAACAGATGGGGTCCTGATCGATACCGGATCCCAATCATTAGCGCAGGAATTCAGAGATTTTTTTGCGCAAACCGACGTTGACCAAGTCGTCATTACACATGCCCACGAGGACCATACGGGGGGCGCACAGTATTTACAGACCGAATTCGGACTGCCTATTTTTATGAATGATATGTCGATTGATGAATGTGCTCGAAAAGCGAATTATCCACTTTATCGGAAAGTGTTTTGGGGAAGAAGACGACCTTTTAAAGCGCAGCCGATCGGGGAAACATTCCGTTCGAGAAGTGCCGATTGGACGGTCATCCCTACGCCGGGACACGCAAAAGACCATCTTGCATTTTTGAATAAAGAGACCGGACAACTGTTTTCCGGAGATTTATATGTGCACCCGAAAACAAAAGTCATTTTACGGGAAGAGAGCATTCCTACAATTATAAATTCCATTGAAAAGACGTTGCAGTATGACTTCGGGGAAATGTTTTGCTGCCATGCGGGATACGTGAAGGATGGGCGAATGGCATTACAGAAGAAACTTGCGTATTTGCAGGAGCTCAGGGAGGATACGCTTGACCTACGTGAGAAAGGGTACGGCGTGCGCGAAATCCACGCGCGACTTTTCACTAAGAAATACCCGATTACGCTTTTTTCATTCGGTGAATGGAATTCAATCCACATTATCCGGTCGATTATTAATGAAGGAAAAGAGTGAAGAGCGGCGGGCAGCAAGTTGCTTAAGGTGCCCGCCAATCAGATCTACTTTGCGCCTACTGGTTTAATGGCTTTCCGGAAACAATATGCCAATGGAGATGCTTCGATTCTTGATAATCTCCTAGGTTTGTTATAACTCTACAAGCTCCTTGTTCCTCCGTAACCATAGTAGCAACTTTTTTTATTACTCCCATTAATTCGAGCAATAATTCATTATCACTATCTTCCAATGTAATTAACGAAGAGATGTGCTTTTTTGGTATTGCTACAATATGCACGGGATAAAAAGGTCTTGTGTGATAATAAGCTAATACGTTTTCTGTTTCCATCACTTTATTTACTTCCGTATTCCCGCTTAATACTTCATCACAATAAAAGTCTTGAGTCAAAATATTGCCCCTCTCCACATTCATTCTCAAAACAAGCCCCCAACCCCACCCTCACTGCGTTCGCAAATTAGTACATGGTCGTTACAATTACATTCTACTTGTACTCATGTCACGGTACTGGGCTTCAATTGTTCATGACGGCTTCGAACCGATTGGTATAGCCCCGTCTACCTACCATTAAGTCCAACTATCCCAGTTGGCGGGTTTGTACTCACCTTTGCGATGCAGCTACCGACTTATTGATCACTTACGCCTTGGCGTAAGTGCGTCCAGATTTTATCGGGCGCGCCCGATAATCTTCCTTTAAAAATCTGTGACCTCTAAATCAAATCAATGCTCCAATTCATTCCTTGAATCTTCGTGTCCATCTCCCTGAACTCTTTCGATAATTGGTCGACCTGCTTTTGGATAGCCGAGACGTCGACTGTACTGATGATTTTGATTTCCGTTCGGCTATATCTGTCGTTTCGGATCGACGCTTCCTCTGCAATTTTCGCGAGAATCAACCGCTTGTCCCATTTCTGGTCACGCTCGACCAATGCATCTGCCAGCGTTCGCGTCTCGTCGAATTGAATGGAGCAATTCGTTTTATTAATCCGTTGAATCAATGCCGTCAATTCTTTCATATTGCTTTCGAGCTCCGCCAACATCGCGTTCGGATCCTCCGCAGGCTGTTCCCCTTCTTGGATCTTCAAGTTCATGCTGATCCGCCTTTTCAGCTGCTCGTTTCTTTTTTGATAATCCGCTCGTGCAATCAATGCCTCGGCAAGCTTCATCAAATCCCCTCCTTTTTTCAATCTATCGTTATTCCTTCTATTCGACATATCTCGTCAAAAGTCCTTTGTTCTAAATACCTTGGACAATCATAAAATGTATGGATTCCAACTATCACACTACTAAAGGAGATTCGAATTATGTATGCTGTCCATTTCTATGAAAATAACAATTACGTGCTCAATCAAGTACTCAGAAACATCCCTGCCCTCGATGATAATGTGACACTGAAAGGGCGAAAAGGCAAAGTGATGAGGATCGAAGAAATAAAGGAAAACGTCTATTATGTTTTTGTCGAGTTCGAAAAAGTAGTGGATAAAAGCAAGACGGCTGCACAAGATGTGAAAAAGAAAAGAAGATGAGATGAGAAAATGCCGAACGGGATTGTCTATCTCGTTCGGCATGTTTTTATTTATACAAGAACTTTCGTAACGAATTGATCAATGAAATATTGTGGGTTCAACTTTTCACCTGTTGCTTTTTCAATCTTTTCATTCCACGGGTAAAATGCCCCTGGCTTGAAATACTCTTCGATCAAATACGTGCCAACTTCAGGCGTGAACATGTCCTTTGAGATATTGTTCTCAATATAGGAATGCAGCTGCGACGTCGTCAATTCCCCTAGCAAATAGTTTTGATAGTAAACCGGGGCGAGCGTGAAATGGATTTTCGCCGCCCAATGCG
This sequence comes from Sporosarcina sp. QA0331, assembly GCF_055808055.1. NCBI lineage: Bacteria > Bacillati > Bacillota > Bacilli > Caryophanales > Caryophanaceae > Sporosarcina > Sporosarcina sp. QA0331. The sequence continues at coordinate 3,138,209 of NZ_CM147850.1, forward strand.
GATAGTCGACGTTTTCAGGCGGATTCACGAATTGGACATCCTGAACGATTTTCCACCAAAGCTTGTTCAAATCCTGATCCGGATTTTCGTACAACTCGCGCTCGAAGAAAGTGAATGCCATAATCCAACGGCCCGCAATAAGCATTTGCCTGCGCAGCGATTTCTCGATGAGCGGCGTCAGCTCCTCCACTTCGGCTTTACCCAACTCTAAAAACTGGTGTAGCCAAGCAGGATTTTTCCCGAAACGGCCGTACAGCATCGCGATTGCTTCAGTCGTTAATGTATGCGCGCACGTCCTTAGCAAGTACGGAAGTGTCGGATCGACATATTTGAAATAAACCGCATGGCCGAACTCGTGCAGCATCGTTGTGGACCAATAGTCGGACGGTACATTATTGCATAGCACCCGGACATCGCCTTCCCGGTCGATATCCGTGCAGAATGCATGCTGATTCTTTTTATCACGCGGATAAAGATCACTGTTCGCCAACATATCTGTAATATCCATGCCCATACTTTTGAACGTTTCAATTGTTAAATGCTCAAGATCTTTTCCTTCATAGAATGGGTCCAAGTCCAGTTCCTTGGATGGCGGTGCTTCTTGGAAAAACGGATCAGCATAATGCCAAGGACGAAGCTCGTCAATCGAAATGCCGAAGCGCTCCGCCAATTCGCTGTCCATCTCATGCTTCATTTCACGGAACGGCTCGTCAGAGAGCTCCTTCAACTTATGGAAAATCGAAAAGATTTCATCCCGGTCCAGTTCCTGATGCACGAAGCTCATATCATGATAGCTTTCAAAGCCTAACGAACGCGCTACCTCGTTCCGCTTTTTGACAAGCGTCAGAAGCTTTTCCTCGACTTCCTTTCCGATCTGCTTGCTCGCATGCCACGCCTCTTCACGTTCAGCTGAATCGTTGTTTTTGATTAAAATTTGCCGTACATCGTTTTCCGATACGGGTTTACCATCGATTGTCGCACGGAATGTATTAAAAATGCCGATCAATTCCGTTGAGCGCTCCACTATTTCCTTTAAATCCGCTTCAGCAATTTGCTTTCCTGCCATGCCAGTACGAAGGCTTTCGAGCTGGCGCCGTTGCACTGGCGTCAAATCTTCTTGTGCAAGATATTCCTTCACTTGCTCGAAACGTTCAGGATTCGCTAAGTAGTTATTAAATTCCGTTTGCGCCTCTGCTGTCTTTTGATTCCATTCGTCTTCCCCAGTCGTTGCCGCCATCCATGAGCTGTTTGCGCTCGTCATATGCAAATCCTTGATTGCTTTATTTTGCTCTTCCAAAAACTGTTCAACTGTCATTATTCTCTTCCCCTTTTTTCTGTCGTTCTCTTTTCATTCGATGCGGCGCAGCAAATATCCTTCTTATTCTGACAAAGTTCGCCCGACAATGTGTCCGCTGAACAGGCAACCTCCTAGAAAGGTGCCTTCCAATGCGCGGTATCCATGCACGCCTCCGCCTCCGAAGCCGGCAACTTCACCAGCGGCATACAATCCCGGGACTGGATTTCCCGTTTCATTCAACACACGTCCCGACAAATCCGTTTGAAGACCCCCCAACGTTTTTCGGGTTAAAATATTGAGTCTGACCGCTATTAACGGGCCGTTTTTCGGATCGAGCATCTTATGCGGCTTTGCAACACGGATCAGCTTGTCACCGATATAATTTCTCGCTCCGCGGAGCGCAGTAATTTGCAAGTCCTTAGTGAATGTATTGTCCATCTCGCGGTCCCTTGCGAGAAGCTGTTGCTCAATTTTTGCATTGTCAATCAAATCATTCCCAGCAACTCGGTTCATACCCGCAACTAGTTCTTCCAACGTATCCGCAACAATGAAATCTTCCCCGTGATCCATGAACGCCTTCACGGGAGCAGGCGGGCCCGGAAGCACCCTCGATAGTACTTTTTTGATGCTTTTCCCTGTCAAATCCGGATTCTGTTCTGATCCGGACAATGCGAATTCCTTTTCAATAATCTTTTCAGTGAGAATAAACCATGAGTAGTCATAGCCCGTTTCCTTTATCGCCTGCAACGTCCCTAACGTGTCGAAGCCCGGGAAATTCGGTGTGGGGAACCGGTTTCCTTCTGCGTCCAGCCAAATGGAGGAAGGGCCAGGCAAGATACGGATGCCGTGAGAAGGCCAGATCGGACTCCAATTTCGGATGCCTTCCGTGTAATGCCACATCCGGTCTTTATTCACAATTCGACCACCTGCGTTTTCTGTAATCGCAAGCATACGCCCGTCAACATGAGCAGGGACACCTGAAATCATTTGCTTCGGGGGCTCCCCTAATCGCGAAGGCCAGTTTTCCCGGACGAGATCAAAGTTTGCACCGATCCCGCCGCTCGTCACAACCACTGAAGGTGCTTCATATGTAAATTCCCCGATAACAGTACGGGAACTCGTTTCCCCTCTTTGGACGTCGCTCGGCTCGAGTACAGATCCTTTCACGCCTACGACCGCGCCGTTTTTGGTTAGTAATTCATCCACCTGATGCCGCGACTTGTAGTCGACGTGACCATTGCTCATTCCATCCCGGACCATTTTCTCGAATGGTTGAACAAGTCCGGGACCTGTCCCCCATGTAATATGGAACCGTGGCACTGAATTGCCATGCCCTTCAGCTAAATAACCGCCTCTTTCAGCCCATCCGACGACAGGGAAAAATCGGACACCAAGCGAATGAAGCCATTCCCGTTTTTCATTCGCGGCAAAATCCACATATGCTTCCGCCCATTTCAATGCCCACTGATCCTCGTCGTCGACCCGGTCGAATCCTGCGCTCCCCATCCAATCTTGCCAAGCGAGTTCCTTGGAATCCTTTATGCCAAGCCTCCGTTGTTCCGCCGAATCAACTAAAAACAATCCACCAAACGACCACCACGCCTGCCCACCCAGAGACGACTCCGGTTCTTGGTCCAGTAGGAGAACTTTTTTTCCTGCTTTAATCATTTCCGAAGTCGCCACCAATCCGGCAAGGCCAGCTCCGACGACGATGACATCATAATTCATTTCGTATCCCCCAATGTTAATAAATCCCACATTTCTTTCTTTCGCCAACTCCATTTCCAATTCCTTCTTTTCATTGTGCAGAGTAGCGTATACTTCTTTTGCTAAAGCGCATAGTACGTAGAGGAGGTGAGCAATCGGTGAATAAAAACAATAAGAAGACGATGAATGAGAGAACGCATAATAGCTTTGACACTTACAAAGAGGCGCACAACACAAACAGCAATACGAATAATCCAGGAGAAAACCGTACCCAGGAATTCGCAGAAGACTTTGATGCAAAAGCACGAAATGAGCGGCGGGATGATAGAGAACGGTAAAAAAACAGGTGAGGGAAATCCCTTCACCTGTTTATATTTTGCTTATAGATTTCGCTTTGGACGCGGGACTGCTGACTTTGGCCGTGGAACCGCTGACTTTGGACGCGGGACTACTGACTTTGGACGCGGGATCGCTGACTTTGGGCGCGTGACCGCTGACTTTGGACGCGAGACCGCCCACTTTGAACGCGCAACCGCTGACTTTGGACGCGAGACCGCTGACTTCGGACGCGAGACCACTGACTTTGGACGCGGATCACTCCTGCTTGGTTTTAATCAAAAAATATAACGCCCAACTGGTTAAGCACCCATTTCGGCACGACGAATCTTGCTGTCATAAGCGGGTCGACGATTTGGCAAATTTCCGATTGTCCGACCGCACTCATAAGCATCGTCACTTCGCTTACTGGAAGAGAAGCTTTATCTGCAATGCGTTCAATCATTTCCACTGCCGCTGTTTTTGCCGCTTCGTCTAACGTCGGAGCTGACACGATTTGAGTAAACACTTCTTCATTCTCAAGCATCGGATGGCGCAAGGACTCACCTTTGATGACTTCAAGAGTCACAGTCACTTCGCCTGCAACTTCAACGCCAGATACGCTTACTTCTCCATCGCCCATCGCGGCATGCAGATCGCCGAGCGCGAACAATGCACCTTCCGCGAACACCGGGAAGTATAACGTCGCACCTTCCGTCACCATCTTGTTATCCATATTTCCCCCATGCGCGCCAGGCGTTCCGCAGTTCACACCTTCCCCTTCAGGCGCAACACCGATGACGCCGATCATTTTATTTACAAGAATTTGCAGATCATTGAATTGGACATAGCCATCTTGGATCGGCAAGATTTTAGATTCCATTTTCGATAAAGCGTGTCCCATCACGCCTAACTCGGGACCGACGACCATTACACCTTGGTCCCCGATGTTGATTCGTTCAATCTTCACTTTCAGCACATCGCCCGGCATTGCGCCTTCCACGTAAATCGGTCCTGTCGCAGGATTGATTTTATCCCAATCGATTGCGGTTACTTCCGTTTGCTCGGATTGAATTTGATTTTGAAAACAATCGTACGTTTGAATTGTCACCGTCGAACCTGCCGAAATCGTCCGTATCGGTTCATGCACTTTATTGAAATCATATATGATGCCTTCCTCGTACCCAACTTTCGTCATCCTCGTATCCCCTTCCACTGCAAAATAGTTTCCATGAGTATACTAAACTTTGTTAACTTGTTCCAGTTTTCTAGATATTGAATGATGTGACTATAAGAATAGACAGTTCTTGTATTATAAGAATCGTCTATCCCCAAAAACTTCCGGATGATGCACCGTCAAGAAAGCTGGTTCTCACAATTAATAATCGAACTATTTTCTAAGCAGCTCTACTTTCCCTATACCATCAATAATTACTTCTACACTTTCAAAGTGGTCATAAGAGGTGATCGGAAAATTAGTTGAAATAATCGTTTGACCATTGTCGGCTTCCATCGAAAAGCTGTCGCTCCGATATTCATTGCCTTTGTCGTCAATCAGTTTCATTGCAAAAACGAAAGGCGTTTCATCCTCAAATAGCTGATCCACTGCAAACTTCAAGTTGAAAGAAGTCGGATCCGCCTTAGCTGACAAAACTTGAATGCCCGACGATGAGTTTGCTACAACATACTCAACAGATGGTATAGCATTTCCATGGTTTTGGTTGGCTATAGGCAGGTTCCATTCTCCATTAATTATTTGAAGTTCACCCTTTTCATAAAAAATCTTAATGCTTTCGACTTCCAGAATCGCATCTTTTAAAATCGGAAAGGATCCTTTATTAGAGCTAAACACCACATCATATTGAAAGATTCCTGTTTTCTCATCCAGTACAGGATTGTTTTGCTCTAAGCCAGATGCATATCCACCGTCTCCCTTCAAAGTCTTTGTATCTGGAATAAATTCTTCTATATATTCCCCATCGCCATTTTTCACCCTAAAATCCATGCTCACTTCTGAAATCCCGGCATCAAGCATTGATGGTTTCTCTAATTCCACCAAAAAACTCAATCCTAATTTATTCCCATCTGCAAAACTGCGTTGCAAAGTTAGCACAATCCCCTGATCGACGGCAGTACTCGGATTTTCTTGGCCGAAGCCATTGGATATTGCTTGTTCGATCCCACGGTCTTCAAAAGAAAAGAATGCTTGAATCTTTGCTCTAACTTCATCATTATTCAAGAGAAGTCCGCCCGCAATAACGAAAGCGCATGCCGCCACTGCCGCTTTTTTCCATCCGAATTTATTTTTCCGCCGTTGAGAATGTATAGTTGCATATGTTTCATCCATTGTTTTTCTTACAATCACCGGCATTTCCCGTTCTTCATTCACCAACCGCTCAAGTTCCTTTTCAAAGTCAGCTTTCATTTACAACCGCTCCCTCGCTTTTGTAATAGGTACTACGCAACATCTGTTTGCCTCTTGAAATTCTTGATTTAATCGTTCCCTCCGGCACATCTAACACTTCGCCTATCTCTCTGTTGTTCAGGCCAGCTATGTAATAAAGGACCAAAGCGGCTTTCGTATCCGGCGGGAGACTATTCAATGCATCTTCCAATTCAATGGAGGTGAAATGACAGTCCGTCTCGCCTTGCGCCATATGCTCGTCAAACGATGTCACTTTACTTCTCCTGTTCAACAGGCTATTGCATTTATTGATCAGAATCTTATACATCCACGTATGGAAATAGTGATCGTTTTTTAGCGTATGGAGTCTTTCATAAGCCGACAATATTGTGTCCTGCATTGCATCGGCAACGTCTTCGTCATTGTTCAACAATCGATTCGCTGTTTTGAACAATACATCCTCATACTGCTTCACAAGGGAGACGAATGCTTCCCCATCCCCTTTTTTCGCCTTTTTGACAAGCGATTTCATTGAACTCATCGTAACAGCCCCCTTTCTTAGTTCGTCAATAGATTAGATAAAGAAGCCTATCGAATGGTTGCATCACAATAAATGATTTTTTCTAATCTCCTTTTTATGCTCTGCAATTCACGAAAAAACCAAGAAGCAGTAATCGCTTCTTGGTCGTAATGAAATATAGACGATAAAATGCATTTTCTGTGAACTTGAGAGCGCTCGTAAAATCGAGTTACATGCCAACAACGTAGAAATAATGCCCTGACGCCTACTTTCCAACTTACGATGTGCTCTGCTTCACCCTCCGCCATACGAGTGAAGCATTCGTCTGCTTATCTTCTGCCACAAGTGGAAGCGCTGGCAAATACATATCCATTGACAACGGTCCAAATGCCGTCAACGACCCTAAAATAAGAACAAACCACAACCTATTATGTTCCATCCCTTTCCCATTGGTGCATGTGCAGCACGCATTCCACGTTACCAGCCTACTTGATATAACTCCCTATTGTCACAAAACAAACTCCATGCCTTCCTCCGCAATATGGAAACCTTTCATTTCAAGCTCCTTCCGAACCGTTCTCTCCCTGTCAATCGCAGGATTCGAGTGATTGAGGTGAATGAAATAAATCTCAGTTTGATCCACTAGATCTTGTAATCGATCCATTGTTTCTGTCATGAGCGGATGAGGAATTTCCCGATAATCCCGACCGATCTTTTCTAGATCTTCAGTGGAATGAAATGTGCCGTCAAGTAAGCAGATGTCCGCTTCCTTGCACGCTTCATAAATGTCCTTGTCCCATTGTTCCCATCGATCGATGTCCGGAATGTACAAAACTTTCTTAGTCGTCCCTGTAATCCAAAACGCAAATGTCTCGGAAAACTCATTTCTGTGCGGGACATCAACAGGTGTAACAGTGACGTCCGGTGAAACAGCAATTGCTTGGCCGTCATTCATTTTCTGTAGGTCGATATTGTTGAGTTTTGTTAATTGGCTCCAAGGCGCTTGTTCTTCCAATAGATTTTTCATTTTTGCTCCTGCGAATACCGGCACTTTATTTGCACCAATCGCTTCCCTTCCTAAAAACAATAATCCGGGATAATGGCCTAGATGAGCATGTGTCAAAAAGATGCTCGACATGAGTTGCCCTTGCAGATTGTGCTTCATCTGCACCCTTGCCATCTGCTCTTTCAGATCTGGCGTCGCATCAATCAAATGCCAAGCCTTCTCTTCAGGCAGTACAATGGCTAATGACGCTGCAGTGCGCCTAAACGCAGGATTTTCGATAGCTTCCGTACAGTTTTTACAAAAGCAATTCGGATGTGGCAGACCGGCATCTTGAGCCGTTCCTAACACATGTAAAATGACTTTGCTCATAACGATATGGCTCCTTTCGTTTTTATTTCATTTTTCGACTGATAGCTCTTCTTTGTAATGGTCCAGCCGGTGAAACCGAAAACGATATTAATTAGCGGAACTAAAAACGCAAAGAATGCATATGGGATAAATTGTCCTGGACTGACCCCTAGAGTACTTGCTGCAAAAATCGCAGGAACACCCCATGGTACGAGGTTAATGCCTACCGTACCCGCCGCTTCGACACATCTGGAAAGGTTTTTCGTATCGATTCCCATCTCTTTATACGTATGGACAAACGTTCTTGCCGGTAAAATAATCGCTAAAAATTGTGCTCCACTTGCAAACGCCACGACGAATGTTGAAAAAATGGTCGTGCTGATTAACGTTCCCGTTGAACGAACGGCTGCTATCATTTTTCTTGTAACCACTTCAAAAGCTCCTGTTTCTTCTAGAATCCCGCCTAGAGCAGTGGCAATGAGTAACAGTCCAATTGTCCCCAACATCGATAAAAGACCGCCTTTATTTAACAAAGAGTCCACCGAAGCTACTCCCGAATCGACTGAGAATCCGCTCGTCATCACTTGTGCAATCTCGGAAACGGAAGAACCTTGAACGATTACTGCAAGTACAGCCCCTAGTACGCCTACAATCGTCAATGCCGGAATGGCCGGAATGCGCATCATCATCAACATGATTGTAAATACAGGCATCAAAAGCAGCAGTGGATGAATGGTAAAGACACCTTCCAGCCCTGTTTTAATTAGATCGATACCATTCGTATCCACAGCATGAGCCGCTGCACCTGAACGACCTACAACCCAATATAAAATAAGTGCAATGACAAATGCAGGAATTGTATCCCAAAGCATGTGCTTTATATGGCTAAACAAATCTGTTTCAGCCATTGCAGGAGCGATGTTTGTCGTATCGGACAACGGCGATAATTTATCACCGAAGTAAGCCCCTGAAATGACTGCCCCCGCTACAAGCCCCGGAGGAAATCCCAACCCCTCCCCAATCGCCATGAAAGCAATGCCGATTGTCGCAATGGAAGTAAATGAGCTTCCTAATGTGATTGAAACAATCCCAGTAATGAGCGCCACGAGCGGAACAAACAAGGAAGGTTCAATGATCGATAAACCATAGTAAATCATCGTTGGGATCACACCACTGGCAATCCAAGTTCCAACAATGATCCCGATAATCAGTAAGATAAATACTGCGGGCAATGCCCTGGATACTCCATTCACCATCATTTTCTCGATTTCATTCCAACGCCAACCACAAATTTTTGCAACTATTGCAGCAGCAAACACCCCAATGAGTAACGGTATATGCATCCCCGCCTCCCAAATGAAAATTGATGAAGCCGCCGCAATTACTAATGCCAATATTGGGATAATTGAAGCTATAAAAGTCAGTTCCTTTTTCATTTTGATGACATCTCCTTCTCCGTTGACGATACAAATTTTGAATAGCTAAAAATAGAAAAAACCCCATCCATCCCTTGGAAAGGGACGAAGGAGTTCTCCGCGTTACCACCCTACTTGATGAGCCGATATAAAATCGGCCATCCACTTCATGTCAAATTGAGAAAAACCGATAGCGTACTTCATCCTGATTGCTGCCTGAACTTTCACCACCCATTCAGTCTCTTGTTGCTGCACACAATCGAATTACTGCACCATCTCTCAGTATCTATGCAATTGAAATACTTCTACGTAAAAGTAATTGCTATGAATCTTATCATGCTCATCTAAGAAGTCAAGTCTTTTATTTAGTCGGAATTATCCCTGAATATTCTCGATGCCTGTGCAGAACACATTTATGACTATTTAACATGAGGAATAAACATTCGAAAAAAAATTCGTAAATTATCTATCTCATTGCATTTGTCTATTTCAATTATACAATTGTAGTATATTAACTGAATAGTGTATCTCACAGGCACCAAAGTAAAAATCCCATAGTAAAACCCACCCCTTGTGAGAAGGGATGGGTTGAAATTTATTTTGTGAAGTCTAGTTTTTTGTGCAATTGATGCATGATCATTCCACCTACTGTCATAGAGAGCAATTCGCCGACACCGACAGTAAAATATGTGAGCCAAAACGGGAATCCGAGCATAATCGATAATTGGCCCGCAACGGTGAACATGGATAGTGCAAAAATGATAGCCGTCACGCCCATTTTCAGGGCATCGTTCTTAATGTTCCTCGTCGCTCTTCTGCATAGCAACAATACGAGCAACGTCGCAATCCCGCCGATTGGCACATCCAATATCCATGTAGGAGACATGAAATTGGCGAGGACGACACCTGCTGTAACTGCCACAACGTACCGTTTATTGTACAGGGCGAGGTAGTTGAACATTTCCGATAGACGGAGCTGTATCGCACCAAAACTGATGACTGAAAACAGCACGGTCACTGCGACGTATAAGCCGGCAATGAGTGCGATCTTCGCTAATTCACTCACGGCTGACCGCGGTGAATCCTTGAGTGAAGAGATATTCATTTTTCATTCTCCTTTGTAAAATAGCACGGGGCTATTTTAGTCATAACTACGGCCAAAGGAGGAATAGGCCGAACGCCCAAACCGAAGTGCCGCAGTGCAAACAGAATTTGCTTGCCCGCCTATTATAGCAGAAGAGAATTCTTTTGAATATAACTATCGCATAATCCAGCCGCCATCCATCGGAATGACAGTACCGTGGATATAGTCGGCAGCCTGACTTGCCAAATAGAGTGTCAGCCCGGCCACTTCCTCCGGCTGCGCCCATCTGCCTGCGGGTGTTTCTTGCGCTACCCACTTTGCCATCTCGCCGTCCCCTTCAAAATCAGCTTTGTTCATCGGCGTTTCAATAGCGCCCGGTGCGATTGCATTCACGCGGATCCCTTCCTTGCAGTAATCATAATCCGTCTGCTTCGTATAACCGATGATCGCGTGTTTGGACGCGGTATAAGCCGCGCCTCCGCCTCCCGCGACGAGTCCTGCAATCGATGCCATATTCACGATGACTCCTGATTTTCGATCCAACATATGAGGAAGTACAGCATTCGTTACGAAATAAGTGCCTTTCACATTCGTATCCATGATCCGGTCCCACAGAGCTTCATCCGTCTCCAATGTTTTCGCATAGCCATCCAAGACGCCAGCCGTGTTTAATAAAATATCGATTTGTCCATATATCGAAATCGCTCGTTCAACAGCCGCCGCCACTTCATTCCGATCGCTTACATTGCCAACTTTGTAAGAAAATCGGGAAGAATCTCGCTCTTGTAAATCAATCAACCCTGATTCTTCCATATCAAACGCAAATACATTCGCACCATTTTCCATAAAAGCAATCGCTTGCGCCCGGCCAATACCCGACGACGCTCCCGTTACAAATACCGTTTTCCCGGCGAATTCCTCAAATTTCATATCCGCTTCCTCCCGCAAAAAAAGCCCATGATTTCTCATGAGCTCTCAGCATTTATTCCACAATGGTCCAATCGTCAGCCAATAGATCGCAAACCGTTGGTGAAAACATTGTATACCCTTCGCCTTCAACGTCGATCAAAAAGTAAGGGTTCAGCTTCTTCCCTTCATGCTCTTCTTCACCAACTAATTTCACATACAATTCAGCTCCGCCCCAACCGCTTCGGATTACTTTTTCGCCAGCTTTCAAGCGCGGCAATACTTCTTCAAACGTCATTGATAACCATCCTTTAATCGTAGTATTCATTATCATGAAAGTATACTGGATTGGCTGAGCTTTTACAATGACGCCCCTTGCTTTATTAACATAAACACTGGCTATCGGGTTAAAACCTTCAGAGGGAAGGGTAGGATAAAAACATAACCCTATATCCCATGGGAAAGGGGAATTCATCTTCCAGGAGGTTAAAATGAAGGACAATAAGCATGAGACTGCGCATAACACTTCTGACATGGAAAACGACACGACATTGACAAATCGGCAAGGGCATCCCGTCACGAACAACCAAAATTTGAGGACAGTCGGCAATAGAGGGCCAGCCGCTTTAGAGAACTATGACTTTATCGAGAAGATTAGCCATTTTGACAGGGAACGCGTTCCTGAACGGGTTGTACACGCGCGAGGTGCTGGTGCTCACGGATATTTTGAAGCATACGGGACAGCGGGCGATGAACCTGTTTTCAAATATACGCGTGCTAAGCTTTTTCAGGAAAAAGGAAAGCAGACGCCTGTATTCGTCCGCTTTTCTACCGTTATTCACGGCGGGCATTCCCCTGAGACGCTTCGGGATCCGCGTGGGTTTGCGGTGAAGTTTTACACGGAAGATGGAAACTGGGATTTGGTCGGCAATAACTTGAAAATCTTTTTTATTCGCGATGCGATCAAGTTTCCCGACATGATCCACGCGTTTAAACCGGACCCGATTACGAATATCCAAGATAGCGAGCGGTTTTTTGATTTCTGCGCAAGCTCGCCTGAATCATTCCATATGGTAACATTCATCTATTCCCCTTGGGGCATACCTGCAAACTATCGCCAAATGCAAGGCTCCGGGGTAAATACGTACAAATGGGTGAATAGCGAAGGCGAAGCTGTTTTGGTGAAATACCATTGGGAACCGTTACAAGGGATTAAAAACTTGACGCAAAAAGAGGCCGAGGAAATCCAAGCGAAGAACTTCAATCATGCGACGCAGGATTTGTATGACGCAATCGAACGCGGCGACTATCCGGAATGGGAGCTGTACGTCCAAATTATGAGTGACGACGAGCATCCTGAGCTCGACTTCGATCCGCTAGACGATACGAAGCTGTGGCCCAATGACCAATTCCCTTGGCGCAAAGTCGGAAAAATGGTGTTGAATAAAAACCCAGAAGACTACTTCACCGAAGTCGAGCAATCCGCTTTCGGAACAGGTGTACTTGTCGACGGACTCGATTTCTCGGATGATAAAATGCTGCAAGGGCGCACGTTCTCGTATTCAGATACTCAGCGTCACCGGGTCGGGGCAAACTACCTCCAATTGCCGATCAATGCGCCGAAGAAGCGGGTTGCGACAAATCAGATGGGCGGTCAGATGCAGTATAAAGTCGACCGTGTACCCGGTCAAAACCCACATATCAACTATGAGCCGTCCATCTTAGGAGGACTGAAAGAAGCTGAACAGCATGGGACAGAACATACGCCATATGTAGAAGGCAATCTCGTCCGCGAATCAATCGATCGCAATGACAATACGAAGCAGGCGGGAGAAACATACCGCGCATTTGAGGACTGGGAAAAAGATGAACTGATTACCAATCTCGTGAATGACCTGTCTAAATGCGACCCACGGATCCAAGAAAAAATGGCCGCCCTTGCCGAAGAAGCCGACGACGAATACGGCCGACGCCTGCGGGAAGGCTTGGAGAACGCCAAATCCGAACATTCCAACTTAGGAGAAGGAGCCCCTCTCGGCAATAAAGACGGAGAAAAAGCACCAAAAATGGCCGAAGAAAAAGGACACGAAACAGACGGCTACTAACTTTTTGCGGTATCTCCTTCTTCGGTGCCTGTGCAGGGTGCAATTATGATAATTCAACATTACGTATGAAATTACGCAAGGAAGCCCACCAAACATTGATTTGGCTGGCTTCCTCGTTTTTTATATGCAATTGTAGTGCATTGTCTGAGTTGTTTGCTGCACAGGCACCAGTTTTTCACCCAAAAAGATGTCTTACTTTTTCCAGTTCTTCTTTATATGGAATTATGTTTAATTTAATGTTTTCCTCCAACTCTTGCAGTTTATCAAGTTGCCAATCCATCATCTCATCCTCATTCCATTCAGAGATAAAAAGTGCGTACAAATAAACTTCGCGCATTTGCAAACATATAAGAAGTTGGTCATACATTTCGGAAGTCAACCGTCTACTTGTAGCGTAACCATTCAAAAAGGAAGTTAGGAAATCATCCGGAAAGCTTTTTGATTCAGGATGGAATGCTGTCCCCGTCCATAATGCATGATAAATCGAGACTGCCAAATCATGCACATAAAAATGATAGGCACAGTCATCAAAATCGAAGAAAATCAACCCGTTTTCATTCAAATGGAAATTGCCTTGGTGGAGATCATTATGGATAAGCCCAAATGTGTTCGGGTGTCTCTCCCAATTCACCATTTGATGCACCAACTGCTCTTGTCGATGTTTTACCCAATCATTCATTGGCCTCGCATTCTTTTTGACACTGTCCAAATAGACAGGTCGATCGAGCTCGCCTACTTCTACATTATGCATTTCTGCGATTTGGCTTCCCCATTTATGGAAAAACTCTTGATTCCATTCATTCAAATTCGAAACATCGACCGGCCGTCCTCCAGTATGGCGGAAAAAGGTTAGCCAATAAGCGTTGTCATCCATATCCAGTGGAATGATTCGATCATGCCCTATAAGCGTTATCGGCTTCGCAACCGGTACGCCAGCTTTATCCAAAGCAATTATCCAATCAAGCTCCGCCTCCAACTCATTCCTTGCCCTGCTACGTGAACAGAGCCGCGCTACTATCTTCTTATTAATAACAAAAACTTGGTTATGGAATCCATCCGACGCGGGAACTATATCAATCAAGCCCCCGCCAAGTAACTCTCCAAGTTTCTGTTTTACGTTTTCTCTCTCTGTTTTCAGCATACTCTCATTCCCATATCATTAAATTGTTTAGGTATTAAAACATCCCATTCTCGTTCGGCGAGTCTTCGGGGACCGGTTGACCGACATCCCACATTTCTACGATCAGTCCATCCGAAAAGCGGAAGATATGAACAGCCGCGGCTCCCAGGTCATCAGGGTTCTGTTTAATGTGAGAAAAAACCATCACCATCTCCCCCTCTTCAATCGTCTGTTTCACCTCGAGCGTTTTATTTGGGCTCATGTCATCATTCTCTTTCATCGCCTGCTTCAGCGATTCTACATCCCCAGGGAAATATGGATTATGGTGGCGGAGTTCAGGGCTTGTGTACTTTTCATACGCTTCGTCAATTTTCCCCGCGACGATCAATTGAAGATAATCCACCGCTTTGTCTTTATATAATTCCATGTAATTAACATCCTTTCGTATGTTGTACAGAAGTAAATTCTCCATAAAATCCGGAAGTCCTTTATTTCAAATAACCTAACATTCACTCCCTACTGAAATTAACAAATCTTTTACCATAGATTCATATCAAATTAATAATTCATCCCTATGATTAGTGTTGAGTTTACTACTTTCATTGAGGGGGATTTCGACATGAAGCATCGTTTTGGAAGGAAAGCAGCGGGCATCTCCATGGCTGCTGTTGTAGCCTTTTCCGCATTAGGTTTTGGCTACAACAATATTACTGTGGCGAAAGACAAAAAGAACGAACCTACGAATGTCATTATGATGGTGATGGATGGAACGAGTGCAGGGGCTACTTCACTAGCAAGATGGTATAAAGGCGAGGACCTTGCAATGGATGAAATCATGATCGGAGGCGTGCGAACGCATTCCGCAGAATCAGCAATCACCGATTCCGCACCAGCTGCAACCGCATTGGCGACGGGCCATAAGAGCAATGATAAAATTGTCGGGCTTCTTCCCGAACTTGTAAATACACCTGGGGTTGAGGCGGTTGATCCAGAGGATGCCTTCAAACCAGTTGCAAACGTCTTAGAAGGAGCAAAACTGTTAGGAAAGTCGACAGGACTCATCTCCACTTCCGAAATTCAGCATGCAACACCTGCGGGCTTCTCATCCCATGCAGCACACCGCAGCAACTATCAGGATATTGCTGAGCAACAAGTGTACCAAGGTATCGATGTTGTGCTTGGGGGAGGAAAAGAATCTTTATTGCCAGGCGAAGCGAGAAATTCCCGTGTCGATGGTGAAGATTTGACACAAGTGCTCGATGCGCAAGGATATGACTTTGTCGAAACACGTGATGAGCTGCTCCAAGCAAATTCGGATAAAATTTGGGGTTCTTTTGCTCCTTCAGCACTCGCCTACGACTTTGACCGAAATGCAAATGACGAACCATCTCTTGCCGAAATGACGAAAAAAGCAATCGGTACTCTTTCCGAAGATGAAGATGGCTTCTTCCTATTCGTTGAAGGAAGTAAAGTCGATTGGGCTGCGCACGCAAATGATCCGATCGGGATTATTAGTGATGTATTAGCTTTCGATGATGCGGTACAAGAGGCGCTGGATTTTGCGAAAGAAGATGGAAATACAATGGTCATCGCGGTGAGCGACCATGGCAACAGCGGAATTACAATGGGGAATGTCAACACAAACTCCAACTACCCTGAAATTCCAGTTTCCACGTATATCGACCCTTTAAAGAAAGCGACGATGACAGTTGAAGGTGCATTAAAGCAATTAAACGACGATCGCTCCAATATGAAAGAAGTAGCGGAATTATACGGCTTGGATAACTTGTCAGAGGAAGAAATCGAAGCGTTACAAGCTTCAAAATCATTACAAGCGGATATGTCTAAAATGCTTTCAGAACGCGCAAACATCGGATTCTCGACAGGCGGCCATACTGGGGAGGATGTCTTCCTTTACGCCTACGGTCCATCGAAACCGTATGGATTAGTAGATAACACTGATATCGCAAAATCTATGGCTTCATTCCTAGGGTTTGATTTGAATGAAGTAACGGACAAGCTGTTCGTCAATGCAAGAGAGTCATTCGAGAAAAAGGGCTATCTGACACGCATTGATGTGACAGATGAGCATAACCCTGTATTCATTGCAGAAAAGCAAAATAGTAAGATCGAACTTCCTGTGAATAAAAACGTGGCATTCGTTACGAAGAAAAACCAATCATACACAAAGACACTTGATGGTGTAACTGTTTATAACGGGAAGGATTTCTATGTATCGGAATCCGCATTGAACCTATCAAAATAACAACGCCTGTGCAAGACGCATTTACAAAGACTCATCGGGGTGTATTTATATCCAAATATAGGAAAGTGAAGCACTGATGTGTTTCACTTTCCTTTTTAAATCCATCCTTTTTCGATCGCAATCTGTACAGCTTCAGTCCGTGATTCTGCCTCAACCTTTTGAATGGCTGAGGAGACATAATTCCGTACCGTCCCTTTCGTCAGAAAAAGTGTTTTGCTAATTTCTTCTGTCGTGAGCCCTTCATTTGTTAGTCGGAGCACTTCCGCCTCTCTTTCGCTGAGCGGATTTTTCTCCTGCATAAAAAGAATTGCAGAAAGATCAGTACTAATCACCCGCTCCCCCTTCATCACCCGCCGAATGGATTGGATGAGGAAATCAATCGGTTCATCTTTCAATAAATAGCCTTCCACTTGGGCATCTATCGCTTTTTGCAAATAGCCTGGACGGGCAAATGTCGTAACGATAATGATCTTGCAAGGCAATTGAGCAGCACGTATTTTTTCAGCAACTTCCAACCCACTTACATTCGGCATTTCAATATCCAAAATACAAACATCCGGAATTGTTTGCTCGATTGTATCGTATGCGGTTTTTCCGTCGGACACGGCTGCAATGACCTCGATATCTTGCTCAAATTGAAGTAACGATGTGAAAGCACCGCGCACCATCTGCTGATCTTCCGCAATAAGTATACGAATCATTTTATCCCCCCCTTTCATGGTGGCGTAAAGGCAGTCGGAGCGTGACGACAGTCCCTCCTGTCTCTCCATCTTCCATAGCAGCCGTGCCTAGCAATGCTTGCATCCGCTCTTTCATCGACTGCATGCCGTTTCCGATAGCAACATGTCCCAAACCGATGCCATTGTCAGCGATCCGAATCGTAAATGCATCGGTTTCCATAGTCAGCCTGATTTGACAGCGCGTCGCCTTGCTATGTTTAATAACGTTTGTCGCCGCTTCGCGCAATGAAAGGCTGAGCATCGTTTCTTCCACACTGGAAAGCAACGGTGGCTCTTCCACTACTTCGACTGTCGCTTCCATTCCGGCTTGTATAAGTATCGTTCTAACCTGTTCAATTTCCTTGTGCAACGGAATGGATTTCATATCAGATACAAGCTCCCGCACTTGCTTCAATGCAATTCTTGACGAGGATAGAATATCTAATAATTCCTTCTTGGCCTGTTCCTTATCATGATCAATCCATTTGGCGCTTAGTTCGCTTTTAAGCTTGATCATCGTCAAAGTTTGCCCTAACGTATCATGAAGATCTCTCGCGATGCGATGCCTTTCCTGTTCCTCGATATACTGCTGCTCAAGCTGATGATTGGCGACGAGCAATTCATCTTTCAAATGAAGGTTTTTACTCCGAATGTATATCAACAGTGGATAAACCATTTGCAGAATCATAACGGGAAGAAGAAATGTATGAGCCCAGCTGAATCCGACCTTCGATTGCATGAAAAAAACAGTAAGGAACATGCCTCCGATTGCCGCTATCCCAATTCCTCGGTGCCAGTGACTCGACGCCCTTCCTAATAAATCCGCAAAAATAAACCCGAATAGGAGTACTGGCGGATTAATGTATACCCCAAAAACTGTGAGGATTGCAATGCCACCTAGCACAGCTAGCAGTAGGCGGACGTCTCGATGCCATAAGGCAATATAGTACGAGAACAGAAAGATGGCTAATAAAACGAGGCGGACGGGCAGCACGAGAACGCTTTCCGCTTCTAGCACAATAAAAATGAGAAAAACAACCGATATGGCGTCAATTATCAAGTAGTGCTTCATTTGCTCTTTCGGATAAATCCTTAATCCCATCCTGCTTCCCCCGTTTCACTTTGCTGAAAGCATCCCGATCACCCGTCTCCGAACCATTTCCATCGGACCTAATGCAAAATGGCGCAACCAAATCGAAGCAATTAGAAGTTGAATCAATGAGATGCTTAACCAAATCGATATGATTTGGAAGGAACTTAATTTGCCTCCTAACCCGAATCCCCATCCATAGAAAAGGATAGAGGCGATCAAATTTTGCATGACATAGCAGCTTAACGACATCTTCCCGGCCTTTTCAAAAGGTTTCCAAAAGAAATTCCATTTCTTCCATTCTATCATTTTTGCAATAATTGCTACATAGCCAAGTGAGACGAACGGGGCGAACAAATAACGTGTTGGCAAGTCAAAGGCACCCCCGGGAACAAACGTAAATACATTTAAAGGGATTCCAATGAAAATGCCGATTTTCAAAAGCTTGCTCCGCTGGGCCCTTCCCCTCTCAGTAGGTGAAAAAACTTCCGCACGCATCATCCGGACTCCTAATAAGAAAAGGAAAATATTCATCGGAATAATGAAAATAGCTTCCGTTCGCAGCAATAGGAAATTGGATAAGCGATATTGAATTTGCTCGGACCATGTTCCGTCTTTATAAAGGGCGATCACTTCCTGAAAACTTCCAAGCGACATATTCGCACCAAGTAAACCAAGTAGCAGAAGGGACAGAATGACAAAGGCGTGGAAGCCTCCGAATCCCCACATCGCTCTTCTAATCCGTCGATCGCCGCCTTTAATAATGAAAGCGACGATTATGGCGGTCACCCCGTAACTCATTAAAATATCGTACTCCATGACAAGAATAAAATGCAGAAGACCTTCGACAATAAGAAAGGCGGACGTCCAAAGATACACACCCGGCCATACTTGCCCTTTTCGAATAGCTTGCCTGTATTTTAATTCGACGCCGACGCCGAACATAATCGTCAGCAAGCCTAGTAATTTACCATTCACAAAAAATAAAACGACCATGCGAATGAAATCATTTGTTTCCCACCAGCCTGAATAATCGCCCGTCGTAATATAACCCAAATCCCCCAAATGGGCGAAAATCCATATATTCGTACCTAACGTTCCCAACACGGCTACCCCTCTTAAAATATCCAACAATCGAATACGTTCCTGATGCGCTTCCATACCCTTCCCCTTCCTTCAGCTTGAATTGTCTCAATTGTAGCTGACAGGATGCCTTGCGAATATTCACAGGAGTAAGGAGATCGTTATGACACGTGTCATAAAAAACGTCCAATGCCGGATTAGCATTAGACGTTTTGTCAATGGAAGAGGAATCGGTGCCTGTGCAACACACATTTGAACAGGCACCTTAATCTTTATACGGATCGTGTTCGTTAGCGCCGGCCATGCAGACACCTACTGGTTTCAATACGTGGAGGACGTCGATTGTGTCTTCGTGTGCGGTTAAGACATCCCGCAATTTACGATAGACGAATGGACTTTCATCCGTTCCCCCGCCGCGCAATTCCACTCCATACTTTTGAATCGCTTGATCCATCCGCTCCCGTGAAATCTTCCCGCCTGTTCTTGTACGGGTTTTCCAATTCATCCGGCCAGCCGCTTCCGTACGGCTCATGATTCTGCCCGCTCCGTGGACCGTACTATAAAAAGCATCGGCGTTCGCCTCATTCTCTTTGCCGCGGACGATGACGGAAATGTCGCCCATGCTCCCGCCAATGAAGCCCATTTGACCTGGAGCTGAAGGAGTTGCCCCTTTTCTGACGACGATATACTCCTTGCCGAAGTGAGTTTCTTTCCAAGCATAATTATGATGATTATGAACCTCGAACTCGGAAGTTGCCCCTAAGATGGAAAGCACTTCATCGATCACATAATTTCTGCCCGCGTAAGCATATTTCCCGCTCAACGTCATCGCACGATAATACAGATCACCCAATTCACTATTCAAATCAATCAATGTAGGTGCTTGCTCCATGCTTTCTCCCGGTGCGCGATCAGAAAACTCCCGTCCGATTGCCAAGTTCAAAAACCCGCTCGCCGTTTTATGGCCGAACCCTCTGCTGCCGAAGTGATTCGCCACCCAAACATCTCCCGTCTCCTTCTCTAGTAACAGATCAACGAAATGGTTCCCGGCCCCGACAGTTCCCAATTGGTCCCTCGCCAATTTCTTCAGCCGATCGTGCTCCTGCTTGCCGATTTCCTCATAGACGGACCAGTCCGGATCGTCGAACAATTCATGATCGACCCGAACGTTATTTTTCCTGCCGACGCCGAATGAAATGGATGAAGCAATTTCATCCATGAGACGCGGGAGATCCTTTTCGATATCCGTCCACTTCAAATTCGTCCGGACCGCCTTATTCCCGCAAGCGATGTCATACCCGACGCCCGACGGTGAAATTTGACCGTCATACACGACCACTCCACCGACCGGCTGGCTATATCCATAATGCCCGTCAGCACATAGCACACCGCCAGCTACTTGGCCCGTGCGCAAGCAATTTTTAAACTGTCGCAACGTATTATCATCATGCACACCAAAAATCTTTTTCTTCATAAAAGTACGCTCCTTTCCACGGTGCCTGTGTAAGACATATTTATGTCTATTCAATGTAGTAATTGAAAATCCAACAAAAATAAATGAAATGCCGCCACTATGAGATTTGATATCCGTTTATACAATTGTAGCGCATTTTCTGAATAGCGTCGTGCACAGGCACCAAAATGGTGGGTCAGTAGTATAAATTAGGACTTTACTTTCTCCTTTAACTGAAATAACGTTCTCACATCTCTGCCCTATTAGGTCTTTCCACATATTCCCTCTCCAAAAACTACACTTACGAATCATTTTAAGAACGGTTCTTTTTCCCATAGAAAAAACTGTTAAAATTATCTAAGTAAAGACAATTATAAAGGGGCGCAAAAAATGAACAAGAAACGAATTCTATTCAGCGGCATAGCAACGGCAATGCTCATTCTTAGCGCATGTGGACAAGCGAAAGAGAAAGAAGAGGAAGCGTCTGCTGCCGAACAAACTGAAAATGAAAAAGCAGAGAAAACTAATGAAAATGAAGATACCGAAGTAACTGAAGTAGAAGAAAAAGAAGAGGAAACCGAAGAAGAAGCGGATGCATCCGATAATACGCAAAACGAGTCAGCTGAAAACATCAATCCTACAATAGAAGAAGAAACAGGCGGCGACGTTGAAATTGTCTACACGAATTCAAACCCAGGCCTGACACACGAATACTCGGACAAAGTGAAGATTTCCATCGAAGAGTACCAAATCGTCCACGTGTCGAATATGAACGAATCTGCCAAGTATAATTTCGATGACGAAGAAGAAGGATATGTCATTACATACAAGCTCGGATTTGAAAACAACTTGGACGAAGACGTATTTTTCAATGCAAGTACAATGATGCTATCCGATGATGGCACGGAAAACTTGTATATGAAAATCGGCCTCGTTGACCGTGAAGATTGGTTGAAAGGCGATAAAGAAAACGCTGGACGCCAATACGCGCCTGGTAAATATACTGGTATGCAATCCTACACAATGACGAAGGCACAGTATGAGCGTTTAAGTGCTCCGACTTATACAATCGACATCCCATTGCTGGAAGACGATTTTAATAAAAAGATCGGTAAAGATGCTGTCTTCAAAATTCCATTCAATGAAGAAGGCGCAGAAAAAGCATCGAAAAGCTCCGCTTTGTATGCAGATAAAATGGTGACAGACACGATTGCCGATAAGGAAATTTTCTTCGCGAAAGAAGATATCAACGAAACACAGAAAATCGATGAAGTCACAATTACACTTGAAGGCGTCCAATACACCGACGTCACCCCGACGAAAGCGCACGCTTCCCGATTCACTAATTTCGGCGATGGCCCGCTCGTCGCTTTGACGGCAAAGCTCCAAATTCAAAACGACAGTAAGGAAGCTATCGCGAAGTCATTGATCGACAAACGGTTGATCCTCGACCAAAACCGAGGAACAATGTTGTCACAAGGTATGCTAGAACCTTTCCTTCATGGCGACCTGAACCCTGGCGAGTCGGAAGAAATCTTAGCGGTATTCTTGTTCCGACAAGACGAATTCGGCCTATTGAAAGAATTGAAGCTCCAATTCGGACCATTTGCAGATAGCAATGCAAAAAAACTATTCAAAGAAAAATCGGTGACATTCAAATTGCCGATGAAATAATTAACAAAACGAAGACCGCCTACTGCTAACTAAGAGGCGGTCTTTCTACTTTAAATCGACTTCAAATAAAACAAACCTCCGTTAATAACATCGATTTTAATTTTCGTCTCATACTGTTCCTCGATGGCTTTCTTCTCACTTTCGTAGCATTCAGGGCGATCTTCATCCTCGATTCCTCTATAGAAATATTCAAGCACAAGAAGATCTTTTCGTAGTCTTTCCTTTGCCTCTTCAGCCCATGTATGGTCGTCTTGCTGGATAAGGTTTTCAATCACAGCTTCGAGTCGCGCTACACCATTCAACGGTTTAATGATATACGGTAAATGATATGTGTTTGGCGTTATCGTATTTCCTAAATCCAATCCGTTAATTGATTCCTGAAAGCCGTTGATAATCATGCCATTCATTAAATTTATGCCTAGCGAATACAAGGTCTCCTGCGTTCGATCGCTGGAATACGTAATTTTATAATTGACCCCAACCCAAGGCGTCAATATCGTTTGCTGTCCGGACGCATTGACTGCCCTTTCATACATTTGCACAAACGAGCCCAGCTCCTTTGTCACCCGGAACAATTGATTAAGACGGTTCGACCCGTAATGCACAACTTCCCCGGCAATGCTTTCCATCAGCCTGTTTTTATCGGTAATCAACGTCAGTTGCGCTGGATTTGGCTCATCCCCCGTGCTTTCTAAATACTTCCAATAAAACGGACGATTCATTATTTTTTTATCCATCTCAACCGTTAACTGCACGTTGATGAAATGCTCATTTTCACGCAAGATGTCACAATTGTTTTCAATGAAAAATTGCCGTACATATTGATGGATCTGTTGTGGATACATAAGCATCCTCCTTACATCTAGATCGTCAATTTAAATTCCGATAAAGTGAAACTTCAATCAGTGGTGTTGTTCCACTGATTGTTAGTTGAACCAATCGGGCGTTTACTAACTGTTGTCCCCCATTGGAAATACCCGGATTACTGTAAATGCTAAGACTGGGGGACTTACAGCTAGTTAACGCGGGAAAGGATATCATCCAGTTCACCGACGACTTTTTCAAAGACGCCAATTTTCACATTGAGCAGCTCCAATATATGGTCCTCAATTGTATGTTTAATAGCCAAATTGTATATATTAACATCATGTTCTTGCCCTAACCGATGGACACGGCCAATCCGTTGCTCCAATTTCATCGGGTTCCAGGGTAAATCATAATTGATGACATGATGGCAAAATTGTAGGTTGATCCCCTCACTGCCGGATTCCGTGGCAATCAACACTTGCGCTTTTTCTTTGAATAAATACTTCATCCACTCACGTTTATTTTTGCTGAACTTCCCGTTAAACGGGACGCTGACAATTCCCTTTTCATACAAAAAGTTTTGCAAATAGGCTTGGCTCGCCCGATATTCCGTAAAAATGATGACTTTCTCATCATTTGCTTGCGAGATGATTTCATACGTCTTTTCCGCTTTCGTATTCACTTGCAGCAAGGCTAATTTTAGAAGCAATTCATCGATATACGCAAGTTCCTCCGGGTTTGTGCATTTCTGACGCATTTCATTCAATGTAAAGAATGCCGCTTCTTTTGAACTGCAAATTTCCTTTTGCAAAGTTATCATCGAAAACGCGCCGGAAAAGACGGAGGATACATTTTTCAATTCTGAAATCATGTCGTATACTTCTTTTTCCGCCTCACTGAACTTGAGCGGAATAATTTGCACACGGCGGCTCGTCCATTCGATTCCCGTGTCGTGCCTTGAATTTCTCACCATCACTTGGTTGATCAATTCCTTTAAAAACTCGTCCTCTTCCACATTATGCTTGCTTGCGGAAAAGACAGATTGGAATGTCTCGAAATTGCCGAGGTGACCAGGTTTCAATAAAGAAATCAAGTTGAACAGCTCAAATACATCGTTTTGAATCGGTGTCGCCGTCAGCAACAAACAAAACTTCTTCTTCAAGTTTTGCACGAACTCATAGTTCTTCGTCTTTGGATTTTTTAATTTATGAGCCTCATCAATGATGATTAAATCAAAGTCCTGATTATAAAGATTTTCTTTATGGGGGCTCCTTTTCGCCATATCGATGCTCGCGATGACGATATTGCAGTAGTCGAGGTCATAAGCCTTTTTATATTGAATCGCCGGAATGTGGAATTTTTGATTCAACTCATCAATCCATTGATTCATAAGTGAAGCGGGGACGAGAATGAGCGCTTTTTTCACGAGGCCCCGAATTAAATATTCTTTCAATATTAAACCAGCTTGAATCGTTTTCCCGAGACCTACCTCATCTGCAAGAATCGCTTTCCCATTCATCCGCTCGATGACCGTTTCTGCCGCCTCCAATTGATGGGGGTAAGGCGTCAGCTCAGGTAAATATTTCGGGCATTGAAGACCTTGGAAGTCCGTTATCAATTTCGATTTTTCTACGTCATAGCACATTTTATACAACGTCCAATTATCCCACGCTTGGCGGTTTTCCAACCGTTCGGCAAAGCCCTCTTTCCAATCGGACGACCATTCAATTTGCATAAACATCCCCTCATCCGATATTTTCTTGTTAGATTGTCCAAAAACGAAGTTCCTATGTATGTTGCCACGTCTCGTAGACGGATTATCATTTTTTATCCAAG
This sequence comes from Sporosarcina sp. QA0331, assembly GCF_055808055.1. NCBI lineage: Bacteria > Bacillati > Bacillota > Bacilli > Caryophanales > Caryophanaceae > Sporosarcina > Sporosarcina sp. QA0331. Next base: position 3,163,364 of record NZ_CM147850.1, read on the forward strand.
AAAAAAGCCCTCCTCCAGATGGGAGAGAGCTCACTATTTATTCATCCAACGTCAACAACGCAACACATTCCACATGCACAGTGTGCGGGAAAAGGTCGACTGGCTGCACTTTTTGAAGAGTATAGCCAAATGGCAGCAATTCCGCTGTATCTGTTGCGAATGTATCCGGATTGCAAGACACATAGACAATCCGTTTCGGTTTCGCGCGTCCAATACGACGCATCACTTTGCCGCCAGCACCGTAGCGTGGAGGGTCGATCAATAACAGATCCGCCAAGCCCCAGCTTTCATGCACTTCGTCAATGCCTCTCCGTGCATCCCGAGCGAGAAACGTCGTGTTATGCAAATCATTATCCGTCGCATTCCGTTTTGCAGATTCAATTGACGTCTCGACAATTTCAATACCTGCTAATTCCTTTACCCGTGCTGCGAATGGAAGAGAGAACGTACCGACGCCGCAAAATAGGTCGATCATTTTTTCGTCTTCCTTCGGCTCGCCCATTTCAAGCGCAAGTTCAACTAGCTTCTGCGCTTGAACAGGATTCGTTTGGAAAAACGTATCAAACCAAAGTCGGTAACGGTATCCGCCGAGTTCATCATAGATGAAGTCGCGGCCCGCCAAAACGAATGTCTCCTCGGATTGTGTGCGATCCGCCCAATCCGTGTTCACAAGCCAAAGCAGGCTTTTCACGTTCGGAAACTTATTTGTGATGCGGGTAATCAAATCTTCAGCAGCTGGCGCCAATTCACCAGCAGGTGCTTCAGTCGCGAACAACGCAAGCATGATTTCTCCGGTTTCAAACGATTCCCGTACCATCAAGTGGCGGAGAAGTCCTTCATGTTTATCTTTATTGTAGCCTTTCAAGCCGAATTCTTTCACCCATTCGCTTACTTCCATCGTCGCATCGACCATTTTTCGGCCTGCGATAAGGCAAGTTTCAAGCGGAATGATGTTACGGAAGTTCCCTTGCTCGTGCAGTCCAAGATTTCCTTCAGGAGAAAACGTGAATTCCATCTTATTACGGTATTGCCAAGGATTGTCCATGCCGATTGTGTCGCGGACAAGCTCCGGCTCCATCCCCTCACGCAGCAACGCTTCCTTCACATGATTCGTCTTATGCGTTAACTGGCCTTCATAATTCCAGTGCTGCCATACACAGCCCCCGCAAAGATCGAAATGCGGACAAGGCGCATCTTGGCGCTCCGGACTTGGAGTAAGAATTTTTTCAGGCAGTACCTTCCTTCTTCTCTTATCCGGTTCGTCCACAACAACTTGAACCTTCTCTCCCGGCAATGTAAGCGGAATCGTCAGCTTCAGCTTTCTCGGATTTGAACCTGTTTCACTCTCACGCCAAATGACAGCTTGCCCATTTCCCTTCTTATCCAAATGGTCTATTTCAGCAATTAGCGTTTCTTCTTTTATCGTAGTCAATGAATGATCCCCTTTCACTTTTGTTCATCTATTAAACGGCTCACCTCCATGCGAGCCGACTCCTTCAAAAAGAGACATACTTACCTATTATAAAGGAATTCGTGTGGAATGAAAATGGCACGGACTCGAGGAATTATGATCACTTTGTTACTTGGTGTTTCAACTATTTCTTATGTTGTTAAATTAATAGGGCTCACTTATACTTAATTTACCGCATCAGAATTTTCAATATTATAAAGGAGTGAAATAATTGAAGCTCGGAGCATTCTCTGTAAGCCTGAATGTGAAAGACATTCACGCATCTAAATCATTTTATGAAAACCTTGGATTCCAATCATTTGGAGGGGACATTAATCAGAACTGGCTCATTTTGAAAAATGGAGATACGATCATTGGGCTATTCCAAGGGATGTTCGAAAAAAACATTCTTACGTTTAACCCTGGTTGGGATCAAAACGCCGAGAACCTTGATTCGTTTACAGATGTCAGAGATCTGCAAAAGGAATTGAAAGAGAAAGGGTTTCAAATGCTAACAGAAGCAGATGAAGCAAGTGATGGAGTTGCGCATTTCACACTTGAAGATCCGGATGGCAATCTTATTCTTGTAGATCAGCACGTGAATAAACCATGAAAATATCCCTCTTCCAAGATTGGAAGGGGGACTCGTTTTAGATTGTTACAATCACTTTTCCTTGCGAATGACCCTCCTCAAAATACCGAATTGCTTCGTGAATCTCACTTAAGGAATAGGTTCTATCGATAACCGGCTTTACTTTCCCTTCTTCAATAAGTTCTTTCATCACCATTAAATCTTGTTGATTGGCCCTTTGCAAAAAGGTTTTAAACTTCTTTTTTCCAATCATTGATAACAAAGATCCTAGCATCATTGTTTGATACATTTGATTTTCTGTGCCGCCAACATGAATGAATTTCCCATTCTCTTTGAGCTTCCGTTTATAAGTGGAAATAGATTGCGATCCATTCACACCAATAATTACATCATAAGTATGATCATGGCTTTCAAAATCTTCTTCTTTATAATCCATCACACGGTCAGCTCCAAGAGACTTTGCGATGTCTACGTTTCTAGTACTTACTACAGCCGTCACTTCAGCTCCAAATGCTTTCGCAATTTGAACAGCAAATGTTCCTACACCTCCTGAAGCACCATGAATCAGTACTTCCTGTCCGTCCCTCACCATTCCTTTATCCCTTATAGCTTGTAAAGCTGTAATGCCTGCCATTGGAACGGCGGCAGCTTCTGTAAATGACAGATTACGAGGCTTTGTCGCCAATGTTTTTTCATCCACGGCTACATACTCGGCAAAAGCACCCCAACCGCTGCTCGATAGGTCACCATACACCTCATCTCCCACTTGAAATCGGGTAACTTTTTCGCCTATCGCCTCTACCATTCCAGCTATGTCCCCGCCAGGAATGGGGTATTTCGGTTTCGTCAGTCCAAATACGAACCGGGCCGGCAGTGGTTTTCCTGTTAATAAAACAAGATTACCAAAATTAATCGATGATGCATGGATTTTTACGAGTATTTGATTTGGTTGAGGTGTGGGTATTGCTATCTCACTTAGTTTCAGCGTATCCGGTGTTCCGTATTTTTCAGAGAGTATCGCTTTCATCTCCATCCTCCTTTCTTTTTCAATTTATGTTCCGAGAGCACTCATCATATCCGGATTCAAGTGACTATCAACTATATTTATAAAAAAGAGACCTGGATAGTTCCAGGCCTCATTACATCTCACTTAATCCAACTCGTCATCCCCGTAGTAATCAAACAAATCGCCAACGTCGGCATAGATTTGATACCCATTCTTCCATTGCTCTTTCAACCACTTGATCGCACGCAGCATTTCGGGACTCTGTGCAGCGGCCTTTTCTTCCAGATCCGCTACTTCGTCCAGTTTAGCGTAGCACAATGCAGGGTCTAGGAACGATTCAAACCATTCCTTGTCGTCCTCTTCGAGCGGATCCGTATAAAACATATCGTCATCCACCGGCATCATTTTCGGCCAATCAAGCCCAAGTCCGACGTCTTCCATCAGCTGCCTCATATCGAGCGCGAGCGAATATAGCCATTTGTTGCTTGCAATATCTTCTTCATCCAAAATTCGGAGTTCGTATTCCTTTGTGTTTTCCTGTTTGAAAAGTTTTTGAAAGACGCCTGCTTTCGGTGTGACATCAACGATTGTGTAATTTCGGAGTGCTGTCAATTTGACGTTGCTTGCTAAATGCTTCTCTCTGTTATCAGGATGGCTTTGAGCGTCCAGCGTAAGCAGTGATTCAAGTTCCTCCTGTTCGCCGTACGTCAGCTTGGACGTCATTTCCTTTTTTCTCAGTTTCGGCAAGCCGATCGCCACTTTCCTGAAGTCTTCCGTTTTCATGCTCATTGGCCATCCCCCATTTCTTTATTTCAGGCTACCATAATGTGTAGCCGTGCATTAAGCCTTTCAAATGAAAACCGTCGTACAGTTGAAACTATTCGAGCCCTTTTCCGTATAGTAAACTAGCATACAGACGATTTCAAGAAAGGAACGTGATTGATCATGAGGTCTGCCAATCCAAGTTTAGGAGAAAACACCTTCAAAGGACTGCGTTCAGAAAACGGTGTGGCGATGACTATCCAAGGAACTGTGAACAAGACGTTCATCCTGTTCTTATTGTTATGCGCAACCGCTGTTTTCACATGGCATCAGTACTTTTCAGGGAATGCTATTCAAGCATGGCTATGGATCGGACTCATAGGCGGTTTCATCGTAGCCCTCATTACAATCTTCGCGAAAAGGGCAGCTCCCTACACGGCTCCTCTCTATGCATTGTTGGAAGGGCTCGCAATCGGAGGGATTTCCGCTATGTTCGAGTCCCAATTTGAAGGAATTACGACTCAAGCAATCCTCTTAACGCTTGGAACTTTATTCTCCCTGCTAATTGTGTATCGGTCGGGCCTCATCAAAGTAACAGAGAACTTTAAGCTCGGAGTAGTTGCTGCGACGGGTGCAATATTCTTTGTGTACCTCGCGGATTTCATCCTTCGTTTCTTCGGAATGGAAGTACCTTTCATCCATGAAACAGGTCTCGTCGGCATCCTTATTTCGGTCGCCATTGTAGTCGTCGCAGCGTTGAATCTTGTGCTCGACTTTGATTTCATCGAAAAAGGAGCAGAGCAGAGAGCGCCGAAATATATGGAATGGTACGGTGCATTCGGCTTGATGGTTACATTAGTTTGGTTATATTTTGAGATTCTAAGGCTTCTATCTAAGATTAGAAGCAATCGATAAGGCAGGTGTGGTGAAATGGGCTTTTCCCCGTTCGATGAATTTATGTTTAGTGCTATGCCGATCTTTGGTTTCATCATTTTCGCCATCGTCATTGGCGGATTCATTTTTGTAATTGTAAAAGGCGTCGGCCAATGGTCCTCCAATAATAACTCGCCGCGCCTGACCGTTCCAGCGCAGGTGAAGACGAAGCGCACGCATACTTGGGGCGGCAGCGGCGACTCCTCAGCTAGTACGAATTACTATGTCACCTTCCAAGTGGAGAGTGGCGACCGCATGGAATTAGAGATGCCCGGCAAGGAATACGGCATGTTAGCTGAAGGCGATCTAGGTATTCTAACGTTTCAAGGCACACGGTATTTAGGGTTTGAACGAAATGGCCTAGCAGTCTAATACGAATCCATCCATTTGAGTGAACACTCAAGGATGGATTTTTTCATTTTTTAAAAGTGGGTTCATTACTACCTTCTACCTATTATTCGACTTTTCTAACAGTTTTATTGATATACTATTGATTATTTTCTGTTAGTTTGATACCTTTACCAATATGACATGCTGGAAGTCTTTCTAACTGCGGAGAGTCGATTAGGGGGTCGACTCTATTAAATTGCGGCATGACATACATTATGTGGCAAAGGGGATGAAAGGGAATGACAGTGAAGATGAAGAAAGCGGACATTCCTGTCAAGCGGGAGATGCCGCGGAGGACAGACGGTCTGCTTGATTATGAACGGCTCATCGAAACAGAAGAGTTCAAGCATTTGGTAAGAAAGAAAAAGCGCTTTATGATGCCTTATGTAATTGCTTTTTTTGCTATCTATTTATTGCTCCCCATATTGACGGGATATACGTCGATCCTTGAAACACGGGCGATCGGCTGGATGACGTGGACATGGGTCTATGCGTTTGGCATGTTCATCATGGTTTGGGTATTCACACAGATCTATGTAAAGAAGTCGAGAGAATTTGATAGCGACGTCGAGCAATTGCTCGAAAAACACGTTCGGAAATAAAGGGGGAATGACGCATGAGTTTAATGTCCTATGGAATCTTTTTTGCAGTTATTGTTTTGACGCTATACATCACATATTGGGCTGCTAAGCAGACGCGGACGGCGAGTGAGTTTTATACGGCAGGCGGTTCACTGACAGGTTGGCAAAATGGGATGGCCATTGCTGGGGACTATTTATCGGCCGCCTCGTTTTTAGGAATTGCCGGAGCGATTTCACTTAACGGCTTTGACGGGTTTTATTACAGTGTCGGCTGGTTGACTGCTTACCTCGTCGTATTGTTTTTAATTGCTGAACCACTTCGGAACCTCGGAAAGTATACGATGGCCGATATGATCGGTTCACGGTTCGGAGCGAAGAAAGTCCGTGGCGCCGCTGCGCTTAATACGATTACAATCGTCCTTTTCTATATGCTTGCGCAACTTGTCGGAGCTGGCGCGCTCATTAAGCTGCTATTTGGCATCGACTACTGGATTTCCGTCCTCATTGTCGGTGTCATGATGATGATCTACGTATTATTTGGCGGAATGACTGCTACGAGCTGGGTGCAGATCATCAAGGCAATTTTGCTAATGATCGGAACCATCGTCATTTCATTCCTCGTTCTTATGAAATTTAATTTTAACTTTGTCGGCATGTTCGATGTCATGCGGACAGCGACGCCTCACGGTGAGTCATTCCTTCATTCCGGGGTCGTCTATAAAGATCCGATCGGCCTCATTTCGGTATTGCTTGCACTCGTACTCGGAACTGCAGGATTGCCGCATATCCTCATGCGCTTCTTTACTGTTAAAGATGCAAAGACTGCACGCTCTTCCGTCGTATACGCTGTATGGATCATCGGAATTTTCTATGTCATGACGATTTTCCTCGGCTTCGGTGCTGCCAAATTCGTTGGAGCGGATGCCATCATCGCAGAAAACTCCGCGGGCAATATGGCCGCCCCAATGCTAGCCGGAGTGCTCGGCGGGGATATGCTTGAATCATTTGTCGCAGCTGTTGCATTCGCTACGATTCTAGCAGTCGTTGCTGGGCTCGTGCTGTCCGGCGCATCGGCAATCGCACATGACATTTACGCAGAAATTATCAAGAAAGGCAAAGTGACGGAAAAGCAGCAAGTGAGAGCAGCCCGTCTTGCGGCAATCGGCGTCTCCGTCGTCTCCATCTTGCTTGCACTCGGATCTGAAAAGTTGAATGTCGCGTTCCTCGTGTCGCTCGCATTCTGTATCGCAGCGTCCGCGAACGTTCCGACGATTCTTTTCACGATCTACTGGCGCAAATTCAACACGACTGGCGCGGTTGCTTCTATGCTGACTGGGCTTATTACTGCCCTTGTCCTCGTCGCGGTCAGCCCAAACGTCATCAATCCGGTTGAAGGCGCAGCATTCTTCGTCGGCGATCCACTCTTCCCGTTCGTCAATCCGGCTATCATTTCCATACCTGCCGGATTCATTGCCGCCATCATCGGTACGTATGTAGGCGCGAATCGTATGGAAGCTCAAGAAGTCGCCTACGCGGAAGTCCGTTTCAAAGCGGAAGCAGGATTTCGCGGATTGGAAGGACAAGCACCGAATTGATTGTTTAAATGAAATTTGAAGAGCCCTTGGGAACTGAAGTTGCAGTTTCCAAGGGCATTTTGTTAGCTGCACACTTTAATTATTCGAACCTAGCACCTTACTTTTCAACTAGATTAGTGTTGAAGATAGTTTGGATGTAAGAAATCAAATTATTTACGGCTCTGTTTACCAAGCTTTTCATTACCTCGTTTAAAATTGCCCGTAATTTTTGCCAACAGTAACTGTATTTCAGTTGGATTATCTTCTACATTGCTAATCCTAGCTACAAGACGGTCCGCTTCCTTACCGCTGACAATTTTAATTTGTTTCCCCCCATAACTGATCATCACTGTCCCTTTTTTCGTTATTTGATAATCAAATGGCTCCTCGCCTAATCGGTTCCTATTATCAATCCCACTCACTATACCCACTCCCTGCTTGTTGATTTCATTGTTTCTCCTTCATTCACCACATTAGATTTCGTGACAGGAAGATGTCTTTATAAATCCATGCGATTTGCAAAAATAGTGTACACCCCATCTAAATCGGTATGGAAATAGTAACAACAGCGCCCCCATCTTCCCCATTTTCCGCACTTATCCGACCATCATGTTTTTCGACGATGGACTTTGCGATATAAAGCCCCAAGCCCGCATGCCCCTTCCTTCTGCTGCCTTGGTAAAATGAATCAAACAGCTTCGCTTTCTGCTTATCAGGAAAACCTGGACCATCATCAGCTATTTTTATCGCGAGACGATCCATCGAAATGTTAACTTCACAACGAATCGTTCCTTTGTCGACGAAACGTAAGCTGTTTGAAATCAGATTATCCAACACTTGAGTCAGTCGATATGGATCTGCATATATCGTATCCCTCCCGTACCGTTCGTCTTCAATTTTCTTGACGAAAAGAACTCCTTCTTCTGTACAAAGAATTTCATAGTCCTCCATCTTTTCAGTGAAGTATTCAAATGGATCGAAGTCCACTTTATCCAACACGAACGAATCACTTTCCAAAATGGCTGTCTCATTCAGATCACTTACGAGTTTCACAGCACTTGCCATATTCGATTTTATGACAGGTACATATCGCTCAAACCGATCGATCCCCCGCTTATGCGCTTCCTCCAATCCTTCCACATGACCTTGGATAATTGTCAGTGGTGTGCGGATATCATGGGCTAGCGCCGCGACTGCTTCCTTCCTCTGTTTTTGCAAGTTCCACTCACGTTGAAGGGATTCCGCTAATTCATCTCTCATCTGTTCAAATGCAATAGTCAGCTCCTTAATTTCCTTAATATTTCCTGTGTAATTGAAAGAGAACTGTAAGTTTTTATCACGTATCTGAGAGGTTCCCTCCATCAATTGATCCAACGGCTTTTTCAATTGAAGGCTTAACCGCCTAACAAAAACAGCCGTAAAAAGGATGATGTAGCCAAAAGGAGCGAGTAGAAAAAGAAATGAACCTATTTTCACTAAAAAAGCTTCCGAATAATTGATGGGTGTTACTTTCAACGTATAATACAAGAGCAAAGTCCCTTGGAGGGAACCATCTGAGATGACAGGAATATATTTCACGAAATAATTTCCTGGGCCATTATCAACACGATTCAGCTTTTCCAACAGCTGATTTTTTGGTATATCAGATTCGTCTTCTATATTTCCATATTGATAAACTCCGTTACTATTGACGACCCTATACTTAAATCCTTCCTCAGGGATAATTTGTTCCAACAGCTCCTTGCCGGAGACGTTCATCAAATCTATATGTTCCTGCTTCAACCTCACCTCAATCGAGGGAATCATCTTCTCATAATGATTCGCATCGTTCGTTTTCTTTTCGCTCACTACTAACAATCCAAACCAAGTAATGACCGTACATACGAAACTCAATAGCAAAATCATCACAATCATACGGTGGAGCCTGCTCCTGATCGATACAGTTTTCATATCCACTTATACCCGACTCCCCAAACCGTTTGGATAAATGTTTGAGCGGGCTCGATTTCCTGAAATTTTGCTCGGACCTTCTTTATATGCTCCGTGACAGTTGAATCGTCCCCATTCGCTTCAAGTCCCCACACCCGTTCATAAATATGAGATCTGGAAAACACTTGACCTTTATGCAAAGCCAGGAACCAGACGATGGAGAACTGCTTGCTCGTCAACTCAACGTCAACCCCATTCAACCGGACGAAACGGCCTTTATAATCAATCGTCATCCCTTCAAATTGAAGTTCCGTCTTTTCTCTATCATCCAACTTCCGCCGTTCCCGTCTCAAATGCGCATGGACTCTCGCTTTCAATTCAGACAAGCTGAACGGTTTAACAATATAATCATCCCCGCCGACGACGAGGCCTTTCACCCGATCCGTTTCATCTTGGCAAGCACTTAGAAAAATAATAGGTCCCCTGACGACGGAACGGATTTGTTCGCATACTTCAAATCCATCCAACCCGTCCATCATGACATCGAGTAGTACCATATCAGGCTTCTTTGCAGCCTCCATGATTGCCCGATTACCGTCGAATGCTGTGAGAATCTCATAACCTTCGTCCTCAAGCGCATCCTTCATAAAGGAAACAATCTCTTCCTCGTCATCTACAATCAAAATTGTCGCTTTCGCCATCATGCATCCTTCCTTTTTCTTCTATCATATCTTTCATTTCTAACGAAAGTATAATATTCGCCGTTATCCTTTCTTTATCCTCTACTTGTAATCTATAGCTAATAAATGATGTAGGGGGATATCGCATGAAACGTATTGGAGTTTTGGACGGGTTGCGCGGGTTTGCATTGCTTGGAATATTGCTAGTGAACATCAACTTTTTCAATGAATCGTTGATGGCCATCAGTTTCGGAGGGATGCCTGTGGAAGGTTGGTGGAATCAAGTGATCGATTCCTTCTCAACCATATTTGTGGAAGGTAAATTCATGTTATTGTTCTCATTTCTGTTTGGCTATGGAGCTGTCATTTTACATTCGAATGCCGAAGCAGCTGGGCGTAAATTCGCACCAATGTTTGTAAAAAGGATGCTCGCCTTGCTTGTATTTGGGATTTTGCATGGGATCTTCATTTGGTACGGGGATATTTTGACAAGCTATGCATTGGTAGGTCTTCTACTTTTATTATTCATACAGCGCAGCCCTAAAATAATACTCAGCTGGTCAATCGTTTTAACACTTTTCATTCCGGCAGTCATGACGGTATTCATGATTGTAGGCAGTCTGTCAGGGGCAGAGAGTATGGAACATATGTATTCAGTTGATGCTTCACAGATACAATCACTTCAAGAGGAGGATCAAAAAATCTATGGGGAAGGGACATATATGGAAATCACTGCAAAACGGATTGGAGACTATCTTTCCAGTCTGTTTAATATGATTCTCTTCTTCCCTCAAATTCTAGGAACTTTTTTATTGGGTGTTTATTTTGCGAAACGGAAATGGTTAGAGGACATTGATTGTAATAGGCATCTCTTCGTAAAACTCGGATTTATCGGCGGCGTTACTGGCATCGCATTCACCATACCGCGACTTATAACGGACTCTACCAATACTTTATTGGATATTGGAAGCGTCTTTATCGGCGCGCCATTGCTCATGCTTTCGTATGTCGCTTTCTTCTCACTTCTTTTCATGAAGCGTCCGAAACGATTGCACTTTTTCACCTATCCAGGAAAAATTGCGTTCAGCATGTACATTTTACAATCCGTTATGTGCAGCCTTATCTTTTACAGCTATGGGCTCGGCCTATTCGGCAACTTCACACTTTGGCAAACGACCGCCACAGCATTTGTGCTGTTCGGGTTGCAAATACTCATCAGTGCTATTTTACTGCGATATTTTAGAACAGGGCCGCTCGAATCTGTATGGAGGGTAATGTATAAGGGAAAACAATCATTGAAACGATAACCGTTATGAAAAGTACTGGAGTATTGATAAATAGCGTTAATGCTCTAGGAATGTCTTTAAAGGCTTTTTTCAATGTATCCATGGGCTTATCAAATTCCGTGGTATCTTCCAATCAATTGGTAAAGCTCTCTAAGTCAATAGTTTTACATGAATGTCTAGTCCAATTGAAAATAAAAACACGAGAAAAGCCAATCGAACTTGGATTGGCTTTTCCTATGCTTCCTATGCAAAATTAAGTTCAATAAACTATCAGTAGTGCGTTACGCTTTCCCTTTTCATTTCCGTCATTTGATATGGGTCGAGTAAGCGGTTCAGTTCTTCAAGAGTTAGCACGTTGTAATGCAGGCATAGCTCTTTCAGAGGGATGCCTGTTTCGAATGATTCGCGTGCAATTTTCGATGACATTTCATAACCAATGTATGGTGTCAGTGCTGTAATTGTTCCGATACTTTTCTCCACATACTCCTGCATTTGCTCCACGTTTGCAGTGATGCCGCTAATGCAGTATTTGCGGAAGACTTCGAGACCATTGTTCATGACCGTCAATGATTGTAATAAATTATAGACAAGGACAGGCTCCATGACATTCAATTCGAATTGGCCAGCTTCAGACGCGAGGCTAATTGTATGATCGTTGCCAATCACTTGGAAAGCGATCTGGTTCATCACTTCCGCCATGACGGGGTTCACTTTCCCTGGCATGATAGAAGAACCTGGCTGTCTTGCTGGAAGATTGATTTCATTTAGGCCGGCTCTAGGACCTGATGCCATTAGGCGTAAATCATTTGCCATCTTAGAAAGATTGATCATGCAAATTTTCAAAGCGGAAGAAAGCTCTGTATACACGTCCGTGTTTTGCGTCGAATCGACGAGGTTAGCTGCCGATTTCAATGGCAAACCGCTAATGGAACGAAGATGTTCCACTGCGTTTTCGATGTATTGAGCATTTGCATTCAGCCCGGTGCCAATTGCAGTGGCTCCCATATTGATATCGGAAAGATGCACTCTTGTTCGGCCAATACGTTCGATATCGCGTTCGATGACACTCCGGTAGGCGCTGAATTCTTGTCCTAGTCTAACAGGTACGGCGTCCTGCAAATGGGTCCTTCCCATTTTAATGACTCCGTCGAATTCTTCTTCCTTCACCTTCAGCTCGTCCACAAACTTTTCCATCGTCTCTAACAGCTGGTTCACCATTTGATGCGTCGCAATTTTAATCGCTGTCGGGAATGCATCATTTGTTGACTGGGACATATTAACATGGTTATTCGGACTGATGAAGCTGTAGTCGCCTTTGTCACGCCCCATGATTTCAAGTGCACGATTCGCGATTACTTCATTCGCATTCATGTTGAATGAAGTGCCTGCGCCTCCTTGTATCGGATCGACGATGAACTGGTCTGTCAACGCTCCTTCAATCACTTCTTCTGCGGCTTTGACGATGGCAAATCCTATATCTTCGGGCATATCATTCACGGCAACATTTGAAATGGCCGCAGCTTTTTTCACAATTCCAATCGCGCGGATCAATTCTGGATGCATGCGCTCTTTCGTTATTGGAAAGTTTTCAGTCGCCCGTATCGTTTGAATCCCGTAATATGCATGATCGGGAACCTCTTTCTCCCCTAAGAAATCCTTCTCAATTCTTCCCAAATTCATTTATACCTTGTCCTCTCATTATGGATATTGCCAAATAGGCGTACGATGAACATTGCTCGACAGTTTTTTCTGTCTAGCTTCATGTACATCGTACGCCTTTTATCGTAGGAAAGCTATTGTTTTATTAGTCATTGTTGAGAGAAAAACAATTCTTCATTCAGAATCGTATGCAGATTAATTTCAGACGCTTACTTAAAATACCGTCGTCCACTCTGCCCTCTTCTCCAACATCTTTTTCGCCGCTTCCTTTGCGCCTTCAAGACTATGGCTCGCGGCCCATCCGCATTGGACTTCATTGCATGCCGGCACTTCGTCAGCGGTTAAGACGTCATTCAATGTCTTTTCTAGTATATCGAGCACGTCATCGTAATCATCGTGATTGATGAGCGCCAAATAATAACCCGTCTGGCATCCCATCGGACTAATGTCGACGATTCTGTCCGAATGGTTCCTGCTAAACTCCGCCATCATATGTTCCAATGAATGAATCGCGGGCATTTCAAGATGCTCCTTATTGGGCTGGCAAAAACGGATATCATACTTACGGATGACGTCGCCATTAATCCCTTCCTTTACCCCAGCAAGGCGCACAAACGGGGCCTTCACTTTTGTATGATCCAAGTTGAAGCTCTCCACATTCATCTTTTTTTCTGTCGTCGACATACCCATCTCTCCTTTTCACCCTATCTATATAATCACTTATAACCTATTGACTTACTAAGATTTAATATAGAATATCAAAATTCTGAATAGGTAGCAAGATGAAACAAATATATTTCGAATTTGTCTTGCATTTTATTTTCACTCTGTGTATATTGTGTATAGAGTATATATACACTATTGCAAGGAAGAGGTAGTTCTATGCAAATCATAATTTCCAATACTTCAAAAGAGCCAATATATGAGCAGATTTATGTGCAAATCAAGAAACATATATTGACGAATGAATTACAAGCGGGAGAGGCGTTGCCATCTATGCGGCAATTAGCCAAAGATCTAGATATTAGTGTGATCACAACAAAACGAGCGTATGAAGAGCTTGAGAAAAACGGTTTTATCTTCTCGGTTGTCGGAAAGGGCTCTTATGTGTCTGAACAAAACAATGAAATGATTCTTGAACGGAAAAGGAAAGTAATCGAAGAACAGTTGCTGGCTGCGATTCAAAATAGTAAAGAAATTGGGGTCGAATTAGAGGAGTTACTAGAATTACTAACCATGTTATATAAGGAGGAAACGTGATGGAAAACGTAATTGAACTGCACAATGTAAATAAATCCTTCAAAGGATTTGAGCTTAAAGACATGTCTATCTCAGTTAAGAAAGGCTTTGTTACAGGATTTATTGGTGGTAATGGAGTAGGAAAATCCACAACGATCAAGTTAATTATGAATTTATTACAACCGGATAGTGGAGAGATTTCTCTTTTTGGTCTGAATTATAAAAAGCATGAGAAAGAAATTAAACAACGCATCGGCTTTGTATTTGATCACAACGTTTTTTATGAACATATTACATTGGCTGAAATGAAGAAAATAATAAAACCTGCCTATCAAAACTGGGACGATACTATATTTCATCAGTATGTTAATTTGTTTGAGCTTCCACTCAAGAAAAGTATAAAGACCTTTTCAAAAGGCATGATGATGAAGGCTTCATTAGCCTTTGCGTTATCCCATCGCGCCGAGTTAATCATTATGGATGAACCGACATCGGGATTAGATCCTATATTTCGCAGGGAACTGTTAGACATCCTCCATGATCTTATGCAGGATGATGAAAGAACAATTTTCTTTTCCACGCATATTACGACAGACTTAGATCGAATAGCAGATTATATAACCTTTATCCATAATGGACAGCATATTTTCACAAAAGAGCATTATAAAATCGAAGAAGATTATGCGATTGTAAAAGGCGAAACGAATTTATTAGATCGTGATACAGAACAAGAATTTCTAGGTATTCGAAAATCCAATCATGGATTTGAAGCACTAACGACAAACAAAAAACGTACGGCAAATCTCTTTGGTGATACAGTCATTTTGGAGAAACCGACACTTGAAGATATTATGCTGTATACAAAGAAAGGAAATGATAAGTATGTTAAATCTTATTCGTAAAGATATTGTGTTACAGAAAAACACATTAGTCATTCTATTACCTGCATTATTGATCGCTTTATTAATAGATAGATCTATTATTTGGGTAGGCGTTTTATTTAGCTTCGCTATCATTATGCAAAGTTTTGCGTTGGATGAAAAACCCTCCACCAATCTTTTAATGAATTCTTTACCGTATACCCGTAAGGAAATCGTCAGTTCTAAATATATAGGTGCATGTGTTTTTACTTTCATTATTTTATTGACGATTGTGGTAGGGAATATCATTATTCATAGAGAAATAACTCAATTGGATCAATTGCTGTTTATAGCAGGTGTTATTGTCGTGTTTATTTCATTCGCTTTTCCGTTCTCCTATCTATTTAAAAGTCAGTATTTGATGATAGCCTGCGGTGTTTTGTTTGTCCTTTATCTAGTACTTGTCAATAAGTTCATACTTGATTTGAACGATAGAATTAGAGAAGTAGTCCAAACGATTCTATCATTTGATAATTCTGTGTTGTATGCAGGAGGAATATTAGCAGTAGTGCTTCTCTACATCTTTTCTTGGATGCTTTCGTTACGTATTTATAGTAGAAAAGTATTTTAAAGGGGTGTGTGTATTAAAATTTATTCTGCAAAGGAGCTCACTTAATGTATAGGGAATGGAAGAAGGAGGATAATCAGTCAAACGCTCGGAGGAAATTTTTTGGGGGATGGCCGATCCATTTCATCATCTTTGTCGCCTTTCAAATCATGTTCATTCTATTTGATGGCTCTCGCATTTGGGCTATCTTCAATCCAAACAATTTGGGAATGAAGCTTATAGATTCCCTTCATCCATTTTTCGATCGATTTCAGCCATATACGAGCGAGCAATTGAATTTTGTCACGGCCGTTTGGGGAATCGTTGTAGTCGGACACGGGTTTGTTTGGCTGGGTGAGTTATTGAGGGATAAGCAACGCTCGTAGTAAGCTTGATAGCATGTTAATAGGTATAAGACACCCGCCGAATGACAAAGTTGACCAATTCAAAAAGGTAAGATAAAATAGACGAAATAGTTATACGGAAAATAAGGCTATGAAGAGAAGAGTAGTTTTGAATCATTATTTCCAGAGAGCTCCTGATGGTGGGAAGGAGCAATAATGATCTTAATGAAAAAAAGCTCGGAGCTTCGCACGGATCTAAGATTGATGTCTTAGTGATACTGCGACGGGATCTCCCGTTATAGAGATAGGGTATAATCAATTTTACATTGCCGTACCCGAAGAGGTTGATATGGCAACATATCAACAAACTGAGGTGGTACCGCGAAGTTTAAAACTCTCGCCCTCAAGATGGAAAATCTTGGGGGCGGGAGTTTTTTTGTCGTTTAGAAATTATAAGTAAAAATAAACTAGAAAATTGGAGTGGACAAAATGAGTAATGAACAAACAGTCCTTCGTACAGAAAAAATAGAGGGTTTACGATCGCAAGGGATTTCCGTATATCCTGACAAATATAAGACGACTCATGAACTTTACGAAGCATCTTCCCTTGAGGATGGAACATCACAGGTTCGGGTTGCAGGAAGAATTATGGGAATTCGTCAGTTTACTAAATTAATTTTTATTACAATAGCAGATTTGCAAGGTCATTTACAGCTTCTCCTGAAAAAAGACGAGATTGGAGAGCAAGCTTTTCATCATTTCATCAACTTTTTCGACATAGGAGATTTTATTGGTGTCGAAGGAAACATGTATTCAACGAAAACAAATGAAAAAACGCTTCGTATTGAACAATATGCCTTTCTTGGAAAGGCATTGCATACACTACCGGATAAATGGCATGGATTAAACAATATAGACACACGTTATAGACAACGTTATTTAGATTTGATGATGACAACAGAAACACGGAATCGTATGTTAGTGCGATCAAAGTTAGTGCGAGCTATTCGTAGATTTTTAGAGGAGAAAGACTTTTTAGAGGTGGAAACACCTGTGTTACAACATACCTCTTCTGGTGCATTGGCACGCCCATTTATAACGTATCATAATTCATTGGAAACGGAATTGAATTTACGTATTGCACCAGAAACGTACTTGAAAAGACTGATTGTAGGCGGCTTTACAAAAGTTTTTGAATTCGCAAAGTGCTTTAGAAATGAAGGCATCAGCCCTCAACATCTTCAAGAATTTACGATGGTCGAAGGCTATGCCGCTTTTTGGAACTATACAGATACAATGGAACTCATGCGAGAAATGATTGTATACGTTCTCCAACAGACATTTGAGACTACAGTGATTACGATCCAAGGACAAACAATTGATTTTTCATTGAAATGGAATGTTATTTCATTTAGGGATTTAATTCTTAAAGATACTGGCATTGACATCGATCTGTACTCCGATGTAAAGGATCTATATGAGGAAACAAAGCGGAAAAATATTTATTTAGAGCATGAGAGCATCGAATCGTTAGGTAGAGGGAACTTTATTGACCTTCTGTATAAAAAAATGTGTCGCCCGCAATTGATAGAACCTACATTTTTAATACAACACCCTATTGATTTATCACCATTGGCAAGAGCAAATGATCATAATCCGGCAATTACAGATCGTTTTCAATTAGTCGTCAATGGCGCTGAGATTATCAATGCGTATTCAGAATTAGTGGATCCTCTTGAACAAAGACGTCGATTGGAGGAGCAAGCTGCTTTGAAACACGATGGCGATGAAGAAGCTATGGAAATGGATGAAGACTACTTATTGGCTATGGAGTATGGAATGCCGCCGATTTCTGGCTGGGGATTCGGGATCGAACGTTTATTGATGGTTTTAACAGATAGTGAAACAATTAAAGATTGTGTTTTATTCCCCTTAACTAAAAAAATATAAACAGGCTATAGAACATATCTGATATTCGATTTTATACAAAACAAAGGAACGAGTGCCCCTGTGGTTTCGTTCCTTTTTTATCTCATTCAACCTATATGCTTCAAAGCCTCTCGCCTACTTAATGGCTTCAGCGTATTTTCTTCCACAAACTGTTTCACTACGATCGGGTCTGTTTTCGCATATTCCCTCAATATCCAACCGATTGCTTTTTGAATGAAAAACTCATTTGACTGCGTATGTTGCAAAATAATATCGAATAGCAGCTCTGTATCTGTTTCCTTTTTAAACTTTAATTGATGCAAAATAGCAGAGCGGTTTGTCCACATATTATCGGATCGCGACCAGTCAAGCATTACGGTTTTTCCGTATGCGCGGTCCAATTTGACGACATGCCCGACAAGATGCGGCGCAATCGAATCAACACTATCCCACCACGATTTCGTTTCGATGAATTTCAATAGTTTGGGATAATCGTCGGTAGTAAAGTGTTTCTTCATTTTATCGAGCAATGCGATTGCGGCATATTGATATTCGCGTTCGGGTAGTTCGTATAATTTCCACGCCTCGTTAAAAATCTCATCAACTTCTGGGAGAGTATATTCCTGAAATTGCGCGCGCAACAGCTCTTTTCGCAACGGACTTTTAATGCCGAGAAACGGAAAATGGTGTTTCATATATGCTTTCATCGGACCTGCATTCTCAACATTACGGCACATTTCAAACTTCTCGACAATCCCCTTATGATTCCATTGTTTTTTCACTGACGTCAACTCCACATTTTACATACTATTTACATGCATCATAACATCAATCGAACACATGTTCAATCCTGTGAAATTAAATCCCAAAAAACCGCCCCAGGAAGAATCCTGCGACGGTACAGTAATTGCACGATATAATCAGCTCGGCAGCGAACGACGGGCCAACACAAGAATCCCAAAACTGGTACCCCAAGATTTGAAAGAGCCTTTAGCTTTTAGCGTTAATCTTTAAATTGTAAAGAACTTTAAGTTGTAAGGTTTACAGCTTTGAGCGATAAAGTTTGAGCTTTTTCTCTGCTCTTTTCAGTAATTGTTTGTAAGGTTAGATCGGTTTTCTATTTCACCCAAAGAAAATCCGTAAAGAAGGGTCTTGTGGTTGTCGTTTTCGATTACTCATGCAATACAATTTATATAGTGATTTTCGTAATGGCATTGGACTCGGACAGGACTGCATCCACTTCTGCTTTAAAGCTGGAAATTTTCTCTTCCCATTCTTCAATCCGTTTATCGATGTTCAATGGATCGATGAGGACATACTCGTTTCTCTCCATAAATGATTTCGTATGTAGTTCAACTTCTTCTTTTTTCGCATGTTCTTTATTGCCTAGAATTGCTGTTAAATAGTCTTCTAGTCGTGACGGAAGTGACTCGTTTTCCATCGTTAGCTTATTGATGGCCATTCTACGTTTTCCTACCATCGTGGAAAGTAATTTTTCTTCATTCACAATGGATGACTTTCGCTCAATCGCTTTGGCGACTGTCATCGTCTCTCCTGCCACCACTACTTCCGTGATTGCATTCGATTGTACGATCGCGTCCTTCAACCGATTGCGCCGTTCAATTAACGAAACCGCCTTGTCGAAGCCCGCTTGGATCTTTTTTTCATAGTCTTCAATAGATAGACCATTGATTTTCTGTGCAGATTTCCGGTCTGTTGCAATAAAATCTGCTTCCTGAATCACTTTAGGAATACGGTCATTCAATGTTTTCAACTCAGATAGCGCACGGTGAATCGACATCGTTTGCGTAGTCGTCATCTCATTTCTCCCCATCACTTTGTTTCATTCTATCATTATATCAGAATCATCTTTCAATCCAAAATCTCCGAACAATATTGCCATGCGGTTCCGTAAAGCTTCCATCTTCCACGCCATCGTTGTTTACAATGACAGCAGCGGAGCCGATATTATCTTCATTGCATGTGACTAACACAGAGCGGATACCTATCTGATCTGTTACCTTCAATGCTTCGGAAAGCAAATAGGTCGCATACCCCTTCCTCCGTTCCGACGGGCGGATCCCGTAGCCGATATGGCCATCGACTTGACGTAGATAGTCATTCAAGCTATGTCGGATGTTAACCATCCCTATGATCCGTTGGTCGTCATCGACTAAGAAATAATTCGTATTCGGGACTCGATTGCCCTGCCCGGTTTCCTTCGTTGCCAATTCCTCCAAATAAATATCGTAGGGGATGTCCTCTTTCAAATGAAAGCTGCTAGGCGTCATCCGGTCTTCATCCCACTCTTGCATGTATGCAATATGTTCCACTTCCCATTTCAACGACGGTCTTTCGAGACGCATGTAATCCCCTCCCTACATTCCATACTGGCTATTTCGTAGTTCTTCCTCGGTAAACAATCAGCGTAACTACATTCAATAAGAGCGTCACAACAAGCAGTACGGTAGCAACGCGCGCTACTGCCCCCGTTGTGTCCATTAGCGCTGCCCAATCCTCGATCTGTACGAGATGATAGTTATAATAAATCTGAAAACAGAGCGAAATTGCACAAGCACTCAAACTCATAATGGATAAAGCAACCCAATGTTTACTCATTCGCATGAGAGCAACAACTGGCAGTATCCAAGAAATGAGACCGAGTACAAGACTGCCGACATTTAACCAACCATACATGTTTTCTCCCCCTTTGTTTGTCCCTCCTTTGTTATGACCTTCTTTTGATATGTAAGGTTTCATTTATTAGCCTTCATAGGATAGATCAACCGGGATTACGAGAAGACCAAGGTCAT
The DNA here is from genome assembly GCF_055808055.1 of Sporosarcina sp. QA0331. Taxonomy (NCBI): domain Bacteria; kingdom Bacillati; phylum Bacillota; class Bacilli; order Caryophanales; family Caryophanaceae; genus Sporosarcina; species Sporosarcina sp. QA0331. Next base: position 3,183,998 of record NZ_CM147850.1, read on the forward strand.
TTATTTTAAATTTCTCAAGTGCCTCTTGAGTGGAAGTTACATAAGTGACGATGAGTGTTCCGGTAAGAGTCGTATCATTGTCATCCCACATTTCAATAGTGTTTCCCTCTACTATATGGGAGTCCATTTTGTCTTCGTACACATAGACCGCAGATGGTGTAAAATGAAGAATGACGGCATATGTATCATTACTAAAGTCTTCAATTTCCAATTGGCTATTGTAAGGATTGTTCTTCTTGAAAAACATATACTCACTCCTTGCTGTTAAGTCTATCGATAAATTTCTAGAAGATAGAGAGATTTCATCATTCGTTCAAGATAAATTGTAGCATTCCACTGCTTTTTCATCAAAAACCCTTGAAACTTGATTGGAGGAACTATGAAAAAACTAGCCCTATTATTAATTGGCTCTACAATCATGATTGTTTTAGGATTACTTGTCTTCAAAAACGTCCCGATCACGTTTGTATTTTTCTATGGGTGGCTATTGTTCATCCCATTGATGACCTACATGAAAAGAGGTCGTCAAAGAATAAACTTTAAAAAACATCTCACTGCCCAGTCTCTTTGGGTTGGGCTTATTAGCGGCATCATTTTTTTCATTGCTATTTACGGCGGGATTACGATACTGAAGGAGTCTGTGCTTGATATAAACGAGGTACAACTCGTTTTGACAAAGTGGAATTTTACAGGCAATATCGTCATTTGGCTAGTTATTTTCCTAATTGCCATCAATCCATTACTGGAAGAATTTTATTGGAGAGAATTTATGTACAAGCGCCTCATTGAAAAGGTGAGCGTTCGCCAAACGATGATCATCACATCATTCTTTTATAGTTTGTATCATCTACTTTCACTCATATTCATTTTCAACTTTCCCTTTAATATCATTGCGGTACTCCCTGTTTTTATCGCAGGATTCATCTGGGCTTATATTCGGTTCAAATTGAAATCCATCGCAGCTTCAATTATTAGCCATAGCCTTGCTGATTTAGGAATCATGATGGTTTATTTGACTTATATTCATTATTAAATAGGAAGTGCGTGATATGCACTTCCGTAAAGTTTAATGCTCATGGTCATGGTCTTCGATTTGCTCTTTCAGGATATTTAAAAGAAGGAAGTTATCGACGGAGGACTCCTGTTGGCACCCTTCCAATGTATAGATAAACAATTGCTGCCCCTCTTCTGAAATGAGATCAGTACACGACATGTTCACTTTGGCAGGGTTGTCTCCCCGTTCTTTATTTTTTGACCGATCAATTTTCAAATCGAATACGGATCCGTCGAAAGATAGATCGTATAAAGTCGGATTTCCTTCAAGCTTGTAGTTGGCAATCCGGACGGAGGCTGCATCATCCGCTTCGACACTATCCAAAAACTGTTCAAATCGGTCAAAGTTGAAAACGGGGCCATTCATATTGATAACATCCCCATTTTTCACCGCTTTTTCGCTATCATATGAGCAAGCGGCTAGTAGGCATAATCCAAGCAACAAAAGGAAATACAACTTTTTCGGCATATAATCCCTCCAATGACGTACTTCTTGCTTCGCCTACACTATATGCGTCAATTGGGCTCGTTATCACGTGCCAACTTCTCCGTTTCCCCATTTAACCGAGTGCCAACATAATTTATATCCCCTAATGGTTCATCGCTATAATAATAGTATAGAAATGCATTGTCACCGACAATTCTATTAAAATTGATAACCCCCATAGTAGTCGAGTTAGCAGTGACTTTATCAAAGGACTGCTCTTTATCTACTACTAAGCTCATATACAATTTTTGATCCGGCTTGAATTGCAATGTCCGTTCATTTAATTCCACAGTCTTTTTCTTTTCATTTCCAATAAACATTTCATCTGTAATGGTCCAACCCAAAAACCCTTTGGATACGGCATATAGCTTGAAGCCTTCATCATAAGGTCGTATCGCCAATTCCTGATTTTTACTAATAACATGCATAACACCCGCTTCGCCTTCTACACCGTTCAACGCAGCACTCGCTGTTGAATTTATGATGTATTCATCCCAGACAAAGGTTTTGAATATAATCAGCCCTATAATAAGTAACAAAACGCGGATTTCAGCTTTCCTCGATCTCTTCTTTTGATTGTGGTCATTCTTTTTCATTTCGATCACCTCTCTTCATATTTTACCTTGATTTTCGAGCGGATTGTGAATGATAAATACTATGTAATAAACAAGCGATGACACACGAGTCTTCTGCAATAGGCATATACTGAGGCATCGAAGGAATACGGAGGTTGCCTATGTATTATTCTTCTTTTCCACATGGCTACGGCTATAATTCCCGGCACCAGGCTTTCGTACCGGTTCACCCGGGATATACGGCGATGCCCCCAGTTACACCGCAAAATGGAGGTAGTCCCTTTCCTCCAGTGGATACGCGGAAATTCAATGAGTCGGCACAACGGTTCAAGCAAGTGATGAATCAAGCGAATCTATTCATCGGCACGATAACGTCTTCAAATAATTTCGCCCGAAGGTTCATGGACGCCGCCCAACGATCAGACAAAAGCGAAGTCGAACGACTCGTCCGCTCGACAGGCGTTACAATCAAATACACCCTTGAGTATACGCCCAGCGGCATCCGAATCGATTTCTCAAACAGCGATGTCCAAAACAGCTGCTGCACCCTACGCATGGCCCTAAGCTGGTAATTACACGGGTACCTGTGCATGGTACATTTATGACAATTCATCTAATTTCATTTACATGCATCTTCCATACTTTAAAAGATTAATTCTAATGAATTCGCAGAAAGCATTTATACAATTGTGGTGTATTGTCTGAATTGCACCATGCACAGGCACCTTTCAAAAGGTGTCTGCTTAATTTCCTATGGTTGATTTTGTGAATTATAAGTATAATTGACCTATCGAATAATGTTAGGGGACATGGAATGATTACTTTGAATCAGCTTCTCTTAGAGAAGAGAGACTTACATATATTGTATTTGTATAAAGATGAAGAGGAGTATATGCGCCAAGCTTTAGCGTTCATTGAAGAAGGGATTGCCGCCGGAGAGCAGGTGATTGTCGTAGAAAATGATAAAATCACTGCTGGATTGCTCCGGGAACTGCAACGTCGCCATTCAGCCGATGAGTTGGATGCCGTCCATTTCGTCAACAGCCTATACTTCTACAGGTCGAGCGGCAGTTACAGTCCGCCGGCGATTGTCGAGTTCTTTCTCGAAACGATTCAACCCTACGTCGATAAAGACGTCCTCTTCAGATCATGGGCGCATGTGGAATGGTCAAGCAATGAGGAGCCTCATCATATTGTTCGAGATTGCGAAACCGCTTGCGAGGACATTATTAGCCAGTATGCTTTTCCACACGTTTGTGCGTACGGTATGAAACGAATGTCTGCTGAACTTGCCGAAGTGTTACTGGAAACACATTCCTATGTCATAGCAGAAGAGGAGCTTGCAATCATCCACCGTGATTCGCTTTAACTGCTCATACCGATTTGCATAGATTGTCAACAACGCCCAGCCAAGCCTATAATAAAACCACGTATATACAGGAGGCGAGTTGTATGGATAAACGTGTACAAGCTATTGCAGATAAGGCGCGTATTGAATTCGGTCTCGAACAGTATCACCTTGGCCGATACTCATTTTACCCGAAACGCAATGGCAAAGATTATGAATTAAATATGGAATGGTTTCCAAATGATACAGACACGCCTATTGAGGAAGATATAAACCCGGATGGCACCGCCAGCATTGATTACAACATTCAACAGGACCGTTTTCAAAGCGTCATTTTTACAATGGGGACAACCTTTTCAACAGCACACCTTTTTACAGAAAAGACGATCGAAGAAGCAGCCGCTTGGTTGGAAAGACAAACTGGCCTCGTATACGAACAGGATTTCTTTGCAGAGCAAGTGAGCGAAAACGGATTTCAGTTCACATCCCGCGTGGACGGCATCCGGCTATCCCCAAGCTTCCAATTGAATGTGGAGTTTGACGATGACGGGAAGCTTCTTGTCTTCTCCACGTATGGCGAAGCGCCTGATGTAAAGCTTGTGGAAAAGCAGGAATTTAAGCTGACCCTTGAAGAAATCGAACCGACCGTCAAGAAGCATCTTACGCTCGTCAAGATTCCTTCCGAAGCAGAGGAGAAATTCGTACCGGTCTATGCAATCGATGAGGTCTATGTGACAGCGGACGGGAAACGTTGCATCCCATTCTTATTGGATGAACGGATGACCAAAGTGGATCATCTCATGGAGTGGGACGAACCGTTAGAAGGAAGCATCGAACGTCAATTCATTACTTTCGCAGAAGAAGTAACTGCGGACGAAGCTTTCCATAACAACAGACAGGGCAACTACGATCTGACGAATGAACAAATAGATGAGTGCGTTACACTTGTCCATGATGCGCTGCGGATGGAGTATCCCGAAGATAGCGGCAAATGGAGATTGAAAGAGCTTCGCACAGCTCCTTCATATATTGAGGCTTTCTGTTATACAAACAAACCCGAAAACTCCCTTTTCCGGCCTAAACTCGTCCTCATCATCGACAGAGAAACTATGAAAGTCATCAATATGATCGACAATGAAGCGATGTTCGACGTATTCAATTCATTCGCCCCAGCGCCTGAGCCGCTCATCGACCATGATTCCGCATTCGAAAAGATGGTTCCTTACATCACGTTGGACCCTGTCTATGTGTATGATGTGGAACTGAAAAAATACATCTTATGCGGGCTGCTCGACTCCGAACAAGCTGTAGATGCAGTGACAGGAGAAGTTGTAGAACTACGGGATCTATAGGACGATTGCCAAAAGAAAAACAGCCTCCACGGCTGTTTTTCTTTTTCCTATAATTCCTCAACCCGATTTGGATATCATCCACGTTGGAATCATGAATAAAGGACAAGGATTTAAGAACCTTCCCATCACTGCCTTACATTGTGATCGTATTGTTTTGGATCATATGCGTACCTTATTACGTTTACCGTAATCCAAGTTTTTCCTGCTTATCGGAAATGGCCTTCATTAGTTCCTCATCTTTGACAACCGTGACATCCGGATCCCATTGTTCGCCCTGCGGCAAATCAAATTGGAATCTCTCCGCATAAGGCGCTGGACGGTTCAACATATACTCGACGATTTCCTTTTTAATGAACTCTCTTGCTTCCTGCGGTGTCCTTTTGCCTGTCACAATATCATGCATCATGTTGATGGAAAGCGTATTTGCACCTTCATTATCGCAATGGACTGATACTTCACCTTTCGTCCTGTCGATTACCAAGCTGCCTTCCAGCTGGGCAACGAGTCCCGCTTTGTCAGCCGGCACATGGTAATCAATGAATTGTTCGAGCACATCGGTATGCGGTTCCGGGAAATCATGCGGCACCTCATCGCGAAACGCAATCGTCCGTTTCCAAGGTCCATTATTAAACCATGTAAGTTGGCTCGGTGTTGCCTCATTCGGAGGCCCATAGAATTTCATCGTGTTTTCGGCAGCCATCTTAGCTGTCGTGGGCCACCCCTCAATGATGCCTTTCACCGAATTCTCGGCAATACTATCCATCGTATTTACATCCACTCGTCCTGTCTCATGCAATTTATTGTTGGCAGCCATAGCAGTTGCTGCCAATTCCAGGCGCGCTTCACCAGGTGCCTGCTCTGCTGCTGTCTTCTCCATATCTTTTGCCACTGGATCGTCCTCCTTGCAGTATTGGATTCTCGTTCCACATATCCTGTTCCCTATCGAGGATTCTCGTAAACTATTGTTATACAGCGCTAATAAATGAGAGAAATTCACGGGAATAAAAAAACACAAGAATACGTTCATTCCTGCGTTCACAAAGTGGTTCTTATTCAATTTCGACCTTCTTACTCCTGATCAAACCAGAGCAATTCTTTATCATCCACGTCACCGTTATAATTAATCAAAATCTCTTCACCGGCTTTTATATCTGTAAACGCATAGAAATCAAACGTATGCTTTTCAAAACTGATTTCATACGTAGCATTGGGCTTATAAGAATGGTTGAATAACATCCCGTAGCCAAGCAAGATCGCGGAATGATTAACGCCATATTCAAAAGCGTAATCAGATAATAACGTTTGCTCGATATGCGGGTGTTGGTCGTTCGGGTATGCAATGACGGGAGCTTCGTGCACCATCGTTCCTTTGCTAATATCGCACGTAGCAAATACGCCTCTGTTGAATTCACCGTCACTGAGTGAAGATGTTTTTATTTCAATCATGCTGTTCACCTACTCACTTAGAAAATTTACTTTCTAACTATAACACTAATTGACACCGTGAGTGGTTTTAATTACTTATGTAATCTATAGCAACCAAGTGATTACATTACCAGTTAGGAAAAAAATGAGCAGAATCGATGCACCAGTCTCCTGCGGACAATCGATCGACTGGAATTTATAATAAAGTTCATCATACCAATCCTGGCTCAAAAGTTCCTTCTTGTAGCGCTTGACACTTACAATGACTGTTGCGATTAGCAGGATCACAACGAAAACAAGAAAAATAAATATCATGGAAAGTTGCCTCCTGCAGGATTTACAATTATACCGAAGCTGCCGCTGCAGCCTGATCCGCTTTTGCACAGTCAATTGCCACAACGAGCGCTACGAGAAGAGGTTCCATTTCCTCATTTGCGATTTGCAGCTCATAACTATCGCCCCATGTAAACCATTTCTTGCTAACCGCTCCGATGATTTCACCGTTTTGGTACACTTCAAAATTCATATCCCACCAATTCCCCCGCACTTCCATACCCGACGCATCAATCGAGTACCGGGCTTTAAAAAAGGAGAATTGCTTCTTAATCGTCACGGGATCCTGGCCACTTACATCAACAAAAAAGGTTGGCAGGAAGCTGAACGTCTTTTTCGTAATCAATGCAACTTCATTCCTTGCAAAATCCACAATCGAAAACGTCTTCGGAATTCGCATGAAGCTTCCTTCCACGAAATATACCTCATTCTCTTGTTCATCCTTCACCGAAAACTTGCCGCTTAGGCTGAACACCTTTTGTTTGATATACAGCTTTCTCATGCAATCCACCTCCGTTGTTACTACATATACGGATTCGTGAGTGTAAAGTTTCAATGGGAGTTTGATCAACCCTATCCCTTTTGCATAATCTGTTCACCTTGCGAATCATATTCACCGATAAACACAAACCCCAGCTTTTCGTACAAACGGATAGCATCTGTATTCACCGGATAAACACTCAAGTAAATTGGCTGCTCTCCATATTCGTCCAATACTCTTTTCATTAGCAATTCCATGAAATGACGGCCGTATCCTTTCCCTTGATAGTTCTCATCTATCATCATTCGATCGATCCACAAATTGCCGCCACCTTTGCTATCTCCCAAATAACCGTACATCGCAAATCCGACCGGCACGTCATCGACATATAATCCAACTGGCCGAAATTCCTTCCATTGCTCTGCATCCATCAAACATTCCTCTATCGTCTCGATGAATTGCCTTTGTCCCTCAGCAACTTGCAAAGATAAAATCTCCTTCTTGTTGTCATCAGTCACCTTGCGTATATCCCATTTCACACTTATCGTCCCTTTCTGAAAGCACCGCTTGTTACTACATTACCATAATTATCTATGAAGATAATTGTGGGTGCAAATCATGTCGATGCCTGTGCAAGATACATTTATGACAATTCATTGGTAATAATAAAAATGCAATAGTAAACCCGTTAAGCACTGGCATCATTAGGTTTCCTATTGCATTTATACAATTGTTGAGAATTATCCGAATTGAATATCAGGCACCTGTTTTTACTTTAAATAAAATGACGAGCTATCGATCATTTCTACATCTTCTCTTTCCTTAATCTGTTCAACTAAAGTAAATAGAGCTTCGTCCTTCTGTTTCGCCTCAATCATACAATCAATTTGTGGGACTGAACCCTTGATTTCATGTAAAAATGTGAAAAACATATCCACATCAACAGTATCTGCATGGTGCCGAAATTTTTCTTCGCTTTTCGGACTGGAAATATGCATTTTGATTGGAAGTGGAGAGGCTTTCCATGTCTGTACGACACGGTCCCAGTCTTCTTCCCAGTTTGGGTTTCGGTGAAACGCTAGATGATGATGGTAATCAAATACGAGCGGAATCTCCAATTTCTCGCAAAGATAGAGGGTATCCTCAAGTGTAAAGGATGTATCGTCATTTTCCAGCATAATCATCTTTTGAATCGGCAGTGGAATCACACTCCAATTCTCAACAAAACGCTCCAACGATCTTTCAGTATCTTTGTAGTTGCCGCCGACATGTAGAACACATCGATGAGTCGGATCTATTTTCATTCCGTTTAACAGCAAATAATGCATCTTTAAGTTTTTCACTGAATTGATGAGTACATCCTTTTTCGGGGAATTCAATACGACAAAATGGTCTGGATGAAAATCAACCCGCATCTTATGCTCTTCGACAAAGTTCCCAAGCTCAGCCAACTTCCCTTTCAAAGGCGGCATATAATCCCAACCGGCAAGCTCATCGTGGGTGGCTAAAGGAATCAGTCGTGAGGAAAAACGATAAAAATGGATGTCATTAAAGAGATTATGTTTCAGTATTCTATACGTACTTTCCAAATTCTCCAATGCAATCCGCTCCAATTTGCGGATTGCCGCTTCACGGTCCTCTTGTTTTTGGAAGTTCGAAAATGTCATCGTTTTTGATGGGGATGCATTTTTCAGCCCCATACTCATCGCCACATATCCTAGCCGTACAATCGTCATGTTCCACCTCATCTCTTCCGTCATTAAAAAACCTTAACGTATGACCGATAAAGATAGTCTCTTCCCTACTTGGACAAATATACGAGGCTCTTTGTTAACGGAGAAAATAGCGAATAAAAAAACACCAACTCTTTATCGACTTTAAGGTCGAAAGGTTAGTGTTACTAAACAGCCTTCCTTATTAATAAAACTCATCCATCAGTTGATAGTAGTCAACTTTACTTTCATCCAAATCAGCTATCCCATAGCCTACAAGAAAGAAACGCACATAGTCCTTGCCAAAATTGCTGGAGATGCTTCGTATCGCCAAAGCCAAATCTTGATATTTGTCAGCAACTCCCGCCCTGCCCCAATCAATGAAGCCGATCACTCTTTTATTTTCCACAATGACATTCGGTAAACAAAAATCACCATGCGTAAAAACAAGCTCCTCATGCAATGGCCTTTTGGAAATGAGCTCTTCAAGGAGGTCGCTAGCCTTCCTTCCTTTTCGCACCTCATCGAAATCATCTTCATCAACCAATTCTTGCGCTACTCTATTTTTCGCTTCTTCAATCTTCACATTCAGATTTTGATCAAAAGGACAATCGACTATACATACATGATGAATCATCTTAAGTCCAGATCCTAACGACTCCAATATCGAAGGCAAATCGTCTCGATGTGATTGATCTGAAGCATGCACGCCGTTCATTTCGGACATCAACAAATATTCATTTTCCTCGTCCTCCCCATAGAAAAGCACATGCGGTACAGGCAGTTTTCCTTCCAACCATTCCAATTTTTCTTTTTCCGCAAAGAGTCGTTCAACAGAGTTTCTCTCCTGCACTTTTAAGTATTGATTCGAATGGGAGCCTCTCAACAAAAAGGTCATCGCCTCCGAATGTCCGATTGTAATCGGTTCCCAAGAGAACCCATTTATCAATTTCGCTAAACTTGAAGGAACTTCTATCAAATGAATCACCGCCTTTTTCTTCCACATTACACAACATGAACCGTAGATAGCAACCACAACTTTCCACATAGCCCTTCCTAAAAATCCAGATACCGTTATTCCGTACGCATAAAATAGGAAAAGGAATCCGTTTTAACAACGGCTACATATAAGGAGGAACCATTGCACATGAAAAGAACATTGGGAAAATGGGAGCAACATGTATTATTACAACAAGACCCGTTTGTCGCAGAGCATATTCCAGAAACGACCGTTTACAGTAAGGACAATTTGGATGATTTATTGAACCGCTATCCGTCTGTCTTCGTCAAACATGATACGACGGGTCAAGGCAGGGCAATCTTCAAGATTCGCAAAAATGACGTCGGAAATTACTACGTAAATGGATTTACCATTCAAGGAACACCAGTCCAAAAATCTATGATGACGGCTAATGAAATTCAGGAGCTCCTTCATCCGTTTAGTAAATTAGGGAGAGAAAGCGGCCTGTATATTATTCAAGAAGATATTCAAAGCTTCACTGAAATTGGACAGCCTTTTTCGATTCGGGTTCATATTCAAAAACTAAACGGTGCATGGGTCATTGGCGGGATGTATGGGACGACCGCAATGGAGCATGTGTCGGAAAGCGGGATTGTGAATCTCCATAGGGGCGCTACGGTAATGACTGTTTCCGAAGTTTTGTCCCAGACGCAAGTTAGAAATCAAAAGAAGACAGTTAATAAGTTAGAAGATATTGCATTGGCAGCCGCAAAAGTTATCTATTCCGTCTTGCCTAACAGGGAATATGGTATGGACTTCGGGGTGAATCGAGAAGGAACGCCCATCTTATTCGAAGTGAATACGACACCAGGCATCGGCGGATTCGCGCAAATTGAGAATAAAGCCATTTGGAAACGGATTGTTGCATTGCGAAAAATGTATAGTGAATTAGATGAAACGAATTAGCGAAAGTGGCCTGGCATTCTCATAAGAGAAGATTTTAACAAAAGCAAAAACCTTAACAAATCACTTTTAAACGCTTAGAATAAAGCGGTTAGGAGTGATTTCAAATTTATAGCGATAAAAAAGAAACCATATTACATAATCCGACGGGTGCAACGCGTTTGGCTTTAGCGATGCTTCTCGGTCTGCTTGCATTCCTCGGACCTTTAAACATCGACATGTATTTACCGAGTTTTCCGGGAATTGCTCGTGATTTACATACGAGTGCAACACTCGTGCAATCCAGTTTAACTGCGTGTTTACTCGGACTTGCGTTTGGTCAATTAGTTATTGGCCCTATTAGTGACGCACAAGGCAGAAGGAAGCCTTTATTAATCGCCACTTTCCTTTTTGTGTTGGCATCCATTTTATGTGCTTTAGCACCTACTATTTTCATTTTGATTGCAGCACGATTTTTACAAGGCTTTACCGCTTCAGCAGGAGTCGTTCTTTCACGCGCAGTCGTGCGAGATGTATTCAGTGGCAAAGCACTTACGAAGTTTTTTGCACTATTAATGGTCATAAATGCTGTTGCACCGATGATTGCACCGATGGCTGGGGGAGCAATCCTATCTTTCGAGTTCGCAAGTTGGAGAAGCATTTTTTTTGCTTTAGCATTTATTGGACTTTTGATTGTCATCATTGTCGGCTTGAAACTTAAGGAGACGCTGCCGCCGGATATGCGGATTCCAAGTTCGATAGGTGCCTCAGTAATGACGATGGGAAATTTGTTGAAGGACCGTTCGTTTATTGGCTACGCATTAGTAGTCGGCTTCATACATGGCGGCAGTTTTGCTTATGTATCCGGCACACCATTCATATACCAAGATATTTATGGCGTATCCCCACAGACATTTAGTATATTATTTGGAATCAATGGGATTGCCATTATAACGGGCAGTTTTATTATCGGACGCTTTAGCGGCATTGTCTCGGAGAAAAGCCTACTTCAAGCGGCCGTCATCATCTCTTTAGCGGCCACATCCATACTGTTTATCATGACAATCATTGAAGGACCGTTAGCATCGCTCGTCATATCAATTTTCATCTACATGATTACAATTGGCATGATTATTACAAGCACCTTTACTCTCGGAATGGCCAAGCAAGGGCACCGTGCAGGAAGTGCAAGCGCCGTCTTAGGCATGCTCCCGCTATTGCTCGGTTCAATTTTCACACCGCTTGCTGGCATTCTTGAAGCATCCGCTGTTCCGATGGGTGTTATACTATTCACGACTTCACTCATCGGTTTTACAGTTTTCTTTACGTTAATTAAAAAGAATCCCGCATAAGTAAAAACCCCCTCGGCAGTTCTTACTGCCAAGGAGGGTAGATACTTCTTATTCAACAACATACTTTCTAAACCTCAAATAACATAGAACAATCGCTAAAAGCCCAATCGAGCCAAGAACGATCAACCCACTCCCTACAGTAATTGCCTCGTTAAAATTCGCAACAGCGAATTCCCGATTAATGACTTTATGAATATCGACATAAGTGAATGGATTATAGGTTGCCTTTGGCAAAACAGTCATCCCGAAGAATGTACCGATAAGCAAAATCGCTGCGTTGACAGTCGGGTTTTTAATAAATAACGACAAGAGATAATAAATTGAAAACATAAAAACGACCAAAACAACCGCCATTAGGAGCACAATACTGAAATATTTCCCTAACGTAATAAAATGAAATTCATCCGTCCATTCATTTAAAATGGTCGTTTCAAACCCAAACGGACTTTCAATTGGTCCATCATAAATTAATACGGGGTATTGCAAGCTGCCGACACCGGATGTAAATAGACTCGAGACAAGTGGCACACACAAAATAGCGATAACAAAAAGAATCGTGAACAGCAGTCCGCTGAAATATTTTGCAAAAAAGAGCTGCGCTCTTTTTAGAGGAAGAACTGCATAGTAGTTCATTCCTCTTTTTTTCTTCGTTGCTTCAGAAGAGATGTTATTACCAAACACAAAGCAACCAATTAAAATGATGAATGGGATAATGAAAGCAGGGATAATTTGATATAAAAAATAAAATCCTTGCTTCCCGTACCGTTTCGTACTCATTTCCCACATTTCCAATACTTTCCCATCATGTTTATCATACATCGTTGGATGATATGGAATATAAGTGTCCCATTGCACGAAAGGTTCACCCTCAATTTCAGCCACAAGCTTTCTCTCTTCTGCTGATGCCCTCATCGTAAACATCGATACTTGTTGATCCATAATGGAGTGCACGATAAAGTTCTGGCTTTTCGAGATGGCCACATAGTCATTCAACTTTTCAGACTGTTTTTCCGAAATTGCCTTCCAATTGCCCGCCATGATGTTGTCCCAATCAAACTTTTTGTTTTCCAACATTTTTTCATAGGTATCAATCTCGCGCTGTAAATCAACAATCTTAACGCTATCCCCAGCCTTCTCTGCTTCCTCAAGCTCTTTCCGATCCTTCGCAATTATTTCAGGATAATCGATTTGACTATTTTCTAAATCAAGCATCTGAAATTGATGGATTCGCTCTGCAGCGGAATAATTAAAGAAATAAAACCCTGCAATTGCTACGACCGAAAGAAGCATTGCAACCCATATCGACTTCTTCTTGAGCATCTTTTTACATTCAAAAAGAAAATACTTCATGTCACATCCCTCGCTTTCGGTTGACCGTCATTGCAGCTACTAACAATAGCAGCAGCGCCACGAATAGGACCACTATACCGGCAGGGAAAAATTGCGGCGTTTGTAAAATGGATTGGTCTACCATTTGGTACGCAAATGGATTGAACATATTCTGAAACCCATAGCTGGTTAGCAGCCACCCACCGGCCAAGATGAACAGCAATGCCGAGAACGTGACGATTGTATTTCGGAAAGCATACGCCAACAATAGAAGCAATCCTACAGAAAACGTCATAAAGCTAACGCTATATAACGCGGCCTCCATGAGATACTTTCCTGAGCTAATGAATGTATCTTGGCTTGTATAAATCGGATATTGAAAAATTTTTCCCTCTGCTCTACCCAAAAGTTCACCTAATGCATACGAAACGCCAAAAATCAGCGCTAGCCAAATAACTCCACCTGAAACGATTGTAATGAACTTGGTGAACATGTACTCAATTCTCGTCATCGGCAATGTCAGCGCTTGCCGAATCGTATTGTCGTCAAATTCCTTTGTTACAATGAGACCTAACACGAATAGCAACATGACAAAACCAACAGGATTCATTACTAAAGAAACTACTTTTTTCATGAAGATCGAAGTCTGGGTTGATAGATCGAAATCTTCCTTTGGTAAATTCCTTTTCAGTAGTTCCTCATTCAGTTTAATGGTTCGTTCCATATCAATTAAACTTACCCCGAAGTATGCACTGTCATATCGAATGTACTGGATAGCGGTTTCATATACTTCGATTTCCTTTTGTAATTCTGCTTGCCAGTCGCTGCTTTGAATCGTGCCGATCAATTGTTGTAACTTAGCGGAAAGCTCTGTGCCAAAATGCAATTGTCCTCTAAGTTCCATTCTATTGCTCTTCTTTAATTCTTCTTCCACCCTAAGAAGCTGCTGGCTGACATCTTTTCGTAACTCCGTGAAATGCTCATTCTTTTTAACTTTAATTTGATCCTGAGACATATGGTTATAGAAAAACAAACCGAAAACAAAGACGAACGTGAGCTGCAAAAAAATTGGGAACACTTTAAGACGAGTAATCTTTTTCCATTCAAACAGGATCTTCTTCATGAGTTAACTCCTGAAAAGATCTCTTTATACAGTTTCTCCGATCCCGTTATTTCTTTCTGTATATCTAAGATTTGAATGCCTTCACTTTTTATGAGCTCAATTACGTTGTCTAGTTGTTCACTCCCTAATTGAAGTCGAATTCCCCCGACAGCATTTTCCACTTCATACCCATGTTCATTTAAAATACGATCAGCAAGCTCATGATTGGAGAGAAAAAATTGATAATACGTATTTTCGAAGTGATTCATATCGACTTCTGTCAATTTCCCGTCTTTTAGGAATAAAATTTGTTTCGTCACACGATCGATTTCCGCTAAATTATGGGAAGACAAAAGAATCGTCGTGCCCTTCTCGGCTAGTTCCAATAAAATTCCCCTCATTAAAATAGCGCTTGTCGGGTCCAAGCCATTTAATGGTTCATCTAATAGCAGCAGCTTCGGTTCATTAATGAGTGCCATAGCCAGCAGCAAATGCTGTTTCATCCCTAGAGAATAGTTGCCGACCGTCTTCTTAAGATAGCCTTCCATGCCGACATACTCCGCCACCTCATTGATTCTCTTTTTATGAATCTTTTGCACATCACAAATGTATTTCAGATGATCGTACCCCGTTAAATATTCAAATAAGACCGTATTGTCCTGTAGAAATGCAACTTCCTTAAATACGGAATGATCTTTATTGGACTTCCCCACCAATTCAACAGTCCCAGAAGCAGCTGGCAGTATATTCGTGACAACGTTAAGAAATGTTGTTTTCCCGACCCCGTTCGGACCGACTAACGCCCAAATCCCTGGTGAATCAATTGTTAGGCTTACTTTATCAAGCACTTGATGATTTTTATAAGATTTACATAGATTATGAACCGCCAAAACAGCCATTGCTCTCCCCCTTGTAACTATGTTCGTAAAGATCACTTAATAAAAATTGCAATTTTCATACTATCATAACTATCATTTTATTACAAATGGTGGAAGTCTAGTAGTAAAACTTATTTAATAAGGGATTTATAGCATCAACACTCCCTCTAAAAGTAATTCAAATTACTTTCAAAAGAAAAAATAGTTGACGTTAAGAGTAATTTGATTTACTCTAGAAAGTAACTCAGTTATTCTGAATTATTATTCAAAATAACGAAAGACTAAACGTTAGGGGGGATGAAATGTCTAAAACTCATTATTTAAAACCTGATTCAAACACGCTTCTTGGCTTTTTCAGCAAAGAATTAGAACCAGCTCTAGAAATTAATTCAGGAGATACTGTCATTTTTCAAACATTGGATGCTGCATGGGGACTAGAGAAACGTTCTGCATTGGGGGAAGCAAAGAAGAAATTCACTGACTTAAAATCGGATCGCAAAACTACTGAATTCGGACACGCATTAGTTGGTCCCATATTTATTAAACAGGCTAAGCCTGGACAGACATTGGAAATAAAGATTAATGAAATTATTCCAGGTTCGTGGGGGTGGACTTCTGCAGCGGGGTTCCCTAGTTATTGGAATGAGAAGATGGGAATGGCGGACGCTCGTGAGGTTGTATTGGACTTTGAACTTGATGTTGAAAAGATGGTGGGGAAAAGTCAATTTGGCAATTTCAAATATAGCGTGGGGCTAAATCCTTTTATGGGGATTATGGGAATGCCTCCTAAGGAAAAAGGAAAGCATTCTACCTTTCCTCCTCGGCCATCAGGTGGAAATATGGATTGTAAAGAATTACAAGCTGGGAGTACATTGTTTCTACCTATTCCCGTTGAAGGTGGTCTTTTCTCAACGGGTAATGGTCATGCCGTTCAAGGGGATGGTGAAGTAAGCGGCCCTGCTCTTGAATGCCCAATGGAAAAAGTGAATTTAACCTTTACAGTTAGAGAAGATATCCAGATAAAAATGCCCAGAGCCAAAACAAATACAGGTTGGCTAACTATGGGGCTTCATGAAGATCTTGAAGAGGCTATGTGGATTGCTTTACGTGAGATGCTAGATTTAATGTCATCGATTTATAACATTTCAAAAACGGAAGCCTATGCATACGCTACGATGGTTGTTGACTTGCGAATCACTCAAATTGTAAATTCGGTTAAAGGAGTTCATGCATTTCTTCCTTTTCACGCCTTACGGTGACGGAAGATTCCTTTCTTAATAAAACAAACTTTAAAAAGGTGGGAATGACTATGACGTACAAAGATCGTTGGGTTCATAATAAGGGGATTAACATACATTTCGTTGAAGCATATACGGATGAAAAAAAAGAGGCTCCTTTGGTCATTATTCCTGGGCTTTCGGAATCAGCAGAAGATTATATTGCTGTAATCGAAAATCTCTCCCCTAGACATTGTATTATTATCACACTAAGGGGGCGCGGCAAAAGCGACACACCGGAAACTGGATATACATTAGATGATCATGTCAGCGATATTGATGCTGTTATTAAACACCTTGAGTTAAAAGACTTTATCTTATTCGGCTTCTCTAGAAGCGTTTCATACGCACTAAAATATGCGATCAATAACAAAAACGTAATCAACGGGTTAATCATTGGGGACTATCCTGCGATCCACACACAACTCCCTCAAGGGTGGGTTGAGTTTTTCTCTTCCTTACCGCCTTGGAGAGGAAAACCGCTATCGGAAAGAATGAGTCTTACGGCATTACACGGTATCCAAAAAGAGTCTTCACAAGTTATCTTTTGGGATGATTTATCATCAATTGAATGCCCAGTTCTTATTATCCGCGCCGGGAAACAAGGAGCCGCGTTGTCAGTAGAAGCGGGAGAACAATATGTCGAGAAAATGCCCCAAGCAAACGTAGTCGTATTCGACGAATCGGATCATAATATTTTTGAACCTAGTTTAGATATATTTATACAAACAATAGAAATGTTTATGGCTAATTGCCATGAAGAAGTATATGAGAGTTGAAGCCCCTTTTAGGGGTTTTCTTTTTTGTATGGAGGAGTTCCAGAGCACTCATATAACTGTCAGTACGGCTTTAAATGAATTTGTTATGCTGGACAAGCGTCTGAAATGACAAAATTCTCTTCATTCCATTTCAGCATGTACGCATTACCCCATCTGAACCTTCAAAATATTACAGGAATAATGACGAAGTCTATTGTTATTTAGTATAATAAGTACGCCATGCATTAAGGCATTTATCATTTTGAAAGCCAAAGCCATTTTCAACTTCACCGCCGCCACTACTAATAACAGATTATGAACCTGCGAAATATAAACTTTTCGTAGAGTCGAAGGAGCAGACGATGACATCTAAAATTCAGTTTTTACTAGCTATGATCATCTTCGGGACAATTGGTGTATTTGTAAGATACATTGATTTATCCTCAAGCGAAATAGCTTTAGTGCGTGGTTTAATCGGCAGTTTATTTTTAACGACAGTCATTATCATAATGAAGAAGAAAATTCCATGGAAGTTGGTAAAAGTAAATGCTGTAGTAATCGTATTTTCAAGTATTGCATTAGGTGGAAATTGGATTTTCTTTTTCGAAGCAATCAAGCATACAACTCTTTCCAACGCAACATTAAGCTACTATTTTGCACCTGTGATTGTTCTGATTCTTTCACCACTTGTCCTTAAGGAAAAATTATCAGCGAAGAAAATCATCTGCATTGGTGTCGCCATGCTCGGTATGCTTTTCATTGTTGGGAATGGTCGTGTCAATACATCCGGGTTAGATGATCTAATCGGGATTGGGTTTGGATTACTGGCAGCTGTATTTTACGCTTCCTTAATGCTGCTGAACAAATTCATCAAGAACATGGATGGGTTAGAAACGACAGTACTTCAACTCGGAACAGCGACCATCCTTCTAGTGCCGTATGTTTTCTTTACGGAAGGATTCGGGATTTTGGAAGTATCCAGTGCTTCCATTCCATTTATACTGATTTTAGGGATTGGACACACTGGGATTGGATTCTTGTTATTCTTCTCTGGCATGCAGAAGTTAAAAGGACAAAGCATGGCTGCACTAAGCTATGCAGACCCAATCACTTCATTAGTCATATCTATTATTATCTTGCAAGAACAAACGACATTCGTTCAACTACTTGGTGGAGTATTGCTTTTAGGCTCAACATTTGTGAGTGAAAATAAATCAATTACATTCCGCAAAAGGGTAAAACTAGTTCAATAATACAATCCCACTTTTTGAAGCAGCACCTTTTGCAAGATAGACACCCACCAGTTTGCCCATGCATATGTATAGCAATAGTAACTATTCTGGGAGGTGGACTGCATGCCAAACGCCGATCTGCAAACGCTCCTAACACATACACCGGAAGAAGGGTTTGCTTTAGCGGTAAAGCTTGCACAAAAAGGGGTCGAACTCACTCAACCTTCAGAAGAGATCCGAAAACTACTGCGTCCTGTCTATTCGAGAGACCCGGATAGCTTAATAGCAGTATCACAAGTTATCGCAATTCATTTTCAAACTGTCGCTGCGGCAAACAACTACTGGAAGACGTGGACTCCACAATATTGGTGATATTTCTAGCGAGAGATTTTAGCGGATTCGATTCAGATCTCATGCATCGCAAAAAGCAGACATGCCCGGCATGTCTGCTTCCGCAATTGTTCCTGTTCATTTTGATAGACTTACGTATTCACCATTCCACATTCAATCACATATGCATGTCGATTTCTTCATAGATTTGGACATTGATAATAGGTCCCAATGTCTCGACATGTACGCCGATTCCAAGTAAATCAGTCTTGTTATGGTCCGGTAGTTTAATATTGAAAGAGCCTTTTTTCTTACCCTCAGCATGGAACAAGTTGGTTCCCGGATCCCTAGTGATTGTTGCAATCTGTTCAGCCTCTTTTGGAAGGACATGCTTTCCAATATCATATGTTGCGCCTAGATCCACTGACGCAGTTGGCTTTTCTTCTAATGTCCTAATACTGTAATAAAAATGCGGCGTGAGGCTTACCGCTTCAATGCCATACCGTACTTCTTCTCCATCCTCGAACCGAAGCGTGGCGATATATCGGCCCGGCTCATCAATTCCGACGCGGATATTATTGTACTTGCCCTCATTATCAGTTCCATCAGATTCCCGGCAATCGGAAGGACTAAAAGAGATACATTTCCTGAACTCTACATTGTCAGACAGTTCCTTTCCGTCTATCGTAGAAAGTGATACGTTTTGAACTTGTCCCTTATTCTTTACATTGAGGATAGCCGGCGTTGTGAAGAAATCTTGTGTCTCTTCCAGTGTGAGCTTTAGCTTGCCGTCTACTTCTTTGACGTGTACATAATATTTGCGATAGTATTTTTTATCAGGATTTCCCGAATACACTAAAGCGACTTGGAATGTACCTTCCCCCTCTTTCAGCGGGACTAAGTGGATCTTGTCCGAAGTACTGCCCATTGGTTTATCACTTCCTGCAACCGCATGGTACAAACCGGTATCCTTATGGTTGGAATCATACATCTTAAACTCTTCCCAGCCGAAATCACTTGCCCGTACCGTAACGATTAGCGACTTCGCTTCCTCCGTCGCTTTCAACATTTTAGCTGCTTGCCCTCTTGTGATCGGCGAGTTCGGGCTGAATGTTTCCGGAGTCGTTCCTCCCGTGATGCCAAGTCTATAGATGGATAGAATGCTCGGATCGTGACCAGTTCCCCGTTTCACATCTTTGAATGGACTGTTATATGAAGTGAAGTCATAACGAGGCAAATCGAACGCTTTGACGAGGATCGAAGCCATTTGTGCCCGAGTAATCGGATCGTTCGGACCATAACGTCCATCTCCATAACCGCTAATGATGCTTTTTTCCGCGAGCGCCGCAATTGCCTTGTAATAACCATTCGCTGTCGAAACATCTTTAAACCCCGGATTCTTCACTTTCGAAGTGTCCAAATCGGTCATCTTTGCGATGATAGCAGCTGCCTGCCCTCTCGTAATGGAGTTCCCCGGTTTAAAAGTACCGTCCGGATAGCCTCCGATAATCTTGCGTTCCGCTAGATCATTAACTGCTTCCGCAAAATGTTTTGATGATGGTACATCTGAAAAACGCTCTTCTGTGCTAGCAGCAAGTGTGCTAGACAAAGGCAGGCTGCAAGCAAGCAACAGTGCACCTAATCCAATAAATATCTTCTTTCTCACTTTCAATCTTCCTTTCTATTTTCCAGAATTGTTCGGTTACCTGTTCGGGTGCCTGTGCATGGTGCTTTTTTGACAACTCAATAAAAGTAATAAAAATGCAATCATAATAAGGCAAAACGTTCAGTTTACTAGATTCTCTTATTCTGTTTATACAATTGTAGTTTATAATTTGAATTACGCCTTGCACAGGCACCATAAATACAAAAGTGAAACCAGATTAGCGCGCCCCTCTATATTAAGCGGTTGGTTGACGGCTTCTTTTGGACGGCTGCCAATCTGGTTTCTATAAATGATGATGTCGGGGGTCCCATCCCCCTCCAGCATTATTCTTCTATTACCCAGTAATCTGAGTTCGATTCCCGTTTCATATGAAACACTTGCTCCGCTACTCCTTCTCGCCCATATTCGTATCTTATTTCAACTTCATTCTCAGAAACAGTAGCCGTCGTTCGATACGACGCCTCTAAGAACAGTTCACCCAGCCGGCTCAGTTGTGAAAACAGAGGCGTTTCCGGCAAATTGGCGAATCCTAACAGATCATCATACAAATACAAATCAAAGTATTGCTCCGGCGTATAGTCGCCTGTAAGCTCGCCGGATAAATAATCGATATAAATTGATTCGGTATGCTCTTCCGATGCTACACCTACCACTTGCCCGTAAATTTTATGAACAGGTGTAATCGTCGCTCCCTGCACTGTTTCGCTTGCCGGGAAATGGTTCAACAATAGATATTCCCGCGCATTCAACAGCTGGTCATAGCCGCCTACAATCTTAACTCCCTGTTCTTCATAACGATCCATCAGATCAGATTTCACCGGTTTGCCATTTATACGCAGCTTGCCGTTCTTCAATACGACACGATCCCCCGGGACCGCAATCACCTCATAATAGACATCCTTATATGTCGGTAAATGGCTCGTCGTATTCGTCATCGTGCGAACAATGTCGCCCGTCTCGTACACAACTTCGTCGAATAAATTCGCTTTCCGCTCGATGACCGTATGATAAGCTTCCGAACTTCCAGGCAATGAAAACTGTTCTTTATCCACATAATGCAGACCATCGACTTGATCAAAATGCGGAAGCTTCGCAAATTCCTCATAATCAACGGCTGACAGCTGTTTCTTCTTCTGCAATGCCGAGATTTGCGCCAAATCGTCCAGCGGGTCATATGGGGTGCCTGGCCCTTGATCTGCCGAAAGATAATTCGTAGGGTCAATCGCAAGAAAAAGAACGAGTGCTACGACTGGAAGCGCCGCGGTGACAAACAGCACTTGCCAAGAAAACTTTTTAGCCGGTGTTTGTAAACGTTCATTCACACGCTGCTTGATCCGCCTTTCCTGCAGCGTTGTATCGCCCATCATCTGATCGAGCTTACGTTTAAAATCGCTCAATGGCTCTCTACCTCCTCTTCTTCAAAAAATTCCTTGAGCTGCTGCTTTGCCCTCCGCAGCCTTGTTTTCACGGTATTTTCATTCAGCTGCAAATAGGCTGCTATTTCCGTGATCGACTGCTCGTCATAATAAAATAAAATTAACGGCTCCCGGTATTTTAACGGCAGCTGGAAAAGATTTTTTTCAAGAGATGCCAGCCGCTCTTGTTCCAACAAAACTTCATCTGCGCCTTTTTCCGAAACAAAAATCGTATCGAACAGCACATCTTTTTTATGCTTCCACGACCGCAAATAATCTTTTGCGCGGTTGGCTGTCATTTTCGTTAAATACGTCTTCAATGACGCCTCATTACGAAACTGGTCACTCTTTTGGAAATACGTAACAAACACTTCTTGCACAATATCCTCGGCAGTCGACCAGTTCTTCACATATAAATAAGCGATGCGCACTAAATAACGCGAATGCTCATCGATGATGTTATCAATAGTACTCATTTACGAATTCTCACCCTCTTTCACTACCAAGTCATGTCCCCTTCCACATACGCAACAAATTGATCGAACGACTTTTTCTCTGTTACACCGTATCGACATACTTCATAATTTGACATCTTTCGATTTGCATACCCTTCAGCCGTCGTAAAGCCGATCAACAATCCTGCCTCTTTCGCCGCCGCAATGAAATCTTCATTATAGTGCCCAAATGGATAGGCCAACGAAACCGCTGCCGGCACTTGCGCAACATTTTGCTGTAAGTCCAAAAGAATCTCTTCTTTCGAATGATCAAACACAACACCTGATCCCGAATCCCCATTCAGTGCATGGAGTTCATCCGTATGTGCTTCGAATTGAAAAACATCCGCCAGCTCATCCAAATCGGCCGCTGTAAAAAACTGCAATGGACCTTCCGCATCAAACAACTGAGTTCCCTCTGCCCGGCCCGTTCGTGAAGAAATAATATGCTGAAGCGCAGTAAACCCGTATTCTTTTAAAATCGGATAGGCATATTCCTTCGTCGACAATAAACCATCATCGAACGTAATAAGTACCGCCTTGCCCGGTACGACAAGACGCCCTTCCAAATAATCATAAAGCTCATGTGCTGTCAACGTCTCAAAATGACGCTTCGCCAAATACTCCATCTGCTGCTCAAACGATTCCAACGAAATTGTGCTATTCATCGTCTTCATCAACTCAAGCGGCAGCACTTGATGATAGACTAGCACAGGCAATCCCTCATCCATTTCAACGGACTGTTTATGAATATAACCCGGACGCTCTCCTATCGTAAGGATATACCAATCTTCTTCCTCCCGCACGACTGGATAGCGATAACCTTCCTCAAGCTCCAGAATAACGTTGCTTTGCAAGTTAGCATCCTCGTAAACTGCGGTTTTTTGCAATGAAAGAACAGCAGCCAACCGCTCCTTATGTACAACTGTCGAAAGCTTCATTCCTTCGACTGTCCCGTGTCCCTTACGGACAAATACAGACATATTTCCAAGCCGAAGCTCATAATACACTTCATCTTCACCTACAATCGCAACCGGCTGATTCGCCTCCAGCTCGCCAATCTGCTTCAAGGCTGCACCTTTCATATAAATCGGCTGGCGCTCTTGTAATGTCAGAACTTGCTCGAATTCTTTCTTCATAATAAAACGTTCTCTATCTTGCGCAAAAGCTATTCCTTGCGACTCTACGAAAATCCATATCGCACCTATGCTTATGGTAAATACAAACAAGCACACAAGTAACAGCTTACTAGAAATCTTCCTCATACCTTTACCTCCACTGTCAATTAAGCAACGTACAGACGGAGATTTCCAAAAAAAGTTTCAAAGGTTTTTAAAAAAGTTTTTCGGGGGAGCTTTGAGGGAGATTTTCAGTAGGTCAAAGGTCATGAAATGACAATAAAGTTATGAAAATGATCGATAACTCTTGGGAAATGAACGATAACTCTCCAAACTTGATCGATAACTTCCGGGAAATGACCGATAAGCCGCAGGAAATAATCGATAAAAACGCGGACCGATTAGAAAATAGTGAAACGTTTATCGCTTGCCGTTCGTATACTAGCTAACTACAAATGCGAATAGATGGGGTGAGGAGATGATGAAAAGAAATTCTCGCTGGAAAACAGGGGCAGCCATATTTCTTATTGTAATCTGTCTAGTCTGTGCAGGTTGTTCGAAGTCCGATGAACAAGACAACATCAAGGAAACGGTCAAAACGGTTGTCGAACTCCAAATGAATGCGCCCAATGAAAAAGCAATATTTGCAAATTACTTCTCAGAGGATGAAGGAAAATTCGAGGAGGAATCCGCTCAATACATGGCGTATTTAGAGAAAACATACGGACCTTACTTTACGGAAAGCACATTCGAGCTATACACTCGAACGAATGAATTCGATATGTTCCATTACGTAGCCGATAGATATGACTATCAGTTAAAGGTGAACGATGTCACCGTGGAGCAAAACGAAGTGACGCCATCGAATTATAACTTCACTGTCAATCTTGATTATGTGGATAAAGACGGGGAGGTAACAGCAATCGAAGTTACAGGCGTTGCCATTATGCGTGAAGATAAAATCGCTAAAATGTCATATCTCGGCGACAAGCAATTGTTGAGAAGCTTAGTTAACGGTGGTTTGAAATGATATGAATGCCCCATAACAAAAAAATGAGGAACCTATCAAATTCTACTTTGATTTGGTTCCTCATTTTTATCATTTAGTAACTGTTATATTCCTTACATACTAGTTTACTTATCTCGTTTCCTTGCACGAGCCTCTCCGCCTTTTCGTCCTGCCTCTTCCTTGCTCATCTTGCCGTCATTATCATTATCATCACGTTGCTTAGCGCGCGCTTCGCCGCCTTTGCGACCTGCTTCTTCCCTACTCATCTTGCCGTTATTATCATCGTCGTCACGTTGATTAGCACGCGCTTCTCCACCCTTTTTACCAATTTCTTCGTAAAATTCTCTTCCATGAGATTCAGAAGTAGCCTCTCCGCCTTTTCTACCGATTTCTTCATAAAACTCTCTTCCATGCGTTTCAGCAGTCGCTTCACCGCCTTTACGTCCTGCTTCTTCCACTGTCATTTTGCCTTCATCTGATCGATTACGTTTGTTATTGTTAGCCATTTTTTATTCCTCCTCTGTTTTATCCTTACGACTATGTTCTTCCCTAGTACTCTTATTTAAAACATCATATATTTTCCGAATAATACTTACTGCTTATGTAAAGTGCTATCTTTCTTACCTAGAACTAGTAGGTGTGTCGCCTGAAAGTGATGACATCCTATTTCCTATCGGAATACCATACAGGAGATGAAGAATAAGGAGAGAAGCGCATTGCAGATTCATGTCGTCAGACAGGGAGATTCTTTATGGGCAATTGCCCATCAATACGGCGTTACTGTAAATCAAATTGTATCGGCCAACCAATTGGAAAATCCGGATGCATTAGTCATCGGTCAAGCCCTTGTCATTCCGACCGTTTCCCGTTCAACCGCCCCAAAGCCGGTTATTGATGTGAATGCCTATACGATCAATACTGGGGAAACAGGCGCTAGGGAAATTCAAGAAGTCGGCCGTTACTTAACGTATTGGATGCCATTTGTGTATAGCGTGAAAGAAGATGGAAGTTTAACGGATCTCGATGATGAGGAAATGCTCAAATCTGCTGCAGCTGAAGGAATCGTACCCATAATGGCAATCACAAATTTCAGCGCTACAGAAGCTGGATCCGATCTTGCCCATACTATCCTATCAAGTCGTGAACTTCAGGAAAAGGTCATTACAAATGTACTCGCAGTTATGAAAGAGAAAGGCTATGAAGGATTGAACATCGATTTTGAAAACGTCTATCCCCGTGACCGAGAACATTACAATGAGTTTTTACAGCTGGCAGTCGATCGGTTACATCCCGAGGGATATTCTGTATCATCGGCACTTGCTCCAAAGACGAGCGGTGAACAAAAAGGATTGCTATTTGAAGCACATGATTATGAAGCGCACGGAAGAATCGTCGATTTTGTTGTACTGATGACATACGAATGGGGTTATCGTAAAGGGCCTGCCCAAGCAATTTCACCTATCAATGAAATAAAACGAGTCCTTGACTACGCTGTCACTGTCATACCACGAGACAAAATTCTGTTTGGCTTTCAAATATATGCACGCGACTGGACGCTTCCTTTCGTTCGGGGATCGGAAGCTGAGACATTCAGTGCACAAGAAGCTGTCCGCCGGGCGATTCAACACCAAGTAGCGATCCAATACGATATGAAAGCACAAGCCCCATTTTTCCGTTATGCCGACGAACAAGGTCGCACTCATGAAGTTTGGTTTGAAGACGCCCGCAGCGCGCAAGCGAAGTTCAATATGGTAAAAGATTATAAACTCCGAGGCATCAGTTATTGGGTGCTCGGATATCCCTTCCCGCAAAACTGGCTATTGCTTGGAGACAACTTCACGATACGGAAGAGAGCATGATTTCATTACTAAACTAGAAAGGTGCCAGACTCCTAGCAATTCTGAATTGCTAAGGTCTGGTACCTATTTTTATATACATACCTATCCCCATCCATTGATACATAGCCAAGCATAATAAATAATTCCTAAAATATACTGTACTACGACCGTGATTGGATAGAGCACTCCACGATAAACATTTGTAGAAGAATGTCGAATTGCTCATTGACAGAAGAGTTTTCCTAATCAATACTTTGAATTAACTAAAATTTTCAAAAGGAGTTTAGTTAAATCCAAATAATTGAAAGGTGGAGATGCTCAAATGCTACTCGCAAAGTACCCTCGAAGAAGTTATACGCACGCAACAACCCCAATTGAAAAGTTAACCCATCTATCCAAACTATTGGATGGTCCTTCCATCTATATAAAACGGGATGATTTACTTGGACTTGCCGGCGGCGGGAATAAAACGAGGAAACTCGAATTCTTAATTGCCGATGCGATTCAGAAAGGAGCAGACACGATCGTCACTTGTGGCGCTCTCCAATCAAACCATTGCCGACTTACGCTAGCCGCTGCTGTAAAAGAAGGTTTAAAATGCCAGCTAGTCTTAGAGGAAGGTGTTGCTACTCCTTATCATCCAGATGCAAACGGCAATAATCTGCTATTTAAATTACTAGGTGCAGAATCTATTAAGGTTGTGCCGCATGGATCAGACGTGATAGCAGACATGCATGCATTAGGTGAGGAATTAGTAGCGGCGGGCAGGAAACCTTATTTAATTCCAATCGGAGGATCCAATGAATTAGGATCGGTTGGATATGTAGCGTGCGCTCAAGAGATCCTTCACCAAACTTTTGAAACTGGGCTTGTCATTGACGATGTAGTCGTTGCGAGCGGCAGTGGCGGAACACAAGCAGGATTGGTTGTCGGTTTTAATGCAAGCAACGCGCCTATTAAAGTGCATGGCATCAATGTTTCCAGACCGAACGAAACACAAATCCCGAAAATCAAAGATCTAGTGCAGCAAACAGCAGATTATCTAAACATATCTGACAACCAGTTAGCTAATAGTGTCCACTGCTACGACGGCTATGTTGGCGAAGGCTACACCATTCCGACACAAGGAATGATTGAAGCGGTTCAAATGTTAGCGAGAACGGAAGGCATTCTGCTCGATTCCGTTTATACAGGAAAAGTGATGGCTGGACTTATCGACTTAATTCGCAACGGAACATTCAAGAAAGAAGACAACGTGTTATTTATTCATACGGGTGGATCCCCGTCCTTATATGCAAATCATACTTTATTCAATGAGGACTTGTTTGCTTTATAAAGCATGAAGTGAGGTTAGCTTATGAAAATACCTTTTACGAAGATGCACGGAATTGGAAACAGTTATATTTACATCGATACCATTACACATGAATTTGATGCTTCCATTTTCAATCAACTAGCGATAGACATCTCAAATGTCAATACTGGCATAGGATCAGATGGCCTCATCGTAATCCACCCGAGTGACGTGGCGGAAATTGGTATGCGGATTTTCAATAAAGATGGATCGGAAGGACAAAGCTGCGGCAACGGCTTACGGTGCACAGCAAAATATGCTTATGAAAACCATCTCGTTTCTAGCAACGCTTTTCGGATCGAAACGAAGGCGGGAATTGTCACTGTCGAAGTGTTCGGCGAAAGAGAATGTATAGACCAAGTGACAGTAGACTTAGGATCTCCTTTATTGAATCGGAGTCAAGTTCCGATGCACGGCCCTGACGATAATCGCGTGATTGCGGAAGAGTTTCAAGTTGCGTCACAAACATTGCAAGTGACGGCATTATTTTTAGGCAATCCCAATGCTGTGTTTTTTGTTGAAGCGATTGAGGAAGCGCCTTTACATGAGTTGGGCGCAATCGTCACCGATGATCCGCGTTTCCCAGATCGGGTGAATGTCGGATTTGTTGAAGTCCTCTCTCGCCATGAAATGAATTACAGAGTATGGGAACGAGGTTCAGGCGTAACAGAAGCTTGTGGAACAGGAGCAAGTGCAGCAGTGGTCGCCGCTGTTTTAAACGGTTTTATCGAAAAAGGGACAGATGTCACAGTCCATTTGAGTGGTGGTGATTTATGCATTACATGGGCAGATGATGACCATGTTTGGATGACCGGACCAGCGGAGACTACGATTCAAGGGGTCTTCCACTGGAATCGTCAAGCTTCATAGAAACAGAGAAACTACAATTAATAGGGGGATCAATAGCATGGCAAAAAAATTGAAAGCGTATCGCTTCCCGCTCATCCTTCTAGCTTCCATTATCATTGGATCCATTATTGGGCTGATTTTTGGCGAAAAGGCGAGCGTCATTAAACCATTTGGGGATTTATTCTTAAATTTACTGTTCATGATTGTTGTTCCACTTGTATTCTTTTCGATTGCATCAGCTGTCGCGAATATGGATAGTATGAAACGTCTCGGGAAAATCATGGGCTCCATGCTTTCGGTATTTATCATTACAGGGATTATTGCATCCATTGTGATGCTAGTAGCTGTACTTATTTTCCCAGTTGGATCCGGGGTTGATATTCCTAGGGAAGTTGTAGAAAATACGGGAATGCTGTCGCTATCCGATCAACTCGTAAACACCTTTACTGTACCGGACTTTGTAAATTTATTTTCACGTAAACATATGCTCGCTTTAATTGTATTCTCGGTGTTACTAGGAATCGCGACAGGGTTGACTGGTGAAGTAGGAAAGCCATTTGCCCGCTTTTTAGAGAGCGGCTCTGAAATCTTCATGAAAGTGATTCAACTCGTTATGTACTATGCTCCGATCGGATTGGGCGCCTATTTCGCAGCGCTGATCGGCACTTTTGGCGGAGAACTGATCGGTGATTATGCGCAAGCCTTTATCCTTTATTACCCTGTTGCTTTCCTATACTTTGTAATTGGATTCACGCTTTACGCATTCATTGCCGGCGGGAAAAAAGGAGTTGTCCGTTTTTGGAAAAACATTCTCGCACCGGCTGCAACTGCGCTTGGCACGGGAAGTAGTTTTGCAACCCTCCCTATCAACTTGCAGGCTGCGAAACAAATCGGCGTGCCAAAGGACATACGGGAAACTGTTTTGCCGCTCGGCGCGACAATTCATATGGATGGTTCTTGTCTTTCTGCCATTCTCAAAATCGCGTTCGTCTTCGGAGTGTTCAATATGGATTTCACAGGATTCGGTACTTTTGTGACAGCGATTGCGATTTCCTTATTGTCAGGTGTAGTGATGAGCGGAATTCCTGGCGGTGGCTTTATAGGTGAAATGGTCATCGTTACACTATACGGACTACCGATTCAGGCATTGCCGATGATCTCAGCAATCGGCGTCGTCGTTGACCCACCTGCAACAATGGTCAACGCAACTGGAGACACAGTTGCAAGTATGCTTGTAACGAGACAATTAGAAGGGAAAGACTGGATGGAGAAAGTACATGTAGAATAGAAGTTATTACTTTGGAACGCATGTTTTTTTTCATGCGTTCCTTTTCTTGTTGAATTAAGATTCCTCATTCCTTAAATTGATCTTCTAATTCCTTCTCAATTTCCTCATCACTTACCGGTACAATTTCTTCTTTTACCCCGTACTTCTTTTTGATTAACTGCCCTACCACTGACTTATCAATTCCATCCTTTACTGCTGTAAAAATCACGATATACAAAATGAATAAACTAACAAGCCACAATATAATAGTTCCCCATACCACTAAACTACGCCCCCTATTATTCTTTAATCCTTTTCCCAACTCGCAAATGCGCATCCAATATACCAGTCAATTTCTCTTTCACTACTTCCGACGTGACAACACAGCTGACTTCGGAGTACTTTGTCATAATCCACAATTCATACCCGCTGTTCACTTCAGGGGAATCCCCGTAAAAACGGTGGTGCTTATCTATTTCCTCGAAATGATACGATCGAATATTCTTCCATGAAACAAACTTCCCTCCACATAACACCCCGTCTTCCACAACTGCAAACAAATTCCAAATGTGATTAAAATTGATCAAAGCGAAGATAAATACAAAGGTGTAAGGTAGACTGATAGTTGTGTCTAGCAACCTATAAACAGCTAAGATAAGGAAAATCAATAGACTGAAACCCAGCCATTTAAGAGCAGACTTTTGTTGATAAATAATAGGCCGCTCAATCGTTTTTTTCGGCTGGACCCGGATCGCTTGCAAATCTTCCTCTGTGACAGGGAAAACAGTAGGCTGTTTCATTTTAATGACTAACCGAAAGAACCGGAAACAGAGAAACAGAAATAAGATGCCCGTTAAAATGTCCCGATTAGTCATCTTATGCTTCTCCTAACTATGCGTAACACTCCATGCATTATGCTCAAGATAAATGATCCTGCCTATTCATAAACCTAACGACTCGCATGTCTTCCTTTATTTCAAGCAGATGGATTCCTGTATCGCCAGTAGAAAATGCGACATCTCCGATAGGCAGTTTAAGAAACGCATTGATCAGATTAGAAATCATTTTGCCATGGGAGACAATCGCAATCCGTTGATAGCTTTGATAATCATGGAGGATCTGTCGAAGTATCCGTTCTGCTCGAAAGCGTAGGTCAAGAGCTGATTCCCCGTCTTGTACCGGAATATGAACCGGTCTCCCACCTTCAGGCAAAGGATGCTTGATCGCAGCTTCTTTTCTCGACATTCCAGCTAACACTCCATTATTGAATTCCCTCAAGTCATCATAAAACTTGAGTTCACACCCGATTGCCTCCTGCAAAATTTTTGCCGTCCCACTAGCCCTCTTCAATGTGCTCGAAAGAATCATTTCGGGAAGATATTCTTTCGCAACAGCCGCTGCCATTTTTCTTGCTTGCGCCTCCCCTACATCTGTCAATGGAAAGTCTGCCCTCCCTTCGTGCACTTCCAATAAATCCGCTTCTGATTCGCCGTGTCTGATGATTAGAATTTCCATCTACTTACTCCTCGCTTTTGAGTTAGTCATTTGCCGTCATCTCAACCTATCTACTTTTTCAATTATTACAATATTACCATAGAATTTGAAACTAATAGGAAATTGGCTATTTGGCATCTATTCATCCTGCAATCTTTTCGATAAGATAAGTTCAACGAACGGACGGGAGTGTAGAAGATGGAATGGATAAAAGAGACCGCTGGGTTGGCATTTATCACGTTTTTATTCAGTCTTTTCACATGGGTGCTGACAGCGTCCTATATAGAAGAATACAATCTATTTTCTGCCGAGCCGGTGACCGTGACCACTGTTGATAAAGTAGCGGCGAAAAGCTTATATACACCACCCGCTTATTACGTGCGGGTCGAGTTGCCAAACGGAGAGGAGTCTACATACCTCAACCGGATTTCCAAAAGTGAGGAGAAGGAAATCCAGATTGGAGATTCAATCGATGGGTACTCGTTACGCCCATCAGACTTTTCGACGATCCACGATTTCATCTTTGACAGTTCACTTTTCCTATTCGGGATTGCCGTATTCGGGTTTCTGGCAATCTGCTGCCTGATCGCACTGTTGCTGTCCATACCTGTATTGGATGCATTGGAAAAGAAAGTCTCTTACAAACGACAGCAGAAAAGGCGGAAGAAAGGGAAACAGAAAAAAGAAAGAAAAGGCTGGAGAATTGTCGGTGTCGTACTTCTAGTTTTTCTAGTTTTCATCTGGCGCTTCCTGTTGAACCTGGTTCGAAAACTACTTCCATTCGGAAAGACAGATACCGAGGCTCTGATTCTCGACCGTGATTCCTATGTCACATACCGCAAGTACGAGGATTCATCCTACGAGCTGACCGTATCTTTCGAAGATCAAGCAGGACGTACTTTCCAGGTGATCAAAGACGTCACGGGACAAACCTATAACCAATACGGCATCGGGGATAAGCTGCCGATTGCTTACCGCAATGCAAATCCCTATGACGTATTTGTACGTGGCAATTCCTATTTGGACATCTTTGAAGCAATCATGACTTGGGAATCACTTGTCTGTTTAATTATGTTGGCAGTCACTTTGTTTGCCGGCTGGGCGTTTATTAAAGAACGAAGAAAAAAGTAACCAAGGCGGTTGCTTTTTTTTCTTGGAATTCCTAGCTATAAAATTAAGAAATGACAACCTTTCCCGCTTGAGCTCCGTTACCATTATGAAGAGGCGGTGATGACATGGACCAGGAAGAATTGGAGAAAATCATGGATGCGCATGGAGAACATCTATTGAGGATGGCTTTCTTTTATTTGCGGGACCGCGAGATGGCGAAGGATATCGTACAAGATGTATTCATTTCCTTTTATACGTCTTCGAATTATGAGGAACGAGGTACTATGCGTGCATATTTGACAAAGCTTACCGTCAACCGCTGCAAAGACCACTTGCGGAGCTGGTCATTCCGGAATTTGCTGTTCACGCATGATTGGGTGGAGACAATACATAAACAGCAGGACCCGCTTGTTTTGAATGAAGAGCGAACGGAAATCGCCATTACGATATTGAAGTTGCCAATGAAATATCGGGAAATTATCATTTTTTATTACTACGAAGGTTATAAGATCAAGGAAATCGCCGCTTTTTTAGAGCTGTCCGAGAATACCGTGAAAGCACGAATGGTGAAAGCTCGAAAGCTTTTGAAGGAAAAACTGAAATCCGATGATTGGGAGGTGCTATCTAGTGAATGAAGTGAAAAAGAGTTTAGATGCCATGTCGGGGTTTACGTCGGATGACTTGGAAGAAGTGAAACAAAAAGTCCTTTCCGGAAAACAGAGACATAAAAGAAAAAATCCGATTCCGGCGGCAGTAACTGCTCTCGTAGCTGCGGCTGTCCTGTTTCTTGCGTTCACCTTGCTGAAGGACGATTTATTTACTGCGGATGAAGAGGCATATAAGGTTAATGAACTGATCTATGACTTCATACTTCATACAGAATCGGAAGGAAATGAAAACGACGCTACAGGTCAAATGAAGCAGGACGTATTGCAGAGCGTCCTGCAAATAGATGCCGTCATCGATTACGCGGAATCGCTTGGCTACAAGGAAGACACGGCAGCTATCGAAGAAATCGTAGCAGAACAGCGTGACGGGTACTTTGCGGAACTGGACAATGAAGGAGAAGAGAGAAAGAACGCGGTTCTTGAACAACAGGAGAAGAGTTTCGGCATCTCCTATGATGAATATTTCAACGTTATTTACAAGTGGTCGACACGCTACGAGAAAGCTGAGGAATGGCTCGTTCAACATCCGCAGGAGAATTCTATCACAAAAGGTGAAGCGCTTCGTTTGTTACAGAATAAACACGAGCGTGCCATCGCCGATTTCATGCAACAAAAAACGATTCCGCCTTTCGATTTGTCCGTAAAATATAATGAACTCGAAGGGACAGTCGCCGCCATCGAGGGTGACCGAGTCATTGTCACGCACGGTTTTGAAGAGGACGCTCCGTCAAAATTGGAAAAGCTGCTTATAAAAGGAGTCGCCTCCCGGTTTATCATCAATGATGCTTCAGACGAGATTTTACCCGGCATGGACATCAGGATTGTTTATGATGCTCTCTCCTACCCCTTTACTTCACATGGTACTTCATTAATTTACGAGAAAGTGACGGTGTGGGAAAGAATCGGATCCAACGCTGAAACCGAATATCTAGCTAAAAATGCAGAGCAACTATCTGATGCAGACATTGAAACAGCTTATGACATGTGCGTAGCTGCGCTAACGGACTATTATAAAGCAATTTGGAATGGTTCGGCTATTGACTTGGAGATGTTTATTGAAAATGAAAACCTTAAACAATATATG
The DNA here is from genome assembly GCF_055808055.1 of Sporosarcina sp. QA0331. Classification (NCBI taxonomy): domain Bacteria; kingdom Bacillati; phylum Bacillota; class Bacilli; order Caryophanales; family Caryophanaceae; genus Sporosarcina; species Sporosarcina sp. QA0331. The sequence goes on from NZ_CM147850.1 coordinate 3,218,291, forward strand.
CAAAAGAAGGTTCAATCCGAGCATGATGTGTACGGGAGCTTTAATGATCCGGTGAAAGATGTTGAGATTGGGGATTGGGAAGCGGAGTATACAGAAGATGCGAATGGAGGTTTTCTCTATTTAGATGTACCTGTAAAGGTTAATAAGTATGTAGGCGGTTATGGGGAAGGCACTGAATTTCTCATCCGCAATGTAAACGGCAAGCTAGTCATCGTTGATTGGTATACAGGCGGCAAAGATACGTATGATTTCATCGTACGTGGAGACAATGTAACGATTGACGACCCGGATATTTGGAATGACCGAGAATGGGTGAAGACGTTGGACGGCACGCCGGATTGAACTCTGATGGGGTACCCACCATCTCTTTTTTAGCATCACGGAAATCGCCCTTGCAATCCCATTTCGTACAATCGCCAGCGACATAGAAAAGCAAAAAAGGAGACATCATAGTCCGCTGTGATTGTCTCCTCTTTTATTCATTATGCAATCGTCTTCATTCATTACCTTACAAAGGTACCCGTGCAATTAAGCTCCATGAATCACCGTTCGCCAATTTATTTATATGGACTTCAATATCCCCTCCTAAATAGACGGTCTCTCCTTGAATCGCTACGACCATCGCCTGAATAACAGGTACACTGTTGTTTTCTTGAAAAACATCGCCAATTTTAGGGACATAGGTTGGACGTGAATCGAGTTCTTGCTTTTTTGCTTCTTGTGCATGTGCTTGTGGATCTGGCTTTGCCAGATCAATAATTGTTGCACCCTCTTCTAGCCCAGGCACCATTACCCAATATTCACTATGTTTGATTCCGTTCGATTTGTTACTGATGACACCATTCGCTTCTATGGAAGATACGATTTCAATCGCGTGAAGATGGTGATGGTCCAAAGAGTCTGGTTTAGGATTAATAATTAATATATAGTCCCCTACTTTTGCCTTTACGTCTTTATGAAGCGTATACCTTTCATAATTGAACCTGAAACTATCTAAATGCTTCGGTTTATATAATGTAATTTCTTTCGCTGTTACGAGCTCCTGTTCCAAATCCTCGAGCCGAATAAGATGAACAGATTTCTTAAAAAAAGGCTTTACAGAGTACACTTTGTGCAGCTTATTATTATAATAGACAAATTGCCCTTTTCTAACGTTTAATAAATTCAACACAATCCCACCTTTTAATTTTTTCCTGCTTCTTCACATTTTCCATTCCAACTACTCATTCTTTTTGCTGTATGATTCTATAAAAGGAAACGACCATAAAAACGACAATAAGGGAGAGAGGCAAAGCCGATATGATCAGCATATTTTGAAAGCCTTTAATACCACCGGAGTACATGACAATGGCAGCCATCGCAGCTAATGCAAGTCCCCAAACGATTTTGATAACGTTGGAAGGATTCAATTGTCCGCCCGTACTGAACATGCCGAGTACAAATGTAGCTGAATCCGCTGATGTTATGAAAAAAATCGCAATGACAAACACTGTAATGAAAGACAGGACTGTACCTAGCGGATAATGCTCATACATGCCGAATGTCACCGTTTCTGTAACCAATGTGGACAGCTTGGCTAACCCGTTTTGCTCTAAGTATAATGCCGATCCGCCAAACACCGCAAAGAAGATGAATGTTACTAGTGTGGGGGCAAGCAATACGCCAGCGACAAACTCTTTTATCGTACGGCCTTTTGAAACACGCGCGATGAACATCCCTACAAATGGTGCCCAAGATATCCACCATGCCCAGTAAAAAATCGTCCAATCATTGATCCACTGACGCTGTTCTCCATTCAACGGTTTAAGTTCAAAACTCATTTCAATGAAATTCCCTACATAATTACCGATTGACGTTGTAAATAGATTTAAAATGTACATGGACGGTCCGACAATAAATAATAGCGCGAGCAAGATAAATGCAACAACAATATTAATCGTACTTAAGTATTTTATTCCCCGTCCAATTCCCGACCATGCAGATAAAATAAATAATACCGTCGCGATTAGTAAAATGATTAATTGAAACCAAAACGTTTTAGGGGCATCAAACAAATACGTCAAGCCGCTATTAATTTGCGCTGATCCGAATCCGAGTGTGGATGCCACACCGACAACAGTGGCGAAAATCGCCAGCGTATCCACGATATGACCAACTGTGCCTCGCATGATTTTCTTGCCAAATAACGGCTCAAGCGTAGCGCTAATTAATCCTGGAGCACCAACTCGAAATTTAAAATAAGCAAGTACAAGTGCTACAATGCTATACAACCCCCATCCATGAAGTCCCCAGTGAAACATCGCATATTGTAGTGATTCGATAATCGCCTTATCAGAACCTGGCGTTGCATTCGGTGAACTGATGAAAGCATGTGAAATGGTTTCGGCTGTTGTAAAGAACATCAGGCCGATGCCCATACCCGCGCTGAATAACATAGCAAACCATGCAAGTAAACTAAAATCAGGCTTATCATTTTCCTTTCCTAACTTCACCTTGCCAAAACGCGAAAACATCATATAAATGCAAAAACTAATCATTGCAACAATAACAAATATGTAAAACCACCCAAAATGATCGTAAATAAATGCGGTCGCTACTACAGTCAACTCATTTAGTTGATTCGGAGCAAAAGAACCCCATAGTACAATCGCAATGCAAATAACGACTGCATACCAAAATACCCTTGTAATATGCAAAAAACTTCCCCTTTCCACTTTATCCATTTTTCCAATCCTCCATCCTCAATTTATCGATCGACGATTGTGACAACCTAGTTAGCGACTAATTATTCCCGTTCAACTGGATAACTAAACATTAGTAAACGAATACTTGAGCAATTGCTTTCCCTTAACGTTAAATTCTCCACTAAACTACTTTACAGCAAGGTTCTATTGAACTATCTAATATTTCCAAAGAAAAAAATATAGACAATGTAAGCGCTTTATAGTAACGTATAAGGAAACTTAAAGGAATTAGTCCTTAAATGAATTTTTTAATGCCGAGGAGGTGGAAGATTGATAGTGACAATAGGCGTTGTCGGACCCGCCGAATCGGTCGGTAAAATTTTGTCAGTTGCGGAGGAGTTTCCAAACACGAAATGCATTCCTTTTATTTATGAAAACGTGCGTGAATTGCCTGCACTGATTGAGCAAGGACGTCTAATCGTAGATCAATGGCTGTTTTCCGGAATTATGAATCATATGTACGCTTTGCAACATGACTTAGTTAAGGAAGAGCAAGCGAGTTTTCCTTATTTGCACGGTTCAAGTTTCTTTGGAAAACTATTAGAAATACAAGCAAAAGAAGGTCGGATCATTCGATCTGTCAGCATTGATTATATTACGGCTGAAGAAGTGCAAAAAGTAGTCTCATTTTATGATTTAACTCATCTTCATTTCGAAACGATTCCTTCTTGTAACGGTGATGGCAAAAAGCTTTCTTCAATTCACGAAGAACTGTACAAAGATCAGAAAACCGAAGTTGCCATTACAGCAATGAAAGAAGTATATGATCGGCTGAAAGAAGCCAATGTTCCAGTCTATCGGCTGACCCCTTCCTACATGTCAATTAAATTATCAATTGAACTGCTGATTAAAAAAGCGCAGTCAAAACGCTTCGAAAACTTACAAATGGCTGTGATTGGGTGCCAAGTGTTGAATGCCAATGAAAATATCGAGAAATCGATCTTTGAATGGAAACTTCAAGACTTAGTCGTTAAAAAACACCTTTTCACATTAACGCAGAAATTGAACGGTTCCTTCGTTGAAATTGCTGACGGACTTTACTCGATATATACGACTAAGGGCGAAATCGATGAGGACATTGAATCATCCTTACTAACTACTATCGAAACATTCAAATTGGATCAGCAATTAGATATCGGTTTTACAATCGGCTACGGACAAACTGTTTTAGAAGCTGAACAGCATGTACGACACGGGCTCAATCAATTAAAAGCAGATGAAGAGCCCTCTCTTCTAATTGTGAAGACAAAAAATGACATTACGCAAAAAGTACGTAGCGATTATGCAAATATGTTGAACACGACCGAGTTACGTACAATCTTGCAAGAAAGATTCCAATTGGCGGACAGCAACGCTCGCGATGTGTTGCGGTTGGCGTTTTATTGCCAGAGGTACAACAAACAGGAATTTACAGCCGACGATGTGGCGCAGTGGTTTACGAACACGAAGAGAAACGCCCGTCGAATTTTATTGGAATTACAGCAAGCCGGCATTATCGAGATGTACGACAAAATTCAAACAACGCCAAGAGGACGACCTAGCAATGTGTACCGTTTTTGGGACCAAGAGCTCCTCTTCGGAAAGGAGGAGTAAGCGATGCATCATCTGACTACGTGGATCGAAGAAAAGCTTCTTCAAGTGAATCTTGTAAAAACGATGGATCAAGCTGAAGGGTTTTCACGTCTTGGCTATACGAAGGAAGAGCAGGCATCACAGGAACAATTCCGGTACATTGCCGAGGACCTTGGACTTCAAACCTATCAAGATGCTGCTGGTAACCAATGGGCTTTGTGGAAGGTCGATGAATCAGAAGGTTGGATAGCTACCGGTTCGCATCTCGATACGGTTTACAACGGCGGAGGCTACGATGGCGCGGCTGGCGTAGTTGCAAGTCTTGCTGCAGTGAAACTACTAAAAGAGGAATCCTTCCAGCCGAAAAAAAACATTGCCGTAATTGCATTTGCCTGCGAGGAAGCTGCACGCTTCAATGTTTCTACGATTGGCAGTAAAGCAATTTGTGGGTTATTGGATAAAGACAAACATGCTTCTCTCGAAGATAGTAGCGGCGTCACTTTGAAGAAAGCGTTTACAGATTGTGGTTTGGACTGGGAGTTACTACATAAAGCTCGACTAGAAGATCATCAGCTTGAACAATTTGTCGAATTGCATATTGAACAAGCAACGAAGCTGGAGAAGTCCGGAAGAGATATCGGGATTGTCCGAGCAATCGCGCAACCTACTAGACTCCGTATCACTTCTGTCGGAAAAACAAACCATACAGGCACCACGCCAATGGATGAACGCCAAGACACACTTGTCGCAATTGCTCCGATCATCAGTTTCATTGAGGAAACAACAATTGAGATCATTAAACAACAAAACGTTCCGCTTGTGGCTACTGTTAGCACGATTCAAAACAGTCCAAATGCAATGACCATGATACCGGGAGAAGTCGTGTTAGGCGTCGATATCCGGAGTACGAATGCAGAAGTAAAACACGAACTCGTAAGTAGAATTACTAACTTCGCACGAGCAATCGAAAGGGATAGACAGGTTACAATTACGATTGAAACGCTCGTTGATGATGAACCAACCCAACTCGATTCATCCATACAAGCAAAGCTCACACATATTTGCGAGAAAATTGGATTGTCTTCGCTGCCTTTAGATAGCGGGGCTGGGCATGATGTTATGAATTTGGCCAAACGCTGGCCGTGCGGGTTACTTTTCATCCCTTGCCGAGACGGAGTGAGCCATCATCCGTCCGAGCACGCCGATAGTGACGATCTACTGAAAGGAACGAAAGTGCTTGCCGAATATCTAAAACAAGCAGCAAGCAACAACGACTCATCATTAGACTGAAAACTAGGAGGACATCAAATGTTTACATTCATCAAAGATTATATGGAAGAAAAAGCAGATTATTTTAACGAGGTATCCGGCTATATATTCCGCCATCCGGAAACACGTTTTGAAGAATACGAATCTGCCGCGTTTTTATCATCGGAATGCGAAAAACAAGGTTTTGAAGTGGAACGTAATCTCGCAAACATTCCTACCGCGTTCAAAGCGACATTTGGTTCAGGTAAACCCGTCATTGCGTTTCTAGGTGAATATGACGCATTGCCGGAATTAAGCCAAACACCTGGCACGACAAAAAAAGAGCAATTGGAAGAGTCCCCTCATTTCGGACACGGATGCGGCCATAACTTGCTAGGCACAGGAGCATTTGCAGCGGCGTGCGCTACGAAAGCGTATTTGGAAGAAAACAATTTGGAAGGAACAGTCGTTTTTTACGGATGTCCAGGGGAAGAAGGCGGTTCCGGGAAAACGTTCATGGTGCGAGACGGTGCTTTTGAAGGCGTCGACGCAGCACTAACATGGCACCCGTCACCAGCAAACTCCATTATGAGCAAGCCGACATTGGCGAATTATCAAGTTTCCTTCCGCTTCAAAGGCGTCGCTGCCCATGCGGCAAATTCCCCGCATTTAGGTCGCAGTGCACTAGATGCCGTTGAGTTGATGAACGTTGGCGTCAATTATTTACGCGAGCATATCATTCAAGATGCGCGGGTTCACTATGCCGTCACAGATACAGGCGGTTTTTCACCTGCTGTTGTACAGCCTCAAGCAGAAGTTCTATATTTGATCCGCGCACCGAAGAACAATCAGGTGGAAGGGATTTATAAGCGGATTTGCAAAATAGCAGAAGGTGCCGCTTTAATGACAGAAACTGAATTGGAAATTGAATTCATAAAAGCATGCTCCAACTATGTGCCGAATAGAAGCCTGGAAAGAATTCTGCACAAAAATTTGAAAGAAGCAGGTGCCAGTGAACCTTCTGACAAAGAAAAGGCTTATGCAAAACAGATTTGGGAAACTTTCTCATCAGATGAGCAGGAATTCTACTTGGACGTCTTGAAGGGATTCGGCTATATCGGGGATGGCAGCGAGTTCAAAGGAAAATATTTGAGTGACAGCATTTCGGATTATGTAGAAACGGATGAAATCTTCTACGGCTCTACAGATGTAGCTGATGTCAGCTGGGTACTCCCGACCGCCCAACTATCTGCCGCTACAAGCACACTCGGAACCGCATTGCATACGTGGCAAATGACAGCCCAAGGCCTTTCCGATTTCGCAAATCGCGGAATGATGCGTGCCGCTTCCGCTATGGCATTGACCGGTATTGAACTTCTCACTTCAGCAGAAATACTTGCACAAGTGAAAGAAGAGCATGCTCAGTTCGAAAAAGAAAATCCTTACAACCCCCCGATCCCGAAAGATGTCAGTCCATCTACGTTGGGCGGAAAAAGAATCTACTAAAGAGGTGAAATGATGGAAAAGAAAAAAGGTTTATTCCAAAGATTTTTGGATGTTGTTGAAAAGGTTGGTAACAAACTTCCTGACCCGTTCGCATTATTTGTCGGTTTAGCAGTGCTAATGATTATTACGTCATGGATTTTCAGCCTATTCGATGCTTCTGTTGTCCATCCGGGCAAAGGAGAAGTCATGCCGATTAAGAGCTTGATCTCCGCTGAAGGTTTACAATTCATGTTATCTTCAATGCTCAGCAACTTTACAGGCTTTGCTCCACTTGGCCTCGTAGTCGTTATGATGCTCGGGATTGGATTAGCAGAAAAAGTTGGTTTGTTTGACTATGCAGTACGTAAAACAATCTTGAAATCACCTCCTGCCTTACTGACATACACTGTCGTATTTGTAGGAATTATGGGGAACCTTGCTTCCGATGCTGCCGTTGTGCTCATTCCGCCGCTAGCAGCACTCGTCTTCTATAAAGTCGGACGCCATCCATTGGCCGGTCTCGCTGCCGGTTTTGCCGGTGCAGGTGCAGGGTTCACGGCAAACTTATTTATCGCTGGAACAGATGTATTGCTTGCCGGTCTCTCTACAGAAGCCGCACGTATTATGGATGAAACAATAACAGTGTCACCTGTCGATAACTGGTTCTTCAATATCGCTTCTGTTTTCGTGTTGACGATCGTCGGCGGTCTGTTAACGTCCAAATTTATCGAACCGCGTCTCGGTGTATATAAAGGTGAAGCATTGGAAGAAGAAGAAACCGAAGATCATCCGAATGCAAAGAAAGCGCTAATAAACTCTGTCTTAGCAGGTCTTATCTATATCGCCATTATCGTCGTAGCCATTTTCATTCCGAACAGCCCATTAACGAATGAAGATGGTGGATTGATTCCGAGCTCTCCATTCTTGACTGGCATCGTTCCGATCATCTTGTTCTTCTTCATCATTATCGGGGTAACCTTCGGAATTTCTGTCGGCAAAATCAAGTCCAGTAAGGACGTCAGCCATTACATGTCCGAATCAGTCAAAGACATGTCCAGCTATATCGTACTCGTTTTTGCTATCGCACAATTCACTGCCTATTTCAACTGGTCCAACTTAGGTACATGGGTAGCCGTAAACGGTGCAGAATTCCTTGAAAGCGTCAACTTTACAGGAATGCCGCTCATCATAGGTTATATTATTTTCACATCACTAATGAACTTCCTGATCACATCCGGTTCAGCGAAATGGGCAATTGAAGCACCAATTTTCGTACCGATGTTCATGGAACTTGGTTACCACCCGGCATTCACACAAGTCGCTTATCGTGTTGCCGATTCATCAACAAATATCATTACACCATTGTTCCCTTATATGGTCATCATATTGGCATTCATGCAACGCTACGATAAGAAGGCAAGCATCGGAACGTATATGTCCCTCATGATTCCATACAGCCTTGTATTCTTAGTAACTTGGATTATTTTGATCCTTGTATTCTTCTATTTGGGCATTCCGTTCGGACCTGGTATTCACGCACGCTTATAATTGATAGAGACTTTTAACCATTATAGGAGGCAATAATTATGCAACTAGAAAAGCAACTTATTAACTGGAGACGAGACTTCCACCGATTTCCTGAACAAGGTTTTCTAGAAATACGCACGGCATCCATCGTAGCAAGCATATTAGAATCCTTAGGTTTTGACTTACGGCTTGGCAAAGAAGTTATGAAAGAAGACGAATGCATGGGGAAACCCGATGCTGCAAAAACGAAGGAACATGTCGCATGGGCAAAAGAAAACGGAGCCGTGGAACGCTTCCTCCCTTATTTTGAGGAAGGATTCACCGGAATCGTCGCAACGCTCGATACGAATCGCCCCGGCCCTACTGTTACGTTTCGTGTGGACATGGACGCATTGCCGATTTTAGAATCTGATGCGTCGCAGCATACACCTGTCACATTAGGATTCCGTTCTACTGCGGAAGGCTCCATGCATGCTTGCGGACACGATGCACACACTTCCATCGGACTTGGACTCGCTACGATGGTAGCTGAAAAACAAGATGAGCTGAACGGTGTCATCAAGCTGATCTTCCAACCAGCCGAAGAAGGCACACGCGGCGCGAAAGCGATGGCTCGTGCAGGGGTTGTCGACGATACTGATTTCTTCATCGCTTCCCATATCGGAACCGGCGTGCCGCAACATCATTTTGTTGCTGCAAATAACGGCTTTTTGGCGACAACAAAATTAAATATTACGTTTACTGGAAAAGCAGCACACGCCGGTGGTGAACCGGAAGTCGGTAAAAATGCATTGCTTGCCGCAGCCAGTGCCGCATTGAATATGCATGCAATTTGCCGTCATTCCGGCGGGGACTCTCGCATTAACGTTGGAGAACTGCACGCCGGATCAGGAAGAAACGTCATCGCAAACCACGCCACACTCATCGCTGAAACACGCGGAGAAACGAGTGAAGTGAACAACTTTATGAAAGAACAAGTGGAAAATATCGTAAAAGGCGCGGCGCAAATGTATGGCATCGAGTACTCGATCGAAACTGCAGGGGAAGCCATTAGCTGCAAATGCTCCGTAGACTTGGCAAAGAAATTAGCCAACGTCGCCACGCAGCACTCTTTCATAGAACAAGTGGAAGTCACGAGTGAAACAAACGCAGGTTCAGAAGACGCCACCTACTTCTTGGAAGCAGTTCAAAAGCATGGTGGCCAGGCAACTTACTGCATCTTCGGCACCGACCTTGCCGCTGGACATCACCATGAATGCTTCGATATAAATGAGGATACCCTCCTCCCTGCTGTCGAAATTTTATTTGCAGCAGCGAAGGAATTAAGCCAATCAAAGTAAATGAACGACTAAAAGCCGTCCCATCCGAGTGAAATCTTGAATGGGACGGCTTTTTTATTGTCGGGAGATTGTTTTCGTCGATGGCTTGATGCGTCGATTTCGAGAATCGGATATTGAGCGCAAATCCATTTAGGTCCTAAGTCACAAAATGACAATAAAAGTCGGGAAATGATCGATAACTTTGTGACATTGAACGATAACTCTCGCGAATTGATCGATAACTTCCGGGAAATGACCGATAACTCATTGGAAATGATCGATAAACAACCAACCGGCTCTAAAACTCCCCAACATAATACGGAAAATCAACCACTTTCCACTTCAACTCCCGAAACGACAGCGACTTTTCCGTCTCTTCACAATAAATCGACACATCCATCTTATGGCTCGCATCACTCACCCGCCTCGCAAACCTCCCGTATATGTGAAAATGCTGCCTCCTAACTTCTTCCACAGTTTCCGCCAAATACACCGCATACCGCTTACCGCCAACCGGCACAGCGAACAGCTTCGCAGTACACATCCGTAAACAATTTTCATTCATCATTTTACTAATCGCGTCATGATCCAACTGCTCAAAAGGAATTCGACTTTCTGGATCATCCAGCTGCACAAAACCTTTTTGCACCGCGTAATAAACGGTATATGCCATCCGAGGCACATCATACAAAATCGCATCATGAAGTAATTCTTTCACTGTCAGTTCCAATTTCCATTACCTCCCCATTTATAGACCAGACCTTTCATATGTTATATAGATGGGATTTCAGGAAAAGGATACTGTTAGACAAAATTTAAACCGCAAACAGCAGTCAGACATGATGTAACGGGACTGATTCGAGTGTTAAAATAGTAGCAATTACGACCGATGGAGGTATGTCATGTCACGGAAGCACCGTTTTGTTAATTTAGATGAAGTGGAAACGACAAAAACATTCACGGATTTTCGCCGTTGGCAGAAGGAGCGCAAGATTAATAAAAAGGATCTTAGCATCCAAATCGAGCAGGCGCCATACAAGGAAATAGAAAAACTAAAGAGCAATCGGATGGACATGTCGATTACATGGATCGGGCATTCCACGTTTTTAATCCAGATGAATGGCCTCAATATGCTCACCGATCCTGTTTGGGCTAATCGTATGGGCTTTCAGAAACGACTGACGGCACCAGGGATTGCTTTGATGGATTTGCCTGAAATCGATGTCGTATTCATTTCACATGGGCATTATGATCATTTGGATTTTCCAACGATAAAAAGGTTAAAAGGAAACCCGACTTTCTACGTTCCAATCGGGTTGGGACATGCCTTCAAAAAGCGGGGTTATGAAAAAGTGATTGAGGCCAATTGGTATGATTCGTTTGAACAGGCTGACATGACTTTCTCGTTTGTCCCAGCGCAGCATTGGGTGAAACGGACAATCACTGACACGAATACATCCCATTGGGGCGGCTGGATCATAGAAAATCAGGAGCATTCCATTTATTTTGTCGGAGATACGGGATATTTTCGCGGATTCAAAGAAATCGCAGAGAAGTTTAACATTCAAACTGTGCTGATGCCTATCGGAGCCTATGAGCCGGAGTGGTTCATGAAAGTCAGCCATATCAACCCGGAAGATGCGGTAAAGGCCTTTTTAAAGTTGAAAGGTCATACATTCATCCCTATGCATTATGGCACCTATCATTTGGCGGATGATACCGGCCCAGAAGCCCTTTCAAGATTAGATGCCGAGTGGAACAGATTGCAATTGGATGCTTCTCATTTAAGGAAACTGCTTATCGGGGAAACTTGGTGGATCTAAGCAAAAAGGGAAACGTTCATCCTCTTTTGTCACTTAAATAACTACTTTTTCTAATTAACATAAGGCAAACAAGGTGTCAAAAACTTCTTACACCTTGCTCGCCTTTCGGTTATTACATATTGACTACATGTGCAATTTCTTAGCGAATCACTACAGTCATCATCAACATCAGATATAGACTCACCACAAATAAACAACTGAGAAGAAAAGATACCGCAATTGATGCTTTTTTGAAGAACGAAAGCACCAGTAATCCGAACAATAATATGGATAGGAAAAAGAAGCCGACTGTTTGTAAGTTCACAACAAAGCCAATAGTGTTACCAGAATTAATGATGTTATCATGAAACAAGCGAAATAGAGGTGACACAGCATCATTCGTCAAATAATGGCCATGTGGTGGTGATTGTATTGAAAAAATAGCTGTAATCATAAAAATTACAAACAAAATAAAGCCTTCTACCCGAATCCAAGGAATGGGATTGAATGTAGCATCTTTTGATATCATATATTTCACGAGGAAACCATTCACCAATGCCAAAAAAACAAGTGGCAGTAGGAATAAATGTTTGATTAATAACCCTTGTCCATATGAAACCATCCACGAATCAATATAACCATCCACCATTGTATCCATCAAGAGCAGACCGCTAAAACCAGTCGCGAATAAACAACCAAAAGCAACTGTTGAAAACCAACTTAAAAATTCAAGCCAGTTTTTATGATTGCGGGAACACCAACCAACAATTAGCAAGATTCCAACCCAAATACTCACAGCTGCCATATGAATAAAGTGACTGGTAATCCCCAAGATTGGAGCAACAGAGCCTGCATGACTTGACCAAGCAACCGTCAGCATTAATACAAATGTTAGGAGTGCTCCTAACATAGCGAAAGTGCCCTTTTCAGTCGACCTCGCCAAACTAATGACTAGGACCAGCACAATGGAACCGAGAAGGGTAAAATCCCACGCAGTCCCAACTGTATAGGTTGTCAAAACAATTTTTAGCGATTCAACTAAACCTAAGCGCGGAGCAATATATAAAGTAATGGCAAGTACGGGAATAAACGCGAAAACAGGCAGCGCCACAGCACTTACTAGTAATAAGCGCTTTCGGATTTTTATGTCAGGTCGATAGTTGCTTGGGACAAGTAGAAGCAGAAAACTTCCTGCCAGGATTGCAAAGCAAACATATAAAAGAACCTGACTACTTATCACTACGATGTTCATGTACTACTTCTTTCTTTTGATAAGAAAGAATAAACCACCTGCTACAATGACAACTAAAAGAACAATGAGGATCACTGTCATAGAAGACGACTCATTCTCTACTTCGTCCGCTGTAGCTGTATTTTCTTGGTCTTCTGTCGTTTGATTTACTGCTTCACTTGATTCTGAAGGTTCTTCTGTCACTTCCTCCACAGATTCAGAAACAGGTGCATTTACAGAAAAAGTAAATTCACCTTCTAATGGATGACCGTCTGCACTAATAATACTCCAATTTACTTGATAATCGTCATTTGCGAGGGGCTCAGCAAGTGTACCTGTTAATGTACCCTCACCAATAATAATTTCTTGTACTTCAATCTCTTTCCCACTAGTCGTTGTTACATCGATAAAGCTCCCCTGCTCAATGTTCCCATCAAATTCAAGAATAATTTCTTGTAATGGCGCCGTTATAACCTCACCATCTGCTGGATTCGATCCACTTAAATGCGAGTGTGCAAACGCATTAGTAGAAATAGATAATGCGAGTAAGGTTACTGCTGCTGCAATAAAAAGACGTTTCAAAATATCTCCTCCTGAATTTATTGGATAAGAAACTCTTATTTCCCTCTATCAATTTATAATCATAATGTGAAATCGTTATGAAATAAGGAGACCCAAGTCACTTATTTGTATTGTGTTCAATCTAGCCCGATTGAACACAAGTTAAACAACAAAGCTGGGAGTTTGAATGAAATGAATTAGAATTGGAAATAATGAGTAAAAAATGGTGGAGTTGATCCTCTTGGCAAGTAGATATTATGAAGACAAGAAAGTATTTTGCTATATCTGTCGCAAAATCACCTTTTTTACTTACAAAGATTCACATAATAATATTGGTGTAGAAAGTCATTGCAGCGAATGTTTGGGAATCTGGTTTGAATGGCAAAATAGAGCCGTCGAAAGAGAAATGAAAAAGTGGATTGATTATAATAGCAATAAATTTTCGCTTGGGAGATTTGTTAATTTGGAAAAGTGAAAGGTATACTTTTATGGGATTGGTTGACTACGTGAAACAGCATGTTCGTTTCGAATGAACACCAAATCTTGTTTGCCAATACTCTTTGGAGGAAATACTAAAGGACAAGTGTAAGCTACTATTCTACAAAGGGGCATATGCAATGGCCAACCAAAACGAAGATATCCTTACCTATTTTCAAAAACTAGATCGCGCCTTTTTCATGGATGAACTGAAAGAATTCGCATATATGGACGAGGCCATTCCTATCGGACATGAACAAACCATTTCCCAGCCCTCACTCGTACTTGAAATGACATTGGCCCTCGATTTGCAGCCTGATTCAAAAGTGCTGGAAATCGGAACAGGATCCGGCTTTCAGACCGCACTACTCGCCGCCTTTTCGAAATCCGTTTATACAATTGAACGAATTGCTCCTTTGCATGAACGGGCGAAAGAAAGATTGGCTAAAGTAGGTTTCACGAACATCCATTTCAAGCTGGATGACGGCAGCACCGGTTGGGAAGAATACGCGCCTTACGACCGAATTATGGTGACGGCCGCCGCTGCCCGGGTGCCACGCGAACTTATGGACCAACTAGCAACCGGAGGAAAAATGATCATCCCAGTAGGTACACCTCTTCATCAGGAACTATTGCTTTTAGAAAAAGAGGAACACGGAGAAATTCATACGACAGTGTTGGAGGAAGTGAGGTTTGTCCCGTTGAAGGGGAAGTATGAATAACGTATGAGATACTACTCTTCCTACCGTTAGAAAAAACAGCGACTGTTCTCACTTTAATATCCACCTTCATAATTTATGTAAACGCACAAAAAAGACCCTAACATGTAGGGTCTTTTTTTAGCGCTTATTAAGCTTTTTGAACGTTTGTAGCTTGTAGGCCACGTTGTCCTTGTTCAACTTCAAAAGTTACACTTTGACCTTCGTCTAAAGTTTTGAAACCGTCGCCTTGGATTGCAGAGAAATGTACGAATACGTCTTCTCCACCTTCACGCTCGATGAAACCAAAACCTTTTTCTGCATTGAACCACTTAACTGTACCTTGTTCCATATTAATTGCCTCCTAGTGCGGACATCCACACATGTGATACTATCCTTGCTCAAAACCTTAGACGAAAAGCAAAATATACTCAGACAAAATATATTTTCAATCTGAATTAGAACAAAAATAATTCTTCTTTATAATAACAGGTATTAGATTAAATAGCAAATAGTACGACTGTTAACTACCTTTGCAGCCAGACTGTGAAATGAATAAAAGCACCAGACACCCGTGCAATTTGGAATTGTTCGGGTGCCTCGTACCTTTTTACGAGCTACTATTCACGGATGACAAGTACATCACATTTTGCGGAACGGACAATATTTTCAGAGACGCTGCCCATAACTAAGCGTTCAACTGTATTTAGACCAGTCGCACCGCAGATAATGAGATCTGCATTCAGTTTTTTCGGGAGGTCTGTTGCAATCATTTTTTTCGGCGAGCCATAATCCACAATGACGTTGACGGTTTGCACACCTGCTTGTACAGCTTCCGCTTTGTAGTTGTGTAGCATTTCCTCAGCAGATTTATGGGCGCTTTCAGCGATCGAACGGTCATAAGCCTCAACAGAAGAATATGAACGAGTATCGACGATGTTGACCAAATTCAATGCCGCTTCATTACGGTCAGCGATGGCCACCGCCTTTTTAAAAGCCTTTTCCGACTCTTTCGATCCATCTATTGCGACGATTATTTGCTTGTAAACCAATGTCATAAATCTCACTCCATTCTTGTTCATATCGACTACTTCGACAATGATGGAGCATATCCTTCTCTACTAAACAAAAAGGTTCACAAGTTTCGACAAATTTATTTACAACCCTTTGGTCGAGCGCTTCGAATGATCTCGTTCGTACCAATCTGTCACATCCAGTAATCATGGAGATACGGCCGTATCGTTACGTGTAAAATCGTTCCCAGTTGCAGAACTTCAATCTTGACGCCTTCGAAATAAACAGCGCTGTGTTCGTAGACGAGAACGTGCTCATCCGGGAATATCACTTCAAACATGCCGGCTTTCTTTGCTTCCGCGTGGAAGATGTTTGTACCTTTCTCCCTTGTCACAACAGCAATATCCTCGGAACCTTTCGGGATGTCAAACGTGCCGATTTTATGCCCGGGCTTTACGTTGTAGTGATCGTTATTATTCAAATCAACCGAGTGTTCCGTTCTTTCCTGCAGCGTACGGATTTCATAATAGAAGTGGGCTGTTTTTTGCTTCGCCTCTATGCCGTATCGAATTTCCTCGCCACCCTTGTAATGCACGGTAGCAATGTATTGGCCAGGTTTGTCAATATCGATACAAATATTGTCATCATACATGCCCCTTCGGCAATACTTGAACGCCGCGCTGTCCGTCAGCATCTCGCCCTCCATCGTCGACAGGGAAACCCGTTCTACCTGTTTCGTCTGCTCTAGAGTCATTTCAAGCGAAGCGGCCGTCGGAAATTGTTCGTCCGTCTCTTCCAGCGTCATCTTCCATTCGCCATCCGTTTTCGTAACATGTACATAATATTTTTTGTGATTCACTTCATCAGGAAAATAGACATTTCCTTCACCGAAACTGAGCGTGCCGGTCCCTTCCTTTAGCGGAACAAGTTGCAGACGGTCGCCCGTGTAGCCTGCCGGCGTTTTCCTGCCTGTCACCAATGCCGCCTTGAATACTCCCGGATTTTTCTCATCGTCTTTGAACCACTCGATCTTTTTCCACCCAAAGTCGCTTGCCTGGAGTGTCTTCATCTGCGGCTTCCCTTCTTCGGCTGCCTTCATCAATTTAGCCGCCTGCCCCCGCGTGATGGAGGCATTCGGGCTGAACGTTGTCGGAGACGTTCCAGTCGTGATGCCGAGTCGATGGATAATCAATATGTTCGGACTGTGGGAAACGAATTGTTTCACATCCTTAAACGGATTTTCGTGTTCGGGAATGTCATAGCGCGGCAGATCGAATGCTTTCACGAGAATTGATGCCATCTGTCCTCGCGTGATCGGTTCATTCGGACCATAACGGCCGTCCGCGTAACCTCCGATAATTTCCTTTTCAGCCAAAATAGCGATTGATTTGTAATAGCCGTTCGCCGTAGTGACATCCTTGAATCCCGGATCCTTCACATTCTCCGTATCCAGCTGAAGCAACTTCACGATGATGGCAGCCGCCTGCCCCCGCGTGATCGGATCGCCCGGCTTAAATGTACCGTCCGGATACCCTCCAATGACATTCCGTTCCGCAAGTTCATTCACTGCCTCAGCAAAATGCTTTGTCGGCGGTACGTCAGAGAATTTCGATTCGCCTGCCGCGGTGCCAGGCAGCAGAAAACTGAACGCCAACAGCAGTGCAATAAATACAGTAAGTATTTTCTTCTTCAATTGATGCCATCCTCTCTATTTCATTATTGTCTATTTTATAAGTACCCTACAGACGAGAGATTCCTTGAAAAGTTTCAAAGAAATGTAGAAAGAATGAAAGTGGTGTACTGTTGCCTATAGATGCCTTTATAGTATGGAAAGGCGGATTCTGTTTTACGTAGCTAGTTTACAAATACCCATACAGGAAACGGTTAAGCTACTACTTTCTGAAATCCTTTCGACGACACACAAAAGCTCCGCCGGTTTATAACAACCAGCGGAGCCTTTCAATTGCAGTATATGGCTGAATAACTTTCAGCCCGAATACTCTAAAAGTCAGTTGCCTGCGATATTTAGGCACCAAGTGAAATTTTCCCAAGCGGAATACCAGCCGGTGAAAAGCTCGTGCGAATCATCCCAACGAACTTCAAATTTCTTATGACCTTCTACCTCCACCAAATACAACGCAAGGGTATTATCCTTCTTGGATATCGCAAGCTGCATGCCGTTTTGAAGTTCTTCCTCAGTAAACGGTACATCTGAAACCGAACGCAGCTGTGCTTGTTCAAATACTTGCTTGTTACTGATTCTATAATCCATAATTAGCCTCCACTACAACAACTATTCTTTATACCAGTTCAAACTTCTTCTGCAAATCATTGAAGTACAGAAGTATATTTTATATCTATTTACCGATGAAATCAAAGTGAAAACAACAAATTTCCGTTTTGCTATTTATCAATTGGAATAGAATTGCAGTACCACACACCTCTCTGTACAATGAAGACGAGAGGAGCGATTGTATATGGGCATCCGGAATTTAAAACACCACCTGTAATGAGAAGAAATTACAGGAGGAATGAAAATGACAACAAACGAATGGGTCATCCCCTTTTATAGAAAACAATTTGAATGGCTACACGACATAGAATCGGAAATGACAAGTTACTTGCAGAAAGATGCCGATAAAATTGAAGAGCAGATTGGCATCAGATTCGAATCAATGCTCGATATCGGAGCGGGCATCGGAAGTATAGCCCGGGCATTAGACGCCCGCGGCATCTCGATGACTACGTTGGAACTTGTTCCTGAACTAGTCGAAGCGTCCAGACTTCGTTCACCAAAAACAATTGACATTCACATGGGAGACTTCTACACATATACATTTTCCACCCTATTCGATGTCGTCAGCTATTTCGACGGCTTCGGCATCGGCACGGACGATGACCAGATGACTCTTCTGAAACGGATGAAAAGCTGGATGAAAGATGATGGCGTCGCACTCATTGACATCTACAACCCGAACTACAGGCGCACCATTGCAGCGGGACAAAAAATGAAAATTGACGATGCGGAGAGGATTTATTTATTTGATAAAGACAACTGCCGAATGATTGATAGCTGGTGGCATAGCGAAAACTCGGAAGAAGTCGTTACACAATCGCTTCGTTGTTATACAGTCGACGTGATAAGCGCGATGTGCGAAAAAGCCGGATTGACAATCACCGGCATTTTCCCAGGCGGAGCAATGGATTTCGAAAATTGGGTATACACCGAGACGGCTCCGCTAACCAGTTGCCTTTCCTATCGGATCAAATTGAAAAAGACCGTTTAATGAAAGCACCAAGTTCAGGCTATACAAAGTGAACGGTCTGCAAGAGACGAAATAATCCATCCTATTTGAGTTATCCACTCAAGGATGGATTATTTTTTATAGGTAAACGACAATCAAACTACGAATAATGCCTGATGTAATGTCATACGCCCACCATTGAGTCACCTATTCTATACTGAATCGAAAAGTCCAGACGAATCTACAATCCACCCAATCTTGAGGATTGGGGATATTAGTACCCCTATTTCTTCTTAAACCACTTGTCCAATAACTCATAAAAGGTAATGTTATTCCTCATAATCACAAACCATAGGAACATAAGAATTGTGACCGTCAAAATTCTCGGTTGTCCTTCGACAATTATTTGCATGGGAACGATATACAGCAAACCTACTACACCGAAAGCAATGGACATCAACTCAATATACAATTTGAGTTTCAGAAAATCCATCCTTGTCCCTCCTAATTTCCTGTTCTAATTCAAGTCATAACTATCAGACTTATCTTAATTTCATCATACCATTTCTTCTATATTATTTACGGATAATCTCAATAAAATGCTTTAAGATTCTCGCGGTCAGTCCCCAAATCGTGTAAGGACCATACTCGAAAAACCATTCTTCGATCGTACGCCCCCTCCATTTGTAGTTCGCGCCATTCCTGATCTTCTCGAAAGGAAAATTCGAATCGGGCGAGGGATTCACCATAACCGGATGCATATACGGTTCGTGATCAAGCAAATAGGGAAGCGGGACGGTGAACACTTCTTCCACCTCGTATGTATTGTAAGATCGAATAATTTCCTTATAATCTACGATTCCAACAAACGGATAGACAACAAATGATGGAGATGCAATGTACGGACTTAAGGGCCCCAGTACTTCGACAGTATCAGGGTTCACCCCAAGCTCTTCATACGTTTCCCGTAAAGCTGCAAATAGAGGCGATTCATCGGTAGGATCAATCCGGCCACCAGGAAAGCAAATATCGCCAGGCTGGCTTCTCATCGTTGACGAACGGACTTCGAACAATACACACCATTCCCCTTCCACCTCGACAAGTGGAATTAAAACCGCCGAACGGAAAGCAGTCGCCTCACCAATGAATAACTCTTTATTGGCACGCAACTGTTCTTTCCATTTTTCCTGCTTCATGAATTCATCCCCCTTTCTTCAGCAAGCCTTTGCTTGTTTTCATTATAACTTACTTTTCGTCATATCCAGCAATTATGGAGATATGGCCTTATTGTTATGTGGGAATTTCAAGACAATTGCCAAGACAATTTTATATTACTATACGGTTCCAAGTTGCCTATAGATTTGTTACATTTTTATAATGGGCCATGTGTGTTTCATTCCGCAACGGGTATCTTACTCAGATAAGACCCATTGGATTCGTCCTCAAACAGAGGGACTGCGGCCAGTTTAAGGGAGAGGGAAATAGCAGCATCAAATCATCCTCTCGATGTAAAGGAAAGGTGAAATTGCATGATTGAACTCAACCAAATTACAACATTATTTTTAGCAGCAGCACTGTACTTGCTCGGCACGATGCTTGTCAACCGGATCGGCATCCTTGACCGGTTCCTCATTCCCGCGCCAGTAGTCGGTGGTCTGTTGTTCGCGATTGTCGCGCTCATCTTGAAATCATCCGGCATTGTGGAAATTTCGTTGGATACTTCCTTGCAATCCATATTCATGATTGCCTTTTTCACGACAGTTGGACTTGGCGCAAGTTTTAAGCTGATCAAGCTTGGCGGCAAGCTTTTGATCATCTATTTATTGCTGTGCGGCGTAACCGTTTTCATGCAGAATGTCATCGGCGTCTCCCTTGCGAAAGTTTTCAATATCGATCCGCTGCTCGGCGTCATGAGCGGCGCCGTGTCGATGAGCGGTGGGCACGGAGGAGCGGCCGCATACGGTCAGACGATCGAGGATCTCGGCACCACATCCGCCGTGACGATCGGGATGGCTGCAGCAACACTCGGATTGATTTGCGGCAGCCTGTCAGGCGGTCCTGTCGCCCGGCGTTTGATCGGCAAGTATGACCTGAAGCCGAAAGAAGGCATCGTTACAGAGTATGTAGAAAAAGATGAAAAGCCAATCGGCCAGCATTCTTTCATGGTTCAAGTGACGATGATCACGTTATCGATGGCAGGCGGAACAATCCTTGGCGACCTATTCACAGAAGCAACCGGCTTCGTGTTGCCCGCTTACATAGGCGCTATGTTCGTCGCAGTGCTCATCCGCAATATCGTGGACCGTTTCCTACCGGGAACCGTCAATATGAAGGAAATCAATCTGATCGGAGACGTGTCGCTCGCCATCTTCCTATCCATGGCGCTCATGAGCATTAAGCTATGGGAACTCGCGGGCCTTGCACTTCCGCTCGTCGGCATTATCCTCGTTCAAGTGGTCTTCATTGTCGGCTTCTCCGTGTTCATCATGTTCCGCGCGCTCGGCAAGGATTATGATGCTGCAGTGATGATTTCCGGTTTCCTTGGCCACGGACTTGGTGCCACACCAAACGCGATGGCCAATATGGGCGCCACTGTGAATAAGTTCGGCCCTTCACGCACAGCGTTCCTAGTCGTCCCGATTGTCGGCGCATTTCTGATGGACGTCGTCTTCAGTGCACCGATCATCATCACGACCATTAACTTGTTAGCACCAAAATGAATTGACGGTGTCTATGCAAGGAGCTTTTAATACGTCGCAATAGAGAAAAAGTCGGTTCTTCCGGCTTTTTTTTGCGTCTATAAAAAAGGGCTACTCCTATTGGAATAGCCAAACGAGTAGAAGCTGGTTTCGTCAAACTTCCACTTATAGACTGAGCTTCGCCACCATTTCATTTGCCTCTTCATCCATGCCGATTTCTTGAAACCCAAATTTATCATAAAGATGTCGAGCAGCCTCGTTTTCAGGAGCATAAGAAAGATAAACCGCGCCCGCTTCTCCCTGAGGAAATGTCCGGATGTAATCAAGAACCTTTTGAAGAGCCCTCGTTCCGAATCCTCTGTTTTGATACTTCCGATCGATCATAAAACGAAGGATCCCATATGCCTCTTCATCGCCATACTCATTCTCTTCTGCAGTATCATGATACACCATAACAAATCCGATCATCGTTTCATCGTCATAAACCGCAAAAGTCATTGCCGGCAGTTCATCATTTAGCAAAGCGACATAGGATTGTGCAAGACTATAGACATTCGATGCCAAGAAGCCCTTCTGATCCTCTGTTAATTGTAACTGAATGCACTCATCAAAATTCTCCCAAGTTATATTACGTAATTCAATCATCATGTACCTCCTGTATGTGTTGTTTTTATTGGATACGTGAAAACAAACAACGCAGGAGGTCCACGTGAATCGTTTTACGCTCAATTCGTCTTAAACACTATAATTCCCGCCTCTCTACTATTTGATTTTATTCTAAGATCATTTTAAAATGCCTCAATAAAAAGACCACATCTCGTCTTTTC
Organism: Sporosarcina sp. QA0331; assembly: GCF_055808055.1. Classification (NCBI taxonomy): domain Bacteria; kingdom Bacillati; phylum Bacillota; class Bacilli; order Caryophanales; family Caryophanaceae; genus Sporosarcina; species Sporosarcina sp. QA0331. Next base: position 3,240,740 of record NZ_CM147850.1, read on the forward strand.
GATCTTTCAGCTCTTTCAGCACAAACGCCCGGTACTCGACCAATTCCGGAAACTGATATAAGAAGTTAATCTTCTCTTCTGCGACCGTTTGAGGGCTGTCATTGTACGGCGTTAACATAAAGAAAGCAAAAGACTCCGCAATATCTTCATAAGGCCTTACCGTTGCATAAGTTGTCACAAAGGAATCCTTATGCTCTTCATAAAAAGCAATTCTCTCTTCAACAGTCTCGTAACCAGCATGAAGCCACTGCTCCTCATACTCCTTCCAAAAAGTTTGATAAAAAAGATTCATATAACTGTTAGCGTTATAGCACTCCTCGTACCGTTGCAAAAAGAATTGATCTGCCGGACAGGTATCCGAAATGACAAGATCCTCTTGATTCATTGTCAGCAAATGGCCATACTCATGAATCAGTGTGGCCACCGTGTCGAATTGAAACCACCGTCCAATCCAGTTAGAAGGCATCCCCAATTTCCCCTCTTTTACAAAAACATGCGGGTACACATCCTCTCGAAAATCAAGGACTTGGAAATTTACTTTATTTCGATCGTACAAGGTATGCACAAGATCAGGGATACCTTTGAAGATGCTCATTTCTTCACCTTTTGTCAGAATAAGTTCATCTTCTATAATTTCATAGCGAGCAATAATGAGATCTTCATCTTCCCAATCAAATTCAGCAAGAGAATTTTCATCTTCTTCCGTGCCTACATCCAGGTACCACATCTCGTTTGATCTTTCAATTCCTCTTCTAAAGTCAGTAAAATGCTCACTTCCGTATTCATCCCCTAAATCGCGGCATGCACCTACTGTATGACATATCTCCGAATCAATCGGCTGCGACCAGGACTCATCGACTACTGTTTCCTCTTCTTGATGGACTTCAACCTCTTCAACTATTTCCGTCTCCGCCGAGTCAACAACCGCCTTCTCTTCCTCCTCACATCCCACAAGTAAAACCACAATCGCAGCGAACCCCCCTATGATCATCCTCTTTACCATTCCCATCTCCATCCCCCGATTCATTTTTATGAAAACGACAAGATTGCATTAAATAGCCATACATAAACCGACATAGCCCGCGCAGTATGGTATACGGACAGGCATGTCGAAGGTTCCGGAAAATTATATGAATTTTTCATTTTTTTTGTAGGAGTACCACTTGAAAGATAAATGCTATCAGGTTACCAATTTACAGCAAAACTTTTCTGCGGGGTGGAATGCACGTGCGTCGAACTCCCTCACTTTCACAGATTCCATTTTGAACGGAGAGTTGCTCGATATATAATTGTGCATCAGGATCTATGAGTTTAAATATTCACACCTCATTTATCAAATTTCAAATCCTTTTGAATGAGACAAACCGTCACATAATCGTGGTAAAAATAGTCATGTCGCTCATCCTAGCAACCACCAACAATAGTGAAACTTTTATTAAAGCGCGTCTGGCAGAAATAAATTGTTCCTGTACAATAAGTAGTAATATGTTCCAATTTTATGTCCAACCATTGAATCAACAGATTTTGTTATGCGAAAGTAGTGCCGATGATTTTTGAAGGGGGAGTGGCGGAGAAGATTTCCGCGAATACATATATGAAAAAAAGAAACATTTTACTGGTCATAGGCTTATTTTTACTAATTTTATCGGCCTCCCGTACTTTGTGGATGAATACATTTCACAATTTTTCCGATACGCACGTACAAAGTGGACAATTGGATTTGAGCGATTGGCATGCGAATGAGAGCGATGTACTGCTGTTGGACGGGGAGTGGGAGTTTTATCCGTCACAATGGATGATGGATGGGAAATGGCAAGTAGATGATCTTACAAAGAGGCTTGTTCAAGTGCCAGGAAAATGGAATGACGATATGAATGAAGGCGAATCAACCCCCTATGGCTATGGCTCCTACCGCCTACGCATATACGTGAATCCTGAAAAACCGATCAGCTATAGTTTATATGTACCAAGCGTACGAAGCTCTTCGGAACTGTATGTCAACGGGCGATTCTTGGCCGGGTCCGGGCAAGTTGGAAAATCGAAAGATGATTACAGCCCCAAAAACCTGCCCTATACCGCAACTTTTACTGCGGATGAAGATGGTGTCATTGACATCGTTATACAGGCGGCAAATTTCAAGGATGTCCGCCGCAGCGGCATCATCCGTTCGATCAAATTCGGATCAGAAGCTGCAATGGCTAAGGAAAGAAGTTTGTCTTTGGCGATGCAGATGGTGGCTTCAGTCATTTTCCTGATTCACTCCATTTATGCACTAGTTCTATTTTTCCTAGGAAATCGGGATAAAAAGCTGTTATTCTTTTCTCTTCTATTATTTTGCATAACATTAATGAATTTAATTAGCAACGATGAAAAGCTCTTCCACTTATTAATCGACGGAGGATATGAATGGGATTTCCGGGTGGCAAATACTCTTATTCCGATTGCTTGCATTGCTTTGTTACACTCCATGGATTATAGCGGTGCTCCTTTTTGGCGTATCATAAAACCGATCTATTCGATAAGCAACATCGGGATGGCGATCGTTACATTGTTTTTGTCGCCGAGTCAAATTATCATGATGTTCCCTGTTTATTATCTGCTGGGAGGGATAGGAATTGCCGTTGCGTTATTTACGATCGTCAAAAAGATCTATCAAGATACACCGGGGAACTTCTTATTATTACTATCTTTCCTAGCAGTCACACATCATTTTGTATGGATGGTCTATTGGCGGGAAGCCGGTGTAAGCGTTGTTCATTATCCGTTCGATTTGATCATTTCAATAGGATGCTTCGCTTCCATTTGGTTCAAGGATTATTTTAAAATGCATGCCGAAACAGAGAAGCTTGCCGTGAGACTGCAGAAAATGAATGAACATAAGGACCAGTTTTTGGCGAACACCTCTCATGAGTTCAAGAATCCTCTTCATGGAATCATCAATATGTCCCAAGCTGTATTAAATCGGGAAAAGCATTTATTAAGAAATAAAAGCGTCCATGAGCTCGAGACGATTTTGACTGTCAGCCGGCGCATGTCACTGTTGTTGAATGACCTACTGGACGTGGCCAGTCTTAGGGAGGGAAGGCCGCGTCTTCAGAACAAAAACATTGCAATCCAGCCCATCATAACTGGCGTAATAGACATGCTGCAATTTCATGATAACGTTAAGCCGGTGAAGATTGTGAATGAAGTTCCGGTAAATTTCCCCCCTGTCATGGCGGACGAAAATCGGGTCATTCAAATCGTTTATAACTTACTTCATAATGCTGTCAAGTATACGATTGAGGGCGAAATCCGCATTCAGGCGAAAGTGAAAAATGACAGGGCTTTTATTGCGGTAACTGACACGGGGATCGGAATGGAGGAGGATTTTTTAAAGCGACTATTCCTCCCTTATGAACAAGCTGCAGATGCATCATTAATCGAAGGCGGTCTTGGGTTAGGGTTGAATATAAGCAAACAGTTGATTGAGCTTCATGGCGGACAGCTCGTTGTATCATCGACGCCTGGAAAAGGATCGACATTCACGTTTTCGTTGCAGTTAGCTTCGCCGGATGCAGTAAGTATTTCCGAAAATGCGCCTCAAACTAACGTTCAACACATGGAATCGCAAAAATTGCCTGCAAATCGGTTGGCGGATTCATCGATCGATTTAGCGACTGCGGAAATTTCTGCTGCAGTTGCTCAAGCATCATTAAAACCAGTTTCCAAGCGTCCGCCTATCTTAATCGTAGATGATGATCCGGTAAACTTGCAAGTCCTTCAATCCATCCTGTCAGATGAACAATATGAAATCACTACTGCGACGAGCGGCAAGGAAGCGCTCGATCACTTAACCACAAAGGAATGGGGTTTGGTCATCTCGGATATCATGATGCCGCAAATGTCCGGCTATGAATTGACGAAGACGATTCGCAAACGGTATTCGTTTACAGAACTGCCGATTTTGCTTTTGACGGCCAGAAGCGACCCGAAGGATATCCAAGCCGGCTTTTTAGCAGGCGCAAACGACTATGTGACGAAGCCTGTTGAAATGCTTGAATTAAAATCCAGAGTACTAGCACTCACAACCATCAAAAAAGCGGTGCGGGAACAATTGCAACTGGAGGCTGCATGGTTGCAAGCCCAAATCCAGCCCCATTTTTTATTCAACACATTGAATTCCATCATCGCCTTAAGCGACATTGATCTGGATGAGATGAACCATTTGCTAATGGAGCTAAGTCAATATTTAAGAAGTAAATTCCAGTTTCAGCATATCGATGAATTAATTCCGTTAGCGGAAGAGTTAGCGATTGTCCGATCCTATCTGAATATTGAACAGGTGCGTTTCGGTGAGCGGTTAAAAGTCGACTTGGAGGTGGATGAATGCGCGGACGTCAAGATTCCGTTCCTATCCATCCAGCCTTTAGTTGAAAATGCGGTAAGACATGGACTTATGAAACGTATCAGTGGAGGTACACTTACGGTTCGAGTCACTGTCCATGAAGGCCATGTTGAGATTTCTGTTGAGGATGACGGAGTCGGAATGGATGAAGTCCAATTGCAAGATTTACTTGAAAGAAAGGATGGCAGTCGGATGAGCATCGGGTTGATCAATACGAACCAGCGGTTGTTGCGCCAATTCGGTACAGGCCTTCAAATAGATAGCAAACCAGATCGTGGCACTATAGTATCGTTTACGGTGTGGATTTAGATAAATTTATTTGGGAAGCCGATCAAGCAGTCATTTGATCGGCTTCATCCTACCCATTCAACTTCTCATAACTCCGAAACATCTGTTGCTGCCAAATAATCCATCTATTATGAGCTTCTACTCAAGGATGGATTATTTTTTATTGTGGAACGACAGTATTTCTACATTCAATGCTGCGAATGTGAATACGAGCATTAGTGCTTGATATACTGTCATACGACCACCTCGGGCCAACAGGAAGTTGGTCATGCAATCGTAGCGACAGGACGTCGCGCACTTAGATTGCCCCTCTTACGGGAAATGGCCGACCACCCTTGAGTCACCAATTCTATTACCCTTTCACCGCACCACACATACGTTCCCAACTCTATATAAGTTCATGGGATATACGAGGGTGTTATCTTTAATAAAAAGACCACATCTCGTCTTTACGATCTTTCAACTTCTTTAATACAAACGCTCGATACTCGACCAGTTCCGGAAACTGATAAAAGAAGTTAATCTTTTCTTCTGCTACCGTTTGAGGGCTGTCATTGTACGGTGTTAACATGAAGTGAGCAAAAGACTCTGCGATATCTTCATAGGGATTCACCGTAGCATAAGTGCTCACAAATGAATCCTTGTTCTTTTCGTAAAAAGCAATCCTGTCCTCCACAGTTTTATTACCTGCATCTAACCACTGCTCCTCATGTTCCTTCAAAAAAGCTTGATAATAGAGATTCATATAACTGTCAGCGTTATAACACTCCCAGTACAACTTTAAATGAAATTGATCTGCCGGACATGTATCTGAATTTACCAGATCCGCCTTATTCCATGTCAGCATATGTCCATACTCATGAATCAGTATTGCCACCGTGTAAGACTGACGCCAATGGGGTATCAAATTAGAAGGCACTACCAATTTTCCCTCATACGTATTTACATAAGGATAAACATCCTTTTGAAATTCAAGGACTTGCAAATTCATTTTATCTCGATCGTATAATGCAAGCACAAGTTCAGCAATACCTTTGAAGATGCTCTCTTCTTCGCCTTTCGTCAAAACAAATTCATCTTCTATTAATTCATAGTGAGCAATCATTTCATCTTCCTCATCATTAGCAGTAAAAGCAAGAGCAGATTCATCTTCCTCCGCTTGCACATTCAAATACGACATACTGTTTGTATGTTTAAGATCTCCTGAAAAGGTAGTAAAATGCTCGCTTCCGTATGTATCCCCTAAATCGCGGCATTCCCCTACGGTCTGACATATCTCCGAATCAATCGACTGCGACCAGTACTCATCGACGACTGTTTCATCTTCTTGATGGGCTTCGACCTCTTCAACTATTTCCGTCTCCGCCAAGTCAGCAACCGCCTTCTCTTCCTCCTCACATCCCACAAGTAAAATCATAATTGCGGCGAATCCCCCTATGATCATCCTCTTTACCATTCTCATCTCCATCCCCCGATTCATTTTTATAAATACGACAAGATTGCACTAAATAGCTTATATAACCGATATAGCTCGCTCATTATCGTATACGGACAATTCTGACGAAAGTTTCAAAATATGAAAAAGGGAATAGATAAATATGGTGATTTCAATAAGAAAAAACACGACCCACCTTCACGCGACCCGCAATATGTACTATTTTCAGCACTCGCTTCATAACCTCGTTAGTAGTAACTATCGTAAGGAGTGGTACAAATGAGAAAAATTATGGCAGCAATAATGGTGCTCATACTAGGTTGTTCGTACGCCTTTCCTCTGCAAACAACCGTAGCAGCGAAAACCGAAATGTATGTACATGCGAAAAATGATATTATCCTGCGTGTAGAGCCGAAACAAAACGCTAAAAAGATTGGTACCATTCAAAACCACTCGAAAGTAACCGTATTGTCTTCGTCAAACGGATGGTCTTATGTACAAGCCGGCAAAAATAAGGGATATGTGTATACGTCCGCTTTATCCAAGCAAAACCCGAAAGCCGCATCAACGACGGTTAACGGTGGCCTGACGCCTAAAGAAGGGTTGATCCTTACGTATGAACCATCGTTCTTAGAAGAGAAGAAAGAAACGTTTTATGTAGAAAAAGAAGATGAATACACGTTCTTATATAATAAAAAGAGTCCCCTTTACCCGGATTTATCGAACTTTACCTATATTGAAGACGGAAAAAGACTGCTGATGGGCGTGTCGAGTTCCGACTTCATCTTCATCAACGTCCCCTTACCATTGAAACAAGGTTCTACTACAATAGATTCGTCTCTGATGTTCGAGGAGCAAAAGGTTGTGGTTGAAAGCACGACGGAAACAGCAACCGTGAAAGCCGGTACATTTAAGAACGTCGTTATTCTTCGTTATCCGAGTGGCTCGAGAGTTTATTTCGCAAAGGGAATTGGAGTACTAAAAATTACTGGTATAAATGGCGAAATTTTTTCGGAGTTGGTGTCTGTGGAGGAAGGTAAATAAGATTCCCTACAAGGGATCGGCTTGCATGAAAACGCCCATCTTTGAGCTTACCACTCAAGGATGGGTTATTTGATATCTAAAAAAATGTTGCAATCGTTCTTATATCTTCGGATTGGATGTTTACACAATTGTAGTAATTAGGTAGGATCGTATCCTTAGTAAAGTCTTGTACTTTAAAAACAGCTAAAATAAGCACACCTAAAAGTATTAGAGCACAGGCACCTTCACAATACAATGGAATACAAACGATGACCGTTAGCATAGTATGATACGAAAGATCGGACAACCCATTTGGGTCTACTTAATAGTTTTTTCTACCGAGGGGGAATCGAATGTCAGCCTATCACCGACTATCTGCGGATGAGGTCATGAAATCGTTGGAGGTGACTTCGCTTGGCTTGAATGATGATGATGTGGAAATCAGACGGGACTTGTATGGCTACAATGAATTGACAGAAGGAAAAAGGACAAGTTCCATTGCCGTTTTCTTTGGCCAGTTCACGGATTTGTTAGTCATTATTTTGCTCGTCGCCGCTTTTGTTTCTTTTTTATTAGGAGAAGTCGAAAGCACGTTTGTTATACTGCTTGTCGTTATTGTAAACGCAATCTTGGGTACTATCCAACATGCTAAGGCGGAGCAGTCATTGGAGAATTTAAAGGCGTTGTCCTCCCCCACTGCAAAAGTGATGCGGAACAACCAACTCATCGAGATTGATTCGGAAGATATCATTGTCGGGGATTTACTGTTGCTCGAGGCCGGCGATTTCATAAGCGCCGATGGACGGGTGATTGAAAGCTTTAATTTGCATATTAATGAAAGTTCGCTGACCGGTGAATCTTTGGCCGTGGCAAAAAGCTCTGCGCCCCTTGGTGAAGCGCATGACACGATAGCCTATCAGAACAATATGGTATTCGCCGGCAGCTTTGTCACAAACGGGCGCGGCATTGTCGCCGTAACAGCAATCGGGATGGAGACCGAAATCGGGAAAATCGCGAATTTGTTAGATACTGCAAAGGAGAAGAAAACCCCTCTGCAAGTAAGTTTGGATCGCTTCGGGGAAAAGTTGGCACTCGGGATTACGATGATCTGCGTAGCGATTTTCTCGATCGACCTCATTCGGGGACGCGAACTGGTCGAGTCGTTCATGTTCGCCGTTTCGCTTGCTGTAGCAGCAATCCCGGAAGCTCTGAGTTCGATTGTGACGATTGTGTTGGCATTCGGAACCCGGAAAATGGCGAAGGAGAACGCGATTATCCGAAAGTTGTATGCTGTCGAAAGTCTTGGCAGCGTCTCTGTCATTTGTTCGGATAAGACCGGGACCTTGACCGAAAATAAAATGCAGGTTCAACAACTGTATGTAGACGATAAAATCGTTTCCCATGATCGACTGCATCCCGAACATCCGGTTGAGAAGAAACTCCTTTTACAGGCACTGCTCTGTAACGACGCATTAATTCAGAATGAAAAAGAGATCGGTGATCCTACCGAAATGGCGCTCGTAAAATTAGGGAGACAGTTCCAATTTGATGAACTGCTTGTCAGGAAGCATTATCCGAGGGTTGCGGAACTTCCTTTTGATTCCGATAGAAAGCTTATGAGCACAGTGAATGAAATTGGCAATCAAACCGTCATGATTACAAAAGGTGCAGTCGATGTCCTCCTGCCGAAAACCGTAAAAATCGAGACTGCGAGAGGGATCTTGAAGATGACGGATGAACACCGAAGAAAAATCGAAGAGGTGAATCAAACCTTCTCCGAGAACGGTTTACGGGTGTTGGCGATTGCCTACAAGGGACGAAAAGATAACCACACCATCGATGCCAAGGATGAAAATGAGCTCACATTCGTAGGGATGATCGCTATGATGGATCCCCCAAGAAAAGAGTCGCGGACCGCTGTTGAAAGCTGTATTCAAGCTGGCATTAAACCCGTCATGATTACGGGTGACCATAAAATAACAGCAATGGCCATCGCGAGGCAAATCGGGATCTTAAAGGATACGTCCGAAGCAATTGAAGGCCATGAAATTGAAAAATTGACGGACGAACAGTTGCAGGAACGGATTGAAGACCTTTCCGTTTTTGCCCGTGTTACGCCAGAACATAAAATGCGGATTGTAAACGCCTATCAGGAAAAAGGACATGTCGTCGCAATGACAGGAGATGGCGTGAATGATGGGCCTGCCTTGAAGAAAGCCGATATCGGGGTGGCAATGGGAATCGCGGGAACAGAAGTGGCAAAGGACGCATCCTCGTTTGTTTTGACGGATGATAACTTTTCAACGATTGTCAAAGCGATTTCGAATGGACGAGGCATCTACACGAATATTAAAAACTCCATTCTCTTTTTATTGTCAGGGAATGCTGGGGCTATTTTTGTCGTACTCTACGCAACCGTATTAGGTCTGCCCGTCCCCTTCGCGCCCGTCCATCTCTTATTCATCAACTTGCTGACCGACAGCCTGCCCGCGATTGCAATTGGATTTGAGCCGCATAATAAGAGAGCGATGAAGGGCAAGCCAAGGGACATCCATACACCTTTATTAACCAAGATGTTTACGGCACGGGTCGTCGTGGAAGGGATCCTAATCGCAATCGCCACCATCATCGCTTTCCGGGCAGGTCTTGAAACGGGAGATGTGGTTACAGCAAGCACAATGGCGTTTGCGACGCTATGTCTATCCAGATTGGTGCATGGGTTCAATTCCAGATCGAAAGAATCCATATTTACCATCGGCGTGTTTTCAAACAAGTACACATGGTTCGCGTTTTTCATCGGACTCATAAGTTTGCACGCCGTCCTGCTCATCCCGTCACTTTCGGCTGTTTTCAAAGTTGCCAATTTAAGCAGCACACAATTTCTGCTCATTTACAGTCTGGCAATTATGCCGTTCATCGTGATTCAGTGGTTTAAACTGTTGTTTGTGAGGAGATAGCGGAGAATTGAGGTACCTTTTTGTTTTTACAGGTACCTCTTCTCATATCGAAAGGGTGGTGTTGAAATGAGATGAATTATTGAAATAACCGCCTTAATTCTGCAGTCATTTGCTTAATTACTTCAGGTCATCTGTGAAACTGAGCGGGCGTGAATCAAATAGCATTCTGAAAAACATCATTATCAAAAAAACGGAAGTTTTTCAGTGCCCTCGCTTAGACAGAACTCTTTTTATTTGATTAGATTATTAATTGAATCCTCAATTGATGATATTGTGCTTGCATAAGATCACCAATATAGCTAAAACAACATATATGGGGGCTGTTATAATAATTGCTCTGTTTAACTTTAATCTTTTAAAATTGTATGTTCCCATTAAAAATGTTGCTGTAAATAATAAACCTACATACCAAAGATTTTTAATGTGTGTTATTTGCATTTCTAAAGAAGCTATTTTCAGCTCATTGAGCAGCTCACTGTTATTTAATACCACACGTATAATGTCTGTGCCTTTTCCAATTAACACCTCGCCACTCTGTTTTTCAATAGAGTATCCGCCTAGGTATATAGATAAAAATTGAGTGAGTGAAAAATTGATAGTAAGGCTAACAGTGTAATTATTACTATCCATAGTTCTTTTTTTTACCAATTAGAGTTTTCATTACCGTTTCAATGATAACCACCCTTTCAGAAGAAAATATACATTTCACACTGTTATATTATAACCATTTATTTTTTTCTGATATTTGTAAAAACAAAAACGATCGACTCATATTTGAATCGATCGCAAGATATGTTCCACCATCCTTCCCTTTCCGGCTCCAGCCAGAAGGTCGACAGCTTCCTTATGATTCTTGTCGCAGTGAATTAACCTATATTTTTTTAACACGGCTACCTTTAACTTAAATTGAGAAGTACTTTATTTTAATGAACAAAAATCTGTCTTACAATAAAAGTAATAGGAATATAATTGTTGAATACGAATAAACTAAAAAGGACCGCCCAATGGTTGCACATTGAACGGTCAATGTATTAGCATAGGTTCCCTCAGGGGGTCGGCAAATCGGACAATATAATCCATCCAAAATGAGCCCTAACTCAAGGATGGATTATTTTTTATTGTGGAACGACAATATTGCTACAACCAATGCCCCAAGAATCGAGCCGATCTCTTTAATTCCGTATTATAATATACGCCATGTAAATAATGTAGGCGATGACAAGCACTGATCCTTCCCGCTTTCCGATCTTGAAGCTCGTTCTTGAGAAAACCAATAATACAAAAGTTAATACAATCATAAGAATAACATCGATAAACATTTTATCATTGACCGCTAATGGAGAAATCGTAGCCGATGCACCTAGTACAAATAAGATGTTAAAAATGTTACTCCCGACAATATTTCCTAACGCGATTTCACTTTCTTTTTTCAGTGCCGCAGAGATGGAAGTGACAAGTTCGGGTAGGGATGTGCCAATTGCGATAATCGTTAACCCCACCAATGTTTCACTCATCCCAAGAGAGTAAGCAATTTCTGTACCGTTATCTACTACCAGATCCCCTCCGAATATAATTGCAGCCAATCCTAATATGGTAATTACTATATTTTTACCCCATTTGATGTTCTCAGGCACTGGTTCGCCAGCAGTATTTTTTCGGCTTTTTAGGCCAAGTTCAATTATATAGTACATAAAGATGGACAAGAACAATAAAAAGATAAATCCATCACTCCGTGTAAGCAAGTTGCTATCGGACCCTTGCAAGAAAATATCACTCATTAGAATTAGCAATGCCGCACTTGCGAGTAAGGTAAATGGGATTTCTTTTCGAATGGTTTCATTTTCAACTCTCAACGGATATAAAAAAGCTGCTACACCTACAACAAGGGTAATGTTAAAAATATTGCTTCCAACTACGTTACCCAGTGAGACATCTGCACTTCCTTCCAGTGCTGCAATAATACTGACAGTCGCTTCCGGTGAACTTGTTCCAAAAGCCACAATAGTTAACCCGATTAAAATAGATGGAACCCGAAGCAGTTTAGCAATATTAGAAGACCCGTCAACAAAGAGGTCTGCTCCTTTTATCAACAATGCAAATCCAACAATTAATAAAATATAAGCCATTGTTTGTTCTCCCCACTTCATTCATTTCTATCGTAATTTCAATAAAAACATACCACGTTGTTACGGAATTAAAAAGCTGGACACTCACTTCCAGCCGTAACAGGCATCCATTCAATTTATAATCGCCCGAGGGGCCGGTACTTATCCTTCACTACAGCAATTCACGTAGTTTCTCAAATCTACTTTCTTCCAACTTTGTAACGTCCATAATGAAATCTGTTGCAAGTCCTTTCTTCAATATCTCCAGGACCACTTTTTACACAACTTGCTCGATTCCTAGCTCTATTCCCTTCTCCCGCTCCAAATCAAACGCATTTTTAATCGTCGGGGACGCATTGTCTCGATTATAAAGTTCCATCAACTCCGTTTCCTCTCTACTCATCGGTCGAATTTCTTCCGAATAACCACTCAAGGATGGATTATTTTTTATTGCGGAGCGACAGTATTGCTGGCGAATAACACCTGAATTTTACCATTCGATGCGGACTAAGTGCTCAAGGTAATTCATTCAACAATAATGTATAATTAGAATAGTTCTGTGCTTGACCATCAAAATGTGGCCTCTGCAAATCCGTATACTTCTAGATTATAAAGAAGGTGTTAAAACGATGACTCCCCAACTAAACGAGCATTGTCCGCTATGTGGCAAAACGAATAACTGTTGTTACGGTAAAGATAAATCACTGGGCATTTGTTGGTGCAACCAAGAGACGTTTCCACATGAAATTTTCGAACTGGTTCCGGAAAAAGATATCCGTGTGAAATGTATTTGCAAGGAGTGCTTGGATCGGTTTAAAAATGGAGGTTCTGATTTCCCACGAATCACTGAGTAATTAGGCCAGTCTATGACTATGATGCCCCTTATGCTTGCGGCCGCGTAGGGTGGTTTTCTTGTTTTCTAGCATATGTATCCGAAAGAAATACGCGCTTGCCGCGCAAACTACTCCGCCACACGCAAACACTCAACCGCCTTTCCAATCTGTTTCCGTGTCACCTTAAACTCACTTTCCGAAACCAATCGAACCATCGCCACTTTTAACTCTTCCGCATCCTCCATAATCTCAACAGGCACAGCCCATGAATAAATTCGTGTAAAACGCCTACCTTCCTCTTAGGCAATCACAAAAATAGATAGTTTCATAAATACAATTTCATTGTTTTTTAATGTCAAATAATACCACTATTATCCTATAAATCTATAAATTATAATATACAGATTAATAGAAGTCATAGGAGGATTTATAATTTATGAAACTATCGGTAGGGAAAAAATTATGGACCGGTTTCACATCCATTTTACTCATTATGTTGATAATTGGAGTATCTGGCCTATGGGCACTTTCTTCAGTTGATAAAGAATACAGTTATTTAATCGATGATAAGATAAAAAAAGTGCAATTATTTGAACAGCTATTATCTAATCAAAATCGACTAGCCAGTTCTTTAAGAGGGTACTTACTGTATGAAGATGATCAATTTTTGAGTGGGCTCGATGAAAGTCTAAAAGACTCAGAAGAAATACTAGCCGAACTAGACAAACTTGTTCGAACGGCGTCTGCTCGTGTAACACTGCAAGAAGTCGTCGACGATCGACAAAGTTATAAAGAAAATACAGACAGGATAATCCAAGAGTTTAAAAAAGGTAACTTAGAACAATCGATGCAACTCGCAAAGGACTCTTCCATCTATCAAAGTCGTATTGCTCAAAATGTGAAAAAGCTAATTGAGCATCAAGTTAATCAACAAGCTATTACAGAAAAGGATTTACAGACTTTATTAATAACAGTTCGTACAGTTACCATCGGTTTAATGGTACTCGCTGTTATCCTCAGTATTGTTATTGCTCAGGTAATAAGTCGAAGCATCGCTCGTCCAGTTAGCACTATGACAACTTCATTACAACAAATTGCTGCAGGAAATTTTGCAATCGATCCAATTACCATTAAAAATAAAGATGAGATCGGCGACATGGCTTTGGCGTTTAATGAAATGTCCAAGGATTTGCGCCAAATTATCGGAAATACGCGGAATTCAGCCGTCCAGCTTGCTTGTCAGGCTGAAGAGCTTTCTGCTAGTTCAGAAGAAAGCTTAGCCGCTTCTGAAATGGTCGCTGAAATAGCTGAGAAAAATTTAGCCGCAAGCGAACTACAAGTTAGCATTGTCAATGATTCTGCGAATGCTATGGGGGAAATGATTTTAGGAATTGATCGCATTAACGAAGATAATGAGGAGATGTTGCTTTCTTCAGAAAAGGTCACTACCCTCGTTCATGATGGATCGACATTAATGAAAGATTTTTCAACCCAAATGCAAATGATTAACAAATCGATGGAACATTCTTCAGAAATCATTAGTGATTTAGCTACTCATTCTGAGCAAATACGTCACGTAACCTCTGTCATTACCGCTATTGCCGAACAAACGAATTTACTTGCATTAAACGCAGCTATTGAAGCAGCTCGAGCAGGCGATCATGGTAAGGGATTTGCGGTTGTTGCAGTAGAAGTTCGAAATCTTGCGGAGCAATCGAAACAATCAGCAGTTGAGATTGGTCAAATGATTGATATGATAATTCAAAATGTAGGTAAAGTAGTAACAAGTACAGATGACGGTAATCGACGCGTCGAAGCAGGCCTTGTCGTTACAGAACAAACGAGAGATGTATTTGAAAAAATTGAACAAGCTGCTATGGAAGTGAGTACTAAAGTCACGACGGTATCAGCCGCAGTTGAACAGATCCGGGCAATGACAGATGAGGTATCCAATGGCGCAGCAAAAATTCAAGAATTGGCTCACCAGTCATCAGCTGAGGCGCAGTCTACAAGTGCTGCAACAGAGGAACAACTAGCAGCCAATGAAGAGATATCTTCAAGTGCACATACGCTTTCTCAATTAGCCGAGAGCCTACAAAACGATATGGCTAGATTCACAGTATAATAATCAATTAGGTACCAGGCAGTATCAATGTCCTTAATCGACTGTATTTCGTGATAAATAAAACATTTTTATTCTCTAACATTTCCAGTAGAAAAATACCATTTTCATCTGCTACAATATAAAAAAATAATCCTTTAAACCGGTCCTGTGAGACCGAAAAGAGCTTATGAATCGCGTTGGCTGATTTATGTTTAGATATGGCGGATTGACGGCCATTTTCCGGGCATGAACTGTTAGCCCCTACTTTTTCATGCCCTTTCGTCTTGCGGACGGAAGGGTATTTATTTTGCCTAGAAAGTTAGGCAACTCTTTTTAAACCGGTCCAGTGAGGCCGGTAAGGGGAATTGGTACAATCCATTCTTTGAAAAAGAGGCGTAGTGCATCTTGAACTTACTGGAGGAATGAAGAATGGATTATCGGAAGAAGACAGTCGTTGCGTCAGTTACAGGATTGACGCTTGAAGGCATGGATATTATGTTCATCTCGTTTGCGATGTCATTGATCATTGCTGAGTTTCATATCGACCTTGCGACGGGTGGGTTGATTTCTTCGATTACGAACATCGGCATGCTTCTTGGCGGCATTGTGTTCGGCGTGTTGGCGGATAAATACGGTCGGGTGAAAGTGTTTACGTATACGATAATTCTGTTTGCAATCGGGACGGCGCTGACCGGGCTTGCAACGACTATTGAACAAGTGTATGTGTTCCGGTTCATCGCAGGGATCGGCGCAGGCGGCGAGTACGGGATCGGGATGGCGCTAGTGGCGGAGGCATGGCCGAAAAATAAACAAGGGCGTGCCTCTTCGTATGTGAGTGTCGGAGCGCAGTACGGCGTTATTTTGGCGGCACTGCTTAGTGCGATGATTTTGCCAGCTTTCGGATGGCGGGCGCTGTTCTTCGTCGGTGCATTGCCTGTTGTTTTTGCCTTTATCGTCCGTAAAAATTTGGACGAGTCACCGGCGTGGGTCGCTGCCCAGAAACAGAAGACAAGTGGTA
Organism: Sporosarcina sp. QA0331; assembly: GCF_055808055.1. NCBI lineage: Bacteria > Bacillati > Bacillota > Bacilli > Caryophanales > Caryophanaceae > Sporosarcina > Sporosarcina sp. QA0331. Next base: position 3,256,890 of record NZ_CM147850.1, read on the forward strand.
AAGCGGGCAAAGGGAAGCTGCTTCAATTATTTGAGACACCCCGGACGACATGCACGACGCTCGCATTGATCATCATGGCGACTGTTCAGATTGCAGGATATAACGGTTTAATGATCTGGCTGCCGTCGATGTTGCAGAAGTCGCAAGGATTGTCAGTTTCCGGTTCCGCCCTTTGGACGATCAGCACGGCTGTCGGCATGATTATCGGTATGCTGACATTCGGCAGGATCATGGACCGTTTTGGTGCGAAGCGTGCATATGGAGCGTTTTTGCTCGCTTCCGCATGTGCTGTGTTCCTGTATGCGAGTGCAACAGGAGCTGTCGGTGTGCTCTTAGGCGGTGCGATTGTCGGTTTCTTCTCAAATGGGATGTTTGCTGGCTATGGCGCTTTGATCGGCAGTTTGTATTCAGTAGATATCCGCAGCACAGCGACAAATACGATTTTCAATATCGGACGTGCGGTTGGCGGGTTCTCGCCGATTGTCGTCGGCTATATATTGCAGAGCTATGATATGAAAGTTGCGATGCTTTACTTGGCGGGCTTGTATTGCCTTTCGTTCATTGTGATGTTGACAGTGAAGCGAGCAGGCGCTAAACAGGCGGCTGAAGTAGAAGCGGTTGCTTAAAAAACGAAAGCCTAAACATGTGGTACCAGGACCCGTACATTTTGAAATTATTCGGGTCCTGGTACCTATCTTTAGGATCTTGTCCATTACATTTCCCCCACAAAACACGGAAACTCCCCCCTGCCGCTTCAATTCACGAAACGACTGTCACACTCCCATCTCCTCACAATAAACCGACGCATCCATCCAGCCACTCACATCGATCACCCTCTGAGCAATCGCACCATAAAACTTACGGTGCTGCGCCTTCGCTCCCCCTGCTGTTTCCGCCAAATTATTTTTAACCAAGAAAAAACACCGACCCTTTATCGACTTTTGGGTTGGTGTTGGAATGAGATTGATTATTATAGTAACTGTCTTAACTCTTCAGTCATTTGCTCAACTAATTCAGGTCTACCATGATACTGAGCGGGCCTATTTTGGAATAGTTCTATTTGCCAACCATCATCCTGTTTCAATGCAACGAGAGTTTGATGGGCATTTACATTCGGTTCAATATCTTCATTCCCTGGCGGAATCATCCCTGCAATGGCGTGTAAGATTGCTGCATCAGTCCCTAAAGGGCGTATCGATTTAACTTTTGTTATAAAAGGAGCTGTAGGATGGTTTTCAAATATAGGTGCTACATGTGATAAAATCTCCGCTTTTCCAACTACCTTGCTTCCATCAAAACCAATTTGCACTCCCTGTTCTGAAAACTGATCAGCCATCCCTTGGGCATCACGGTTATTCCACGCATCAATTAATTTTTGATATAGAGCTTGGATCTCATCGTTTAGTGATCTCATATGTCTCTCTCCTCGTATGATTAGACATTATTATTGTTTGTGAATCAAATAGCCTTCACACAGTTTAAACCCCATTATAGATTAACGCTGGCCAGCTGCAAACTTTCAATTGCCTTTGCAATTCCATCCAGGGCATTTACATATTCACTAGCAGAAACTAACGCATCCATCGCTGCTTTCAGCTCTTCCGCATCCTCCATATTCTCAACAGGCACTGCCTTTGAATAAATCCGAGTAAAACGTCTCCCTTCCTCATAAGCAAGCGCTCGAACAGGAATGCCCTGCTCCTCCAAGTTCTTCAATAAATGAGTTCTTTCCCTCTGTGGGAGCGGACCCACCTCAACGATCAACCGGACCTTCAAATTCTGTCTTTCAAACCAAGCAATAAATGGATAGCCGAGCCAGTACTTTTCTGTCACTTGGTACTCCGAAGGCAGCTGCGTCCACTCCGGCTCCATAAAACTAGGCACGGTATGATTGACATTATAATAATCAGATGCAATACGCTGTTCATTCACAAACTGAGTAAATGCTTTTTCTAAATGAGAAGATATCGCTAGTTCAGTAACGTCAATTATCGGAAGGCTATCGTCAGTTGCCACTATAACCGCCTCATTGCTTATCCGTAAGAGAGACTGAAAGGATTCCTTCTCGTACAGTCGTTGCATGGATTCAACTAACGAATCGATATCTTCCCACGAAGTCGGACGATCCGCATCCATATAAATATTCGTATACTGTCTTCCTTCTTCAAAAGCGTACTCTTTTACGTTGACGCCTCTCACCTTTAACGCCTGTAAAAGCCGCACTCGATTTTCATGATGTAACGGACCAACCTGCACGATCAGTTTCAAACGGTCTTCCACCTGTTCAAACCAAGCAATCAGTCCCTTATTCATCCACCATTTCTTACGCAAGTCGTCCTCGTCAAACTGCTCGTCCCACCTCTGCTCAATGAAGTGCGGCACACGGAAATGGGGCGTATACAAATGCTCCGGCCATCCCAAATTCCGGGTGAACCGGATAAACGCCTCCCGTAAGAAGCTGCTGCCGACCTTCACAACAAAGTCGATTGTCTCCTTATACTGACTGTAAATCTGGCTCAATTCATTCGCAAAACTGCTTTCTACCATCCTTCCCTTTCCAGCACCAGCAAGGAGGTCAACAGCTTCCTTATGGTTTTTATATAGAGCCATCCCCTTCTCATTCAACTCGTTATTTTGAACCAATTGATCCTCTAAAATGTCGATGTAATAGGAAATGAAGGAGTGCACGTCTGGATGCATATACTCTTTATTCGCATCCGTCATATTGTTAAGGATGTCCAACACATCCGAATAGCCAAGCATCAGATAGTCCTCATGCGTAGGCTCCTCATCCTGCAACGTCAAAAATACCGGAATGATTTTATAGCCCTCATAAGCCGTCCGGACAAACTCGATATATTCCTCAAGCTGCCCCTCCGATTCATTCGACCAAAACTTGTTTTCTATCAGGACCGCCACTTGATGCAAGTCAGAGATTGCCAACAAATCGATTCGCTTCCGGTTTGGCGTCGTCAACTCTTTATACACGATGAGATCATGATACGACTGACGGCTCAACTGAAGGACATCATAATTCGCAATCTTGGCCTCATCCTCATAATTCGCAGGATTGACAAAGACCTTCGATAGCAACTTTTTGATGAAGTAAGAACCCAAATCATGATTTTGCTGCGGATCCATCAGCCACCCCAACACATTGGAATGGCGAATCTCATAATTATCGACTTGCAGTACTTTGAACGGATTGAAACGGTTGAAGTGGTTATGTAAATAGGTGAAGTCCTGAGAATCCTCGATGAGGGATAGGATTTGTTGTTGGTGGTTGGGCATGTGGATTCCTCCTGAGTCAATTGTTTGTTGTAATGACGAAAAAACTGCATTATTATTAAAATAACATGCACATACTAAAAAGGACCACCTAATGCTACCAACATTAGGCGGTCTGTAATAAGTAATAGCAATAGGTTCCCTTCAAGGGGGATCAGCTAGTTGGACAAAATAATCTATCCATTATGAGCGGACACTCAAGGATGGATTATTTTTTGTTGTGGAACGACAGTATTGCTACGATTAATACTCCAAATGTAAACGTAGGCATAAGCGCTTCAGATATTGACCGACCACATCCCTTCTTACGGGAGGTGGAAGACCACCCTTTAGTCACCTATTTCACATTATTAATGCTTAATTATCAATAGCTTAACTCCATCAACACTTTCAATATCTCTCTTGAATTCTTCCTCATTTTGAATAACACCTAAATCATATACTATATATAGCTGTCGTTCATATTGCTTTGCATAAGCCGTAATATCTGCACTTATTTCTTCTATAATACTTGATTTTTTTCCCTCACGTAATAACTTGGCTTCAATACTTAGTTTTAATTTCGGGATAATAAAATCAGGGATGAATTCTTTCCCTGAGAACTCAAATTTCCCGCTTTCTCTATAATAATCAATCCCTTTACTTAGTCCGCGACCTAACAGTAAGGTTTCAATTGCATTTTGAACTTCTACTTCCTTCAGTGGTTTATCGAATATTACAGTTCGCAGTCTCGATTTTATAAAGTTTTCAAGATTGTCGAATTCATCGTCTACAAAGTCTACATTTCCCTCTAATGTAGCGTAAAGCATTTTGGTAGCGGCTAATACTTGCTCTAAAATTCTTTTTTGCTCCCCCCATAATGTATTGTGATAGGTACCCATATTTTCAACTTTAAATGAATAAAACATGCTTGGAACCTTTGTTTTAGCCTTTACTTGTTCAGTTAGATCATTATACATATCAGCCATATCACGAAAAGATTCGTACCTTGAATGTTCGGCAGCTTCATTATTTTCAATAATACTCTGAACAACATTTTGAAAGGCTCTAATTTGGTTTAATAAAACTTTAAATTCCCTAGTTTGATCTAAAGCATAATTCGCCATTTGAAACTCCTTTCTAAAATCCATATTAATAATAAGTGCTTGTTGGTTAAAAGTCTTCAAGTAATTCTTAATTTATTTAATAGATGTTCTGAGATAATTGCCATTCCTTCAATTGCTAAACGCGCATCATCATTAGAAATTTCAGGAACAAAAGGTCTTCCATGTCCAGTGCCTGCTTTGTTTCGTAACATATTTATTGAACAACCCAGTTGATATAAAGAAACTTCCATTTTCATTTTAGCTTTATCAACTGAAGTTGCTTGTGCTATTTCTTCTAATGATGTTTTTAAACCCAGAGCTACAAAAGCCTGTCCCAATAATGTTGGGAAGTTTGCTGTTTGGGGATATGTCCCCCATAGCTTGAGTAAAACATGTGCGGCAACAGCCTCTAACAAATCTTTACTTGTTCCTGTAAGTAAGGCTGCGTCTTCTTGTCCTTTTTTTGCTCTACGGACATAATTCCATAGAGCTTCCTCCATTTCAACCTCTGTTAGGTTATCTAATATCAAATGTCCAATGATTCCCGAATCATCCATGTTATAACCACTGTTTTTCAAAACTTGCTGTAAGTTTATTATTTCTTCTTCACCAACATAATTCGGAGATCCCTTTCTAAAACCTCCTACTCCACGCACTAAAGTTATTAAAGCAACCAATAACTTTTCCCCTGAGTCTAAATTAAATTCCAATGCCCAATTAAGTACATATCGAATCCTTTTGGCTTTCCCAACTGTTTGTCCTTGTTTTTTCGGATCTCCTTGATCTAATCCATATTTATTAATCTGAAATTCTAAATCAGAATGACTTGGATCTCTCCTGTTTGTTGTTGAGTCATCATTTAGTTTAGAAACAGCCACAATTATATCTTCAGTTAAAGTAATTTTTACCATATAATCTCCTAATCTCCTTTATTCTACCTCTAGAACTAAATACTCCTACTAGAACTATTTCTAGCTCCCAAACAATTACCTGTATCTTCATCCTAAACACTCTGCCGCTTAACATTCACATTCTCCGTATGCCGACAAGTAGGATAATTACTACACCCATAAAACTTCCCATACCTACCCGACTTCAAAGCCAATGTCCCACTGCACTTTGGACAAGCTGCATGTAGAACCGAGTCACTCTGCTTTGACATATTCTTCGAGTGCGTAGTCTTTGATCGTGCCGGCTGTTTGGTACCCTTGGCTTCCCTAATCGATTGTAAATGCTCTGTCTTAAGGCGTTTCCTTTCGCCTATATCTTTAACCAATAACTTCGCAAGCTGTTCATTGATTCCCTTCACAGTAGCCTCACTAATGCGCTGCTCTTTGTACTGCTTAATTGTTGCCAGCAATTCAGGAAACTGTATAACATGCGCGGAGGTAAATTCCTTTTTGAATTTAAAAGTGGAATTCGGTGAAAAGGCGATGATAGAATGGACTTCCTGCATTTCCGCTTGTCCTATGTACGTAAGCAAAGCTTGCACATGGCCGTAATTTTGCCGGATCGGATTGTGCATTTTTGTTTTCTTTTTATAAATGACTTGTGTCCAGTACGGTTTATATTCATCCCCGAAAATCCAACCGCTATAATGTTTTGTTTCGATGACAAATACGCCGTACACTGACGTCACAATATGATCCACTTGCGTCAGTCCCCGCTCTCCATTCGGAATATACACATCATGATAGACCGTGTATGCATCCCCTAATTTCCGCAGCTTGGCCTTTACAACCCACTCTCCATACTTCCCTTTGATAACCGGCATTTTCCATTGCAGTATGATCGACAAGATCACGAACATAACGACAAACGGAAACGCACTTGATGCAATAAACATTTCGATTGTAGACAATATCCCCTTATAAAACCCCGCCATCATATTGTTATCCGCACTCATGAAATCCCCCATTTCAGTTGGCAATGATCTTCGTGTGTCTATTTTTTAACTAGATTATAGATATGCTATTGGATTATGACTATCCAAAGTTTCTCTTTGACCTCCCCCCTCTAGAACAACTCTCTCGATTTTATGATCTCCACTGATCCAGTCTCCTCATCATATTCATAGAACTCAACGTCCCAAGGAATCAAATGCGACTGTGTCCGCACATAATAGGCTCCAAGGGTTTCATTGCGCCGTTCGCTGTAATCCCGCAAGATATAGAAAATCTTCTTGTATCCTTCTGGCAGTAGATAGAAATAGAACATTGCTTCGTTCCAAACCGTCAGCTTCGCGCTTGGCACATTGCCACCAGCAGTCCACCTATGGCACTTGCATTCCACTACAACCTTTTCCTTTGAACCTGGCACACTGCCGAGATCAAAATTCCTCCGCTTCTTACGATGCAAACCTACCTGGACACTTGCATTTTTGATCAATTGGAAACCCTGTTCATGTAAATAGGTTAACGCAATGTCTTCAAACTCCCTTCCAACGTGAGCGTTGCTAATCGAGCCTATCCTTTGAAAGTTTGTCAATATTCTCGCCACCTTTTCTTCCATCGTCCGTCCTTTTTCCACAAAACTCTCACTAATTAAATAGTACCATAACAATTACAATATGCTCCATGTCAATAATAAAGATTATTTGAATATTCGCATCCCCTTATAATTCCCCACCCGTACATATAGCAGTACTTCAAAGGCCCATAAAAAACACCCAAGAGCATAGATTTCCCTATCCTCTCAGGCATTTTGAATTAGTAATCTAATGGATTCACATCTTGTCGGAAAAATTGCCAGCTCACATATTAAAGAAGAACTTTGCGCCTTAAACTGTTTAGTAGTATATATCCAATACTACCTCCTAATCCATTCCAGATTGATTTTAGTAATGTAAATGAAAATTAATGAAGGGTACCGGGTTCAATGAGAACCGAGTACCCGAAACTTCATTATAAGGCAGCAATACGGTCTCGATCGCTTGCAGTCAGTTCAAAATCAAAGATATCCAAGCATTGTGCTTGGCGGTCTTTATTATGAGACTTAGGAATGATGATGACATCACGTTCAATTTGATAGCGCAAAACAACTTGTGCGTATGTTTTTCCGTATTGGCTGCCGATTTCGTCTAAAACCCGCTTAGCATTTTCATCGATACCGCGTAATGGAGACCATGCGACAGTTGCAATATCCTTACTTTCATTATAAGCAATTAATTCTTCATTCCAATTTCCGACTTGAGATTTAATTTGATTAACAGCTGGTGTAATACTGCTATTTTCAAGTAGTAAATCAAGATGTTCTTTTTCAAAGTTCGAAACACCAATCGACTTGAACACACCACGGTTATAGTAGTCTTCCAAAAGAGTCCATGCCTCCAACATCTCAGCATGATCATCCCATGGTTTATGGATAAGGAACAAATCAATATAGTCAGTTTGTAATTTCTCTAAGCTTTTTTCAATTTCAGCATGGGCCCAGTCTGCACCACCGAAACCTTCAAATGTATTGAGCTTCGTAGTGATAAAGAAATCTTCACGTGGCAGAGATGACTTCTTTAACCCATTTCCAAGAACTTCTTCATTTACATATAATTGAGCAGAGTCAAAATGACGGTAGCCGTTTTCAATGGCCCAGTCGATTTCTTGCGTGTCTCCTCTTAAGGCACCTGAGTATTGGTTTCCCTCTTTACCATACGTATTTGTACCACTTCCTACGATTGGAATTTCAATGCCATTATTTAACTTACGATACTTCAATTCAATCCCCCCTATACTATATGTCTTACATTACCTCTACTAAAGAAAGGAATCAATCTATACTTTTTTGCTTTTCTGAATAATTCACGCGCAAGAGCTCTACATTAGATTAGAACTTAGTATCTCACACGATAAGACATCGTATGATTGAGCTATACTATATACATTCGATACCAATCGCTTAATCATCGTGGATTGGACATACAACGGGACGATTAACAATGAAATGATGGGAGAATATGAGATGAAATTTGAGATTCATGGGGACAGTGACCTAGAAATGATTATCTTCATCCATGGAATCGGCGCAAGTTCTTGGATGTGGTGGCAGCAAGTCGATGTCTTTACTGATTACCAAATCTGCCTAGTGGATTTACCGGGACACGGGAAAAATGCAGATATTCCTTGGGTTGACTTAGCTACCACGACACAAATGATTGCAGAGGACGTCATAGGCAATCAAAGAGCACATATAGTGGGGATTTCCTTAGGGGGGCATGTCGCTCTGGAAATCGCCAAACATTATCCGCATAAGGTCAAAAGTGCTTTTATCAGTGGCATTACCGTAAAGCCTATGCCTTTTAAGTTTTTTTTGCCCATCCAATCACGCTTCATTCAACGGTCGCTCAGTAACACAGACTATCTTTATCGCTTAGCTAAAGAAAACTATCAATTGCCTGAATATCAAACTGAAGAATTCATTCGAAACTACCGATTATTGACAAGAGAAAATTATGAAGCGATTGGGTATGAAATTATGAATTTTAGGTTGGATAAATCTTATGCTGTCATTAAGAATCCGATTTTCTTCGTAGCAGGCGATCAAGAATCGAGCGGCATTTTACAGTCTCTAAAGGTTGCACCTAAAATTATACAAGGGGCTGAAACAGCTAAGATTCCGAATGCTCAACATAGTTGGCCCGTTCAAATGCCCCAAGAGTTTAATCGCGTATTAACAGAATGGGTTTGTAAAAATTAAACCGGACTTTGATATTTATCAAAATCCGGCTTTCGCTTGTGTGGTTCTCTAGTTTTCTAAAGGCGATACGTATGCTTAGCTTACGGTACCCACCAAACAAGACTTCCCTCTTTCCACCATCATATATAACTGGTGCAATGCCCTACTTGTCGCAACGTAGGCTAATTTACGATCTTCGTCAGTTGGTGCATACTCGTTGAAACGAGTAATGACGACAGCTTCGAATTCGAGACCCTTTACAGCTGAAGGAGTCGTGATCACTACCTTTGTACCTGTTGGCAGTGTTCCCGCCGTCTGAATCGCGACAGAGAAATAGGGATCGATCATATAATGGTACCGCTCGATCATCGATTCGTCTTTCACAATGACGGCTACTGGCGCATACTTGCTCTCATAGACCGCGTGCTCGAGGATGTGGATCAATACCTCCTCTTCCATGCTTTCAATGAACTGTAGGAACTCAACCGGCTCGCCTTCCCGGAACGTCTCTGCTGAAAGCGAATATTTCCCCGAAGCGAACGGCCCGATGATTTCATTGCTTACTTCTACAATCTGGGCAGTTGAGCGGTAAGTTGCTTTCAACTCATGCAGCGAAAGGTCGCCAATTAATTCGCCAAGTACATTCCAGTCTTGCAGCGTATTGGCTCGGTTTAGATTCTGCCCGAGATCTCCTATGAGCATGATGCCATTCTTTCGGGTAAGTGCATGCAGTTCAGTGATTTCGTACGGCATATAATCCTGTGCTTCATCGACAATCAAGTAGGACAGCAGATGATCTTTCGGAGCCCCATTCAGAAGCCTATCAATATGCAAAAGTGCCGGTAAGTCTTCATAATACATGGCACTTGTATCGTGCTCAGCTGGCAGCATTCCTTCCTCTTTTGCAGCTTGTACCGCCGTTTCATAAAAGCTAAAGAGATCCGCTTTCAAATTCTTCTTCACGTAATTACGCAACTTCTTCTCTTCGGTAGCGGATAAAACGAGTTCCTCTTCAAACACAAACCCCGAAAGCTGGTGGTTGAAACTGTACTGGAGGTTATACTCCCTCTGTAAGGCTGCCGAAATCTGTCGGTAATAGGAACGTTCAATTCCAGCTAGACTTTCCGTATACAAGGCCTGCTGAATTTGATCTTTCCCGTTTTCGAAGAAGTCCTGTTTCCCTGCAGCAAATTCTTGAAGCAGCTGTTCTTGCACGTTATCGAGCTCTGCTTTGACCACAGAATCCTCCGTCAAACCGGCTGTACTGAATACTTCCTCACGTTGCGCAACAATCTGCTGAAGAAGTACAACTTCCCTCTCTTCTCGCATTTTCCGCTTCATATGCTTATGCCAGTCTTCTGAGATGAGCGACTCGTCCACCACTTGGGCAAGCCACCCTTTCAGATTTTCCCCATGTTCGTCTAGTTTCAATTGGATGGCATGTTGGATGGCTGCGATGAACTGTAGACGGCACGCAGCTATCTTCTTTTTTGTCTCTGGTGAAGGATCTTCAGCGTGATCGTCTACAAGTTTCATCCATTTCCATAACTCCCCAAGTTCGGTAATCCTCTCGGAAATGAAATTCTTTTGGATGAGCGACAAACTAGTAGTTTCCTGCTTCTCTATCTTTTTCGCTTCGTCGCGCACCCATTGCTTCCATTCTCGAGCTACTTCATTCCGTTCCTTCATCTCTTTCTGCACACTTTTCAGGAAGAAGTTGTAGTAGAGGTTTTCCCTCTCTTTCAAAGACAAGTCAGGGTACCTTTCCATTTCCCGCAAAATCGGCAGAATCGGAACGGCAATTGAATCGGCTATTACGGGTTTTGCCCAAATCCTAAGATCGTTGAATGTCCCCATCGTCTTTCTTTGTACAATTGCCCGGAATTCCAAGGAGCCTTTCGTTTTGACAAGCTCGAGCTCCGTTATGCTATGACGCTTAATACCTGACGGCGAAAGTCCAAGGATGTCACAAGCCAAATTAAGGAGTGTCGTCTGTTTAATGCCGTAATCGCCAAGGGAAGGCAGTACGTTTTTAATATGAGCCAAGAACGCTTCATTCGGCCCTAAAATAGCAACGCGCTCCGGCGATAGATCTTCGTACTTGAACAACAGATAACTTAATCGGTGAAGCGCGATGGCGGACTTCCCGCTTCCTGCAGAACCTTGGATGATAATCGGCTTCGTCATCGGAAGACGAATGATTTCATATTGCTCGCGCTGCAATGTTGCTACAATTTCCTGCATGTCCACTCCACGTTTATCCGACAGCGCTGACACCAGTCCTTCATCTTGGAAGTATTGGCTCGATGCTGTGAGTGGCGGGTGGAGTTTTTGGATACTTCCACTTCGTATATCAATTTGTCGGATATAATCGACGATGACATCACCGAGTGTCCTATGGGAAATCGGTTGGCCAACTGTCCGCAAGTAATAGAGGGAGGCCGCTTCCGCCTTCCAAGAGGTCACATATCCATCGATGCTTTGTTCCCCGATATACATCGTTTCCGCCCCGCTCTTCGTGACGAAATCGACACGCGCCACATAAGGCTTATCTTCAATCCCCTGCATGCGACGGTTATGTTCGTATGATTGTTTACGCATGATCCCTTCCGCATATGCGGATGCGTAATCCACCTCATATGTACTGTCAAACTCGATTTTCCGAATCGGTCTCATCAAAGACTTAATGATGCTAACTACTTTACGCAAAAATCCATACTCCGATTTGTCATCCCGCGCTAGAAATGAGGACTCACTATAGGCCGGGAATGAAGGAGCTTTGGACTCTTCAGGCACTTTTGTTTCTTCTAAAGAAGACATCGTTGTCAGCATCACTTCAGACATTGATTGCAACATCTGATCTTCATCGATTTCCTTCTCGACATGCATTGGTTGGTCAACAACCTGTTCTTGCGGTAACACGGATGGAGTTGCAAAAAATTCAAGTTCCTCTTCTTCCAACTCAAGCTGTACAGCAATCGCTTCTTCTAAGACAGCCAAGATACCTTCTTTATCGTTATGATCCTGGACGGAATTCTCTTCGATTACTATTTCATCTACGACCGACGCAGCTTGTTCCTCAGCGGCAGATGCTGGCATCTCCATTGCTTCAATGAACTGTTGTAACTGGTTACATTTCCTTTCTGTTTCATCCAGCCGCTTAGCCAACCGATCGTTTTCCACCATTCGTAAAGAATGGCTTAATTGCAGTACCGCGTATTTTTTCTCCAATTCCATATGTTTAGCCGTTGGTGTACTTGACTGGACCTCCGACTCCAAATGATCAGCCTTTAGCTTGAGTTGCTCTGCCGCAGCCGTCATTGTACGTAGTTTTTGCTCTGCAGCCACTGTCTCCTGTCTCGCCTGTTCGTACGACTCCATGGGGACGTGACTCTGAATGACCGTTTTCAACCGCATTGCCAATTGCTGAACATGGTCCTCTTTTCGGGCTAACTCCTCCTGTGTTGGACGCATTGCGAGTTTTGCATTTTCCGCTTCGAATTGGCCTATGATCTCTTTTAAATTTTCAATTTCTCTTAATTGCTCCTTGACGAGCTCATCGGATTTTATTTGATTGACTATCAATTGCTGATTCGCTTGTTCTTTCAGTTCCAGATCACGTTGCCATAGGTAAGCTTGCGTATCTGCATCCACCATAGGTCGGACAGGTGGTAATGAATCTATCTTCACGTGTTCCTTTTCTGTTATCTCGTGTTCTGTTGATGTATCGTCTCGCTTAGTCGTTAAGAACTTAAAAAAATTCATTTCCCCACCTGCTCATAATCTATTAGCCACGCTTTTTAATCTATTGAACTATCCTACATTATACCTGATTCAATGAAACTGTTCCTTAATTTTCTGCAAAAACACAAGCCACCTATAGACCCTATTACAGTCGAGCATCTCAGAAGACATAAAAGCTTTCACCTTAAATCTTTTTTCAAAGCACGAAGTAAGTATCCGTTTCATCATTTCAAGTCTATATAGTAAGTGAAGGGAGGGAAAACAAATGGCGACATTCGAATTCAGAAATGCAGTTGGAAAAGTGTACTTCGACGGCGGGATGACGGAGGATGGGAAAATGATCCGAAAATCGAAATCCTACCGTAACATCGCACAAGGGGCGACGGCTGACAACCTACACAACGCCCTTACACAATTGGCACAGCTCTCCGAATATCCATTCATCGGAGCAGAAAGGGTAGAAACAGCAGACATTATGAACTAAGTAGAAAACTTAGTAGAAAGGGGAGATGAGGAATGGCGAAAACGTTACAATTGAACTTCACGACGGCTGCGGGAAAACAGACATCCCTAACAGTGGACGAGCCGAAAGCTGGATTGACACCAGCCGAAGTGGAGGCAGCCATGCAGGAAATTATTGATTCACAGGTTTTTGAAGTGGATGGCTCTTTTCTTGCAACCGTTAAAGGAGCTCGCATTATCGAACGTACCGTAGAAGATCTTGTAAAAGCATAACAAAAATGGCTCTCCAGCCCGGCTGGGGAGCCTTTTAAAATTATCATGAAGGAGGTTTCATTCAAAATGGAACAATGGCTAACATTAATACAGCAAATCGGATTCCCGATTTTTGTATCTTTTTATCTCTTGCACCGGCTTGAAACGAAACTCGAGGCCATACACAATGCGCTTGTTTCTTTAAAAGTGAATTGAACTTCATTTATTAGTCATGAATGAATAAATAAAGGTACCAGGCACCCGTGCAATTCGGAATTGTTCGGATGCCTGGTTTCTATTTTCAATTTTCTTACCTAAAGCTACACGATAAAAGCAAAGTATAGGATAAATAACAAACAAATCACATACATAATTGGATGAACTTCTTTATACCGCTTTTGTGCTACTAAACAAATTGGATAAAGAATAAAACCAAATGCAAGACCGATTGCCACACTAGAAGTGAGGGGCATCATGACGATGGTTAAAAAGGATGGAATCACAATTTCCAGCTTGCTCCAGTCTATTTTTCTTATTTCCATTGCCATTAATGCGCCTACAATAATTAACGCAGGGGCTGTTACTTCCAATGTAATAACAGATAAAATCGGTGAAAAGAACAACGCAATTGTAAAACAAGCAGCAATAACGACAGACGTAAAGCCTGTTCTACCACCGACTGCAATGCCGGCAGAAGATTCAACACTCGTCGCAGGTGTGGATGTTCCCAATATAGCTCCAATTGCACTAGCGGTAGAATCAGCAAGCAATGCTCTTCCTATATTCGGCACAGTATTTCCTTTCATCATTCCCGCTTGACTGGCCAGGGCAATTAAAGCACCTGCCGTATCAAAAAAGGCAACAATTAAAAAAGTGAAGATCACTGCTAGTAATTCAGGGGTGAAAATCTGATCTAAATGGGAAAACACGACACCAAATGTTGGTTCCAAGCTCGGTATACTTCCAATAATTTTTGAAGGACCATTTATTAATCCGACCATCATTCCAATAATCGTGGTAATGATCATTCCATAAAAAATTCCTCCATTTATTCCACGTACTAACATAACAATCGTAAGTACCAAGCCAAAAATGGCTAGTAGGGTCGTAGGTGATGTTAAGTTTCCAATCGAAACAAATGTATCAGGATTGGAAATAATAAGCCCTCCATTTTTCAACCCAATAAATGAAATAAAGAATCCAATTCCAGCAGCGATTGCATATTTTAAATTCAACGGGATGATATTAATAATCTTCTCCCGGATTTTCATTACACTTAAAAGCATAAAAATAATTCCTGCAATAAAAACACCGGTCAACGCGACTTCCCATTGTATGCCCATCCCAATACAGACAGAAAAAGTGAAAAATGAATTCAAACCCATACTTGGTGCAATTCCGATTGGCATGTTCGCAAGCAGCCCAATAAGGAGTGTACCGATAATCGCAGTAAGCGCGGTTGCAGTAAATACAGCCCCACTATCCATCCCGGCTTGGCTGAGAATCAGTGGATTGACGACTAGTATATACGCGATGGATAGGAAGGTTGTTACGCCTGCGAGTGTTTCCTGCTTATAGGAAGTGTTCCGTTCAGTAAATTTAAAAAAGTTTCTCATGTTGTAATCTCCTATTTGCTAAAGTAAAGAATGAATGGTCATGGTTTCAAGGATAACTTTTCAGCTAGTTCATACTATTATGCCCTATAATATAAAAAAACTTTGGCCTTAGTTAGGACAAAGTTTTTTCTACAAAAAGGAATATAAAATTGCATCTATTTCACATTCCTTGTAGACGAGCCATTTATGGTAGCTGGTAGAAACTTTCAAGCCGTATTCTTGAAATTATACAAGGTAATTCTATTCTTTTAAAAAAACAATAGATGAATTGTAACAAATTTACATTAGAACGTCAATAAACTATTTCTATATTTGTTGAAGATACCGCAACGCAAAGTGCGCCATTATTTCCTTGGAGTATAAATTCTATCTTTGCGGCTGCAACCCTCGGCGTTGCGGGAAGCTGCGATGCGCGGAGCTGAGATTAAGATACTGACTGGCGACTTCTGTAGACACGTTGCTGTTCGCTCGTCCAACGGAATCACTTACCGTCTTCACACAGCAGATCGGACGCGGACTACGACTTGCGGCTGGCAAATCACATTGCGTTATTATTGATCTAATCGGAAATTACCGGTATGCGCGCAAGAAATATAACGTCTTCACAGATAACAGTGAACTACCTGCCAAAATCAGCAGTGAAGCATTCACAGAACACGGTTTTTTCGAGTTTCAATTCGACATACCCAGAGTAAGCTAACTTTGATTTGAAGTATCCAACATCTTGCATGAAATCATTTCAAAACTTTAGTTACCACGTTTATTCCATATTCTTCAAACGTATTTATTAATTTATCTGCCTTATCGCGAAAATTGGTACTTACACTATGTCTAATTCCATCTGAATCCGTATATCTATACGACAAGCATTTGAAACCACCCCTTGGACCAACGCATTTAATTATGTCATATGCACTTCTAAGCTCTTCCATAAGTTTTGTTCAGTCTCTTTTCTTTCATTTAAGTATTCTTCATCAATAATTTCTAGTGAATTCCAAAGAACATCAAGTGTTCCCTTTCCTTGAAAATGAACGCTTATAAACCTATCGGAACCTCTACTCCACATTCCCTTTGCTCCTACAGTTACCCCTTCAGTACCTGCGATTAATCCGGATAAGTATTTTGTTAAATCTGTTTTCAAGCGTACTTTAATCGACTTATACAAATTTTTCCTCCCCAGTATCATAGCGTATTTAATTAACAAAGCACCAATTCCCCTTTTAAAGGCTTAAAATACCTTTTTGAATACCCCTATTTGTTCTCATATATATCCTTATTTACCCAGTGTGTCAGAACTCTTCAATTATTCCGATAGGAGGGCTTACGAGGAAAACTAGTGATATGAAAAAGACCGCCCAATGGAGCTAACATCAGACGGTCTGGATTAGCAGGTTCCCTTTAAAACGATTAGCTCGAGATGAGCTAACACATTCTATTCGAGCTAGATACTTATGGATAGAGTTTTTGTACGGTTCGTTATACTGCTATTTTTTATCCTTTTGACGCTTAGGTGTTCCCTTCACCTTACTCAATATGAAACTTGAACATAGCTGAGTGAGAGGTTCCCCAATCGCCTCTCGGTATGACAAAAGGGAATGTTCCTTTTTATGTAAGTTGCCAGGCACCCACCTTTTTTGATTAAGTGAAAACACCCTGTGAACTTTCTCTGAATATACGTTCGAAGAGCTCACTAAAATTTTTCACAGTTTCATTATCTAATTTAATCTTTCCTTTGTTTTTATCAATGTTTTCTTTAAACTTTTTTGCTAACAACACTTTATCGTAACCTTTCACCACAACTGAATTATCTTTACTATATTTGTCTCCGTCTTCCATTAAAACAATTGACCTGAAGTCACTTTTGGTAAATAAGTCCTCAATCTCTTTACCTTTTTCCTCAGTAACAAAAATGATTTTACTATCATCAATCGCGAGTTTTTCTAAATCCTTCTTTACCCTAATACCTTCCGAATCATGATCAATAACCACCTTAAATTCAAGGCCCCAACCAATCAATAATGATGTTAAATTTGGAATTTTTGTGGCCCCCACACAAGGGATTATATTGGCTAAAATCATTGAAGTGTCATTAAGATAGTTAAACATCCCATGTAAATAGTAATAATCCGATATTCCTTCCACCAAGATGTTCAATTCATTTGAGAAAGTTAAACTCCTAGAAAGATCATGACCGATTGCGGTAATAATAGGAGTTAGAGTCTCTTGATCCGCCTTTCTATGAATTTTATTTTCTATCTTAGTTCTAGAAAATTCATCTTCATCCCTATATACCAGTTTAATTCTTTCTAATCTAGTCGGGTCCAATAAATATGGACTATGGGTCGTCAAGATAATTTGATTTTTTTCGGACAAGCCCTCTAAAATTTTCAAAACATCTTCTTGGGCTTTGGCATGTAAATAGAGTCCAGGTTCATCAATAAGAATAATTAATGATTCGTCGCCTTGAGCATATAATGTAATAAAAAATGACAGGAACCATTGGAATCCCTTACTCCTTTGATCTGGTCTAAAAGGAGATTGTTCTTCCTTATCGTAAATATAAAAATACAATTCGTCACCATCAACTGAAATTTTTAATTTAATTTCATTCTGACTGTAAAAGCTTTCAAATTGAACAGTAATTGTTGTCGATACCTTGTCAGCCATTCTCTTACGTTCCTGTCCCGTCTTCTCAAAGAGGAGTTCTGCACTTTCTATGGTAGTGAGTTTAAAAAAGTCTTTTACGATTTTTTTGGGAGCATCCTCTTTATGTATTTTGTTTGGTAAAATATCTGTAAAGGAATCGAACATAACAAACTTCGGCAATATATTCAGCAATTCACTTTCCGTTTCTGCGAAACCACCTGCGATTTCTGTAATCCTTTTTACAATGTTCCTAATTTCCACGACTGAATTAAATTCATCGGAATCCTCATCAATTTCAAGACTTTCCTCATCGAAAATACCCTTTATTTCCGAAGCATAGCTCTGGATGTCGTCCGGAGTATGCGTAGAAACAGTGGGAAGAGTTAAATCTTTTATATTATTTTCGATAAGTTGGAACTTATCAATTAATTCTTTATTTTTTTCTTCAAATTGTTTTACAATCGATTCCTGAATTGCCTCGAGTGCATTTCCCGAGAGAATATCCTGAACTCTCATGGATCTTTCTACAATAAACTCAAGACTCTCTAACTTCGAGTATTTTTCACCAATTTCCGAGATGTCATTAAGAGCTTCGGCAGGTATATCGAACGATATTGTAATTGTTGGATTTAAGACTTCATCTTCTACCACATGAAAATCCTGCGGTTTATCATCCTCAGAAAACTTATCTCTTGAAAAGCAATCAAGCGCTTTTAGGACATTCGTTTTCCCGGACTCATTTTTTCCCGCTAATACTGTTATGTTAGAATCTACATAGATTCTACCTGAATCCTTAATTGACCTAAAGTCCCTGATTTCAAGCCAAATTATTTTCATAAAAAAACCTCCTAAAAATCAAATTTGTCGTTGGGATAGTGCCAGACGTTCAAAAAATACTGCCTGGCACTTCAAATTTCACATATTCCCCGCCATCAACTCCGCCTGCTTCACCACTGTCTCCACCGCCATCTTCTGCAAATCAGGTGGATATCCATACTTCTTCAACAGTCTCCGGACAGTAATCCGCATCTTCGCCCTTGCTGATTCCCTCAAGTTCCAATCGATGCTCATATTCTCCTTGATTGCCTTTGTCAATTCATGGGCAATCGCCTTCAAAATTTCATCCCCGAGTACTTCTTCAGCTGTTTCATGTGAGGAAAGCGCATCATAGAAAGCGACTTCTTCTTGGATCATACCTGTGTTCTCACCGGCTTTATACGACTCATTCATTTCCTTCGCCAGCTCGATCAGCTCTTCAATAACTTTTGAAGTTTCAATAGCACGTTTGTTGTATTTATTAATCGCAGCATTTAGCATGTCCGTGAATTTCCTGGCTTTGATCAAATTCGTGCGTTGGACGTTTTTCACTTTGCCTTGCAAGAGCCGATTTAATAACTCAACGGCCAAGTTCTTTTGTGGCAATACGCGCACTTCTTCCAAAAACTGATCCGATAAGATCGAAATATCTGGATTTTCAATGCCCAATGAGTCGTAAATATCGATTACTTCATCAGAGATGACCGATTTTGAAATTAACTGGTTCAGTTGCGCATCAATCTGCGCAGCCGTTTTCTTCTGACCTTCGACAGGAATCAATTTCACTAAGCCTGCTTTAACCGCTTTAAAGAATCCGATTTCTGCGTTCAATTCCTGCGCTTCTGGTTCAGTTGCACATAATGCAAATGCTTTCGCGAGTTCAGTTACAACCTGCATGAACCGCTTCTTCTCGTCTTCCCCCAACCCGATTACAAAATCCATTGTCTCCGTAATAGCTTTCATACGCTCGGAAGGCTTGTCCGAATGAAACGCATCATAATCATGCTTGTACAACATTTCTTGAATGACTTCGAATTTCTCAAGCATCAGATCCACTGCTAGTGCAGTATCAATACCGGTATTTTCACGGTCACTGTCTGTATATTGCTTCAAAGCTTCCTTCAGGCTGTCGGCAATGCCGATATAATCGACGATCAGACCGCCCGGCTTATCGCGGAAAACACGGTTCACCCTTGCGATTGCCTGCATTAAGTTATGGCCGCGCATTGGTTTATCAATATACATCGTGCTCATGGAAGGTACGTCGAAACCAGTGAGCCACATATCGCGGACGATAACGATTTTCAGTTCATCGTCTATATTTTTCATCCGACGCGCCAAATGATCGCGTCGTTTTTTATTGCCGATGAAAGGTTGCCAATGCTCCGGATCGCTGGATGAGCCTGTCATGACAATCTTAATAACTCCTTTATTGTCATCATCCGAATGCCATTCAGGACGCAATTTGACGATTGCTTGATATAACTCAATCGCAATCCTTCTGCTCATGACAACAATCATCGCTTTTCCAAACATCGCTTCTTGCCTTGCTTCTAAATGGTTCACGATATCTTCCGCCAACCGGTTCACACGTTGCTCTGCTCCGGCAAGCGCTTCCAAGCGTGACCATTTCGATTTCAACCGTTCACGGTCAGTTTGCTCTTGGTACTCCGTAATTTCGTCATACTCCACGTCAAGATCCAAACCTTCCGGCAGGTCCAACTTGATAATCCGGCTTTCATAATAGATTTTCACCGTCGCCCCGTCCTCAACAGCTTGCGTCATATCATAAATATCAATATAATCCCCAAATACGGCCGGTGTATTTTTGTCCGCCGACTCGACTGGTGTACCAGTGAATCCGACAAACGAAGCGTTCGGCAATGCATCACGCATATATTTTGCATAGCCGTATTTCGTGAATAAATCATTTGCAGATTTCGTCACTTGTGCTCCAAATCCATATTGTGTCCGATGCGCTTCATCCGCCATGACAATAACATTCCGGCGAGTCGTCAACGCATCCATTTCAGTCGAGCCTTCTTCAGGTGCAAACTTCTGCATTGTCGTAAAGATGATGCCGCCCGATTCAACAGACAACAACTTCTTCAAATCACCACGGCTTTCCGCCTGTTTCGGCGTCTGGCGCAATAAATCACTGGATATTGAAAATGTATTATAAAGTTGATCATCCAAATCATTCCGGTCCGTTAAAACAACAATCGTTGGGTTGTTCATTTCCAACACAAGTTTCCCAGTATAGAACACCATCGACAGGCTTTTCCCGGATCCTTGAGTATGCCAAATAACCCCGATTTTCCGGTCTCCCGATTCGGATGCCGCCCGCTTCGCTTCCTCCACCGCTTTATTTACAGCATAGTATTGATGGTAAGCAGCCAGGATCTTGAATGTCTTCTCCCCATCTGTCTGGAAGACGATAAAATGACGAAGCAAATCAAGGAACACAACAGGTTCCAACATACCTTGAATGAGTACTTGAAGCTGAGGTATTGCCGATGATGCAATCGTCTGTCCATCCACAGTCCGCCACATCATGAATCGCTCTTCATTTGCAGTAAGCGAACCAGCCCGTGCATTCACACCGTCGCTCGTGACAAGGAAAGCATTGAATTGGAATAAAGATGGAATCGCCTGCTTATATGTCTGAAGCTGATGGTAAGCTTCAGTGATGCCTACTGTTTCATCCGTGGAACTTTTCAATTCTATGACGACAAGGGGCAAACCGTTTACGAAGATGATGATATCCGGGCGTTTGTTATAATTCCCCTCGACGACAGTAAATTGATTGACGGCCATAAAATCGTTGTTCGACGGATTTTGGAAATCAAACAGCCATAGCTTTTCCACTGTATTTCTTCCATCAGCTGTGCGAACTTCCACATCAACCCCGTCCGTTACGAACTTTTGGAATGCACGGTTATTGACGACAAGGTTTGGCGATTGCACCATCGTAATTAGCTTCACAGCACGTTCAATCGTTTCCATGGAAGCTTTCGGATTGATCTTCTGCAATGCTGCTTCCAACCGGCCATTTAACACAACATCAATGTAAGAATCACGTTCGGGGTATTCACCATCCGCTGCAATCGTTGGCCCATCTTTAACCTCATATCCAAAATCCGCAAGCCACTCAAGGGCGGCTTGCTCTAAATGATCTTCATGAAACTGGTACATTCTCTGTCACCTCGGTTTCGTCAGGTAGTTCGATTTCTCCGGAGAGGAGTTTTGGGAGGAGGGTGTCTCGTAATTCTTCCAACTGATTATTTTCTTCTGCAAGCAAAAAAATCTTTTCAAAAATAGGCTCAAGTATTTCATTAAATCGATAAACTAGATTGTACGTAGGGATAACCCTTTTTGTTTGATATACCATATTTCTATTTAAACCAGGAACGGCGGAATCGCTGTTGGAATTTGTAAAATCTAATTGACTAAATAAAGTATATAAATAGAGAACAGGATATATTTCACTCTCAATATAAAAAACGGTATCAATTGGATAAAAGCTTTTTGGTTCTAAATAAAGAGTACCTATTGAACCCTTTCTTCCCATAATTAAACCAGGTCCTTCAACTAGGAATTCATTATGAGTACCCGTAATACCACCTGACCCATAAACGGGATATGGACCAGCAATTCTATTATTTTTAGTTAGTGCTTTTCCATATTTGATCTCACAACATTCACTCAACTCTTTAACAGCAAAGAAATCTGGTATCATCCCCAACTCACTTTCCACCATTTCCCCACCACTCGATTTGTAAGACTCACCATTTTCATTTGGAAACTCAAAATCGACAAACCAGCGTTTGAAAAGGGTTTGGGCAAGTTGTTCTAGGTTGGAAATAATTAAATGGTTGCTCTCTCTTTTTTTGTCAATGTCGTCCAATATGTTTACAACCTTTTCCATATCTTCTTTAACTTTTGGATGTTTGACAGGAAATTTCCTCAAAGATCCTAGGGGTATATATTGCTGGGTAGAGCCCCTAAGATTTTGATAAATATATTCATGTGCCAATGGACTATGTAAATAATAGAATAGCCACTTTGCTTCCAATTCACTTTTGTTTTTAAAAAGGCCTACATTTTTTATCGCATAATTTATATTAGAGTTTTTCTCAAGATATACCCTTCCGACAGTGCCTATCATACTGATTAGAATGTCAAACTGATCTACTTTACTTCTTTTATTAATAGCTTCGTAATCTGCCTCAGAAACGAAATTCGCATTTGCGAAGTCTAGATTAAATTCTTGTAAGTGTCGGGAAGTAATTAATTTATATCCTGATTCTGTGTTCTTGGGGGAATCGTGTGTTCCATCCGCAACTTTTAAACAATAATCCTCCGCCAAAGTTACCTCAAACTCCATACCCAATCCCCTCCAACGCTTTACGGATTTGGTCTTCTAACTCCTTGGATTTTGCAAATTGCTCTGCCAGTTCCCCTGTCAGTCGTTCCATTTTCTCTTCAAACGGCTCGTCGTCTTCTTCAGCTGCTTCCAAACCAACATAACGTCCAGGAGTCAGGATATATTCATACTCCCGCACTTCATCCAATGTTACAGCTTTGCAGAATCCTGCAACATTATCATAAGCTTGTTCATTCGTCCCTCGCCAAGCGTGAAAGACATCCGCAATTTTCTTAATATCTTCTGATGAGAACTCTTTCAACGTACGGGTTGCCATATGGCCGATTTTCCGAGCGTCTATGAAGAGGATTTCCCCTTTTCGTTCGCGTTTGCCATTACGTCCTTTGTTATTCGTCACAAACCAAAGGCAGACAGGGATTTGTGTGGAGTAGAATAATTGACCTGGTAAAGTGACAATGCACTCCACCATATCCTGCTCGATTAGATTCTTCCTGATTTCAAGTTCAGATGTCGTACTCGTTGACATTGACCCATTCGCCAAGACAAAGCCTGCTGTGCCAGAAGGAGCTAACTTCGAAATGATGTGCTGAATCCAAGCATAGTTGGCATTTCCGACCGGAGGGGTGCCGAATTGCCAGCGGACATCCTCTTTTAGTTTCTCCCCGCCCCAGTCGCTAATGTTGAAAGGTGGATTTGCTAGTATATAATCAGCTTTTAAGCCTTTGTGAAGATCATTGTGGAAGGTATCCGCGTTTTGCTCGCCGATGTTTCCATCTATCCCGCGGATCGCCAAGTTCATTTTCGCCAAACGCCATGTTGTCGGATTCGATTCTTGACCATAAATCGCGATATCCCCAAGTCTTCCTTGGTGTTCTTCAACAAACTTCTCACTTTGTACAAACATACCTCCAGAACCACAGCAAGGATCATAGACGCGTCCCTTATATGGTTCAAGCATTTCAACGAGCAACTTTACGACGGACATCGGGGTATAGAATTCCCCGCCGCCTTTTCCTTCTGCACTTGCAAATTTGGAAAGGAAGTATTCGTAAACACGCCCCAACACGTCTTTCGCTCGGCTTTCCCTGTCTCCTATTTTGAATGAAAACAAATCGATCGTTTCCCCGAGCCTTGTTTTATCGAGTGCAGGACGTGCATAATCTTTCGGCAACACGCCGCGTAGCGATTCGTTCTCTTTTTCAATCGCGATCATTGCATTATCGATGATTTGCCCAATTTCCGGTTTTTTCGCATTTTCATTGATGAATGTCCAACGTGCTTCTTTTGGTACCCAGAAGATATTTTCAGCAAGATACTCATCTTTATCTTCCGGATCTGCCCACTCATCCTCTTGCAGTTCTGCAAATTTCTCCTCGAAAGAATCCGACACATATTTCAAAAACAGTAAACCAAGTACAACATTTTTATATTCAGACGCGTCCATGCTTCCACGAAGCTTGTCCGCCATTAACCATAGATTTTCTTCAAATCCGATGTTTGCTGTTGACATATAGAATCCTACTTTCATAATTTAAATCAAATACATTGAATTACCTTTTCTTATGATATCAATGAATACAAACTGCCTCAATACTATCCATGAGATTGTGGAATTTATTTGGTACATAAAAAGCACCTTAAAGTATTCACACTTTAAGGTTACTCAATAAAATTATCAATATTCATATTTTCGATTGTCATTTTCTCAATGTAATCAATCAACTTATATTCTTTTCTATTTTTCCAATCACAAATGAATCCGCTGAGATTGTAAAAGGATGTTTCGTCGTGCGATAAATCGGCCAATTTAACCGCAAAAGAAAACGTTGCTCCATAAAACCCAATAATACCAACCAACTGCTTATCTATTTGCGTAACAAATACATAATGTGCACTTTCAGGATACAGGGTGCCAAAGCGTTCTTTCATGATATTGTCACTCTCAATAAGAGTAACAAATTCATTCTCTCCTTCCCCTTGATAAATCCATTTTCGTAATTTATCAAATTGTGAATGTAAGATGAAGGCACGTCCTTTCTCAAAGGCTAAATAATTGAAAACCATCTTAGCGGCAACTCGATATGTTACCTCAATATCAATTTCGCTTTTAAAATGGACAGTTACTTGTGACGATGTATGTTTGGCTTCGTTGACTTCTACTGATTTTGAACCTTTTATTATATTTATATACTCTAGCGCTAAAGCTTCTTGATTTCGATTATTCAGCCCTAAGAACCATTTCCCATCCAGTTCACCAAACAACGCAATCTCATTTGGAAGCTCTTCATCTTCTATAATGAGATAATCTCCAGACAATTTAACTTGTTCAACAAATAGATGCAGAACTTCTTGAGGATCATATTTTTTATCCAAATGGACGGGATTGATTGATGTTGATATCTCTTTATTGTCCTTGCTATCCAATTTAAAAATAAATTGGTTAATAGTGTATGGCTTTCCTAATTGCAGATACCCCAATGCATACTTTTCTTTCTCCTCTTTCTCTTTATGCGATTTTACAATACTAACCTTAGATTTTGTTGCATACTTTGGATTTAGCTTTCCCCGTTTCCCGGGTCCTTCAAAATGACGATTAAGAGAAATTAATGACTCTCTAGTAAAATGCATTTCCAATTTAGAAAAATGATTGTTAGCTGCATGTGAAACAAAAGCCGTAGGCAGTTTTTCAATACCACCAATAGCGGCTAAAAAAATGTGATCTCCCGATTTAATGTCGGAATCATCATGCACTTCCTTACTATAAATACAAATATTTTCCGTCACTAAATTCCCCTCCATTATTTATTCCAGCCACAAGTCTGCATTCCCAATCATTTATATGAACTAAATTCGTGTGGCTCTTTCTAATTACAGTAAATGCGGTAGGTTAATTGCTTTTTCCTATTGATGTAATGGGCAATGATTGCAATAGGAACTAACCAAGACCTTTATTGGCTAGTCTTTAAATTCCAGGAAGTCCTTCGGTTTCTCAATTCAATTACGATTTCTTTGGTGCTTGTATGATAAACAATGGTGTCGCCCTTTGAGAGAAACAACTCTATCATAGCCGTCTTAGGATTGTCTATGACATGAATAAGTGCTACATCCGTCACGAACTTTTTGTCGTCTTCTACGTAGAAGTCAAGGATATTCAGTTTTACATATTGATTCGGGTGTAATTTACAAACTTCTTCCCATTTCATTGTAACCTCCCTTGTTTCATTTCGGATTCTTTAAAATGTTTGTTAATTAATTGAATGGTTATAAGTAGTAATATGCAAACTCCGTTTAGTAATGGTAAACTGAGCATATAAGAAATGACCGGATACTGGAATATCCGGCCATAACACAACAGACATCCGCATGAAGTGCGGTTGGCCAAGTGCGAATAGTACGTGTTAAAAAGAGTAACTACCCTGCTTTCTTGCCAGTCAACGGTGGGTGGTTACTTTTTTCTTTTGGTGTCTAGTGCAGTGATTGCTGCAATCGCTAGTCCAGCTGTTGCGATGAATATTCCAAATTGGAACATCATGTCCATTGCTTCATATGTCACCATATAAGCACGGGCTCGCACGATGCGAGTCATGCAGACGTTACCGCAGGACGCGGCATCCTTAGTCTGCCTTACCTCTAAAAAAGGGAGTGCCAACCGTCCATCCGCTATATGTCGTTGCTACTATTAGTCTATCATACCGATGATTACTTATCGATTGAATAGTAAGTATTTTTGAGTCGAAGTACCTGGCTAGACAAGAATAAGAGTCAGAAGTATTAAGCCGCCAACTCTAATCAACACCTTACATCCCCCTCAACCGATGATTCACCAATCCCTTATCAAACCTGCTATACAACTGCCCTGCCGCCCACTCCTTCATTGAAGTATGCTCAGGATGAGACGTGTCGCCCATGACTTCCAAGAATTCATGGAATCCCGGTTCTCCACCGCAGTCTTCGGGCGGTCCATCTCCTTTGCCGTCCAGACAGACCGGTAATTCCACGGGCTCGTCGTTCACGGTCTCCTCCACGATG
Organism: Sporosarcina sp. QA0331; assembly: GCF_055808055.1. Lineage (NCBI taxonomy): Bacteria > Bacillati > Bacillota > Bacilli > Caryophanales > Caryophanaceae > Sporosarcina > Sporosarcina sp. QA0331. Next base: position 3,283,883 of record NZ_CM147850.1, read on the forward strand.
ATTTCGTGTTGCCAATTATCGCCGAAGTCGTATACATATTTCAGCACTGTATACTTTGGAATGACGTCGGATAATAATATGTTTTTTTCAAGCACACTCTCCACTTCTTTCGGATAGCCCATCAGCTCCTCGTTCATGACGATATTCAAGACCGGTTTATAATCGCCTGTGACATGATAGGGCGAGAAGTAGGGATATGGCTCCGTCGTTTCGGATTGATCGAACACGTAAAATTCGTGGAGATGGCTGTTTGTCCAACCGAACAGAATTTGAAGCATGTTATGGAACTCGGTAAAAGGCATATTGAGTGGAACTCGCACACGCCGCCAGATGGAAAGCCCTTCAAACGGCATGGAAATCTTCATGACGGCAGCGTCCGTAGAGAAAATTGGACCCTCCGCCATTGTGGACAAATCTTTGCGCAGTTCCTCGTATGGATAAACCATTCCCTTCTTCCCAACGCCCACCAACCATCGGCTCGCCCGTTTCGCCACTTCTGTATTGATCAGCACATCAGGATCCAAGTCACGAGAGTCAAACCATACGTTGTCACACGCCTTGTTCAATTGGGCGACAAATGACCGATTCTTCGTCTTATGGAATGATAGAGGGCCTGCCTCCTCAAGATAGCGCTCTATTACGTCTTCGCGGATCCGCTCCGCCCTGAACGTTTTGCGGATCGCTTCCCGAATGACTTGATCCAAATTCTTGAATTCCTTCGCCTTCAAACCATGCAGCACGATGACATACCTGCTGCTGTTATTCATAAGCACGAGCGTTTTCCGCCGATCAATCACAAGCAAATTGGCATGCCATGCGTAAAGCTCATTTTCCTCTTCCGCGCTATCAACCGTCACTTCAAATGGAATTGCATCCAATAGCTTTTTCGTTCCATGTATTTTCAAGTGAAATTAGCCCCTTCCTTGCTTATCGCGTCATCTATTTTCTATTTTATAGGAATACCGAGAAGCTTTCTCCTTTTTATTAAGAAGCATTCGTAAAAATCCGCGAACATAGCATGGACCATGAAACCATCGATTTAGCCATAAACTATTAAAAATGCAACTGCCTATCATATAGTTATTCCACTTCGCTTACAAATCCTGAAAACATGAAACCCTATCCCCCCTGCCGCGTATACTCAACTAACCGATGAATGACATACGAATGATTTAATCAAATAAGGAGGAAAGGGGAAAAATGATATGGTGTGGGGTTTTTGGTTAGTGATCATCTTCACGTTAGTATACGAGCCTATTATTGGCTACCTCGGTTTTCAAAAGTTTAAAGTGGAAGTAAGAAGAAATGAACATGCCAGGTTGAAGTATTTCAAGAACATCATCATTGGATTATGGGTCCCTACTGTATTCATTTTACTGCTCGTTGTTTTTACGGAGCTTACGTTAACCGATATCGGTTTGTCTATTCCAAGCATAAACACGGATCTTTTAGGGCCATTGGTTACGTATTCGGTATTTGCGATTGGGCTTCTTTATATATGCGGGATCTTGTATTATTCCATTGGTTATCATGTTAGCGATAAGATTCGAGCTAAATTGGCAAAGGCGAAAGAGAAAGAATGGGGAGAAAGCAGCTTTGTAGACATCATGCCCGTTACAGCTAGAGAGAAAAAGGCATGGAATTACGTTTCGCTTTCTGCAGGAGTTACAGAAGAGATTATCTATCGGAGTTTTTTACTTTTTGCTTTGACTTATTTATTCCCTACTTTGTCAGTTTGGATCATCATTATTATTTCTTCACTATTGTTCGGTCTCGCTCACACGTATCAAGGGTTCATAAACGGCGTCGTCAGAACAACTATTGTCGGTGTATTATTTTCAATCATATATATCGGAATAGGTTCGATTGTGCCGCTCATCGTCTTGCATTTCTTGATCGATTATATGGCTAAATTAGGAGAGTCAGAGTAAAGCCAGCCAAGTTGAATATGGCTGGCAGTTTCATTTATTTAATTCCAATCCGTCTTCACTCTTTCGGATGAAGGAATACAAGAATCTTACCGTCCTCAGCATCTTTAGAATAGCGTTCAGCTTCATCATCTGTGACTCCCAGTTCCATAAGTGCATGCTTTAATCCGCCAGCACCCGAGTTGGCCCCTATGACTGCTCCTCCAATTGTTGTAATGATAGGACCTGCTGCCAACGCAGCGCCAAATCCAGGAATCAATACAGTCGATAACCCTGCTATCACTCCGGCTAAACCAATTGCTCCTCCGGTTGCAGCTCCAGCTATGGCTCCGTCCTTAGTGGAGGGTTTTACTTCCTCTGCAATTTCAGGCAGCTTTTTTGTGTTTTTAGCAATGACTGAAATTTCTTCGGTTGTATAGCCTTTCTTTTTTAAATCCTCAACAACTTCAACCACTTGTTGTTCATTGTCGTATACGCCAATAATATGATTCTTCAATATACATTACCTCCCAAACTATATATATTCTCTACCCGCCTTTTAATTTTTATAGACATGTTTCGACCTGTATATATTTTCTATTTACCATTCGTTGAGTTATTTACAGAATAGTAGTATAGTTCAGGTGTAATGTAAAATATTCTCTTTTTTTGTGGCGGTGATCGATTTGAATGAACAAGAAAAGATGGTCAAAACAAAGTTAATTTTTCATATGATCATCTCTGTCATAGCTTTCCTCAGCGTTGTCTTGCATATCTTTTATTCTCCTGCTCCTTGGATTTCTATGACAAAATTTACAATCCAATCGAACCTAATTGTGTCCGTAACATTTCTACTGAGCGTTCTCACAATGATATCGAGAAAGCCCCCGAGTCCCGTATTGGAATTCTTGAAGAATTGCTCGGTTATTTATATGTTTATCGTCATTACTACTTATCATTTCCTTCTTGCAAGTGGCGGAGAATATGCGGGAATTCGGATCATCACGAACTTTACACTTCATTACTTACAGCCGATTTTTGTATTTATGAATTGGATTGTTTTTGAACCGAAGAAAAAATATAGATACCGGCATATCTTTTATTGGATGGTCTTCCCTTTGCTTTATTCTGTTGTTTCTTTGTTACGAGGATTAATTGATGGTTTTTATCCTTATTTCTTTTTGAATCCTAATGGAGATATACCAATAGGAGTCGGTAGCTATTCGAATGTTGCCTTGTTCATTATTGCTTATTTATTTGTCTATGTCGTTTTGGGCTTTTTCTTGATCGTCTTAAATAGGATTTTTCTAAAATAGTAATAGAATATTGGAGTTATCCAAATATAGGGGGTCTTGCTTTGCATGTTCAAGCAGTCTTTTTAGATAGGGATGGAACGATCGGAGGAAGTGATAGTGTTATTTATCCTGGAGAGTTTACACTTTTTCCGGGTGTTGCTGAGTCAATACAGCAAATGAAAGGCGCCGGAATATTAGTTTGTTCATTTACAAATCAACCTGGCATTGCACAGGGGGAAGCATCCTATGAAAGTTTTGAAAAGGAGCTCAACGATTTTGGCTTTGATAAGATTTATCTCTGTCCACACGGGCATGTAGATGGGTGTGCATGTAGGAAACCTTCACCTGAAATGCTACGTACGGCAGCTAAAGAGAATAACTTGGATTTACAACATTGCGTAGTGATCGGGGATCGATGGACCGATTTAATGGCTGCGAATGAGGTTGGGTGCAGGAAGATATTGGTGAAAACAGGGAGCGGGAAGGATACGTATACCAAATACATAAATGATGAATTTTTTGGTCGCTGGAAGGAAGTGAAGCCTGATTTTATTGCGGAGGAATTGAATGAGGCTGTGAGGTGGTTGATTCTTACTAACGTGTTCTCCGTGCACAATTCACTGTTCTCTATGTGAAAAGAACATGTTATATTAAGCCTTTCCCATCTCATTTGTATAACCTCGCTCGCTTTTGCCGATTATCATTGTAATTGAATCAGTTATCGCTTTTCCATGAGAGAGGTACCGAAATGATCTCGTTCATTTTAACCGCAATCCGATTGCTCATCGCGATTGTGAAGTCATTTACCCATCCAGTCTTTACGTCTTTACTCGTAACATTATTGTTGATCGTTTTGTCAGGTACGTTATTTTATACGAAAGTGGAGGGCTGGGACACGGTAGATGCTATTTTCTTCGGTGTAGTCAGTCTGATTCCTACCGGAGTGGAGACAGGGGTAAGCCCGATCACAACTTTAGGAAAAGTATTCACTATCATGTACTTAATTGTCGGGACTGGGGTTATGATTGGTCTAATTGGCATCATTGCAAAGGCAGTCATTGATTTTGATTCAAACAAAGCGGATGATATGAACAACGAAGGGTAAAGGCAAGAATAATTTTCCTTGTTGCGTTTACACTTCGTTGGAACAATGTCATCATTCTTTTGAATTGGTTAGATTGTTATTGTAATAATATGCAAACTCCGTTTGGTTGTGGTAAACTGAACATATGATAAGAAAAGACCAGATGCTGGGAACATCTGGTCAGTACAACAGACATACCGCTAGAAGTGCGGTTGGCCAGTAATGATGATTTTTGCAAAGAAGTAACTGCCCTGCTTACGTGCCTGTTAGCGGAGGAAGGTTACTTTTTTTTATGGGCGTATAGAGCAATCATCGCTACAATTGTTGCTACAGTAGTTGCGATAAGCATTCCAAATTGGAATAGCATATTCATTGCTTCATATGTCACCATTTATACACCCCCTTTCCCAGGGAGTGCCAACCGTCCATCCGCTATATGCCGTTGCAACTTTTAGTCTATCACATAGTCGATTGATAATCGACTTAACATTAGAACTTTTTCGACATAATCAAAGTTTTGCTACAGAAGATGGTTGAATGATAAATAAAATGCCTATGACCAAACCATTGTCCTCTGTTTGGTCATAGGCATTTTTCATTTTAATTTCATCTTCATTCCTTCATGAGTCGCCTGAAATCCTAACCGTTCGTAAAAGCGGATGGCATCCTCCCGCGTTTTATCGGTCGTTAGCTGAACGAGATGGCAGCCACGCTGTTCCGCTCGTTGGATTGCCCAGTTGATCAGCTCCGTTCCGATTCCTTTTCCTCGTACGGTTGAACAGGTCCTTACCCCTTCGATCGTTGCACGCCATCCACCTTGACGGGTCAAATGGGGAGTGAATGTGATTTGTTGGACACCAACGACTTCATCTCCGAGACATGCAACGACTAGTTCATTGTTGGGGTCTGCATCAATCGCCCGAAACGCTTCGCGGTACACTTCTGGTAATGGCAATACGAACTGTTCCCGTGTAGCTCCAAGCTTATCATCTGCTAGCATTTCCACGATTCTTTCCAAATCTTCTTCTGCCGCTGATCGAAATATCACTTCATTCGCCAATTGCATAGCCTCCTATTTCATCTTAACTTACAGAATCTCGCTGAGTATTTCCCCAGCCTTTTCGGATGTAAATCCATGCTTACATTACTTGTTTCGTTGCCTAGTCCTGAAATCCTTTATTCTCGTTTTTCGATGCTTCCTAAGAAATCAAGAATCTCACACAAACAATTTGAAATAGCGGCATCTCTTTCAGTTGAGGTAATATTCTTAGACAACACTATCCACTGAAGTTCACTCGGAAGCTCATGATTCTTTTCCCGAAGATGACCATTATGAATTGCCTCCTCATCAAGAAAGAGCAATTCATTATCACCGGATAGCGTTTGGTAGACGCGTGTGGAATACACTTTACCATTAATAGAAAGATTCGAAATGAGGAAAACGAAGTCGAAACGACTTGCGGGGAGTTCCGTATTTATTATGTGCCTCAAAGCTGGTCCTCGGATAAAGTACAATTGCAATCATGTACACCTGGCGAAGAGACATATACGTTAGGGTCTATCAATTAGTCAGGAGCCTTTTTAGGAAACATTTATAAGAGTATATAAATACGCGAATAAGCCAACCGGTGATTGATACGGTTGGCTTATTCTTTCATTTTATGCAATTGTAGTGTAGTTACTGAATTGAGTGCTGCACAGGCACCGGAATTTCATATTATCCCATATAAACACTTTCACATGTTCCAGCAGCTGGTTCGTAGAAGCAGTGATTTTTGAATTGACCGGTAAACGGTTGACCGTACCATGTTGGAGGACAAGGCGCGTATGGATTGAAATACCAAAGGGCATATCTCGCTGGATGCTGTCTCCAGTTCTCCAAATTCTGTCTTGCTAAATTTTTTTCAGAGGTTCTTGCTCGTTGATAAAATAAATTCCCCTTTTGAACGGCTTCAAAAGAATAATTATTTCCTTGCACCTGAAAAATGACATCTTCTATTGACCTGACATCTCTAAAGTCCAAGCAATCCGCGACAGCACGGTTCACTATTACATTGCCAACGTACAACATCCCTTGGTTTCCTTCACCCTCGGCTTCCGCCCTCATCATCCTTGCCATTAAATCAACGTCAGCTTCCCGGTATTTGACTCTCGGCATTTTTCCACCCCACCTATAGGGTATGACAGGAAGTCTATAATGGTCATTTGTAACGTCACAAATTCCCAACCCATCTGCCTCTTAATCATGCACCGTGTACTGCTTCAAAGCCCATACAAAATCACCTTTTTCATTATCAAAACCGCTCGGGTCGCTGAAATGATTCACTTCCCCGCAATGTTGGCAAATCGCCAGATCATGATTATATAAACAACCGATTCCCGGCTGTTCAACATTTATGTACATCTCATATGGAATAAACACATCGTGCGAACAGAATCGACAAATCATCGGCTTATCGAAAATCGTGATTCTGCATGTAATTGGCCGTAAATAACTGATGCTCATTCTTGTACCACTTCCGTGTATTCCATGCTTGGTATATGTCTTTCTAGTGATTGATCGTACACTTCCTTTTCTTGAAACATGCGGTTATCGCCGCACGACGTACAAGTTAGTGATTGAAAGGTAAGCTGATCCGTCACATTTTGGCCTCGCGCCTGTAAATCCATGTATACTTCACGATGCCGGAATTGATTGCCTTGACAGAACAGACAAGTAAGTTGCTTGCCCAGTACTTTCACTTCGTAAATCCCTCTTCTTCTGACCATCTTGCCACCTCCATGATGATAATCATACGTTTATCAGCAACGCTTCATTTTCCATAACCAGCAGGTCACTTCACTCGGTAGTACCCTCTGCAAAACTCAGATCGATTCGGCTTAAGTAGGATTAAAACTGAATTCACAATATCGGAGGCTGAAATTATTAAATTAAACCAACTGCTAAATAAAAGGAGTGCTTTGATTTCAACTGCTACAAAGAACGATGTAATTGCCGGGATTATCGTTAATCCGATAAAAGGTAAGCTCATGAAAATCCAAAATCTCTTTTTAGAAAGAACTGCATTTGTATTGAGCCAAAAATAGATTCCTTTGAACGTTAGGCTCATATCACCTTTCTTGTTGATGACAAGCATATGAAGTGCCTCATGAATGACGAAAACCAAAATAACGATTAATAGTAGAGGAAAGTTTGTTAGATGAATGAAACTTCCCTTGAAAAGCCAATAGGGCACCAGAAAAAAGACGGCCATTAAAAGATATACAAATTTCATATAATGCTTTCGAAACGATGCATTTTCAATGAAAGGTTTCCATTTAGACAAATCCAAAGTTGGCTGTGGCAAATGCCGAAACCACAATATCATAACCGTTCCTGCCTTTCCTATAAACTAAATGGTTAGTAAAAAAGTTAATAAGTTGTCAAACATAATATCAAATCAGTTTGTTATGATACTCTTAATGAATACAACAAGCACCTACACATAACGGAGTTGATATGAAATGATATGGACGATTATTGCTTCAGTAATCGGGGTAATTCTAATATTTATTTCGAGTCCTACTAGCGCACTAGTCGGATGGATTTTGAATAAATTTACGATTCATCCAAAGCTTGACCCGAACGATATAACTGTCACATTTAACGGAACGCACTTAGAAGAGGAAGAAAAAAATCGGTTTAGTGAATATTTTAATGAAGCTCAATATGTAAAGAGAAACCACATCTTCCCGGGTACTGAAAAATCGTTTTTATATCCTGAGACTACTGTGATTCCGTTTGTCATCAACGTTAAGAGTAGAAAGAAGGAAATGAATTTCTTTCTTTACCATTACGATGACCACGTAGATGTCGTCAAGCAATGGAAGAAAAAAGTTGCTTCTTTTAGCCTTAGATCCGAGCATCTTCAAAATTTCAATATCTCTGGAAAGGCTTGATGGTCTCGTTACTTATATTCCACTCTTCTTTCGTAAGGGTGTAACGAAAATGCATTTGCCCTTCAATTTCAGTCTCTCCATTCAAATGAAAGCCGCATTTTTGAATAACTTTAATTGAACTAGCATTGCGGGGTAGGACAACTGTATTAAGTTGTTCTACATCTGTATGCTCAAACAAAAAGTTTACTAGTCCTTTTACTGCTGCTGTTGTGTATCCACGATTTCTGTAATGTTTTGAAATGGCATAAGCAATTTCCCGGTTCGGTTCACTCAGCTCTTCTTTAATGCCTGTATTGCAGAAACCTATAAATTCGCCAGTTTCTTTTACTATAATTCCTAGCTTCAAATAATTCTGGCCGCCGATCAAAGGGACGGCTGCCAAAAACTCTTTATTGGCTGGGATTTCATAATTTGTAACCCAGTTCAATCGTTGTTCTCTCGTTGACTGCCAATCCGGCAGGAATTCATAAACTTCGGGTTGTGAAGTAATTTCATAAATACGATCTACATCGTCAATTGTAAACTCTCTCAATATGATTTCCCCGCAGTCTATCGTAAATAATTGATTCATCTCCATCCCCTTTCTTTTCTCTTTTGCTGTTGATTGAATCCCCACTTCATTCCCCAATTGTATAGCCTCCTGTTTTCTCCATCTTCAACTATAAAATCTTATCAAGGATTTCCCCAGGCAGTCCCCCGATTTCACATATCTTTTCTGACGTAAATCCATGCTTGAGCAATATTTTTCTCGATGGGATATTTGCCGGATCGATGACAGCAGTGAGACGGCTCACGTTCGTCTGTTTTGCCAATTCAATCAATTCCCCAGCTATGATGGTGCCGTATCTCTTGCCCCAGTAGGCTGGCAACAGCATGTATCCGATTTCTGCTTCAGCAGGATTTTCTTCCTTCACGGTCACATGACCAAGGCCTATGTAATCTTCATCAAACACTTTGTAAGAGCCGAACAACTTGTGTTTGCTGTTACGTTCTAGCAACTTTTGATAGTTCGCTTTTGCTACGTCTAACGGAATCGCCCGCTCTGTAATTTGCGCCATGACGGATGCATCGGATACTAACTTGTAATACTCCTCAAAATCTTCATCAGTGAACTTCTCCAACTTTAGTTTTTTCATTTCAACAACCTCTCGCTTCCTTACACCATTATCTATTTCGTTATCCTGTCCTGAAATCCTTTATTCTCCTTTTCAATTAAAACAGTCGTACCTCCCCTCCCTCTATTTCCTATTTAGATAACAAGTTCAAACCTATATATCATATCCTTTTCGGAGGCAAACAGAACTAGCGTTTTCAAGCCAAGCTGAGCAGTCAATTTGAAAAATGACTGTAGACAAAGCGGAAAGCCTTTATCTACAGTCTGTGATTGGCGGAATTCTTTTTCAAGAAATCGTTATTCGTCCTTCTCCAATTCTGCGTACCATTTCTCTTTCCACGCTTCCACTTTCGCGTCGATTTCATCCCTCGCCTGTTTCGCTTCTTCACTCTTCTGCTCTTTTAATTCCGTAAAATGGGCTGATCTCAGCTCTCCCATTTCCTTTGCTAGCTCAATTACTTCGGACGCCTTTTCATCGTCAAGGATCTTTTTATTTTTCAAATAGTAAGCAGCATTGCTGATCCGTGTTGCCTCCCGGTCAGAAATATTTTTGAGTGGGTCATGGATTGCAATGAGCGCCTCCATTTGATGAACTAAATCATGGAGCATGACGCCTTGCTGGCTCATCACTTGCATCATGCTTGGCTTCCATTTCTTAATGAGAACTCCTTCAAATTCGGACGGGTTCCGCACTGTCGCATATTCACCGCCGCCTGCTTCCGCCACTGTTTTCAACTCGTTTTGTCCTTCATCATCGACGTCGAAGCCGATAATATTCACCTTCGCCTCGATATCGCTGTCATGCAGCTTTTTCGCCGCGGCAACCGGATCTCCGTCGCAAGTCTCTACACCATCACTTACGATGTAAACGATATTCCTAAAGTTCTCTTTATCATAAGAAGCAAGATACTCTTGCGCCTTTTCCATCGCACCGGCTAGTGGCGTCCAGCCGCTAGCACCAAAAGAATCCATCGCTTTTTGGAATGAACCCTCGTCATACGTGCCAAGCGGATAAAGCTCTTCGATCGAACTGCAAGAAAGCTGTTTATCGGCTTCCGTCCCGGCACCTTTATGGCCGTACGCAAATAAGGAGACATTGACATCATCAGATAGCTGGCCAGTGAAATCTTCAATCGCCTGCTTCGCAAGAGACATACGCGACTCGCCTCCAATTTCCGCCTTCATACTCCCGCTTGCATCCATCAAAATAACGACATTTGTCTTTTGCTTCTTAGCAATCTCAATTTCGTCCTTGCCTTCCGGTAACTCAGGCATCACATACCCATGCTCATAAGACGTTAACTGGTCATAGAATGTTGAATATTGCCCCGAACCTAATTGATAAACAAGATAGTCATAAATCTCGTCCACGCTTAAATCCGGGTGTTCCTCAAAATATGTAGGCAGCTCTTCTTCCATGATCCCTTGGAACGTATCTTCATAGAAGCGATGATATTGAACCCAATTGACAGTCTTTGCCGCCTCCACTTCAGGGTCCATATGTGCTTCCACCAACTTGCCCGCAGGCTGGGAAATCATATCCTCCAACGTACGTGCCGCTTTAGGAATCTGCTGTTCGGCAACCGGTTTTGTTTCTTCTTCCGAAATCGAAATTTCCGACTCTACATCAGATTCGGGCTCCGGTTTATCCGAACATGCCGCAAGCATCATGCAGCATCCGATACTCATAACAGCATATTTTAAATTCATTCGCTTCACCGAATACACTCCCTTTCATAGAACTATCTTTTATACGGACACCAACGACAATAGTTCCTATGTGGAATTGCCCATATTACCTCCAACCTTAGTCGTATAGCGGTTTTCAGGGAACTTCCCTACTTACTATGCGAGAAATCTTACTTTCCATTGAAAAAAACCTCTTCCAAAACCAAATCAGCTTAGAAGAAGGTTCGATTTTCTTTATGAAAGTTTTATTGCTGAAAATACCTATCCAATCAATGTTTTCCTTCACAACTAGTAGCAATCAGCCTAGACCCCCATAGGATAGATAATAACGATTGTCTTTATGAAAAGGGGTATTCCATGAATAACTTTAATTTTTCGGCTGCCACGGGTAATCCTAGTGTAGTTGCTATCGCGAATGGAGATGTAACGGGTGATCGAGTGATTGATCAAATCTATCTGACTGGAACAAAAACGCCGGATAGCCCATACACTCGAAATATAATTCTTCACGTTAGGGACGGTAGAACAGGAGTAGTGACAAATATTCCGCTTCATAACAATGAAGGCTATAATCCGACCCTGTTCTTAGGCGATTTCACAGGCAATGGGGTAGATGAAATATTAATCGGTATGTCTACAGGTGGCAGTGGCGGAATCATTAACTATTACATCGTTTCCTTTATCGGAAATAACGCAACCATCCTTTTTGATTCTGATGTTTACAATGATCATTTCCAATACGAGGTCAATTATCAAGATAATTATAAAGTTGAAGTTATTAGCAGACCAAATAATGAAAGGTATATTATTGATATTTCTACGAGAGATTCAAGTTATTTAAATGAGATCTATGATCGGAATGGCAAGTTGAAAACCCCGATAACCGGTTTTGTAGATCCTTTAAGTGGCCTATATCCAGTGGATTTTGATTCCAATGGGGTCTATGAGCTATTAGCATATCAAAAAATATCCGGAAGATATCATGCGGATGGATTAGGTTATATGTTGAATACACTAGGGTGGAAAAATAATGAATTTGTATTACAGGAGCAGTATTTAGGTATATTTGGGACACAGGTGTAGTCAACGTACAACAAAACCCCTTCAACGCCTTTTTACGGCATGAAGGGGTTCTTTGTGGCTTTACTGCTATTAAATGTACAACCTATTTTCGTTAATTCATTACATCTGACGTACAACAATCTCTTCATCGACAACATCGACATGAACTTTTTCGATATCGTCATCTTCCAAAATGAGATCTGTTAATGGATCTTCAATCTTGTCTTGGATGACTCTGCGGAGTGGTCGTGCTCCGAAGCGTTTGTCATAGCCGAGTTTCACTAATTCCCGTTTCGCTTCAGGCGAGATGGAAATCGCGATATCGTTTTCTTCGATCGCTTCTTCCAAGTCAACGAGCATCAAGTCGACGATTTCGAGTAGATTGTCTTCTGTTAATTCATTGAATGAGACGATTGCATCGAAACGGTTCAGGAATTCAGGTTTGAAGTAGTTTCCTAGCGATTCTAGCATAAAGACGGATTCATGTGCGGTTTGATTGAACCCGACACTTACTTTCTTCTCACCGGTTCCGGCGTTGCTTGTCATAATGATGACAGTGTCTTTGAAGCTTACTGTTCGACCGTGCGAATCCGTTAGTCGCCCGTCTTCCATAATTTGAAGGAACATATGTTGAACGTCCGGGTGCGCTTTTTCAATTTCATCAAATAGCAAAATCGAATACGGGTTGCGGCGAACTTGTTCCGTTAATTGGCCAGCTTCTTCGTGCCCTACGTAGCCTGGAGGAGAGCCGATAATTTTAGAGACGGCATGTTTCTCCATGTATTCACTCATATCAAGACGAATTAACGTATCGCGGGAACCGAATAGTTCTTCTGCCAAAACTTTTGTAATTTCCGTTTTACCGACACCTGTTGGACCGACGAATAGGAACGATCCGATTGGACGAGTTTTCGATTTTAATCCTGCGCGGCTGCGGCGGATTGCTTTTGCAACCTTATCGGCTGCTTCTACTTGTCCAATTACTTTTTTACGTAGATTTTCTGCAAGGTCTTTCATTTTTGCTTGTTCCGATGCTTGTAGCTTCGTTACCGGAATGCCTGTTTTTTCTTCTACGATTTCCTCGATATCTTTAACAGTCACTTCATAGAGAGACGCTTCGCCTTGTTCGGCTTCTTCTAGTTGTTGACGTAATTGCATTTCTTCTTGGCGCAACGCTGCCGCCTTTTCATAGTCTTCCATTTCCGCAGCTTGTTCTTTTAGTTGGATGACTTCTTCTAGCCGTTTTCCGATTTGCTCAGCATCTGCAGAAGAATGCTTCAGATTCAAGCGTGCACCCACTTCATCCATCAAATCAATTGCCTTGTCCGGCAAAAATCGGTCTTGAATATACCGTTGTGATAATGCGACGAATGCTCGAATCGCTTCGTCAGAGTAATGCACTTCATGGAACGCTTCATAGCGGTCTTTAATTCCGTTCAGGATTGTAATCGCATCTTCCGCAGAAGGCTCTTTGACAATGATCGGCTGGAAGCGGCGTTCGAGTGCAGCGTCTTTTTCAATTTGACGGTATTCTTTCAACGTCGTTGCTCCAATAAGCTGCATGCTTCCGCGTGCCAATGCTGGTTTCAGGATATTCCCCGCATCCATTTTGGAGCCTTCCGCCGAACCTGCACCGACGAGAAGATGGATTTCATCGACGAACACGATGACATCTTTCCGGTTCTCGATCTCTTCGATCAATTGCTTCATCCGCTCTTCAAATTGACCGCGGATTCCTGTGTTCGTCACAAGTGATGCTACATCCAACACGTACACTTGTTTATTCAACAGTTTTGCGGGAACATCGCCTTCATGGATTTTCACTGCGAGCCCTTCCGCAATCGCTGTTTTACCGACACCCGGTTCCCCGATGAGAACAGGATTATTTTTGTTTCTTCTATTTAAAGTTTCAATAACGCGCTTCACTTCTTGATCGCGACCGATAACCGGGTCGATTCGTCCTTCCTTGGCGTCATTCGAAATATTTTTACCGAGTTGGTCTAACAAGCCGTTTCCTTGATTTTCATCGACTTCTCTAACTTGCGTATGTGCCTGAGAGTTGCCGTTCGCTTGGAAAAATTGATTTGCACCGTTGCCAAATGAAGCACTCATTTGACCTTGAATCTCTTGAAAACATGTATGACATAAATTCATCTGCATACGTTGATGATTCACTTGAAGTCGCAAGCTCATTGTCGCTTCGTTTTTACCACAATGTTGACATTTCATATTCCATTTCCTCCTTACAGTTTCATTCATATATATCATCTGACATTGACTATCTTTGACTTATAACCTTATTATACTCTGACCTTTTTTGACTTTCAAGTTTTTTGTTTGGGTGTAGTAGGTGCCTGTGCAACACGCATTTATGACAATTCATTAATAGTCATATAAATATAGAAAGAAGCCAACCGTTTAGGTACGGTCAGCTTCTTGATTTCCTTTATGCAATTGTAGTGCATTGTATGAATTGTATGCTGCACAGGCACCGGTTTATTCTGCATAATCACGATACACATATACATTCACAATTGAGCCGATGATCCGGACTTTTACTACTAGGCCTGACCACAAAAATCTATCGCAGTACTCCCATTCCTCGCAATCCCGCTGAATAAGTGATTTCCCGTAGTCGATATGGATAGTACCTTCCTTTTCGCCGGTTGCTTGAAAATGGAACTTGTTTGTGCCTGGTTCGCGGGTGATTTTCACAATCTCCCCGGCATTTTTTTCGAGGATTTTAAAGTCACCGATGTCATACTTGTCGTCTTCCTTAAAGGTTTCCGACAGGTTTTCTTTAATTGCTTCGACATCATAATAAGATTGAGCGTCGTTCTGCTTTGCCTCAATTCCGTATCGTATTTCCTTCCCGCTCTTGAGCTTCACAGTAGCGATATACTGGCCAGGTTTATCGATATCAAATGAGACGATCGTGTATTGATCCACATTGAACGGCATATTGTCAGAGATTTTCTCCCCTTCCATCGTCGCAAGGGAGATCGTTTCAATGTTTTCCTTAATGTCAAATAGCTGGACGGCTGTCGGCACCATGTCCTCTGTCTCTTCCAATGTCAATGTCAGTTCGCCGTTCACTTTTGTAATGTGAACATAATATTTCACGTAGTCTTTTACATTTGAGCCCTTGCTCGGCCTGCCTTGTAAATTCAAGATGCCTTTCCCTTCTTTTACGGGAACGACCTGGATTTTGTCTTCAGTGTAACCTTCTGTCCCGAACACTTTAAATGCTTTAAAGTATCCTTCCTCTGCATCCGATTGCCAAATTTGCACATAATCCCATTTCAAGTCACTCGCCTTGATTGTCACCATTGGCGGCTTCGATTCTTCGGTCGCTTTCAACATCTTCGCCGCTTGCCCTCTTGTGATGGGAGCGTTCGGGCTGAACGTAGTCGGAGTCGTTCCCGATGTGATGCCGAGTGCGTAAATGGCGAGAATGTTTTCAGTATGCGATTGATAATTCGAAAGATCCTTGAATGGATGATTGTAGATCGGTTCTCGTGGCAGATCGAATGCTTTAACGATAATCGAAGCCATCTGTCCCCGTTTAATCGGATCGTTCGGACCGAATCGGCCATCGCCGTATCCGCTAATCATGCCTTTCTCTGTCATTGCCGCAATCGCTTTATAGTAACCATTCGCCGTCGAGACGTCTTTGTATCCCGGATTTTTCACATTCGTTGTATCCAAATTGGTCATCTTCGCGATGATCGCGGCCGCCTGTCCCCTTGTAATGGAATTGCCCGGCTTGAATGTGCCATCCGGATAACCTCCAATAATATTGCGTTCCGCAAGATCATACACCGCTTCCGCGAAATGCTTTGTTGTTGGTACGTCCGAAAACTGCAACGTGTTCTGAGCAAAGCTAGTTGCTGGGATACTGCTGGCAAGAAACAGTGCGCCAAATATGCTCAATAGTCTTTTCATTATTTTCCTCCACTCCGGCGAGTCAATTGTAATAGCAAGTACAGTACAGACGTAGTTTTCCGAAAATAGTTTCAAAGTTTTTAAATATATCCCATTTTATTTTTGGGTGGATTAGACCGACTCTCTATTTTTCTTCATCACTTTGACCCATGAATATAAATTTCTAAAAAAGGCAACATACACGACCACCAGTAGCACGATGAACCACTTAGCTTGCCGTGGCAAATGCTCGGATATATAATCGTTCTGCGTGAATAGTAAATGATGGATAAACACTAATAATATGAAACTAAAAATGACCCAAAGGAGGTCTTTCTGATTTTTGACGATGAAGATAAGCGCTGCTTGTGTCAACAATGTAAATGAAAGAATCCACTGCATCTTTGATATATACTCTTGGAATTCCCTTTCTCCCCCATCGTCAGCGGATTCCTTCCACGCCGTGAACGCAGCTTGGTCGCCGTCGAATAGGTAATGGACTTGATTCACATCAGGTCTCTTTTTAACTGCTATATCCAAAACAGCCATCAGATAACCCTTTTCCATAAGTGGTTGCGCGCCGATGATTTCCCCGAAGTGTTCAAAATCCACCGCAACAGTTCCCGATTCATCCATATACGCCCCTTTTAAGGTGCCTTTTAGTTTTGATTGGAATAAATCCTCACGTGCTAAAACTTTTTCAATTTCACTTTCAATCCGAGGCTCCCGCTTTCCGTAGCGATCCTCGATGGATGGAGGATCCTCTTCGTCGCCAGGCACAATCACCGGGGAATTTGCGTCTTGCGGCGTGTCACTTTCAAAAAAGCCGAGTTCCTTTCCGATGATTCCACTAAGGAAAACGAAGAATGCGCAAAGGGAAATGGCAGTAAGCAGCTGTGGCAGTAGATTTCGGCGTTTCGGTGTTGGAACGCTGCGCTTCATTTCCATAATCCCATTCCGAATCTTGCGCTTATCCTGTTCCGTGAAATATTCGTCCTGTGAAATGGACTTATCAACTTCCTCCTGTAACCCCTTCAATTTGTCATCCATCTGCCTCACCTCTCTTCAAAAGTTCCAATGGCTTTTTCAACTTTTCCCTGCCCCGGTGGAGCCTCACCTTTACAGCACTCTCGCTAATTCCAAGAATGTCACTCACTTCTTTGATTGATAGATGCCTATAGTAATAAAGCAAAATCACTTCCCGATAAGGAATCGACAACTTGAGTACCTCATCGACAATCTGCCCGCGAACGAGCTTGTCGATCATTTCATAGTCTGGTCCCCGACGATTTGGCCGTAATAAATCCTTTATATTTTCCTGCAGGATCATCTTCCGGACATGCCAGCTTTTTAAGTGATCTTTACATTTATTAATCGCGATCGAATATAACCAAGTTTTAATTGAAGATTTCCCCGCGTACGAATCCAGTTTCAAGTAGACGGTTAGGAAGATTTCCTGTGTCACATCTTCTGCCGTCGAATGATTTTTCACATATGTATAAACAAGCCTTTTAATTTCTTCCCCATATTGGTCCATCAGCATTTCAATTTGATCATCCCTGCTCATTGCCTCCCAATCCAACCGCCCCATGTCCTCCCCCCTTTCCCTACACCTTAGACGACGCCCGTTTATAGACGGTTACAATTTTTCCAATGAACCCATGCTTTATGTAATCATATAGTTATGGCAATTCGCCTGCCTAGTTTTTGAATCTTCCTGCCCTCTAGTCACGTAGAAGATTCAAAGGCAAGATAAACGTATTCTACAATAAGGGGGATTTTCCGTTGGCACTTTTGAATTCATTTTCCCAATACATAAAAACCGTGCGTTTGAAGCAGGAACAGATGCCGCATGGTACATTCCCGTTCACCCTTCCTTTCGTCAGGAACTTGCACGAATTGGAGCTCCATCCGAATATTACATATGTGATCGGTGAAAACGGGATGGGAAAGTCGACATTGCTAGAGGGAATCGCGATTGCGTATGGTTTTAATCCGGAAGGCGGGACTTTGAATTTTAACTTTTCCAGTTTTGATTCCCACTCGAAACTTGATGAATATATTCGACTTGTGAAGGGGGCGGAACGGGCGAGGGATCATTTTTTCTTCCGGGCCGAGACGTTTTACAATGTGGCGACGAATATCGAGGAGCTTGACCAAGATCCTCTTTCCGGTCCCAAAATCATTGATTCGTTCGGAGGCGTATCCCTTCACGAGCAATCGCACGGGGAATCCTTTTTCGCCGTGTTCCGGGAGCGGTTTAGGGGGAACGGTCTATATATTTTGGACGAGCCTGAAGCGGCCTTGTCCCCGCTTCGTCAAATTTCATTGCTTGCGCGAATCAACGAGCTTGTTACGAAAGGGTCCCAGTTCATCATTTCTACTCATTCGCCGATCGTTATGGCTCACCCGCTCTCCAAAATCGTCCAGATTACAGAAGACGGAATCCACGAAACAACGTTGGAGGAAACGGAGCATTACTCGATTATGAAACAGTTTTTCGATGACCGAGACCGGTTGCTGTATCATCTGTTTCAAGATGAGGAATAAAAAAGGGCGTATCTCCCGCTACAGGAAGACGCCCATTTAACTTGCAATAAGAAACCCTCATCTTTTTAAAAGAAGATAAGAAGTAATGTTCCTACGAGGAAACAATAATAAGTAAAATAAATCAGCTTCCCACTCTTCATAATGCCCATAAACCATTTCAAAGCAAAATAGGTCATGACAAGTGTTGCAATGAATGCAGCTAAATACGGAATTGCTAAGTCTGCTTTGTTCGGTTCATTTAGAAAATCAGTGGCACCTAGGATAACTCCTCCGAGGCTCACGGGAATATATAGCATGAATGAAAATCGTAGTGCCGTTTCAGGTTTCATTCCTACGGCAACCGCTGAAATAATGGTTGCACCTGAACGGCTAATCCCGGGCGTTAATGCGACCGCCTGCCCTAACCCCACAATGAAAGCATCCTTGATTGTAATGTCGCTTTCGCCTTTATGACCTTTCAGATTGCGAATTAACCACAGGGCAATCCCTGTTATGAAGAGCATGACCGCAATCGTTGTCATGCTAACATTTTCTGCAATATAGTCACTTAATAAAATTCCAAGAACACCTGCCGGAATCGTACCAATGACAATAAAGAATACAAAACGAAAGTCACTTTGATAACGAACATTTCTCGTTTTCAAATAGAGAATTGAATTGGATGCTAGTCTTGCGATATCTTTTCTATAAAAATATAGTATCGCAAATAGTGAAGCTGTATTCGTTAAGATCGCAAAAGTAAATCCTTGTTCACCTAGCCCTAAAATTTCACTAGCAATCATTACGTGGCCACTAGATGACACAGGGATTGGTTCTGTAAAGCCTTGAACTAATCCAATAATGATCATTTTGATGATTAAGATAATATCTAATTCTCCCATTTTGCCCCCCAATTAATCCATATTCATTCCATAATATATAGACGAATTGAAAATAGGTATTGTTTCCATGTTGGAGTTAAAGTCATAGAGCCGCCTTCGCCTGTTTCAGCAAGAAGGCCCGTAATATTTCTGCCCCTTCCATTAGCTGCTCCATAGACGTGTACTCGGTCGGATTATGACTAATTCCGTCTTTTGACGGGACGAAAATCATGCCTGTCGGACAGAGCGACGCCATATTCATCGCATCATGCCCTGCGCCGCTTGGCATTTCTATCCATGCCACTCCTCTTTCTTCACAGATCACTTTTAACTCGGCTACGAGCTTGCCGTCCATCTGAACGGGATCTTCACTCGATATTTCATCCATCCAAATGTCCAAGCCTCGTGCTTTCGCCACGTCTTTAACCGCGTTTTCGAGCGCAACGACGACTCGCTGGCGTGATTCTAGGCTCGTTCCCCGAATGTCGACGTACAGATCCGCGGAGCCTGGTACTACATTCATCGCCCCAGGCTGAATGGAAAACACACCGACCGTACCGACTGTGCCATACTCGCTCTCTGCAAGTGCGGCCTTTTCTACGGACAATGCAATTTCCGCGGCTCCTAATAAAGCATCATGACGGTAATCCATCGGCGTCGTGCCGGAATGATCCGCTGTGCCGTCAACATGTACATGGAAACGGACTGGTGCAGCAATGGCAGAGACGACACCAATCGCCTTTCTTTGCTTTTCGAGTACTGGCCCCTGTTCGACATGCAGCTCGACAAACGCTTTGAATTCATCCCGGAAACGCATAGCCAAATGTACCTCTTCCAAATCAAGACCGTTTTCTTCGAATGCCCGCATGAGTGTTACTCCGTTTTTGTCAGTGAGTGACCGCGTATACGCAGGATCCAGACGGCCTGTCATCGCTTTGCTTCCGAGTGTCGATGCGCCGAAGCGGGCGGATTCTTCGCAAGCAAAAATGATAACTTCAAGTGGGTGCTCCGTTTCAACACCTTCCTCCGCAAGCGAACGCATCACTTCAAGTGCAACGAGGACGCCCGCGGTCCCGTCAAATTCACCCGCTGCATAGACGGAGTCGATATGCGAGCCAGTCGCAACAACCGGTAGATCGGGGACTCTCCCTTCCCTGCGCGCAATGACGTTCCCAGCGTAATCGGTACGCACTGTCAATCCAGCACGTTCAAATTGCTCGATTAAAAAAGCGCGTGCATTCCGCTCGGTTTCGGTGTAGGCTAGCCGATTGATGCCTTCCCCTTTGTCTGTAAACCTTGCAAGTTCTTCAAATGACTGACGCAAACGTTCCAGCTTCATGGAAATCCCCCTATCCTCTATTTCTCTTCCTTCGCCTAAAACTTCCTAGCTTCTTTTACGAAAAAACGATTTTTTATGTTTTCAAGGTCGCTCATAAAATGATTTTGTTCACTTTCCGAAGGCGTATATGAGCCATATCGAACTGCGTTGTAAAGCGACAAAATATTATTATCGCTGTTCTCCCAACCCATGCGTGAAAACCATTCTTTCACCGTCTCCTCATGGGATCGACTTAATTTATACTTTTGCGCTTCCTTCTCGAATCGTTCGAATGATTTTCGAACTTTATCCCTGGCAGTTGAGTAATCATATAGCATTATTCGTTGCTCTGTTCCACGTTCCTTTTTACCTTCAAATGAAAAATAATAAGCTTCCTGTCTCTCATTATACCGTTTCTTTTTCTTCATCACGATGAGAACGACCGTAATAATTATGAGAACAGCTACAACAAATACGATTGTGGTATGTTCAAATAGAGAGGATGTAGCCTCGCGCTCTTCAAAATCGAATAAGCGGCCTTCACCTGCTTCTGCGCTGTCTCCGTCAATTTTTTCGGTGCCTTTCCTAATAAATTCAAAAATAGGATCCAGTGCTTGTATGAAAACCATGAATAGCCCACCAAAGAGAAAGCCCGTCGTCTTGATAAATAATAACCTTGCCGTCTCAAGCGCAATGAGGACAATGAAAAAGACAAAAGTGCCAAGTCCCATGATCATACTGAAAACCTTTCCAGCTTCCCTTACTTTAAAATTGCCTAACTGCCGACTATTGATTGTAATCGTGACCATGCGTATGAAGTAAAACAGGAATGAAGTTAACAAGAAGAGAATCAGTTGTTGCTGCATTAATTCGTCCGGACGATCATTGACAAAAATCAGTCTTGCCATGAAGCTCGATAAGACGAAAACGACTGTGTTACCAACAGTTATAAACGGCCAGCCTTGGAGTCGGGAACCGTTAAAATTAGCTTGTATTCTCCACAATACATATACGAAAAAAAATAGGTTATTCATCAACGGAGCACCGAATAAAAACAAAGGCATCGTTACCCCTACTGCCAATCCAATACCGGGACCAAGTGAGTAATCACGGGAATAAAATATGAAATAAGACGCAATCCCAGCTACGATTGAAATCAATAGCCAAATATAAGGTATTGCCGAACCTGTTTCTCCTAAGAAAAAAATAAAAATATAAGATAGAAGAAACATCTCGGCAACTAGACGTTCAGAGAGGTTAAATCGGTTCCGCTCATATTCAAACCTTTCCTGCCCCATTCATTCTCGCTCCTTTCACTGGCGTGTCGGTTACCCCCTTCAAAGCCTCTTCACAGCTCTAAAGGTTTATTTATGACTTCACCGATACGGATTTTCCACCCACGGACCGACCGTCGACAGTCTCGTCAACTGCTTAGCCATATGTGCGGGCGTGTAAGGCATATCATTTTTCAACCACCAGATGATGACGCCTAAATAGGCGGATGTGATATAGGCTACTGACATTTCAACGGGGACTTTAAATTCAATTTTATTCTCAATCATATAATGCGTCCCTTTCTCCACAAATGTCTCAATGATCTCTCGGACAGACTCAGTGAAGTATGGCACTTTTTCTTGAACGAGCATGACTTTGTAAAAGCGGTTCTGTTCAATCATTTTATTAAATAATCGGATGAAGATCGGATGTGGATTTTCGCTGTCGTATTTAAATTCAATCTCCTTCACTTGCACACAAACTCTTAAATCTTCTAATGCCTCGTCCAGCATTTGTCCTAGCAATTCGTCTTTATCGTAGTAATGCAAGTAGAATGTCGCGCGGTTGAGGGTCGATCTTTCGGATATCTCTCTCACTGTAATCTTTTTATAATCCTTTTCCCCCATCAACTCCAATAGTGCTTCCTCAAACATCACCTTTGTCCTTTGAACTCTCGGATCCATTTTGATAGACAATTCAGTTCCCCCTGTCGATTAACTTCCCATGTTGTTGACATTTTTGATCGTAATGACTAGAATGCATCATTTATCTGAAGAATGTTTATTGTTTAAACTATCTATTTATCTATAATTATATAGGACAACACCTCGTCAATAAAGGGAATGGAGAAATTTAGCACTTTGTTGCGCGGATGTAAGTGTAAACGTTTTCCAAAATGATAAGGGGGGTTATGGAAATGATATTGAAAAACGATGTGAAGTGGGATGCAGAAACAGATGTAGTTGTTTTAGGCAGCGGGGGTGCCGCTTTAACGACGGCCATCCTCGCCCATGATCAAGGAGCGGAAGTTATCATCCTTGAAAAATCGGACCAGATTGGCGGTACGACAGCTTTTTCCGGTGGAATTCCGTGGATACCGAATAACCGCTATATGAAAGAACTCGGTTTGGAAGATTCGCATGAGGAAGCGAAGATGTATATTACAAAACTTACTCACGGCAAAGAGCCGGATCCCGAATTGATTGACGTCTATATTGAGCATGGCCCTAAGATGATCGATTACTTGTATGAACATACGCCTGTAAGATTCGCTGTACCTAAAGGGTATGGCGACTATTATGCCGATTTGCCGGGTGGTAAAAAGGAAGGTCGTTCGCTTGACCCCCTTCCGTTTCCTTTGAACGATTTAGGGGAATGGTCAGAGAAAATAAGAAGAAATCCGATCTTCCCTCCTTTGACGTTGGAGGGAGGCGGAGCTGCCGATCCTGGCGATATTGACTTCACTATAGTTGCTGAACGTATGGAGAACAATATCACGACTATGGGAAGAGCATTAGCGGGCAGCCTTTTTAAAGCTGTACTGGACCGAGACATCGAAACATTGACTTGCACTCCTGGAAAGGAACTTGTCATGAATGATGAAGGTGCCGTCATTGGCGTTCGCGCAGAAAAAGAGGATGGGACAGACTATTTCATTGGCGCAAGAAAAGGCGTCATGATTGCGTCAGGTGGATTCGAGTGGAATAAAGAGCTTGTCCGTTCTTTCCTAAAAGGGGCAATTACGCACCCGCAGTCCCCTTCTTACAATGAAGGCGACGGGTTGATCATGGCAATGGAAGCAGGGGCAGCTCTTGCCAATATGAGCGAAGCTTGGTGGTCACCGGCTTTTGTGGATCCTACGATTGAATATGAAGGTAAAGTTTATAATCAAATCGACACACAAGCACGAACTGCGGCGAATTCGATTATCGTCAATAAAAACGGGAAACGCTTCGTCAACGAAGGCGCCACTTACATGGATCTGCCTAAATCGTTTTACACATACGATCAGAACTCGCAATCATTGCCGAATGAATCGAATGTATGGCTCGTTTTTGATCAGCAATTAAAAGACCGTGCCTTAATTGTGACGATGGCTCCTGGCGAAAATGCACCAGACTGGGTTCCCCAAGCGGATAGCATTCGGGAGCTTGCGGAGAAAATCGGAGTAGATGCGGATCAGCTAGAAGCGACGGTTGAGCGATTTAATAGGCATGCTGTCAATCATGAAGATCCTGACTTCAATCGCGGAACACTGCACTTCGAGAATTTTGCAAATGGATTCCGAGGTCGTGAAGCGATGATCGGGCCAATTGAAAAAGGACCATTTTACGCATTGCCGGTATATGCGGGCGCATTAGGAACAAATGGTGGGCCACGTATTAATGAACATGGACAAGTCATCAGTTTACGCGGGGAAGTTATCCAAGGGCTCTATGCTGCCGGCAACGCGGCGATGGGCATATTGGGCGGCGCATATCCAGGTGCGGGCGGAACGATCGGGCCTGCTATGACATTCGGCTATTTGGCTGGTATGCATATTGGCAACTTGGAACCGCGTAAGATAAGCGACGCGGAGAGCGTTATAGCATAAAAAAGGAGGAACTTTACATGCCTAGTGGAACACATACGACAGAATTGGATATACCGATTGAAAAGGTGTGGGATTTCGTC
Source organism: Sporosarcina sp. QA0331 (assembly GCF_055808055.1). Classification (NCBI taxonomy): domain Bacteria; kingdom Bacillati; phylum Bacillota; class Bacilli; order Caryophanales; family Caryophanaceae; genus Sporosarcina; species Sporosarcina sp. QA0331. The sequence continues at coordinate 3,308,573 of NZ_CM147850.1, forward strand.
AAGGATATGAACAGATGGGCACCGCTCGTCCCGGGATATATCGAGCACGAAATTTTAAATGATAAGCAGTCGACGTGGACATTCAAAGGTGATATCGGCATTATGCAAAAGACGGTGAAGTTACAAATCGACATTACAGAATGGCGTGAACCAACACTAGTCACTTTCGATTTAAAGGGATTGAATGAAAACTTCGCGGGTGACGGTTATTTTAAGGCAGAATCAATCTCGGAGTCCAAAACAGTGATGCACGGGAACTTGGATATCACTGCAAAAGGGGTGATGGGGCCAATGGTCAATGCAATCTTGAAATCATTCGTCCCCAAAACAGCTGAAGATTTGACGAAAGCGATTGCCGAGGAGATTACGAATATTGAATTGAAAAGGGTTTAAAGACAAAAATACAGTGCCTGTGCATGGTACATTTATGACAATTCATTATGCTGGATAAAAATAAGGCGTGAAATCAATCAAAGCTTAACGTGATTGGTTCCACGCTTCTTTTTATTCAATTGCAGTGTATTGTCTGAATAGTTTCGTGCACAGTCACCTTAAATTTTAGAGTGGATTCGCTTGTTTTAGTAGGAACTCTCGCAATACTTCCACCCCTTCCATGAGCTGTTCCATTTACGTATATTCGGTAGGATTATGGCTGATCCCGTGGCTTGAAGTTACATCGCCACTTTTAGTAGCTGACGAAAAATGACGCAAAAAAAAAGGTGAATTTCCGCTGTTGCTGCGGGATTCCCCTTCTTTTCGACAATGAAATAAAGCAGTATTAAAACGAAAACTCAAATCCCGTATAAGTAAATACACGAGTAAACCCTAAACGTTCAGCGACGGCACTAGACGGTTTATTCACATCCATGCAGTCCCAGTATGGCATCCAATCCTTTTCAAAACACTCTTTCACAAAACGGTGGGCAACCGTCTGGGCTAGTTTTTTTCCTTGATGGGCCTTCACCGTTTCAATCCCTATGCATTGGATATGTTCAAAAACAAAACTAGAAGAACAGATGCAAACAATTTCGTTCTCATAAACAATGCAATACCCAATCCCATTACTGAAAAAATGATCGGATGATGACCAGGACCAATCGATCGTGGCGTGTAAAAAATCAATGTTCTTGATTGAGTTATCTTTGTTTTCATAGAGCGCCTCGGTGATCTTATGAACGGCATATCCTTGTTCCAGTATAGGCTCCATTTCCGGTTTATACTTCTCCTCTGGCATTACATAAACGTGCTGCAGCCAACTTCCTAAGTTGCGGTGTGCAAACAATCGTTCAATCACGCTCTCCCATTTCGGATGATTGCCGATCCCTTCAAACCAGTTGATGCCGACTCTCCTTGCGTCCGGCGCAATAACCGAATCGATAAAAGAATTTATTCCGTCGTTGAATCGCTCGTTCCTTTCATCTCCAATGAAAATAAAACCATCATTGTTCCCTAACCAAATCAGACCAGACGTCGGCGACTCTAAATGGTCGACAAATATACGTCCTGGATTCACACCGGCAACGACGGCTTTCGCCTCTACTTGTCCTTCTTCATTGAGCATCCCGAAGCATTTATGAAAATCACGTTTCTCTAATTCAACTATCATTTCTCCCACTCATTTCGTATTTATTTTTTTTATCCGCTTTAATAAAGCAATCTGCGCTTACTTCCGCAAGTAGCTTATCTATACTTTACCACCGCTCTTACTTGAAAAAAGCTCAAGAACAAGTCCTACTTGAAGTAGAGCCTGCCAACAGAAAAAGGATGCTTATTTTAGAAATAATAAGCATCCCCACAAATCAGTTATCACGTAGTTTCTCTTGTCGAATGATCCTCCGAATACATTTTTCGGAGAGGTAATACGTCTTCGTCAATTCGTCGATCGTACTGCCGTCAAGAAATTTTGCGTATATGTCTCTGTTCCTTTTCTTAAGTGCTTCTCGTGTTCCGTTCTTTTCACCCCAGGATTTTTTCCTCCCACTTTTCCTCGGGATATATAACGGTTGCCCATCTACATACTTTTGGATATCTCGAATCAATTCAGCCGGTAAAACTTGTTCCGCATTCACATAGGTCACTTCTGCTCACTCCTAATTTTTATTTTCAGAGATGGCAGCGTGCCTTATTTCGGAACAGTCTTAAGAAGTTTTCATATTTGCATCACGATAATTTTCACAAATGTTCACCACCTTTTCCCCTGTTAATAACCACTTCAGGTATTATTTCCAATATTATATCATGTGAAGGCGTTGAGGAAATAAATGTTATAATGGAAACAAGTAAGATCCCTTTGGCTGGACTCTTCAATCTCAGACTTATAAATTGTAAAGTAAAGAATTAGTCCGTTCTGCTTATTTACGATAATGAAGGGAGAAGATCTTGCGGTGAAAACAACAGGAAAATTTACGGACAAGGCCGATATCTATGCGAAATATCGCCCGAGTTACCCGAAGGAATACATCGATTACTTGGTTTCCGAGAACGAGCTGTTTGAGGATCGGAGTGTTGTGGCCGATATAGGTTCAGGCACGGGGATCTTGAGCCGCCAGCTGCTGGAAAGAGGGTTGCATGTAATTGGTGTTGAGCCAAATGACGATATGAGAAAGATGGCGGAGGAATCATTACGAAACTATTCCCGTTTCAAATCCGTAAAAGCAACAGCCGAAAATACCACGTTACAAGAAAATAGTGTGGATCTAGTGACGGTTGCCCAGGCATTTCATTGGTTTGATCACCAGGCATTCAAAGTCGAATGCCAAAGGATTTTAAAACCAGAGGCACCTGTTGCTCTTGTTTGGAATAGCAGAGATCCAGCGAGCCCGATTATCCAAGAGAACGCCGAGATTTGCCAACAGACCTGTCCAGCTTTCAAAGGGTTTAGCGGCGGCATCGACGAAACGCCAGAAGTATTCAACAGCTTTTTCAAGGATGGATCGTTTTTGTTTAAGGAGTTTCAAAACGATCTGCTTTTTGATTATGAAGGGTTCTTAGGAAGGAATTTATCAGCGTCCTACGCTCCGAAAAAAGGCGACGAAACATATGACCGTTTTGTACACCTCCTGTCAGAGCTATTCGAAAAGCACAGCAAGAATGGGGAAATTGTTCTTCCCAACAGAACACGAAGCTATATAGGCAATGTCTAAACTGTCAAACACGAAGGGGCTTTTATCATCATGCACATATCTACAAAAAGATTAGTAATACGGGAATTTCATTCGGAGGATTGGCAGGCTGTACACGCGTACACGTCAGACCCGAATGTCATGAGGTATATTCCCGAAGGCGTTTTCACCGAAAAAGACTCGAAAGAGTTTGTCTGTAAAAACAGTGGCAAGGCTGCTGAAATGTTTGCTGTCGTCTTACGAGATGAAGACATTTTGATCGGGCATATCGCTTTTCATAAGTATTTTGGGGAGCATACCTATGAGATCGGATGGGTGTTCAATCCAAACTATCATAACAAGGGGTATGCTTCCGAAGCAGCCCAAGCCATCTTGGAATACGGCTTTACCGAAATGAACTTACACCGGATTATCGCGACATGCCAGCCGGAGAATCCCCCTTCCTACCGCGTTATGGAGAAGATCGGCATGAGAAGGGAAGGCTTTTTCAAAAAATGTATTCCGCATGGAAATGAATGGTGGGACGAATATTATTACGCTATTTTAAAAGAAGAGTTCAAATGAGCCCGAAAGAAGTATAAATAAATTGACCGTAAAAGTATAAAGAAAGTGTAAAGAATCAATTCTTCTTTGCGGTGCCTGTGCCTCACACATTTATGACAATTCAATAAGAATTATATAAATACAAATAAAGCCAACCAAATGTTGATATGGTTGACTTCATAAATTAACTTATACAATTGTAGTATATAATCTGAAACGCTGCACAGGCACCGTACACTAGCGTTGCATATATTCCATTAATAGTTTATAGTTGAATAATTTTACAGTGCACTTGCTGGTGAAAAGTTTAAAAAGGGAACAGGGTTGTAATGACGATTCAGCTCCCTTTTTTTACATATCTATTTAATTTCGTTTTTTGTTCTTCTAGCTTTACTTTTATTGATAAAATGCTCTTTGCTTATTGGACTGACAATCGCGAAATCTTCTCCATACCTCAATTCTTTTGGTTTGGGGTTAGGTACTTTCTGACGTCCTTTGCTCTTTTTCAACCTTCGGTTGAAGTCTCTTAAAAGTCTTTTTATAGGGTCAAAAAGGTATTGCTGCAACGTTCGCATGAACGTCCAGATTGTTTTGTGAGGTTGATGGGTCAGTCGCATGATTTCAGTTAACGCATAAGTGATTAACGAAATGAACATCTGGTTCCAGATACCTGTTGGAGATAAGCTGTACAGATGTTTCACCTTGATATGTTGTTTAAGCCATTTAAAGAAAAGTTCTACGTACCAACGGTTTTTATATGTTTCGAGGATTTCTTCCTCAGACAAGTCAAGACGGTTTGTAATTAAATGAAATGGTGTTCCCTCATCGTCTATGAACTCAATATACCGTACAGGTTCTTTGCGGGTCTTGATGGAGACCAGTTCATTCTTAATTACCTTTGGATGTGTTGGTGTGATGCTTTTCAATGTCTCCATGGTGAACGTCTTCCTTACACGCACAAGAAAGTGGATATTCCGAGCCATCCATCCGCCCATCTTTGTTTTTTGTGCATAACCGCGATCCATTACATACAGGGCTCCGTCAGCATCGATAATATGATTGACGGCGTCTGAATCTGCTATATTCCCTGTCGATAGAATCATCTTTTCGGGAAATATACTTGTGGCTGAGGCAACCACGACCCGTACGTGTAGTTTGATTCCGCAGGAATCTTTCGAAACAGCGGTCCAATTGAGAGCGTGGTTCGGTAACTTGACGTAGGTGCCGTCGATAATCTTGATGGAACCTACTTTCTCAATAATGCCCTTGGCATTGCCTTGCAAAGCACGATAGTGAACGGCCACTCTGCCTAAAAGATCGACTAGATCTGCGGTATTCAATTCTTTTAATCGACGACTCAGTTGAGAATGGCTAATGGATTCTACACCAATCTCCTTTTGGAAGTCCTCTTTTGAGCGAATGTCAATCTCGATATCTCTAAGCGTTTCCCACTTGCAGAGAAGGGCCATGATAAAAACTTTCACTACTGAGAGATCCGTGATTTTTTTTGCGTCATAGTTTCTTAGTGGACAATCCAAAAAGTTACTTGGCAAGTTTGAGAAGTATTGACGAAAGACTAAATTATGGTTTACACTTTTCATGAGCTTGCTCCTTTTGATAGTGTAGGGAACTGATTTAGTCGTCGTTCCTTACCTACATTAGGAGCTTTTTTGTTTTTATTCAAGAGCACTTTTCAATAAACTGCACTTTTTTACTTTTATTTCTTGCTATACAACGCTAATGGGCACCGAAAAGAGGGCAATAATAAGAGGCAAGAAATAGTTCTTACTCATTCAACTTCTGATAAATACGGAGCATTTGTTGTTGCTCCTCGAATGTTAGCTTTTCAAATAGATTTCTTCTCAATATTTGGCCTTCCAGGTTTGCGCGTTGTAAAATTTCTTTGCCCTCTTCTGTAATACTCAAATAGACGATGCGTCTGTCTTCTTCATCAGTCGAGCGAACGGCAAGTTTCTTTTTTACAAGTTTCTCTGATAAATGAGTAACAGTGGGAGGGGTTAGTCCAAGAAATTTCGCAATGTCAGATGGCCGGCTTTTCCCTTTCGAAGCTAAATGGCCAAGAAGGAGTATATGGGAAACGCCCAATTCTTCATTAAAGATTTTATTCCATTGAATGATCAAGTTATTCGTGAACTTGTCCATATTGTGTATGATGTCAAAAATCGTTTCTTCCTTCATTTTTCCCCCTACTTTCTAAATAAACAATTCCATTTTATCATATACAGTCCGTATATATGAAAATGAACCCAAATTCAATATACTTTGGGTTCATTTATAATAAAATACATATTCAATTATTGTGCAGAGAAGCCGCCGTCGATAACAATTTCCGCACCTGTAATATAAGAAGAATCATCACTTGCCAGGAATAGAGCTGCATTCGCAATATCAGCCGGCTTTCCAAGACGTTGCAAAGGTGTTGCGCGAACGAGTTGGTCAAGCAGTTCTTTGGAAGTGCTCAAGCTTTGCGTCATTGGCGTTTCAATAATTCCAGGGAATAGCGCATTTACACGCACGCCTTGACGGCCAAATGTTGTCGCTGCTGCCTTGGAAATCGCGCGTACTGCCCCTTTGGATGCAGAGTAATGGTTAAACCCTTGTCCGATTTGTGCTGTATATGAAGAAATATTAACGATCGAACCGTTCTTTTGTTCAGCCATGATTGGCGCTACATGCTTCATACCTGCAAATGGACCGAAGCCATTGATCGCCATCATTTTTTGCCAATCATCCATACCGATTTCCGCATACGATTTTTCAGAGGAAATGCCCGCGTTGTTCACAAGAATATCGATGCGGCCAAATTTTTCTTTCACTTCTTTGGCAAATGCAGCCCATTCTTCGTCGGACGCCACATTCAACTTCATGCCATGCACATTTTCCTTTTCACTTGCACGTTGTAAAGCTTCTTCATTAATATCCGCTGCGATCACAATCGCACCTTCCGCTTGGAATAGATCAACCATTCCTTCACCGATACCAGAAGCTCCACCTGTTACAATTGCTATTTTCCCGTCCAATTTACCCATATCGAACATCTCCTTAACGTAATTTAATTGAACCGCCGTCAACCATGATTGTTTGTCCTGTAATGTAGTTCGCATCGTCGCTCGCCAAAAAGACAGCTGTGCGGCCTATATCGCCTTCCGGATCACCTAAACGGCGCAACGGAATACGGTTGATCATTGCTTCATACATGTCTGGCGCACTTTGTTTCCATGCTTCCACGCCAGGTGTCAATGCGATCGGTGAAATAAGGTTTACATTGATGCCTTCAGGACCCCACTCATTCGCCGCCACACGTGATATCGCGCGGATCGCTTCTTTCGCAGCTGCGTAAGATGCTTGTGTCGGCTGGCCATCCAAACCAGCGCCTGATGCGAAGTTAATCACTTTACCTTTTGTCTTCTTCAGCTCAGGATACGCAGTTTGCATGAAATGGAATGTCGGATAAAAGCCTGTCCCAAAAGACAAGTCAATCATTTCCATCGTCGTTTCAGCGAACACGGCTTGTCGGGACGCGTGCGCATTATTTACAAGTATATCCAACTTGCCGAACTTCGCTACGACTGCTTGTACAATCTCAGTGACGTTTTCAGGTTTCGAAATGTCTTTGATGAACAGCATGCTTTCAGTAAGCTCGTTCAATTCTTTTAACGTCTCTTGCCCTTTTTCTTCATTGATATCAACGACCGCAATATGTGCGCCTTCTTTTGCCATTGCAAGCGCTATTCCTCTTCCGATTCCTGATGCGCTTCCTGTAATAATTGCTACTTTCCCTTGCAACCTCATTATAGCCCTCTCCTTATCGTTTATAATAAAAACCTTACTTACCGTACATCATCAATCTGTCCAGAAACCTTGTTCAACCAATTTCTTTTTATTGTTAAATGCGACGAATACACAACCAATATTGATGACAAGCATAATAATGAGCGCATAGAGGACAGACGTATAGCTGCCTGTCGCATCGTATACGAATCCGTAAGCCGGCAATGCAATAATTGAAGCGATTGCCAGACCTAGAGAAGCTGTAGAGTAAATTTCACTATACGCTTTCTTACCGAAGATCGTTGAAGCCAATGCAGGCGCAATAATACCGATCGAAGAACTGATCAACCCGAAAAGACCAACAGCAAATGTAATGATCGCTGTACTATTATTCGCAAAAAGAAGTAAGCTGATCGCAATGATGCCGGAAGCCATCGCCAGAATCGCCGTATATTTCGATCCAAGTTTATCGACAAGGAATCCAAGAATGAGCGACCCTATCAAAATTCCGATCATATACGTTCCCATGACATTTCCTGCAAACGTAATATCAAATCCTTGATTGGTTAGATACGTAGGAATATGCATGGAGAAGCTCGCAATCGATGTGATGAAAAAGAAGAACAGCATCAGCGCGTATAGAGCTGTTGATTTCTTAGCTGTTGCCATATCAATGCCGGCCTCGCCGCCTATTTGCTGCTGACTTTCTTGCCCTGTCACTTCCCTTGCGCCGTACGGCAATACTCCGTGCGCTTGAGGAGAATGTTTAATGAGCAACATTGCGATCGGCACGACAATAATAATCGCTGCGCCACCGACAATCATATAAGCAGTGCGCCAGCCAAGCCCATCAATCAAGCCCGCTGCTACCGGTTGTGCAATCGCACCGACTCCACCGCCGACTGCGCTAAGCACACCTAATGCCAGCCCATTGCTTTTTTTGAACCATTGGTTAATGATGACTGGTCCTGCAATGACAGTAATGAATACTCCGCCTACCGCCAATGGAATCGCCAGTACATACCAGCCCCACACAGAGCTCATCAAACCAAATAATGCAAACGCTCCTGCTTGCAACACGATGCCGATCGATAAAATCAAACGGGTATCATATTTCGCCATCAGCTTTCCGCCAATTGGTAAAAATAGCATCGTCACGACTGCAGAAACACTAAAATAAAGCGATAATTTTCCCATCCCGAATCCGAGATCACTTGTCACACTCGTTAGAAAAAGACCTGCAGTATTATTAATGGCTCCTTTTCCAACCCCCACGATAATGCTGAGTGCAATTAAAATCCACCATGCATAATGAAATTTAGATTTCTGTTTCATTTTTGTTATTCCTTTCTCAACCTGCAAGTAGAATAGTTAGTTAAACATTTCCTTGAAGTCCGGAGCCGTCGGATTCCCGAGATAATGGCCACCTTCAACTTGGATCGTTTGTCCGGTGATGAACTTTGATTCATCAGATGCTAAGAAGAGGACAGTATTTCCGATATCATCTGCTTCTCCGTGATAGGGCAATGCGTTATACTTCGCGAAAACGTCCAATAATTCCTGAGACATATTGTTTTTCGCTGCCGGTGTCAAAATCAATCCAGGAGCTACTGCATTACAACGGATATGATGTTTTCCATATTGTGTCGCTGTATATTTTGTCAAATTGATGACGCCAGCTTTCGAGGCGCCGTACGCAACTCGAATTGCATCACTGAAAAAGCCTGCCATCGAAGCGGTATTGATAATTGAGCCGCCACCGTTTTCAATCATGTGTGGAATCGCATACTTGCATCCTAAAAGGACACTTTTCAAGTTGACATTGATAAGTCGGTCCCATTCATCCAAATCAATATTGACAATGTCCAAGTCTTTACGAATATTCGTCAAGCCAACATTATTGAAGAGGATGTCGATTTTTCCATAGTGTTTGACCGTATCCTCAACCGCATGCTTAATCGAATCCCCATTTCCTGCATCTAGAAAGATACCGATTGCCTCACCGCCTTGTGTGCGAATCTCTTCGGCTGCATTTTTAGCACCCTCCTCATTGAAATCCGCCAAAACGACTTTTGCGCCCTCTTTTGCCAATAGTTGCGCTGAAGATAAACCGATTCCTGACGCAGCACCTGTCACTAACGCCACCTTATTTTCTACTCTGCCCATCTTTGTCATTCCTTTCCCGCTTGTAATATGAAGCTAAAAATATATAGCCCTTAAAGCAATTGAACAGAAGAAAATGAACGCACCATATTTATGTGTGATTGAAATCGTAAGATCTACACATCGAGATGTACGACTCACTCAAGATTCATTTATGACTTCTAATAATTAGATGACTAATTATTGTTCAACTAAAGATTAATCAACTATCAGGGAAAAAGCAATAAAAAAAGACTATTTTGTGACAGAAGTTTTTTCCAAATCAAAAATACTTACTTTATCCATTGACAAATCGGACTCCCTTACATAGAACACCCTTACACATGGCAAAAGTGTATTATAACAAGCTTAAGGCAGGTGCCTGTGCGTCACACATTTATGACAATTCATTTAAAAGCATATAAATACAAAAAGAAGCCACAGAGACGTCGCACTGACCTAAGAAAATGAGACAAATAAAAACACCTTACGTTGAAAAACGGGTATTGAACCTTAATACATCAACGTGGAGGTGTTTTTTCTATGGGAACTAAAGTTAGTTATCCAGAAGAAGTTAAATTAAAGGCGATTCAAATGAGGTTAGCGGGTGTTCCTGTAAAAGAAGTTATGGAGGAACTGAATATCCGAAACCGTACACAGCTGAAAACTTGGATGAAATGGTATCGGAATGGTGAATTGCATCGTCTTGCACAACCGGTCGGCAAGCAATATGCCTTCGGCAAAGGACCGGGGTATGAAAGTGAGACAGCGAGGTTGCAGGCTGAAAATCGATATCTGAAACAACAGGTGGAAGTGTTAAAAAAGTACGCGGAATTGGAAAGGAAGTGGCGCCAAGAGTTGTGATTCAGTTAGTGGAAGAATTAAGTGGAAAGATGACTATAGGAGAAATCTGCAGACACTTGGGCGTCGGTCGATCATCGTATTATCGCTGGAAAGCTCAAGAAGGGAACGAAACGCCAAAGGAGACGCGGAATCGACAGATTGGGGAATTGTGTAAGAAGCATAAATTCATATATGGCTACCGGAAGATTGCGGAACTGTTTCCTGGGGCCTGCGAGAAGACAGTACAGCGCGTCATGCAGAAACATGGTTGGCAGTGCCGTGTAAAAGTGAAGAAACGGAAACGTACTGGGCAGCCTGCATATGTCGCACCGAATCTGTTGGCGAGGGATTTTACTGCGTCTAAACCCTTGGAAAAGCTAGTGACGGATATTACGTACTTGCCCTTCGGGCAATCTATGATGTATCTTTCAAGTATCCTAGATGTCTACAATGGAGAAATTGTAGCCCAGACCATCGGTTCCATCCAGGATACTGCCTTTGTGCTGGATACGTTGCATCAATTACCTGACTTGCCGGAAGGCTGTATTTTGCATAGCGATCAAGGTTCGGTTTATACATCATATGCCTATCAAAAGGCAGTAAAAGAAAAGAGAATTACCATGAGCATGTCCCGAAAAGGCACGCCCGCTGATAATTCTCCAATCGAAACGTTCCACTCCTCGCTAAAGTCGGAAACGTTTTACCTCGACGGAATCCATCGCACAACGAATGCGCATGTGATTCAAATTGTCGAAGAATACATTACTTATTATAACAATATCCGCATCCAAACGAAATTAAACAGCCAATCGCCGGTACAATACCGACAACTGGCTGCATAATAAGGTGTTTTTTAATTGTCTCAAAAAAGATAGTCAGTGCCACGTTGATACTGTTGGCTTCTTCATTTATTTTATGCAATTGTAGTGTATTTACTGAATAGTATGCTGCACAGGCACCTTATTTCAAGGCTGTTTGCGAGGCGCAGGCGCATTCCATTATTTCACAACCGTTACCGGGCAATCCACATGCTTCATCACTTTATGGCTGACGCTGCCGAGCACCATTTCTTGGAATGCATTTAGGCCTCGGCTGCCGATGACCAGTTGGTCCATTGCTTCGGCGTTCACATATTTTATTATTTCCTGGCTTGGTTCCCCTTTTAGCATCGTCATTTTCGATTTCACGCCTGCTTTTTTTGCCAGTTCTAAAATGGGATCGACTTTTTGCTTTCTCTTTAGCAGGAGGCTTTCTTCGCTTTGCGATAAAAGCCGTTCGTCTTTCGCTTTATTGTAATCCGCCACATAGATGAACTCCAATTGCGCTTCCGGAAAATGTTGAGCGAGCGTAATTGCATGTTTTGCAGCGCGCAGCGCATTTTCTGACCCGTCGATTGCTACAGCAATTTTCATAGTCATTCCTCCCTTATAGTAACTTCTCGTATAGCTGTTCACTCGAAGAATTAAGGCCTCGGATTGTCACCGCCACCCCTTCATCCTCAAGTTTCTGCTTCACTTTAGCGACAGCCCCGACAGAAGATTCGTCCCATAACTGGCTATCTTCAAAGTCGATAATGATTTCCTTTTCCTGTACGTCTTTAAATGACTGGATGAACTTTGTCGTGGAAGCGAAAAACAGCGGTCCCTTTACTTTATATATGCCCGCATCTCTCGTCACAGTCACACGAGAAATTTTGGAGACGAAAAACAGTGAGCTCAAGATGACACCGACAACAACGCCAATCGCCAAATTATGTGTATATAAAATGATTGCAACGGTAATGAGCATGACGATCGATTCCGTTTTCGGCGCTTGTTTCAGGAACTTGAACGACCCCCAATTGAATGTTGTTGCAGCAACCATGATCATGACGCCTGCTAGCACCGGCATCGGGATTTTAACGACGACATCTCCTAACACGATAATCAAAAACATGAGAAATACACCAGCCGTAAAAGTGGAAAGTCGCCCTCGACCGCCCGATTTGATATTGATCATTGATTGGCCGATCAATGCGCATCCTGCCATCCCGCCGAAAAATCCTGTGAAGAAGTTCGCGATTCCTTGTCCGCGTGCCTCTTTATTTTTATCGCTCGGCGTATCCGTCATATCATCAAGCACTTGCGAAGTGAGCAATGATTCGAGTAGACCGACAATCGACAATGCCAAAGAATACGGAAAGATGATTTTCAACGTTTCCAAGTTAAGCGGAATATCCGGAAAGAAAAATGTCGGCAGTGAACTTGGCATCTTTCCTAAGTCGCCGATTGTTTGCAGCGATACGCCGCTTATAAGTGCAATGCCTGTCATGACGACAATCGCAATGAGTGGCGCGGGAATAGCCGTGAAGAAGCGCGGGACCGCGTACACGAGAATCAATGTCGCGATTGCAAAAATAAATGTCATTGTGTCATGTCCACGCAAATATGGCAGCTGGGTGATGAAAATCATGATGCCAAGCGCATTTACAAACCCAAGCATGACGGAGTTCGGGATGAATCGCATTAAATTGGCAACCCCGAGTCCTCCGATAATTAATTGAATAATACCGGTCAACACCGTGGCCGCCAATACATATTGCAATCCGTGATCCGCCATCAAGTTGACGAGGACTAACGCCATCGCGCCGGTCGCGGCTGAAATAAGCCCAGGACGCCCGCCGACAAACGAAGTAATGACGGCGATGGTGAATGAAGCGTAGAGCGCGACACGCGGATCCACGCCTACGATGAACGCAAAGGCCAATGCTTCTGGAATGAGGGCAAGCCCTACAACGATTCCTGCTAAAATATCTGCTCGGATATTTCCGAACCATTGTTGTTTCAAAGTATGCATTTGTTTTTCTCCTCTCTGTAGTTGTCCATGCATACCTGCAATAGATGTAGTTAGATTCTCATTAAATCGTTCCTCATTATAACAGAATAGGCGCTTTGTAGCTGAGGATAACGTGCAATTACGTTCCCAAAAGTACGGTGGAATAAATTAAGAAGAACCCAGACCATTAGTGGTTTGGGTTCTATAAATAAGTTTCCTATATCTTAATTGTACAACTTCCCTTTATGCATTAACTGTCTATTTTTCGGTAGTCTTGCAACGGCTTCTGCGCTGCAGCTGGCATCTACAAATACAAAACTTGCCTCATCTCCAATGTTAGGCCATACTTGTTTACCTTCACTATCCAATGGCGTTACACCTTGTGTAATTAAGCTTAAACTTTCGCGTAACGACCGTTCGCTTGATTTCCCTGTATAGTCGCAGAAGTTATGCACTTTTTCCAAAACATCTCCAGGGACATAAGGGCTCCAGGAATCAAAAAAGCCGTCACAACCTAAAGCAACTTTAACGCCTTCCGATCTCATAATATCAATTGGAATGAGCTGAGAGTTTATAGAAATAGGGATGGTAGACATAATTTCCACGTTATGCTCGCTTAATTTTTTTGCAAATTGCTTTTGCATATGAGGCGTCAATTTGCTTAAACCAAATGCATGACTAAAAGCAGTGGATCCCTTATAGTCTTGTTCTTTCACCATATCCAACCATTTATCCATTGTATAGAAACCTACTTGTCCTCTATCATGCAGATGCATGTCGACATCGACATCATACTCTTTGGCAATATCCATTGTGACTTGCAATGACTTTTCGATATCTATATCAATGCCTGCCGGGTCAAGTCCCCCTAAGATTGTTGCGCCCGAATCTAATGCTTGTCTTAATAAGTCAGGAATTTCTTCATGAGCTAACAAGCCATGTTGCGGAAACGCGATAATTTCATACGTTAAATAATGCTCATAAGTTTTCAGTGCTTTTTTAACACCTTCTAAATTTTTCAATTTAATGAAAGGATCTATATTCACATGTGTTCGAATATGATTCACACCGTTACTCAAATGTAATTCAATCATGGCAGATGCTCTTTGTTCCGCTGTTTCAGCAAGTTCCTCTAACTCAGCAGCTTCAAAAGCCAATCGCTCGGATAAACTCTTTACAGGACGACAAGCCCTCCATCCTAATGAGAGATACGTTTTATCCAAATGATTATGCATATCTTTGAATGCAGGAAGCGCTAATTTCCCTTCCATATCAATCGCATCTGCATCCGGTACATTTTCAGTTGCGGGAATAATCGTCTGAATTCCTTCTTCCGAAACTTGAATATGAAACAAATCGGTTACGGTTTGAATGCTGCCATCTTCATACGTTGTTTCACCAATTTCCAGTCGAACGTTTCGTAGCCATGTACTCATCGGAATTCCCCCTTAAGCTCTATCTCTTCTTCATGAATGATGTTCCCTTTTGAAATCACTGTCGAAATAGGGCATTGTCTGGCAATCAAATGCGCAGAGCTCACTGCATCCACAAGTAGCACATTGGCCGTATCCCCAACTTTTGGCCACTGTTGCTCGCCTTCTTCATTTAATGGTGTTAATCCGCCTGTAGCGTATTTCAATGATTGTCCAATATGCCATTCGTCAATATATCCAAAACGTTGTACAAACTGATTTAATTTTTGAATCGTATCGCCGCTTCCAAAAGGAGACCAATGATCAATAAGACTATCATGCCCAAAAGAAACTTTTACGCCCCGATCATACATATACTTCACAGGAATTGTAATCGGACCTGCGCCCATTGGTACCGTTGTTGTCACTCCAACATTGTTTGCAGCCACTCGATCGATTAGATTGTCTAATGATTGTTGTGGCAAATCCGCAAACGCGAATGCGTGACTGAGAGTTACTTCTTTATCAAAAGACCTTTGTTCAATTTCATTCAGGATTTGGTGGATTTCGAATTCCCCTAATGTATTTCGGTCATGTAAATGAATGTCGATTGCTACATCGTATTTTTCAGCTAATTGAAAAGTAGTTTTTAAAACTTCCCCACTATTGCGATCCATTGAAGCAGGGTCCACCCCGCCAATATGGGTCGCTCCCATTTGTAATGCTTTTTCAAGGATTGTTAAAAATTCTGGTCCATTACGTAAAATACCGTGTTGTGGGAATGCAACGATTTCATATGTGATACGATCTTCATAACTTTCTAAAACACGCTTCACTATTTCCATATGTTTCGTCTCAATTTGTGGGTCAACGTTCACATGTGTACGAATATGTGTATGTCCGTTTTTTATATAATGTTGAACCATCGCGTGTGCTCTCTCTTCAGCAACATCCAATTGTTTAGGTAATAATGTCGCTTCTTCTTTTAAACGAGTAAAAATCCCTTCTGTAGCCGGTGTTGGCGCTTTCCACTCCCCACCGAAGTATGTTTTATCGATATGTGTATGCATTTCCTTGAACGATGGAACGAGTAGTTGTTTTTTGGCATCTATTACTACTGCATCGCTTGCTTCGATCGTTGGAGCTATTTCAACAAACTTTCCATTTTCGATCAATACATCAACTATTTTCGTTTCTGTAGCTGTGACAAACGTTTGATCATACAAATACCCTGTTTCCAAACGTACATTTTTTAATAATAATGTCAAAACAATCTCTCCCCTTTTATAAATCCATCCCAGAAATCAAAATAGAGCGCAAACTTATTCTAAAATGATAAACATAGTTTATTACGATAAATTATTACGCACCAGCTTCTTTCAAAATACGTTCAATTTCTTTAAATCCACGTCTTTCTGCATGTTCTAGTGGGGTAACTCCATCTCTATCAGTAATATTGACATCAGCGCCATGGTCAACTAGTAATTGTACGATTTGTTGATAGTTTTCCCTGCCATTTCCTAAAATGACAGCCTCCAATAATGCAGTCCAATGTAAGTTATTAAGGTGATTCACGTCAGTGTCAGAGTTAGTCAAAAGCTCGTCTACAATATCCACATGTCCTCGATCTGAAGCCGGAATGAGCGCAGTACCACCAAAACGATTTGTAATTGTTGTATCAGCCCCGGCTTGAACAGCAAGTTTCACAATTTCCAGCAAACCTTCTGCTCCAGCATATAAAAGCACATTATCCTTATTGTTATTTTGAATATTTATGTCTGCGCCTTGTTCGATAAGAGCCTTAACTGTATCTATATTGTTTTTTTGCGTTGCAGCCATTACAGCTGTAACTCCTTGATTATTCTGCGCATTAATATTCGCTCCGCCTTCTACTAATTTTAAAACGGTTTTTGTGTCTCCTTCTGCTGCTGCAGAAATTAACTGTTGTTCCATATTCGTTCCCTCCCTATTTTCTTGTATAGGTGAACTTTCCTCGGAGTTTGGAGTCGTGCTACATGCAGTAAGCATAACTACAAGGAAACTCATACATATCACTTTCAGCTTCAAAATAGTCTGCACCTCCTTTATATCCATGTTATCATTAGGTTATTTATATGAAAAATATTAATAAAATTGGTTCTACTAACGTTTTGCATATACCTTATGGAAGGGTTGTTAATGATGGATATTCGGCAACTGCGCTATTTCATTGCGATTGTAGAAGAAAGGAAGATTTCTGCTGCTGCTAAAAGACTTCATATGTCCCAACCCCCATTAAGCCAGCAATTGAAAGCGATGGAGAAGGAGCTCGGTTCAAAATTAGTCGAGCGAAGTGGAAAGTATTTGGAAGTGACAGAGGCAGGGAATGCTCTATACAAAAATGCTTTAGAAATAACTCAATTGTTGGAGGAAACGAAAACAGAAGTAATGGAAGTCGGTAAAGGCGTAAATGGAAGGCTCACGATGGGAGTCAACACCTTTTCTGTTCGCGGACTGCCTGAGGTTCTTGAGCAATTTCAAAAACAATTCCCGAAGATTACGTATAAAATTCAACAAAATGAATCCTCACATCTTTGTCAATTAGTCAGGGACCGAATTGTGGAATTAGCAATTATCCGCTTGCCACTACCATTGGACGACTTTTCTGTGCTTCATCTATGTAATGAGCCATTTTATTTCATTACATCTAAGGAACATCCATCGTTTAATGAAGAAATATCACTTACTGATATTCAACAGTATCCTCTCCTATTTCCAAGTACAGAGGGATTAGGTGTGCATTATTTGATTCTAGAGGCGTTTTCCCGATTCAAGCTACAGCCTAATATTGTTGGGGAGTGTTCTGATATTAGCCTTTTGATGGATCTCGTTTCAGCTGATTATGCAGCATCTATCGTTCCAGAAACCTTACTTTATCGATTTCGAGGATATCCGATAAATGCTTATCGAATATCAAGCACAACCGAGTTGACTGGATCAGTCGGATTAATATGGCTCAAAGATCATAGCTTGTCCAAGGCTGCTCAAAACTTTATAGAGATGATTCAAACTGTATAATGGTCGCCTCTTTATTAAATGAACTGCATTAAAAAACCCAATTTCTCCTTAATAAATCGAGAAATTGGGTTAAGTTTCAACGGTTCCGGTTTACGACTTGGTTGATCCAGTTTAAATCTGCGTCTAAATGGAATAACATGCCGGTGGTCAATAAATATTTCGTTTCGTCCCCCTCCAATAGAAATTCCGTTTTTAATTGGGTCAATTCCATCACTTCTTGAATGATTAACGTTTTCTGTTGCTCCAGCATCCGCTGTTCTTCATGAAACTGAATTTTTCGAGCACAACTCCATTTAAAGAAGAAATCCTCTTTTGTTGTGTTGTAAGGCACCGGCTCCAACAGCCACTTTTCCAATTCTCCCTTGCCTTTTAGCTCCAATTCGTATAACTTTCTCTCCTGATGATCTATTCCCGCCGAAGAGACAAGCTGATCGCGAATAAGACGATCCAAAGTCGTATAGATTTGACCCGGATTGATTTTTCCTTTCGTGCCAAGCAGGGAATCCAATTCTAACTTCAATTCATACCCATGATTTTTTTGCTTGTATAATAACGTTAAAATACCGTACTTGACTGACAATTTATCAACCTTCTTTGAGTAATGTTTGGATATCCATTTTACTTGCACTCTTACTGGAAATCCAGGCTGCGGCCAAGCTTAGCAAAACCCCTGCGACTATTGCTAGCAACATGTCACTATATGGCAGCTGGAAAGATAGAAACCCGTCCATCAGCTGTGATTTGCTTGTCAAAAAGATTAATAGGATACCTGTTGCCAGTCCTCCCACCACTCCTGCCAGTCCAATGAGCATGCCTTCTGCCAATATCATATTCCGTATCTGCTGTTTCGTAAACCCGAGAGCCCGCATCGTTCCAAGCTCCGATACGCGTTCCAACGTATTCATCAACAATGTATTTGCTGTACCGATACTAGCTAACCCGACGACGAGGACCAACATGACAACGAGAAGCTCGTTCATTCCCGAAATTGCGGAGCTTGTCGACTGTATTTCCTCCTCAACTGTTTCTACCTTGGAAAGGTGGCTACTAAAATCAGTCCATAATTGATCCCGTATTGTATCATACGACTCCTTATCTACGGACAGCAGCAAATCAAAACTGTTTGTCCATCCGAATACATCATTCATGACGAGAGCATCCATAAAAGCAACATAACCGGCATAATGCGATGTTTTCCCAACACCGATCACTTCAAAAGACTGTTTTCCGTTCGGGGTATTCAAGACAATACTTTCGCCAATTGTACCTCCCCACTCAGCAAAAGCTCGTTCGCCAAGCAGGACGGAAGGATTTTGCCGTAAACGATTAGTAATGTCCTTTTCCTGTTCGTGAGTATATATCGCAGGGCCGTTTTCCCGTACCGCCAGAACGGAGAATTGCCTCATTTGCCCTTCAATCGTTCCCCATGTAATAGGAGTTGCCTCAGCTAATGTTTCAACATTTGTCACGCCACCATACGAAAGTATTTTTTCCATATCTTCAGCTGACCAAGGCGCCTCTGATTTGACTCTCATATTTCCGCCATAAGTGCTTCTAATATCATTATCGATTCCTCTTGGTGCTGATTCTACTACAGCGCTTAACAACAAAATAACTGCTATACCAATGGCTAGGATCGCCGCTGTATTTCCATTTCGGTTTAATTGTTGCGTAACATTACGGGACGCCAATGTACCGGGATACTTATAAAAGGTAACAAACACCGGTTTCATGAGTGTACTGAGACCCTTTAACAGGTACGGGAATAAAAGGATGGCTCCTGCGATAATCGCTGCATAGGAAACA
Source organism: Sporosarcina sp. QA0331 (assembly GCF_055808055.1). NCBI lineage: Bacteria > Bacillati > Bacillota > Bacilli > Caryophanales > Caryophanaceae > Sporosarcina > Sporosarcina sp. QA0331. Next base: position 3,328,104 of record NZ_CM147850.1, read on the forward strand.
GGGTGATCGATTATTGTTCCCAGTAAAAGGAGCGCGACGCCGAAGAACGCTTTTACATAATGCCGTTTCGATGTGGAAGTCGTACGTTCTGCCATCTTCATTGTCAATAAGATTGAAGTCTTTCCCGCATAATAGATTGGGAAGAGAGAAAATACAATCGGAAATAACAAACCGATGAGAACACCTATCAAGGAAGGCATTTCCCAATTCAATGTATAAACCATATCGAATTCAAATACTCCGAGAAGAGCTTTCATGAACAGATCTCCAAGCCAAATTCCAAGTGGTACGCCAATCGCAGTACCGATAAATGCCAATAGCGTCATTTCAATCAATACAAGCTTGGAAACGGAAGATTGCGTATAACCGAGACTTTTCATGATAGCGAATTCTTTTTTTCTTTCAATCACACTTGTGTAGATCATGTTAAAAACGATAAACCCACTTATGAAAATGGATAAACCGGCGATTAAATAGAAAAACGTGTAAAGCCCACCGATATCATTGCTCTGTAAGTCATCCGCAACGACCGGTTCAATATATGCGCTCGTTCCTTGGAAGTTTTGCTGGAAAGTGTTAAAAAGTTCCTCTCCATCCCCTTCCACTTGAAATCGCATATAAGAGATTTCTTCCTGTTTTCCTGTCCATTCTCTGAGTAATGAAAGAGGAGCCATTACACGAAAACTAGTCGATTCAGCCCGTTCCCAATTGGAGGGACTTGCTAGTAGTTGGGTGTACTCGACGATGGCGGAAATTTTTGCTTCCCCCATTCCGGTAAACTGAATTGTATCTCCGACACCCTTACCTAAAAGGTCTGCGACCGGTTCTGGGACGACGAGTCCTTCATTATCCAACTTACCTTCAATGACCGGAAGTGTTAGTAGAGGACTGCTTTGATCGCTCACCCCTGTAATTCGCACTGCCCTTTGACTGAGGGACCGATCATCCGCAAGCTCGAAGAAAGCTTGCTTATCAAGCGCAAGCAATGAGTTTGACACAATGGGTTCACGGAGGATAGGTGAAATCAGATCTTCAGGGAATGTATAGTCATCACTTAAAACCCAATAATCCGCATTCGCCACATACATTTGCTCATAGTAATCAAACACATCATCCGTCGTTTTATCGGCAATTAACATGGACGTTACAAAAGCCGTTCCTAAAACCATCGCAAGTAAAGTGAAGAATAACCTTTTTTTGTTTTGCGTCATGTTACGCCATGAAATTCGCCAAATACTTAGCATAGTCACTATCCTCCCTAGAGATAACTTGATCGATGATTCCATCTTTAAAGAGAATGATGCGATCCGCAAATCCAGCCGCAAAAATATCATGAGTAACCATTACAATCGTTTGTTTGTTTTTACGATGAAAAGTGGACAGCAAAACGAGGATTTCCTCTGCCCTGGCTCGATCCAAATTCCCTGTCGGTTCATCAGCCAATAAAACGGTTGGGTGGTTCGCTAACGCTCGTGCAATCGCGACACGTTGCTGTTGGCCTCCACTTAAAAGATTCGCACGCTTGCCATTCAATCCTTCTAATCCAACAGATCGGGTTAACTCATGGATCCATTCAATGTTTTCTGGCGTTAGTTTTCCGTCTGCATGAAGGGGAAACGCTATATTTTCTTCGACCGTCAAGTTGGGAAGCAATTGATAATTTTGAAATACGAAGCCCAGTTTCTTTCTTCGGAAAACTGTTCGTTCCCTTTCCTTCATGTCATGTATTGGTGCATGATCGATTTCAATTTCTCCATCAGTCGGTACATCGAGACCTCCAAGCAATTGGAGCAACGTGCTTTTTCCGGAGCCACTTGGTCCCATGATCGCTACGAATTCTCCCTCTTCAATATGTAAATTTACACCCTTTAACACTTGTGTTGACTCTTGCCCATTCAAAAATTCTTTTTGTAGATTGCTAACTTTAATCATATGAATTCCTCCCATTCTCGATTTATTATATACTAAGTATATAGTTTGTCAAAGAGAAATAGTTGTATATCGCTAAAATTCATTAATTAATAAGTTGGAACAACAATAAAAAAACCCGATAAAATCATATACTAAGTACATAGTTTCATCGGATCTAAATATGCTTTTGACAAATTTCAATTATTATTAAATCGATATCCAGAACCCCAGATCGTTTCTAGAAATACTGGGTTTTTCGGATCGAATTCTATCTTTTCTCGCAGTCGTTTAATGTGAACAACAACAGTTGATGTATCACCAAATAAATCCAAGCCATTCTCCTTCAAATACTCAAAACCGCAAATTTGGAACAGATGCCGGGATGTCCTTTCCCTATAATCAAGTGGAGGGGGAAGATTATGAGGACATTCAACAAGAAAGATCCATATGTAGTTTACTTGTTCACTTGCTTTTTATCGCAACTGTTTTTCACTTTTATCTTTACGGTGAATTTGCTGTACCATGTACAAGTTGTGAAGCTCGATCCGCTTCAGCTCGTTTTGGTCGGGACCGTTTTGGAGCTGACAGTTTTTTTATTTGAAATTCCGACCGGCGTAGTGGCGGACGTCAAAAGCCGAAAGCTTTCACTCGTCATCGGCTATTTCTTAATCGGCTTCGGATTTATGATTGAAGGGATATTCCCTCTATTTGCGGCTGTCATCTTCTCTCAAATTGCATGGGGCATCGGTTATACGTTTACAAGTGGGGCCCAACAGGCTTGGATTGCAGATGAAATCGGGGAAGAACGGGCATCCCTCGCATTTATTAGGGGAGCAAAGTTTGGGAAGCTTGGCCAAATCATCGCCATTCCTCTTAGTATATTGACGGGCTATTTTATGATTAACTTACCGATCATCATAGGCGGCATTTGTATGCTTGGACTTGCCATTTACTTATGGTTTTTCATGAAAGAGGACAATTTCAAACCTTTGCGTACAGGCGAAAGAGTTTCGGCATGGAAAAGTATGAAAGGAAACATGAAGGAAATCGTTGTTTTTTCCAAAGCGAGTTTTGTCATGAGAATGCTGCTTCTAATTGCGTTGTTCATCGGATTGTATAGCGAAGGCTTTGACCGTTTATGGATGACGCATTTCATTGACGTATCTGCTTTAGCTTCATTAACGAATGAACAGTTAGTCCTCTTCATGGGCGGACTTCAATTCATTGTCGTCTTACTTTCCTTCACGGTTCTTCACTTTATTAACCGAAGTACGATCCATTTGAATTTAAGACATATTTACGTTGCCCTTTTCATAGGCAGTGCTCTTATAGTTGCTTCACTCATCGGCTTCGCATTCTCTGCTTTTGTCGTCAGTTTGCTACTGTTTTACGTCATGATCGAAGTGACAAGGCAAGTAATGTACCCGTTAGAAGACGTTTGGCTAAATAAAATCATCCCTGATTCCTCGACACGGGCGACCTTCTTTTCGGTAAAAGGCCAAGTCGACGCCATCGGCCAAATTGGCGGCGGTCCAATCATTGGAGTGATTGCGTCACGATTCGCAGTGAAAACTGCAATCATAGCAAGTGCTTGCTTCGTCATGCCAGTTTTGTATCTGTATACAGTCGTCTTAAAAAAAGACAAAGCGTGATCGAATTACGCTTTGTCTTTTTCTTTGATTGGCACATAAATTTCCATCGTGATTTTATCGTAAATCCAGTCATGGCAAAGTTCATCGTAATACTCGAAATCATGCCCTTGCTCATCGACTTCGTAGGAAGATTGAGGCAGCCAATCCTCCAATATGAATTTCCACGTGCCTTTGATTGCTGGGACGAACTTCTCCACATCTACTGGGGGAATTTTGAATACGGCATACGTTGCTGGTTTTATTTGCAGCTTCGTCAGACCTTCTGGTAGTTGGGCATCTTCTTGATCACAATCAACTGCAAATAAATACGTAAATGTATCATTCATTTCCCTATCATTCAGATTCACACAATATTCTCCGTGCTTTTCCGGGGATAGTTTTTCATACAACATCGTTTCGATTGCCTCTTCCGGCGCGATACGTTGATCCCAGAAAGCTGGGGCATCTCTCGTGTAAAACACGTTATCCATAGCACTTTCATAGGTTTTCCCGGCAATCGTAAAGCCTTCCTTCTGCATGATTTTCGGCTGCATGACGATGCCGCCGACTTCTTTTTCGCGCAAGTTCATTAAATCCAGTTTTGGTGGCAATGATTTTGGACAATGGAGCCGGTATAAGCTCGGAGGACTTCCAAACACTCGTTTAAACGCTTTCGTAAAACCGGAATGGGTTTCAAACCCATAATCAAGCGCAATATCAATCACTTTTTTACCGTTCACCAGCTCGAATAAAGCGTGCTGCAACTTCCTTTTCACGACATAATCCATAACGGTATAGCCGATATGCTGATGAAAGATCCGATAAAAATGGAAAGGAGAGTACCCGGTCATTTTCGCCAATTCTTCTGGTTTGATCTCTTCCTTTATATGTTCTTCGATCGTATCGATGACCTTTTGCAATAATTGTATCTGTTGAATCGAAAACGCCGCCTTTATGAATGTTTGTTTAAATTATATCGCAACAACTCTCATTACTCTTGTGAAGATATTTTCATTGCTTTTTTCTTTTATGAACACCTAACACTGTATTGATTTCAATACATACAATAGGACAAACAATTAATAAGAGGTGATAATATTGGGAATAAGACCAATAAATCCGGAAAGTATTTGTTTTGTAGACTTGCTGATGACACTTCAGGAATTAGAAGGCCAGTATATTTCGGTTAGGCTCTCGGGAAGTTGTGAAGTTTTACAAGGCCGTATATTCAGAGTAGACGAAGGAAGACTGATTCTCGTTGGTGTATTTGGTACACGCATCATTCCAATCTGTTCGATTAGTTCCATCGATTTTGGTCCGTTTGCGTATGTTACAAATTTATTTCAGAATACGGTCTCCGTCATTAATACCGCCACCAACACGGTCTTCGATTTGATCCCTGTTGGGGAGCTTCCCTTTGTTACCGCAATTACACCAGACGGTTCCCTTGCCTATACATCAAATACGTTCGATAGCACGGTTTCTGTTATCAATACTGCTACGAATAAGGTGCAGACTACCATTTCACTTGCTCCCGATGGATCAGGACCTGGTGGCATCGCTTTTACGCCGGACGGTACCCGAGCTTATGTAGCAAATGGTAACAACGACACTGTTTCTGTCATTAATACAGCAACGAATACCGTTCTAACTACCATTTCACTTGCTCCTGATGGAACCATTCCTTTTGGCATTGCCATCACACCGGACGGTACCCGCGCCTATACAACAAATCAAGGAAACGACACGGTTTCCGTCATTGATACTGCAACGAATACTGTTTTGACTACCATTTCGCTCGATCCAGATAATGAAGTAGAAGTAGCTCCTATTAAGATTGTTATCACTCCGGACAGTGCACGCGCCTATACATCAAATTTATTTACCAACTCAGTTTCTGTCATTGATACTGCAACGAATACGATTCTAACTACCATTCCTCTCGCTCCTGATGCATTCCCTTTTGGTATTGCTATCACGCCTGACGGTACCCGCGCCTATACGGCAAATAGCGGAAACGGCACGGTTTCTGTCATTAATACGACAACGAATACGATTCTAACCACCTTTCCTCTCGGTTCCGATCTAACTCCTATTAATATTGCTATCACGCCGGATGGTACCCGTGCCTATACAGCAAACGGCAATGATACGGTTTCCGTCATCAACACTGCTACGAATACGGTCTTCGGATCCCCTATTCAGGGTGTAGCGCTGGATCAAAAAGATATTGTAATTACACCCATTACGATTTAAATGAAATCGATTCCAATAAAGAATGATCAATCAAAGAGGGGTGATTCAAGTGAAAAAAGAAGACTTCATCGATTTGATTCAAAAAGAGTTGGAAGAAAATCCTGAAGTGAAGAGTATTGAGATTGCTAAAAAACATGGATTACCATTCATACTTATTGAATTGTTTAGAAGAAATATAGAAAAAATCAATTAGGAAAGATATAGAATCCAAGCGCCTAAAATCCAGGTGCCTGTGCAGCACACATTTATGACAATTCACTAGTATTTATTTAAATACAGAAAGAAGTCAACCGAATCTTGATGCTATTGACTTCTTCATTTATTTTATGCAATTGTAGTTAATAACCTGAATAGTGTGCTGCACAGACACCGACCACTAGCGTTGCATATATTCCATTAATAGTTTATAATTGAATAATTTTACAGTTCACTTGCTGGTGAAAAGTTTAAAAAGGGAACAGGGTTGTAATGACGATTCAGTTCCCTTTTTTTTACATATCTATTTAATTTCGTTTTTTGTTCTTCTAGCTTTACTTTTATTGATAAAATGCTCTTTGCTTATTGGACTGACAATCGCGAAATCTTCTCCATACCTCAATTCTTTTGGTTTGGGGTTAGGTACTTTCTGACGTCCTTTGCTCTTTTTCAACCTTCGGTTGAAGTCTCTTAAAAGTCTTTTTATAGGGTCAAAAAGGTATTGCTGCAACGTTCGCATGAATGTCCAGATTGTTTTGTGAGGTTGATGGGTCAGTCGCATGATTTCAGTTAACGCATAAGTGATTAACGAAATGAACATCTGGTTCCAGATACCTGTTGGAGATAAGCTGTACAGATGTTTCACCTTGATATGTTGTTTAAGCCATTTAAAGAAAAGTTCTACGTACCAACGGTTTTTATATGTTTCGAGGATTTCTTCCTCAGACAAGTCAAGACGGTTTGTAATTAAATGAAATGGTGTTCCCTCATCGTCTATGAACTCAATATACCGTACAGGTTCTTTGCGGGTCTTGATGGAGACCAGTTCATTCTTAATTACCTTTGGATGTGTTGGTGTGATGCTTTTCAATGTCTCCATGGTGAACGTCTTCCTTACACGCACAAGAAAGTGGATATTCCGAGCCATCCATCCGCCCATCTTTGTGTTTTGTGCATAACCGCGATCCATTACATACAGGGCTCCGTCAGCATCGATAATATGATTGACGGCGTCTGAATCTGCTATATTCCCTGTCGATGGAATCATCTTTTCGGGAAATATACTTGTGGCTGAGGCAACCACGACCCGTACGTGTAGTTTGATTCCGCAGGAATCTTTCGAAACAGCGGTCCAATTGAGAGCGTGGTTCGGTAACTTGACGTAGGTGCCGTCGATAATCTTGATGGAACCTACTTTCTCAATAATGCCCTTGGCATTGCCTTGCAAAGCACGATAGTGAACGGCCACTCTGCCTAAAAGATCGACTAGATCTGCGGTATTCAATTCTTTTAATCGACGACTCAGTTGAGAATGGCTAATGGATTCTACACCAATCTCCTTTTGGAAGTCCTCTTTTGAGCGAATGCCAATCTCGATATCTCTAAGCGTTTCCCACTTGCAGAGAAGGGCCATGATAAAAACTTTCACTACTGAGAGATCCGTGATTTTTTTTGCGTCATAGTTTCTTAGTGGACAATCCAAAAAGTTACTTGGCAAGTTTGAGAAGTATTGACGAAAGACTAAATTATGGTTTACACTTTTCATGAGCTTGCTCCTTTTGATAGTGTAGGGAACTGATTTAGTCGTCGTTCCTTACCTACATTAGGAGCTTTTTTGTTTTTATTCAAGAGCACTTTTCAATAAACTGCACTTTTTTACTTTTATTTCTTGCTATACAACGCTAATGGACACCGACATAGGCAAGGTTTTCGATCATGTCGATGACCTTTTGCAATAATTGTATCTGTTGAATCGAAAACGCCGCCTTTATGAATGTTTGGTCTATTATTCCTAATTATACGCGTTACGTGTCTTTGAACCAAATTCAAGTGTGGTACGCTTACTTTGAAACAGGGTAGCTGCTCAAATATCGGAAAGAATAAGCCAACTTTCTCGCAAAGTCGAGAGGCGGCTCGACGGATTGGATATGCATATACATGATCAATGGATTCGTGTAGAGCCAATGATTATGCAATGCACTAATGATCAGTCCTTGTTGCGTCAGAGATTGCATAAATGCCGGAATTTCTTCTTGGAGAACTGCAATTTCCATCAAGTTCAACGCCCGACCATTTTGATCAAGTGACTCAAACGACACATTAGCAGGCTTTACTGTGGCGCTCCCCTTCCCTTGAACTGTCGCGTGGAAAGCCCGATGAAGCGATACTGTACAAACCCCTTTGTCCACTTTGCTTTTGCCATTCAAAATATCGCCAAATTGCTTACAAAGATTGTCAACTTGAGCCATTGCCAATTCCTCCTTATATTTATATATTTTCCGGTATTTCTTTAGCCTACGAAATACGTTTCAAATATGTGCAGAGACGAGTGTTAAGTGGAAATAGGGCAATTAGATTTAATGTAACTGACCTTGATTACCCACATAGTGTTGTTAAGTGCTTCATATATATAAGAAAACTACTCTAATCGAGGATGTGAAGTAATGAAGAATGCAAATAGTAATCAATTTAGTCAAAACAATGATTCTGCAGAAACTTATGCAGCTAAACTTTCATTCATCGGAGCTGCACTTTCCACATTAGGTGATGGTTTACAAACAATAGCAGCAGGTATTACGCTACAGGAATTAGAAAATCAAAATAATAAAAGCCAATCAGACCAAACAAGTCAATTGGAGCTAATGCAAAAGCAAATTGATCACTTAACTAGAAAAATAGAAAGACTGGAGCGTAGAAATAAGTAAATCCCGGTGCCTGTGCAGCACACATTCATGACAATTCATTAAAGGTTATATAAATACATAAATAAGCTAACGTAGGATTGATAGGAAGGCCTTTTATAAATTACTTATGCAATTGCAGTGTATTGTCAGGATTGATTAGTCACCTGTGCAACAACCAATTATGACTATTCAAGAACTATATTAATACAAAGAGAAGCCAACCAGATGTTGATGTGGTTGACTTCTTTATTCATTTTATGCAATTGTAATTATAATCTGAATGGTGCACTGCACCGACACTATTTGTTCTTTATTTAAGCCTCAACGAAATAGCATTTGCTTCTTGCGTTATAACAATGTCTTGTTGTTCTGTGCTTCCATCTGTATATTTCACAAGTACGTTGATGATCACGTCGTCAACTATTACATTATTATCATCGTGAGGAATGGCAAGGGTATATTTATATTTATCCTGTTCATGATAGGCAACTGTGTACGTTCTTCCGATATTCCTCATCCCCTCATATACACCTGAGCCCGGCTCACTTATAACAAAACTTATCTTTTCTTCTCTTAACCATTCACTGCCTGGATGCTTTTTCGATGTAAATGTAACATCTTCTACAAACTTGCCTTGGCTCATTGTATACGTAATTGACTCTATCTGTTCTCCAGTTATTTTAAGCATAACATCTGTAAAGAATAATCCACCTCCATCACCGCCTATACTCGTAATACCCATTCTATCTTCAGTTGCTAATTCAATAGTAGCTTGTTCTGTTGTAATCGTTGTATTCAGCTGATGCGCATCATCACTCAATGCATAAGCAGTGATTGCAAAATTTGCAACTTGGAGCTCTCCATTTTTATTAAAATATGGAATGCCGATTATTATTGTCAATAGGATTGCCAATGCACTTACTACCGGAATCCATCTTTTATAATGTGCTTGTCCCGATTTTCTCTTTCCAATATTCTCTTTTACACGATCTTCCATAGTTTTTGACATTTCAATAGAAGTAACAGCATCTTTGATCTTTTCAAAGTCCATCAGTCATTCTCCTTTCGATATCTCTCACGAAGAAGCTCTCTTCCCCGTTGTAATCGCTTCTTCACAGCGGATACTGTAATGGTAAGGATTTTCGCTATTTCGTCTACTTTATAGCCCTCCACATAATAAAGCAGCAATACAATTTTATGTTTAGTTGGCAATTTCATAAGATGATCGAGCAAACCATAGTTCTCATCATCCTTGGAATATAGTTGCAAATCACTGATATCTATATGTTTGCGAATAAAATTGTACCTTCTCATATTCTTGCAGCGATTCGTGGCAATCGTAATCAACCATGCTTTCTCATGCTCTGAATCTTTGAAAGTCGGAGATTTCGTTAGATACGTAATAAAAGTATCTTGCACGACATCTTCCGCATCTTTCTCATTGGATAACATAACGAGACAGATCCTAAACAGCATATTTCCGTATGTATCAACGATTCGCTCTACATCTAGTTCGGCCGACCAAACTGCTTGTTGCAACATCCCCTAACCCCCCTTTCACTACTAACACACTTGAAGATGCTAATTGGTGACTTTAAAAAAACAATATGTATCACTTTCATTTCAGTGCAAGAAAAAGCGCTGCCATAGCAATCCACGATTGCTATGGCAGAAAGACCAGCTACTATTGCTAATTATTTATTGGCTTTTCCAGTTTTCCGGTTTGGACTTATCACTCTACACCAGAAAAAGACTGCTGTTTTTCCCAATCAGCATCACCAATTTTCATCCAATACTCCCCTTTTTGTTTATCGAAGATGATAAAGTAATCGGATGCTATTGTGATGAAATCATATCTAATTTGTTCGTTTTCACTCTCTACATCGTCGGTTAGCAATGATCGAGAAATCAGCCAAGCACCTATAACAATACATATCCCCAAGAACACAATAGAAAATGACTGTAAATATTTACTCATTATCTTTCCTCCCCCTTATACAAGTAATTTCTCCATTTCCTTCATAAGTTCCTCTTAATACGTTTGCTTTATCTATATATGCAAAAAAAACCAACCGAGGACCGGTTGGCTTATTCATTACCTTATTTAATGTTATCAACAAACTCATATAGTTTATCCAACGACCATACATGATGGTTGCAGTCATCGACATCTTGGCAAATGTAATTCCCTTTTTTCGTGTACGTGCCTGGAATTCCACCTTTTGTTTTTGTCATGAACATACAGACGTGCGTCAAACGGTTGCAAATTGCGCATATTTGCTTGACGTTCATTTCATCGTAAGTACCCGAAAGACCGATCATGCCTTTTCGACTCGGCGTGATAATATATCTCTTTTTCGTTCCAATATCATCAAAACTTAAAAAGGACATTTTCTTGTAGTCCAAGCCTTCTGTCGGCAGCTTCATTTTTTTTACTTTTGGGAATAGCTTTTTCAGCCTTTGCTCCGAAGGTTTAGTGAACGGAATGACGTAAGATTCCAAGTCCAATAAGAATTGTTCGGCCTCTTCTTTATCCGTAATCTCTACAATTTTATTGAGGATTTCTTTTTGCTCGTCAGTTACGTCCGTAAACAAATCCGTCACTTTTTCAATTGAAAGTGATTCAATTGCGCCAATGACATGTTTATCATTCACTGTTGCGTGGCCATTCACGAGTTGTTGTACTTGTCTTTTAATGAAATTATATTGATCGTTTCTTAGAAATTGTTCATTCTTCATTTCTGTTAGCTCCTTTGTTTTTTATTGCGTAAACAAAGCGCAAAACCTTCAATTCAGAAATGGAAATCTTCCTATAGGCGACTAAACGTCCATTCGCCCCATGCAAAGAATCGCCTTTTCCTCATTCGGCTTTGCATGAGTTTTGTTAGAAGCTGGCAATGCCATTTGATTTGCCATCTTCACATCACCTCCCGATATATAGCCCTATCGGTGCTACGTCAATTATCATACTGCTTTCTGTTTTTCTTGACAAGAATTTTTGCCGTACTCACACTTCTGAGGATAGTTATAATGGATCTGATTTCCTCTCCAATATTCCGAGAAAGTTCTTTTTTTTATACTCCTTTATCCTCGAAATAACACTCTAGAAGATGAAGGTGAAATCGAGGGGAGGTCACATCGTTACTTACTCAAAGAGGTTGCTGCACTACTTGCGCTACGCAAATTGGCTACGTGGTTGGAGCTATTCTCCCATTGGCGCATAAGCTCGATTTGCCTATTTTTGAGTTCTATATCCGGCTCCGCAATCATTTCGATTTTATTAAACTTGGCTTCAAAAATAGCAGCATCCTTCATCTTTTGAAAACCGCCAAATCCTAAGTCATCATTCAGCAACCAGACTACTCTTTGGATTTTCGCAAACAGAATTCCGCCTGTGCACATCGGACACGGTTCCAATGAACTGTATAATGTAAACGATTTATGATGTATTTTCGCATCAAAGATCGCCTCTCCCGCATTGCGAATCACTTCAATTTCCGCATGCGCCGTAGCGTCTTTATATGTATGTACTCGATTTCGACCCTTGGCAATGACGTTGAATTGATCATCCACGAGAATGGCTCCTACAGGATATGTATTTTCGTGCAGCGCCTGCTCTGCCTCTTCCAACGTCATTTGCAGAAATGCTTTATCTACGTCTGTAATCATCATCGATCGACTCCTTTTGACATAACTTCTACGCTTGGGCTAGCAATTCCTGCCTAATTTTAAATCCAATTGAATCTTCCTAGTATGTCGTCACGTAAAAGAATGAGAGGTGAGTAGATGAGAAGGATATTCGGCATTATACTAATCATATTCAGCCTGTTCATTGCTCTAGGTGGTATCGTCACGTTAGAAGAGGACTTCGCAGCATCGCTGTTCGGCATTTTTGTTATTAGCTTGCCGATTTATGCGATCGGACAAATTGTGAGGACTAATTTGACGAAGGCGAAGAAAAACGGACTTCGATGGATGTGGGCGTATATCTATTGTGTTGTCATCATTCCTGCCCTCTTGCTTTCCTATGAAGGATACGAAGATTTGAAGGAACAGACATTTTCCAACAGTCATTTTTTGTTATTCGAAACGACTGCGAATAATAATTTAGGTGGCCATTCTATCGGTTTCATCCTCGTTTTATTATTGTTGTTCGCCTTCCCTTTTTATGAAACAACACGGAAGATTAAAAGTGTAATCGCGATTGCTGCAGTTGTTGTCGTGGGTGTGTATGCGAGTTATCAGTATATGATGTGGGCTGACTATCGTGGTGTGCATGAAGTCGACGGACTTGTGACTCACCACTGGAACGGCAAGGAACAGATTGTACCGTACGAAGATATCGTCGAGATTGTCGTCCAGCCGTACGTGAAATATGCCTCGATTAGCGACCCGACGGATGAAACGTACTTTGCATGGAGATTGATCCTTATTACCGAATACGAAGAGCAAATTACATACCGGCTCTGGCTCGATGACGACAGTCTGGCGAAAGGAAACCGAATTAAAGAATTAGCGCGCGCTAACAATATCCCCTTCGGTGTCATCCCAATGACCGAAAAACAACGGGAAGAATTCGATTTCCAATTGCAATTGAATGAACTCGATAAAAAACCGTATTATTTATTCTTCGAGGTTGAGTGACTTAATCCGGTGTCTTTGCAGCACACACTTATGACATTTCAATTGAAATCATATAAATACAGGAAGAAGCCAACTAAATCAACGTTTAGTTGGCTTCTTTCAATTATTAATGCAATTGTAGTGCATTGCCAGGGAATAGTGTGGCTGTACAGGTACCATAAAAAGAGTTTCTTTACACTTGAATTATTGTTGCAAATGCAATAAAATTGATTTGAGTGGAAAACAAAATAAATATAAGGAGTAAGTTATGAAGGAAATTCTTCGTGAAATTGGAATGATAGCAAGGGCATTAGATTCTATTAGTAATCTTGAATTTAAAGAATATGAACTTACGAAAGGACAGTATTTGTATCTGGTTAGAATATGTGAAAATCCAGGAATCATTCAAGAAAAGTTAGCTGAGATGATAAAAGTAGACCGAACAACAGCATCTCGCGCTATAAAAAAACTTGAAAGTAATGGCTTTATCGAAAAGAAAGATGATGAACATAACAAGAAAATTAAAAATCTCTTTCCAACAGAGAAAGGAAAGGACGTTTATCCATTTATCAAAAGAGAAAACGATCATTCTAACGAAATTGCTTTAAAGGGATTTTCGCAAAAAGAGGTAGAAGATATATATAATCTCCTTCAAAGAATGAGAATAAATGTTGAGAAAGACTGGGAGTTTGTCAAAAAAGGAAACAAGAGAGAATATTGATCGGATAAAGGAGTGATAAGCTACATGGCTGTAACCATCAAACAGTGTAATCTTGAGGATTTACATACACTTCAAGAGATTAGTTCTGAAACATTTAAGGAAACCTTTAAGGGACAAAATTCGCCCGAAAATATGGAAGCCTATTTGAACAAAGCATTTAACTTAAGCCAATTAAAAGAAGAAATATCCAATACTTCTTCACAATTCTATTTTGTTTATTTTAATAATGAAGTCGCTGGATACTTAAAGATAAATATAAATGATGCCCAATCTGAAGATATGGGGGATGAATCACTTGAAATCGAAAGAATTTATATTAAGAACGAATTCCAAGAGCAAGGGCTTGGCAAATATTTAATGAATATAGCTACCGAAGTTGCACTGCAACATAATAAAGAGAAAATCTGGCTAGGGGTATGGGAAGCGAATGAAAAAGCAGTTTCTTTTTATAAGAAATTGGGATTTATTCAAACTGGGTCCCACTCTTTTTGTATGGGGGATGAAGAACAAATAGATTATATAATGACCAAAACGCTTTAAAAAATTGCGGAAGGTGGATTGCTTTGTATATTCCTAAATATTATAAGGTCTCTTCTGTCGAAGAAGTTTGGGACTTTATTCAAGAAAACTCGTTCGGCATCATTGTCACGACGGAAAATGGGAAACCTATTGCAACTCATTTGCCATTGCAGTTAAAAAAAGACGGAGATGCTTTCTATATAACGGGGCATATGGCTTATGTGAACCCACAATGGAAAAAGTTTGAAGGTGATAATGTCCTTGTCATATTTCAAGGAGCACACGCTTATATTTCGTCCTCTTGGTATAACCATGAAAATGTACCAACTTGGAATTACCAAGCAGTCCATGTATACGGAACAGCTTCTGTGATGAGTGAGGAAGAATTGGAAAAAGATCTTATATTGTTATTACAAAAATACGAGCATCATCGAGAGAATGCAGTTTTGTGGGAAACTCTTTCTTCCCAAACGAAAAAACAAATAAAAGGTATTGTTGGATTTAAAATTAATATACAAGAAGTTCAAGCTGCCTATAAATTAAGCCAAAATAGAAATGATGAAGACTACAACAACATTATCAATAAGTTGAATGAGGAAGATGATCTTAATTCTCGTCAAATGGCGGATGTGATGAAGAACAGGAAGTCATAGCATCCCACAGCTCACGCCTGCCGATGTTAAAAGTTCTAGCTTAAGCCCTTTCAAGTGGACTTTTTAGTGGCCTCGGATGAGCGGCAACTGGATTTTTAGGATGAACCAATTTCCGTTTAGTTCGGCGTCCATTTTGCCGTTCATTTTCTCTATTAATTTCTTTGAAAGATAGAGTCCCAGCCCGCTTGCTTCTGTGTTAGTTCTGCTTGCGACTTCTGTATAGAAACGTGTAAATACTTTCTCGACGGCCACTTTACTATCTGATTTAATGTCATTTTTTATCGTAAACAGTAAATTATCGCCTTCCTCCCGATAGCTGATCACCGCTTTACTTTTAGCATAGCGAAGTATATTTTGAGCGATGTTTTGGAGGACACGGATGAGCATGAAATCGTCGGCGATAACTTGCCGGCCTTGTACTTGTTCGGAAAATTCGATTTCGATTTTCATTTCTTCAAATTGCTCATAGAAGGACAGTAATATTTCCTCGACTACGTTGGAGAGTGAAATTGAAGATAGCGCCATTTCCTTTTGATTCGTTTCAATGCGTGCCAAGTCATAGAAGTGATCGGTCATTTCCATTAAACGGTTCACGGACTGTTCGATAATCTTTACATAATGTGCTCTTTTTGTATCATCTTGCATTTCATTCAATAATTGTACATAGCCGTGAATGGACGTCAGCGGTGTCCGTAAATCATGGGAAAGTCCGGCGATTGTTAACCTAACGTTCTCTTCCATCTTTTTTGCTTGATGGTTTTTCTTTTCAAACGCATCAATCATTTCATTGATTTCATCGACCAACTCCATCAATTGCTTTTCCCGAAAATCTACGGATAGCCGACTGCCAAAGCTAGCACGTGTCGGAAGCTCCTTCACTTCACGTTGCAACTTCCGCAATTCCCGCTTCAGGAAATAAATATAAAAAAGAAGTGCCATTGTTAGCAAAGCAAATAATAATGCCCACATAACAATCACACTCCTTTCGTCAATCAAATTTGAAGCCTATGCCCCATACAGTTTGAATGTAGTTCGTATCGACTGCATTTAGTTTATTTCGCAAGTTGCTAATATGCATATTGATCGTTTTATCGCCATCATAAAACGGTTCATTCCAAACACTTTCATATATATTAGCACGGCTGAATACTTTTTTCGGATTCTCCAGAAATAAAAGAAGGATTGCGTACTCACGTCCGGTTAAGTGGAGATTTTGGTCATTCACTTTCACTTCCCGTGTATCTACATTCACATTGATATTTTTGTAATGGATTTCTTTCGTTTCGCTCGTTGAAGCCTTTGCTGCATGACGTAATTGGATGTTGATCCGTACGAGCAGCTCATTAACGTCGAATGGCTTTGTAATGTAATCGTCCGCTCCAATCGTGAGCAGCTCCAATTTCGAGTCCTGATCCGTTTTTGCTGAAATAACTATTACCGGAACCATCGAGTTCACCCGAATTTCCCGCAGAAACTCCTCTCCATTCATTCCAGGCAGCATGAGATCCAAGAGAACTACGTCGACCTGATTTTGTTCAAAAAGCAATTTCCCTTCCGTCCCCGAGTACGCACTCAATGTGCCGAGGCCGTTTAAAGTCAATGCTTCTTTGATAAGTGAATGAATTGCCATATCGTCTTCGATAATTAATATCGTTGTCATCGCTATCGACCTACTTTATGTCTGATCGTTTAAACAAAAGGATTCCTACAGTTGATGATAACACAATCGTAATTACACTGACTAAAACCATCTCGGGGAATCGGGCAACTTCATTTACAAAGTCTGAATAGAATAGAAAAGACTCCGTAAACCAAAATGTGATTTGTTTAAAATGCTCGGTTTGCTGGAACATTCCCGGAATAAAGCCTGTTGCAATTGTATATAGGAATCCCCATACGAGCGAGATGCTGCTACTTTTCGTTAAAAAGCTAATCATCACGTAGATTGATACGTTTGCTAAAATTAATAAATAGAGCGTACTGAAGGATTTTATTGCGTAGCTAATATAATTCGTAACTTCTGCAACATCGCCAAAACCAAAAGCGATTGTAAAGCTGATCATCCCAACGACTGTCATCCCAATCACTCCAACGAGCGAAAGTAAGGAAGCGACCACAAGCTTTGATAAATAATAATGCGTGCGGCTCCGACCTAGGGATAACGTATTGCGAATCGTTCCATGCTGAAATTCTTCGCCGATGAAGAAGCTGATAAAGGCAACGATGACGAGTAAAATCGTCAACCCGTTTTTATCGATCATTAAAATCCCCGTCGCGCCATTAATGACTGTATCAATTGCTTGAACGAGATCATCCCCGTATTTTACGCTTATAACACTATTCACAGCTTGGAGGATAGGAAGGAAGAATAAAATAGTTAAGGTGATCCATATTTTTTTACTGCGTAGTAATTTTATTTTTTCAGCTGCTAACAAATTAAGCATGAGGATTCCCTCCCGTTAATTGCAAGAAATAATCTTCGAGTTTTTGTCTTGATGTACCAATCCGTGATACGTTTACATCTGCTAGCACTAATGCACGGTTGATTGCCGCAACATCGTCTAGCCGTTCATAGATATTTATTTCAGTGCTGGTGATCACTTCATAGTCTTTGATTCCAAGCTGATCGAGGATGACGACCACTTGCTCAACTTCAGTCGTTTCCAGTTCAATGAATTGGCGGTTTTCACGCGCCAGCTCTTCCTTTGAAAGCTCGTTTATGATTTTTCCATCGTGCAAAATGCCGTAGTGGGTCGCAATTTGTGAAAGCTCATCCAACAAGTGACTTGATAGCAAGACGGTAATTCCACGCTCCGTCACAAGTCGTTGAATAATTGACCGCATTTCAACAATACCGGAAGGATCCAGTCCATTCGTCGGCTCGTCTAAAATTAAGAACTCCGGGTTTGTAATAAGAGTCGAGGCAATCGCTAACCGTTGACGCATCCCTAAAGAGAAGTTCTTCGCTTTCTTCTTGCCTGTATGACTCAAGTTCATTAAACGAAGCAACTCATCGATTTCCCGATCACCGACACCGCCATTTGCCGCTTGGACACGTAAGTTCTGGCGGGCGGTCAATTCTGGATAAAGCGCCGGTGTCTCAATGGACTGGCCCATTTTTCTTCTTGCATGCTGCAGCCCCTTCATCCCGGTCTCGCCAAACAGCTCGATGGCCCCTCCATCGATCGTGATCAATCCCATAATCGTGCGCATGAATGTTGATTTTCCGGCGCCATTCTCGCCGATCAACCCGTAAATCATCCCTCGTTTTATTTCAATAGATACGTTATCGAGCACTTTGTGTTTCCCATATATTTTCGAGACATTCGTCGCTTTTAAAATCGTTTCTGACATACCCGATCATCCTTTCACTCGTCATACGCTTAGAATAATGGCCAAGTATAAATAAATTAACCGCAAAAGTATAAAGAAAGTGTAAAGATTAAAAATGCACAAAAAGCCAACCAAAGTGTTGATATGGTTGGCTTCTTGCATTTTCATTATGCAATTGTATTACTGAATACTTGATGCTGGCTTTTTCAAGAAAAGGGAAAGGACAATATTAATTACAGCTAATGCTAGACTGATTGTAAAAACCATGGATGTACCTGATGCTGCGGCTTCAGTCGGTGCATTCGTAATCGTTTCCATATAACTATTTCGTTTCGCAGATAACAGCGAGACCATTACTGCAATCCCAATCGCTCCGGCTACTTGCTGGATCGTTTGCGTAATCGCGATGCCGTCTGGATAAAATCTTCTTGGCAATGAATTTAGCGTGTTTGTCTGAACGGAAGCGAGTACCGCACCCACTCCTAGCATCATGACGATAAACGATACGACAATCACCCATAAAGCCGTATCCGTACCAAATTGCGTATAGCTTGCATAACCTAGCGCTACTAACACGGTTCCTGGTGTAATGACCGCTCTCGGACCGTATGTGTCAAATAAACGACCAATGATTGGTGCGAGTATGCAGTTCAGCAAGCTGCCCGGCAGCAGGATGAGCCCAGTTGTAAATGCAGCAATGACTAAAGCCATTTGCATATACATCGGCAAAATGACAAGCATGGACAACATATTAAAGAATGTGATGAAGCTCATGATGACACCAAGCACGAAAAGCGGATAACGGAATGCTTGTAAATTCATCATCGGATTTTCCATTTTTGTTTGTCGAATGGCAAAAAGGATAATTGCTAGGAGTCCGACAATGATCATTCCAAGAACCGGTCCACTCGTCCACCCTTCAACGCCAGAAACGCTGAACCCGTAAACGATGCCACCGAACCCAATCGTTGAAAGAATAACGGATAGCGCATCAATCGAGACTTTGCGAATTTCATTGACATTCGGTAAATAAATGAATCCAAAGATTAATGAAAACAGCAAGAAAGGCACTGTCACCCAGAAAATATAATGCCATGAAAGTGTATCTAAAATAAGTCCTGCTACGGTCGGGCCGAGCGACGGACCTGCCAACATAACCAATCCCATAACACCCATCGCAGCTCCTCGTTTATTCGGCGGGAAAATTGTAAAGATAACATTTTGTGTTAACGGTAAATTAATCGCTAGTCCAGCTGCTTGAATAACACGTCCTGCAAGAAGTACGCCAAATACAGGAGCTACAGCCGCTAATATTGTTCCAAAGAGGAGGAGTATGATCGAAGTTAGAAACATTTGGCGCGTCGAAAACTTTTGCATCAAAATACCTGATACGGGCACTAAAATGCCTAATGTTAAAAAATAGCCTGTTGCTAACCATTGAACCGTCGTAGGGTCGATCTTGAAAATTTGACTTAATTCTACGAAAGCAATATTTAATGCCGTCTCGCTAAAAAGCCCCACAAAGCCAGCTACTAAAAGAGCCGCCATGATCGGGCCATTTTTGAATTGTTGCGTCGGTGTTGTTACCGATTTAGATTGTGTAGTCACTTATTAAAACTCCTTCAGTAATTTTGGTCATGCATGCGAAATGATTGTTAGGGGTTCACTTGATTTCTGGGATAAACAAAGCATCATTCCACCTTCAATAGAAGCAGTCATCATAAGTGCAATTGAATATGCTGTATCATTCGAGATTCCATCTGCCACTAACTTATTTACATAGATATCTTGCATTTTTTCATATAACTGTGCCCATGCACTTCTAACCGGTTCACTTAGCGAAGCCATTTCGCTGACTATGCTGCTAAATGTGTATCCAGTCAGTGTTCCTTCCTTTTCAAAACTGACGATCAGTTTTGAAATCATCGCATTTGTTGCTTCTTGGGTAGTCGGATATCGTTCAAAAATTGCTTCAATATCCTTCGTAATCGCCTCGTCTAAAGAATGAAGGCAAGCGATCAGTAATTCCTCTTTTCCATTTGGGAAGTGATGATAAAGGGCACCTTTTGAAATCTTACTGGCTTTTATTATTTCATTCAGCCCTACGCCTTTATATCCCTTTTGTTGGAAAAGTGTTGTCGCGATGTCGATTATCAACGATTTTGTATCCATTTCCGTAGTACACCTCCACATACCAACCGGTCTGTTTTTCACTATAACAAAAAAATTTCCTCCGATGTAAGTGTTATTTTTCATTCCTCTTGCAACGAGTTCACAATTTGGACAAAGTTCTCAAGGTGGTGCCTGTGTAACACACATTTATGACAATTCACTTATAGTTATGTATATACAAAAAGAAGCCGATTAAAAGGGCTTCTTGAAATATTTTATACATTTGTAGTGCATTGTCAGAATGATTTATTACACAGGCACTCGAACAAGCACCAATATAATTAATGTAAAAATTGCTCCCACAAGCCCGCCACTGGAACAATTCGGTCTCGTGTCGGCGACAGGCTTCCCTTTTCATTTATTATTCATTTGATCCGCCACTAGTGCCGACTGCAGATCCCCTTATAATTGGTAATCCTGAATTATTTTCGAATATACATGGAATCCAACTTTTAGTTCTTTCGGATTTGCTTTCGTCATACTATCCCCGGTTCTCCTAATAGAATAAATTCTCTCGGTCTAACCATTCATCGATGTCTAAACTACCTTGCACGGATAATAATCGGTACAAATAACGATAAGGCAATCTACATGTCTCCAAATCAGGGATTTCCATAATCCGTTTATAACCTGTCATAAAATCTTTGGCAGACCTTTTGTCTAAAACATATTCAAGGCCAATAAAGTCCAGTTCTCTCGGAGCCATTACATATGCTTCCGTATCAACAAGCCCGGTCAACCTTTCGCCGTTCGATAAAAATTGGGTTGGGTCCATATCGACCAATACTAAAGTAGCGGATGTCGGGCCAGTGATTCCCTCAATCCTTTTAATCATTTCAGGAAGTTTCCTACTAATAGCAAAGTCATTTTTATAAAATTTCACAACTAAATCCGTCATGGATTCCAATAAATGCTGCTTGAATCTGCCGAGTGGAATTTTATACTGTCCTGATGGACTGCCTACGTAGTTGACTTGATATTGATGAATTCTTGCCAACCCTTCCCCAAGATCCTGTAATACGGTAGAAGGTTGATTTATAAATGAAGGAACCATTGTCCCGCTTAATTTTTCCACCACTACAAATTCTCTTGAGTCTATCTTTGCCTTTTTAATTACTTGTGGGATTGGAATGGAAGTGATGTCTTGAAGCGTATCATTTACCTGTTCCAAGCCGAATGCATTTCTCGGGTCGATGCCAAACAATCGCTTGCATCCCCACCAGAAATCATTGCTCGGTTCATCGCACATTCGGGAGGAACGAACAACTACTTCCCGCTCATCCGTTTTCACTAACCATACGTCACTCGCGTGATCCTCATAGCCCGGATGCAACTCCTGAACTTCTTTTATTCGCTCGGAAAATAAAAATTGTAAATCCATTGAAACAACCTACTTTCACCTGTCGATGTATGACCTACATCGTAATAACAATTATTTCAAGTCATGTTCAGTCCTGTTTACGTATCTTTTTATTTCATTTCCCAATAAGAGCTCCTCCAAAATCTCACCCACCAGCTTCATTATTTGATCGTCATAATCCGATGATAGAATGTACCAGTAAGAGGCATCGCGGATGAACCCCAGCTTCTCTTCCGTATTCGCATGGCTCAAAAAGCCTCGCATCTTCGTAAGTTCCTCATCATCCTGACTCCGTTCCGGATTAAAAGCGTAGCGTCTAGTAGTGCGAATATCCCCGAACGGTACAACGCCAAGCCCATCATACGTCGGCAGTATAATCTTGTTGTTCCGTTCACGCAGAACACGTTGAACATTTTCCGCTACATCTACTTCACAGCTATAAAACGTTTCTCGCAAGCGAATCAATAGCTTATCCCTCTTCTTTTGATAATCGTCCGAACGGTATTCTTCAAGTATACTTTCTGTCTTTTCCTTATCGCTCCATGGCCAGCATGTTTCAATCAGTTCGACATGCGGCACCGAAGAAGCCATATTTAAAAACTCACGAATCGTTGGCGCCACCAGTCGAATAGGCGGATCGTTCGTAGGTGAGACGCATACAATCGGGGCTTCATTCAAATCTGTAATTCGCCCAAAATCAGTGAGAAAACCAAAGTGAATTCCATTCCCTCCTGTACTGGCAAACGGAATTACATCAATCGGTGTAATCGGATAAGCAAATTCTTGAACAATCGGTATGAAGCCAATTGTATCGAGCGTCTCCCCCTCCCTTGCCAACTCTTCCTCCAGTCGAATCAACATGAAAACTTCCTTAGGAATCGTAAGAGAGCCATATTCGTTCTTCATCATCTTCTCCATCAAAATCCCCCATGACATTCAAAATGCTTTTCCTGAATAGGCAACTACGTAAACTCCCGTAAAAACTGACCAAGCAGTGCATTAAAAGCAACTGGATTGTCTTGGTTGGAGCAGTGTCGTGCATCTTTAATCCAATGAAACTCACAATATGGCTCTTGCTTCGCCCATTGTGGCGCCGTTTTTTTGATATTTCCCGTGTCATCGTGTTCCCCGCACACAAGTAGCATTGGCTTATTAATTCGATAGTCTTTCTCAAAGTGTAAACAGGCTGCTGTTTCAAGAAATATTTTCGAAAAATCCTTTTTACCAACCGTTGAAAAAGCATCT
Source organism: Sporosarcina sp. QA0331 (assembly GCF_055808055.1). Lineage (NCBI taxonomy): Bacteria > Bacillati > Bacillota > Bacilli > Caryophanales > Caryophanaceae > Sporosarcina > Sporosarcina sp. QA0331. The sequence continues at coordinate 3,351,407 of NZ_CM147850.1, forward strand.
TTAAGATACTCCTGCACTTCCAATTTCACGGCACTTGCACGAGCACTTTGTGCAATCATGGCGTTCCACGGATAAAGTTTAACGATAAAAGGCGCCATCTGGATTGACAACCTCTCCCCAACGGAAAGCTTCCACGTATTGCATGCACAATCGATCAGAACTAGATTCTCTACCTTGTCTGGATAATAAAAGACCATCTCTTGCGCCGTATTCCCGCCCATAGATTGACCGATAAAAGTCGCTTTTTCAATCCCCTCAATCTTCATAATGGCCAGCAAATCTTCAACGAGCAGTTTTATACTGAAGTCATCGCCCATCGGCCTGGATCGACCATGTCCTCTCGCATCCCACATCAGTATTCCGTACATTGGATCGAGTTCAATGATTTGCCCACTAAACATTCTATGATCAGCGCCTGCGCCATGTAGAAATATAAGCCATGGTCCTTTATGTTCGGGTGTAATCCAATAATGTATAGGGCAATGATTCTTTTCTAAAATTTTTTCCACTACTGCCATTGCAGTCCACCCACTTCCACCTTATTTACTCAACATAAGGACAGTACAGATTCACAATATCCAATAGACGTTCGGCACTTTCGTTTGATACATTTTCAGCTAATCTAGCTCCTGCGAGGATCGGTGACCATTGCAAAATTTCATCTTTTGGCAATCCGCTTTTTTCACAATACAACCGTAAATAGAGCTCCGCCACTTCCGCCGATAGTTCTGAATACAAGAGATACGTCCGACAAACGTCAGCACGGATATCTCCCGCGCTCGCATCCACCCAGTCGATAATCGTCACTTTATCATTCGACATTATCAAATTTAATAAATGAAAATCCCCATGGCAAAGTCTGTTTTCATAAGTCATCGAATCCAATTTCTTAAGTAACGTCCCTTTTTGCTTTTTATCCAGATGAGGGGCTGCCTCAAGTTGCCGACGTAATTTATCGGACATAGGTTCAAGCGAATCGGCGCGAACCTGATGGATTTCTCGCTGTATGTCAATGGAAAGATCTATGTAATATTCCGCCTGATCCATGTTTGCAAAAAACAGCTCCCCAATTGTTTTCCCTTCGATATATTCCATGATGATCGCTTGCTTTCCATCTATTTTCGTGACGTCTAAAACGTTCGGAACGGATAGTCCACATGAGTGAGCATATCGTTGTTTATTCGCCTCGTAAAACGACTCGGTATGTGGTAAATGATCTTTAAAAACTTTTACGATCTTGTTTTCATAAAGATAGATTTCAGCGGTGTTTCCGGAAGCAATCGGATTCCCTATAATCATTTGTTATCCCCCAAGCAACTTAATTATCAATCCTATGCGGAATAAGCCCTCGGCCGATCGCGTTGGCGGAAACCGGCTTCTTCCCAATTTCCCTCGACCATACCGACAACTGCCCGATATGATGGATTTCATGTGCAATAATATGTCGCATGACCTCTCCCCATGCATCTGTCACAACCCGGCCATCGGGCATCGTATCCTGCAACAAGTTATGCTCCATGCTCTCCTCCCAATTCCGGACAAACTCCTCGACTTCCGGCTTGAACCGGGCATCTAGCTCCCGGACTTTTTGCAGACTTTTAAAGTCTGCAAAGCTCTCTTGAATATCCGGCTTTCCCTGCAACAAACGGATCCAGCTCCACTCCACATCGATAATGTGGAACAACGTCTCTAAAAAACTGCCTACCCCACCAGTACGGGTGCGTAGCAGCTCTGCCTCCTCCACTTCTTCACACCAGCGATACCAATCCTCTCTCACTTGCCAATTGTACGCAAAAAGTGTTTTCAAATGACACCCTCCCTCATTGATTTTTCAAAACCGAAAACACACGCGCGTCATGTGATTGTCCGTTTTGGAACAAATAGCTTCGTAAGATTCCCTCTTGTTTAAACCCATGCTTTTCTAATAAATTGATGGAAGCCACATTGTCCAAAAACGTGACAGCTCCCATTCGATGCAAGCCCATTTCTGTGAATGAATAATGCAAGACCGCCTTCAACGCTTCAGACGTTATGCCTGTTCGCCAAAAATCCGGGTGCATCTCAAATCCGATTTCCGCACGTTTCATTCCTTTGGAAAGGTTATTCAAGCCGATTGTCCCTACAAAACGGTTATCTTCCTTCCGGACTATGGCCCACCGCACGCTATGACCTGTTAAAAAACTACTCTTGAAACGCTCAACCAATTTTTCCGCCTGCGCCAATTCAGTCATTGGATCCATTCCGTAATACTGAACGACCGCCGGATTTGAAAAGTTATCGAATATCCCTTGGGCGTGCTCCTTATTGACTTCGATAAGACGAAGTCGATCTGTTTCTAATTCGTGAAATATCATCATGACAGCTCCTTTAATAACAACTCTTGTAAAAATTTACTAGGTTGCTTTTCTATAGAATAACATATTTTTGCTAATCATCACCAAATTCCAATAAACAAAAACCAGTACTTGTGCAGCACACAAATAACCATATAAATACAAACAGAAGCCAACCAAATGATGGCGGCTTCTTAATTTACTTTATACAATTGTAGTGCATGATCTGAATTGTTTACTGCAATGCACCCAAACAATTTTAGTTTCGAATCGGTGGTTCTGTCTCTTCCGGTTTTAATTCGCGGATCAATACAGGGATCGGGTAGTCGAACCCTTCCTGTTCCTCCAATGTCACTGCGTATAACGATTGGAGTGCTTGGTGGTCTTCGGGACGGAATGTCATCGTCCCTTTTGGACTTTCGAAGCTCATACCTTCCATCGTTTCAATGAGGAGATCCGTATCTGTGTCACCTTTCGTTTCCTTCAATGCTTCCACAATGGCAATCGCTGCGCTCATTCCACCTGGTGTGAATAAATCCGGCGCTTCGCCAAAACGTTCTTCATGTTCTTCGACGAGCCAATCGTTCACTTTATTATCCGGCAGTCCGTGATAATAAACCGTGAATCCTTCCATGCCGACAAGTGGGGCAAGCGTCGGGAATGTAGCAAAATCGGCGACACCGGTCGATATTTTAATGCCTTTTTCCTCTACTTTCATATCCCCGATTTGATTCCAAGGTGTGTTCGCACCCGCCCAGATAACATATAAGTAATCCGGCTTTTGGTCGATGATTTTCTGGATATTGGACGTGAAATCCGTTGCTGCCTGATCCGCATATTCCTCATGGATAACTTCAGCCCCTAATTTCTCCGCAGCTTCTTTAAACGCAGAGACGCCGTCATGGCCAAATGAATAATCTGGAGCAAGCGTCGCGATTTTCACTCCTTCTTTCGCAATGGCAGCCGCCGCGGCTACTGCATCCTGCGAGGAATTCCGTCCTGTCCGGAACACATACGGATTGAACTCCGAGCCGGTGATAGAGTCCGCCGCCGCCGGTTCAACGACAATGATTTTCTTATATTCCTCCGCAAGCGGAAGAACAGCGAGTGTGTCACCTGAACTCGAAGACCCTACGAGAAAGTCCACCCCATCATCCTCAAGAAGCTTCGTCGCTTTTTGGACAGCCACTTCCGCCTTCGTTTCCGTGTCCTCAAAAAAGAACTGGATTTCCCGACCAGCCACTTCCATCGTTCCATCCGTCGCATATTCCAACCCAAGCTCGAATCCACGTGTCGTTTGCTTTCCGTACGATTCCAATGCACCTGTCAACGATGCAAGAACACCGATCTTAATCGGCTCATTTTCATTCCCCTCCGCCGTATCTCCCGAACTGCACCCGCTAAGAACGAGCGCACACGCAGCTAACGATACACCCCATCGTTTGAACACTTGCATTTTTTCTCCTCCCCATTAATCATCCTTTAACTTTCGCAATGTCGTCGCAGCCCATGTGTAGCCCGTTCCCGCACTGACTGCCACGACAATGTCCCCTTTTTTCAAGTCCTTCCGAGATGAGAAATTCAATCCAATGCACGGATCGAGTGCTGACATATGCCCATGATGATCAAGATAAATCGCCTCGTCCTCCGTCAACTTCAATCCAGCAAGCAGTTCCCGGAACATCGATTTCTTCGTATGAAGCGGCAATAAAAGTTTAATATTCTCTATCGTGTAGCCGCTCTTTTTCACGGCTTCCTTTACTACGTGAATGAAATTCGGCACCGATACCGGGTCAAGCCGTTCTTTCATGTCTGCAGGATCCTTCACATCAATTGAATGCAGCCGATTCTCGACCGTTTCGAACGAAGCCGGAAAGACGGATCCTCCCGCGGGCACTTTAATATCGTCGTAAAACGACCCATCCGTCTTAATGCACGAATTCAAAATCTCGAATTCGCCTTCCGACCTCGAAATAAGTGCCGCCGCACCCCCATCCGCAAAATTGAACATGAAACGCGAACGCGGATTTTCGTAATCAATAATCTGTGATTCCTTGCAGCCGCCCGCGAGTATTATATTCCGAATCGATTCATCCGCGACCAACATATCTTTCGCAACTTTCAATGCTATCGGAAAGCACGAACTCACATTCATCATTTCAAACGCATACGCATTTTTGGCACCTAATTCATGCTGGATTTTCGTCGCACACGACCAAACCTGATATTCCTTATACGGACTTCCGTAATAGATGATGACATCGATATCCAACGGATCCACAACGTCCAGCAACTGCTTTGCCGCTCTGATCGCCATGTCCGCCGCATGTTCTGATGAATCCGCCACATGTTTTTCGTAAAGCCCGAATTTCTCTTTGATCACTTGTTGAGGAATGCCCGTCTTCGCTTCAAGATCTGACGCTGTCTCAACTGCGGGTGGAAAATATACACCCGTTTTAATTACTTGAATCATCATGCATCTCCTTTCTCGGCATCATCATCTTCCCTTCGCCCGTAAGCACCGTCGTTCCGTCCTGATTCCTGCAGATCGTCGACAAGGTGAAAATGTTCCTTTTATGATCAATGTCCAAAATCTCGGCTGTCGCCGTAATCGTATCCCCGATGAATACCGGCTTTGTGAACTTGATCGTCTGCTCCAAATAAACGGACTCCTTGCCTGGCAGCTCCATGCCGAGCAACCTCGACAAAAAGGAAGCCGTCAGCAATCCGTGAGCGATCCGATGCCCAAACCTCGTTCCTGCCGCATACTCTCGGTCCATATGAACAGGATTATAATCGCCGCTCAGCCCTGCAAACATGACGACGTCCGTTTCCGTCACAGTCCGGCTGAAGCTAGCCGTCTGTCCGACGTAAAATTCGCTCATGAGTTCATCACTTCTCCTGCATATGATTTTTTCAGCGTTGCCTTATCGATTTTGCCTGTCGCATTTTTCGGTAAAGCGCTTACAAAATCGAATGCACTCGGCACTTTATAACGTGCCAACTTGTCTGCACAATAAGAACGAAGCTGCTCTTCCGTTACTGACGCTCCGGCCTTCATTACAACAATAGCAATCGGCGTTTCGCCCCACTTCTCATGCGGCACTCCGATCACCGCCACCTCATCCACTTCCTTTACTTCATAAAGAACCCTTTCGATTTCCAACGGATAAATATTCTCCCCGCCCGAAATGATCATTTCTTTTTTCCTTCCGGCAATAAAAACAAACCCTTCGTCATCCTGCCTCACCATATCCCCCGTTTTAAACCATCCGTCCCGAAACGATTGCGCGGTGGCTTCCGGCAAGTTCCAATATTCCCGAATCACATTCGGTCCTTTCACGAGCAGTTCACCAACTTCACCCGCCCGCACGTCTCTACCTTCTTCATCAACGATCCGAATATCCGTGAATAAGACAGGCTTTCCGATTGATCCGATTTTCCGTTCAAAATCTTCTTCCGAAAGCAAAAATACGGTCGGCGACGTTTCAGTCAGCCCATAACCTTGGCCGAAACGAATTCCTTTTTGAAAATAAAATCGGATCAGCTCCTCCGGACATGCCGCCCCTCCGTTATAGAAGAAACGGACGGTGGAAAAGTCGGTGCTGGAAAAATCCGATGACTTTCGAATCGCGTCATGGATGGCTGGAACGCCCATCACAATCGTAATCCCATGCGCTTCTATCATCTTGAGTGCTAGCTGCGGATCAAAACGATTCGGAACAACGACTGTTCCGCCCGCGAGCAGGACCGGGAACGTGAACAGCCCGATTCCACCGATATGGAATAATGGCAACAACGTGATGATCTTATCTTTTGATGTGATATCAAGACTAAGGGAATTGTTGACGGCATTCCAATACATATTTTCCTGTGTCAATACCGCCCCTTTTGGACGGCCTGTCGTCCCCGACGTGTAGCAAATAATATAAGGCGCAGCTGGATCAGGTTCGATTTGATCAATGATTGTCGGTGCTGTTTGCTGCAATGAGTCAATCGTCAATAACTTCATGGAGATCTGTTTATTCAACTCAACCGCCTTGTCATAATGACCGTCGTCCACAATGAGCGTCCGGAGCCCGCTATCAGCAATCTGATACGTAAGCTCATCGACCGACAACCGGATATTGAGCGGCACGACGATTGCGTTCAGCTTCGCTACGGCAAATAAGGTAATAATATAATCGATGCTGTTCGAAGCTAGAATTCCGATACGATCCCCTTTTCGAATCGAACAGACAGATTGCAAAAAACTTGCTGAATTGTCTATCCGTCGACTCATCTCCAAATACGTAAGCTTCTCATGTTCGTCAATCAATGCAGATGCAATTCTCTCAGGTGTAATCATGGCGCGTTTTTCTATCCAATAGGAAATGCCTTTCATTTCAACACCTCATCTTTATTTCTGTATTCCATTAAAAATAAAGGCGATCGCATCCTCCAATACATGTTCCGGAACAGGTTGGTCCTCCCAATACACCCAGCGCATCCCTAAAAACTGGCTGATTCCCATAAGGCAGTAGGCAATCGTTTCCGTATCGTTTTTCTTAATCTCTTCATTGCCAATTGCTTCCTCAAGCCCTTTTATATATCCCGATGCAAGACGATCGTAATACCACCTGTACAGCTCCTCATCTACCAAAACAGCCTGCTGCACGATGCTATATAAATTCCGGTGGCTTTTGACATAGGAGAAGAAAGTTCTAAATCCGATGCGTTGCGACTCCTCGAAACTACGTGCCGACTTGACCGCCTCCCGGATCTCACTCCGGAAGCTATGACTCATATTTCTTACAAGCTCTTCAAAGATTGCGTGCTTCGAAGGGAAATAATTATAGAAAGTCCCTTGAGCCACCTTCGCCTGCTGCGTAATATCCACGATGGACGCAGTGAAGTAACCTTTCTCCCCGAACACCTCCTCCGCCACAGACAGGAGATGCTGGCGAGTCTTCTCCCCCTTCTTCGTCAATGAATGCGAAGCAACTATTTTTGACATATGAATCACCTCTCAGTTTTTATAATAAATAATCTTTTCAGATAAAGCAACACCTTTTTCAAATTAATCTCTTTGCGAGGTGCCTGTGCAGCACACATTTATGACAATTCAATAACAGTTATATACATGCAAAAAGAAGCCAACCAAAGTTTGATTTGGTCGACTTCCTCATCTATTTCATGCAATTGTTGTGTATGATCTGAAAATTGTGTTGCACAGGCACCCAAACATTTCATATTATTCTACTCGATTTTCCAAATGACGCCCATGCCGGGGACAGCGTTTGCTCCGGAAAATTGGCCAAAGTCTACAACATTGAGGGCACCACTTGTAGAGAACACAGCATCGATGGGCCGTTCGAGACCTATTCAAACGTCCAACTTTCCGGCACCCGGAACCCGCACGGAATACAGCTTTTCCAAATAAAATAAAGAAAAGCTTGTTTACTAAAGGAGAGAGACTATGCTTTTCACCACATCACTTCCACCCGATCCAAAGTACATTCACCGTGTTCTCAATCGATGGCCTCCGACAAAAAAACTGTTATTCATGGCATTCATGGCTGCGCTGGCGACCATTTTACAAGCTGCAGGAGGCTTGCTGCCCGGCATCGGCTTTATTATCAGCCCCTTTGCCACAGCCCCCATCATGGTTGGCGCCTTAATGTCCTTGCGATCCGGCATTTTCACTTACATCCTAACAATCCTATTATTGTTCCTTATCGAGCCAAGCGAATTAATTATCTTTCCCTTTACAACCGGATTGCTCGGATTAGGTCTAGGATGGGCGCTACATAAACTCAATCAGCGCACAGAAGTCGTCCTAACGAATGGGGTGCTATTATGTATCGGCATTTGCCTTCCCCTATTCGTGCTCGGCTTCCCCGTTTTTGGTCCAACCTTTTCTTCTTCATTCAACCTAATTACTTCGCTTCTCATTTTCTTCTTCTCACTTTTCTATAGCTGGGTTTGGACGGAACTCAGCCTATTCATCCTCCGCAAAATAAAAACTCTACTATAAGAATTTCCAAGCGGTGCCTGTGCACCACACATTTATAACAATTCAACAAGCTCTATATAAATACAGAAAGAAGCCAACCAAAGATTTATTTGGTTGGCTTCCTCATTTATTTCATGCAATTATAGTGCATAATCTGAATTGTTTATTGCACAGGCACCGGAAAGATTCTGAAAATATTATTCCACTACTCCACACGCGATGCGGTCGCCGGAGTTGCCGGATGGTTGGGTTTTGCCGTCGTCCGCTTCCGCATGGATGACAAGGGATGTGCCGCCTTCATGGTATAGTGAATGTTCCTCTCCTGCTAACAATGTAAGATTTTCAACGAAGAATTCCTCTTTCACTGTTCCATCAGGGCCTACTTCGAGGTTCGGCAAATCGCCGGCATGCGGGCCTTCTTCATGGTCAAGTCCATGGCTCGCACCTGTCGGATTGAAATGTCCTCCTGCCGATTCAAAGTCTGGCGCTTCACAAACCCCTTTTTCATGGAAATGAAAACCGTGGGTACCTTCAGGCAAATTCTTTGCATCCACCATAATCCGTAACGCGTCCTCTTCCTCGGTCAATTCTGCCGTTCCAACCGATTTCCCATCTCTATCTGTTAGATTGACAGTAAGGAATGGTAATTTATCATCTTCGACTAAATCCACCTCTGCCGGATCTGTATTCTTCCCATCGTTGACCTCACCATCTGTCGCTCCTTCTGTTTCATTAGCCGGAGCCGCGTCGTCCTTCCCGTCGGCGCATGCTGCAAAAACAAAAGCGCAAGTGAGAATCATCGTTAGCCATATCCATTTCTTCATTTTCACACGCTCCCTCTAGCAAAGTATTGATACCTATACAATTCACTATTTGGCGTGTGATAAACGGAATTCATGTAAAAGGGCTCTTACCGACCATCCAAAATGGAACGTATTGACAACATTACGAGAAAGAATCCCTAGAGAAATTAACAAAAAGGAACAGGTCTACTTGCTAGACCTGTTCCTCTTCAAATCTATTGATGTTCCAATTAGTTCCTAACGAGATAATCAACCGCAGCTAGTGAAGCTGTTGCGCCGGATCCCATGGAAATGATAATTTGCTTGAACGGGCTGTCCGAACAGTCTCCTGCAGCAAATACGCCAGGTACGTTCGTTGCTCCACGCTTATCAGTAAGGATTTCACCGAATTTGTTGCGCTCAACAGTGTCGCCGAGCCAAGCCGTATTCGGTACAAGGCCGATTTGGATGAAGATTCCCGCTATCTCAATATGCTTTTCTTCGCCAGTTTCGCGTTCAACATACGAAACACCGTTTACTTTATCTGTTCCCGTAATCTCTGTCGTTTGAGCATTCGTTACGACAGTGACATTCGGCAAGCTGCGCAGACGCTCTTGTAAAACAGAATCAGCTTTCAATTCGGAGTTGAATTCAAGCACTGTTACATGAGTCGTATAACCCGCAAGGTCGATTGCCGCTTCGATACCGGAGTTTCCGCCACCAACAACCGCAACGTTTTTACCTTCAAATAAAGGACCGTCACAGTGCACACAGTAAGCGACACCTTTATTTCTGAATTCCTTTTCTCCAGGAACTCCGATATTTCTCCAGCTCGCTCCTGTTGAAAGAATTACGGATTTACTCTTTAGAACAGCTCCGTTTTCCAATTCAATCTCAATGAGATCTTTCTTCTCTAAACGCTTCGCACGCTGCAAGTTCATCACGTCAACGTTGTACTCTTTCACATGCTCCTCAAGGTTCGCTGCAAGTTTAGGGCCTTCCGTGTGATTCACACTAATGAAGTTCTCAATTGCAGCTGTATCCAAAACTTGACCGCCAAAACGATCAGCGACAATACCTGTGCGAATTCCTTTACGAGCTGCGTAGATTGCCGCGCTTGCTCCCGCAGGACCACCGCCAACAACAAGTACATCAAACGGATCTTTATCCGCAAATTCAGATGCATCCGGGCCGCTTCCAAGCTCAGCAAGGATTTCCTCGATCGTCTTACGACCGTTCGTAAACGGCTCGCCATTCAAGTAGACCGTCGGAACAGCAAGGATATTTTTGCTTTCCACTTCTTCTTTGAACGCAGCACCGTCAATCATCGTATGCGTAACGTTCGGGTTTAGCACGCTCATCAAGTTAAGTGCTTGTACTACTTCCGGACAGTTTTGGCAGCTCAAGCTAATATATGATTCAAAATGAAGTTTGTCTTCAATTTTTCTCACTTGCTCGATCACTTTCTCATCCACTTTAGGAGCTCTACCACTCACTTGCAATAAAGCGAGCACCAATGAAGTGAATTCGTGTCCAAGCGGAATGCCGGCAAACGTAATGCCAGTATCTTCTCCGATACGGTTAACGCTGAAGCTTGGTGTTCTTTCCAATTCCGCATGCTCCACTTTAATGTGAGATGACATTGTAGCCAATTCATCCACTAGTGATGCCATTTCACGGGACACCTTGTCTTCTCCAACACTAACTTTTAGGAGCACATCGCCCTCCATCAATTCAAGGTATTGGGCTAATTGCGCTTTTATATCTGCATCTAACATCATGTATCGACTCCTTAACTTGTACTTAAACTAAACAATATTCGGCATGATTGCCTTAGATTTTGAATCAAAAAACCGGAAGATTCGATTCAAAATCTAAGACATCTGCCGAAAAAGATTCAAAAATAAAGGGAGCCCCTCTCCTTTATAAGGAAGGGGGGCCACCCCCATCACATAGTGAAATAAATTAGATTTTACCTACAAGGTCAAGGCTAGGCTTAAGTGTTTCTTCGCCCTCTTTCCATTTTGCAGGGCAAACTTCGCCTGGATTGTTGCGTACGTATTGTGCAGCTTTGATTTTGTCGACAAGAACGCTTGCGTCACGGCCGATGCCGTCAGCATTGATTTCAACAGTTTGAACGACGCCGTCTGGATCGATGATGAATGTACCGCGTTGTGCAAGACCTGCTTCTTCATCAAGTACGTCAAAGTTGCGTGAAATTGTTTGTGAAGGGTCACCGATCATGATGTACTCAAGTTTGCTAATTGCTTCTGAGTGATCGTGCCAAGCTTTATGTGTAAAGTGCGTGTCAGTTGAAACAGAGTACACTTCAACGCCAAGTTGTTTTAGAGTTGCGTATTGATCTTGAAGATCTCCAAGTTCAGTCGGGCAAACGAACGTGAAATCCGCTGGGTAGAAGCAAACAACGCTCCATTGTCCTTTTAGGCTTTCATCAGTAATATCGATGAACTCACCAGTACCGCTATTGTAAGCTGACGCTTTGAATGGTAGTATTTCTTTTCCGATTAGAGACATAAAACAAATTCCTCCTAATATGATTTTTCATAGTTAGTCTAGGTTATTTCATCAAAACCTAAACCGCAGTGATGATTTTGTTAAACCCTCTACCGCTTAACTATAATAATTCTAATTACATATTCATTATCATATAGACCATGATTTTTGTCAAACGATACCCCAATGTCCCCCATAAACCTTTATGGAATATATGTACAAGAGGTGACATCAAACTTGCGCGCCGGTTTAAATAAAGAAAATTCAATCATTAATTCCCCATCCAGTTCTCAATTACTCACACCCTTTATCGATTATCGAACATTTAAAATAGAAGCAATAGATACAATATAATAAAACTTATGTGAATTAACCGTTTCGGTACCTGTGAAGCACACATTTATGACAATTCAATAGAACGAATATAAATGCAAGTAGAAGCTAACCAAAGATTGATTCGGTCGGCTTCTACTTTTACTTTATTCAATTGTAGTGCATTATCTGAGTTGTTTGCTGTACACGCGCCGATAACAATTTTGACAACTGTATTTATATTTCCCTATTGTTATGTGAATCATAATACTGTACGATGCATAGTATAAGAAGACGAGGTGACAAACTATGGGTCCATTATTGGAATCATTCACGACGGAATTAAGGAGAGGAACGTTAACTCTTGCTGTATTAAGTCAATTGCGGACGCCTCAATATGGATATTCATTAGTCCAGCGTCTTGAAAAAGCAGGAGTTGCCATTGAGCAAAGTACGTTATATCCACTGCTTCGCCGATTGGAGAAACAAGAACTGTTAACGAGCAGTTGGGATACGACGGAAAGCAGACCCCGTAAGTATTACGTAATTAGTGAGTATGGGAGTGAAATTTATGAGCAGTTGAAAAAGGAATGGGAAACGATGACATCTGAACTGAAGACATTATTGGAAGGAGATGAGAATGATGAAACTGATTGAAGCCTATATTTATGAGGTAACGAGAAGACTGCCCGAAAAATTACGGAATGACATTGCCCTTGAACTTAGATCCACTATCGAGGATATGTTGCCCGATGACTTTACTGAGGAAGAAATAATGGAAGCTCTGTCGAAACTGGGCGATCCCGCGATTCTTGCAGCAAGCTACCGTGACACACCAATGCATTTAATTGGCCCGAAAGTTTACGACGCTTATATATGGACGATGAAAATGATCATTCCATGGGCTATCTTAATTACCATTTTAGCTCATGTCGTTGAAACCATTGTCCTTTTTTCAGGAGATGAAAGTGTTCTTTATGTTGTGATAAAAAGCTTCGGAATTATCATCGCCAATATAATACATGTCCTCATCCAAACGTTCTTTTGGGTGACCGTTGTATTTATATTCATTGAAAGAGTCGGCTTATCAAACAGCGATCTACCAATGACAAAGTATGGAACGAAGTGGACTCCAGAACAATTGAAACTTGTTGATATCATTCCAAAGAAAAAAGCGATTCCAAGGGGTGAGGTAATTTTTGGTTTAGTATGGACAGCGATTTGGGTCGTTCTTTATTTCAATGCAGACCATCTTGCAGGCGTCTATCGATCAATGGATGGTGATGGGCTCCAAATGGCGATGCCTGCCCTTAATCAAGACGTATTGATGTCATACTTGCCTATCATTCTACCATTTGCATTACTTGAAATTGGATTAGCGCTTTTCAAATGGAAAGAAAGACAATGGACAATGAGGCTCGTAACGATAAATACCGTTATCAAAGTGCTCAGCTTAATTGTCTTCATTGTAATCGCCAGCAATCCTGCCCTTCTCAATGAAGCGATGATTCCTTATTTAGCAGCTGAACTAAACATCAATTTGTCCTCGGTCAATAACTTTATCGATTGGGCATTATGGACTGTCATCGCAATCGTCATCGTAACCGTGATCATCGAAATCTTCGACAGTTACCGGAAAGCAAAGGCATGATCGCAATTCAATCCGGTGCCTGTGCAACACATATTTATGACAATTCAATAAAAGTAATATAAATACACACCAAAGCCAACCAAACGCTGACTTGGTTGGCTTCGTCATTTATTTCATGCAATTGTAGTGCATTGTCTGAATTATTTCCTGCACAGGCTCCCAAACAATTCTCACGCAATTCAATAGCTTTGTATCCTTTTCCCCATCGGCATGCCTTGCAGCCGAATCGCGATGACTACTCCTATGATCGATCCGCTTACACTAGATACGAGAAAAGGCGGCATAAAAAAGAAGGCAGTGACTGTCGTTCCCATCAAGACAGCCGCGTATGGAACCGCGAATAATGATGCGATGATCCCTGTCCCGATCATTTCCCCGATTGCCGCCAACCATGTCCGCCCCGTTTGCTTATACAACAGCCCGGCAAGCGCTGCGCCGATCATCCCACCCGGAAAAGCGAGCAATGACCCAGTGCCTGTCAAAATTCGAACTAATCCGGTCATGAAAGCAATGATGACGGCAGGTATCGGTCCTAGCAGGATTGCGGCGATGACATTGACTGCATGCTGGATCGGGTAGGCTCGTGCTATCCCTGCAGGAAAAGAGACGAATACGGATCCCGCCACCGCAATTGCTGTGAATACAGTCATCAAGACAAGCTTTCGCGTACTCATCGCAACACGCCACTTTCACTACGCCATTTCAATGAAGCTTCCTTCAATTGCCGCGCAGCCATTGTAGAATTAATAGATGAAGCAATTGCTGAAATGACAGATATTCCACTTGCACCTGCCTGGAAGACCGGTTCGGCATTCAATGCCGTAATGCCTCCAATTCCGACGATCGGCAAATCCGGATACAATTTTGTTACTTCTTCGATCATCGCTGTACCCGCAACCGGTTTCGCATCGGCTTTTGAAATCGTCGGATAAACTGGACCCATACCGACATAATCCGCTCCCGCCGATATGGCCGCTTCAGTTTCTTCTATTGTATGGACAGAAACCCCTAAGACCTTTCCAGGCCCAATCCTTTTTCGGACAAATCGCGCCTCAGCATCGTCCTGCCCGACATGGACGCCATCCGCGTCAATTTCTAGGGCAAGATCGACGTCATCATTCACGATGAACGACACGCCATATTGTGAGCATAACCGTTGGCAACTTTGCGCGAATACTTTCTTTTCATTTCCAACAAGTGCCCCCGTCCCCTTTTCACGGAGCTGGAAACAAGTGATTCCACCTTGTAAAGCAGCTTCCAATACGGATAGCGGTTTTTCGGCATTCGTCGAGCCCATAATGAAGTACAACGTAACGTCAACGTCTCCCAATCAATTCAACTTCCTTCCGTTCAGCTTTGCCCCGATTCCGAAACGCCGCATGGTTTGTCGGTCCGTGTCCTTTACCAATGGAAAGTCCCTCTTCAATCGCCGCATGGATAAAATATTTTGCGGTAACAACTGCATCAGAAATCGGCATCCCTTTCGCAAGCTCTGCCGTAATGGCGGCAGCGAAAGTACATCCCGTGCCATGCGTGTCTTTCGTGTCGATCCGCTTGCTTCTCATAAGAAAGCATTCGCCGTCCTCCGACATGAATAAATCCTCTGCATAAGGAGTATCTACCCGATGCCCCCCTTTTAGCAGTACAGCTCCAGCTCCCATTTGAAGCAGTTGATTTGCGGCATTCTCCATGTCCTTCATTGAAACGATCGTCATTCCCGTTAACATTTCCGCTTCAGGTATATTAGGCGTCAGGAGAGTTGCTGATGGAATGAGATGCTCTTTCAATGCTGCAATCGCTGAATGCTGAAGAAGCGAAGCACCGCCTTTCGCAATCATAACGGGATCAATGACTAAAGGGATTCGTTCGTGAAATCTCAATGTATCGGCGACCGCTTCAATAATCTCAGCAGAAAACAGCATCCCGGTTTTGGCAGCTCCCACAGTGAAATCAGTTAGCACCGCCTCGATTTGCGCAATGACGATATCGATGTCAATCGGTTGAACCGCATGGACACCTAACGTATTTTGAGCAGTTACGGCCGTCAATACGGAAGTTCCGAACGCCCCTAGTTCCTGGAATGTTTTCAAATCTGCCTGGATGCCTGCGCCGCCCCCGCTGTCTGAACCAGCAATTGTGAGTGCAACCGAAGTCATTTGACAACCTCCTCTTTTATAATGCATTGGTCGTCGTTCAATGTTTCACCATCCATTTGATATAAAGCATTTAGGAAATGAACAGCAAAATCTCCCGGACCTGAAGCTTGTTCTGCCGCCAATTCACCCGCTTTTTTGTAAAACGCTAGACTGTAAGCGATCGTCTCAATCGGTGCATCCTTACCGACCGAAAGAAAAGCAGCAGAAACAGCACTTAACAGGCAACCCATGCCCGTAATCCGCGTCATGAGCGGGTGCCCCCCTGTGATGCGGATGATTTTTTCACCATCCGTTACAATGTCAGTCTCACCGCTAACAGCGACGAGACAATGATGGCGGCGTGCCACCTCTTTAGCTGCCTCGGCGATATTTGCAGAACCGGCACCTGCATCGACGCCTCGCGCTTTCCATTCAATACCTGCGATGGATGCAATTTCACCAGCATTTCCGCGAATGAGTGTAATATCCAATTCATCTAGAAGTTTTGCAACTGTTCGTTTTCGGAAAGCAGTCGCCCCTGCTCCGACAGGATCCAATACGATGGGGCGCCCTTTAAAGGAAGCGCTTTTTCCGGCAGCAATCATTGATTCAACAGCCGAACTGTCCAACGTTCCAATATTAAGCAATGTACACGAGGAAACGGCAGCTACTTCCGCCGCCTCCTCGATTGAATCCGCCATGATTGGAGAAGCTCCCAATGCCAGCAGGCCGTTCGCTTGAAAGTTTGCAACGACATGGTTCGTAATGCAATGAACTAACGGGTTTTGCTGACGTAGGTCATCCAACATTGAGGATTGGACTTTCATACATGCACCTCGTTTGTTTCAAGTGACCATTTTTGCTTCGTCCATGCCATTTCCCAAAACTGCAATTCATAGTGGACACTTTTAATGAAATGAGCTTTCACTTGTTCGCGTCTTTGATCTGAAAGATGCTCCGTCAGTGAATTTAAGCGGTCGATCTGCTCTCGGGTTGCCTGTTCGAACCATTCAGAGCTGTACGTAGCAATCCATTTGTCATAAATCGGATGATTCGGCTTCGCATCCTTCAATCGCTCGCCTATTTCGTAATACAACCAATAACATGGCAATAATGCGGATAACGTGGCGGCCAAGTCTCCTTCCAACGCCGCCCGATATAAATGCGACGTGTACGCGTATGCTGTCGGCGCCGGCTCAAATTTTTCAATATCCTCATCTGTAACGCCCAATAGTCCAAAGAAGCCTTCATGCAATGAAATTTCCGCCCCGCAAGTTCCATCCGCATGTTGTGCAAACCGTTGCACCGTCAATAAATCCGTTGCCTGCACAGCTGCCAATGCATGCACTTTTGCAAAATGCTTTAAATAATAGGAGTCTTGCAGAACATAATGTTTAAAAACCTCTTCAGGCAATGTCCCTTCAGCAAGCGCAGCGATGAACGGGTGATGAAAGCTAGCCTCCCAAACATCGGTGCATTCCTTCCGTACTTCTTCACAAAATGTCATTCCAACCACTCCTCTTTTGTTTTGGAAAACCAAAAAAGCCGCTTCACTCAACACATTCGTTGAAGAAGCGGCTCGCAAATCGGCGTAAGATAACCTTTGGAAGACGTGCGATCCACTTCCCTACGCTGGTATGAGCCAGATCAGGTTCGAAGGGTCCGCGTATCGATACACGTCTCAGTCTTTCACAAAGACTCCCCCAGTGGTTAACTCTTTTCAGTTTTCATCTCCACTATAACACAGTTTAGTAGTTTCGCAAGGTTGTGACATCTTCGATTAACCCGGCTGTAATATTTAGAAATATATAACGTTAGACCATTTAGACCACTCAAAAGTTTGTCTATAAAGTAATATATCGCAGACGGACAGCACGTTGTTAACAATTTTCAGTTAGGAAGAAATTGGATAATGAGGGTCAAATCGATTAGATTCCATCCTCTTTTTAGTCCTTTCACACGCATTTATATTATTACAAAGGTTAATATTTCCATGAATACTTGTTATTTGGTTGTCACACCACTGTTATTTTCTTTTGTTATTGTTAGTCATGTGCAGACGGGACACTGCTACACTATTCGATTGGAAGTTTTGAGAGAATAGTAAAAAACAGTCCTTATACTCTTTACTTGAGAAGGAGGCGGATGTACATAACGACTTGATAGAAAGAGTGTTATTTCGCTTCATTATCTGGTAGGCAAGTCAAAAAAATTAAAGAAAAGGGAGTTTGATCATTCTTGGTTAAAGAAACGAATCGTAATGAGAAGAACACGAAAAAGAAGATTTTACCGTTTGTCATGTCGACTTCAATGCTAACTGCTGCTATTTTTGGAGCAGGCGGCTCAGCTTTAGCGGCTGAAAATGGTGAAAAAGAGTTTAAAAACCATGGTGAAAAGGTTTCCTATTACGCAACAAGCATTCCGGGATCACCTGAAAAAGGACAATTCATGCGTACGATCGCCAATAAAAACTTGGTGGCTGCAGAACCGGATGAAGATGATTCTACAGATGAAGATGATACAACAGATACACCTAATAACGATGACGAAGCTACAGACGTACCTGTAGATGAAGATGAAGCTGTGGATGCTCCGGCTGACGAAGAGGAAGCTGTAGAGGCTCCAGCTGATGAAGACGAGGCTGCGGACACTCCAGTTGACGAAGAGGAAACTGTAGATACTCCAGCTGAAGATGAAGAAACTGTTGAGCTACCAGCTGATGAAGATGAGGCTACTGAGACTCCAGTTGACGAAGACGAAACTGTTGAGCTACCAGCTAATGAAGATGAAGCTACGGATGCTCCAGTTGACGAAGAGGAAGTTGTAGAGACTCCGGCTGATGAAGACGAAGCTACGGATGCTCCAGTTGGCGAAGAGGAAAATGTAGAGGCTCCGGCTGACGAAGAGGAAGCGACGGATGTTCCTGTTAACGAAGAGGAAAATGTAGAGGCTCCGGCTGAGGAAGAGGAAGCGACGGATGTTCCTGTTAACGAAGAGGAAAATGCTGAGCTACCAGCTGACGAAGATGAAGCTACTGAAGCTCCAGTTGGCGAAGACGAAACTGTTGAGCTGCCAGCGAACGAAGACGAAGCTATCGATGCTCCGGCTGAAGAGGAAGAAACTGTTGACGTTCCAGCTGATGAAGCTGTAGATACTCCAGTTGAAGATGAAGAAGCTACAGAGGTACCTGTAGAAGATGATGCTAATGAAACAGAAAAGCCAGCTGACGAAAATATCAATGAAGATACTACGTCAACTGACCAATCAACCGATTCTATTATAACAGACGAGCAATTAAATGAGTATAAATCAATCTTACAAAAATATGTAAGTTTGATCGACTACTATACTCTAGCTATTCAAGATCATCTCGGAATCGTCTTAACAGGTGAGGAAGCAGAAGAAGCACCTGCTGAAGAGGAAGAAGCTACAGATGTACCTGTAGATGAAGAAGAAGCTACGGATGCACCAGCTGACGAAGAGGAAGCTACGGATGCGCCAGTAGATGAAGAAGAAGCTACCGATGCGCCAGCTGACGAAGAAGAAGCTACCGATGCGCCAGCTGACGAAGAAGAAGCTACCGATGCGCCAGTAGACGAAGAAGAAGCTACCGATGCGCCAGTAGACGAAGAAGAAGCTACGGATGCTCCGGCTGACGAAGAAGAAGCTACCGATGCTCCGGCTGACGAAGAAAATGCAACAGAAGTACCTGCTGACGGTGAAGAAGTAGCGGAAGAGCCTGCTACTGACGAAGAAGCTGCTGAAGAAACAGTTACTGAAGATGTTCAAACAACAGTTTGGGACAAACTTGTTGGATACTACAACCAAGTTGTCACAGCTTACAACTCATTCTTCGGATTGCTTAAAAAATAAGATTGCAACAAACTAAAACTGAATAATCAATGCATCCCATACTAACAGGGAATGTCATCATTCCCTGCCTAAACCGTATGCCCCACGGTGAAATTAAAACAATTTCATAAAGCCCTTGCGAACTCTGGTTGGAGTTTTCAAGGGCTTTATTCTTTAATAAACGATCCATTCCATGATAGGAGTCGACTTCTTTATTCAACTAATAACAATCGATAATTTATAACTTACATAATTGCTCATATCCGTCAAAAACTCATCAAGAATTTCATTGGAGGGAAACTTGCATTCAAGAATGTAACAGCTTTCCCCACTGACTTTGTAATTATGTGAGACATATTGTTTTTGTCGATCGATGAACGATAGATACGGTCGATGATCCGTACTTTTCGTAAATACCTGGATAATCGCGTGAACAGAATTCCCCATTTTTGATTGGTTCACCGTGATACTATACCCCTCAATCACCCCATTAACCTCCAACTTCGCAACTCTCGTGGAAGCTGCCTGCCCCGTTAAGTGTACTTTCTCACCTAACTCCTTCATTGTGATGCGACTGTTCTTGGAGAGTTCATCGATGATCCGCCTATCCGTGTTATCTAACATTTTCTCAAATCCTTTCAATAATCAAGTGAAACTGCATATAGACTTGATTTTATCTATGTAAGTCAATCGTGGTCTTCGGATAAACTGTATGTACATTAACGAAAAGGAGCGAATGGACATGAAGATACAACAAATTCGAAATGCTACATTGGTCGTCCAATATGCAAACAAGAAGTTTTTAATAGATCCATTTTTAGGTGAGAAAGGCGCTTATCCACCTTTCCCTAATTCACTTAGGCAGGATCAAAATAACCCACTGACAAGCTTGCCAATGTCCATTGACGAAATTATTACGAATGTAGATGCTGTCATTGTAACTCATCTCCACTTGGATCACTATGATGAAGCAGCCAAAGAAGCATTGCCTAAAGATATAAAAATGTTTGTACAAAATGTAGAAGACGCCGAAGTCATTACAAATGATGGTTTTCAAAATGTAGAAGTTTTACAAGAGGATACTGTCTTTGAAGGCATCCAATTCATTAAAACAAAAGGTGAGCATGGCAGAGGAGAAATCCTTCAACTTGCCGGACTCGTTTGTGGTGTCGTCTTTAAACATCCAAGCGAGAAAACGCTATATGTCGCAGGAGATACAGTTTGGTATGAAGCTGTTCAAGAAGTAATCGACACGCATAAACCGGAAGTCATTGTGGTGAATGCCGGGGATAATCAATTCCTCCAAGGCGGATCCCTCGTCATGGGGAAAGACGATGTGTATGAAGTATATAACGCTGCCCCTCATGCCAAAATCATTGCAAGCCATATGGAAGCAGTCAACCATTGGACATTATCAAGAGAAGAATTACGAAGCTTTACAAACGAAAAAGGAATCTCTTCTAATGTATTAGTGCCAGAAGACGGCGAATCATACACATTTTAATGCGGTGCCTGTGCACCAAACATTTATGACAATTCAATGTCTCTTATAATAATGAGCAAAAGAGCCGACCAAGTATTGATTTGGTCGGCTTCTTCATTTATCTTATGCAATTGTAGTGTATTATCTGGATTGTTCATTGCACAGGCACCCAAACAATTCAAACGATTCATTCACTCGGTTCTCTTTGGGCCAATGCTTTAAAATCACTTCCTGCTGGGTTTTGGAATACGCGGAGTCCAAATTCCCCTGCAATGGCAAATAAATGATCAAAAATGTCCGCTTGGACGCCCTCATAGATAGTCCATTGTGTACTATTCGCAAATGCATAAATTTCAATCGGCAATCCATTCTCACCGGGCTCTAATTGTCTTACCATTAACGTCATTTCTTGGTGGATGCCGGGATGGTGTTTAAGGTATTCAATAATGTAAGCTCGGAAGACTCCGATATTCGTCATCGCCCTACCGTTTACGATATTGCTTCGGTCGATCTTATTTGCAATATTGTACTCCTGAATTTCCTGTTCACGACTAACAATATAATCTGAAAGATAGCGGATCTGTTTAAAATGCTCAATCATTTCATCTGTGCAAAACGTAATACTTGTCATATCGATATGCAAAGCGCGCTTAATGCGCCTCCCGCCAGATTCCTGCATCCCGCGCCAGTTGATGAATGAATCCGATATGAGCGCATAACTCGGAATCATCGTCACCGTCTTATCAAAGTTTCGCACCATCACCGTATTTAAGGAAATATCGATAATATCCCCATTCGCACCGTACTTCGACATCTCGATCCAGTCGCCCATGCGAACCATCTCAGTTGCTGATAACTGGACACCCGCCACGAGCCCTAATAATGAATCCTTAAACACTAACATGAACACCGCTGAAAGGGCCCCGATTCCACTAAGCAAGATAAGCGGACTTTTCCCCATTAAATTGGCAATGACCAAAACGATACCTACGATGATGACAACTATTTTAGCAACTTGTATATACCCTTTAATCGGTTTCGTTTTTGATATTTCATACGTCTGATAAATATCATTGAACACACTTAATAATCGGTTGATGACACTGAATGCCACTATCATCATATACGTCAGCGCCAACGTTTCGATCGCCGCGCGATACGTAGGAAGGCTGGCAGCAAAGGAATAAATAATGATCGCCGGTACAAAATGGGACAATCTCCGGAGCACTTTCCTCTCCAACAGAATATTACCCCACTTAATTTTGTGCTTTCTCACAATGTGTGCGATAAATCGGATAATCACTTTTTTTGTAATAAAGTTCGCAATAATACATAGGAGTGTGATTACAGTTATCAGGATGACAAATGACAGCGTGTCAACCAAAGCGTCATCCACACCGTAACCTAAAAGCCGGTTACGAATAAAGTTCATTTATCTCTCCCCTTTACGTAATCTGCTTCTCATTATAACAGAACCAGGAAGGCATCTCTTTCCTCAGCCATTTGAATTCATTTCCAGCACCCAGAAGCAAGATAAATCGAATGGTAGCAAGGCCTTTAACTAAACCTCTTATATTGGTCTATGCATACATTAGCTCGAACACATACCATACTCTATACCTGAGAAGGGAGGGATAATAGATGGGTATACGAGCAAGATTTCTTTATGTATCTAATAGCGGTAGTAACACAGTAGAAATTTATGATATTACTCGACCTACAGCTCCGGTACGTGTAGGAGAGTTTAATGCAGGAAATTTAGAAGGCCCTCTAGGAATGGCTATAACAGCTTCCACTCTATATGTAGCGAACAGAGACGATAGTACGGTAGAAATTTACGACATTTCCACACCTACTGCTCCGGTACGTGTAGGAGAGTTTGGGAATGGAGAGTTAGTTGGACCTGACGGATTTGCAATAACAGGTTCCACACTGTATGTATCAAATTTCGACGATAATACGGTGGAAATTTACAACATTTCTACACCTGCTGCTCCGGTACATATAGGACAGTTTGGGGAAGGAGATTTAAATAATCCTACTAGAATGGCAATAACCGGTACTACTCTTTATGTAGCGAATAATGAATTTAATAATGTCGAAGTTTATGACATTTCTGCGCCTGCTGCTCCGGTACGTGTAGGACAATTTAACGGTGGAAATTTAACTTTTCCTGTTGGATTAGCAATAACAGGTACAACACTTTATGTAGCTAACTTTGGGTTTTTATCAATCAATAACAATGTAGAGATTTATAATATTTCCACGCCTACGGCACCGGTGCGTATAGGGCAGTTCGGCGACGGAGATTTAGTCGAACCTACCGGGTTGGAAATAACAGGTACTACTCTTTATGTAGCCAATTTCGGCAGCAACACAGTAGAGATTTATGATATTTCTTCACCTACAACCCCAGTGCATATAGGGCAATTTAATGCGGGTAATTTAGAAAATCCTGCTGGATTCGCTATCTATAAATGGTAACTAGAAGTTAACTGAAGTCTCTTTTACTACAAGGGGATAGAATGTTGAAAAGCAGTAGAGGACGATTAAATCTATATAAAATCTTATATTCAAATGAATACTTACGTAAGTATCTAATCGAAACAGAATTATTCTCGGAGGCCTCTTTTCTAAAACTCTCGGAAAAGTATAACGCGCTCGTGATCAAGCCTGTTTTTGGTACTAAGGAAATCAGTATCTCTCGAGTAAATAATAAATTTAAAGTAATTAGTTCTACGAAAGTACCCACACTTATTTGTAAAGAAGAGATTTATCCTTATCTTTCACATCATGAAATAAAACAAAAATATTATATAGTACAGGCTAAAATTCTAGATTCTATTTTCCAAATTTTTATTACTGTTCATAGGGAATCCGCTTTTTCTAACTGGGAGTATAGATCTACAGCACATAAATACAGTCCTGTTTCGGAGAATTCGATTCCTATACGTCTTCTTCGTAAGATACAGTGTTTATCGATCTTAGCAGCAAAAAAACTCGGAGATTGTTTTTCAGAATGCAACACAATTGTAATTGATATTTTGTATGATCTGAAGGGAAATATGTGGATTCAAGATACAAACCTGCATTTTTCGAACAGTAAGTGGGACCAGCATCAAATACTCACTAAAGCAAAGTTAGAGATTGCTACATTTGTTCCGGATACCGATTTACTAACGCAAACAACTTTTTTTGATTTTCTTCAAAAATATAAGCAAGTAATCATTAAACCATGTGTCGGTCAACAAGGTTTTGGAATTGCACAAGTTTCTTCAAATGATCACTCTTCTTATGAAATTCATTTAGAAGGTAGAAAATATACTAAATCCACTTTTGAAGAAGCTTATGATTTTGTTCATAAAATATATCTAATCAAAGAAAGTTATCTTATTCAACAAAAAATACCACTCATAACAATTAATGATTGCCCAATAGACGTAAGAGTGATGGCACAGAAGATCCATTCAACTTGGAAAGTAACAGGACGAGCAATTAAAGTTGCTCACAAAGGATTTTTCGTTACTAATTTTGCTCAGAAAGTGTTGCCATTTGGCGAGGCTTTTAAGACTTCAACTTTTCCATCCGTAACTACTAATAGGC
This sequence comes from Sporosarcina sp. QA0331, assembly GCF_055808055.1. Classification (NCBI taxonomy): domain Bacteria; kingdom Bacillati; phylum Bacillota; class Bacilli; order Caryophanales; family Caryophanaceae; genus Sporosarcina; species Sporosarcina sp. QA0331. The sequence continues at coordinate 3,376,067 of NZ_CM147850.1, forward strand.
TTGAAGAAAAAATAGATGAAATTTGTATTTTAGCCGCAAAACAGCTGGAACATTCCTACCCACACATAGATATAATCGGTTTCGATATTGGTATAACTAACAAGGGAGACATATGGATTATTGAAGGCAACTATGTTCCTGACCTTTCTATACTTTCAATGCTGAAAGATAAAAGTATAGAATGATCCTTGCTTAACTTTCATGTAACTTGGGGTCTGATTAGTTCTAGTGCAAATTCAACTATTTCTAAATAAATACGGGAACAAGCTGATCAAACCTTGAGTTGATCAGCTTCTTTTTTTCACATTATGCAATTGTAATGGCTGCGCTGCATAGGCACTTATTTTTTATAGTACTCGAATATACAAGATCCATTCTGGGTGATCAGACAACTATTAATCTTTACCTTCTGAAGCTCCGAACTTGCAAGGTAGCGACATCCAATCTTGTGTCATCCGAATAAGGATATAACTCCATAAACCCCTTTTCTTTAAACATGCATCCACTTCTCCCCTAGTCATTCAGTATCCTCTTTCATATACCGCCTCATTGACCGGTAATAAATAAAATATTGTCCAATGGCGAGTAAGAGCAAAATGTTCAGCATTCCGACCTTCCCAATCGGTAAAATCAAAAAGATGGTTGCCAAGAACGGAAGGCCGACTGTGAAATAAGAATAGACTTTCTGTGTCGCACGTCTTGTCACTTCCTCAAACAACTCGTCATCTTCCATATATTCCTGCGGCTTTAATGTCATGAATTTCAGCTGATGACTCGGATTCCGCTTATTATGATGATGAATTTTCCATCTAAATATAAGTAAATACATAACTAAGACGATGAGCCAAGCGAGAAGGCACCAAAAGCCAAGGCCATCTAAATTGAACTGAAATAGAAAGCTTTCCGTACCATTTGAGTATTCAAAGTCCGACATGAATCCAATTATCGACGTGAGAGCGATTAGCAATAAAATACACCCCATTTGCCATATCGGATACGTATACCTCATATCGCCTTTCATTTCATTCCTCCCCTTCCAACCAAAATACTTCATTAAGATCACATTGGAATGCTTGCGCAATTTTCAATGCCAACGTAACAGATGGTGAAAACTCCCCTTTTTCAATAAAGCCGATCGTCTGCCTTGTGACACCTACCATTTTGGCGAGATCACTTTGTGTAAACTCTTGACGGGCACGCAGCTCACGAACCTTGTTTTTCAGCATGTAAACTCCTCCTATATTAAATGTATAGTATTCTTAACATCATGTAAAGTATTATTAACATTACGTTATGTATAATTAACAAAATAAATTAACTCTTGGTGAAATCCAGTACTTAATACTTCATTCGACAGGCTTAGGATTTAGTTTTGAAAACTTGTTATAGTATAGTTATCAAAAAAATTCCAGGGGGAATGCGTCGTCTATGAAAAAAATACATATACCGATTGTTTCGTTGCTATGCCTGCTTTTAGTAAGCGCATGCACGGATAAGTCTGACGCTATAAAAGAACCGCAGCCAACTCCCGAGCAAAAGCAGGAGCAGAAGGTTGATTATGAAGCGGCAGTGGAAAAGAAAAACGCTGAACTTGAAATGACTCCATTGGAGTTAACAGCCTATAGCGAAGAAGTGGGAGCTACGTTACTAGAACCGACCCACACAAACTTTGCGGTGAATGAATTCGTCACAGTGGAAGGAACGGTTGAAAATCAGGACCAATTACAAGAAAAGTATGTATGGATCAAAATCAGGTTTGATGGAGAAGCGCTTTCCGACGACTCGATGGAATATTATGCGCCTATCCAAGATGGGAAATTCAAAAAAGACGTCAGGCTGTTTAATGGAGAGGGAGAATACCAAGTTACTGTTATGCTCCCAAGCAAGGATCGGAAAAATTACTATTATGACCTTGCAAAATTCACTGTCTTTAACGTCAACCCTGCGATGCAGCGAGATCTTACGTATACCCCTTTTGCCCAGGATGCCGGATTATCACTTGAGGCCCCTGCTAGCGGTTATGTGAATGAAAACGAAGTCTTCACATTGAAAGGGAAAATCTCTTCCATCAAAGGGACAAACGAGCAGCTGATGCTCGAGCTCAAAAAGGACGGTGAAACGTGGAAGCACGTGCTTCCAGTTAAAGATGGGAAATTCGCATATGACGTTCCTTTATTTTACGGAAAAGGCGTCCATCAGCTAAAAGTCTATGTTCCTGACGAGGAAAGAGACAATTATTTTCAAGAAGGAACGATCCTATACATCGACAACGAATCTGACCTTGTCACTGAACCGATCAATTACATGACGACCTATAACGAACGCGGCGTCAATCTCACCTACCCGACAGCCGGCGGTGAAGAAACCAACTTAACGTATCGCATAAAAGGCACGATTGACAAAGACGCCCCATTCGCAAAAGAGACGACACATCTTTATATTGCGACAAAAAAAGATGACGATAAGGCATTAGCCGTCATTCCTGTTGTCGATTACCAATTCGATGACGAATTCTACTTGCGCTTCGGACCGGGTACATATGACGTAACCGTTAGTGTTCCGGAAATAAAAGAGAAAAATAGTTCCAAGTTTTATTATTATGACGTAGCTAAATTCACAGTCGAAAGCACTGGCACGGAGGACTTACGAGATTTATTGCCATCACGCGGGGTTCAATCCGATGCCCCTGATATTATCGCGATTGCGGAAGGCCTTATAACCGATGATATGTCAGACCGCGAGAAAGCGAAGGCCATTTATGAATTTACGGCAAAGTCAATCGCGTATGACGTGGAAAAACAGAAAAACAGTGAATTTGAGTGGGATGATAGCGCATTAAAAGTACTAGAGCTTGAAAAAGGAATTTGCCAGGACTACACGTATCTCGCCCTCGCCTTGCTCCGCGCATCCGGCATGGAAGCAAGATATGTAGCAGGCACTGCCGGATCCGGCTTCAACTGGTCCCGCCACGCATGGGTGGAAGTGAAGGTGGACGGCGAATGGCTCACAATGGACCCGACATGGGGCGCCGGCTATATACAAGACGGTGAATTCGTAGCGAACTACACAGAAGATTATTTCGAACCGGATGAAGAAGCATTCAAGACGCATTCTCGAAGTGGCGTTGAGTATTAAAATAGTAGGCAGTGTCTAAAGCAATAAAAAATCCCGAACCTTTACTAACGAAGGTTCGGGATGATTTTTTTCTAATCAAATGCGCTCAGCCTGTATATTGAATCATCTGAGCAATCACTAATGTGACAACCCCAATTGCTGAAAACACAAGGAATAGCGGCATATAGAAACGAATCCATTTTTGCCAAGAAACGCCGGCGATCACGAGTGCAGCCATAAAGTAACCAGAAGTCGGGAATAGAATATGGGCAAAGCCGTCCCCGAACTGGAACGCAAGTACAGCTGTCTGTCTTGTTACGCCGATCATGTCTGAAAGTGGCCCCATGATTGGCATCGTGACTAAGGCTTGTCCACTTCCGGACGGGATAATGAAATTAATCGTCAGCTGTACTAGATACATACCTACCGCACCGAGGACAGATGGCATTTCGCCGACCAAAGAACCTAGGCTGTGAACGATGGAATCCATAATTTGTCCGTCTTCCAGCACAACAGCGACAGAACGGGCAAGTCCAATAATAATGGCTCCCATGAGCACATCACGGAATCCTTCCGTAAATGCGTTAGAAATTTGAGTTGCGTTCAGACCGGCAATTAGGCCGACGACAATCCCCATAAAGATAAATAGGCCTGCCATCTCTACCATGAACCAACCGTGCTGAAGCACACCATATACTAATATTCCAAGGAAGATGAAAGCCGCAACTGAAGCATATTTTTGTCTTGTGTTCATGCTTTTCGCATCAATTTTATCTTTCTGCTTGTAAAGTTTCCTTTTCTCTTGGTCATCTTCATACACATAACTGTGCAAAGGATCCTTTTGTACCTTTTTTGCATAGCGCATGATGAAGAATATCCCCACCGATATACAAACAATAAATAGAGCTACACGCAACGGCAAACCTGAAAACACCGGGACACCTACAATTTTTTGCGACAATCCTACGTTAATCGGGTTTAACACTCCAGTAGTAAACCCGACAACCGTACCGACTAGCGCAATGGATGCAGCTACAATGGAATCGTACCCTAAAGCAATGATTAAAGGCATAATAACGGGAATATAAACGAGCGATAGTTCAGGGGTTCCGATTAATGTCGCCCCAATCGCAAATACTGTTGTTAAAATCGGGATTAGCAAAATACTGTTTTTCGCAAAACGGTTTGCCAGCCTGTCCACAACAACTTCAATGATTCCAGTTGTTTTCAGCACCGCAAACATACCGCCGATAATAAATGTGAAAAATACAATCTCTCCCGCGTCAATCAATCCACGCGGAATAACAGTAAGAAAATCAGCTATGCCAATTGGGGAAGCTTCCACTTCTGTAAATGAGTTCGGGTCAATCGCTGTTCTTCCGTCAGGACCTGGCACACGCTCAAACTGCCCTGCTGGAATAAAGTACGTCGAAATAGCTGCCAGAGCACTGAATATAAATAGGATGACATAAATATGGGGGAGTTGAAACTTCTTCTTCACTCTCTTTTCCTTTTCCATTTGAACCTCCATTAAGTAAATTTATACAGACGAATGGATCGATTGTTTTTTTATCAACAATTTTTAAAACATCAGTCTGAGTTATTCTCGCTTGCAGTCGTTAACTATGCTTATTATACAAGCTTACTGCGCTTAAGTCGTTAGACCTTCTAGCCAATTAAATTTAGTTGCATTGTTAAGAAAATACAATGAAAAAACACAATCTGTTAACATTGCACAACTAATTGTGCATTAAATTCATTTTTTAATGATAATTCCGAGTATAACAGTTGTGCAAAGTGCCTGTTCAGCACGCATTTATGACAATTCAATGTTTTTTATATAAATGCAAAAAGAAGCTGATCGAATGTTGAGTTGATCAGCTTCTTCATTTTACTTATGCAATTGTAGTGCATTGTCTGAACAGTGTGCTGCACAGGCACCCACACAATTACTCATCACCGAGAATTTCAACAACAGCGTTCTCAGCTGCCCGCAGTGCGCCTTCCAAATGTCCTCCGAATTGCGGATCTGCTTCGGTTCCGGCAAAAGCAATGTTTTTTCTCCAATCCCCTGCCGCCGGGGGTCGACCGTATCGCGGGAAGTCCCGAAGTGGGAGCCAGTCTTCCTCAACAGCTGTTTCAGCTTCCACCGCCCAGTCCTTATAAAGGATAGCACTTACATTATGAGCCTCGGATCCAAAAAGCCTCACCAATTGCTCAATCGCCAATTGACAAATCTCATCCTTCCCAAGTTCTTGACGGACCTGCGCCGGGATTCCAACGAACCCAAATAATGCACCCGAACCCGTTTCAGGAGAAGCATCATGAATCTCTTGCAGAGGTCCGACCCAGCTTGAGACGAATCCTGAAAGTCCGGCCTCCCTCCAAAAAGGGCGGTCATAAATCGCGACTACCTTGGCATGCCCAGCCATCCAAGTAGGTTTGTTCAGAAGATCAGTCATCAGATTCGGAGGGAGGGACGGCGTAAATTCAATATGGCGTCCGATAATTCGTGGCGGCAATGCCATGATGACTGCATGCGCAGGGATGTTTATTGGTTCCCCATCTGCACTGATAGCTTCAACCGTAACATCCCCATTTTCCTCCCGCCTCACTGCCGTCACTCTCATACCGAGCTCAATCACATCTTCAGGGATTGTGTCTGCTATCGCATCAACAAGCGTCTGCACCCCTCCTCTGAACCGGACTGACCTTGCGTTTTGATTTCCCGGCAGTACGTAACGCTTCGGTGATTCGTTCGGAGACCGTTCTGCAAGCATGGCCCCTTCTGTATATTGTTCCAATGTCGCGATATTCAACTCTTTTACGATGCCGTCAATTGTTTGTTCATACTGCGGCCAATACCATGTTGGCCCAAGATCAAATTCGCCTAAGTCTGGCCGATTCGGGGCAAATGAACTTAAAACCCTGCCGCCAATCCGTTCTCTAGCTTCGAGAAGCCTGCATGTAATGCCTCGCTCTGCTAGGAGAGAGGCAGCCCAAAGGCCACTTACCCCAGCTCCGACAATGACTATCGGGTTTTTCATATATACCTTCCTCTTTCTAACGATGAATTTACTACATGCGCCAATCTTTTCAGCTCATTTGGGATCCTCACTATGATAGTTAGTTTTCGGTCGCTTGGATGCGACTCGGCTCCTTCTGCTTGCCGATACGAGCCCAAATAATAATAGGGATCAATAGTAAGGAGAACATTCCTCCGGCGATCGAAAGGATTCCATAACTGAAATGTGCGACAACCAAACCGGATAATCCTCCACCTATCGCTCCGGACAATGCAATTCCTACGTCAACAGAACCTTGTGTCTTCGCCCGAGTGGCTGTCGATGTGGCGTCCACAATAATCGCCGTTCCGCTGATCAATCCAAAGTTCCAGCCAAGCCCAAGTAATACAAGTGCCGTCACAAGTGCAAACATTGAATCGGCTGGTCCGATTGCCGCTATGATGCCCGTCAAAAGCAATGTGACGGCAGAAGCGATCGCCATTACACCACGTCCGATTTTATCGACAAGATAGCCCGTCACTAACGAAGGTAAAAACATAGCTCCAATATGGAAGCCGATAACAATTCCTACCGCTTGTAAACTGTGGCCGTAATGCCCCATATGAATCGGAGTCATCGTCATGATCGCTGTCATCACGAATTGAGTAATGATCATTACTGTAGCTCCTGCAATAACACCCCGTTTGTTCATTGAGAACGGAACAGAATCCCCTCCTGCCTGCAACTTGCTGTTTGCGCTTTCGGCAGCAATAGCCTTCGCGACAAGTAAAGGATCCGGACGGAGTAAAATTAGGAGAACCAAGCCGGCAAGTATATAAGCGGTCGCAGCTAATAGAAACGGCCCCGCCAAGGATGGGATTCCAATGGATGTAGCAACCCCACCCATTACTCCTACGAGGTTCGGTCCGGCAACAGCACCGAATGTGGTAGAAACCATGGCCATACTGACGGCCTTTGCCCTTTGCGTCGAGCTGGCCAAGTCAGCTCCCGCATATCTTGCTTGCAAGTTCGTCGCTGATCCGGCACCGTATATAAGCAATGAACCAAATAGAAGGAAAATGTTATTTGTTATCGCTGCGAGAACGACTCCAATCGCCCCGAGTCCACCGACCAAAAATCCTGCGGCTAGTCCGGAACGACGTCCGTACCGTTGAGAGAGACGACCTACGAGCAGCGCAGCCCCAGCTGAACCTAGCGTGAATAACATTGTAGGGATTCCCGTTACACTGTCCGCACCTAACATATCACGTGCTAGAAGTGCCCCTACCGTAATACCGGCAGCAAGTCCTGCCCCTCCAAAGATTTGGGAAATGATGACAACGATTAACGTTCTTTTATATAATTGCTGTTGTTTTTCCGGGGAACCGACATAGCTTTGTACCAAAGCCGATTGGGCATCCCTCTTTTTCATACGATTACTCGCCATGCGCTAGCCCGCCTTTCTGAAAGATTCATTCTTTTATAGATTTCAACTATCGTATCATGAGTAAAAAAGCCATACAATATTTTAATTGTATGGCGTACAATTTATAATGAAACTTCAGTCAGCAAACGCTTCAGGATTTTTAATCCTTTTTCAAATTCCTCAATGGTTTCAGTTGCACAAACAGCAATCCTTACCGCCCGTTCCGGACAGCTGTTTCCAACGACAAAACGTTCAGCTGCATACACTTGCACCCCATGCCTGGCAGCTAACGTTTCAAATTCTGCACCTGTAATGTTGCTTGGCAACAACAGCCAGCGAAAGATGCCTGTCTCCTCGCCTAAGCATGTGAAATCCGCCAAATATTGATCGACGACTTGATTTCTCTGAACGGCTTGCTCTCGATGCCCCTCAATCAATGCTTCGAATTGATTGGAAACGATCAGGCGTGCGCTCAGCTCCGCCAATAATGGAGACACCGATATATTCATATTGTACAAAGCTCTAGCGATTCGCTCCTTGAATCGCATCGGTACAGCGATATAAGCGAGCCGCAGTCCCGGTGCGATTGATTTCGACAAACTCGCAATATGGATGACTTGTTCCAGGGCAAAAGATGCAATCGCAGGGAACGGCTTTTCATTATGAAGATGATAGGTTGCATCCTCAATAATGAACAAATCATGTGTCTTGGCAATTTCCGCAATCGCTTTTCGATTTCTAACAGACAACCGCGTAGTTGTCGGATTATGATAATCAGGGATCAAGTAGATGCCGCTAATATTATCATTTTTACACACTTCTTTTAATGCACTCGGACTCATTTCACCGTTCTCCGGCCTGATCGGCACTAACTGGACATGCAGCATCGCCGCTGCCGTTTTCAAGCCTGGATATGTATGTTGATCGACACCAATGCGATCCCCCGGCTTACATAGACTCGCCAACGTAGCAGCAATTGCATTTTGGCCTCCCGTTGCAAACAAGATATGATCAATCGTTGTTTCAAATCCCCCTCTTCGGATCAACTTGACTGCAGCATCTTTTTGCCAAACGCTTCCCCCTGCCCGACCGTAGCCAAACCATTTTTCATACTCTGATTCTTGCAGCATATTTTTCAGTTGAAGCAAAAGCGGCTCAAAAGACGCTTGGTCCGGCAAAGTGGCTCCCATCTCGATCAGATGCTCCGGCTTTGAGTCTTCCAGCAAGTACGCATTCGACATAGCATCGTACGATACATAGGTACCACTTCCAACAGAGGCGCTTATCAACCCATTGAGCACACATACTTTAAATGCCTTTGAGACGGTACTCAAATTGACTTCCAAATAATCCGCCAGTTCCCGCTGTGGAGGAAGTTTTGTACCGGGCAATAAAACCCCATTTACGATATCCTGCTTTAGCTGATCTGCAAGTACTTGATACATCGGCTTTTTTGTTTTATCTATAGAAGGCTTCCAGCTCATCGGATAATCTTCAAAAGAATTCGTCGGCATTTTTTCTTCACCCTTTTTCTACGATACTCTAACATTGTCCTGTTTATTCTTGGCTCCATTATCGCACTAACCTGTCTGTAAGTGAAAAAATCGTACTGCAATAAAATAAACCCCTTCCAAATCCGCAATCGGACTTGAAAGAGGTTTATCCATTTTATTTCTATTATGCTTTTGGAGGAGTTCCTTCAGCGTTTCCTACAATTGCATCGATTTGGATGAGAGCGTCTTTAGGTAAAGCTGATACGCCAACTGTTCTTCGTGCAGGAACACCGCCTGGGAAGAATGTTTTGTACGCTTCGTCTACAGCATCCATATCCGCGATATTTTTAACGAAGATATTTACTTTAACGATATCGTCCATAACGTGGTCGATGCTTTCAACAATTGCCTTAATATTTTTCAAGCACTGTTCAGCTTGTTCTTTTACGCCGCCAGCTACCATTTGGCCTGTTTTTGGATCTACAGGTAATTGAGCTGAAAGGTGATTGTAATGAGAGAACGCTACAGTTTGTGTAGATAAAGAATCCTTTGGTGCATTGTCAGTGTTGCGTGCCCAAATAACGATTCCGTGTCTGTCTTCAATCGCTTGTGGAGGTGTACCGTCTCCGTGTGACACGACCGCTTCGATTTGTACTAAAGCATCCATTGGCAACGCTGCAGCTGCAACAACTGTGCGTGCAGGGACATAGGCTACAGCTCTAGCGATAGCGGAGTCTGGGAAGAATGTAGAATATACTTCATTGACAGCTTCCGTATCTGCAAGGTCTTTAAGGAAGATATTAATTTTGACAATATCGTCAAAAGGAACGTCGATGCTTTCTAAAATTGCCTTGATATTTTTCAAAGCCTGTGCAGCTTGCTCTTTTACACCGCCAGTTACCAATCGGCCTGTTTTTGGATCGATCGGCAATTGAGCTGAAAGGTTGTTGTAATGAGAGAACGACACGGTTTGTGTAGATAGAGGACTTGTTGGTGCATTCGTTGTGTTATTTGTAAGCTTGATGAGGTCGCCTGCTTGTGGGGCATTTGGAATTGTACCTTCACCGTGTGAAACAAGTGCTTCAACTTGTACTAAAGCATCCATTGGCAAAGCTGCAACTGCAACTGTCGTCCGTGAAGGAACATAAGTTGGGAAGAATGTTTTATACACTTCATCTACAGCGTCAACGTCTTTAATATCTTTAACGAATACTGTAATTCGTACAATATCGCTCATCACATGATCGATGCTGTCTACAATCGCCTTAATATTGTTAAAGCACTGTTCAGCTTGCTCTTTTATTCCACCAGCTACCAATTTACCTGTAGTTGGATCGATCGGCAATTGTGCTGAAAGATTGTTGTAATGAGAGAAAGCTACGGATTGTGAATAAAGACCATTACCGTTTGGAGCATTTTCCGTATTTCTTGCTGCTACTGCGTTATAGTTGCTCATGATACGATTTCCCTTCTTGATAAATATTTACTAACCGAAGTATGCACCGAAAAAGCCGTTCTAAACCGCTCTGAGTGCTATGCAATTATAGCAGGATTTGTTCACTTTAGCTAATGTTATTGTTTGAAATAACCAAAAGAAGTCTCCGATTTTTTTGGAGACTTCTTCTTATGCGGTAAACCTTATGACATTATGAAATTCATTTATCTCTTTCCTTTATCATAAATCTCGCCTAACGCCCTTGGAGCACGGTTTGATTTAGAGAAAAAGATCAATAACAATAACGTTACTACATAAGGTAAAATCATGAATAAATCGGTGAAACTACTTGGCAATGCCATGGACTGGGCAATAAACATGCCCCCGGATTTTGCAAAACCAAATAATAGACAAGCTGCTAAAGTCGGGAGAATTCTCCAGTTGCCGAAGATTAAAGCGGCAATGGCTAAGAACCCATATCCCATATAAATGCCTGAAGAAAATTGGGCTGAAATGGAATAGGCAAAACACATTCCTGCCAGACCTGATAATAGACCTGATATCAAAACCGCAGAAAACCGTATTTTTGAAACATTTACGCCAGCTGCATCAACGGATTGAGGATTCTCCCCACTCGCTCTTAGGCGTAATCCGAACTTTGTTTTATATAAAACATACCAAGCAAAAATAGCAATCACAATGATGATTACTTCGAACGGATACACATCTGTAAATATCGCACCAATCACAGGTATATTGGCTAAAGCGTCAATCGTAAACCGCTCTGATACACCTAATCGGAACTTGTCCGAAGCCGCCCCGAATACAAGCGCATTGATTTGTGTTGTTAAGAAAGTCGTTAGAGCTAACGCCAAGATATTAATAACAACACCGCTGATGACTTGATTTGCCTTAAATTTAATACTTAATACTGCGTGGATTACGGAAAAACCCATCCCTCCAATCATCGCGAATAGTAACGACACGTAAAATAGATTTTGAACATCCGTACCAAAAGCGTTCGCGATCAACACAGCTGACAGCGCTCCGATGAATGCCCCGAAACCTTGAAAGCCTTCAAGTGCTAAATTGGTAATCCCACTTTTTTCACTATATATACCGCCGATTGCCATGATAAAAAGAGGCAGAGCAAAGGATAATCCATCAATAATAATCGTATCCATTTATGATTCACTGTCCTTTCGATCCACTTCTTTTTCCTTCAGGCGGCTGACTTTATGCTTCAAGTACTCACCACATGCACTAAACAAGAGAATTAACCCGATGATCACAGAAGCAATTTCTTGTCTGATCCCAGCCTGTGAACTCATATACGTGCTTCCTTGGTCAATAATTGAAACTAAGAAGGAGGAAAAAATAATCCCGATCGGATGGGAGTTACCTAATAACGCTACCGCAATAGAGTCAAATCCAAGACTTGATAAGACCTTTGGTTGAATGGAAGCAAAATCACCTAAATAATACGTTACACCTGCAAGACCAGCCAATCCGCCAGAAATGATCATGGCTAAGACTGTATTACTTCCGACCTTTATCCCTGTATACTTTGCCGCATTTCGGTTGGATCCTACTGCCTTAATTTCAAAACCAACAACTGTTTTGTCCAAAAGAAACTTGATGAAAATCGCGATGGCAATGGCCAAAATAAAGCCCAATGGAATATCCATTTTCAAGTTTGCAATCTCGACATTTACTAACGTCAAACGTGCCGCTTCTGTAATATATTTGGATTGTCTTGAAATCGGATCAATGTAATACATATGAATGAAGAAGCTGATGACGTATTGAGCAATATAATTTAGCATAATCGTCGTTACGACTTCATGAATGTTAAATTTATGCTTTAGCCACCCTACGAGGCCGCCCATCAAGCCGCCGGCAACCATTCCGACCAACAATACAAGTGGTTTTGCTACGACGGCATCCAAACCGCTGTAGCCAACAATAACAGTCGCTATAAAACCGGAAGCGAGCATTTGACCGGAAACCCCAATATTAAAGAGGCCCGCTCTAAGAGCAACAGCCACGGCCAAGCTGGCAAATACTAGTGGAGTCATGGCGTCTAACAAACTCAAAAAATCAGTCAGCATGCTCTTGTAGCCAGCGTACGTTGTCTTCGGCAAAATCCCTGCCCCTTGGAACAAGCTGTAAAATGCCTGGAATGGATTTTTACCAAGCAATAGTATAACGATAGCCGCGGCAATAAAACTAATTAGTATAGCGACTACCGGAATTGTGATCGGCTGCCATTTCTCATTTCGTATTGGCCAAAACAGACGATAACTAACGCTTGTTTTCTTTTTATCCTTACTCATGTTTTGCCCCCATCATATATTCGCCGACTTCATTCGTCGTTAATGAATCACTGCTCGCAACTTTTTGTAGTTGGCCATTATAGATAACCCCGATCGTATCCGCTACATTCATAATTTCGTCCAACTCCAATGAAACGAGTAAGATCGCTTTTCCTTGATCACGTTGTTCGATCATCATCTTATGAATATTTTCGATCGCACCAATATCTACTCCCCGCGTTGGCTGCACGAAAATCATGAGTGGAGATTGTAATTCAATCTCTCGAGCTATAATGATCTTTTGCTGATTCCCGCCACTCATTGAACGAACTTGCGTATTGATCCCTTGTCCACTTCGAATATCATATTTATCTATCAACTGACTGCCAAGCTGCTCGAATTCCTGTTTGTTCAATATTCCATTAGTAGAAAAGGGCTTCTTGTAGTACTGCTTTGATGCTAAATTCGTTGATATATCAAAGTCTAAAAACAGTCCAAATCTTTGCCGATCCTCAGGTATATAAGAGATTCCAGATTCTGTTCTGCTTCTTATACTGTCATTCGTAATGTCCTGTCCATTGAGGAATATCCTTCCACCACTTACCTTTGTCAATCCGGCAATGGCATCCGCTATTTCGACTTGGCCATTATCTGCGACGCCTGCGATCGCAAATATTTCACCACTGTGTATCGTAAAAGAAACATCTTTGACGACTTCAAATCCGTCCTCGTTTTTCACGGTTAATTGTTCTACTTTCAATACTTCTTCTTTAAATTGGGCAGTTACTTTTTCAGATTCGAAACTTACTTCTCTACCGACCATTAATTGAGCCATCAAATTGACCGATGTTGTCTTCACATCCAACACATCAATCAATTTACCTTTGTTCAATACGGCACATCGATCGGCTACTTTTTTAATTTCATCTAACTTATGTGTGATTAGTATGATTGTTTTCCCACTGTTTCGGAGACCTTCAATAATACCGAGCAAGAAATCGATTTCTTGTGGTGTGAGGACTGCCGTTGGTTCATCGAATATAAGAATTTCAGCTTCACGATAAAGCACTTTTAATATTTCTACTCGTTGTTGCATGGAAACCGTAAGATTGGCAATTTTTTTCGTAGGATCCACTTCCAAGCCAAAGTTCTTGGACAGTTCCTCAATTTTACGATTGGCATCTCGAATACCTACATATGGAAAGAGGCCAGCAAATTTTTTGATTGGCTCAATCCCTAAAATGATATTCTCTGTAATCGAATAATCTTCCACTAACTTAAAATGCTGATGGACCATTCCGATGTTAAGGTTTGCTGCAAGGTTCGGCGAACTGATTTGAACCTTCTCTCCCCGAATATATATTTCGCCTTCATCGGGTTCGTACATCCCACTCAAAATGCTCATTAATGTTGATTTACCTGCACCATTTTCACCAAGCAAGGCAAAAATTTCTCCTTTTTTAATGCCAATGGATACGTCATCATTTGCTACAATCCCAGGGAAACGTTTCGTTATATGTTTCATTTCTACGATATAATCAGACATCGTTCGTTCTCCTTCCTCACGACAATCGGAAAAATAATAGAAGTTCATCATTCCCTGATCATCCGATTATTAGGGAAGTGATAAACTTCTATTGTGTTTCTAATTCTTATAGTCCTGGAAACGCTTCTGGAGTGTGCTCATTGAAATTAGATGCAGGTACGATCGTGCCATCTTTCACTAACTCGTACGCCTCATTCATTTTGCTTAGCGTATCCTCAGATAATTGGTGACGACCTTCTTCTTTAATAAAACCTGTTGAATCTGTATCTGCATAAAGAACAACATTCCCACCTTTAAAGGATCCGTCAGCAACAGAGTTCAATGCCTTTTCAATGTTCATCGCCATGAATTTTACACCAGATGTCAACACGATATTTTCGGAGCCATTTGCACCGTCATCATATTGGTCAACATCCACACCAATTACTTTTACATTGTCCTTAGCTTCCTTGACTGCTGTGAATACACCATTTCCAGTGCCGCCTGCAGCAACAAAGATGATATCTACGCCTTGTTTGATCAATGCATTTCCAATGACTTTACCAGTTGCTTCATCTGCGAAGGATCCTGCATAGTTACCACCTACATCAGCGCCCGTTACATCTGTCCCTGCATACCCAGATAGTTCGACAAGTTCAACATTTTTCCCATAAACTTTGTTAGCGTAATTTACGCCTGATTCAAAACCAAATTGATAGTTTACATTTGAAGGATAGGCAATCCCATTTACAACTGCCACTTTGTTTGTCTTCGTTTCAAGTGCTGCAGCCATTCCTGCAAAGAAACCACTTTCTTGTTCAGCGAAATTCATCGCATAAATATTATCGAAATCAGTTTGACCATCTACTGGAGTTGGCTCAGTGTCATTCATGATGAAGATTTTATCCGGATTTTCTACAGCGATGCTAGAAACCCCAGCAAATTGGAACCCAGGTGTAACAATTACATCATAATCTGCAACAATGTCAGCAACAGCTTGGACAGCTGAAGCTGGATCGCCTGTTGGTTCTTTAACTGCCTTTACTGTTGCAGTTGGATTATTTTCGATAAACTTTAAAATACCGTTGTAATTATCTTCATTGAAGCTACCATCATCAACACCAGAAGGGCTTGTTACGATGGCAATTTTCAATCCTTCTTCACCAGTTCCCGCCGTAGCTTCCTTTTTATTATCTGCGTTATTTCCGCACGCGGCCATAACAACAGTCATGAAAGCAAGGAATAATACCATTGCTATTTTCTTTGTACTGTTCGTCATTGAAATGATCCTCCCTGTGAATGATTGTCTGTGTAAAAATCAAAAAAAAGCACCGTATAGATACCGGTGCTTGACTTCAGGAAGGTAGACAGAAGAAATAAAAAAGTACTTATTTCTTTTGTTATATACACAACCTCGTAGTCAAGCCATTTACGGTAGCTTGGTAGAAACTTATGAGCCCTATCCCCAACATTATACGAGAATATTATTCAATTTTTACATCCTTATAATAACACCCGAAAATCTACGCGTCAATAAAAAGGCGAATGTTTTTTAATAAAACAACTTCATTGTTCGGTAATTATATGAATGGCGAGAATTATCAGCTAAAAACAATGGTTAACATCCTCTTTTATTGTATTTTCTAAACTCCTAGACCTGAAAGAAATCTTAAAAAGTTTGTAATTCCCTTACTTAATTTGTACAATTAGGGGGATGCTTCGAGAAAAGGAACAGCAAAGAAGCGTGAAATTGGTATACTACAAATAATAATCGGAGGTATTTAGAAGTGAATAACCATGATCCACAATTTTTCATATCCCAACTTGGACTAATTCCCCATCGAGAGGGCGGTTATTATAAACAGTCATTCCATTCGACCGAATCGATTTCCGATCAAGAAGTAATGATGAATTTTGATGGGAACCGCAAGCTATATACGAGTATTTACTTTCTATTAACGTCAAAAGACATTTCCCATTTTCATCGTCTGAAATCCGATGAATTATGGTATTATCATGCGGGAAGTCCTTTAACCATTCATGTGATTGAGGAAAATGGGAATTATAAAGAAATTAAATTAGGACTGAACTTGGATAAAGGAGAAGTCCCACAGGCGCTAGTTCCAAAAAACACGATTTTCGGTTCATCTGTGATGGAGGCGGATACGTTCTCTTTAGTTGGATGTATGGTTTCACCAGGTTTTGAATATGAGGACTTTGAATTATTTACACAACAAGAGCTTTTAACAAAATATCCTGAACATGAAGATGTCATCAAAAAGATGGCGTATGAGAAAATCCCAGACTAACGAATAGAATGAGAAAAGCTCCTCAAGTCCAATGACTTATGAGGAGCTTTTCTTATTTGGTAACGTTTATGTCTTGCCCCTCAAGGTGTCGGGGCTTAACAAGCCGCTTCCGCTTTTCTTATTACATCAATCCGCCCATTGAAGAACTTATTTCAATTTTACTCTTGAATTTATTATCTCAAATAGCTACCGCTGAAGTTCTTCCGGCAATCCCACCGTTGGCAAAGTCCTTATTCAAATGTCGCTGGACCACTACTCACGGACTTAAAGAGTTGAAAGTATCTCTTTTTCAAATTCTAGTACGGATATCTTGACGAGTCTCAAGGTTATTTGTGATATGTCCTTGTTGCCTCAATTCCCTCACCATTTCTGAATAGATGTCTGCATCTTCGTCTGTTTTAATAGTTACAATCAAAACAAACTCTTGCTCTGTAAACTCCAAATCATTTCGTGGTGTTAAATCGATTCGTAATTTCCAACCGTCTTTTTCTTGGATTCCTTTACTCATCTTCCGATAAAAGGATTTAGTCGGGCTCCACTTAAAGCCATTTCTCACTCTCTCTTGTTCAAACTTTTGGTCCCAACGAGCATCTAATGGAACTTCGCCCTTAAAATCTAATTTACCATCACTCTTTGTAATATATGCTCCAAAACTAACATCAATATTTGTGCGACAATATTCACTTCCGTACCTTGAATCTAACGGTGGTTCATATACTAAAGTCATTGTAACTTCCCCTAAATACTTACCATTTCGAATCAACGAAGGTGGATAAGGAAAATCAATCAACTCTAGGTGTTTGCTACGTACAATCGTTTGGTTAAAAACTAATGTAATTTCATTTTCACTACATTTAAGAATGTTATTTGTGTTATTGGATGGCATCCCAAAACCATAGTATTTCATCAGATGTTGTTCTTTTTTCCTTATAGCCTTAGTTTCTAATCTTGCCGAGTGCATTAACATTGCTTTAGCAATTAATAGATTTCTATCTGTTAACTCATGATAAATGGTTGCAAACTTTTGAACGATCCTTGGAGTCGCATAGCTTGTCCCTATATCCTCTACTACATTTCCTTCACAATCTAAACCAATTAGACCTAAATCAACTGTACTACCTGTTTTAGAAATGTTCCCTCCGTAATCTACAACATCAGGCTTCACAATATAATTTGCACCTGGCCCTCTTCGACTAAAGGAAGATGGTTCATCTTTTTTAACAATTGATTCGTCCGATTCTTTTAACGCTACAGATCCCACGGTTATGCCCAACACCGAATCTGCCGGTGAGCCCATTCGATCAAACTCATCACTATCTTCATCAGCAGGCCATGCTCTTTGTAAAGATAGATCGTTTATATTCCCGCTTGCTATAAAGAATTGCACGTTATATCTAGCTTGCATTTCATCCAAGAATATAGCTAAATCAGAAATCTTTGAATCACTAACCCTATTTTTCAACCCTAGAGACAAATTCCAAATTTTCACTTCTGGAAATTCCTCAAGCACTTCCAAAATAATTTCTTGTAATTCTTCTTCGCTAAGACTATCAGTAGGACCATGCATTTCATTACTATTCGGCATTGCTACTACATCTAAAAATCGAAACCTAATATCCCTATTACTAGGTATGTTATTTAGTTGATTACCAAATTGAATTGTAGAAGCAATGAATGTTCCATGACTGTGATTTTGATATTCTTGCGCCACATATTCTTTACGCGCATAAATATAGGGAGCTAACAATTCATTGTTAGGGCTAATCCCTCCGTCAATAATTCCTATAATAACATCACTCAAAGCAACATCTGGACTGCCATTAAAAATAGAATCTATAGAGACCTGTTGTAATTGTTGTGGCAGATAATACTTTTGAAAAGTATCAATTTTTCTAACTCCATTTATTTCAGCCAATTGCTGTATAATTTGCGAATCCGAAACGTCTAACGCATAATAATTTAAATTCGCTCCAAAATCTTTGTATTCATAAGTGAGATCTAGTTCACTTAACTTTCGTTTAACATATGCATGGATTTGCTGATTATCGTAATCACTTCCAAAATCAAAACATTTCAACTTAACTCTTTTAGAAAATCTTTCTTCGCTTAACTCGTTTCTTAAGCCAATAGATAATTTATCCTTCGGTTTAAAAGCGGATATTTCCGCAATTGCTGTAAGATTTGCACTTAAATATTGAGAATCGGATGTTCTAATATACTCAATCGTTTTTTGAACCCCCTCTTTTGTGACTTTAATATAATTTTCCTCAAGATCTTCACCGCCAACAATAGGACAAAATTTACATAATGTATTAGGTTTATGAGATTTAGCGATGGCCTCTTCTTTCATTTTCACTTTCCCTATTACAGGAAGCACAGGATGTTCTTCGAAAAAGTCATTGTAATACCTTGTGATATCTTCCAACTCACTAATTACTTCCTCTTTCAAGCTTTCTGTAACTTCACCGAAAAATTTCGGTGAACCTCCAGGTTGATTTGGAAAGATATGACTATCCTGTTGCATAACTAATTTAATAGGTAAATTCTTTTCATTCATCCACTTTCACCTCATTAATAAGATTTGAAGCTGTTGTTTTAGAAACACCTAGAATGCTGCCAATTTTGCTATAACTGAAAATCTTTTCATCACTCGTTCTAAGGTATTTAGCTTGTAAAATTTGCATTTTTTTCTCATCCTCTTCCCTTTCAGCTATTAACCCTTTAAACCTAAAAAATTCTGTATAAAGTAGTTGGAGATTGAAATTCTCTTTTCTTAGAATCGATTTTCTTAACGCTTTAGTTATAATCTCTTCTATATTCGAACCACTTAATTCTTCTGTAACAGCCGCAAATTCGTTTACTTCTTTTGCTGACATCTTTTTTGTTTTCAAAAATAAATGGATTAATTTCTCTCTTGCTTCTCGATCAGGTTGATTGATATTTATTTTATAATCAAACCTTCTCCACACAGCCCCATCTAATAATTTTTCATGATTTGTGGCACATAAAAGTAAACTATTTTCATTTAAACTATCTATGTTTTGCAACAAGCTATTAACTACTCTTTTTAGCTCACCTAATTCATTATTATCGTCTCGAGCCTTAGCAATAGCGTCAAATTCGTCTAAGAATAAAACACAAGGTGTCCTTTGAGCAAATTCAAATAAATTGCGGATATTCTTTGCTGTAGTTCCTAAAAATGAAGAAATTAAACTATCTAATCTAGCTACAACTAAAGGCAACCCTATTTCCTTTGCGATATAACTTGCTGCTTTAGTTTTTCCACAACCCGGTGGGCCATATAATAATAATGAATTCGGTACCCCTATCCCTAACTCATTTAATTGATCTGCATGTTTATAGCTGGATATAAAGTCATTCAGCTGTTCTTCATTACGTTTAGAAAGAATAACTTGTATATTATTTTCATGGGGCAAAATAATATCGGCAAGCATTGCTCTTGATTCACTATCAACAGGAACCTTCGTTATCTCATTGCCACTCATTGCTTTTAATGTATTTTCATCAGTCGTAGCTAAAATCCGTTTAAACTTTTTTGCCGTGATTGTTTCACCATTCAGTTCTAATTGCTGAATTAGTTTTTCTGCATAATTTCTTACTTTAACCCGATCATGTTTTAATGCACCTTCTACAATTTTCCCAATTTCTATAGAATACTTCATAAAACCACCTCCTCTTCACAATAGCATATCCCTGAACGATTGTCACATATATCTCTAATTATATATTTTAATCTGAACGTTACCGCTTAATCAAATCAATTTTAACAATAAAATTTGAACGAACTTACATTCTTTAAAAAACCTCTGGATATGATTAATGATTCAGCGCAAAGCTGTCATCAAACATTGTTTTCCGAAGGACCTTAAGGCAGTCTGTTTATTTTTCAGGTATTTGTAAATTCCAATAACCGATCATGCAAGTTAGTCAGCTAGTTCCACCTCAAAGACAGTTGCACGACATATCCAAACGGAAGTATGTTTCTCTGTAATCTGATGCGCACAAACCGCTCTGACTTCTCCAATATTTTTGTCGCATCGAAAACTTTACAGTGGAATTAGATCCATTCGTCATCGGTCTGATTAAAGAGCAGATCAAGCGGCTGAAAGAGGAAAAGATGAAGAACCGAATGCTCTATAATGACCAGGGCTTTCTGTTCGTGGATGAGATAGGCTACCCTATGCCTATCAAGATGGTAGCCTTGCGCTTGCAGCGTCTCATGAAGAAGCTGAACCAGGACAAGCCGGAGAATCAGCGGAAGCACATCACGCCGCACAGCTTCCGGCATACGAATATATCCCTGCTTATTGAAGCGGGTGTGCCAATCGCTGAAATTCAGCGGAGAGTTGGCCACAATGATATAAATACGACCATGAACATATACACTCATATGACCAAACAGACCAAGGATCAGGCGGCCAATATGTTCAGCAGCCATCTATCCAGTTTGACGGCAAAACTGCAATAAAGGGGCCTGTCATTTTTCCATTGTTGCCGGTTAGTTGCCCAAACACAAAAAGAAAGCTCCCAAACCCTGTTGTATCAAGGGTTGGGAGCTTTTATTACATCATTCCGCCCATACCGCCCATATCAGGCATTCCTGCTGCAGCTGGTTCTGGGATATCTGCAACGACCGCTTCAGTGGACAAGAACATTGCCGCTACGGACGCTGCGTTTTGAAGTGCTGAACGCGTAACTTTTGTAGGGTCTACAATACCTGCTTGCATCATGTTGACCCATTCGCCGTTTGCTGCGTTGAAGCCAATGCCGACTTCTTCGCGTTTTAGGCGATCAACGACGATGGAGCCTTCAAGGCCAGCGTTTGTCGCGATTTGGCGAACTGGCTCTTCAAGTGCACGAAGGACGATTTTCACGCCAGTTGCAACGTCGCCTTCTGTGCTTTCAAGAAGTTTTTCAACTTTTGTATAGACGTTCACAAGCGCTGTACCACCACCGGATACGATTCCTTCTTCAACAGCCGCACGAGTTGAGTTCAATGCGTCTTCGATGCGAAGTTTACGCTCTTTCAATTCTGTTTCAGTTGCCGCTCCGACTTTGATGACTGCTACGCCGCCAGCAAGTTTCGCAAGGCGTTCTTGCAGCTTCTCTTTGTCGAACTCGGAAGTTGTTTCTTCAAGTTGCGCGCGGATTTGGCCGACACGTGATGCGATTTGATCAGTATCTCCGTTTCCTTCAACGATTGTCGTATGGTCTTTTGTGACAACGACTTTCGCAGCGCGTCCAAGTTGAGTGATGTCAGCGGATTTAAGGTCAAGGCCAAGATCCTCAGTGATGACTTCCCCGCCTGTAAGGATTGCGATATCTTCAAGCATTGCTTTACGACGATCGCCGAAGCCTGGTGCTTTAACAGCTACCGCGTTGAAAGTACCACGAAGCTTATTCACAACGAGAGTTGCAAGTGCTTCGCCTTCTACGTCTTCCGCAATCATCAACAATGGTTTGCCTTGTTGAACAACTTGCTCAAGAACCGGTAGGATTTCTTGGATATTGGAAATCTTCTTATCTGTGATCAAAATGTAAGGGTTGTCGAGAACCGCTTCCATTTTGTCTGTGTCAGTAGCCATGTAAGCAGACGCGTATCCGCGGTCGAATTGCATACCTTCTACGACGTCAAGCTCAGTTGTGAAGCCTTTTGACTCTTCGATTGTGATGACGCCATCGTTGCCGACGCGCTCCATCGCTTCAGCGATCAATTCGCCGACTTCTTCGTCGCCAGAAGAGATAGCCGCAACTTGTGCGATCTCTTGCTTGCTTTCGATTTCATCGGAAATGCCTTTCAACTCTTCAATTGCCGTTGCTACCGCTTTTTCGATTCCTTTACGGATGCCGACAGGGTTCGCACCAGCTGTTACGTTTTTCAAGCCTTCACGGATCATCGCTTGTGCAAGAACTGTCGCTGTTGTCGTACCGTCACCAGCAATTTCGTTCGTTTTGGAAGCAACTTCCGCTACGAGTTTCGCACCCATGTTTTCGAATGCATCTTCAAGCTCGATTTCCTTTGCGATCGTTACACCGTCATTCGTGATAAGCGGTGAACCGAATTTTCTTTCTAGAACGACGTTGCGTCCTTTTGGTCCAAGCGTCACTTTAACAGCGTCAGCAAGTGTATCTACACCGCGTAGCATTGCGCCGCGCGCGTCTTCATTGAATTTAATTTCTT
The DNA here is from genome assembly GCF_055808055.1 of Sporosarcina sp. QA0331. Lineage (NCBI taxonomy): Bacteria > Bacillati > Bacillota > Bacilli > Caryophanales > Caryophanaceae > Sporosarcina > Sporosarcina sp. QA0331. The sequence continues at coordinate 3,398,891 of NZ_CM147850.1, forward strand.
TAGCCATTTATGAATTCCCTCCTGGTTTTGATTGTACTTATTTATAAGGGGCGACTTAGCCGATGATAGCTAGGATATCGCTTTCACGCAGGATCAAATATTCATTGCCTTCATATTTTACTTCAGTTCCAGCATACTTTGAGAAGATGATGCGGTCGCCTTCTTTTACTTCCAGGTCAACACGCTGGCCGTTTTCAAGAACTCGTCCAGTACCTGCCGCTACAACTTTTCCTTCTTGCGGTTTTTCTTTCGCAGAATCCGGTAATACGATACCGCTAGACGTCTTTTCTTCTGCTTCGATTAGTTCGATTACGATACGGTCACCTAATGGTTTCAACAAGTGAAACAACCTCCTCGACATATTATCTTCTTTTTTAGCACTCATCAATCAAGAGTGCTAATACATTTCTTATCATAATCAAGTTGCCCAAAAATTGCAAGCAAAATACTTATGTCCCAATGGATAAAAACTGAACAAAGTTTGACCGTTTTCCATGACTTCTGGCAGTCTACAACCCTTACATCCTTTTCTCTTTGCTTGTCATCATTGAAACAGCTAAAATAAACAGTAATAGAAAGGAAGTTGGCAATGAAAAACTGGAAAATCTCTATTTCGATCGTTCTTTTATATATCGCCATGCAGTTCGGAAGCGTTCCGATCTCGAAAGGTTTCTTCAACTATTTTCAAGATACTGCCGGTATGGAAAAGGAAGCCGCGGCCTATTACAGCTTCGCTTGGGCGCTATTCATTACCAATCTGATCGCCGCCCCTATTATCCTGTTCATGACGACGCGCAATAAGCGCTTTTGGGATATCTTTAAAAAAGGGAAGAAAGCGACTCCTTGGATGACAGTCCTCTGGGGGGTACTAGGATTTTTCATGGCAATGGCTGGACAAATGATTGCCGGCATTATCGAAATGGCGCTCGGTATCATGCCCGGCTCTGAAAATACAACCTTACTGAGCGACATTGCCAAACTGTCGCCGATTATCATCTTTTCGATTGTCATCTTCGCACCGCTTCTAGAGGAAATTGTATTCAGAAGGGTAGTATTCGGTGGCATTTATGCAAAATCGAATTTCTGGATTGCAGCCATTTTGAGCGGAGTCATTTTCGCGGTCGTCCACGGCGAGCTTGAGCACACATTAGTCTATATGGCACCGGGAATGGTATTTGCGTTTATTTATCATCACACGAAGCGAATTTGGGCTCCGATGATTGCCCATTTTCTTATGAACGGCTTCGTCATGATTGTTCAACTGAATTACGACAGGATCGAGCAATTGCAAAACATGAAGCAAGCATTCATCATGTTTCTTCAATAAAAAAACGACTTCCCGGTTAAAGGGAGGTCGTTTTTCATTCACCCAAGTGTCGCTATTAATGAAAAGATAATAGCCCCGAAGATTAGCATAAACATAAAGATAATAACGAAGAAGATGCCGAAGATAATTGCAACAACACCGAGCCCGCGCCATGCAGAGAATCCATGGACGAGGCCGATTCCTTTACAAGCGATGACCGTTCCATATATGCCGATGCCGATCGTGATCAAATTTTGCAAGAAATAAATGCCTAGCGGCAAGTTCGTAATTCCAAAATTATCTGTCGGTACCACAAATAGCCGGGAACCGTATATCGCGATGAGCAGGAAATTTAGAGGCGCAATCCAAATCGTCAGAATCGATGATGCAGGTGTGATGTAAATCATATCAGTGAACTTGCCTCTCCCACCGAGCCATTTTCCGACCCACGTATACATTCCTGCAGTGATCACCCAGCCAATAAGTGCGCCCCCATATGTAATGATAATAGATACAATAATGATAAATGCTAACGGCATGCCGCCAAAAATGCCAGTCGTCGCCATCGCGATAGAGCCGGCGCTAATTGAGCTTAGCAGAAAAATGAGAAAGCCATATCCCGCCGACTTTTTTTCCAACATATATTGCAGCGTCTTCGTCGGCTGGTTCCAAATGGATAGTAATGGATTCATGTGTATCCCCCTTTACTTCTTATGTATATGTCAGTTCTTCACTTCCTATCATACTGGAATCATTTTGGAATTTCATTACATAAAAAATCCCGCTTCCCTGAAAACTACCCAGGAAGCGGGACACTGCTTTATTTTTCTAAATTCCCCATCACTTCATCGATTTGACGCTGCTGCTCTGCCTTTATTTCTTCCAGCTTCCGCTTCTCCTCCGCCTTCAGGAATTTTCGATACCCGACGCGGCAGATGACGATGCTAATTTCATAAAGTGCTAATAACGGGACGGTTACTAATAAATGCGACATAATATCCGGCGGGGTGATGAACGCGGCAATGACGAACAGGACGAAATATGCTACCTTCCGGATTTTCACTAACTTATTCGGGTTCAATATGCCAAGCCTCGATAGGAATAAAAGGACGATCGGCAACTGAAAGACAATTCCGAACGGGATCAGTATTTGAAATAAGAACGTAAAGTATTCATTAATCCCGACCGTCTGAGTAATCCCGAGCTCTCCCGATAATTCCTTCATGAAGTTCATGACGAATGGCACGAGAACGAAGTAGGAAAACCCAATCCCTACAATCATTAGGATAAACGCAAACGGGATATAGCTTAACGTCACTCTTCGCTCCGTCTCATGAAGCCCCGGCGATATGAACGACCAGAACTGATACATGATGACCGGTGAAATGATCACCACTGCTAAAAAGATGATGACTTTCAAGTACAGGGCAATTGGATCAACGACATTGAATGCGTGAAATTCCTCATACCCTGCCTCTGCTTGCAAAAACTTAATAATCGGCTTCGCGATGAAAAAGCTGCCGATTACCGCAATAACAAAGAAAACGACGATTACCATCAGTCGTTTTCTAATTTCATCTATATGTTCAATGACTGTTAAATTTTTTTCTTTCATCGGACAGACATCCTTACTTATTGCACATCATTTTTCTTGTCTTCCACTTTTTTGTTCGGTTCATCATCATCGGACGCAAGACCTTTTGTCGCATTTTTAAACTCGCGCAGTGAAGAGCCAAATGCCTTTCCGATTTCCGGTAACTTCTTCGGTCCAAAAATGAGCAATGCAATGACAGCGATTATAAGTAGACTTCCTACACCTGGAGCCATTTCGGACACCTCCTTCATATATAATCCATCTTACATGAAAACAGCTTGTATTACTATTGACAATACCTTTATATTTGTGAATCTTTTTCGTCATTTTTTATGAAATAAATCATCGTCTGCAGCTCCACCGACAAATCGATTGTATGAACACGCATCCAGTCGGGTGCTGCCAGCCGGACCGGAGTGAAATTGAGAATTCCTTTCACTCCGATTGCCGCCATCCGATCAGCGATTTCTTGCGCCGCCTTTGTCGGAACAGTTAAGATGACGAGTTGAATGCCTAGCTCTTTAATTTTCTCTTCCATCATATCCGGATGGAACACCGGGATATTGCTGACCATCTTTCCTTCCTTCGGTGCTTTCGGGTCGAATGCGACAACAATCCTCGTATTATGGTTCTTCTGGAAATTGTATTTCAAGAATGCATTTCCTAAACTTCCAACGCCAATCAACGCGACATCCGTCTCTTCGTCTTGATCCAACGCCCTACGGAAGAATAAAAGAAGGTCGTTCACGTCATAGCCGTAGCCTTTGCGCCCGAGCGCCCCAAAATGGGAGAAATCACGGCGAATTGTAGCGGCATCGATTTTCATTGCCTCGCTCAATTCACTGGAAGAGACGCGCTTCTTGCCCGCATTCGCGAAGTTTTGCAGAAATCTATAATATAAAGGAAGGCGTTTTGACGTTGCCTGTGGAACTCTCTGAGTCGTATCAGCCATAGCTTACCTCCTATACGTGCAATGGACCTTTTTTTATCGTACTCCAGATGCGTGCTGATGTAAAGCCAACCATTGCACCGACAGGCCCATTCGATTACACTAAAAGTGGAATAGAGGTGTGCTGAATGATCGTATTACAAGTGAATGGAATTACGAAATCCTTTTCTGGAACTGATATATTGAAAAACGTCCGTCTCGAAGTGCAGCACCGTGACCGGGTTGCGCTCGTCGGACGGAATGGTGCCGGCAAATCGACATTATTAAAAATAATTGCGGGAGAAATGTCCGCAGATTCCGGCGATTTAATCATGCCGAAAGACGTACAAGTCGGCTATCTCGAACAACATGCGGGCATTGATTCTCCCCTAACAATTTGGGAAGAAATGCTGACTGTTTTCGGACCGTTGCTTGAAATGGAAAATCGACTCCGCGGACTGGAAGCGCAAATGGCGGATCCTTCCGTTTATGAGAACCAGCAAGAATATGAGCGTGTCATGAAAGATTATGACACGTTGCAAATCGAATTCAAGGATTCGGGCGGGTATCAATACGAATCTGATATGCGTTCGGTTCTTCACGGAATGCGATTCTATCCTGAAGACTACGAGAAGCAAGTCAATCTGTTGTCCGGCGGGCAAAAAACGCGGCTGGCGCTTGCGAAAATGCTGCTCAGCAAACCGGATCTGCTCATATTGGACGAGCCGACGAACCACTTGGATATCGAGACATTAGGCTGGCTCGAAAAATACCTCGTCTCCTATGAAGGCGCGATTCTCATCGTTTCCCACGACCGCTATTTCCTTGACCAGATCGTGACGATTACGTATGAAGTGTCGAGGAAGAAAGTGACGAAGTACGTCGGCAACTATAGCGCTTATTTAGTTGAGAAGGCGAAGAACTATGAACGCGATAAGAAGTTGTACGAACGCGAGACGAGTGAAAAAGCAAAGCTCGAAGATTTCATCCAACGGAATATCGCCCGTGCTTCCACTTCCAAAATGGCGAAAAGTCGACGGAAGCTGCTTGAACGGACGGATTGGATGGAAGCGCCTGATGGTGATGAAAAGTCCGCCAGCTTCTCATTCTCCATCGAACGGCCAAGCGGCAACGATGTGCTCACATTGGACAACATCGCTGTCGGCTATAACGGCCAAGCCGTTTCTGAGCATATTCATATGCATGCATACAAAGGAGACCGGATTGCAATCATCGGACCGAACGGAATCGGAAAGTCGACGCTTTTGAAGACGCTCGTTAAAAGACAGGAGCCTATCGACGGAACGATCCGCTACGGAACAAATGTCCAATTTGGGTATTATGACCAGAATCAAGCGACGATCCTCGGTACGGGAACAGTCCTTCAAGAACTGTGGGATGAGTGGCCGATGATGAATGAAAAGGACGTCCGCTCCGTACTCGGACGCTTCCTGTTCACAGGCGAAGACGTCGAGAAGCCTGTCGCTTCATTGTCCGGCGGCGAGAAAGCACGTCTTTCATTAGCGAAGCTCATGCTTCAAAAATCGAACACACTCGTGCTTGACGAACCGACAAACCATCTTGACCTCGACAGCAAGGAAGTTCTGGAAAATGCGTTAGACGACTTTCCGGGCACAATCCTCTTCGTTTCTCATGACCGTTATTTCATTAACCGGATCGCGACGAAAGTAATTGACGTCGGTCCTTCCGGTGTCACAGAGTATCTTGGTGATTACGATTATTTCGTTGAAAAGAAAAATGAGCTGGAAGAGCTGAAAGCCGATAATAGTAATTCGGAACAGCCAAAACAGCAGAAAAACGGACGGAATGAAGAAGACAAGGAATTCAAACGGCAAGAACGCCGATTGACAAGAGCGATTGCTGAAATTGAAGAGTCGCTCGGAAAAATGGATGCCGAAATCGCTGTTCTGCAGGAAGAGTTGTTGAACCCCGATTTCGCTGATGATCATGTGAAACTGATGGAGCTGCAAGAACAGATCGACGAACTCCAAATGCAGCACGACAACCAATCAGAGGAATGGTTGAATTTGCAGGAAGAGCTCGAGATATTGAATTCATAATTCACATAAAGTGAAACTTCAACCAGTGGGGATCAACTGAATGTTAGTTGAACCAATCGGGATTTTTACTGGCTGTTGATTCCCCACTGGGAATCTTACAGAGGTAAAGCGGGATAAAGCTGTCGAATGGAATGAACACCATTTCGACAGCTTTCTTTTGTTTTCGACAAGGGTTCCCTTTTGATTTCCACAATCTTATCAACATCATCCACGTTGATATAATAGGATATGAACATAGTTATCCACGTTATCCACATTAACTGTCTTCAATACCCACATAGTTATCCAAAAGATGTCATAGTCATTCACACGAATCTTTTAATTATCCACAACTTATTAACAATTGTGCATAAGTACGAACGTTCCCTCTTGACAAGACGAATTCGTTCTAGGACAAATAAAAACGGAAATCGTCACAACTCGACGATTTCCTTCATTTATTATTATTCATCCCATGAAGCAAGCTCCATGCCAGGCCTGCCGTTCATTCCCAACGTACCTCGTTTGCCGCTCGCATACATCTCACTTCCTGCCGCCGCAATCATTGCCGCATTGTCCGTGCAAAGGGAAATCGGAGGAACGTAAAAAGGAATTCCTTCTTTTTCAAATGCTGCATCCAATGAAGCTCTTAATCCTTTATTCGCAGCTACACCACCTGCTGCGATAACTTGCTTCACACCGAATTCCTTCGCAGCCTTCAACGTCTTCTCCGTTAACACGTCGACGACACTTTGCTGGAAGCCTGCCGCTACGTGAGCCGGGTTGACTTCCCCGCCTTTTTGCTCAATATTATGTTTATAATTGATAACAGCTGATTTCAACCCACTAAAGCTGAAGTCATATGAATCCGGCTCTAGCCAAGCCCGCGGAAAATCGACTGCTTCATCGCTTTCAAGCGCAAGTTTATCGATATGCGGCCCTCCTGGATAAGGGAGCCCAAGAACACGGGCGACTTTGTCATATGCTTCTCCTGCTGCATCGTCCCGCGTTTCGCCAATCAATTTGAAAGACCCATGCTTCTCCATTAGAACTAACTCCGTATGCCCTCCGGATACGATAAGAGCTAGCAGCGGAAACTCCATTGGCTGCATCAATTGATTCGCATAAATATGCCCTGCGATATGATGAACGCCGACAATCGGCAATCCGTTAGCAAACGCGAACGCCTTCGCCGAATTAATGCCAATCAACAATGCGCCAACAAGCCCGGGACCTTCCGTCACAGAAACCGCATCCAAATCCGATGGAGTAAGCTCAGCCTTTGCTAACGCTTCCTCTATGACGAGTGTAATCTGTTCGACATGATGTCGAGAAGCGATTTCCGGCACCACGCCTCCGAACCGTTGCTGGCTCTGAATTTGCGAAGCAACGACGTTCGAGACGATCTCATGCCCATTCTTCACGACCGAAGCCGCTGTCTCATCACAGCTCGTTTCAATTCCTAGTATATACATATCTTTGTCCATTACAATTCCACCCACATGACGAGCGCATCTTCATGGTCGTCCGTATAATAGTTTTTCCGTATGCCGCCATCTTGGAAGCCCAGCTTGCGGTACAAGTTTTGCGCTGTATGATTGCTCACGCGGACTTCAAGCGTCATCAGCCTCACATCATTCACCTTGCACAGCTCAATCGCCTTGCGCATGAGCGCCTCACCGATTCCATGGCCTCTCATATGCTTCCTCACTGCCACATTCGTGATATGACATTCATCGAGCACGACCCACATTCCAAAATGCCCGATCACTTCGCCATCCGCGACTGCAACGATATAATGAGCATAATCATTCCCGGTCATCTCATGCTCGAAAACCTCTTGCGTCCACGGAGTCGCAAACGCTTCCTGCTCGATTTCGACAACTGCGGGGATATCTTCTATTGTCATCTTCCGATATTCGATACTTTTATTCACCGCTATGATCCTTCCGTTGCTGCATGAGCCAATTCGCTTCCGCCTCTGCGATACGGCGGTATTCCGGCGTAAATGCATGTATATTCTCCTCTTGCCCGCTTTGCTGCGCGATGAAGATCAATGAAGACGCCCGTGGAAGCTGCAGCGGGAACGGTGCAATAACTGCATTCTTTTTTAACTTCTCCACTATAAGCTCTCCATGCATTGCAACATCCTTACCGACAAAAAGGACTGGACGCTCCTTCTTCGCTAAAACATCCAGCAGATCCTCAATCGCAAAATGCCCGTCCTCCGCGTTGGCGATTAGCTCGCCATTCACGAATTCATATACCCCTGCGTACACATTATTTCTTCGTGCGTCCACAATCGGGCAGATCAACCCGTCAAAATAAACAGCATTCCCTGCAAGGACCTTTAAGCTTGAGACGCCAAACAATGTCTTCTTCAACGTCCAAGCCAACGTCTTCGCAATTGTCACTCCGATGCGGACTCCCGTATACGAGCCAGGTCCTTCCGATACTGCAATTGCATCTATATCTTTCGGCTTGAGTTGCACCGTCTCAAATAGCTCCTCAATAACCGGCATCGCTCGCAACGAATGATTGACAGCTATCGAAGAGTTCACCTCGGCCAAAATGGCTCCATCTTTCACAATCGCGACAGACAAAGGCGTGTTCGCCGTATCTATTCCTAACCATATCATAACGTCATCGCCTCACAAATCTTTTCAAAACGTTCCCCTTTTGGAGTGAACACAAACTTTCTCGAAGTTTCTCCGGTATGAAGAATTTGAATCTCCAATCGTTCTTTCGGTAGATCATCTTCAATTAGATGCGCCCATTCAACGACTGAAATCGCATCCCCGTAAAACAGTTCGTCCCATCCAAGATCTTCATCACTATCTGCCAGTCGATAGACGTCCAAATGATTAAAAGGAACCCTTCCTTCGTATTGCTTTAAAATTGTAAACGTCGGGCTGTTTACCGTTCGAGTAATACCTAAGCTGCGTGCAAGTGCTTTTGTGAAGGTCGTCTTCCCTGCCCCAAGATCTCCTTCCAACGTCAAAACGTCGGGAGGCGAAAGCAGCCCTGCTAATGTATTTGCAATCTGTTCAGCTTCCGATAAGGAATGAACATTGAATTCTATAGTCATCGTATTTTCCTTTCATCTCCACTTTGCTTTAGTGTACCGAAAATAAGGCGATTTCGAAAGCCAAGAGGTTTGGTGGAGGTATGTAAATGAATAATTTTGGACTTAAAGTAAACCGAATCTGCAAAAAAAATTCGCTAACAAAATATAAAAACAACAAAAAACCGATCCTGGAATAAATCCATAATCGGTTGACAGTTTAAATTAAGATGGCGGTCCCGACCGGGATCGAACCGGCGATCTCCTGCGTGACAGGCAGGCATGTTAACCGCTACACCACGGGACCATATGTATAACCTTTCGATAGAATGCAAGGTTCTTTAACTGCAAATTCAATGTAATTGATCAATTCTAACCTGATCACATTCTTATCGAAAAGTGATGGGTTGCCCGGCGACGTCCTACTCTCACAGGGGGAAGCCCCCTACTACCATCGGCGCTGAAGAGCTTAACTTCCGTGTTCGGTATGGGAACGGGTGTGACCTCTTCGCCGTCGTCACCAGACAACTGAACGATACTTGTTCGTTCAAAACCGGATAAAACCAACATTGTCGCTGAACTTCAAGTTCAACCGTACTTAAGTAACTTAAGGTTAAGTCCTCGATCGATTAGTATCCGTCAGCTGCACGTGTCGCCACGCTTCCACCCCGGACCTATCCACCTCATCTTCTTTGAGGGATCTTACTTACAAATGTAATGGGAAATCTCATCTTGAGGGGGGCTTCATGCTTAGATGCTTTCAGCATTTATCCCGTCCACACATAGCTACCCAGCGATGCCTTTGGCAAGACAACTGGTACACCAGCGGTGTGTCCATCCCGGTCCTCTCGTACTAAGGACAGCTCCTCTCAAATTTCCTGCGCCCGCGACGGATAGGGACCGAACTGTCTCACGACGTTCTGAACCCAGCTCGCGTACCGCTTTAATGGGCGAACAGCCCAACCCTTGGGACCGACTACAGCCCCAGGATGCGATGAGCCGACATCGAGGTGCCAAACCTCCCCGTCGATGTGGACTCTTGGGGGAGATAAGCCTGTTATCCCCGGGGTAGCTTTTATCCGTTGAGCGATGGCCCTTCCATGCGGAACCACCGGATCACTAAGCCCGTCTTTCGACCCTGCTCGACTTGTAGGTCTCGCAGTCAAGCTCCCTTATGCCTTTGCACTCTACGAATGATGTCCAACCATTCTGAGGGAACCTTTGGGCGCCTCCGTTACACTTTAGGAGGCGACCGCCCCAGTCAAACTGCCCACCTGACACTGTCTCCTGCCCGGATCACGGGCAAGGGTTAGAAGTCCAATACAGCCAGGGTAGTATCCCACCATTGCCTCCTCCGAAGCTGGCGCTCCGGATTCCAAGGCTCCTACCTATCCTGTACAGGCTGCACCGGAATTCAATATCAGGCTACAGTAAAGCTCCACGGGGTCTTTCCGTCCTGTCGCGGGTAATGCGCATCTTCACGCATATTATAATTTCACCGAGTCTCTCGTTGAGACAGTGCCCAGATCGTTACGCCTTTCGTGCGGGTCGGAACTTACCCGACAAGGAATTTCGCTACCTTAGGACCGTTATAGTTACGGCCGCCGTTTACTGGGGCTTCAATTCGAAGCTTCGCTTGCGCTGACCTCTCCTCTTAACCTTCCAGCACCGGGCAGGCGTCAGCCCCTATACGTCACCTTACGGTTTTGCAGAGACCTGTGTTTTTGCTAAACAGTCGCCTGGGCCTATTCACTGCGGCTCTCTCGGGCTTTAACACCCTACCAGAGCACCCCTTCTCCCGAAGTTACGGGGTCATTTTGCCGAGTTCCTTAACGAGAGTTCTCTCGATCACCTTAGGATTCTCTCCTCGCCTACCTGTGTCGGTTTGCGGTACGGGCACCTCCCGCCTCGCTAGAGGCTTTTCTTGGCAGTGTGAAATCAGGGACTCCGGGGATAATTCCCCTTGCCATCACAGCTCAATGTTATAGGAACGGGATTTGCCTCGTTCCACACCTCACTGCTTGGACGCGCATGACCAACAGCGCGCTCACCCTATCCTTCTGCGTCCCCCCATTGCTGATAACGGCGGGGAGGTGGTACAGGAATATCAACCTGTTATCCATCGTCTACGCCTTTCGGCCTCGACTTAGGTCCCGAC
>NZ_CM147850.1:3412500-4015000 GCF_055808055.1 Sporosarcina sp. QA0331
TCTTCTGTACTCAAGTCCTCCAGTTTCCAATGACCCTCCACGGTTGAGCCGTGGGCTTTCACATCAGACTTAAAGGACCGCCTGCGCGCGCTTTACGCCCAATAATTCCGGACAACGCTTGCCACCTACGTATTACCGCGGCTGCTGGCACGTAGTTAGCCGTGGCTTTCTGACGAGGTACCGTCAAGGTACGGGCAGTTACTCCCGTACTTGTTCTTCCCTCGCAACAGAGCTTTACGATCCGAAAACCTTCTTCGCTCACGCGGCGTTGCTCCATCAGACTTTCGTCCATTGTGGAAGATTCCCTACTGCTGCCTCCCGTAGGAGTCTGGGCCGTGTCTCAGTCCCAGTGTGGCCGATCACCCTCTCAGGTCGGCTACGCATCGTCGCCTTGGTAGGCCGTTACCCCACCAACTAGCTAATGCGCCGCGGGCCCATCCTGCAGTGACAGCCGAAACCGTCTTTCAGAGTTCTTCCATGCGGAAGAACCGATTATTCGGTATTAGCCCCGGTTTCCCGGAGTTATCCCCATCTGCAGGGCAGGTTGCCCACGTGTTACTCACCCGTCCGCCGCTAATATCAGGGAGCAAGCTCCCTTCAATCCGCTCGACTTGCATGTATTAGGCACGCCGCCAGCGTTCGTCCTGAGCCAGGATCAAACTCTCCATAATAGAGAAATTCGAGTAGCTCGAGTTTCTTGCTGGCATCATTTAAGATGTCAATTTTGAATCCGAAGATTCGTTTTGTCTCTTCGCCGACGGGGTCGGCTATGAGACTTTATTTGTTGACGTTTTGCTGTTCAGTTTTCAAGGTTCATTTTGTCGCCATCTTTTAGCGACTTTCCTAATATAACACATTCTCTCAAACGCGTCAAGCGTTTTTTAAAAGAATAATTGGAGCGGGTGAAGGGAATCGAACCCTCATCATCAGCTTGGAAGGCTGAGGTTTTACCACTAAACTACACCCGCGTATAAAATTTGGCGCGCCCGACAGGAGTCGAACCCATAACCTTCTGATCCGTAGTCAGACGCTCTATCCAATTGAGCTACGGGCGCTCGGTTTTTTAAATATGGAATTTGGTGCGGTAAAGAGGACTTGAACCTCCACGGGGTTAACCCCCACTAGGCCCTCAACCTAGCGCGTCTGCCATTCCGCCACTACCGCATTATTTGCGACACACTCTATTATACAACTCTCAGTGAGAATGTCAATAGTTTTTTAAAAGAAAATGGTGAGCCATGCAGGATTCGAACCTGCGACCCTCTGATTAAAAGTCAGATGCTCTACCAACTGAGCTAATGGCTCGTGCTTGTTGTAATGTCTTGTTGTTAAGGAATGAGATCCTTTTATATGAAGACTTGAATTGCTTTAGCGTTAAAACCGTCAATCCGCAATGTGATTAAGATGGATTGCTTTGGGTATTAAAACCGATTTGCTCCAAATGCCAAAGGCGTTTCTCGCAAAACTTTTTAATCGCGAAGCGCTTAAAAAGTTTGGCTGGGGTAGCTGGATTCGAACCAACGAATGACGGAGTCAAAGTCCGTTGCCTTACCGCTTGGCTATACCCCAACGATTTAATTAATCTCCATGATCTTCGCATTGTAAATCGAGGCGCTTATTTCGTTTACCCTTTTTACTATGAACATAAACATGGAAGTTATACATAAAAAAGTTGGTGACCCCTACGGGATTCGAACCCGTGTTACCGCCGTGAAAGGGCGGTGTCTTAACCGCTTGACCAAGGGGCCCCTATATTAATTCGAGTAGGAAGTTCAATTTGTTTTAATGCCATTCCCTAATCGACTTTTCCTATTATAGACACTCATTATCCATTCGTCAACAGTTTTAATGAATTTTTTTTTAAAAGTCGAGAAAAAGCGCTTGCCTACTATGTTTTCTTCACCTCTCAGTATGCTTTAATGGTCTATTGTAAGCGTATTAACATTTTTCCCGAGACGAAATACTCTTCTTCTTAGTCACTATCGTCTTGATTGGACAGCAAAAACGCATAAATGATGTAAACGACGCATAAATCCATAAATAAGCGCATAAGTTCTCCGAAGAAGCATAAATCTACGGAAAAACGCATATAGGCAAAAAAGAGCGCATAATCTCATACAAATACGCATAAAAGGTTTTTGCGTGTTTGAAAACATTTATGCGCAACTCGCAGACGTTATGCGTATGTATACCGATTTATGCGTGTTTCACTAGTTTTATGCGCATGAAAGTAAAGTTATGCGTCACTCGCCTGTTTTATGCGTGGTTAAATGAACTTATGCGACGTTCCCTCAATTTATGCGCGTGGGCGGCAACATCAATATGGAAAAGGCAGCTGTCGATCATTCACGCCGACAGCTGCCTTTCAATTTTGAACGAGTACAATCTCGCTGGCACATTTACCGCAACGATATTTCCGTACGTCGATTCTTTTTCTACGTCTGTATTCAAGACGGCAAGATTTGCATTCATATAGATAGATCTTTTTAGATTTGCTGGCAGCCTTCCCTAGTGGCTTGCAATATCTTGGCGAGCCGGTTTCCTTTAATAGTCTTTTAAAGTCCGCGTCTCCATGGCGATATCCTTTTCCTTCTTGGTGCAGATGGTAATGACATAGCTCATGTTTAATAATGCCGACGAGCTCTTCCCTATCGTAAAGTGCAAGAACAGCAGGGTTGATTTCGATGGAGCCGTCGAGCAATTTATAGCGCCCGCCCGTCGTTCGAAGACGGGCGTTGAATCGGGCTTCGTGTTTGAATGGTTTTCCGAATGCTTCTATAGATAGTTGTTGGACGAGTTGCTGCAATTCACTTTGAGTCATGCACGTTTCCACGTTTGCGAATCAATTCCCTTTAGGCGGAATCATTGTCAACGAGATTCTGCCTTTGTTTTTATCTACAGCTTCCACCCAGACAGTTACGATGTCACCGGAAGCGACGACGTCTAGTGGATGTTTCACGAAGCCTTTTTTCAGTTTCGAAATATGGACGAGGCCGTCTTCGTGAACGCCGATATCGACGAATGCGCCGAAGTCGACAACATTCCGTACGGTTCCTTGCATTTCGAGTCCTTCATATAGATCTTTCATGTCGAGTACGTCTGCCTTTAAAATCGGTTGAGGATAGTCGTCCCGCGGATCTCGGTTCGGCCGCTTCAATGTGTCGATAATATCGCGCAATGTCACTTCGCCGATATCCAGCTTCTCTGCAAGTGACTTGATATCCAATGCGGATAAAGCATCGACCGCCTCATCTTTCCCTAATAAGCTTTTGTCCACTCCAGCTTCCGACAATACTTGTTCCGCGATAGCGTAGCTTTCAGGATGGAGACCCGTTGAATCGAAACGGTCTTTCGCTTCCGGTATACGAAGGAAGCCGATCGCTTGTTCATATGTCTTCGCACCAAGACGCGGAACTTTTTTCAGTTGGGTCCGTTTTTGGAAGAGCCCTTCTTCCTCACGCGCCTTGACGATGTTTTCTGCAACCGTCTTTGAAAGGCCTGCCACGTATTGCAGCAATGATGAGGAAGCGGTATTCACGTTCACGCCTACCCGGTTCACTGCAGTTTCAACGACGAACGACAAAGACTCGGACAATTTCTTCCGGGCGACGTCATGCTGGTATTGCCCAACACCAATCGATTCCGGATCGATTTTCACGAGTTCGGATAATGGATCCTGCAATCGCCTCGCAATGGAAACGGCGCTCCGCTGTTCTACCTGCAGATCAGGGAACTCTTCTCGCGCTTGAGCGGATGCCGAGTAGACACTCGCCCCTGCTTCATTGACGATGACGTATGCAACCGAATCCTTCGACTCCTTAATGCAATCCGCAATGAATTTCTCTGTTTCCCTCGATGCGGTTCCGTTACCGATCGCGATGATCGGAATATTATATTTCGCTAGTAGCGAAAGAATCGTTTTCTTAGAAGATTCCTTGTCCGCCTTTGGAGGATGAGGATAAATAACCGACACTTCGAGCATTTTCCCTGTTTCGTCAATGACCGCTAATTTACAGCCTGTCCTAAAAGCCGGGTCGACGCCTAACACCATTCTGCCTTTTAACGGTGGCTGTAATAGAAGGCTCTTCAAGTTTTCCGAGAAGACGTGGATTGCTTGAGCTTCCGCCTTTTCTGTCAGAGCTGTCCTGATCTCACGCTCGACAGATGGTGCAATCAGCCGTTTAAACGCATCTTCCGTCGCTTCTTTCACATGGACAGCGGATGGAGATTGTTGTTTTTTAATTAATTCACGTTCGAGGATGCCGACAATCCGCTCCGTCGGAAATGCTACGCCTACACGTAAAACTTCTTCTTTTTCACCGCGATTCAAAGCAAGCACACGGTGTGGAACGATTTTTTTCAACGGCTCCTCATATTCGTAGTACATTTCATATACGCCGCGTTCATCCTCGGCGCCTTTACGGAACACGGAAGCCATTTGTCCGTCCGACCATGCAAGTTTCCGCACGATTTCCCGGAGTGCCGCATCATCTGCGATTCGTTCTGCGATAATATCGCGCGCTCCCGCAAGTGCCTCTTCTACGGACGTAATATTCTTTTCTTCATTCACAAACGAAGCAGCAAAGTCTTCCGGATTTTCCGGACTGAACGCCATCAATTTGTCCGCCAGCGGTTCAAGCCCGCTTTCAATCGCAATCATCGCACGGGTGCGTCTTTTCTGCTTGTACGGCCTGTACAAGTCTTCAATCCGCTGCAAAACTGTGGCAGATTCGATGTCCTTCTTCAGCTCATCCGTTAATTTACCTTGCTCTTCGATTAGCCGAATGACCTCCTCTTTCCGCTGCTCCAGCCCTTTTTCATAATGGTACGCGTCCTCGATCGCTTTGATTTCTACTTCGTCGAGGGATCCGGTCGCTTCTTTCCGGTACCGCGCGATGAAAGGGACTGTATTGCCTTCGTCAAGAAGAGAGATGACATTCGCAGTTTGCTTCGTACTGATCGATGCTCTTTTCGCTGTTGCTGCTATTAGTTTATCCGTCATTCATTCCCACCCTTTCTTTCTTACTTTAAGTTTACCATTTAACTTTATTCAGCTGAAGTTCCAGCTGAATAAAGTTAAATGCCTCCGGCGGATGTCACGGATTTTTAGAGGAATTTGGAAGGCGACCTAAGTGCGCGACATCGTGTCGCAACGGTCGCATGACCTACTTCCTGTAGGCCTCAAGCTCGATAAAAATCCGGACGCAATTACGCCAAGGCGTAATTGATTGTTGTACTTACTCCATTCCTGCCCATGAAAAAACCTGCTTCAACTTACTGAAGCAGGCTGCCGGCGATAAATGTGGCGTCGTCGCCGGATTGTGCGGATTCTTTTACGATGTTGTACAAGTCATAGGCGTTGGAGCTTTGCTTCATGCTTGCTTTCGGGCTATTCAGCGTAACTCCATCCGAATGAAGGAAAAATAAATCGCCTATGTCGTACTTATATTTTTGCGTGTTCATTTTTTGCGGTCTTCCTGAAAGATACCCCATGACAGGCAGA
Organism: Sporosarcina sp. QA0331; assembly: GCF_055808055.1. Lineage (NCBI taxonomy): Bacteria > Bacillati > Bacillota > Bacilli > Caryophanales > Caryophanaceae > Sporosarcina > Sporosarcina sp. QA0331. Next base: position 3,418,004 of record NZ_CM147850.1, read on the forward strand.
GGATATATCATCTTGTCGCAGCCGTGTAGAATATACAGCCTGACGTTTCCGACACAGCTGTATTCAATCGTGCCTTCCTTATAATTCACGCGCACGATTGCTACGGCAGCACCACGCTTCTGCACCATATATTCATTGCAGCGGCTCAGCAGTTCATCGAGAGATTCATGATGATAACGCTCGAGGACATGAGGGATGACTTCCGCGGATTGTCTTGCGACTACACCGTTCCCCAAACCATCAGCAATGGCGCAAATGAAGTACTCTTTTTCGGAATGGATGTAATACGTATCCCCCGATTCAATATTGCCATGCTTCGCTGCATTATAGACATACGCCTCTACATGATCATTTTTGAACATCTCCACTACGATGCACCACCGGCAGCCACTATAGCTTCTTGAAGTTTCTTAATCGCTTTCCGTTGCAGTCTTGAAACATGCATTTGCGAAATACCGAGACGTTCTCCCGCTTCTTTTTGGCTCAGCTGCTCGATATATGTATATTGGATGATCTGCTTTTCGCGTTCCGACAACACATTGAGCGCATTAGCCACTACGAGTCGATGGTCAGTTCGCTCAAATCCGTCATCCGATTCACCAATAATATCGAACAAGGTGACTGTGCCGCCTTCCGAATCGGCTTCCAGCGTATGGTCCATCGAAAGAGCTTGGTAGCTCCTACCCATTTCCATCGCTTCAAGGACCAATTCTTCATCAGTACCCAAGTATTCCGCTATTTCACTTACGAGGGGCGAACGTTGCATTTCAATCGTCAACGCTTCGACCGCGGCCTTGATTTTCGGGCCGAGCTCCTTAATGCGCCTAGGCACATGTACTGCCCATGTTTTATCGCGCAAGAATCGTTTGATCTCCCCGACAATCGTCGGTACGGCAAAAGCTTCAAAGCTGCGTCCGAGTTCCGGATCATATCGGCGGATCGCTCCGAGAAGCCCGAGCATGCCGACTTGGACGATATCTTCATGATACGGTTTCCCGTTTGAATATTTCCTGGCGATGGAATGGACGAGCCGTTCATAATGAAGGACGAGATTCGTCTGCGCTTCATCATCATTCGTCTCTTGGTATTGCCTGATCCATTCCAACACCTGTTCTTTCGTATCTGGCTTATGAGTTGGCTGTTCGTTTGACATCTTCTTCGCCCCGCTCTCTGCCGAGATATTTGGTCATAAAGACCGTCACGCCCTCCTCATGATGAAATTTCACTTCATCCATGAGCGTCTCCATCAAATAAAGCCCAAGTCCCCCTTCGCGGAGGAAACGAGCATCTGATGTGTCGCTATATGGTCCGATATGTTTTTTTGTTTCTTCAAAGTCGAAACTCGCTCCGTGATCTGCAATCATGATTTCCAACCGTTCTTCATACAAGGCGCATCCGACAACGACTTCTCCCTCTTCATCCTCGCCGTAAGCATGCTGGACAGCGTTCGTGATTGCTTCACTTGAAGCGATCTTCAAGTCTTCGATGTCATCGTATGTAAACCCGAGCCGGCTTGCGATCCCTGAAATCATCAATCTTGCAACACCAACGTATTGGGCCTTTGCAGGTATTTTGATTTCTATATAATCATAATGTTGCATTATTGTCCTCACTTTCCTTCTGTTCAATATCGATAATTTCATTCAGACCGGTAATTTCAAATAGGCGGTTCAAACGTTTGTTTAAGCCCGTTATCTTTACATGTCCGCCATTTGCGGAAACGGCCTTATAAAAACCGACGAAAACACCAAGGCCTGTACTGTCCATATAGTCCACTTCGGATAGATCCAGCTCAGCCTGCAATCCTTGAACATTTTCCACGGCAGCCAGACGTTCTCTCAGCACAGGTGCCGTGAATGCATCTATTTCTCCGACAACCTTGAAGTATTGAACACTATTTTCTTCTAGTAACTCAACTTGTAAATTCATTTCTGCACCCCGACTCTCGATTTTTGTGTTGGATAATACACTACATCCTTTCATACCCGCCACCGCAAAAATTAAACCTGTTCTGGCTCTTTTTTAAAAATAACAATCGTGAAGTCGTCGCTAAGTAGATAGTTTTGTAAGTCAGAAAGAGTGTGATAGACATGCTCCGCAATTTTCTGGGCCGATTGATCTTTCACTTCATGAAGAAGATCTTGAATTGTATTTATGTCAATGAAACCTTCTTCAGTTCTTGTTTCTGTAACGCCGTCCGTCATCATTGCAATGAAGTCCCCGTCGTTAAGCACTACCGAATGCTCTTCATATCGAGCATCCGGTTTGACGCCGAGAAGAAGACCTTTTGCATCTAATTCCGAAAACACATCTGTTCTGGAATCGAAATGCAATGCCGGTTCATGTCCAGCAGAAGCATACGAGAACGTCGTATCCTCGGAATTATATTTGCCGTAAAACATGGAAATGAACATCGAGTCGTCAACACTTTTCTCGACAATTCGATTAATGATGCCCAGCACATTTCGGGGACTCGTATTTTCATCAGGTAAGCCGTCCATGCCGAATTTAATCATAGACATGCATAATGCAGCAGGAATCCCTTTACCGATCACATCTGCTACGGCAACGCCAGATTCATGCTCCTTATTAAGGAAATAAACATAGTCCCCATTCATCTGTTTCGCTGGCTGCGAAACATACCCGACGTCCAGCCCGTTGACGCTTGGCATCTTCGTTTTTAACAAAGTGTCTTGCACTTTCGTCGCGACGTTCATCTCCATTTGGATCGCTTCCTGTTTACGAATGAGGCTTTGATGCTCACGCAATGTAAGCCCGTAGTGGATCATCATTTCGATCAGGAAGTCCAGTGAATCCCACACTTCGTTTCGCAATTGAGGATGAAGCTCGAGTAATGCATTTTTGTGTATGCTTATAACATCTTCAGGCGCAATCTCTTTTTCAATGAACCGCCTGCTAAATTGTTGCCCTACATAGAGATCCTCTTCGCTATGGCTCTCCAAATATTTCTTCATTATTTCTTTATACTGCCTTCCGACTTCTTGTGGCATCCACTATCACCTCCTCAATGAAGCCATTTTGTTGTCGTAATAATCGTTCCCGCTCCAGGTTCCGAAACAACCTTGAACTCGTCCATAAGCCGCTTTACTCCCGGCATTCCTGCTCCGAGACCGCCCGAAGTTGAAAAGCCGTCTTCCATCACTTTACGCAAATCAGGAATTCCTGGTCCTTCATCGGAGGCGATGATCTTGATGCCGAATAACCCGCCCTCCGTTACTCTTTCAATCTCGATCTTCCCTTTTCCCGCATACAAATAAATATTCCTCGCCAATTCACTGATTGCGGTCGTGATACGAGCTTGGTCGACGGTCCCGAAACCGGCCTTCTTTGCTTCGTTACGCCCTAATTGCCTTGCAGCAACTATATCCCATTCCGTGATTATCTCTACAGAAGACCTAAAGTTCATTGTCAGGCCTCCAATTCTTTATAAAGTTTATCCAAACCGTTTTCCAAGTCTAGTGCTGTCATTACATTATTCAATCGAATCCCGAGCTCAATCAATGTAATGGCGACTGCTGGCTGAATGCCGGTAATTACAACTTTTGCGCCCATCAATCCTGTCATATTGATCACATCCCCCAATACTTTTGCGATGAAGGAATCAATGAAATCAATCGGTGTCAAGTCGATTACTACTCCGAGAGCCGCAGTCTCATGCATTTTATTTAATAGATCTTCCTGAAATTGAATGGCCGTCTGGTCATCCAATTCCCATTGGATTGAGACGATGAGGACTTCATTCAATTTCAAAATTGGTATACGTGCATTCAATTAGCTTCCACCTCCACGATTGCTCGATTCGTCATTCCCAAAGCAGCTTGCATTCCCCTTTGCAGTGTGCTTTTCGTCGTGAATTCATGTAAATCAATACCAAGGGCTACAATTGTCTGTGCGATTTCAGGTCGTATGCCGACAAGCATGCATTTCGCTCCGACTAAACGCACCGCTTCCGCCGCCTGGATGATATGATGCGCAACCATTGTATCCACGACCGGGACTCCAGTAATATCGAGCAGCACTACTTCAGCCCGCTGGCTCACTACGCCTTCCAAAAGGTTTTCCATAATCAACTTCGCGCGTTCTGTGTCGATCGTTCCGACTAAAGGCATGACTGAAATTTTGTCGAATACTGGAATCAAAGACGCCGACAGCTCCTGCAAAGCGATTTTTTGCAAGCTGACCGTTCTTTCCCATTCAGTTGAATATGCATCAATAATGCTTTCCCGCAATGGATTGATCCAATTTCTGAACAGGATGTTGAAAGGCTTCAGATTGCTATCGTTGATAATTCCTTTTTCTTCAAGAAAATCAAATACAACATCTGAAAAATTGTCGATCGCCTTATTCACAAACTTGATCGCCCAGCCGAACCGTACAACTTTCTCGGTGAAGTCGCTGATCCTTTCGGTATTTGCAGCGGGTGAATCAGTAATGTTGGAAGTCATGAGCTCTGCGAATTCTCGGCTCGTTTTTTCGACAAGATGGTCAGGCATAAAGTGGAAGAAACGTTCTCCCTTTTCTTCCTTCATCCTACTTACCCAACGGTCGATGATTTCATCCATATTCTGATTGATGCCTTCTATCATAATTTTATTCATTACGTCCAATTGCCTCCTCGCCAAAATGAAAATCCCATATTTCCATTGTACAGAAAAAAGTTGAATTGGACATCTATTTCAACTACGGTTGGAAAAACGCATAACATGGCGTAAAAGCTCATAAAACGTCGCATAAGTGCATAAGTCCTGAATTCGAAGCATAAATGGATAAAACGACGCATAAACGCAAAAACTAGCGCATAATTCGCCAAAACGACGCATAAAGCGCGTAATTTACGTATAACCCTGAAAGCGGCATACTCAAAATTACCTGCAAAACAAAAAACACTCCGGAAGTCGAGGTCCGCAGTGCTTTTACATATGTATTCAAAATTTAACTAACCCAAAGCTGATTTCTAACGCTTCGTCTACTTTTTCCATCAATGGTTCATCCAAATGGGTAATTTTATCCGTCAGTCTTGACTTGTCGATCGTGCGAACTTGCTCGAGCAGGATTACGGAATCCCGCTCGAACCCATATCGTTCCGCATCAATTTCAACATGTGTCGGCAATTTAGCCTTTTGGATTTGCGCAGTGATCGCTGCAACGATCACTGTTGGGCTGAACCGGTTGCCTATGTCGTTCTGGATGACCAGTACCGGTCTTGTCCCTCCCTGTTCGGAACCAACGACGGGTGACAGGTCTGCAAAAAAGACGTCCCCACGTTTTATTGCCAACTTTTCATCCTCCGCTTACGAGACGTTCCACCGTATGCTGGGCTTCGAGTTCCGCATGCAAGCATTCCTTTGCAATTCGTAAGTTGATTTGCGACATTTCAACGTAACCGATCATCATCGCTTCACGGATCGTATCCGCTTCATGATCAGTCATATTCCGCTTCGTTGAAACGTAAACGAATTCTCCACGCTCCGGCTCCTGATGGACGGCCGTATGTTCAATTTCATTCCCTTTAGATACTTTTACGATTTTTATGTTTTTTTCTCGCAATTCTAGCACCTCCGACAGACCCCGTTCCCTCGATCGATTCTATTCAAAATCTATCTTACCATTGAACTTCGACAATGAGAAGACAAAGAAGGATTTTTATTGACAAGAATCTTCAAATAAAGTGGTCTTTTGTCGAAAGTTGGAACAGTATACATCTTATCCATGTGAGGTTCAATATATTCTCGGAACACGTTTTCCAATTGTAACCGCAATTTCGTACGGGATTGTTCCGAGCCGGTCCGCCCATTCCTCCATCGTGATTTCTTCCTCGCCTTGTCGCCCGATCAATGTCACTTTCTCCCCGACAGGCAATTCACGAGGCAACTTCACCATGCATTGGTCCATGCAAATTGTTCCGACGATTGGCATCCGTTCGCCGGCAATCAGCACTTCCTGGTCGCGAAGCCCGCGTTTCAAGCCGTCCGCGTAACCGATCGGCAACGTGCCGATCCATTCATCCCGCTCTGTTACGTATGTTGCCCCATAGCTGATGCTGCTGCCCTTTTCAAGCTTTTTCACATAAGCCAATTCAGTTTCGAGCGTAAAAGCTTTCTTCAATTCAAACGGCAATTTCGTCCCAACGTAGGATGAAGGGGCGATGCCGTAAAGGCTGATGCCAAAACGGACGGCATCGAGTGCGTATTCCGGATAGAGCAAAGTGGCTGCACTATTCGAAGCATGAACGAGCGGGGGCCTTTGCGGGAATTTCTCCACCAATTCCATGAAACGGTTGAACTGCTCCTCCGTTTTTGCGGGGTCTTCCTCATCCGCACAGGCGAAATGGGTGAATGCTCCTTCAAGTCGGATAGCAGTCGTCCCTTCGATCACTTCAACAATTTCCCGAAGGGCGTTTTCATCCCGAAGACCGATGCGCCCCATGCCGGTGTCAATTTTCACATGGACGTTCAACGGACGACCTTCCCCCTCCACGATTCCTCCAGCTTCACGGAGCCATCCGGCATCCGAAACGGTAACATGGATTCCCAGTTCAGCGGCCGTTTCGGCAAACGTCACTGGAGACGGGCCCATCACGAGGATATCAGCAGTAATACCCCCATTACGCAAATGCAAGGCCTCGTCAGGAGTCGCTACCGACACCATCCGGGCCCCTGCTTCGATTGCAGCACGTGCCACTTCGACCTCCCCATGCCCATAGCCGTCTGCTTTCACGACGGCTATGACGGATGTATGGCTAGGCAAATATAGCTTCAAACTCTTAATATTCTCTTGTATCGCGTGTAAATTGACGATCGCTTTTGTAGGACGATAATGTTCCATTTGTATCCCTCGTTTTTCTCTTGATGCCTCTATTATCAATCCTCTACACTTTCTACGTCAAATTAATTACATCTTATTTTGAATCTTCGGGATGCATGGAAGACGCCACTTCTATTAATTCGTCAGGCGTCAATGTGGAGGATGCTACAAAGAAAGCTACTCCATCTTGCTCCCAACGGATCGAGTTAGCCGTCAATGCCGCCACTGCGAAGCCCAGGTCGACCGGATCCCCTTCGAGAGAGACTGGCAATTCATTGTCAGGAGTTTCCGCCGGCTCTTGTACGACTACGAATTCCTTGTCTGCGCCGCCGAATGTCATGAATGATCGAACCCCGTTTTCTGTTACAACCATTTCTTCTTCAACGACTGTACCTTCCCAATCCAAGTTTGGATAGTACTTCATCATTCCTGTTTGGCCATCTTCAGTCGATTGCGGTTTTTTCACAGGTTGCCCTTCCATATCGACTGCATAGTCAGAAGCCTTATGCTCTACGCCAAGTGTGATTTTATTGAACGTCACACGAATCTTTTCTTCCTTGTTTTCATCCATGACCGATACGTACTTCGGCAGCAATGTTTTCTTATCGATATGGATTTGCTGAGTCGGAAGGACTTTCTTATGGTTATTCCTTGATGCCGTTTCGAATATATACGTCTTATCCTTTTCTTGCATCGTAGAATTCTTATCCGCCTTGATATCGTCCGATAATGTTCCAATCAAGTACGGCATGCTGTTTTGCGTCGGCCAATCACTTTGGAACTTATACGTTTTTCCGAGTGACGGTGTGATGACAAAAACACCTTCTTCATTTCTGACGATCATTTGTGAATCTTGGCTACCCGCTTGTGAAACGTTGACTTTGTAAAAATCAGGCTTCGTGTGCCATACTGTTACGTCATACACTCTCGGTTCAGACCCCGTCTTAATTTCCATTGTCGCCTGCAATTCATACCCTTTCGTCTCGTTCCACTTCCCACTGAGCTTCTTCATGACATCCTCTTTAGACGGTGATCCACAAGCTGCTAGCAGTGTCATGATTGCAACTAGCAATAAAACAAAAATTCGGCTGCGCATACAGTTCATCCTTTCTCATTTCAATCGGGTAGGTCATCTTATGAGAGTGGACAGTCATTTATGCGAGCTTGTTCAATTTCAAAAACATTATTTCATCAAAATGACTTGTGCGGCAGCAACTGTATTCGTATGGGTAATGGAGACAAACCCCACCACTGCCTTGCCATTGAAGGACAACACCGGCTTCCCGGACGGCTCCGGGAGAATTTCAATTTGCTCGAATCGACAACTATTGCCGATTCCCGTTCCTCTCGCTTTCGCGAATGCCTCTTTCGCAGCAAACCGTCCGGCGAGAAATTCAACCTTCCGATGCGGCTGCAGTGATTCGTATAGCTCCAGCTCTTTTGAAGTCAGGATGCGCAGCCTGAATTTATCCGATCTTTCATCTAACATTGCAATCCTATCCAATTCCACAATATCCAATCCGATGCCTTTTATCATTATCTTCGTCCCTTTCATGTACTATTTCTGCTAGTAGTTCATACTTCTTATCCGAACATAAACTATGTATAATAAAACCAAAGGTCAGGTGAAATAAATGTTTATTCGAAGAGAGAACTTCTCCCAATATATCCGTTTATATCCGTTCGTAACCGCATTGCTTGCAATCAACATCCTCGTTTACATTGTTACGGGATTACCGATTCAAGGGAGCCGGTATTTGTATTATATGGGCGTCGGATACAATCCATTGATTTCCGAAGGTGAATGGTGGCGACTCGTCACGCCGATGTTTTTACACGCAGGCCTCATGCATCTATTGTTCAATATGTTTTCGTTGTTCATCTTCGGCCCCGAGCTTGAACGAGTTGCCGGCAAAGCGCGCTTCCTGACGATCTACTTGCTGTCAGGCATTTTCGCCAACATCGCCTCCTTCTTCCTTGGCGGTCCGGAGTTCTCGCATGTCGGGGCGAGCGGTGCGATATTCGGTATTTTCGGCGCATTCGGAGCACTCGTCTACTATACGAAAAACGCATTTCCTCAGCTGCGTCAAATTATGCTGCCAATCATCGTCATTAGCGTGATTATGACCTTCCTTCAGCCAGGCGTCAATGTCATCGGACATATCGCAGGCCTGATCGTCGGCTTCATCATCGGATTAAGCTATTTCCATCCGAAGAGGATCATTAGCTGGAGATAAACAAAAGCGGAGGGTGGCGGTTAACCGCGACAGGCATAAGACATTCAGGGGAAGGCAGTCTAAGATCGCCACTTCCTGTGGCAACGACTGCATACCCGCATCCATGCGGGCACGAAACGGCGCTCTTTGCCGTACAGCAGAGCTGACTTATGACCCGAGCGAATCGAACAGCGCAGGGTGCGATTTGCCGTATTTCTGCGGTTTTTGCAGAAATTAAGGCAGTTCTGCCGCACCCGGAGTCTAGACGATAACAAAAGATGAAAAGCCTGCGAGCGCTCGCAGGCTTTTTTCATTCACTTGCCGATTTGCCTTTTTCGTACCAACTTAAAATCTCTTCTGCCTCTTCCACTTCCATATGTTGAACGGTTGCATGATAGCTACCCATGCCCGATTTAATATTGGCGATGACCGTCGCGACCCCTTTCCGTTTATGGAAGTAGCTTTGTTTCATTTCCATCGACTGAACCCGTTTTTTCATCATGTACGCCGTCTGCAAGCTGAATGCCCTGAATCGCATCGTCAATTGGTTCCCGGTCATATCATACGCAGCTGAGCGGTGCTGCCACATGCCGTATGCAATGATGACAGGAATGATTGCGAGCGAAAACAGACCGTACGGGAAAAAGAAGTATATGAGGGCCCCGATGACCGGCAGCATCCAGACAAAGTCAATGCGATAATAAAACGGTCTCCCTTTTGCTGTCAGCTTTTTCGTAGGCTCCTCCAAACATAAATCTGGAAAAACTTCCGCCAAATAAGCTTCTACCTTGTTCCTTTTCACAATCGGGAATAAATTAATCTTCGAGCTTTGGCCAATGCTTCCCCCTGCACTATGGATCGCTACAGAAGCATAGCCGAATAGCTTCCTGAAAGGATTTTCAACGACTACAACACTTTGGATCCTCTTCAAAGGAACGGTCACTTTCTTCTTCTCCAGCAAACCTCTCGTAATGATAATATCTTCCTTATCCAATTCAATCGTAAAATTAAAATGGGAAAGGAATGTCATCGCGACAGATAATATCCATACACCGAGCAATCCGAGGAACACAGCAATCGCTACAATTAACACACCGAATTTGATGAACGCGGAAATTTCCTCGAACATCCACTCGAACGGAATGAGATCACTGAACTGTGAAAGGAAAATTGCCACCCCTGACAAGATTACTCCAACACCTCCAGAAGTCGTGGCGAGCACTAATAGATCCTTTGTCGTCATCGTGAAGATCTTCCGTAAATTCGATACCTCTTCGATAGGTACCTCTTCTTCAATAAGATTCACCATTTCGCCTTCTGTGACCGGCATTTCCCTTTGCCGTTTCTTCGCTTCGGCCATTTCCTGTTCGACACGTTTTGCGGCTTCTTTCGTAATCGCTGTCAATTCCCCTTCCGCTTGCTTTGCCGAGGAACTGCCCGCTGTTTCCACTTTTACTTTCACAAGCCCGAACGGCCGATGGAAAATCCCTTCTGTGTAATCCAAGCTTTGGATCCGGTCGAACGGGATATACCGTTTCTTTTTCACAAATAAACCTGACTCGATTCGAAGCTCATCATCCTCGAACCAATATTCAAACCGTTTCCATTTCACGATTCCTGCAACGGCCAACGCGATGATTAAGACGCTGAAAATGATGTAGGACAAATAATCGATGTACCAAAGCCCTGTCCCTCCACGTTTCCATCCATTCGCAAATATTAAAACAACAAGCGGCAAGATCGCTTCTTTCATCGTTTTCAGCACTTCGATAATTGCAGTAATCCAATGGAGTTTATAACGTTGCTGTTCAGACATCATCTTCCGCCACCCTTGCAAGCACGGAAATCCTGCCGCGCAGTTCATCAGCTTCCTCCATGATCAACGCAGGGATCGTATGGACTGTGGCAGCTGTTGAAATCGAGATTTCAGCCAATCCATATTTTCGCAAAATCGGACCTTGTGATGTGTCGACGTGCTGGACACGAACCATCGGAATGAGCGTCCGTTTTACGATGAAAAGGCCGTGTTGCAATTCGATTTCAGATTCTCTCACCTCGTAGCGCCACCGCATCCATCTCACCTTTGGAAATAAAATGATGATGAAGTAAGCGAATAGTACGAGAACGATAGCTTCGATCGGATAGATCCACCATGGCCATTCGAATATGTATACGAGCACGCCGCCGCCAATGGCTACCAATGCGAGAATAATTGTTTGAATTAAGCCGTATAATCGCCAAACTTTCAAGCCTTTCGGAGAAATCCTGTTTGCTGGTTGAGCTCTCATTTCCACAACACCTCTTTCTATTCTTCCATTGTATACGTAGCGATGCTAAAAATGTTTCATTTCGAAAAAGAAAAACCCCGGAGGATGAAGTTTCATCTCTCCGGGGTGTGTATTATCTTTCCGATCTGCCTCTTGAACGGTCTCTGCGTCCGCCGCCGTCACGGTTTCCACGACGTGAACCGCCGCCTCCGCCATAACCGCGTCCGCCGCCATAAGAACGTCCGCCGCCACGGCTTCCTTTGAAGCCGCCACGATCACGGGAAGACGTTTTGCGAGTAGGCAATGGGCGCTCTTCCGTGATTTTAACTGGTGTGTCATCAGGCTCTTTCGTCAACGATCTGATTGCAGCCGCAACGATGTCCTTCACATCATATTTTTCAAGAAGCTCAGTAGCAAGCTCTTTATAATCGTTCAATTCGTTTTTCTCAACGATTTCCGATAGCTGTTCCATCGCAAGGCGTTGCTGACCGATCAATGCTTCGTCTTCAGTCGGCGGCTGAAGTGGAGTCATCCGCTTTTTCGTCGTTTCTTCAACGACGCGGAGGTAACCCATTTCACGCGGAGTGACGAATGTGACCGCCATACCGCTTTTTCCTGCACGACCAGTACGACCAATACGGTGTACATAGCTTTCTGGATCTTGTGGAATATCGAAGTTGTAAACGTGAGTGACACCTGAAATGTCCAATCCACGCGCCGCTACGTCTGTTGCGACAAGAACATCAATTTTATTATCCTTGAACTGGCGAAGAACGGACATCCGTTTCGCTTGCGTCAAGTCGCCGTGAATTCCTTCTGCCAAGTAGCCGCGGATGCTCAATGCGTGTGCCAACTCATCGACACGACGCTTCGTACGTCCGAAAACGATCGCAAGCTCAGGCTGGTGTACGTTCAACAAACGTGATAGTACATCGAACTTTTCTCTTTCCTGTGCTTTCACGAAGTATTGGTCGATATTTTCAACAGTCATTTCTTTCGACTTGATTTTTACGATTTCCGGCTCTTTCATGAATGTCTCTGCAATTTTACGGATTGCTGGAGGCATTGTTGCTGAGAAAAGAAGTGTTTGGCGAGTATCTGGTACACTTGCCAAAATTGTATTGATATCTTCGATGAAGCCCATGTTGAGCATTTCATCCGCTTCGTCAAGGACAAGCGTATTTACATTGTTCAATTTCAATGTTTTACGGTTGATATGGTCAAGAATACGTCCCGGAGTTCCGACAACAATTTGTGGATTGTTGCGCAATGCTCGAATTTGCCGACCGATTTCCTGGCCGCCGTATACAGTTAACACACGCGCGCGTTTGCCGTATCCAATTTTATAGATTTCTTCAGACACTTGGATCGCCAATTCACGTGTCGGTGCAATGACTAAAGCTTGTACTGAAGGATTGTTCACATCAATTTTCTCAATGATCGGAATCCCGAATGCTGCAGTCTTACCTGTACCTGTCTGTGCCTGGCCGATTACATCGCGGCCTTCCATGCCGAATGTGATTGTGCCTTCCTGGATCGGTGTCGCTTCTTCGAATCCCATACGCTGAAGAGCGTTTTGTGTGGATTCGCTAATATTTAGTTCTGAAAATTTCGTCAAACTTCTCAATCTCCTTTAGTTTCTTCATTTAGCAATTGGTTACATTTGCAAATGAAAGCACGGCAAATTCGAGCCTTAAACTTCTATGGGAACGTTTCCGATATTTTGTTTTCTCTGGAGTGGGCAAAAGTTCAAATGGCTGAACTTCATAAATTTCAGAGGCAATTGTGAAAGGAAAGCTGGTCTTTGCCGATCGGGTTAGTCTCCAGCGTAGTGCTCCGAGAGACTATAAACCGTTTTATTCAAAAAAAAGTACTCTTCGCCACCGGAAGAGTCTCGTGTAAATGTATCCAATACTCATAGTAGTTTATCACGCTTGACGGTCATCCGCAATCAATCCGCCTTAAAAGTAATAATCAGAATTCGCATAAGTCTTTCTTCATGAATTCATACACTTTTGAGTACCATTCATGGCAGTCATCACTGTAGCAAATATGATGTTTCCCGTTTTCGGATACGATGAGCTGCTTTTGCTCGGAACCGAGCGAACGCAATAGATGCTCCGCTGTAGAAAAAGGAACGATACCGTCCTTCTTCCCTTGCACAACGCAAACCGGCGTTGTGATCTTTCCGTAATACGGCTCCACCATTTTGACGACTCGCACAAATTCCTTCGCAGCATGAAGCGGCGTATTCCGAAATTTGTAGTCATACAAATGATAAAACGTGTTCGGCGGATACTTTTTTGTTACGGATTCGGCAAGCATAATGGCTGCATCCTCCAACAGTATGCGCGGACTAATATACTTCGCCGCCGCACTGAGCAGGACGAGCTTATCGACTTTGTACCGTAAAGCCAAGTAGAGGGCGATGATGCCGCCCATCGAAAAGCCGACAATGATGATGCGGTCAACTTCCTTCCGCAACCGGTTGAGGGCGAGCTCCGCTTCCATCATCCATGATTCCGCCGATACTTTGCTTAAATCGATAGGAAAATCATGTCCCGGCAAGATCGGGACAGAAGTGATCCAGTCCGTCCTTTCCTCCACATATTGAATGAAAGGGCGGACTTCAAACGTTCCTCCTGTAAAGCCATGGAGGAACAGCACGCCTGTTTTCATGCTTGCAGCACGCCATCCATAATTGTTTCCAGCTCCATTCCCCTTGACCCTTTCAACAAGACGATTGTGTCCTTGTCAATGGAAGTAAGGAGCTCCGCAATCAATGGCTTGTAGTCGTTCTCTGACCAGATGACTTTTGTTTCATTCCCATTTTTCATCAGCTCTTCATAAAGCCACTTCATTCGCGGGCCATATAAAAGAATTCCGTTTGCATGTATTGTGCCTAGTTGTTCGGCAATCGATTCGTGGTAATGCCGTTCATTTTCGCCAAGTTCGAGCATATCTCCCAAAACAGCCCATTTTTTAGAACGGAGCTTCGTTTCCTTCAAAAAAGAAAGTGCCGCCTGCATGGATGTCGGCGCCGCATTGTACGCGTCATTGATGAAAAGCGCTCCATTCTGTGTAACGACTGGCTGCATTCTCATATCCGTAAGTTTTGACTGACGAAGTGCCGCGTCAATCTGTTCATTGCTAAGGCCGAGCTCATGCGCAATCAAAATCGCAGCGAGCGAATTTTTCACTTGATGGGAACCGAAAACCGGTATTGTGAATTGGCCATCGATCATTCCTTTGACCTCAAAACGGCTTCCTTCATCCCCCGATTCCGTTGAGACGAGAGAAAGACGCGTGTTTTCTCCATATCCGAAAGAAATTGCGCTCAGCTCTGGATGTTCTGCCACTAGCGTATTTAATAGCGGCTCGTCGCCATCATAGAAAAGAGTGCCGACTTCTTGAAGCCCATCAATGATTTCGAATTTCGCTTTTGCAATTCCTTCACGGGAACCGAGATCCTGCATATGCGCTTCACCGATATTTGTAATGACAGCGTAATGCGGCTTCGCCAAATGAGAGAGGAAAGAAATTTCATTAAAGCCGCTCATCCCCATTTCAAGGACAGCAACTTCCGTATTTTCCTCCAATGAAAGAATCGTAAACGGCAACCCTAATTCATTATTAAAATTGCCTTCTGTCTTTCGCACGTTGAAATAAGGCGATAGGACGCTAGCTACTAAATCCTTCGTCGACGTCTTGCCGTTCGAGCCGGTAATGCCGATGAATTTGCATGCGAGTTGATCCCGATAGGCGCGTGCAAGTTGCTGCATCGCGAGTTCCGGGTCATCGATAAAAATTAGAGGGATATCTGCAGGCGCATCCGGCTCATCTTTCATCCAAAGGGACGCCGCTGCCCCTTTTTCAATCGCTTGTCGGACGAATTGGTGGCCATTCACCTGTTCGCCGCGGAACGGGATGAACAGGTCGCCTTCCTTCAATGTCCGTGTATCGAACGACACCCCAGTTACAACGACTTCGTCCATCTGTTGGCCTTCTGCCTGCAGCCAACCTGCCAATTCAGTCAATAAACGTCTCATTCTTTATCACACTCAATCCATTGTATATTGTATCTGTTGCTTTTCTTCATGCCGTTCAAGTGCAAGTTCAATCAGCTTGTCAATCAATTCCGGGTAAGACGTTCCTGTGTTTTGCCAGAGCAACGGGAACATGCTTGTCGGTGTGAAGCCGGGCATCGTATTGATTTCATTGATAAGCACTTCATCCTGGTCTGTCACGAAGAAGTCCGCGCGCACTAATCCAGCGCAATCAAGCACTTTGAATGCCCGGATCGCCATATCCTTCAACGTCGTTTCCACTTCGTCAGTTACCGGAGCAGGGATGAGCAACTCCGTATTGCCGTCTTGGTATTTCGCTTCGTAATCATAAAAAGCCGCTACTGGTTTGATTTCTCCGAGGACGGAGCACTTCGGATCATCATTGCCTAGGATGGCAACCTCGATTTCACGCGCAGTGACACCTTGCTCGACGATAATTTTCCGGTCGAATTTCAGTGCGAATTCAACTGCTGCTATTAAGCTTTCACGATCTGTCGCCTTGCTGATGCCGACGCTTGAACCTAAGTTTGCAGGCTTTACGAACATCGGGAACGTCAATTCCTTCTCCATTTTCTCCACCAAATGCTCTTGGTCCTTTTTCCATTGAGTGCGGATGAAATAGACGTAAGGAACTTGCTTCAGCCCAACTTGATTGAAAAGCTGCTTCATAATTACTTTATCCATACCTGCTGAAGAAGATAGCACTCCATTTCCTGCATACGGAATGTTCATGACTTCGAACAGCCCTTGGACCGTTCCGTCTTCTCCATTCGTTCCGTGCAATAGAGGCAGAATGATATCCGGCGTTCCGTTGCCATTCAGAAAATCTTGGATGCTGTCGGGCTTCCCGTCAGCACGCTTTAAGCGCAGCTGCTCAATCGATTCCGCAGGGGCAACGAGCGGCTCCCCTTTCCTCCATTCACCTTCGTACGTTATATAGACAGGAATCACTTCATATTTGTCAAAGTCAATTGCATTCGTTACCGCCGTGGCAGTTGATAGGGATACTTCGTGCTCTGCGGACTTCCCGCCATACACTAAACCCAGTTTCTTTTTCATCGATTTCCCTCACTTACCGTTAGATTTCGTTCCTTTAGTTTACCACGAAACGACTTGCCCGTTCGTAAAATATCATGATACAGAAGGACCTTTTTACTTTTAGGCAACTTCCTGCCTGGCGGGACGTCACTTTGAAGGACATGAATATAGGCATGGTATGCGTTATACTATAGATTGAAAGTTTCTTTCACTGTATATGTATGCTCGGGCGTTGAGTAGTTTGATAATTGACTTATAGAAAAATCCGTACAAACAATCTGTTTTCCGTTATAATAATATGAGGTTTCCATGTGAAACCAATTAACTGATAAGGTGAAATATATGAATATAGATAAAAAACCCGTAGATCGGTTCGACTGGCCGCTTGCGTTCATCATGCTTTTATTCTTCACGATCAGCATCATCGCCATCGCATCCGCCCAGACGACAGGACAATATAGGATAAACTCCGTCCCGATAAACTTCATACCGTCTCAAATCCAATGGTATGTCATCGGCTCTATTATTATTGCCATCACAATGTATTTGGAGCCGGAACAGTATAAGAAAGCCGCCTGGATCATTTATGGCGGCGGGGTATTCCTCTTGGCAGCACTTTACATCTTGCCTGATAGTTTGGAACTTGTTGCCCGCAGAAACGGGGCAAAAAGCTGGTTTCACCTTCCATTCGGCATCGGCAGCATCCAGCCAGCCGAATTTATGAAAACGTTCTTTATCATAGGGATGGCACG
Source organism: Sporosarcina sp. QA0331 (assembly GCF_055808055.1). Lineage (NCBI taxonomy): Bacteria > Bacillati > Bacillota > Bacilli > Caryophanales > Caryophanaceae > Sporosarcina > Sporosarcina sp. QA0331. The sequence goes on from NZ_CM147850.1 coordinate 3,435,169, forward strand.
CACAATTACGAAGCACCATGAACGCTATATGGAAAAGACGTTACAGACAGACTTTCTCCTGCTCGGTAAAATCTTTGCAGTTTTCAGCATTCCATTCCTATTCATCATGCTGCAGCCTGACTTAGGGACTGGTCTCGTCTTCATCGCCATTACTACTGCTCTAATCATCGTGGCGGGCATCACTTGGCGGATCATCCTACCGATTTTCGTCGGTACTGCCGCCTTGGGAGGAACACTTCTTTGGATGGCCTTGTACGCTCAAGATTTCTTGGCGAAACTCGGCGTCAAACCGTATCAGCTTGAACGAATTTACTCATGGCTCGATCCTTATTCGTATGCGTCGAATGAAGGGCGGCATCTCATCACATCATTGAATGCCATCGGATCGGGTGAAATATTCGGGAAAGGGTTTCAAGGACGTGAAGTATATGTGGCCGAGAGCCATACCGATTTCATTTTCAGCACCATCGGGGAAGATTGGGGATTCATCGGAGCGAGTCTCGTCATTTGCCTTTACTTCTTCCTGATCTATCATATGACGAAAATCACGCTTGAACTTAAAGATCCATTCAGCACATACATTTGCGCAGGCATCATTGCAATGATCACATTCCACGTATTCGAAAACATCGGCATGACGATCCAATTGTTGCCAATAACAGGTATCCCATTGCCATTCATCAGTTACGGGGGCAGTTCATTAATGGGCAACATGCTCGCAATCGGCCTCGTCTTCAGTATGAAGTTCCATCATCGAACGTATATGTTCAGTTCTGACGATGATGAATAAAGTGATCAGATCAAAAACGCATAAAATGCTTTATTCACGCATAAACGCCTAGAATAACGCATAAATCATTTAATTCACTCATAATGCGACTTATATGCGCATATATTGGTTTATTCACGCACAAACCGTTGCAAACGCTCATAAATCATTATAGAGGACGCAAAAAACCTCCCGCATGCGGGAGGTTTTTGTTATGACTGTATTTGCGGGTCATTTGAAGGTGGCGCGAGGGCTTTCAGCATTTCCATACGGGATTTCGTTGCTGTTGCCGAAACACCCAACTTCGCCAAGTTGGTGATGATTTTTTTCAAATCAACTTTTTCTTTCGCCATCTTTTCCACCTCGACCTTTCTATATGTTGTTGACGCATCTTCACATTGGAAAGTTTCATCATCGATATGAAATTCATACCAATTTTCATCTATACACATCATACCACTCCTGTCCACTTTTAAATCTTTCAATTATGTTACAAATTGTTCGCCTTTTGTAAATGCTTTATACAAAGACGGAAAATAAAAGCTTGCATATTGAAATGATTAACGTCTCTTCGTTGCTTTCCGGCCGACTTTCTCTTTTATGCAACAGGCGAGACCAATATGAGTGAGCAGGAGATGATTTATTCGCACGAAACGCCTTTTCCTTTGTCACTATGTGAAAGGCGGAGTAAAATGGTCGTATTGATGTCAATTGAAAGCGGGTTCATTTATGAAGAAATCAATTCTACTACTTATGTCTGTACAATTTTTTGTATATCTTGGATTCGGCATTATCATTCCCATTTTGCCGGAAGTGATCGTGCAACAGAATCTGTCTGAAATTCATGTCGGAGGATTGTTGACGGTTTATTCACTTGCATCCTTCTTCACCGCCCCGCTTTGGGGTTCATTATCCGATCGGACAGGCCGTAAAAAACTGATCATCGTCGGACTTATCGGCTTTAGCTTAAGCTTCTTCCTATTCGCGTTCTTCACTGAGAATCTTACGATGATGTATCTTTCACGTGTTGTCGGAGGGATTTTCTCTGGGGCATTGTATACGGCAGTTACCGGATTTGTCGGGGATATGACGACGGAGGAAAATCGGAATAAGTATATGGGCTTGCTCGGTATGTCGATCGGGCTCGGATTTATTTTCGGACCTGCAATCGGAGGCGTGCTCGGGCATTACAGCTTACATTTGCCATTTTTCGCATCAGGCATTTTGACATTGTTATTGGTCATCTATGCGAGTGTGATATTAAAAGAACCTGAACGACTAGGCGAGGCGAATAAACGCGTACTGTTACCGAAAGGCGGTGCGATGCTCTGGCAATACCGGATTCGCAATCTGTTCTTGCTCTCCTTCATGGTGACGTTGATCTTGGCAGGAATCGAATCGACATTCCAATTGTTCCAAATATCTGCGATTGAAATTACACCGCAGCAAGTCGGCTATTTGTTCATGGCAAGCGGTTTTGTCGATGCGGCCATTCAAGGCGGTGTCGTCCGCCGCGTGAAAAACGGTTCAGAGACGAAGTGGATTTTAGGTGCGCAAATCATCACCGCTATAGGACTCATTTTGATTCCGTTCACAGGCAGCCTTTTCTGGGCGGGTGTTGCACTCAGCGTCTTTACGGCAGGGAACGCGCTCGCTCGGACAGTGCTCGTTTCATTGACGTCGAAAGAATCTGGCGGTAAGTATGGAACAGCTGCCGGCATGACGTATTCGATGGACAATATGGGACGAATCATCGGGCCGCTGTTATTCACATGGCTGTTCACAAGAATGACAGGTGAGATTTACTATATCTCCGCAGCACTTGCTGTCATTTCGATCGTCTTTATATTCATGTATCGCAAGTCATCGAAGACATTGCGTTCGACGTAAATAGGCAAAAAAGTTAAGGGCATACCTTGTTGGTTACAAACAATATAGTATGCCCTTGATTATTCACTTTTTCGCTTCCCCACTTGTGAAAGTCGAATCTCTCTCAGAATACGCATGATACTTTAAGTCGATAATTCATTACGATATTCCATTTTTTTGTTACTACCAATTACAAGATTAACAATTAGCCATACAACTTGAATTAATACCGGAAATATAAATGCGATCAATAAAATTATAAATGCTACTAATTTTGCTTCAGGCGTTTGAATAACACCTGCACCATCAACTTCCCTCAGCCAAACGAAAGCTGAACCTACTGCTAAAACGACAATCCAAAAAGCGTTAGCAATCCACCAAAAAAGCCATCTTTTTTTCATATTCTCACATCCTAACAATTCACATAATTACTGAATCCATCGTACAGTACAGGCGAATTCACAGTAATGGACCTGAGATATAATTTAAGCTAAGTCTTAAGGCGTATAAAACTCGGTAGCATAAAAAAAGAGACACAACATATTCATCGTGCAATATGTCGTGCCCTGTCTTATTTACTTCCAATCATTTGTTAATCCACTGTAACCGCCAAGCCCTTAATTTTCAACGATGGAGAACCGATGTACCCGCTAAAGCTCATCGGAGAGAAGATTAGATCGCTGCCAATCCCCTCAATATCCTGGAGCACTTCAAAGAAGTTCCCTGCGACGGTCATTTGCTTCGTCGGCCCGACAATTTTGCCGTCCTTAACGTAATATCCGTCAGCTGCCAATGAAAAGTCGCCTGAAATCGGGTCTGCCCCAGAATGCAACCCAGCTAAATCGGTAATAATAACACCTTCCTCAAACCCCTCGTAAAGCTGCTCATACGTTTGATGGGCAGGCTCAATATAGAAATTGGTCGGGCTCACTTCGACAGAACCCTTATAGGAACTGCGATGTGCATGACCTGTCGTCTCCACGCCATCTTTTTTCGCCGTTTTCAAGTTGTGGAAGTAGGTTTGTAAGTTCCCCTCCTCTACAATGTTAAGTTTTCGCGTCGGAACTCCTTCCGAATCGAATGTCGCACTTTGGATTCCTGCTGGAAGAAACGGGTTATCAATCAAATTTACATGATCTGCCGCGATCTTCTCACTTAACTTCCCTTTAAGGCGGGATCGGTTATCCTGTACAGCCTGAGCCGAGAAAGAGGATGTGAAAGTTGACAATAGAGAAGCCGCCGCTTCATTTTTCAATACGACTGGGTAATTTTTATTTGGATAATTCTTTTCACCCAACCTGCTTACGCCCTGTTCTACGACCTCTTTTACGATTGCATCCGCATCAAGATCATTGAAATCCTTAGTGATTCTAAATACAAATCCGGATTTCAATTCGTCATTTTCCTGGACGAGGATCGATACGTAAAATAGTAAAAAGTTATTCGCTTCTTTAAGCTCCAACCCTTTATCATGGAAAAGGCCTTTTTCAGATTTCTGATTTTGCATTTGGGATGTTGTAACTTTCTTAACTCGTGGATCATATGATAGGATTTTCTTCTCCACTTCCTGCAAGAATTGAATCATATTTTCCGGCTTAACCGTATCCAATTCCGGACTATAGAACTGGATTTCTTCATACCCCGCTCTTTCCGTGAATAACTCTTCCGGTTCATTTTCAATCAGCTCCGCATTTTCCACTGCATTTTTCAGCAAGAATGCAACCGAATCCTCATCGAATTTTTCTGTATAGGCGTAAACTGTTTTTCCATTATACAGCCCTCTAACAGATGCTCCTTGAACATCGGAAAAGTCGTATTTATCCACTTCCCCTTCGTATAACCCGATCGTAAGGCTCTCTTTTTTCTCATAATAGAGTTCAAGATTGGTAAAGCCCATATTTTCCCCTTCAGCAAATAGCCGCTCCTTCAATTGTTCAATGCTCATTATTATGCCTCCTTTCCGCCGACTGTGATTTCACTTACACGTACCATCGGTTGCCCGACATTTACCGGCAAACTGCCACTGGATGCGCCGCACATTCCCGCTCCGTGGCCTAAATTATTGCCGACGCGATCGATATCCAGAATCGTTTTCGCCCCGTTACCGATCAAAGTCGCACCACGGATCGGTTTATCGATTTTCCCGTTTTTGACCAAGTACGCCTCATGAACAGCAAAGTTGAAATCACCCGTTGAAGGATTGACCGAACCCCCACCCATGTATTTCGCGTAAATGCCGAATTCCGTGTCCGCTATGATTTCTTCAGGCGTAGATTTTCCAGGAGCAATATACGTATTTGTCATCCGGGACGTCGGTGCAAATCTGTATGATTGTCTGCGACTTGAGCCTGTAGACTCCATTCCCATCCGTCTACCGTTCAATTTATCGATCATATATCCTTTCAGTATGCCGTCTTCAATGAGCACATTTTTGCGGGACTTTTCACCTTCATCGTCGATATTAATCGAGCCCCATTCATTTTCAAGCGTCCCATCGTCAATATATGTAACAAGGTCTGACGCCACTTTTTCTCCTAATTTATTCGCAAATACTGATGCATTTTTTGCAACCGATGTCGCCTCAAGGCTGTGGCCACAAGCTTCGTGGAAAATGACTCCGCCAAATTCATTGTCGATAATGACAGGGAATTTTCCGCTTGGCGCAGGATCGGCATGAAGCATCGTTTTGGCAATTCGAGCAGATTCTTTCGCATAATGATTCAGGTCGAGGTTTTCAATAAACTCAAAACCTTGGTACGCGCCAGGCCCGTAAAAACCGGTCTGCATATCCGCCCCATCTGAAGCGATGGATACCATGGACATCCGGCTTCTTACTCGCTTGTCTTCCACAAACTTCCCTTCAGAATTGGCGATGAGGACATTTTGCTCCTCGTCGATCAAGTTAATGATTGCCTGCACGATTTCTGGATCGTAGTTTCTGATGATATCATTCGCATTGCGCATCACAGTAAGCTTTCGGGATTTAGCTGCTTCAGTTGGCATGATTTTTATTGGATGGAGCATCGAAACCGATTCCTTAAGGAGCGGGATAATCGTCGTTTTCCCATCCTTCTTCCCTTCAATGGCTTTCGCAGCTGTACGAGCAGCCTTCAAAAGTCCTTCTCTTGAGAAATCATTCGTGTAAGCATAGACGCTTTGCAACCCATGAAACACTCGTATTCCCACACCAAAATCCCGTCCCGACAAATTCTTCTCTAGACGAGAATTTTGAAGGACCATATGATTCGTGTAGCGATCTTCCACAAATACTTCCGAGAAATCGCCGCCGGTTTCAAGAGCAGCTTGCAACACATCTTCAATAAGCGCTTTGTTCAGCATAATCTTCCCCCTGTTCCTATTTTTCTGTCAATCATACATACAGTTATACGAGCCGTTATGAAAATAGTTTCATTTCACCGTACAAAATGCCTATTCATTACAAAAACATCAATTTGTCACTGCATTGTTTTGAGATAAAAGATCAAAAGCCTTCTTCACGTCAATATCCTCTTCAATATGCTCAGGCGTCCAAGGAATATGAATATGCGGTGTGATGCCGATGCCTGTCATCCCTTTGCCTTTATCAATGCCGCCCATTCGTGATGTCGGATACATCAGCTCAAATCCTTCTTCCCATTTAGCACTTACCAAATTGGCGTAATCGTTCAGTCCCATCGTTGCTCTTCCGATAACGGTCACTTTGCTAGACTTTTTGGCAACCGCCACAAAGGAATCTCCCGAACTGCCGCAAAAGACATCCGTCAAAACAATAATTTGTGATGGATGTTTCATCCCTTTTACGAACGTATCGCTCACCATATCGCCAAAATCGAATTCAATGAATCCTTTCCCGCGGTTGCGCTCCCATTCACGTTTAAAGACAGACAAAAACCATCTTGCTTGCTCATCATCAGTACCCGCTAGCGCCTCCTCCAGTTCAGGCAAAATACGATCAGCACTTGCTTCCGTGCAATTGAACAGCATCCTATCCTCCGAATCGTTGTCCGCTAGCTCCACACCCTCTTCAGGCATGATATAAGGCAGCAATGGATAGAAACTAGAATCAGAACCGCCATAATTTACACGCACATCAATAATCCACTTATCCGTCGTTCCAAGCAGCTCTTTATTCTCCTCGACCATTTTCACGATGGCATCCGGGTTTGCAAAATCAGTCATTGTAATGAATACTACGTCTTGCCTTTTTTCCACGGAGTACGTAGGGACATAAGGCTTTTTATCAAACAAGCCGAATGTAAATGTCCGCGTTCCATTCTCGTCTTCCACTTCACCTTCCGGATAAAGCATCAATACCGGTCCCCAATTTTCCCGTTCAGAATGATTTTCATTCAACCGTCTATGATGCAACTCTTTCAATTCACCTATGCTTTTTCCGCCTAACGAAACGATGCTCATCCCAGGTTTAAGCCGATCCTCCGAATCTACTTCCGTGACATACAGCCGATCTTCGTAACGCCGTACTTTAAAACCGCGATTTTCAGGCTTTTCATTTTCCGCATTTTCCATAATGAAATGAATATGTTGATCGTTGAAATCTAACAAGTACTCTTCAACAATTCCCTTGAATTCCGTATTTGACAGCTGCTCATTCCTTATCATTTCAAGGAAATGCTCCGGTCTGTCACATCCTTGCTTATCCTCGCATCCTGCGTAATCGTTATGCATAATGTCCACAATTTCTTTAAAGATCGCTTCCAATGCTACACCCCTTTTCCATCATTCTTGAACAGGTTCCGCCTTCACTGATGATGACTTATCAAGCTCTGGATGTGCCATCCTGATAACAGACGGCCTTGCTAACACGAGGACAACTCCAATGAGTAACAAACTGGAAGTAATCAGGATCCACTGTGCAGGTAAAATATCATACAAGAATCCGTATATAACCGTTCCTAGCGGCATAAGCGCCATTGCCATTGTTTCGAGAATGGAAAAGACGCGTCCTTTGTAATCGTCGTCGATCATCTTTTGCATCATAACCATCAATGGTGTATTGACAATGATTTGAGTCAAACCGAAGCCGAACAAAAGCGTTGCATAGTAGGCGAACATCAATGAATATGGCATGGAAATGATAAGCGGTAATGCTACTCCACTCATAAGTAAAGCCATACCGATGATGCCTCGTTTTCCAACTAAAAGAGGGAATTTCACTTCTTTCCGCATTGATAAATAAAGTGACATGAGCAACATCCCTACAGCTAATGCTCCATCAATTAAGCCAAAATGCTCCGGCGCCATTTTCAACTTTTCGATCAGGATGAAAGAGTGGCCGACCATGAACGCACCGAATAGGAAGTTGATAAATAGTGAAATCCAAATGATCGCCATGATAACCGGCTGCAGTTTCAAATAAGAAAGTCCTGCTTTCATACTTTGCAGCATCGGCTCTTTCGGCTCCCCTTCAACAACCTCTTTCCTTTTTGCGAACAGCTTGAAATTCATCGTCGATTCAAGAATTACTGCAACGATTGAAGCTGTCATATATATCATAAGGAATACCGGCATGGGAACGGTACCGTATAACACGCCAGCGGTTGCTGGGCTTCCGATTGCTGCGAAAGAAATCGACATCTGGTTCAAGGACATTGCTTTTTGAATTCTTGCTTCATCGACAAGTCCTGTTATAGATGAACTGAATGTCACTCCAGAAAAAGTTGAAGCGATCGACAAAACTACCGTCGTCATATAAATTGCTAAAAGTGAAATTCCCGAAGTCAAGCTGACTGCAAGAAGACTGCCGATCGCTAAAGTAGAAGCAATTTGTGCACATATGATAATGGCCTTTCTTGAGTATCGATCAGCAACATAACCGGCAAACGGTGCAACAAGCGTCCGTGGCAAAATGCTACAAATCAAGTTTGTTGCAAAGCTCGTTGCAGACCCCGTTAATTGTAAAATGTAAAAACTGACAGCAAACGCATATACTTGGGCGCCGAACGATGAAATAAGTTTGCTGATTGTAAACGTCCACAGATGGTACGTCGCCCTTTTTAACTTCATTGCTTCACTCAAAATAGTCACTCCATTCAGGAAGTTTAATTTTATTAAACAAAGAATAGCATGTTACCTCTTCCATTGCAAGCAAAAGTTTAATATAATTAAACAAAGCTCACAGATGTAGTGTATGATGATTGTCGGCGAAGTGAAACAGGTACAATTGATTCATTACTATATGAGTTTTTATTTCGATTACAGATATGCATGATCCACATAAATAACCAACATAATCGGAGGTGTTCCCCCTGCAAACATTAGGTGAACGAATCAGGAAGCTGAGGAAACAGCAAAAACTTACATTGGAAGCATTGGCGGGAGATCAGCTAACTAAAGGGATGCTCAGTTTAATCGAGAACAATAAAGCGAATCCTTCCATGGATAGTTTAGCGTATATTGCAAAACAGCTTGGTGTAGAATCAGCAGAACTATTGGAGGAGACGAATCGGCAGGAATTACAGGAAGTGTTGAAAACTGCGGAGCAACTGTTCAGTATTGGTCTTGATAAATTGACGGATGAACATGATCAAATCATCTCGTTAGTCGAGCCATATGTGGAGAAATTGACACAGGGCTATGAAGCGGCAAGGCTTTTGGATATATATAGCCGTACTCTCTACTATGAAAAGAAGGATGGATGGCAAGAACTCTTAGATAGGGCAGCAGACATTTATGATCAAATGAACAGTACCCGCCGCTTTGCATCAGTTGGTCTTTTCCGGTCAATGGTGAAATTCTCCGAACATAAATATGACGAGTCCCTTGCAATTCTATTGAAGGAGCGTTCTGAAATAGAAGTACGGAATGGATTTATCGACCCTCTCACCCGGCTCGATTTCGATTATTTTGAAGCAATTCTTCACTATGCGGTAGGCGATTCAGATGAGGCAATTCGTGTCATGAATGAAGGGATTGAATTCTCAAAGGAGAAGCAGGTTTTTTATCGCATCGATCATTTGTACAGGCTGGCGACATTCAATGCGATGATGAATCAGGATGTTAAATCGATGGATTATTACGTACAAAAAATGTTACTCTACGGGGAATTTGCCGATGACGAAGAAGCGATTCTATTTACTGAATATGCAAAAGTACATTATTTGACCTCCTATAAACGTTCGTACAAGGAGGCATTGGATCTTCTCAATGCATACCTTCAAGAACACGATACAATCAATTCGCATAGCTCTTATACCTTAATGGAAAAAGGCAAGGCACTTTATGGTATTGGAAGACACAAGGAGGCGCTTACTTGTTTTACAGAAGTGACAATTGCAGACTATATCCACCATCCATTCGATTTATCCATCTTCTATGAAAAAGATGCGTACGCGGCACTTTGCCATCGGGCTTTAGGAGATGAAGCGGCAGCAATACGTTCAATCGACATTGCCGTGAGCAATATTTTTTCCATGCCCCGCACGCCTTATAAAGATTTCATCATGGAGACTTATGAATTGATTCGAAGTAAATAAAAAATGCCGAAGAAGCACATTGCTTCCTCGGCATTTTTTCTATTATGCTTCAATTGATTGTTGCTCAATTGGACCGTTAAAGACTTCCTTATCCAACTCTCCATTAATACGCGCAGTGGCTACACCAGCAGTCATAGAACCGCTCACGTTCAATGCAGTCCGCCCCATATCGATAAGAGGTTCAACCGAAATCAACAAACCTGCCAAAGCAACCGGGAGATTCAAGGCTGATAGTACAAGGATTGCCGCGAATGTAGCTCCGCCGCCGACTCCGGCAACCCCGAACGAACTAATCGCCACGATCGCTATCAACGTTAGCAGGAATGTCGGTTCTAATGGATTTTGCCCGACAGTAGGCGCAATCATAACAGCGAGCATCGCTGGGTACACGCCTGCACAACCGTTTTGTCCAATCGACAATCCGAAAGAGCCTGCAAAGTTTGCAACCCCATCCGGAACTCCAAGCCGATCGGTTTGTGTTTTAATATTTAGTGGTAAAGCACCAGCACTGGATCTTGATGAGAAAGCGAACAGCAAAGCTTCTGCTGTCTTCTTAACATACGTGACCGGATTGAGTCCGGAAATCGTAATGATGATCAAATGGATGAGATACATGACAATTAATGCGACGTACGAAGCAAGGACGAATTTCCCTAAGCTATAAATTGCTGCAAAATCAGACGTTGCAACAGTCCTTGCGATGATCGCCAAAATTCCGTAAGGCGTCAAACGCAACACAATCCGTACGACACCCATGATCAATGAATAAAGGGCATCAATCCCTCTCTTCACTAGGTTTGCATTTTCTTCATCCCGTCTCGTTAGTGCCAAATAGGCAAATCCAAGAAACGCTGCGAAGATAACGACACCAATCGTTGATGTCGGACGTGCGCCTGTAAAGTCAAGAAACGGATTTGCAGGCAATAGGTCGAGAATTTGATCCGGCAATGCTTTTCCAGCCATTTCCGCAGAACGCTCCTCCATGGAGACGCCGCGTTCAGTTTCCGCATCACCATGGACAATTTCAGAAGCGTCCAAGCCGAACAGCAGGGAAGCCGAAATACCGATCGCTGCAGCAATTGCAGTTGTCCCAACGAGGATCCCTAAAATCATTCCCGCCATCTTTCCGAAGTTCTTGCCGATTGTCACTTTCGTGAAAGCGCCAAGAATCGATATGAACACGAGCGGAACGACAATCATTTGAAGAAGCTTAACGTAGCCTGTCCCTACGATGTTAAACCAACTTACCGATTGCGCCAATATTTCCGAGTCAGCGCCGTAAGCAATATTCAGGATGAACCCAAAAAGAATTCCAAGTCCTAACCCAGTAAAAACCCTTTTGGAAAACGAAACGTTTTTACGATGCATAGTATATAGAAGACCTATTAAAAGCAAGAGCGCTACTATATTTATAAGTAATAAAACTGTATTCACTTCTTTTCCCCCTTCAGGAATAAATAAAAAACTATAATAGACTATATACCCTTAAATCATATCAGTCAAGTTGGATTAACTCATTTTCTTATAATCTTCCCCAACAAGCAAAGTGTAAACTACAAGAGTCTCCACTTGTGGTTGATATTCCCTTCTTTTTCGGTTGGTTTTCGGTATACTAATAATGAGCAGTCACTAAAGGAGGGCTTATATGGCCAGTTTAATCACGATTACGGTAACATCCATTTTCATATTGAACATTTTCCTTGCGATTGCGCTGATTTTCCTTGAACGAAGAGATCCTACCGCAACGTGGGCGTGGATTCTCGTCCTCTTCTTCGTACCTTTATTCGGCTTTTTCATTTATTTATTATTCGGCAGAAAGTTACGGAAAAAGCATTTATTCAGATGGGAAGGAAAAAACCGAATCGGAATTGAAACATTGATCGATTACCAAATCGAATCGATCGAAGAAGGAACATTCGATTTCAGACTGGATGACACCGCACATTATAAAGATATGATTTACCTACATCTTCGCAATAACCACGCCGTTTTAACACAAGATAATGACGTTCGAGTTTTTAATGACGGTGTTGCAAAATTCGATGCCCTGCTGAAGGATCTTGAAAATGCCAAAGACCATATCCATTTTCAATATTACATTTTACGGTTGGACTCATTAGGGAAACGGATATTGGAAGTATTGATCAAAAAGGCGAAGCAAGGCGTCAAAGTGCGCGTCTTATTCGATGATATCGGCTCACGTGGACTCCGCGTCAAACATTTAAAGGAATTGATCAACTGCGGAGGCGAAGTGGCCGCGTTCTTTCCTGCCCTCCTTCCACTCATCAATCCTCGGCTTAACTACCGGAACCACCGGAAAATCGTTGTCATTGACGGGCGCGTCGGGTATGTCGGCGGCTTCAATGTCGGTGATGAGTATTTAGGGTTGAATAAACGATTTGGCTATTGGCGCGACACACATCTCCGCCTTGAAGGGAGCGCGATCCACCCGCTTCAAACAAGATTCATCCTTGACTGGAACCAAGCGACCGAGATGGAAGATATCGAATACGCCGAGCGCTACTTCCCCGCAATTCCGCGGAAAGGGTCGGTCGGGCTGCAAATCGTATCGAGCGGCCCCGATGCAGAGTGGGAGCAGATTAAAGATGGCTATTTGAAAATGATTTTCCTAGCGAAAGAATATATTTATATCCAGACGCCGTACTTCATTCCTGATGTCAGCTTCCTTGACGCCTTGCGGATTGCGTGCCTATCGGGAGTCGACGTACGCATCATGATCCCGAATAAGCCTGACCATATGTTTGTCTACTGGGCGACGTATTCCAACGTCGGAAAGCTGTTAAGGGCTGGCGCGAAAGTGTATATTTACGAAAATGGATTCATTCATTCAAAACAGATTGTTGTCGATGATGAATTGTCCACCGTCGGAACAGCAAATATCGACGTACGGAGCTTCAAGCTCAATTTTGAAATCAATGCATTTATTTATGACCGCGAAAAATCCCACGAACTCGCTGAGCTGTTCGAGCAGGATATGCAATTATCAACAGAGCTGACGTATGAAATGTATATGAATCGGACGCGTTGGATCAAGATCAAAGAGTCCGTTTCGAGATTGCTATCACCAATCCTATAAAACAAACAAAAATCCTCCCCCATCTCGTAATAGATGGAGGAGGATTTTTTCATTTCAAACCAAGATATTCTTCTAACGTAATGTTGCGTTTAAAGATTTCTTCGGCGAGACCTTTGCCGACATAACGGAAATGCCACGATTCATGCATGTACCCCGTAATATGTTCCTTGCCTTCCGGGTAACGGAGGATGAAACCGTAGCGGTACGCGTTTGCCGCTACCCATTTCCCCGCCTCCGTATCTGCAAATTTATTGGAAGCCCAATACTTTTCGTAGTTCACTTCTCCGATATCGAACGCGAGACCGGTTTGGTGCTCAGAATAGCCCGGGCGCGCACTATAGCGGTCCGCTTTTTCCACGCCATCCTTGCTTACGTACCGGTCGTATAGCGACGTTTGGTACTCGAACGAGCGATATGTACTGAACGCCGTCAAGTTGATGCCTGACAATTTAGCCTCAGCCGCCATCTCGTCGAATGCCGCCCGAGCTTCTTTGCTTTCACCAGGTGCATACGTGCTTGGCAAAGGATGTTTTTTATTCGCGATGAGAATTCCATTAATGACTGTCGGTTCAGCAGGCAGCTTTTGGCCTTCGATATAGCCGCTTTTGTTCGGGCTTGCCGGTTTATTCGTCACGTTCGGCTTCTCTTCTTGTTTCGGTGTCGGTTTTGTAGGAGTGACATTTTTCTCTGGCTCCTTTGTTTCCGGCTCTTTCGTTTCTACAGGCGGCTCTTCTTCAACAGGCTTCTCCTCGACCTCCGGTGTTTCCTCTTCTGGTACTTCAAGCTCTTCCTCATTCGTTTCCGGTTCGCTTGCGTCCTCTTCTACTTCTTGCTCTTCAACAGGTGGCGCTTGCGTTTCACCGATGCCAGCTTGTCTCAATGTCTTATTTACATCCCAGCCGTTCATACCGATCCACACAACAATCGCCGTCATGATCAAACTTGTCAGAAGCAGTGTTATTGTCAATGTCTTGTTGGATTTCTTCCGACTTTTATACTTTCGTTTCCGATTCATCTTAGTTGGCCTTCCTTCTATTCTAGGTATCTCTCATTTCAAAATATGAATAAATCGCCAAATGACGATGTTCTTTCCAATCCGTGTATGCTATCATTTATTTGCAAAAGTGTAAATGAATGATTGCGAGGAGTAATCTATGAATAATCAACGGTGGCTTTCGATAAGCTTTTTAACGTTTTTCTTCACATGGGGCATTTTTCTTCCCTATTGGACAGGCTGGTTGACGATCGAAAAAGGATTGACCGTAAAGGACGCAAGCATCATCATGGGTGCAGGGATGATTGCCCGTTCGTTTTCAACGTTCCTCGTCTTTCCGTATTTGACGGAAAGGATGTCGTATGTACGCGTCATGAAGTGGATGACTGTATTGTCATTGCTTCTTGCAATCCTCTACATTCCTAATTCGCCGTTCATAGCGTTATTCATCATTACAGTTTTGTTCAGCGCAGTTTATCCGATTATTTTGCCGGCTGTCGAAAGCGGTGCGTCCGTCCTTATGCAAAAGGAGCATGTCCATTATGGCAAAAGCCGTTCGTTCGGCTCGATCGGTTATACAATTGCACTGTTGCTCGTCGGCGCCGCAACAGCGTTGTGGACTGAGCAAGCAATTCTCTATATGATGATTGCCGGACTCGCAATTGCTGCCATCTTCTACTCCCGTCCTGCGCCTGCTGTTTTGCAGAGCATGCAGGATCGAAAGGATTCTCGCAATCAAAAAATAGGATTGAAGACGTTATTTGCAACAAAAGGCTTTCAAGTCGTCATGGTGCTAGCTATCCTATTACAGGGCGCACATGCTTCCTATTATAACTATGGCTTCCTGTTCCTCGATGACTTAGATGTAAACGGGTTTTATATCGGAATCATTTTGAATGTCGCCATTTTATTTGAAATTCTTTTTTTCGCTAAAGCGGATCGCTTTTTATCTGACGTTCGAATCTCGACGATGTTCCTAATTGCAGCAATCGGATCTACCTTGCGATGGGTGCTCGTCTTTCTTTTCCCGACCGCTTTCGTTTTTATCGCGACGCAAGTTTTGCATGCCGCATCTTTCGGCATTGCCCATTACGCATTCATCCAATATATTTCGAAAAAGCTTCCAAATTCGCAGATTGCTGCGGCCCAAGGGTTCTACGCCGCAATCGCAATGAGTTTGAGCACAGCAATCCTAACGTTCCCAGCCGGTTATCTTTATGAGATCTCACCGGGAACCGCTTTTTTAGGAATGACCGTCTGCTCAATCCCCGCTATCATTATCGTACTTGCAACTCGCAAACGGCTAGCTTATTAATTTTTTGGCAAGAAGCAATGGACAGGAATTTCCTCAGCCTGATTGAAAACGCTTGCCAGCCTAGGCGCGAAGTCGAGCGAAGACGCGAATAGAACTATAGTTCATGAGCGGACGAGCGAGACGAGCAACAACGGATGCGAGCGTTTGTCAACAGGCTGCGTTCTCCTTCATAAGGGGAACTTTTTTATTACAAAATAATAAGCAATAACACGACGACGAATGAAATGGCAAAGAGGATGGATAGGTAGCGCATCCACTTGGACTCTCTTTCATATCCTTGTTCCTTAAACGACTTTGCTCTCGATGCGTTCGTCAATGTAAAAAGCGCCATCATCGTAAGAATCGCAAAATCCAATTTCCCTCTGACGACGAAAATCAACGTCACAATTCCTAACAAAACAATTGCAACAATGCCTACTTTCTTCTGCGTCACGTTAAATCCCTCCAAAAAAGGCCGGAGATTGCTCTCCAGCCTCTCGTATGCCTTTGTTCAATCTTTCTTTTTCTCCGTATCCGTAGCAGGAGCCGGTTGCACTTCCTTATAATAAAACTTCCGGCCCAAATACGTTTGGAATATGAGCAATAGCCCACCGACCGCCCAATAGAGCGGAAGTGCTGCCATCACTGTGAATGAAATGAACATGATCATAATCGGCGACATATAAATGAACAACTTCATCTGCTGCTTTTGCTGCTCTGGCATCGTCCACAATGATACTCGTGCTTGGACGAAATAAACCGCACCCGCAACTAGCATCATAATTTTATCCGGCTCGCCCAAATTGAACCAAAGGAATTGGTGTTCCTTTACTTCTGGCGGCGCGTAAAGAATTGCAAAGTAAAGACCCATGATGATCGGCATTTGGATGATCAATGGTAGACAGCCCATGTTCAAAGGATTGACGCCGTGCTTGGAATACAAGCCCATCATTTCCTGTTGAAGCTTCATCTGCTCTTCTTTATCTTCCTTTTCTTTTGCTGCTTTCAGCCGTTTTTGGATATCTTCCATTTCTGGACGGAGAGCATCCATTTTAATTTTCATTTCTTGCTGCGACTTATAGTTTTTCAACATAAGCGGCATAAGCACAAGACGGATCGCAACGGTAATGACGATGATCGCCAACCCATAGCTCCCATTGAATGTCTCACCAAGATAATGAAGAAGCCATTCCATCGGCTTTACGAAAATATTATAGAACGTTCCTTCTTTATTCTGGACTCCGGAACAACCACTCAAGAAAACGGCAGCGGTTATCAATATCGTGAATAAACCAATTTTCTTTTTCAATAAATTCACCTTCACTATTTCAAACTACTGAAAAGTATACATCAATTCACTGTGCAA
This sequence comes from Sporosarcina sp. QA0331, assembly GCF_055808055.1. Lineage (NCBI taxonomy): Bacteria > Bacillati > Bacillota > Bacilli > Caryophanales > Caryophanaceae > Sporosarcina > Sporosarcina sp. QA0331. The sequence continues at coordinate 3,452,051 of NZ_CM147850.1, forward strand.
TTACAATCAATGTTCGTTATTTACGCATATTTATCGGAAAATGGACACAAAAAAACGCCTCCATGGAGGAAGCGAGTTTGTTATTGGTTTTGTGGAGCTTGGCTTGGGTTTTCTTTTTTATGGTAAAGACCGTCCACTTCTGATTCCTTGGACTTATCTTCCACCTCTTGGTTATAGTAATGGACACTTGTTTGTGCACCTTCACTCACCATTTTATTATCTTGCAAATCATATGGATCCGAATGACCGGCTTTCGTATCATCGGAACGGTTCAATTTTTGCGATTGTATAAAGGAATCAACTTTTGTTTTCATATTATTTACCGCGACCATAGCTTTGTCTCGGTTTTCCTTTTTGCTGAAATATGCGTATGCACCTGCAGCCAACGTAGCAAGAAGCAATCCATTTCCGCCTTTACGTGCCATATTATCATTCCTCCATTATTATAAAAAATCGTATTATACTTGCAGTATACCCTTATCTCGATTTTGAAAACTCTCATGCAGCTAAAATCAATTTCGTTATTCAGGGCATCTTCCTCGATAGTAGCATCTCATATCGCTTGCCGTATTTCAAATAATTCAGTTGATTCCCCATGAACTCTATTCATTTTTTGATAATTTACTTTTTTATATTTCATTATGATTACAAGCATAGTTTATTCATCCTTTTTTTGTTATGATAAACAAAAGCGAAGGGCGCCTGCCTAGAGACGACAGGCATAAGACGAAGATGCGAAGTGGCGCTTTTTGCCACATAGCAGTTTCGACTTATGACCCCGAGTCTCTGGCGCCCGGAGCTAGATGGACAAAAAGGATTGCGGAGGTGATTCGTCATGATCAGACCGATGACTACCGAAGATATTAGTTTTATACAACAAATCGCCCACATTACGTGGAATGATACATATGCGGGGATCATTCCTGAAAACATTCAGACGGCATTTATTAACAGCACCTATTCCGATGCCATGATGATGAAACGGATGGAAAAAACACATGTGCTTGTCGCTGAATGTGAAAAAGGGACTCCGATAGGTTTTCTTAATTTTACGAGGGAAGATGAAGATGGCGATTCAGAATTGACAGCCATGTATATCCTGCCAGCCTATCAACATACTGGCTATGGCAAAAAACTTTTCGATTTTACACTAAACATGCTTGGCAACGCCAAACAGCTTTTCGTTTACGTAGATAGCCGAAATACGGCCGGCCGGGCATTTTATGAAAAACAAGGGTTTGAATTGCTGGAAGTATTCGAGGAGTATTTCGAAGGTTATCCCGTTGAGACTGCTCAATACGTTTACTATATCCATGAGCCCGTGCTCGTATAATAATCGAAAGACGCTTTCCCGATGTGGAAAAGCGTCTTTTTATTTTTACAACGGTCTCATCCCATCCCCGTCATATTGTTGATTCGAAAATTCCAGATCATCCTGCAAAGGAGGTTTTTTCGTAAAGCAAAGAATTGCTGCGACATATAGCAGGATGGAAGGTAATGAAAGAAGTCCTCCTACAACACCTGCGATAATGAACATGATCCCTGCAAGCTTGGCATTTTTATTTTTCCAGATGTTTACAATACCAACAATATTCAATACTACACTAATAATCATTCCGATAATGATCAGCCAGATGAATCCACCCATAACATTAAACACCGTATACATAGCGTCCAGATCCGCTTGTGTCATTGCTGGGTCAGTCATCATTTCCATTTCAAAGTCCTGCTTGAATGTCGGATCATTTTTCATTAAGTTAATTAACGCCATAAATAAAAATCCAAATATCACTCCAAGTGTAGTCAGCACTACTGCAATAATCGATAATACCTTTTCTGCTGTGCGATTCAAATAAAGCACCCTTTCCTTCTACTATTTTTTTAATCATAACAAGTATACGAGAGATAAAACAATAAGTTTCATTTCACTTTTATTCTTTTTCATAAGGGAAGTTTTGGAATTATCAAATCCGGGTACTATATTCCTATGAAGGATTTACAACAGGAAGCGAAAGGAGAGCATGAAATATGGGGAAAAAACTAATGTTCACCTCGACGGACATGCTTTACACCGTCGCAGGCGCATCTGTATTAACTGGCATCGTCTATTTCGTTACAATGGCATGGGGACTTTAATTCATTGGAATCATAAATAAAAAGGCAATCCTTTGTTTATTGAAGGATTGCCTTTTTTGGTTTCATCGTCTAGATTCCTGGCGCCATCCGCTTTTGGATTACGCTTTCACATCGTCATAATCCTTTAATCGCTCGAATGCCGAGACTACAAAGGAGCAGACAGCTTCCATTTTATAGCCTTTTTCACGGGCGTAATCCGCAGCACGGTCAAGTAATTGCTTCGCTACGCCTCCGCCGCGCAATTCTTCAGACACATATGTGTGATCCATGACCATGACATCCCCGAGAAGCGTCCATGTGATTTCAGCTTGCATCTTCCCGTCCTTTTCGTTACGGAATGCGAAGGCATCTCCGCCAAGCTCGACAAATTCAAATTCCATGTGATCCTCTCCTTTTACAATATTCTATCATATTGCATGCATGTATCACTTGAACCAAGACTTGATCGATTCAAAAAGATCTTCAAAGAACTGTTTTACCTTATCCCAAAAGCCGGGATCGATTTCGCCGAACTTCTCTTTTATCGTTGTCGCCATATCGGATAATTGCTCCGACAGCTTGCCGAAGTCGATATCCAAATTGCGGATCCGATCCATTAGGTCAATCAATAATTGCCTGTCGGCCTCGTTCAGCTCGATATTCAGCTTCGACAATTGATCATTTACAATTTTCTCGACTTCTTCCTTCGTCGCAGGCTTGTTATCGGCGATCGCCTTTTTAATTTCCGTCAGAAGCTCTGCCACTTTGTCTTGATCAATGCCGGAATCCTTCGCAAACTTCGTTGCCAAATTCAATTCGTCATTCGCGACATCCGTCCGCTCGGTATCGAGTGTTTCACCGGATACTTCATACGCCTTATAAATTCCTACTAATGCGGAATGTCCTGTAACCGGCTTCGGTGCAGCAACTTCAACAATCGCATCCTCAATACCCGCAGTGAGCATTGCTGTTGCATACATTTCGTTCGTCACTTGCGTAATATTATCTGGCGTTACGATTTTAATGACGAGGCCTTTTCCTTCATCCTGCCTCGTAATTTTGGCCGATGAATACATTCTCGCCTGGCTATTTCCGTCTTTAATATATTTCACAAGATCATTTCCGTCGACCGAAATTTCATCGACTTCCGCATTCTCTTCGACATTCAAGCTCTTTTTAACACTTTCTTTTTCCGCGTCCGTTAAGTTTGCCCCTAACACGACAATGGGCACACCTAATTTTTCATCAATGGCCGTATCGGCTTTCGCATTCATCGGCAGCATTCCACCGACGACAAGCAGCAATGCGCTCGCTGCCATCAATAATTTCTTCATAAGTATTCCCCTCCAGTACTATGAAGTAGTACGATGTGCAATTGAAAAAGGTTCCAGCTATTATTTCAAGGTTGTCCAACCTTCACTTTGCGTGATTTTCCCTTCCTTCATCAGCTTGCCGAGCGCCCGTTTGAACGCGCCTTTGCTCATGCCAAACATTTCACTTATTTCATCCGGAGTCGACTTATCCGAAAACGGCATTTTACCACCGACCTCCGTAAGGTAATGATATACAGTTTCTGCATCATCACCGAGTCGCTCTTCCTTCCTCGGCAACAAAGAGCCGTTCAACGTGCCATCATCACGCACATCGATAATCCGGACGTCCACTTCTTCTCCTAAACGCGGCTCCTGCTCCCGCTCTGTATGATGGACAAAAATACGGTACGATTCTGGAATGCTCAAAAAGAAGGAACCTACCGGCAAAAGACGGTATGCCCGCGCTTTCAAATTTTTATTGAAAGTCGTTTCAGGTGCATCCGCTATCAATTCCAACACTCTCTCCTCTGTCGCAAGACGTCCGAAAATATTGCCGCCAAGATCGGTGCGCAACGTCATGAACAGCTCGTCGTCTGTCTTCGGCCATAAAGCTTTCACCCTTGGCAAGTCTGCTTTATTCACAAGCACTTCAAATGAGGAGCCGATATCCACATAAGCGCCTTCCTTCTCATCGATCCGGATGACTCTGCCCCAGCCGAATGATTCGCACGTCATCTTCGGGATGTGCGCAGTCGCTGTCAGTTCACCTCGCCTGTTCATGTAAAGGAAGACTTCGACGTCGTCTCCCTCTTTGATCGGGGAATCGAATTCCGATGCATTGATCATGATTCCTTGTTCTTGTTCGCCGCCATCCAAAATCCATCTTGATCCTTCTTGGCCAATTACGGTCAGTTGGGCAATAAACCCTGGTTTGTGTTCTGTCATTTCATCTAATCCCTCTTCCATTTAGAAGCTTTGTCGTTCTTTCAATTTTTGTACGAAGTCTTCGTCCTCTTTCATCGCTTCCACAAGATCCGTAATTCGGTCCATCGCATTCCAGCTTAAGTGGTGCTCAATCCCTTCAACATCTTGATAGATGTTCCTCTCTTCGACGCCGATGATCCTGAGAAACTGTTCGAGAAGGTCATGTCTTCTGACGAGCTTCTTTCCGAACGCCAATCCTTTTTCCGTCAGCTCCAGCCCTCTATATCGCTCATAAACGACATACCCTTCACGGTCAAGCCGCTGCGCCATTTTCGTAACAGAGGAGGGTAATACCGAAAGCGCTTCTGCCACATCGGAGACGCGGGCTTCTCCCCTCGCCTCGAGCTGCAAGTAAATTTGTTCGATATAATCTTCCATACTTGGCGTTGCCAATCGTTCCACCTCCAGTATGTACATTCCCTGCCCATTCGATCATGAATCATGCATGCAAGGCAGTTTACAATTTCTATCTTACGGGTAAATTCACTATACCACTTCGAAGGAGTGAAAATAATGGGTAAAATACTTTGGATCATTATCGTAGCATTAATTGCCTTCTGGCTGCTCGGATTTGTCATGAAGGTTGGAGGCGGACTTATCCACCTACTGTTAGTCATCGCAGGAATTATATTCGTCATCCAATTGCTCACAGGAAGGCGATCAGTCTAAAGAAAGGGTGCCACCAGTTGGCACCCTTTCTTATTTTACTTTTGCATATATGCACGTATTACGTAATTGCTTGCCATCCACTGAAAGGGAATCGCATTTCAACGTCCCTTCAAGCTCAAACCCTGCCCGTTCAGCGACAGAACGGCTTTTTACATTTTCCTCATCACATCTTATTTCGACTCTTCGGGCACTCAGCTCGTCAAACGCAAAATCAGTCAAACGCTCAACAGCTTCCGTCATAAGCCCTCGCCCTTCAAATTTTGTGTCGAGCCAATAACCGATTTCAAACTTCGGAACTGCCCAGTCAATGCGGTGAAGTCCAGTCGAACCGACAAACTCGCCGGTTTCTTTCGAAAACATATGAAGCCTCAAGTCTTTCCGCGTAATGAAATCCGCAATCGCCTGTCGTAAATTCTCTTCCGTCGTATGAAGTTCCGGTGCTTTTTGCGCAAAAGGCATCCATTCCTTTAAGGCAGGCTGTGAATTACGGATCGCATTCCACACGTCAAGAGCATCCTCCACTTCAGGCATGCGAATGATGAGCCGTTCCGACTCGATTTCAGTCGGGACATTCGGAATTCGCTTTTTCGGTTTTTCTCTATAGCTGGCATCTTCCCACATGACAGGCGTCGTCGTACCTGCTAAAAAGTCTTCCCTAGTCATCCCGTACGTAACAGCGTCATAATACGAATTCTCTTTCGGTGAAAACCACGCTTTGCGCAAATGAGCTTCCTTCACAAACCCTGCGCGCTCAAACGTTTTTCGCATCGCTAAATTGTCTTGGCGCGTATGACCCTCCAAGCGGATTTTCTCCTCCGGCATTCCGAAGACGAATTCCGTAATGAGACGGAGCGCTTTCGGTCCATACCCGAATCCTCTATAGCGATCCGCAATCCGCAAATCGAATAACGGAATTTCATCCTGTAAATCATGGATTTTCACGATGCCTACGATGATGTCTTCATCGTTTTGCACCCAAAACGTCTTCACTTCATCCGATTCATATCCGCCATCTTCAATCGTTTTTTCGATCAATTCACGTTCCGGATGTGCATTTCCATGAAACGGCCACGTATTCGTCGTCAAAAAATGGATGAGCTGTTCCTGTTCTTCCATCGTCCATTCTCGCAATTTCATTTTCATTCCCCCGTTCGGGCTGCGTACATTACTTATGGATCCGCATCAATCTCAATGAATTCAACACGACAAGCAATGTCGCACCCATATCTGCGAAAATCGCAATCCATAAGGTCAACCATCCTGGGATGATCAAAAGCAGCGCTACAATTTTTAAGCCTAATGCAAACATAATATTTTCTTTAATAATCTGCAACGTTTTTCGGCTTAATTTCATTGTATATGGCAACTGACGAAGATCATCCGCCATTAAAGCGACATCCGCCGTTTCGAGAGCAGCGTCCGTCCCTGCACCACCCATCGCAATTCCGATTGAAGACGCGGCAAGTGCTGGCGCGTCGTTAATACCGTCACCGACCATCGCTACTCTGTCGTATTGACCAATCAATCCTTTAATTGCCGTCAACTTGTCTTCAGGCATGAGTCCTGCACGCACATCTGTCACGCCTGCTTGTTTCGCAATCGCTTCGGCCGTCCGTATGTCATCTCCCGTCAACATTACTGTATGCCGGATACCTACGTCCTTTAATTGTCGTAATACAGCAGCGCTTTCCTCCCTCAACGGATCTGTCACCGCAATTAACGCTTTGAATGATTGATCAACAACAACCGCCATGACTGATTTCCCGGCCTGCTGCAAGTCTTCCGCACGTTTTTTCATTTCAGCAGGGAGTTCCGCAAGCTCGGACGCCCACTTCATACTCCCGACGTGGACGATCGTTCCGTTCACTTCACCGTAAGCCCCTTTCCCGGTGACCGACTGGAAGTTCTGGATTTCTGCTGCGCCTGTTCCTTGTTCTTTCGCAAAGTCGACAATCGCTCTTGCCAAAGGATGCTGGGACATCGATTCAACTGCAGCGACCGCTTGCAGGATGGATTTCTTCTCTCCATCTCCTGCAATAAAATCCGTCACTTCAGGATATCCTTTCGTCAATGTGCCTGTCTTATCGAATGCAACTGCATGAATGCGACCCATCTCCTCCAAAAAGACGCCGCCTTTAATAAGGACACCTTGGCGGGCAGCATTCCCAATCGCCGTTACGATGGCGACAGGGGTGGATACAACGAGTGCACAAGGACAACCGACGACAAGAACTGCGAGTCCTTGGTAAATCCATGTATGCCAATCTCCTCCGAAAAGAGGCGGTACAATCGCAACTAGTATCGCAATGCCAATAATGATCGGCGTATAATATTTCGCAAACCGATCGACGAACTTTTGGGACGGCGCTTTCTCCGCTTGCGCATCCTCGACAAGATGGATGATTTTCGCAATGGTCGTATCCCCGACGAGTTTCGTCACGGTCACTTCGAGCGCGCCTTCTTCATTCAACGTTCCTGCAAATACTTCGTCCTTCGCCTCCTTCAATACAGGAACCGATTCTCCCGTAATCGCCGCCTGATTGACAGTCGATTTCCCGCTCAGAACGATACCATCCATTGCAATTTTCTGTCCCGGCTTTACGAGAAGGATGTCCCCGACTCGGATATCTTCCGTCGGCAGCTCCATAACGCTTCCATTTCGTTTCACTAGCGCGGATGCTGGCGCGATATCCATAAGTTGGCGGATCGATTGCCGCGCTTTATTCATAGAGTACGCTTCTAACGCTTCACTCACTGCGAATAAAAAGACGACGACCGCTGCTTCCTGCCACTCTCCGATGATAGCCGCCCCGATAATCGCAATCGTCATTAACGTCTTCATGTCAAAATCGAGTCTTACGAGGTTTTTAATTCCTGTAATAAACATGCCCGTTCCGCCGATCAGGATAGCAGCTGCAAAAAAGCCGGTCGCGATGGCTGGATAAGGGACGTTTCGATAGGTGAAATACATTCCCGCTATAACGAAAATAAGGGACAGCATCGTGACGATATTTTCCTTCCTTCGGAAAAATGGGATTTTCGGATCAGGTTCTCTCTTCGTCAACGGCACGACTCGAATGCCATCGAATGCGCCTGCCGCCTGAAGCTCCTCCACCGTCGCATCACCTGCAAAAGAGAGCTTCGCCGCACCGAAATTGACGGTCGCTTCCGTTACAGATGGAATGCTTTTCACATTGTTTTCGAATTTCATCGCACAGTTTGCACAAGATAAATTCTCAAGTCTGTACTCTGTCTTAGCGGCCATCCGAATCATCCTCTCTTTCCGCTGCATGGTCGTGGGCAATTTTCACAAGATCAAATACATGGGCATCCGCAAGGGAGTAATAGACCATCTTCCCTTTACGTTCTGACTTCGCAAGACTATGCTCCCGCAAATAGCGCAAATGATGGGAAGCCGTCGCGTTCGACGCGCCGATGACCGCCGCCACGTCGCAGACGCACATTTGCTCTTCCAATGTAAGTGAATAGGCGATTTTCAATCTTGTTTCGTCTGCAAGTGCTTTGAAAATTTGCACCATGCCGCCAACGTCCGGCAGGCCCTTTTGAACACTCTCGACTATATCTTCATGGACAATTGTCACATCACATGTATCTTTCACATTCATTTCGACACCTCATTCAAATGATTGTTTGATTATAATCTAGTATATGTTTCCTCTTTTCTGAATGCAAGGATAATCAAACAATCATTTGATTGTTTATTTCATTCCAAAATAAAGGGTTTTTATCATCAGTATGGAATTTGATAGTCATTCCTATAATATTGCGGAACAGAGTATTGATCATTATGTGAAACAGGAGTGTGGAACGATGCAAAAAGGAAAGTGGAATGCGATTACAGACGTGCCGGGTGTAGGGGTAGGCCATGTGACTTTGCATGAGAAGCCTGATACAGAGAGCGCCTGCACAGGTGTTACAGCCATTTTGCCACACGGCGGAAACTGCTTTGAGCAAAAATTGCCAGCAGCGAGCTTCGTATTAAATGGCTTCGGCAAATCAGCGGGACTCATTCAAGTAGAGGAGCTCGGTGTCATCGAATCCCCCATCATGCTTACGAATACATTCAGCGTCGGGGCGGTGCTCGAAGGGACGATGCGGCATATGCTTGAGGAAAATACCGCAATCGGTGATTCCACCAGTTCATTAAATATCGTAGTCGGTGAATGCAATGACAGTTATTTGAATGCAATGCGGTCGTTGAAAATCCGACCAGAACACGCCATCGAAGCGATTCGCAATGCAGGTAGAGGCGAGTTTGAGCAAGGCGATGTCGGCGCGGGGAAAGGGATGATCTGCTTCGGCCGGAAAGGTGGAATCGGTTCCTCTTCAAGAGTCGTTTCGCATGGAGAGGATGCGTACACAGTCGGTGTCCTGACGTTGACGAACTTCGGCAGTCCTGAAGAATGCCTGATTGATGAATGGCTTACCCGAAATGAAATGCAATTGAAAACGGCAGCTGACAAGGTGAAGCCTTCCGACGAGATGAAAAGCGAAAAACCTGACGGCTCCGTCATGATCATCGTTGCGACGGATGCACCGCTTGACAGCAGGCAATTGAAACGGCTCGCGAAACGCGCTTCCATTGGCCTCGGCAGAACCGGCTCCCATATCCATAACGGCAGCGGAGACATCATCATCGCTTTCTCCAACGCCTATACGATTCCACATGCGAGTGCAGGCGGAGATACAGTAACTTACACACTGCTGCGTGACGACGCCAAGGTGATGAACAAACTTTTCCAAGCAGTCATCGAGGCGACGGAAGAAGCGGTTTACCAATCATTGATACATGCAAAAACGACAACGGGAAGGCATGGACGGACGGTCGAACGATGGCCGTTTGTTGAGGAAGAAGGTTTTTGAGCGCGGAGACGGCGATTATGAGCGTGAAACGCGATTTATGAGCGCAGAGTCATTGATTCTCTGCAATTAAAAACGGCACGCATGAAATTTCCTCTCATGCGTGCCGTGTTCTATACAATTATTGTGCTGGGTTTGCTTGTAGGTCGATCGAAATCTTGATATCGTCGCCTACGAGAACGCCGCCTGCTTCTAGTGCTTGGTTCCACGTTAGGCCGAACTCTTTACGGGAGATTTTCCCTTCTACTTCGAATGCAGCAACTTGAACGCCCCATGGGTTTGTTCCTGTGCCTTCGAATTCTGCTTCAAATGTAACTTGCTTTGTTACGTCTTTAATTGTCAAATCACCTGTAACATCGTACTCTTCATCGCCTTTTTTTACGATGCCCGTAGATACGAATGACAGTTGAGGGAATTTTTCAGTATCGAAGAAATCGCCTGAACGAAGGTGATTGTCGCGATCTTCGCTATTTGTATTAATAGAGTTTGCATCAATTGTGAAATTGATTTTTGCACCTGTTAAGTCTTCGGGATTCCCCTCAATCGTCCCTTCTACCCCTGCAAAACTTCCTTTAACTTTCGAAACCATCATATGCTTTACTGTGAAACCTACACTCGTGTGTGACGCGTCTACTTTCCATGTCGTCATTTTAACATCCACCCTTCCATTTTTGTTCTTCATTTTTCATAACCCTTTTCTATATACCCGTATTTCTAAGAGATATGATCGCTCAGCAAAAATATCTCCACTCCAAGATATATTCCATATGATAACCTGGATATGTCTTGAAGTCAAGATAATAATACAAGATTTAATTTGCTGCTCCATCACCCAATTAAAACGAGTGTGCTCCCTTTCATTTCGCTTTTAATTTCAACGTATACCCATCTTTCACTTCACCGTCGAGAACAGTTTCATGGTAGATGCCATTCGCCCAATCTTCGGCTTGATCGTGGAACCATTTTGATTTCATATGCCCACTTTGACCAGGTCCGACGATGTGGTGCGTCGCTGACAAGTCGGACAGATCCGCAACGAAACGCCAAGACGCGCCGTGATTGACGGTTCCATCATCCTTAAATGCAGCCGCCTGGACAGTAACATTTGAGCCGCCGATCTCCTGTTTTTCCGGATTGAGGAAATAAGCAAATATCGGTGAAGCTGCAGCCAATGAATGCGGGAAGGCCAATTGGTGAAACTCTCCCCACTTCCAATTTTCCGCGTCACTTCCGAACTGCTCTTCAATTTCACCTATCGAAGTTTCAAATGAATCATAAACCCATTTATCGACGCCGCCATATTGCGCCACCCAGACACCAGGATTGCCGCTATATGCGTCCCTCATCATCTGATCAATGATCTGCCCTTTGCCCGGCATGAGGTTGTAGACATCGTCCGGCATTTCATTGCTGAACATCGTTTTCGGCAATTGCTTCATTAATTTGTGGAAAATCAAAGGAGCACCCGCATCCGCGGAATCAACCTGATCCCATTCCTCCAACATTTGGACAGCCGTCGCATATTTCCCATCCTTGTCTACTGCTTTCACAGAGCCAATGAGATCTTGTAAAAACTCCCGTGCATACAGGTTCGTTTGATCCTTCTGCAAGTCCATCATGTCTTCCGCAGTGAAATTGTCACCATCCTGCAACACTTCAGCAATTCGCATATACCGATAAGGCTGCGCCCAAAATTTCGTTATATGATACGGGTACGAATCGTCTACGACTTCATTGTTTGCAGTCGCGATGAACCCTTCTGGCGGATTGATGACTGTCGGCAATTCATCGTAAGGGACGTATCCCGTCCAACCGTATTCGGAAGAATCTCCGGGCACGGGCAATTGCGCATCACCTTGTTTACGAATTGGAATCCGGCCATTCGCTTTATAGGCGATCGTGCCATCATTGCTAGCAAATACAAAGTTTTGTGCAGGTGCATGGAAATCTTCCAATGCAGATTCGAATGTTTCCCAATCCGTTGCTTTATTCATTCTCATAATCGCTTCAAGCTCTTTCGTCAGTTCTAGCGCGGTCCATTGCATGGAGAATAATGCTCCCGGATCCTCTGACTTATATAAAATGTCCGACATGATTGGCCCATGCCTCGTAACAATCACTTCAAACGGGACATCTTCCCCGCCTTTAACTCCTATCGTCTCGTCGCGCACTTCTGCCTGCTCCCACTTTCCGTCATAGCGGAATTGCGTCGGATTTTCCGGATTTGGGATTTCAATATATAAATCCTGTACATCCGGCCCAACATTCGTCACGCCCCATGCAATGTTCTCGTTATGGCCTAAAATGATGCCCGGAACTCCCGCGAAAATGACGCCGCCGACATTTTGTTCAGGCGACTGCAAATGCATTTGATACCAAATCGAAGGTGTATTCAACCCGAGATGCGGATCATCCGCGAGAAGCGGCTTGCCGGAGGCAGTTTTATCACCAGACACGACCCAGTTATTGCTGCCATTGAACTCATGCGGCACTAAATCCGCATTGAATCGGCCTGCCACTTCAACCGGCGTTTTCAAATTCGCCTCAATGATTGAAGGTGCGTTGTCCGGATAGCTGACGAATAATTCGCGTGCTTGCTCTTCAGGGAAATTGTTCAGCGCCCAATGCCTAACAGCGAGGCTGTCCCAGTTGCCCCCTAAGTCGTAGGCCATATATTTTCCGATTGTAAGGGAATCGATTGGCGTCCAAGGCTCAGGCTCATATCCGAGGAGCTTGAATTCATAAGGTAATTTCCCTTCGTCCTTCGCCTGCTGCATGAAAGCATTGACACCTTCCGCGAACCAGTCAAGCACCATCTTCGCCTCTTCGCCGTAGCCGTCATAAGAAGCTTCCGCCGCATTGCGCAAGCTGAACGTACGGAACGTCTTATCTGTATCGACAGCTGCGGCACCGACGACTTCAGCTAGCCGACCACTCGCCTGCCTTCTTGCCAAATCCATTTGAAATAAACGATCCTGCGCCTGCACAAAGCCTTGCGCCCGATACAAGTCGGCATCGGAACTGGCAGTAATATGCGGCACACCGTTCACATCCCGCGTGACGTCCACGTCATCATCCAAGAAATCCACGCTCACCTCCCCTTCGATAAACGGCTTCGATTTACCTATGTACCCATTGACGACAATTAACCCGACAACGAGTATTGCAATCAATCCGCCGAAGACGGATAGCAATACCTTTGTCCACTTCCCCATTTTCCTTTTTCCCAATGTGCAGCCCCCCTGCTATTCAATTCTATGAATGGCTATTCATCCCCTCTATTTCCGAATGGAATTTTTCAACATCTTGAAACCCGGTTATATTTTCTTGTCAAATCACTTGATAGCCAGCATACTTATACAAGTGAAGCCTTCTTTGTTGTTCATCGAGAAACGAAGGTTTTCATCGCATAAGAATTGAAGGGACTGGATGTTGATGTCGAAACATCAGTGGTTAGAGGAACTACGCGGAATTATTACAGAAGGCATATTACGGTTAGATGAACCATTAAACAAATATACGATGACAAAACTTGGCGGAGCTGCTGATTTATTAGTCATTCCGGGGACGATCGAGGAAACGGAAGCGACAGTACGCTATGCATATGAAAATGATATTCCGCTTTTATTACTAGGAAACGGATCGAATATGGTCGTTAGAGATGGCGGGGTACGCGGAATCGTCCTTCATCTTTCGAAGTTGGATGCAATCCAAGTGGATGGCACTAATGTCCATGCGGAAGCAGGAGCGCTTATTATCGACGTTTCCAGACGGGCAGCGGAGGAATCGTTGACCGGCCTCGAATTTGCTTGCGGAATCCCTGGTTCAATCGGGGGCGCGATGGCTATGAACGCGGGCGCATATGGCGGGGAAATTAAAGATATCATTCGTCAATGCACTGTCCTTACAAAATCAGGAGAACGCCTCGTTCTATCAAAAGATGAACTCGAGCTGGGCTATCGGAAAAGCATCATTGCGTCTGAAGGGTATTTCGTTTTGTCCGCCGATTTCGAGCTAGCGGAAGGAGATCCTGAAGCAATTAATGCGAAAGTGGCAGATTTGACGTTCCAGCGGGAATCCAAGCAGCCTTTGGAGTACCCTTCGGCAGGAAGTGTATTTAAACGGCCACCAGGTTACTTTGCCGGGAAATTGATCCAAGATTGCGGCCTGCAAGGGAAAGGTCACGGCGGTGCGGAAGTGTCAACGAAGCATGCTGGTTTCATTATTAATAAAAATGGAGCAACCGCATCCGATTATATCAACACGATCAACATGGTAAAGACAGAAGTGAAGAAGAAATTTGGAGTCGACTTGGAACTGGAAGTCAAGATTGTAGGGGAAGAGTAAGCGTTGAAAGCACAATTACCATGCAGCCTCTGGCGCCAAGAGTGTAGACGGAACGAAAGTAGAACAAAAAAAACAAAAAGCGGATGACCATAAACCGGCCATCCGCTTGTATTTAGAAGCGATATTTTTTATTGTTCCGTTTTGCAGACAAATTGAGTCGCTTCAGTGACTCTATCATCCGTGATATGCACTTGGCACATTTTATTATTGTTCATGAATTTGAAAATCCCGTTATTGAAATCCGTTCCGATTTCCTTGAAGAAAATGCCTTCGAAACGCGCTTCTTTTGAAAGGGTGAACTGGATTTGAAATCCGTCCCCATCTTCTACTAAATAAGCCCGTACGCCTTTTTCGAACATGCCTTCTATTTCGTCTTTAATAGCTCGGTCGACGGAAACGACGTGGAAATCGACAAACGTTATTTCCCGCAACAACACGTTCATGAATGAACCTTTTGTAATCTCTTCCCATCTGCTTTGAGCAGTTTGACCGATAATAATCTGCGTAATATTATGTTTGTGGGCTACTTCTTTAATTACTTTTGCAACTGGCCGTTTTTCGTTATCCATAATGATGAAATCTTCAACATCGAGCTCTTTGGCAAGCTCCTGCCATCTTTCGATATACTCGGATTTTTCGGCGTCAAATTCATCGAATGGCAATGGGTCGATCGTTAATATATATAGTGGACAATCCGCGATAGTTGCCATTTTATGCCCACGTCTGATGAGACGTTCACCATTTGGACCGTAGTAGACACAAACTAATATGCTTTCGTCCATACGTCCTTTTACTTTGCCCATGACCGTAGTCACCTCTTACAGTTTTTTTCGTTCAGCTTCATTTCATCATCTACAATTGAAAACCATAGTATTATACACAAAAGATGATTGATTGACAAGATGTAAATGTAACAATGTGCGATAGAAATTTGTTTAGTGTATAATTCAAATGTGCACTTTTCCACAAGCTATCTGTAGCTACCTATTATGTCCCCAGTTCTGTCGTGAGTCAAGTCAATCCCCAATATTTAAGAATAAATTTACATAAGAATTTGAAAATCCGCATTAACAGGAGGTTCGCTGTTGTTGACGATTACATTATCCATATTCATCCCCTTTGTGGCAGCCATCTTCGTTCCCTTACTATATAAGAGGATACATAGCCGGAAAATCGGTTGGTTTGTCTTACTTGTTCCACTCATGTTATTTGCAATGCTTGCGAGCTTCATCCCTTCCATCGCGAAAGGGGAAACGTATATCCATACAATCCGGTGGATCGACTCCGCTGGCATTAATTTCACGACGTATCTTGATGGTCTCAGTTTAATTTTCGGTCTTCTTATTACGGGTGTCGGCACCTTGGTCATTCTGTATTCCATCTATTATTTATCAGAACGGGAATCATTAGGACGCTTTTACGTTTATCTTTTAATGTTTATGGGCGCGATGCTCGGCGTTGTGTTTTCCGATAACCTCATGGTGCTGTACGTCTTTTGGGAACTGACGAGCATTTCCTCTTTCCTACTGATCGCCTTCTGGTACTATCGGAAAAAGTCGAGGTACGGGGCGCAGAAATCGATGCTCATTACAGTATCAGGCGGAATTGCGATGCTTGCTGGTTTCATTATGCTACATACTATGACAGGATCGTATAGTGTGCGTGAGATAGTCGACACGATTGGCCAGCATACGGAAAAGCCTCTCTTTTTGTTCGCTATGTTGCTTGTGTTAGTAGGTGCATTTACGAAATCCGCACAATTTCCGTTTCATATTTGGCTTCCGGATGCAATGGAAGCACCAACCCCAGTTAGTGCCTATTTGCATTCTGCAACGATGGTTAAAGCGGGCATCTATTTAGTCGCACGCTTCACTCCCATTTTCGGCGGTGAAATGACTTGGTTTTATATCGTTAGCAGTGTTGGGATTTTCACTTTGTTCTGGGGTTCGTTCAATGCAGTGAAGCAGACTGATCTAAAGGCGTTGCTCGCTTATTCCACGATCAGCCAGCTCGGATTAGTCATGAGCCTCTTCGGTCTCGGATCCGCTGCGCTCAATGAAGGGCACAGCGCCAATTCGATCATCTATGCGCAAGCCACTTTTGCAGCATTATTCCATCTCATTAACCATTCCACTTTTAAAGGAGCGCTTTTCATGGTTGTCGGTATTGTCGACCATGAACTCGGTACACGGGACGTCCGTAGATTAGGCGGACTTATGGCATTCATGCCGGTTACTTTCACTATCGCTTTGATCGGCAGCTTTTCAATGGCAGGACTACCTCCTTTTAATGGCTTCCTAAGTAAGGAAATGTTTTTTGAGTCGCTTGTCAATGCGCGCAATCTTGATCTATTTGACGCGAGCACCTTGGGGACACTCTTCCTCGTTGTCGCATGGCTTGCGAGTGTACTGACATTCGTTTACAGCATGATTATCGTCTTCCAAACGTTTTTCGGGGAATTCCAACCGGATCGAATCGAGAAGCCGTCCAGGGAAGCTCCTTTCGGCATGCTCCTTGCGCCTTCCATTTTGGCCGCTCTTGTCGTCGGAATCTTTTTCTTCCCGAATATTATCGGTAATTACTTGCTGCGTCCTGCTATGGCTGCAGTATACCCTTCATTTGAAAACGCGGAAGGTCTCATTCCGCATATTGTCGCATGGCATGGTTTTACTAACCCTGCATTATGGATGACAGTCGGCGTCGTTATTCTTGGAAGCATCCTTTATAAGTTCTTCCATTATTGGAGAGGCGTTTATACGATCGCCCCTATGAAATGGAATTTAGATGCCGCCTTCACTGCCAATTTAGCATTGTT
Source organism: Sporosarcina sp. QA0331 (assembly GCF_055808055.1). Taxonomy (NCBI): domain Bacteria; kingdom Bacillati; phylum Bacillota; class Bacilli; order Caryophanales; family Caryophanaceae; genus Sporosarcina; species Sporosarcina sp. QA0331. The sequence goes on from NZ_CM147850.1 coordinate 3,469,175, forward strand.
GGAAAAGGGATCTAATTACTTTACCCGCCTTTATATGAATGGGTATTTGAAAGACTATCTCGTCTATATATTCTCGTTCTTTATTGTGGCGGTCGGGGGAGCACTTTTGCTGACAGGTGCTTATTCATTCGACTTTTCAAATGACGGGCCGGTTACGGCAAATGAATTTTTAATCGTAATTGCTATGACCGTGGCGGGCATTGCAATACTCTTTGCTAAATCCAGGAAGACAGCGATTATTTTAAACGGCGTGCTCGGATATTCAATTGCCTTTTTCTTCGTCATATTCCGCGCACCTGATTTGGCACTCACTCAAGTAATCGTTGAAACGGTGACAACTGCCCTGTTTCTTCTGTGCTTCCACTTTCTTCCCGAATGGAAGAAGGAAAGTTCAGCACCTCGTACGAAACTTTTGAATGGATTGATTGCCATCTCTGTCGGTACGATTGTGACAATTCTCGCTCTAACCGTGCAAGGAAATAAAATGTTCGAATCGATTTCTGTCTACTTCGAAGACTCCTACAACCTTGCCGGCGGTAAAAATATCGTCAATACAATTTTAGGAGATTTCCGAGCTTTCGATACGATGCTCGAAGTTGTTGTACTTTTCATAGCTGGAATCGGCGTGTTTACACTTATTAAATTGAAAACACGAAAGGAGGGACGAGATTTTGAAGATTAATGATGTCATATTAAAAACAGTGACAAGAATTATCGTATTCATCATATTGACGTTCGGCGTGGAGCTGTTTCTTTCGGGGCATAATAATCCCGGAGGCGGTTTTATCGGCGGTCTCGTCCTCTCCTCCGCATTCGTACTACTTTATCTAGTCAATGATATTGAAACTGTGCATAAAGGCATTCCTTTCGATTTCAAAAAAGTAGCGGCGCTCGGCGCGTTTCTTGCCGTCGGTACAGGCATTGGCTCCGCTCTGTTCGGCAACCAATTCCTTACGCAGGCAGCCGGACATTTACACTTGCCTGTTTTCGGCAACACCGAACTGTCGACAGTCATCGTATTTGAAGCGGGGGTTGCATTGACGGTTGTCGGCGTTGTCGTGACAATTATTTCAACGATTAGTGAGGATGTGTAGCAGATGGAAACATTAATAACGGTACTTGTCGGCATTCTTGTAACGATCGCTGTCTATTTGCTTCTGTCCCGCAATTTGATTCGTGTGATTTTAGGGACTGCCGTCCTGTCACACGCAGCGCATCTGCTATTGATGACTATGGGAGGGTTGAAGAAAGGCAGCGCACCGTTGCTCGGCGAAGAGGCGGAAAGCTATACGGATGCATTGCCACAAGCGCTTATTCTTACAGCGATTGTCATCAGCTTCGCCGTTACCGCTTTTTTACTCGTGCTTGCCTATCGCACGTACAAGAAGACGGGAACGGACAACCTCCAAGCATTGAGAGGGTTTGAAGATGAATAATATTATAGTTATGCCAATGATCATTCCGTTACTAACCGGAATCATCCTAGTTTTTTTACGTTCTGCTGTAATCACTCAGCGCGTTGTCGCCATTGCGTCGAGCATTGCGACAGTTGCTGCCAGTTTCATTATTTTAGACAAGATTCAGCAGGAAGGAATCTTGAGACTCGATTTTGGAGGCTGGATGCCGCCATATGGCATCTTATTCGTGGCGGATTCATTTTCCATGCTCCTCGTTGTGACGTCTTCGATCGTAACAGGAATTCTTCTTTTATACGCTTTTTCATCCATCGGCAAGCAGCACGAGAATATGTTTTTCTATCCATTCGTCTTCTTCCTTGTCGCGGGCGTTAACGGCTCATTCCTAACAGGTGACCTATTCAACTTATTCGTCTGTTTTGAAGTGATGCTTCTATCCTCTTACGTACTCATTACAATGGGAGGCAGGAAGATTCAGCTAGTCGAGTCAATCAAATATGTTACGATCAACGTCTTGTCCTCCTGGTTCTTCTTAATCGGGATTGCGTACTTATATGGAACGCTTGGCACATTAAATATGGCCCATTTGTCAGTCAGAGTCGCAGAAGTAGGACAAGGTCCGTTGCTGACAGTGATCAGCCTTCTATTTTTAATCGTATTTAGTTTGAAGGCAGGCTTGCTCCTTTATTTCTGGCTGCCTGGATCTTACAGCGCACCACCAACTGTAATTGCCGCCCTTTTCGGCGCCTTGCTTACGAAGGTGGGGATTTACGCGATGTTCCGCATTTTCACGCTCATCTTTTATCATGAAACGACCATTACTCATACCGTAATTGGTATCATGGCGATTCTTACGATGATCGGCGGAAGTATCGGAGCCATAGCATACAACGATATCCGAAAAATTGTTTCATATAATGTTATCATTGCAGTTGGATTTATTTTAGCAGGGCTTGCGGTCCAATCGGAAGTTGCTTTCCAAGGAGCTATCTATTATTTGATTCATGACATAATCGTCAAAGCTTTACTGTTCCTACTTGCAGGAACGATGATTTATTTGACGGGGAAATCAAAGATCGAAGAGATGAGCGGTTTGATCCGGAACTATCCTACGCTCGGATGGCTGTTTTTCATCACAATGCTATCTTTGGCGGGCATTCCGCCGTTAAGCGGGTTCATCGGCAAGGTGTACATAGGCCAGGGAGCAATTGAAGCCGGCTCATTCATATTGTTGGCAGCTGCCTTTTTATCTGGGATATTCGTCTTGTATTCGTTGCTGCGCATCTTCCTGAATTGTTTTTGGGGTGAGACGATCATTAACGAGGACGACGACGTGCCTTTGAAGAAAGGAATGCTCATTCCAAGTATCCTATTTGGGATTATGACAATTGCAATCGGGATCGGCATTGAAGGCCTCGCTCCTTATGTCAGCGATGCTGCGAGGACGCTTATGAACCCTAATATCTATATTGAAGCTGTTTTACAAGGAAATCGTTAAGCGGAAAGTAGAGGTGGAGATTAATGCCAGCCCAGTTATTACTGAATCTGTTCATCGCGTTTTTATGGATGACATTAATGGATGAAGATGAATTGAAATTCACGACTTTCTTTGCCGGTTTCCTAGTCGGGATTGGAATCATCTTTTTCATGCACCGCTTTTTCGGCACTCAATTTTATTTACGCCGGTTATTTTCTTCATTTAAATTGCTCTTGATTTTCATTTCGGAATTGACCCAGTCTAGCATCGTCGTTTTGCGGCAAATACTAAGTCCAAAATTGAAAATCAAGCCAGGCATTTTTAAATATGAGACCATTTTGATTAGTGATGTGGAAGTGACTATGCTGTCGCTTCTCCTTACCTTGACGCCGGGATCTGTCGTAATGGAAGTGTCCCCTGAAGGCAACACACTTTATATCCATGCGATGGACGTCGAGCAGTCACGGGCAGGTTTAATTAAACAACTGAAGAATTTCGAAAGAGCCATCATGGAGGTGACACGATGATCGAAACAATGATTACAATTGCACTTGTCCTCTTTTCCATCACCATCTCCATTGCCGTCATTCGGATCATTCTCGGTCCTTCCATGCCGGACCGTGTGATTGCACTTGATATGATTGGAGTCAATTTGATTGCAATGATTGCTGTTGTGTCGATCATCTTGAAGACAAAAGCCTTTTTGGAGGTCATTTTGATATTAGGAATTTTATCTTTCATCGGAACGATCGCCTTTTCGAAGTCCATTGAGAGGGGGATCATCGTTGAGCGTAAACGAGACAGGTGAATTTATAGGGGCATTGCTTATTTTGACAGGTGGAATTGCGAGCGTCATTAGTGCCTTCGGGCTTATCCGATTGCCGGATATCTATACAAGATCACATGCTGCAACGAAAAGCTCGACATTGGCAGTGCTGCTGACGCTTTCAGGTACTTTTCTATATTTCTTGTTCCGGGAGCAGTTTGTTAGTGTGCGGGTACTTCTCGGTATCGTTTTCGTCTTTCTCACAGCACCGGTTGCCGGGCATTTGATTGTCCGGGCTGCGTACCGGTCCAAAGTGAAATTGGCGGATATTTCGACGGAAGATGAGTTGTACGATGTGTTATATGGGAATGAAAACAAAGATGACGGTTCTAGCGAAAAAAGCTAGACCGTCATTTTTTATTACTTTTAGATTCTTTCTTCAGCAGCCACTTTTTTCAATGCTTCTGAGAATGCTTCGACGGGCTGTGCTCCTGAAATGGCGTATTTGCGGTTGATGACGAAGAATGGCACACCTCGTACTCCGAGTTGTCCTGCTTCTGCTATATCTTTTTTCACGTCATCGGCAAATTCGTCAGATTGAAGCGTTTGCTGAGCACGTTCCTTCGATAGTCCAACTTCTTCAGCTATTGCGAGCAATGTTTCCTCGTTATCGATTACTTCTCCATCCACGAAATGACCTTTCAATAGACGTTCAGAAGCAGCTGCGCCCTTCCCTTCCGTTTCGGCAAGCTTTGCAAGGCGATGTGCGCTGAAAGTGTTTGCGCCTTTCATGCCGTCGACATCATAGTCGAGATTGACTGTTTTCGCCTGCATTGCGACGTTCTGGAGCATCCCATTCGCTTCATCCAAGCTGATGCCATATTTCTTCGCCAAATCTTCAGGCACCGAGCCTCCTGCTCCTACTGGTGTATTCGGATCCAATTGGTACGCCTTGAACACGACTTCCGTCTTGCCTTCTAAGCCCGTTTCTTTTAACGCTTCTTCCAATCTTCTTTTCCCAATGTAACAAAAAGGGCAAACATAGTCTGACCACACTTCAATTTTCATCATACGTAACCACCTTTCATCTTCCATTTTAGATTTCATTCAAAATGGCAACAATGAATATGCCTGCTGCTATCGTAATCGAAGATTAATTGGAGGGCTGAACATGTACAATTCACTATGGCTGCAAACCGCTTATCCGCGGGATTCCTATCCCGCTTTAGACAAAGACATCAAGTGCGATGTTTGCATTATCGGAGGAGGCTTAAGCGGAATTGCCAACGCTTATTTTCTCGCAAAAGAAGGAAAAGACGTCATCCTGCTTGAGAAAGATGAAATCCTGTGTGGTGCAACAGGCAATTCAACAGGAAAATTGACGGCACAGCATGATATCGTCTACGCAAATTTGATTAAACAGTTTGGACGAGAAAACGCAAGGATTTATTATGATGTAAACCGACAAGCCGTCCTGTTTGGAAGGTCTTTTTCTAAAGGGGATGAACTGCGGAATGCAGATTCCATCCTTTTTTCTCAATCCAAGTATGGGACTGAGCTGCTTCAAGATGAAAAAAAGGCGTACGATGATATAGGTATAGTAGGAGAGTTTGGCAAGAATAGCGAACTTCCATTGAAAACGGAAGCTACGTTGACATTGAGAGATGAAACACAAATCCATCCTGTCCGCTTCGGCCAGCATTTGGCGAAGCTAGCCGTACAAGCGGGCGCACGCATTTTCGAGAAATCGGATGTGCGATTGATGGACTTGAAAAAACGCTTGCTCTATACGAATGCTGAACATGAAATCCAATTCAATGAACTTATTCTTTGCACACATTATCCAATAGAAGCGCTGAGAGGATTGCAAATACTGAAGTTGTCCGTTAGCAGATCTTATATCGTCTCCGCACAGGCGAATATGCCGTTGACCGGTCAATATATTTCGGTCGATAATCCGAAACGTTCGGTTCGAACAGCTTATATCGACGGAAAAACACATTTTCTTTTATCCGGCGAAGGGCATCAGGCAGGGATGGAGAAAGAGACCCAAGTACATTATGAAACTTTGTCCTCTGAATTGAGAAATGTCTATCAGCTAGACGAGATGAAATACGGCTGGTCGGCACAAGATCCGCAGACACCAGACCTTATCCCATACGCTGGCTGCATTTCAACTAGCATGCCGTACGTTTATTTGAATACGGGTTTCAGAAAATGGGGGCTCACCAACTCACTCGTCAGTGCACGAATCATCAGCGACCAAATTGTCGGACGTCAAAACAAGGCGGCTTCACTTTATGCTCCTGATCGCACAGGTTTTGGTTCATTCCTCGTCCAAGCGTTGAAGAACACGGGGCTTGTGCTGAAAGAATTTACCGGCGGTCACATTTCAAGGACAGACTCCCCTATATGCACTCATATGGGATGCAGGACTCGTTGGAATGAAGCCGACCAGACGTGGGACTGCCCGTGCCACGGATCTCGTTTCCGAAAGGATGGCTCTGTCCTCGAAGGACCTGCAACGAAGCCATTAGATTTAGGATAGGCACTCCCTCTGTTTTCCAGTATACTGACCAAAAGGGGTGATGCGCATGTCCTTGCGGAAAATCATACGGAAACAGGAAACGATGGAAGACAGCTACCCGTTCAATCTAGATCTTATACAGAATTTCGATTCCCTCTCCCTCGATTCGCCCGTTACAATCATCGCAGGCGACAATGGCAGCGGAAAGACGACACTGTTAGAAGGGATCGCAGCGGCTGCAGGCAGCATCCTAATCAGCGGCGAGCATATGGAACGGGACCGTGCGCTCTCCCCTGCTTTCGACCTGGCAGATGATTTAAAACTTGTATGGGATGTAAAGACAAAGAACGGATTCTTCTTCAGGGCATCCGATTTCATTACGTATACGCGGAGCCTTGCGATGATCCGTGAAGAGGCGAAGGCGAAAGTGGAGGAAATCAAACGACGCGATCCATATAGCCTTGAAGTCCTTCCTTATGCCAAGACGTATCATGAACTGCGTAATTTATACGGGGAGGGGCTTGAGAAAAGGTCCCACGGTGAAAGTTTTTTCGATTTATTTCAAGCAAGATTCCGCCCCGGCGGTTTTTACATACTCGATGAACCCGAGGCGCCTTTATCTCCGCAAAACCAATTGTCGCTCCTTGCGATGATCCATGACATGACGAAGGAAGGTGCCAAGTTTCTCATCTCCACGCATTCCCCGATCTTCATGGCATACCCTGGAGCGGATCTATATGAAATTCAAGATGGCGAGCTTATTCGGGCCACTTTCGAGGAAATGTCCCACGTTCAATTGACGCGTGATTTCCTAAATGCGCCTGACCGATATTTACGGCATTTATTCGAATGAAAAAGAAGCGGAGGGTATTCCCATCCGATTCTTTTTATTATTTCAATTTATTATTTTAGCGCTTCTGTCAAAACAGGTACGATTTGTTTTTTCCTTGAAACGACGCCTTTGAACAAAGTCGTATTGTTTTTCAAAGGAACGTTGAATGCAGCACAAGCGCGTTCAGCAGCGTTGCCGAGCGCAATGACGGACGAATCATTGTTCAAGATGTCCGTTACGACGAATAAGAACAGATCCAATCCTTTTTCTTCGATGATACTGTTCAATAGAACTTCTAGCTCAGACTGGCGGCTCATGACATCATTGACTTCAATCGCGTTCACTTGTGCGATTTCAATTTTCGAATCCCCGATTGTGAACTCCTTCGCATCAAGCGATACAAGCTCTTCGAGTGATTTTCCGCTCAAATCTGCCCCAGCCTTCAACATTTCAAGGCCATACGACTGTGCATCCACATCCGCAATCGCAGCCAATTCATCAGCCGCTGCACGATCCTCTTCCATAAATGTCGGTGATTTGAAAAGCAGTGAATCGGAAATGATTGCAGAAAGCATAAGTCCCGCAATATCCTTTGGAATTTCTACGTCATGTTCCTTATAAAGCTTTTTCAAGATCGTCGCAGTGCAGCCAACCGGTTCAGCACGGTAATAGAGCGGGTCCGCTGTTTGGAAATTCGCGATTCGATGGTGATCGACAACTTCGATGACTTGTACATCATCCAGATCATCGACACTTTGCTGTTTTTCATTATGATCGACAAGGATGACTTGCTTTGCTTCCGGCGCTGCTTTTTCAATCAATCGTGGAGCTTCAAAGCCGAATTGACTTAGCGCGTAAGCAGTTTCACCTGAAATGGAACCGAGACGCACCGCTTCTGCATCCATTCCAAGCTGTTGTTTCAAATAAGCATAGCTGATCGCCGACGTAATGGAATCGGTGTCAGGGTTTTTATGTCCAAATACTAATACTTTCCCCATCATAATCCTCCTACTGGTATATTCCTTTTTATTCTATCATAAAGGTTTGCTGAACAAAATTGCTGCCAGCTCTTCTTTATTTACAAGAAAATCGGCAATCGTGTACTTGTCCAACACGGCCAAATAAGCGGAAAGTGCTTCATGCAAAGCGCCTTTCAACCTGCATGCAGACGATAGGATGCAATGATTGCCATCCGGACGGAAACATTCGACTAAATAGAAATCATCTTCTGTTTTCCGCACGAGTGCGCCTACATTTATATCTTCAGGCTTCACGTTCAACCGGATTCCTCCACCTCTGCCGCGCACCGTTTCGATAAGTCCCATCCTTCCTAACTCATGGACGACCTTTGTCAAATGGTTTTTGGATATTTGGTAGCGATCCGAAATTTCCTGGATCGTCGATAACTCTTCTGCTTCCTTCGTCGCCAAATACATTAGTACCCGCAAAGAAAAATCTGTATATAAAGTTAACCGCATATTTTCACCGCCATTCACCAATCTATTATAAGCGATTATGTCGGTATCGTGAAAGAAATGTGTCTAAAATTTAACATCAATATAAAGATGCATTTTAAATATACCTTTTAGAAAAATAATCGTTTATAGTGGAATTAACAAAACACGAAAGGTTGTGCACCTTATGTTATCCCAAAAAACAATTGATATTGTAAAATCTACAGTTCCAGTTCTTGAACAACACGGCAAAACAATTACGACAGTCTTTTATAAAAATATGTTCGCCGCTCATCCTGAGCTATTGAATATTTTCAACCATGCAAACCAATCGAAAGGACGTCAGCAAACAGCACTCGCTAATGCTGTGTACGCAGCAGCTGCGAACATCGACAATCTAGGTGCCATCATTCCAGCGGTCGTCCAGATCGCGCATAAGCACCGTTCATTAGGCATCGAAAAAGAACATTATCCAATCGTCGGCTACCATCTTCTCGGCGCTATCAAGGAAGTGCTTGGCGAAGCAGCAACTCCTGAAATCATCGAAGCATGGGGAGAAGCATACGGAGTCATTGCAGATGCATTCATCGGCATTGAGAAAGACATGTATGATGCAACTGAAGAAGCTGAAGGCGGCTGGAGAACGTTCAAGGAATTCGTCATCGTCGACAAAGTTCCAGAAAGCGACGTCATTACATCATTCTATTTGAAACCTGCAGATGGCAAACAACTGCCTACGTACAAACCAGGTCAATACATTACAGTCCGTTTCCGGGTTCCTGGGGATGAATTCACATTGAACCGTCAATATAGCTTGTCCCAAGCACCAGGAAAAGACATATTCCGCATCTCAGTAAAACGTGAAGATGAATGCATGCCGAACGGAAAAGCGTCTGTCCATCTTCACCGAAATATGAACATCGGCGACAAAATCGAAGTGAGCGCTCCTGCGGGAGATTTCTTCTTGGATACAGAAAGCACATCACCTGTGACATTAATCAGCGGTGGCGTCGGCATCACACCGATGATGGCGATGTACGAAACGATTGCGAATGCTACACCTGAACGTCCAGTTGCATTCCTTCATTCAGCACGTACACGCAAGCACCAAGCATTCGATGAAGTAGTAAGCAACATAAACGAATCACTTCCAAATTCAAAATGTGAAGTACTTTACTCTGAAGAAGGCGATGGCTTCATCAACAGGGAATTCCTTGCGAAGCATGTAATTGAGGGCAGCGACGTGTACGTCTGCGGACCTACGCCATTCATGCAAGCAGTCGTCTCTGCATTGCGCAACATCGGAGTTAAAGAAGAAAACATCCACTTCGAATTCTTCGGACCGAAAGAAGAATTGGAAATGGTCACTGCATAATTAGGTACTAAAAACGCGGCCCCCTAACGAAGGGAGCCGCGTTTTCTCTTTTCTTTATTATCTTCTTACCTTCTCAGGTAATTTAACTGAAGCAACGATCAAAATTCCTGAAAGCAATAATCCTAAATAACCGATCAACGGATAGAAATTTGCAACAAGGTTTTTGAAACCTAAGAAGCTCAGCGCGAAGCCAATTACTAAAGTTATTAACACAAATAGCTTAAAATTCTTCGTACCGATTTTCACAAAACGTGCTCCGAAAGCATAAAACATGCTGACAGCCGTGTTGAAAATCATTCCGTATAGAACAAATGCCATAAATGTTGCAAGAACTGGGGAAATATCGTTAATGATTGCTAGCATTGGCAATTGTGCATCACCGACTACATCCACTCTAGAGAAGATCGCCAAATGGCTTAGCAAAATGAGAATACCTAAACCTAAACCGCCTACTAAACCTCCAAGCGCAGCAGTCTTTTCATCCTTTTCTGCTCCACCCATAACTAACGACATGGAAGCTCCTACCGCAATATTGAACGACACGTAGTTCACTGCAGAAATAAACCAGTTCGGTAATGTAGTATCTACACCTTGGGCAATCGGATCAAGCACTGCAAACGATGTATCCATCGTCATTAAGCAATAGACCGAAACACCGACGACCGCAATAATAAGGAATGGAGTAATACTTCCAATAACCGCAACAACTTTGTCAACATTTAATAGAATCGTGATAAAGACAAGCACAACCATCAACAAACTTCCGACAAAAGAAGGGATACCAAATTGCTGTTCAAGATTCGATCCAGCACCCGCTACCATGACAACACCTACACCAAACAACGTGAAAATAATGATGTAGTCAATGATCGTGCCTAAAAAACGCCCGCTAATCTTATAGATGACTTCCTTATGGGATGTTGTCTGCAACCGGCTTCCGAGCCTTGTCAATGACATCCCTATATAGGCGAATAAAGCCGTAGAAACAATTGCAGCGGCAATCCCCATCATTCCGAAACTTGTAAAGTACTGCAAAATCTCTTGGCCAGACGCAAAACCGGCACCAACGATGATTCCGATGAAAGCGCTTCCCATTTTCATTATTTTTATCATGGTGTTTTCCCCCTTGGTGTCCCCGTAAAAAAACGAATATGTACCAAATAATCCGAATTTTCAACGCGGATTGAGTTGTCCCGTTTCAATTTACCATGCTATTCACTTCTTTTCAACACAATATTTTTTCTTTATTTTTTTATTCCTAAATCTTACAAAAAAAGAACCGCCCTTGTCGAGGACGGCTCCACTTTATTATTTTGCAAGTAATTTCTTAGATTCTTCGATGAATGCCGGCAAGTCATCTGGCGTCCGGCTCGTCACCAATTGGTTTTGACAAACGACAACTTCTTTATCCGCATATTTTGCACCTGCATATTCCATATCGACTTTGATGGACTTATATCCCGTTGCATCTCTGCCATCCAATGTCTTTGCCGTAAGCAGCAATTGAGGTCCATGGCAAATGGCGAATACAGGCTTCTTATCATCCATGAACTTTTTCGCAAATTGAACGAATCGATCGTCCGCCCGTAGCTGATCTGGCGAAAAGCCGCCTGGAATGAACAGAGCATCGAAGTCTTCAGGCGAAGCATCGTCAATTCCAACATCAATCTTGACCGTCGACTCACCTTGCTTACCTTTCACTTCCTTGCCAGCTTCTTTCTCGATCGTGACGACTTCATGTCCCGCTTCCTCAAAAGCTTTAGCTGGCTCCGTATACTCCGAGTCTTCGAATAGATTCGTAATTACTGTAGCAATTTTTGCCATTCAAGCACTCACCCTTTCGTTTATTTTCACCTTACTACTATTCCACACTGTTGCGCTACTAAACTTAAGGGCGATACTTTGAGACAAAAGGATTATCTTTTTCAAAAAATCTCCATGGATAATGGACGGCTTCTCCGGAATTGCCAATCCCTACACGAGGGCCCGTTTCAATCTCAGTTCCACCTGGACCTTCGGCAACGAACAGCGGCTCGTCCGCCCAATGATGCCCATAATACTGCATCGTCACACCGAGCGCTTTTGATAGCTTGCCTGGCCCATTCGTCCAATCTTTCATTTTTAAATGTGAACCGCGATTATTCCTCATCAGCTCTAGTCCATCGACAGGTTCCGCCGCACGGATCAGAACAGCATGCGGCGTCCCAATCGGTCCACTCACGACATTCATCAGCGTATGGGTATGCATTTGATACGTATACACAAGCCCGGGAGCGCCGAACATGATCTCCGTCCGCTTCGTACGCCGGTTCCCGAAACTGTGTGCCGCACGATCTTCAGGTCCGTGATACGCTTCCGTCTCAACAATCCTTGCGGCAATGACCCCATCCGGCCGCTCATGCACAATATATTGTCCGATAAGATTGCGAGCAAGCTCCAGCACATGCGGTTCAAAAAATGATTTATCAATCGGCTCGTACATCCATATCCTCCATCCGTGCAAATTTTTCTCTTCATTATTTTACAGTGATCTTGTTATCATTAATTTTCTGTACATCGCTGCGATTTTCGGGTTCTCTCTTTCCCACTCTTTATTTCTTGGCATGGGAATCTTGTATTGCTTCTCCAACTCATTCATTAAACCGACGAGAAGCATATCTCTTTTCGGTTGGTCTGAATGAATTATTTCCTCATATTCTGTTTGATAATCCGCAAGCGATTTCTTTGTTGCCATTACATATTTCCTCCGATAATATTCTTCTAATGTTTTATTCAAATAGGTTACGACAATCCTTGCCCTTCCGCAAACTCTTTATAAAGAGGATGTGATTCAATTAATTCATTATGCGTGCCAATCCCCGTAATACGCCCCGCTTCAAGGAAAATGAGCTGGTCCGCATCAATGACAGTCGATAAACGATGCGCTATAATGAGCGTCGTTCTTCCTTCCATCAATCTCTGCAACGCCTCTTGGACATGCGCTTCGGATCCGCTGTCCAAGTTCGAGGTCGCTTCGTCCAGCAGCAAAATTTCCGGATCATGCAATAACGCCCTCGCAATTGCAATCCGCTGCCGTTGCCCACCCGAAAGCTTCATTCCCCTTTCCCCTACGAGGGTTTCAAAGCCGTCTGACATCGCTTCAATAAATTGCAGAGCATTCGCCGCCTCAGCAGCCTTCCGCACTTCCTCAAGTGTCGGACGCACTTCTAAGCCGTACGCAATATTGTCCATAATCGTTCCGCTCAACAACGGGCTTTCCTGGGACACATAGCCGATCCGCTTCCTCCAATCGGACAATGAGATATCCGAGATCAGTACATCTCCGATGGTAATCTCACCTTCCGTTGGCAAATAAAATCGTTCAATCAAAGAAAAAATCGTCGTTTTCCCGCCGCCGCTCGGTCCGACAAATGCGGTGACCGTCCCGGGTTTTGCTTGGAATGAAATCCCCTCTAAAACTTCCTTTCCACTTTCGTACGAAAAGCTAACCGATTCGAAACGAATACTTCCGTCCGGCACCATAGTAGTACCTTCCGACTTCTCGCTGTCCATTCCTAAAATCTGCTGAATCCGCTCCGTTGCGCCGACTGCCTTCTGGAAAATTGTAAACACTTGCGCCATTTGGGCAAACGGCATAATGATTTGGAACATGAGAAAAATAATGGCGACGAGCGTTCCCGCGGATAAAACACCTTTTGAAACTTGCGCACCGCCATACCCTAAAATGACGACTAAAATGCTCATCATCACAAGCGTCATGACCGGTGATATAATCGCTTGGATCCTCGCTTCCTTCAATCCGAATGAAAACAAGGACTGAATCGCCTTCTCGCCTTTCACCCCTTCATTCGGCTCCGCCCGGTACGCCTTCACTAAACGAATATCGCCAAGCACACGGCTGAGATGCCCCGAAAACTTCGCCATCTCCCCTTGTGTCGCCTTCGCAATCTTGTGCATGATCCGGCCAAGCGGAAAAATGATCGCCATGCTGACCGGAATGCTAATCAACATGATCAACGTCATTTTCCAATCCAAATACAACAGAATCGCAACCGCTCCTATGATTGAAATGATACCCGTTATGAACGACACGAGATGATCCGACACTAATTGCTTCAGCATCGTCGTATCTTGCGTAATGCGGCTCATCGTTTCACCGGTTTCATTTTCATCATAATAGGGAACCGGAAGCCGAAGCACTTTCCCCCATAGCTTGCCCCGCAAATCAGCAACTATCGTTTCGCCGATATACGCAAGCAAATAATACGAAACCCCACCTAAAACAGCTTGTAGAATAAAAACCGTAAAAAGGAACACGGCTGTTTTCCAATTAAACGATGCCGCCGTCAACGAATCAACAAGCTCCCTTGTCACTAACGGAACCGCCAAACTCGCCGCAGTCGAAAACAGAGCAAGAACAAGCGCAATCGCCGTCTTCCCCTTCGGCCATTTCAGCTGACGCAATAAAGCAATGAACTCCTTCATCGATCCCTTCGTTTTCAACTCATTTTCCATCCAATCAACCCTCTCTATTCCCCAAATACGCATAAATTCATCCAGACGCGCATAACCCGTCCCATAAACGCATAAAACCACGAAAGTACGCATAAATGCAAAAGTCCACGCATAAACCCTTCTAAACGCTCATAACTGTGTACAATCGCGCATAAACATTTGCAGACGCTCTATTCTCCCTCATACCAATAATAAGCATTATAAAACTGTATATACATATCAAAGCTCATCCTAATGTCATTTTGAATTTCTTCAATTAGATCGATTAATTGGAATCTCGTATAAGGGGAACTCTTAATCCTCACAATGTCTTCCTCAGCTGCTTGGCTCCACCGCAAAGTTGCATATAAATACTTCCTGGATTCGGATGAGTGTTCTTCTTCAAAAGTGATATGCAATAGGTTGTTCCGCAAGCTTCTAACGCTCTCCAACATCTCATCCAATTCTCTTTTACTTATTTTCGATCTGGAAGTCGTCATCAAATCCAATTCGTACGTTTTGAGAACGTATTCAGTAGCGCTCTTTACATGATCCAGTCTATAGTCCTTTAGCAGATTCCAACCTTCATTCTCTTCATCCGCCTTCTTAAATTCGTATAATTTCATTTTGTAATCTTGTAAAATAGGAAGCTCCGTTTTAACTGAAACAGACTTGTAGACGCTGAAAAACGAATACGGAAAAAATATTGTTGTTACAAATACCACCACAAAACCAATGATGACGCCGATCCAAACTACCTTTTTCAATTAACGTCCCCCCACACTCAACGTTGTAAACCATCTCTCCATTTTCCTCGGCGATTTCAAAATCAACACTTCCGCATTGGCACGCTCAAGCATTTGCAAAACGCCTGGCCGCTTCTTCTTCGGATACGTCCATATGAACTTCACAAACTCCCAATCGACCTTTTCTTGACAACCTTCCGCCATATCCGGACGCGTTTTCCCGCGATACATCCATCTTCTTTTGAAAACCCTCGACAGGCATAGCCAGTTCGGAAAGTCGAGGAAGATAATCAAATCAGCATATTGAGCCCGCATCTCAATCGTGGAGTTGAAATTTCCATCGATGATCCATGCGGGCTTTTCTAATTCGTTCTGAAGTTTTTTCCGAAATTCGGGCTTCGGCGTCGGCACCCATCCTTCATTCCAGAAAAGGGCATCCAAATGAAGAACCGGCAATCCGAGACGTTCTGCAAGCTCAACGGATAGCGTTGACTTTCCCGCCCCGCTACAGCCTATAATTAGAATCCGGTTATATGACTTTTCATTCATCTTACAATTCCTCCAGCATCTTGCCAATCGCCAACCAATCCGCATCTAAGTCGGGACGGTGGGACGGTCGATAAAAGACAGCTGCCGGATGGAAAGTCGGGACTATTCGATACAATCGGTCGGTCCACTCAAATGCAGTTGCATCGAGATCAGGGAGAAACCGAACTGGCCGCTCCAACAATTGGCCATGCAGCTCCGTCACTTTCGCCTCTTTCCCGAGCAGCCTTTGCAATCCGACATTGCCTAGCGCTACAATGAGCTTCGGCTGGATATTCGCCAACTCATAATCAAGCACTGGGGCATGCGCCAATATCTCTTTCTTCGTCGGCGGCCGATTGTACTTCCGCTCCGTCATCGTGCCGTCCCTCTCTCGCTTTTCTCCCCATTTGTATGGACGGCTGCGCACTGTACTCGTAATATACACATCGTCACGAGTAAGTCCGATCGAATCAAGCGACTTCATCAATTCCTTGCCGGCCCTGCCGATGAAAGGAATTCCATCCACAGCCTCGAATTCCCCCGGCGCTTCGCCGATCAACATTAGCTCAGGCTTCTGGGGTCCTTCCCCATAGACAAAACCTTCCACGGGAAACCCTTTGATCCGCTCTCTGCCAAGTTCAGCAATCGATTCAGGTATGCGAAACATCGACACACTCCCTTTCAGCCTTGCAACAGCATGATTGTTTCATCTATAAATGCTTTCCCTTCACCTTGTTTGATCTTCTCGATTCCTTCTCCTATCCGATCATATCGAAATGCGCGGATAATTGCGAATAGATGAGGGATCATCTCCTTTTCGCGATCAGATAAAGGTCTTTCAGTTTCATAAGCGTCTATGTATGCTTCGTATCGTTCCTTATGAGTTTCTTTTCCTTCGAAGTCATGATGCCATGCCAAGAAAATTGCTTGAGCGACGCATTCATTCACAAGAACTTCTTCACCGCCTACATCAAAGTCAAATATGGCGGAAATCTTGTCGTCTTGGAATAACAGATTATACGGTGCTAGGTCCCCTTGTACAGGACCTATAGGCACCTCATGCCACTCCGCTTGTAGAATGGCTCTTCTCGTCAAATATAATTCTTGAATCGCGGACAACTCCTTTTCAAACTGCCCACTCTCCTTAACAGAACGAACCAAGTCCAAGTAGCATAATTCGTTTTCGTCATAGTCACCTAGGTCATCTGTTTCATTCCCGCCAAACATGCCCCAGCTCGTTCCCCTGCCGAATTGCAAGTTAGTGGTAGCAGAAACGGCGTGCTCTTTACCAAGCATAATGCCCAGCTCTACAATATGTTCCAACCGGAGACTGTTAATCTCTTCTCCAATCCCTTTTCGTTCCAAAATAAAAAACAAGTCGCTGTGTATGACGTAACGTTCCCCATCCATCGCTCTTTCCGGCACGATGAAAGGAAGTCCAACGTCGCTCATTTGCTCTGTAAATGCAATCATCGTTTCTACGAATTGAGTCGTCAGCTTCTCTCCTTTTAGAAAATACGTTTCCCCATCCACTTCCACCTCTGCAACAAGCCGATCCTTGTCTCGCAAAATTTCATGGCGTGTTACCGGCTTTGAAAAATATTGCTGCATTACCTTATGAATCAATTCATTCACCCCCAACGATATATTGTTCCAATGCACGCTCTACACTTGTCGCAAAGCTATTGCCCGCTCCCCAATCGAAGCGGAAAAATACACCTTCCGAGCTGCCTGCCGCAACGACATGGACACGTGTCGACCCGTCAAAGTTATCAATAGTCGTCGTTACGGATGCCCTGTTATTCGAGCGCATATAGTATTTTTCCATAATTAATACATGGACTTCCGTTGAACCGGCTGTCCTCATATAATGATCTACTAACGTACCGCTAATGCTTCCACGGAGGATTTCAGACTGAATGGTGTCCACTGCTTCCCCTGGCGAAATCGACACGTTGAAGTTCTTGATTGACATATCAACATCCCCTCTCTATATGGCTAACTACGTATGGAACCTATTGGAAGTTTCATTTTGTTGAAGTTTCCGATAGAGGAGAGAGAGTATTAACGTGAGGGGACGTTCTTTGGACGCGAATTGTCTCGCTTTGGGCGCGGAATGCCTTGCTTTGGACGCCGAACGCCTCACTACGGGCATGAACTTCGCGAAGCTAATAAAAAACTGACGATCCTCAAACAGGGTCGTCAGTGAGATTTTTATTCGGCAATGAGATCGGGGTCGTTTTGGTTTGCGATGCCAAACTCGAAGTAATCCGACCTTTCACTAAGCAATAATTATTTCAAGCCATCATGCTCGACATCCGTTTCTATATAATTCCCCTCCTCATTCGGTTCTTCCAATCCGAGTCCATCCATAATTTTTGTTGCATCATCGTCAGCAACGTTGCCAACTGATTTGATAATGACATCGACAATATCGAATGCGGTTTGACGGGGTTCAAACCCTTCAACTTCCAGCAGAATCGCTTTCATCTCGTCCTTTTCACCTGTTGATAAACCGCTGATTCTGAGGTCATCATGCAATTCAATGGTCACCGTTTGCGTGCCGTCAGCTTGGTCAAGCCACTCGAAATTTTCAATTTTGTAGTCCAAACCTTGCGCAGCAGCATGCTCATTGAATCGTTCCTTGAATTCGTCCATCGTCAAGCCGATTGTTTGGTCGTTTTGCTGTTCATTCCCTGCTTCCGCATCGTCTTCTGCTTCATCCTCTTCAGCATTCGAGTCAGCACCTTCCGTATCACCTGTTGTCGTCTCCGTATCTTTGCCTGTCGTTGCATCAGTTGAGCCGTCGTCCTTGTCATTTCCACATGCAGCAAGGCCCAAAACGAGCACAAGTGCAAAGAAGAATAGTTGCAGTCTGTTCTTCACGTTTCCATCTCTCCTCTTCTATCAAATCCATATTCTATGTATCTTCACACTCTTCTTCTATAGCCTTCACAAATGGCATCCAAACATTGAAAAAGGACTGCCAAATAAGCAGTCCTTCAGACTGTAGACAAAAGGGTTGGAAATCGTAGATTCCCAACCCTTTTGCTTAAAAAACATGTGAATTTTAACTGTTAGTAGACTGAAATAACGTTGATTTCCGTTTCGGGCGGACGCTTTCCGGGGGCTTGCCCTCAGCCTCCTCGGAGGTGCTGCTCCCAACGCTTCGCTTTTGGTCGCAAAAGCCGTTCTTCGTTACGGCTTTTCCTGCGGGGTCTTCACGCTGCGCTGATCGCCCAGGAGTCGCCGCCCTACACTCCAATCAACTGGAAATCCCTTAAGACAGGGTCATCATTTCAGCCTTCACAGCTGGCGCTCACCACGTCCAACTTGCCAGCTTCTTCAAATTTATAGCAGCAAAGACGCGCTCAATCGTCTCTTTGCGCTTTCCGGATATTTCCTTGATTTCATGATTATGTTGCAAGTCCTCAGCTACATCCAAATAGTCCTGCCAGACATGCCTCTGAATCATCTTTTGTTGATTCTTACTTTGCGTGCATTGGCCAATCACTGGACATGCGGCACAAATAGAAGGCGTCGATGCATATTGGCGGTATCCTTCCTTCGTTGTTGTTCGGTAGGTTAGCACCTGTCCTTCGGGACAGAGATAGCAGTCGTAATGCTCGTCATAGACATACTCGTGTTTTCTGAAAAAGCCTTCTTTTGTCATTCGTCGTTTGTACGGAAGTGCAGGAAGAACCTGATTCTCTAAAAGGAAGTTGGCAATGGCTGGTGTTTTGTAAGCTGCATCGGCGGCAACGACGACTGGACGTCCTACTTGGTCGATGATCTTCCGGACTAATGGTTCAAGCATGTTGCTGTCGTGGATATTCCCTGATCTGCTCGAACAGACCCGTATCTGCAAATCGACGGACATAGTTCTTCCCGAACGTGGAGAAGTGAGGAACCTCTGTATGAAAGCCGAAGCCAAGGAACCAGCGATATGCCACGTTCGCTTCAATTTCCTTGATTGTCTGGCGCATAGAGCGGATGCCGAAGGTATACTGAATGAATGTCATCTTGATGAGTACGACAGGATCTATGCTAGGCCGCCCAATGGTTGAATACAGATCTTCAACTAATGGATAGATGAAGGA
Organism: Sporosarcina sp. QA0331; assembly: GCF_055808055.1. Taxonomy (NCBI): domain Bacteria; kingdom Bacillati; phylum Bacillota; class Bacilli; order Caryophanales; family Caryophanaceae; genus Sporosarcina; species Sporosarcina sp. QA0331. The sequence continues at coordinate 3,488,889 of NZ_CM147850.1, forward strand.
AAAATCAAGGGCCGCATCCAGTTTGCGCACCAGATGGTCTTGAGGAACCAACTGCTCTATGGTTAGCATTTCTAACTGTTCACGTTCATTAATTTGATTCTTCGTCATCATATCCATCACCTCATTCGGTTAGTAGCGAACTCCGTTGATTGGAGCGGAGAGCGGCGACTCCTGCGGGAACAGCGCGAGCTGAAGACCCTGGACTGAGCGCAGCGAGGGAAGCGGCTGAAGCCGTGCCCGCGGAAAGCGTCCGCTCGCAGCAGAAATCAACACTGTTAGCTTTATCTCTACTATTTTAAAAGAAAAAAGACCATAGGCAAACACCAAAATTCATGGTGTTTGTCTACAGCCTGAAGGATTGCCAAATAGCAGTCCCTGTCGTTTATTCTAATTCCAATTGTTTTGTTTCGGTCCCTAGCAGCAGAACCGCGATGACGCCGAGTATGATGGCACCGCAGAAGATCGTGAAAATGAATCCGAAGCTGTAGCCAGCAGTTAACATCGAGCCGACAAGCAATGGGCCGAAGATGCCGCCGATTCTGCCGACTGCGGCCGCCATTCCCGATCCGGTCGCACGGACGGCGGTTGGATATTGTTCCGGTGAATAGGCGTATAATGCCCCCCACGCCCCTAAGTTGAAGAATGAAAGGAAAGCGCCTGAAATGAGCAGCATCGTAAGCGACTCAGCATTTCCGAAAAGAAGCGCGCTCACTGCTGTTCCGATCAAGTATGTCGCAAGGACAAATTTTCGACCTGCCCTTTCAATAAGCCAGGCAGCTGTGAAATAGCCCGGCAATTGTGCGAGTGTCATGATGAGCACATACTTGAAGCTATGGATCATATCGAATCCTTTCATGACCATGACGCTCGGCAGCCAGAGGAACATGCCGTAATAGGAAAACACGACGGTGAACCAGACGATCCAAAGCATCGTCGTCCTCCGCGCGTATGGCTTGGACCAAATTAGCTTCAACTTGTCGCCGATTGTCTGTTTCGGTTCTCCCTCCCTTTCAAATTTCGGGGAGTCGGGCAAGTTGCGCCGTAAATAGATAGCGTAAAATGCTGGGAGTGCGGTCAGAATGAGCGCTATCCGCCATCCGAATTCAGGGATGATGAAGTACGCAAGCAACGCGGCGATGAGCCAGCCTGCCGCCCAGAAGCTTTCCAACAAGACGACGACTCGTCCGCGCTCTTTCGCGGATACACTCTCTGAGACGAGCGTCGAGGCGACTGGAAGCTCCCCTCCGAGACCTGCCCCTACGAAAAAGCGCAAAATGAGGAAGACGGTCAACGTCGTCGTCAGTGCCGATAATCCACTCGCCAATGAAAAGAGTACGAGCGTCATCATAAAAACATTTTTTCTTCCGATCCGGTCGGCAAGCAATCCAAAGCCGAATGCCCCGATTGCCATGCCGATCGAGTTCATGCTTCCGATCCAACCCATTTCACTTGTCGTCAGATGCCATTCGACCGAAATGGCTGCAATGACGAACGATAGGATGCCGACATCCATCGCGTCGAACATCCAACCTGTCCCAGAAATCGCGAGTAATTTATTGCGGGAGATGCTGCTATTTTTTGTATTCAAAATCAGTCTGCCCTTCGTTGTATAGTTTAGTGTCTTGACACTTGTCATTATACTATCAGACTACTAGTAATCACAAGCAGTTTTTTAAACGATGCTTAATCGCCCATCTAACATTCGCGCATGAACCCCTAGTTTATCCACATCAATATGATGGACGGTATCTCCAATCCAAATTTCCGTGCCGCAACGGGCGAGGCCAATCGTAATCGTCCCGCCACTATCCGTCTTGATGACCGTTTTCACACCCTTCGTGGAGCCAGTTTCCTTAATGGACACCTTTTCACCTGCTTCGATGCACCCACCACGACAGCAGCCTTCAACAGAAACTCGCTTCTTCGCAGTGACTGAGCAATTATAAAGTCCTGTATCCGTCACCTCGATAGATCCGTTGCACGACAAGACGCTATTAATAGCGTACGGGAGCTTTAGAAAAGAATTACTGCCTCCCTTTGCCGAGAATTGCTCTACAAGCGCATAGGCTTCCTTCAAAAGCTTTGAAAATTCTTCCGCGTTCCTGACGACTGTCAACGACGTGTCCGTAAAGACGTTATATAATTTCTCTATGACCGGCTCCCATTCCGGCGACAGTTGGGTGGAATGATTCTTCGCCTTTTGAATGAATTCAAGTTTGTCTTGTTGAAAATCCAAATACTTTTCCTTCAAAATGACCCGCACGAGATCTTTCAGTTCACTAGCGTCGACTTCTTCTGGCTGGACGCCCCGGATATGGATGATTTGAAAGATGGTGTCCTTAATCCTGTCCAAATAACAAAGGAGGCTATTCAATTGTTCAGCAAGTACTTCTTCCAACACTTCCTTCATTCCGACGGTTACAGTGGATGAAAAGACGTTACCTTCTATGACGGCGGATACGCCCGCCTCGACGGTTGCTTTCCGGACTACCCCGTGAATGAAGACTTTTCCTGTAGCGCCGACGAACATTGAGTTTTCCACGTCTTTTCCAATACGGACATCACCGTTGAAACGAATATTGCCACTGCTTAAATCGACATTTCCATCAACAATGAATTCATTTGTCACGTCAATTTTTACGGATAGGCCGTGCCTTTCCATTAGCAGCCGACCAGGTGAGCGGGCGTATAGATCATTTCCGCACATTTCCAACTGGTCGCCAAGCTTCAAGTTCAAGTCACAAACTTCTTTCGTTGGAACAGTGTTTCCAAATACATCCATGCCGTACACACCAGGGACAGCGGGCAAATAAGTGGCAACAAGTTCGTTTTCTTTGATGGACTCTATCGGGTTCATTTCCCTGAAATCTACTTTTCCACTTTCGCTATAAAAACGGCGCTCGCTTCGCCTAGGCAAATAAAGGTCTCCATCGAACCCTTCAACAGGCAGATGCCCTTTTGCGATGATCGCTTCATAGGGGAATAATGTGCGGCATCCTTTTAGTATGACTGCGTAGTCGATCCTTTCTGTAATGCCCATTTCTTCAAGCTTCTTCATGACTTCTTCTGGATCTAAATCATTATAAGGCTCGATTCTCTCCTCCAATTCAAGTGAGTAAGCCTCCTGAAAGATAGTATTGGGCAGCCGTCGCCTGATTCGTTTACCAGGCGTTACGGTAAGCATGGCGATGATATTTTGCTCGATGAGCCGGATGCTAAATTGTGCTGGGACAATTTCGTCATGTTCAGACTTCCCCATACTTTCACCTCGAATCACCATTTTATTTTTTATAATAACAAAAAAAGGTCTGTTCACCTAATTAGTGAACAAACCTTTCAGCCTGTTGAGAAACGCTCGCATCCGTTGTTGCTCGTCTCGCTCGTCCGCTCATGAACCTCAGTTCTATTCGCGTCTTCGCTCGACTTCGCGCCTAGGCTGACAAGCGTTTTCAATCAGGCTGAGGAAACCCCAATGAATTGCGGTTTCCCCAAAACGAGAGAGCGTTATAGTGCTGCTTCTACTTCTTTAATCATTTCCTTCATGGACATTAAACCGCCGCCAGAAAGGTACCAATATTCCCCGTTCAAGTAGATGATCTTATTGTTATTATAAGCATCGGTCTTTTTCACGAGATCATTTTCAATAGAATCTTTTGCGCTTGCACCGTTGCCGATTGCAGCATCACGATCGATGACGAATAGAACGTCTGGGTTTTTCTCAACGATGTATTCAAATGTGACACTTTGTCCGTGTGTAGAAACTTCGATTTTTTCGTCAGCTGCTTTATAGCCCATTACGTCGTGGATGAGACCGAAACGTGAATTTGGTCCATATGCGCTCACTTTGCCTTCATTTGCAAGAACGATAAGTGCCTTTTCATTAGCAGAAGAAGTTTTTTCTTGAATTGCAGCGATTCTTTCATCAATATCCGCAAGCTCAGCTTTCACTTCGTCTTCCTTGCCAAAGATTTGTCCCATCAATTCTGCATTATGTTTGAAGGAATCGATATAATGCGCAGTATCGATGCCAACGTAAATCGTTGGAGCAATTTCAGATAGTTGATCATATAAATCAGATTGGCGACCTGAAATGATGATAAGGTCTGGCTTCATTGCATGAATTGCTTCAAAATCAGGCTCTTTCAAGCTTCCGAGATTTTCATATTTATCGTCGTCATACTTTGAAAGGTATCCTGGAACGTTCGCTCTTGGCAAACCTGCCACTTCAACACCAAGTTCATCCAACGTATCAAGTGTTCCGAAGTCGAAAACAACTACTTTTTCAGGGTTTTTCGGTACTTCAACTGGCTTGTCGCTAAGTTCATGTTCAACTGAAATCGTTTCAGCTGCATTATTATTTTCTGCATCGGAACCTGTTGCTTTTTCACTATCTTTGTCCTTCGTGCCGCATGCAGCAAGTACAATCATAAGAGCCGCCAGCAAAAGAGTTATTGAAAGCTTTTTCATCGATACCATCCTTTTCTTTTTTAAGAATTAAAATAGACGCAAATATTACAGTTGTTCATTCTTTTAATAGGAATATCCATATCATAAATTTCCTTCAACGCATCCGAGTTGATGATTTCTTCTGTCAGACCATCTCTGACGACCCGCCCATCTTTCAATGCGACGATCCGATCGGAATAGACAGATGCGAAGTTAATGTCATGTAGTACGATGACAACAGTCTTCCCAAGATCGTCAACCAATCTGCGCAGGATTTTCATAATTTGGACGGAATGTTTCATATCCAAGTTATTCAACGGTTCATCCAATAGGATATAATCGGTATCCTGGGCGATAACCATTGCGATAAAAGCACGTTGACGTTGACCGCCGGATAATTCATCCATATAGCTATGCTGCATATCCATCAATCCCATATAATCCATTGCCTGTTCTACAATCCGGATGTCTTCAGCATTCAACTTCCCTCGCGAATAAGGGAAACGTCCAAACGAAACCAATTCCCGGATCGTCAATTTTACATTCATGAAATTGGACTGCTTCAAAATTGAAACCCGCTTGGAAAATTCGTTGGATTTCATTTTTTGAACGCGATCATCATCTACGAGCACTTCACCCGTATCAGCATCAATCAGACGGCTTACCATTGAAAGCAACGTCGATTTCCCGGCTCCATTAGGCCCGATGAAAGAAGTGATCTTTCCTCGATGGATATTGACACTCACCTTTTCAACGACCGCTTTTTTTCCATAGAACTTTGACAACTCTCGGACTTGGATCATGAGGATCGACTCTCCTTTAATAGTAGATAGATGAAATAAATACCGCCGGCAAAATTGATGATAACACTTAGCGTCGTCGAGAACGTGAAGATCCTTTCAACGACCCACTGTCCTCCGACGAGCGCGATGATGCTCATGACAGAAGCACCTGCAATAAGAACAGTATGCTTATATGTTTTTAAAAATTGATAAGATAAATTCGCCACAATCAATCCAAAGAATGTAATCGGTCCGACAAGCGCTGTCGATACGGAAATCAAAACCGCAGATATGACTAGCATCATCTTGACGACTTTATCATACGAAACACCAAGATTGATTGCCGTGTCCCTTCCGAGTGACAGGACATCGAGATCATTGAATGATTTCCAACCGATGATGAATGTGATGATGACAATTCCAAGCGCCCACCAAACCAATTCGCCGCTTACATTATTGAAGCTTGCAAACATTTTATCCTGCACCCGCATAAATTCATTCGGGTCGATGAGAACTTGCAGGAATGTCGATATGCTTCCGAAAAATGTCCCGACAATTATCCCGACGAGCAATAAGAAGTAAATCGGCTGACCGCCCCTTTTGAAAAGGAAACGATATAAAATGAGCGCAAAAACAATCATTGTCGAAACGGATAAAATGAAATTGACATGCTTGTTGACGATTGTAATATGGTTTGAACCAAGGAAGAAAATAACGACCGTCTGAAGCAATAAATACAAAGAATCTAATCCCATTATACTTGGCGTCAAGATCCGGTTATGCGTAATCGTCTGGAATATGACCGTTGAATATGCAATTGCTACCCCAGTCAACACCATCGCGATCACTTTAATGCCCCGGCGAGGAAGCGCATAGTCAAAACTGCCATTCAAATCGTGGAATAAATATAAAGCACAAAATACGGCAGCCAACACAGATAAGATGATCAATTTAGTAGAATTACGCATATGCCTTCCTCCTAAACAGCAAGTAGAGGAATATACCGCTTCCGATGACACCGACCATCAGACTGATGGAAATCTCATAGGGATAGATGAGAATCCTTCCTAAAATATCACAGATCAGGAGGAAGATCGCACCTAACAAAGCGGTGTGCGGCAATGTTTTCTTCAAATGATCGCCATGGAAAATCGAGACGATGTTTGGGATGATCAAACCGAGAAACGGAATCATCCCGACCGTCAAAATGACAGTCGTCGTAACAAGTGCCACTAGGATGAGGCCGATATTGACAATCCGCTTATACGCAAGACCCAGGTTTTTTGAAAAATCCTCACCCATTCCCGCGACCGTGAAGCGATTCGCGTACAAATAAGTGATAATCAGCACCGGGATGCTTATGTATAGGAGTTCATATCGCCCTTTCATAATCATCGAAAAGTCACCTTGCAGCCATGCGGACATGTTTTGGATGACATTCGACTTATAAGCGAAGAACGTCGTGATCGAGGACAAGATATTCCCAAACATGAGTCCGACGAGCGGAATGAATATCGCATCCTTGAACTTGATTCGGTCGAGGATTTGCATGAACAGCAACGTCCCTGCAAGTGCGAATACAAATGCCACAACCATCTTCTCGATCGTCGATGCATTGGTAAACAATAACATCGATACTAAAATACCTAACCGTGTAGCATCCAACGTTCCTGCGGTTGTTGGCGAAACGAATTTGTTTCGGCTTAGTTGCTGCATAATCAGGCCCGCGATGCTCATGCCTGCCCCAGCGAGTAGAATCGCCACAAGTCTTGGCACACGGCTAATCAGAAAAATCTCTGTCTCCTCAGATCCGAAATCGAGGAGATCCGTCGGTTTAATGGAACTCACTCCAACGAATAATGAGAGAAATGAGAGTGCTAGTAGTGCAATAAACAAATAACGTTTCTTCATGAAGAAAGAACTCCGATATCGAATATTTGCTCTAACTGAGAATCTTTTAAGTGAAAACGATTATCAGTTAGCTGCAAATCCAATTATAGCAGTTATGGATTCAGTGTCAACCGATAATTGAAAATGATTATCAGTTACGAGTTTGTTAGTTGAGAATTGATTGATAAAATGCCCACTTCATGCAGTTTCAGCAATTGTGACGGGAATGTAACGCTTTTCGTCCATATAACAAAAGCGCAGGGTGCCTGCCTAGCAAAGGATCGCAGTCTAAGAACGCCGCGTCCAAATTTCTGCAAAGCACACAGAAATTAAGGCAAATCGAACCCTTCGTAGTTCGATTGGCAACGACTGCATGACCGGCATCCTGCCCGCCTTAGGCATAAGGCGAAGATGCGGCGTGGCGTTCTTTGCGCTGTTCCTAACGCTACGCTTTTACTCGCAAAAGCCGTTCTTCGACACGGCTTTAGCTTTGACTTATGACCCGAGCTTTTGGTATCCGGAGTCTAGACGAAAAAAAAAGCAGCCATAGACAGCCGGTTTTGGCTATCCATGACCACTTTCTCATTCTCACTCTTGGCTTTGGTTCATCAATTCTTCAAGGTCAACTGCTTCGTCGAGAATCTCTTGAGGAACGACGATTTCATCGATTTCGTTGATTTTCGAAATGACAGATTTCATTTTTTGAACGATGTGCATTTCTTCGTCTTCAATTTTCATCGTCATATCCATGTCTAAATCAAATGCATTCGTGTAAAACGTCTCTTTGTCGATGTACATAACCACTTCAAGGCTTTTCACATCCATGTTGTTCAACAGATCCGCATCTTCCTCAGTCATTTCCATATCCGTAGGAAGTGCAGATCCCATCAATTCTTTCATTAGTCCGCTGAATTTATCCCCAGAAGCAGAAAGCGTCAAGATGTATTCGTCGTCCGTCTGTTCGAACTTGAAATCATCTTTGAACTCATTGAACATTTTCATATCCAATGTCGGATCTGTTTCGCCGCCCATTTCCGCCATCATTTCGTCGTACATGTCCTTAGGCATCTTAATCCATTGACCAGACTCAGGGTCGTTCATGAAGAAACCTGCTTCAGTCATGTACAGTTCCATATCCATCTTGCCTAGATCGCCCATGTCCATTTTCATGTTCTGGTGCATTGCCATCGGCTCGACAATGGCATCCATGTCCATTTTGATTTTTGAATCCAATTCAAGTTCTTGACTTGGCATGGAAATTTTTTGGTCGATATCCATGACTGCATGCATGCTCTTTTGCTCTGCTGACACTTCCATCGCTTTACTATATACTTCCTGCGCCGTCATCTCACTTTTGTTTTCCAACTCTACCTCTTTACCAGTTTCTGCATCCTTTTTCGGTTCCGCTGCAGATCCACAAGCCGCTAACCCAAGCGCCAGAACACCAACACCAAGACCCTTTAACCACTTTTTCATCTGATTCGCTTCCCTTCTGTATTTCTCTTTATGTCACATCTAATGATACGGTATAAAAGGAAAAGGGTTCCACCATTTTTCGGAATTCCTATAATTTGAATCTTTTTTACCAGTTAATAACCATATGTCTTTTCTCACCCATTCAACTATTTCGACTTCTGAAATTTTTCATACCACTTTTGAAAAAATTTCGCTATAATAGCTTGGACTACAGAAAGGGGGTCAAAATTATGCTTAAAAAATTCTTTTCTTATTATAAGCCGCATAAACGGCTTTTCATCATCGACTTTTCAAGCGCCGTGTTTGTCGCTTTGCTCGAACTCGCGTTTCCGATGGCAGTCCAATGGTTCATTAACACTCTATTGCCAACCGGGGATTGGGGGAAAATCGTCACGACGAGCGTTTTATTGCTGCTAATTTACTTGTTAAGCACATTCCTTCAATATATCGTCAGTTACTTGGGGCATAAGCTTGGCATTAATATCGAGACGGATATGAGACAGCAGCTGTTCAATCATGTTCACCGCCAATCATTCCGTTTCTTTGACAATACGAAGACCGGACATGTGATGAGCCGGATCACGAATGACCTATTCGATATCGGTGAGCTCGCCCACCACGGGCCTGAGGATGCTTTCATTGCAGTCATGACAATTATCGGCGCTTTCATTCTTATGTACGGGATTAATCCTGAACTGGCTCTCATCGCAATCTGCATGGTGCCTCTCCTCGTAGTTCTTGTGACATTCTGTAATATGAAAATGAATAAAGCGTGGCAGAATATGTACGGGAAAATCGCAGATGTCAATGCGCGAGTCGAGGATTCGGTGTCTGGTGCGCGGGTTGTCAAATCGTTCACGAATGAAGACTTCGAAATTGCGCGATTCAAAAAAGACAATGGCAACTTCAGACTCGCTAAGCTTGTCGCCTATAACGTCATGGCGTGGACGCATTCGAGCATGTATATGATGACAAGGCTCGTGACATTGGTCGTCCTCGTTGTCGGAGCGTATTTCACAGTCAACGAAAGATTGTTAATAGGGGATCTAGTTGCATTCATCCTTTTCGTCAATATTCTCATCAAGCCTGTCGATAAAATCAGTGCATTGCTTGAACTGTATCCGAAAGGGATGGCAGGTTTCAGAAGATTTCTCGATTTGATTGAACAGGAGCCGGAAATTAAAGATCGACCAAGCGCGAAAACTGTCAGCCATTTGCATGGGGATATTTATTTCGATGATGTCCATTTCCAATACGATGACAATAAAAACGTATTGAACGGCATCGATTTATCAATCAAATCTGGTGAAACGATTGCCTTCGTCGGTCCATCAGGAGCTGGAAAGACAACAATCTGCTCCCTGATTCCGCGATTTTACGACGTCGATTCCGGAGCGATTTCAATTGACGGCATCGACATCCGCAACATGACGCAGCATTCATTGCGTTCACAAATCGGAATCGTGCAACAGGACGTCTTTTTATTCACAGGGACGATTAAAGAAAACATTGCGTACGGAAATTTGGATGCAACAGATGAAGAAGTGATAGCGGCTGCGAAAAAAGCGCATTTGGAGGATTTCATCGCGTCGCTTCCTGACGGCTATGAAACGCAAATCGGTGAACGCGGATTGAAATTATCCGGCGGGCAGAAGCAGCGGCTTGCGATCGCGAGAATGTTCTTGAAAAATCCTCCGATCCTCATTTTGGATGAAGCGACGTCCGCACTTGATACGGAAACGGAGCGCATTATTCAACAATCGCTGAACGAGCTTGCCGAAAATCGGACGACACTCGTCATCGCCCACCGATTGGCAACAATCCGAGATGCAGATCGAGTTGTCGTCGTGACGGAAGAAGGAATTGCGGAAGACGGAAAATACGATGAGTTAGTAAGAAAAGGCGGCATTTTTGCCCGTCTGCACAATATTCAATTCCAAGAGGTTTAACATTTCGAGAACCAGGGGATACTACTACCATCCCACCCCCTTTCTCTTTATAGATAAAAACTGCACCGTCGACTTTTAAGTCACACGGTGCAGTTTTTTCGTTTGTCCAGCTACAGGCGCCAGGGGCTCGAGGTCATAAGTCGACGATACTCTGTGGCAAAGAACGCCACGCCGTATCTTCACCTTATGCTTGAGGCCGGCAGGATGCCGGTAATGCAGTCGTTGCCAATCGAACTACGAAGGGTTCGATTTGCCGTATTTCTGTGTGCTTTGCAGAAATTAAGGCACTATCAGGACGCGGCGTTCTTAGACTGCGAACCTTTGCTATGCAGGCGCCTTCCGCTTTTCGTTAATGACTAACAATAAACTCCTCGAATTTCACTCTTTCAGATCCATCCATCTCGACGGTCATCAATGTGCCCTCTTCTTCGTACTCCGTCTTCTTTACATTCGCTTTGTCATTCAAATACGAAACGACATCTCCACGATCAAACGGAACGAGCAGCTTGCAAGTGATGTATTGTTCAAAGACTTTTTTCTTGATTAAATCAAGCAGTTCATCCAAGCCTGCTGCCTCTTTAGCCGAAATCCAAACGCTATCCGAGGTTTCGCGTGGATACGGAACTCCTGCTAAGTCTGCTTTATTGTATACATTGATAGTTGTAATATTCTCAACGCCGACGTCATGCAACGTCTCATTCGTCACTTCCATCATATAACGGTATTCAGGATTCGAAACGTCGACGACATGCAGAAGAAGATCTGCTCCGCGCGCTTCTTCTAAAGTGGAGCGGAATGCTTTGACCAAGTGATGGGGCAGCTTTGAAACGAAGCCTACCGTATCTGTCAAGAGGAATTCCTTATTGTCGGCAAACACTAAACGCCGCACAGAAGTGTCAAGCGTTGCGAAAAGCATATTCTCTTCATACACTTGCTTCGTATTTTCATCATCCATTTTTCGCAGCAACGCGTTCATTAACGTTGATTTGCCCGCATTCGTATAACCGACAATTGATACGACCGGTATGCCGCTTTTCTTCCGTTGTTTCCGCTGTGTATCACGCCGATCGCGTACATGGTCGAGATCCTTGCGCAGCTTCGAAATTTGGTCTTCGATTTTCCGACGATCGAGCTCGAGCTTCGTCTCCCCAGCCCCCTTGTTTTGGAAACCTCCACCGGTTCCTCCGCCTTGCCTTCCCAAGGAAGCGCGCAATCCGACGAGACGCGGCAATGTATACTGTAGCTGCGCCAATTCAACTTGCATCCTTGCTTCATGCGTACGAGCCCGTCTCGCAAATATATCGAGGATGAGCATTGTCCGGTCAATAACCTTCACTTCAAGCTCTTGTTCTAAATTTCGAATTTGGGACGGTGAAAGCTCATCATTGAAAATGATCAGATTTGCATCTGTCTCTTCATAAAAACGCTTAATTTCTGCGATCTTCCCTTTTCCGACATAAGTTGTCGAATGTCTGCGCTCCAAGTTTTGCGTTACGCTACCAACTACTTTCACATCGATTGCCTCCGCCAAATTTCGAAGCTCTTCCATTTCGTATTCAAAATGCTCATCATTCTGTTCCTGCACTCCGACAAGAACCGCATATTCTACCAATATATCCACTAAAAAACCCCTTTCTTCAATTAACGAATGACGACTTCCTGCAACCGGTCTTTCCCGCCTTCTTGTTCGACGAACCGCAACCGGACATTCCCAATCGAAATGTCATTTGAATCTCCGACCTTCTGCGAAAGTAACACTGCCCATTCTCCAGTGTCCCGCAATGGATCTTCAACACCAAAAATGCACTCCCGAATCTCCATCTCCTCATTTTCAGCAGTCAATACACCTTCAGCGCGCAACTGCTCGAAACGAATCTCTTCAGGCGTTTCCCACTCGATGAAAAAAGGATATGGCAGTTCACCGGAAATCGGTTGGTCGACAAATAGCATTTTCCATTTTTTCAACTCTCCAACGGCTGTCCGGCGCTCTGCATTCAACACGCCGGAAGTCGCAAAACCTTTGTTTGTAATGTCCTCATTAAATTGCTCAATATCTGTTACGGATAAACATATTGTGCCCCATCCATCCTTGTCCTTCAAATCATGAAGCAGCAAGCGGGTCAACGGATGGTCCACTTGCGCCGCAAATTCGGCGCGCTCTACGGATAGCCATTCCACATAAGCATTTTTCACATATAGTAATGCATTATGGGTCCCCCACTTTTCATGCCTGCCGCCGATGACAGCATGTTTCCCTTCCTTCTTTTGCTCTTCAACAATTTCATTAGGACTTTTCGATGTGAAATAAACAACATGATCAAGTTTCATCTACGAGTTCCCCCTTTTAAGAATAGATTACCATATCCAAAAAAATACGACCTCCGCTACATACGCAGGAGGCCGTTTCCATTATCTTTCTTTTTTCAATAAAACCATTGCGTCATAGAATTCCTTGTCGATTTCCGCGTTCGGACGATACGTCATCAAGCTGACGAAATATGTTACGACTAGACAGATTAGGAATCCAGGGACGATTTCATATAGACTATCTGACAGCGCGTCGACGGTGCCCCAAATACCGACAGTGATTGCACCTGCCACCATTCCCCATAATGCGCCCGTCGCTGTCAGCTTACGCCAATATAAAGACAGTAAGATGATCGGTCCAAACGCTCCTCCAAAGCCAGCCCATGCAAATGAAACGAGCTTCAGGATTGATTCATTGTTTGGCCATGCAAGCGCCATAGCGATTAAGGAAACGACAAGCACTGCCATCCTGCCCAAGAACACATATCGCTTATCTGTCGCATCCGACTTGATGATTGCCTTATACAAATCCTCAATAAGGGCCGATGATGTGACGATCAACTGCGAAGAAATCGTACTCATAACAGCCGCAAGTACTGCCGCAAGCATGATTCCTGCAATGAATGGGTGGAAAATGATTTGTCCTAATGCAATAAATACAGTTTCCTCATCGACCAATTCAGCACCTGCATTTTGTTGGTAATAAGCAATCCCAACGAGCGCGGTTGCGATAGCACCGAATAAGCTCAGAGCCATCCAGCCAATTCCGATTCGGCGTGCACTTTTTGTTTCCTTTACCGACTTGATCGCCATGAAACGGACGATAATATGTGGTTGTCCAAAATAGCCGAGCCCCCATGCAATGGATGAAATAACACCAGCTACTGTGGCCCCCTTCACAAGACTGAGCATGTCCGGATTCACTTCTCTGATGCTTGCAGCCGTTTCCGCAAATCCTCCTGTCAAAGTCAAACCGATAATCGGAACTAATAATAGTGCAAAGAACATTGTAAGACCTTGTACAAAATCGGTATAGCTCACGGCCAAAAAACCTCCGAAAAGCGTATACGCAATAACGACAGCCGAAACGATCAGCATTCCGGAATGATAATTCAGTCCGAACGAACTCATGAAAAACTTACCGCCAGCAACCATACCCGAAGAGACATAAAACGTAAAGAATACAAGAATAATAATACCTGAAGCAATCCGCAGCAGTCTTGACTTATCTTTCAACCGACTTTCCAAATAACTTGGAATCGTAATAGAGTCGCTCGACACTTGCGTATACACGCGAAGTCTTGGCGCTACGAGAAGCCAGTTTAAATATGCGCCTAATGTTAAACCGATTGCAATCCAAGCTTCTGTTAGTCCAACAGCGTAAATGGCTCCTGGGAGTCCCATAAGCAACCAGCCGGACATATCTGCGGCGCCGGCGCTCAGTGCAGTGACAGCAGGTCCGAGTGAACGACCGCCTAGCATGTAATCGTTCAAGTTCGTTGTTTTCTTATATGCGTACCATCCGATGAAGAGCATCGCCACCATATATACAATAATGGCAATCAATTGATAAAAATCATTAGACATACTTTCCCCTCCCGCTTCATTTTTTTATATAATAACACCTTTTCGTCAATTAAAAATCACCTTTTTAAAAATCCATTCATTTTTCCTATAATATTGAATTTCAGCAAAGTTCATCTCATTTCCTACACATTTCCCGGGAAATGCACATATTTCGACAACATAGTTGAAATAATTTCGAATGTAAGAAGTTTACTCTTGCTAAAAAACGGGAATATCTGCGTAAGGAGGCGATTCCTGATGCCTTGGAATAAAAACGATTATCCCGATTCCTTTAAAAACTTTGAGCCTGAAGTACGTAATAAGGCAATCGAAATAGCGAATGCATTATTGCGAGAAGGGAATGAAGAGGGCCGAGCGATTTCCATTGCGACAGCTAAAGCAAGGGAGTACGTACATGGCGATAACTCCGGTCGCGCAAAATATGAAGCGAAAGCACGTGACGAAGATTGGATTCTTATAAAAGAAAATGGCGAACGCGCAATCTTCAAAGAGGACACAAAAGATGACCTGCTTGAAAAAGCGAAGCCGTACGTCAATGAACATAATGGAATCTTGGCTATCTACCACGCAGACGGATCACTCGAATCAACTCTTTATGACTGATTCCGTAACTCCCTTTAGAATGTGCTTACTTACCGATTTCATACAAAGAACTCCAATCCCCTATTAAAAAAACAGGTGGAGGAAGTTCGCATTCCTTCACCTGTTGCTCTGTGGAGAATCTTACAATTGATGACTCAATGATTCGTCAATCGACATATCACGAAGTTTGAACTTCTGGATTTTCCCTGACGCAGTCATCGGATATTCGTCAATGAACTTAATATATTTCGGAATTTTATGGTATGAAATACTTCCTTGGCAAAATGAACGTACAGCTTCCTCGTCAATGGAAGACCCCTTTTTCGGGATAATCCATGCCATCAATTCCTCTCCGTATTTCGGATCCGGCACTCCGACAACTTGAACGTCTGATACTCCTGGATGGGTGTAAAGAAATTCTTCCACTTCACGTGGATAGATGTTTTCACCCCCGCGGATAATCACGTCTTTTATTCGGCCTGTAATATCGATATAGCCATCCTCGTCCATGATGGCGATATCTCCGGTGCGGAGCCAACCATCCTCATCGACCGCCTCACGCGTCGCTTCCTCATTGTTATAATACCCTTTCATCACATGATATCCGCGTGTACATAGCTCGCCAGGACTACCGACAGGCATCTCGTCTCCCGTCACTGGATCGATAATTTTCACTTCGACAAATGGATGCGGCTTTCCGACAGTGGATACGCGCTTTTCAATCGGATCATCAGTTTGCGTCTGTGTAATGACCGGTGACGCTTCCGTCTGTCCATAGCAAATCGTAATTTCCTCTGCACCCATATCGTGAATCACTTGTTTCATTACTTCAATCGGGCAAGTGGAGCCCGCCATAATCCCAGTCCGTAATGTCGATGTATCGAATTTCTTGAAATCCGGATGATTCAATTCGGCAATAAACATTGTCGGCACGCCATTAAGAGCTGTACATTTCTCCTCTTGGACCGCTTCCAATACACGAAGGGGATGGAACTGCTCAAGGATGACCATTGTCGAACCATGTGTTACTGCAGCCAAATTGCTCAAAACGGCTCCGAAACAATGAAAGAACGGTACAGGTATGCATAGACGGTCCTTCTCCGTCAATTTCATAAAATCTCCGATGATCTTACCGTTATTCACAATATTATGGTGCGTCAACATGACACCTTTCGGAAATCCTGTTGTCCCTGACGTGTATTGGATGTTAATGACATCATCAGGCGACATGCTTTTTTCCCGCTCAGCCAATTCTTCGTCTGAAATGCCTTCTGCATGGGCAAGAAATTCCGACCATTTATAAATCCCGGATTCTTCACGATCCGACATAAGAATGATTCTTTTCAATTTAGGCAGCTTTTCACTGGAAACGACACCATCTTTACTATCTAGCAATTCTGGACAGATCGAACGGATAATGTCGATATAACTCGTCCCTTTAAATCCTTCGTCTAGTATTAACGTCGTCGCATCTGATTGCTTCAACAAATATTCGAGTTCTTTCGCTTGGTAATTCGTATTCACCGTAACGAGGACAGCCCCCATTTTCCCTGTTGCAAACTGACTCAACAACCATTGCGGTTTGTTATCGGACCAAATGGCGATATGCTCCCCGCGCTTGATCCCCATCCCGATGAATGCCTTCGCCAGCTCATCTGTCTCTCGATCAAACTCTTCATAAGTACTTCTAATTCCATGCTCCGGATACACATAGGCCTCTTGTTTTGGCAATGCTTTTGCCCAATCCCTTACGACCTCGCCAACCGTTTTACTCAACAAAGACATCCATCTAACCCCTTTCTATAAATCTATAGTTATTTACATATTATCACAAAATTCAGAAGGTGTCTTAGGTATTTTACATCAAAATAAGCCGTTCCACCAATTAGGCGAAACGACTCAAACAGTTTATTCAACGGGGAAAACACGTCCCCTTTCATCTTTGTAAACGACATGATGGCGATCGAATTTTGTCGGAGAATCGAGTCCGGCTGCAGCCGCGATTCTAAATAACCCTTCACGCATCGTCAAAATATAATTTGTGACGCGGAATTTCTTCTCCTCTACGACAAGTCCTCTTTGCAAATTTTTATCTGTCGTCGCCACTCCCGCTGGACATTCATTCGTATGGCATCGCTCAGCCATAATACACCCGACTGAAATCATGAAACCCCGAGCAATTTGGACAAGATCGGCTCCCATCGCCAAAGCGATTGCAGCTTTATCCGGCGTCGTTATTTTCCCGGAAGCGATGATTTTCACTTGGTCCCGCACTTCATATTTTCGCAGTGCATCATCCAATATGACGAGTGCCGATTTGAGCGGCAATCCGACACTGTCCGCCAAATCCTGATACGTCGCACCGGATCCTCCTTCCGCTCCATCCAAGGAAATGAAGTCCGGACCTTTGCCCGTCTCGTGCATGAACGATGCAAGCTCCTCCGCGTCCTCTTTCCCGCCGATGACTATCTTGATCCCGACAGGCTTGCCGCCACGGTCTCTAATTTGTTCGATAAAATCAAATAAGGTCGGGTAATCAGAGAACTGCTTGAAGCGGTTCGGACTGTTGATTGTTGTATAAGGGACGACATTTCGGATCTTTGCAATCTCTTCCGTCACTTTTTCCCCTTCAACATGACCTCCCCGCATTTTCGCGCCTTGTGCCATTTTAATTTCAAATGCTTTCACTTGAGGGATTTCCGCCTTTTCACGGAGGCGCTCCCAGCTGAATTCCCCTTCCTCCGTGCGGAATCCGAATAGTCCCGATCCGATTTGCGCAATGATATGAGCATCACCGGCCAAATGATAAGGGGAAAGTCCACCTTCTCCAGTATTCATCCAAGCTTCTTTCGCCATCCCGATCCCTTTCGACAAAGCAGAGATGGCATTTTCACCGAGCGCCCCATAGCTCATGCCAGATTGACCGAGCAAGCTCCGGACGTGGAAAGGATGCTCACAGTTCGGCCCGATGACAATCGCATCCTCTTCGGGCAACAGCCAGGGCAGTGCTGGTATTTCCTCCCGATGCTCTTTTCGAGAGAACAAATTGTCTTCATCGATACGGTAGCGTATCGTATTAATCAGCCCATCATTATCGACACGCATTTCCTCATTCTGCTTCGTGAACAGTGCATTGCGGATGTAGTAGCCAGCTTCTTCGAAATTACGTTTTGATCCAAAACCGATAATGCTATTCAAATACTTCCCAGGCAACACCATATGCAAATATTCTTCCCGATTGAATGGCTTTCCTTCATGGTCAGCATTGAATAAATATTGACGCAGCTCAGGTCCCGTCTTCTCAAGCATATACCGCATCCGTCCGAGGACCGGGTAATTCCGCAGAATAGCATGTTGCTTCTGCCGTTTGTCGTAAAAATAAAGATAAATGGCAAAGGATATTGGAATGACGACTAAAATCAGAACGAGCAATGTCGTCGTTAATGATATACCTTCAAACCACCCCATGAGCACACCCCTTTTCTATGCGTTTCGAGTAGTGTAACATGAATATATTCGCATAATTTGAATAACATGTTTTTGGAGGGATACATATGGTCATCGAATTATTGACATCACACGCATCCGTTAGAAAATACAAGGACATTCCCCTTTCAAAGGAAGACGTCCAAGAACTGGTCCATGCAGGCCAGCACGCGGCAAGCTCCCATTTCGTCCAAGCCTATTCCGTCATTCATGTAACGGATCAGGGGAAACGTGAACAACTTGCGGAACTGGCCAGTAATAAAAGGCAATTTCTAACCGCGGGAGCCGTTCTAATATTTTGTGCAGATTATTGCCGTTTGGAAAAAGCGGCTGCACTTCACGGCAAGGGAATCGATTATACACATGCAGAAAACATGCTTGTCGGCGCCATCGATGTAGCGCTTTTCGCCCAAAACGTCGCCATCGCAGCAGAATCGAAAGGATACGGCATCTGTTATATCGGAGGCATCCGCAACGCCCCGGCAGAAATTAGCGACCTATTAGAACTCCCGAACGGCGTCGCGCCGATGTTCGCCATGTCGATCGGCGTTCCTGACGAAGCGAACGAAGTGAAACCGCGATTGCCGATCGAAGCGATTATCCATGAGAACAGCTACAATGCTGCCAAATACGATGAGCTCCTGCCAGCCTATAATCAAACAATGCACGACTATTACTTAAACCGCGGCTCGAACCAGAAAGATACAGCTTGGTCCGTGCAGATGGCCGACTTCCTTTCCGCACCAAGACGAGCATTTATGAAAGACTTCTTGGCGAAGAAAGGATTTACGCTTAAATAAAGAACTAAACGGGCAAATCACGCATAAACTGTTCCAAAAGCACATAAACCCATTTATTCACGCATAAACCGTTCTATATGCGCAAAAACGAGATTAACGGCGCATAAGTCCGTAGAAAAGATCATAAATCGGATAAATCACGCATAAACGTGTCTTACTGCAAGGGATTAGCCAAATGCTAATCCCTTGTTGTATTGTTATATGTACATATTTGTACGAAAAGAGGTCCATCATTATGCAATTTGAAGAACTAGTAGAAGAAATCGTCCGCCGTATCCAGGAAGGGACGTTCATCCAAGGGACAATTAGTCAGCCCCGTTATAAATCGACTGGCTTGCAAAAAGTGAAACTGAAGCCTGTGGAAATTAAAAAAGAAGTCCATATTCAATTTGAATATCACTACGAACGCATTTTGAAACATGAAAATATAAAAATTCCAGATATTCAGCCAGTTCTCAAACAATTATTGGAGCAATTTAAACAAATGCATGCGGAATTTGCGGATGAAAAAGTCCATATCCAGTTAACGAAAAAGTTCAAAGTTTCCTGGAAAGGTGAGAAAACGGCTACGACGAAAACAGTTGATTTGTCGCATAATCGGAAAAAGAATTATTTATTGGACGACGAAACTCCCTATCCTTTCCTTATGCGTCTCGGCGTGCAATCTCCTGAAGGAAAGGTGAAGAAGCAGAAATACGATAAGTTCCGTCAAATCAATCGCTTCGTTGAATTTATTGATGACGCGCTCGTTCACTTGCCGAAAGACCGTCCCGTCCGTATTTTGGACTTCGGCTCCGGCAAATCGTATTTGACGTTTGCCCTCTATCATTATTTACATATCGAAAAAGGATTAGACATTCGTGTAACCGGGCTTGATCTGAAAAAGGAAGTTATAGAAGAATGCAACCTAATTGCAAAAGATCTGGGATACGAACAACTTGAATTCCTCGTCGGTGATATTAATGACTATAACGAAGAAACGTCTGTCGATATGGTCGTCACATTGCATGCATGCGACGTTGCAACAGATATGGCACTTGCCCGTGCTGTCAAATGGGGAGCCGAAGTAATTTTAAGCGTCCCTTGTTGCCAGCACGAACTGTTCTCACAAATTCAATCCCCTGCTCTCGAAGTCATGTTGCAGCACGGGCTTATTAAAGAACGCTTCTCGGCTCTTGCAACAGACTCCATCCGCGCTGAACTCTTGACGCTCGTCGGATATGATGCACAACTGCTCGAATTCATCGATATGGAGCATACGCCGAAGAATATTTTGATCCGTGCTTATAAAACAGGAAAAAAACCGACTGCTGAAGGATTCGCCAAGTACGAAGCATTTCGGGATTTGCTGAACGTCAAGCCATTTTTGGAAAAGGAGCTGGCTGGCCTCTTAGGCTGAAATAGTCAAAGTGCGCTTATAGAAAGGGAAATGTCTATGCCTTGTGTGCATGAATTCGGTATAATTGATAATCTGGATGCTACTTACAACTATGAACAATATAATCCACAGAAGTTTAATTGCATTTCAGTGGATGATGATACGATCAATAGTATATATGTACATTTATCGGTAATGAAAACCTTCCATCATTCATTGAACCGTCCAGAAAACGGTTTAGCCTATTGCGGAATAACAATTATTCCACCAGAATCATTATCTTTATTTTATGATATAGTTACGACTTCTAAATTCTTCAAGGAATCCGATGAGCTTGCTGAACTGGCATTCATAATTTCACAGGCAAACGAAAAGAAGAAATACATGATACATTATGGAATTTGACACCAGGGGGGCGTATAGTAAATGCCAATCTATAACAAACTCGTCCGTGACTTGATTCCTCAAATCATAGAAACTTCAGGGAAAACTTGCACGACTCGCATTATGAACGATGATGAGTTCACAATTGAAATTAACAGGAAAATGCATGAGGAACTCGCTGAGTATGAAGCAGCAGAAACAGCGGAGGATGCGTTAGAGGAATTGGCCGATTTATTAGAGTTGTTCCACGCAGCTGCTGTTGCCCATGGATCTAGCTTTGATGAGTTGGAGAAAGTCCGTCTACAAAAAGCGGAAAAGCGTGGAGGATTTGATGAGAGAATCTTCTTAATTGATGTAGAAGATGAATGAGTAGAAGGAAATGGATTCGAACTGTCTCCTTTTTCATTCCAAAAAACCGCCCCTGAATTCACCAGGCAGGCGTTTTTTTGATGTTATATAGATAATAATTCCTCTTGTTTGCGAATAAATCCATAATAAATTTCTAAATCAGCTTCATACACCGCACGATATGTTGATAGGCTGTGCTCTTTCACTTTTTCAAAACTGTCCCCATCGACGATTTCGAAAAAGCTATTCAATATTTCGGCATTGGCCCACGCAGTTTCTTCGAAGGCGATGTCCGTTTCATGCTCTTCAATTACCATCGTCATAAACGGTAGATCCGTCGGCCGTCTTTCTGCAGCGGCTTGTTTTTTCATAAAGATGATTTCTTTTGTTCGGTCAAGCGAGCAGAGCAAGGCTTTGCGGTCCATTGCATGCCCCAACTCATGGATGGTCAGCACGCGAAGATATGTTTCCAGTGGCATCGGTTCGGGGAGTTCTCGGCAGGCCTTTTGTACACGGGCAATATCGACAATGACTTTGTCTTTTATGAAATCATACATCATATTGACGCCTGTGCTTTCCTGCTTCAGCTCCACATCCATGTTTACTGCATGGATGGTCGACTCGATCATAGCGACGATTTCCGTTTCCGTCATTCGTTCTTTCATTCTCTTCCCCTAACATCCTTTACTATTTCTATTTTGTAGGCATAGCCATCGTGATATTTATTCGTTTTTCAACGTGTTTATGAGTGAACAAGTGGATTTATGCGTAAGTGAAGTGCTTTATGCGTTTTTGGAGAGATTTTTGCGTGGCAATATCGATTTATGCGCTTTTCGCGATACAACTCAGTTGATCCTCGTCACATACAGTTTTACAAATAAGCGACTTTTTCATTATAAATACATAACAGCAGTTTTTCAATAGAAAAATACCAACTTACACCAAATTGTCAAAAACCTGCTAACTGTCTAAGTTGGCAGGTTCAGTTTATTGATTATTTCATTCCAACCCGACGGACAAAAATACATATCCGTCACGTGCATGCTGCTCCTTAAACACGATTGGAACACGGTTCTTAAAAATCGGCCCATCGACGACAACGGTATGAAATTCCCCCGATTCCCCGCATGAATCGATGCCAAGCGACTCCAACTCATTCATCAATTCGATCGTGAATTTACGCCCGATGAAATTCGAAGGCATCATTTTCGTATTCACGACAACAATATACGCTTCAAAGCCTGCGTTTACGAATTCCTCCAACAGCTTCCGGCGCGGTTCCATCCAAAGTGGGTGGATTGCTTTCATACCGACTTTGGCGCATGCCGTTTTTACCCAGGTCAAATGGTCCTCTAGGTCGATATCTCCGAAAACGCCGTTCGGAATGCCTGCATCTACACATTCCTTCATTGCATCTAAAAATTGCTCCTCGTACCCATTCCAGTCCGCACCGCGGATCATCAAAGGAACACCGAGACTGTCCGCCTGCGCCTGGATAATTTCCAAAGGCAACGCATGCGATTTTGATCGTTCTTTATCTATTTCGAACATTGTCCAAACCCGTTTTGCGACTCCGCCAGCTTGAAGTGCCCTATAATACGCCAT
Organism: Sporosarcina sp. QA0331; assembly: GCF_055808055.1. Taxonomy (NCBI): domain Bacteria; kingdom Bacillati; phylum Bacillota; class Bacilli; order Caryophanales; family Caryophanaceae; genus Sporosarcina; species Sporosarcina sp. QA0331. The sequence continues at coordinate 3,511,909 of NZ_CM147850.1, forward strand.
CGCCGAATCTTTCCCACCACTCCACGAGGCTACAAATGGATGGTTTTTCAATTTCGTCCCCTCATTTCTTACTCTCCCTATTTTTCATTTTGGTTTTTACTATGCTGCTAAGCCTTAACCTTTCACTTCATAAACATTACTCACTCTTTTTTATGGCCATCTTGTTCAATTAATAACTAGCCCCATTAGCCCTCTCCCCACTGTTCCATTAATTTCACTGCAAAAATTATACCATACTGACTACTGTGTAAATTTTGGATTCAAAAAGATACCAGCGGATCTTAGCTTTTGCTCTTCAAGATAAAACTTGTTTGTTCAACAAGATTAAAATGTATGTAATTAATATCCCTATTCATATATAATGCAGTGTAAGATTCATAGATCTTATAAGCAGGAAGGAGATAATAGAATGGAAAACTTATATCTGTTTATCCTTATGTGCATATTTTTTATCATCTTACCTGGCCCTGATATTGCAATTACTACAAAAAACACAATTACTGCTGGGAAAGTCGGTGGACTTACAACAGTTTTAGGTATTTGTAGCGCCCTTCTTATTCATACTTCTGCTGCAGTACTTGGACTTTCAGCCATCATTATGAAATCAGCCTTATTCTTTTCTGTCTTCAAATATATCGGTGCTGTGTACTTACTTTATATGGGCGTTAAAACATTATGGTCTCTAAAGAAAAAGAAAGAAGCCACAAGCGTCGAGATGAATACAAATAGCAAAATTGTAAGCTCATCTTGTTTGAAGCAAGGGTTCCTTACAAATATCCTAAATCCCAAGATCGCTATTCTTTTCCTAACCCTCTTCCCTCAATTCGTTAACTCAGATAGCAATACTTTGTTTCCTTTTCTCATAATGGGTATCATTTATACTGTATTGACTGCGGTCTGGTCTATACTTTACGTCTATTTAATTAATCATATTAGTACGTTTATGAAAAAGCCTAAAATACAAAATAGTATTGAAGGAATTACAGGAACCCTACTAATTGGCTTTGGTCTAAAACTAGTTCTTGAAAAGGGCCATAATTAATAATTAAAGGCGACATTTCGTTCGATTTTGAATGAAATGTCGCCTTTTGCTGCTTGCTTTTGCATCCAAAATAGATCATACCAAACTTTTTTACCTCCATATCCGTCCATACTATTGAGACGTGATCGCGATACGTTATTTATAGAGAAGGTGACCGATTGTCATGACAAAAGATGAAAAGTTCGAACTGGTAGAAAGATATATTATCGAAAATCAACAAGCCTATTATCGATTAGCCTATAGTTATGTAAAAAACAAAGAGAATGCGCTTGATATTGTGCAGGAAGCGGTTTTCAAAGCTCTTCGTTCCATCGATAAACTGGATGAAGTGAATTATTTGAAGACATGGCTGTACCGGATCATCGTCAACACCGCCATTGATTTCATCCGGAAACATGAGCGGGTGTCCATTATGGAAGACGAAATTTTGGAAAGCCATTTACCTGCTTCGAAAAATGAATTGAGCGATTTAGATTTGCAAGAAGCGGTCGAACAACTTCCACCACTGTATAAAACAATTATTATTCTGCGTTTTTTTGAGGATTTGAAACTCGAGGAAATTGCCGAGATTACTGGAGATAATCTTAATACGGTGAAGACGAGGCTGTATGCAGCTTTGCGGAAATTGCGTGTTGAAATGGGAGAGGAGCAAGCGTATGAGTAAGATGGATAAATTGAAGAACAATTATGAGAATATTGAGATTCCCGAAGAGTTGGATCGAGTTGTGAGGGCTTCTATACATGAAGCGAAAATGAAACGCAAAAAGAAACGTCCGGTTTTTAGGAATAGCTTGATCGGAGTTGCTGCAGCGGCGGCTCTTTTCATAGGCAGCGTCAATGTCAGTCCAGCATTCGCTAAGTCAATGGCAGACATACCTATTCTAGGATCAATCGTAGAAGTGTTCACTGTACAACAATATACTGTCGATGAAGGTAGTTATCAAGCAGACGTAGCGACTCCTATCATTACCGGATTAGAGGACGAAGAATTGCAAGCAGCGTTGAATGAAAAGTATGCGAAAGAGAACAAGGAGCTTTTCGAGCAATTCGAGAAGGAGATGGCTGAGATGGACGAACTTGGCGGCGGTCATCTTGGCGTTGATGCTGGTTATGAAGTATTGACGGATAATGACCGGATCCTTTCGATCATGCGCTATCAAGTGAACACAGTTGCATCGTCATCAACAACGATGAGATACGACACAATCGATAAAGTCGATCAAGTTTTGATTACGTTGCCGAGTCTGTTCAAAGATGATACGTATATCGAAGCGATTAATGCTTATATCGCAGACGAGATGGAAAGGCAAATGGCTGAAGATGAGATGATATCTTATTTCATTGACGATGAGTACACAGAAGGATTTACAACGATTAAGCCTGATCAGAACTTCTATATTACGGATGATCAAAAGCTTGTCATTTCGTTCGATAAATATGAAGTTGCCCCTGGGTATATGGGTGTTGTTACATTTGAAATCCCGACTGATGTTGTAAAGGATTTGTTGGTGAGTGATGTGTATATTCGATAAAAAAAGTCCCCAAGCGTAATAGCGTTTTGGGGACTTTCCTTATTCAGCCGCCTCTATTGAGTAGCCGTTTATTCGCAATTCATCAATCGTTCTTTTCAATTGCTTCAAATGGCATTTTTCGTACAATCCAACGACCGGAAACCATTGTTCTAAAGGAATCAAACCTAGATTCGGATGCTTAAAGGACTTTTCGCGTAAATGCTCCTTGCAGCTGCCATCATAGACATCGAGCAAATAAATTCTTGAATTATGAAGCTCTTCTTTGATTTCTGCAATCGATTTGTACGTATCGGTCGGTTGCGTTTGCAAAGGGAGATTTTCTTTAACGAGCAAGCTTCCAGATAGGACGATGATTTTCTTGGAGGCTTTTTGGCTATTCGGATTCTTTAATTCTCCTGATATTTTTGAAGCTATATATGTTTCCATCAATGCAAGATGCTCTAGGATTTGCTTCGGAGACCAACCTCCAGTTGATGGAGTTCTATTGAATTCGTCATCAGTCATCCCATCGATGGTCTGATAGATCTTTCTTCTGATTTTATTATTCCCTTCAAAGACCATTATATCTCTCCTCATGTAGAACGAAATAGGAGCATTCAATTCTCTCCCACAGCATACGATGTTTTGAAGAAAAATTAAAGTGGTAAAAACATATTCAGAAAAATAAGTTGTTGGTTATATTTGTAATAAAAAGATTTATGCGTTCATAAGAGCATTTATGAGCTATTTTTAAGATTTATGATCATCTATAATGATTTATGCGTCTTTTCTTGAGTTTATGCGTGAAAATGAAAAAATGCTCCATCCGGAAAGGATGGAACATTTTTCTTCATGCAGGCATTGGCGTATCTGTCGGTTCTGCGTAGCCTTCTTTGTATGTTTCATCGATGAATTCACGGATTTCCTTCATCGTTTTACCGTCTTGTTTCATTTGCACTGATTTTACGGCAATTTCTAGGCAGACGAGACAGCGCGTTCCGTGGTCGTCCCAGACAACGGATCCGTCTTCGCGGATTTCATCGACGAAGCAATTCAAGTTGTTGCCATGCCCCGCACTTTCGCCACATCCACAGTAGCAAGGCATATAGGAAAGAACATCCGATGCTGAAGCCGCCACTTGGTAGACGAGGCGCATATCCTCAGACTTGTCATCCAAAAACTTCGGCAGCACTGCTGCTGATTCGGTCACTTCCTGCAAATCCCCATTCGGCAAATGTTTTTCATGGCCCACTTCCATATGTTCCTCTTCAGAATGTTGCTGCGCCTTATCTCCGCAAGCGGAAAGAATAAGAATCAAGATTAGCATGAGTGGCATAAGTTTCTTCATTCATGTCGGCTCCTTTTAGGATTACTTGTCCTTCCATCATAGCGAAAAATGGCGCGGAGTAGGTTACAACTTTGTGGACATTACATCGCGTTTATTTTCTTTCTGTTTGATCCAATAACGGATGCCTTTGCCGGCTAACGGCTCATCCGAAAACCGTGGAATGACATGCAGATGGGCGTGCGGAATCGATTGCCCGCCCACTTCGCCTGTATTCCAGCCGACTGTATAGCCCTCATGGTCATAACGCTCTTCCAAATAAGCTTTAGCCTTCAGTAGCAACTTCTGCGTATCACGCCATTCTTCTGGCGTCAATGAAAATACGTCGACCGCATGCCGTTTCGGCACAATTAAGCCGCTGCCTTCCAACACTTTTTGCTCGGAAGGCTTCTGAATATAAGCGCATGTTTCTGTCTCAAAAATGATTTGCTGCTCAGGATCCGCGGTCAAATGGCAGTATGGACAATTTTCTTCGTACATATTACCGTCCGATCATTTTCGAAGGATCGACATACTCGTCAAATTGTTCCTCCGTTAATAATCCAGTTTTCAATGCTGCTTCCTTCAACGTAGTGCCTTCTTTATGTGCCGTCTTTGCGATTTTCGCCGCATTTTCATAGCCGATATACGGATTTAGAGCCGTTACGAGCATAAGCGAGTTTTTCACTTTGCTATCAATCTCTTCCCGGTTCGGTTCGATTCCGACCGCGCAATTATCATTGAAGCTGCGCATACCGTCTGCAAGCAGCTTTGCAGATTGCAAGAAGTTGTAAATGATGACCGGCTTGAATACATTCAATTCGAAGTTTCCTTGGCTAGCGGAAAATCCGATTGCCGCATCATTCCCCATCACTTGTGCAACGACCATTGTGAGTGCCTCACTTTGTGTCGGATTCACCTTGCCTGGCATAATGGAGCTGCCTGGTTCATTTTCAGGAATCGTAATTTCGCCGATCCCTGAACGTGGGCCGCTCGCTAACCATCTTACATCGTTCGCGATTTTCATCAAATCTGCCGCAAGTGCCTTCATTGCACCATGCGTATAGACGACTTCGTCATAGCTAGTAAGGGCATGGAATTTATTTGCCGCCGATGTGAATTGGATGCCTACTGATTTCGAAATTTCTTCAGCGACTTTCTCTCCAAATCCTTTCGGTGCATTCAACCCTGTTCCGACTGCAGTTCCGCCGATAGCAAGTTCTTTCATCGATTGGACGCTTTCATTCAACATCTTTTCCGTTTTCTCAAGCATGCGATGCCAGCCGCTAATTTCTTGGCCTAATGTGAGCGGCGTCGCGTCTTGCAAATGCGTACGACCGATTTTGATGATGTCCATGAACTCATCGGATTTTTTGCCGAGTGTTTCTTTCAACACTTGCAAGGATGGCAGCAATTCACGCTCTACCGCAATGACACCCGCGACATGCAATGCTGTCGGGAATGTGTCGTTAGAGCTTTGTGATTTATTCACATCGTCATTCGGATGAAGGCGCTCTTCCTCGCCCCATTCCTCTAACAGCTGATTGCCTCGGTTCGCAAGCACTTCGTTCATATTCATGTTCGATTGTGTGCCGCTGCCAGTTTGCCAGACGACGAGCGGGAAATGGTCATCCCATTTGCCTTCAATTACTTCTTCTGCAGCTGCGACGATTGCTTTCATTTTCGCATCAGATAGATTGCCAAATGAGTTGCTCGCAATCGCTGCCGATTTTTTTAAATGGGCGAATGCACGAATGACGCCAAGGGGAATGCGTTCTCCACCGATTTTAAAGTTCTGCTTGCTCCGCTGTGTCTGCGCACCCCATAACTTATCCGCTGGTACTTTGATTTCTCCAAATGTGTCATGCTCGATACGGTATTCCATGTTCCCTCCGCCTTTCACATATGAATAATTAAATACTTCCTCTACTATCATGCACCTTTTCGGAGTTGAATCCAAGTCTTTAAGCACCAGGTAATTTCATTTCTTGAATTATTTCTATAAATCTATCCACAACTACCGGATGAAACTGTGTCCCTTTGCCCTTTTTCAGTTCAGCAAGTGCTTCCTCCGCTGTTAACGCTTGTTTGTAGACGCGTTCTGTTGTCATCGCATCAAAGGCGTCTACGACTGAGACGATGGCGGCCTCGATGGAGATTTCGTCTCCTTTTAATCCATAAGGATAGCCTTTGCCGTCATAACGTTCGTGATGCTGCTCAACGATGAATGCGGCTTCTTTCAGCCACTCTACTGGATGGGCACGCATCATGTCCGCACCTATCAAGGAGTGGGATTTCATCGTTTCCCATTCCTCCGGCGTAAGCTTTCCGGGTTTATTTAAAATCTCAAGTGGAATCGCGAGCTTGCCAATGTCATGGAAGTAAGAACCCCACCGCAGCAATTTGAGTCTGCTTTTCGGGAGTTCCATTCGTTTCCACACTTCGATGGCATATTGTCTGATACGGTCGCAATGATGATACGTATAGCCGTCAACACTCGAAACGGCATCCATTTCGTTTTGCAATGTCAACGTTTCAAAGAATAATTGTTCATAGAAGTCAGCATCCATCTTCATAAGTATTTCTGCGTCAGATGTTCCGTAAAATGTGACGATCTTGTCGTAGCAGGAAGCGTCAAGCGTCTCCCCGACTTTCATTTTTATACGAGTATCGCGGTATTCGATATCCACTTCTCCATCCAATAATGTATACGTTTCGACAATCGTGTTATCAGGGTTGTATTGGGCACAGAAAGATCCCCCTTCATTCAATGAAAAGAGGGCTTCCGCAACGTTATCCCATCGTCCGATAAGCATAATCTGTCCTGATGTCATCCGAAGAACGGGGTATTGGCCATCTGCTTGTCGCTGTGAAGGGTTTCGAGTTGTTCCCATAGCATCCTCCGTTTTACAGGTTTCGACTTTTTTCGCGTGTTTTTCTCATTATAACGGAGAATGCAGGGAACTTCTACAATCCTTTTTTTAATAAATAGAATATACTTTCTTTTACAATTCCTGTCTAAGCGCCTGAATGACATCAATTTTTGTCGCTTTGCGAGCTGGACGCCAACCGGAAACCATAGCGACAGTAATGCTGATGGCAGATGCGATAATGACAAGTTGCCATGGAATAATGGAAAAAGTAATATCCAGGTTAGTAAATTCCTCTTCTCCGAGTGCGGCAGAAACGATGATCGGCAAAACTAAATTGGCGATGAAACTGACACCGTAAGAAATTGCGACTGCAATGATTGTTCCTACTATGCCAATCCAGGCACTCTCCATGAGGAACAGTCTTTGAATCAGTTTCGGACTTGCTCCGATCGCTTTCATAACACCGATTTCACGCGTCCGCTCCGTTACAGCCATCGTCATCGTGTTGAAGATTCCGATCGATGCAATTAAGATTGCGATCGTGCCGACAAAGACGAGGCCTGCTTTGAATGCAAGAAAGAAGACATCGAGTTGTTCGAGCTGATCGGCTATGGAGTAGACAGAATATCCTTCGTCTTTAAGCGCTTTACTGACAGCTGTCACGTTCTCTAGATTTTCAGCATAGACATTGACATTTCCATAGAATAACTGGCTGTCCGTATCTTCAACGTGGCTAATGTAAATTTGATTCAACTCCGGCATGATTGCCGCGTCCGCATAAATGTTTGTATCCATGACCCAATCTTTCGCCGGTTCTTTCGCGATGCCGACGATCGTCAATGTTGTTTCTTCTGGGAACAGCTCTTTTTCTTCATACAATCCCATTTTGTATGTGAGTTGCTTACCAATAAGCGACTCTTTATAAGTTGTCGGTTCCGCTTCTTGATCACCGTCACCTGCTTCTGGTTCGATCAGGTTTTCTGCGAAATGACTGCCGACAACAACTTCATTTTTATTCTCCGGCAAGCGCCCTTCTTGTAAAGCGAAGCCCACTTTTGCTTCCTCCTGAAATTCCGTAACCGTCATGCTATGACTGCCGATGAACCCATCTAGCTCAGTTTGCTGATTGATGCTTACAGACTGGCGGAAAACGACCGCTTTCACATGGTCACGTTGTTTCAGTTCTTCCACTTTCGATTGATCCATCTCGCTTGAGTACACTTCAACTTGGTTCACCAATCGGTTATCGAGTATTTCTTTTCGCATCGTGTCATGGATGCCGAACCCGACGGATGCAAGGACGATCAGAAATGCTGTTCCCATCGTTGCGGCAAGAATTGTCATGAAGACGCGCAGTTTATTTTTTTTGATATGCTGCCTTACGAAATCGATTTGATCGTTAAATTGCATGTCCGACACCCCCTTCTGTCAATTCACCGTCATGCATGCGGTAAATACGGTCCGCTGTTTCCGCCACCGTGTCATCATGCGTAATGATGATGAACGTAATGCCACGTGATTTATTCAGCGATTGGATGAGCAGCAAGATGTCCTGCTCCGTCTCCGAGTCGAGGCTCCCCGTCGGCTCGTCTGCAAAGATGATTGGTGGATCCGTGATGAGAGCACGCGCAATGCTCACCCGCTGTTGCTGCCCACCTGATAATTCATTCGGATAATGATCTTGAACGTCTGTAAGGCCGACAAGCTGAAGAAGCTGGCGGACTTTTTGCTTGCGTTCCTTTTTAGTTGCACCAGCTAGTTTCAATGGCAGCTCCACATTTTCAAATGCCGTGAGGCCCGGCATAAGCTGGAAGTTTTGAAAGATGAAGCCGAAATGGCCGAGACGGAACTTCGCACTTTCCGCCTCATTAAACGCGGATGTCCGGGCATCGCCGATTTGAATGATGCCAGCATCCGGTTTAAGGAATCCTGCTAAAATATGAAGCAACGTCGATTTCCCGGACCCACTTCGGCCAACAATCGAAACGATTTCTCCTTCATTGATTGCAAAGGACAGCCCCTTTAATACCGGCACCTGCCTCTCCTTGCCTTTCTTGCCAATTTTGAATGAATGCGTCAATTCCTGAACTTGTATCATGATTTCCTCCTCCAACGTAATAACTGTTTCCCATTGTACGGAGAGATTCTTAAGGGGGAGTGAGGAGAAAAATGAAGATATTCTTAAGATAGTGGTAGACTTTGGACGCGTGACGGCTTGCTTTGGACGCGGGAGGATTCTCTTTGGACGCGGGACGGCTTGCTTTGGACGCGGGAGGATTCTCTTTGGACGCGGGAGGATTCTCTTTGGACGTGGGGCCATACTTCCGGAACAATTTCCTTGTTCTGCTAAACGCCTTTGACAAATAAATACACCCCAACCTCCTGAGCGGGGTTGGGGTGCCGACTTCTTATTCCTCTTCTACCGATTTCGGCTTTACAGCGGTTGGCTTCGTTGAACGAAGCTCATCTGTTAAGTTGTCGATACTTGGGCGAAGATTGTTTTTACCGACGTAGCTTTCCATCATTTCTTTTACGTCGATGCCTGAGGAGGCTTTCAATGATTCTTGTAGTGTTGACATTAAATTCGTAGCATACGATGTCACTTTATTGGCACCACCGCTGCCTTCGCCGCCACCCGTATCGACAACAGTAATTTTATCGATGTTCGAAAGTGGGCTAGCGATCTGTTTCGCGTATTCAGGGATCATTTTGACGATCATATCAAGCACAGCTGCCTGGCCGTATTGCTCGAATGCTTCTGCAATCTTGCGTTTCGCTTCAGCTTCTGCAAGACCTTTCAGGCGAATGACGTCTGCTTCCGATTCACCTTGTGCGCGTTGTGCGTCGGCTTTTGCTAAACCGTCAAGGCGGATTTTTTCAGCTTCAGCAGCTGCACGCGCTTCGATACGGTACTTCTCTGCTTCTGCTTCTGCCATTTGACGGGACTTATCCGCAGCTGCGTTTTGCTCGATTGCGTAACGGTCCGCGTCCGCTTTCTTCTTAACTTCGGAATCGTATTGCTTCTCACGACGCAAAATCTCTTTTTCTTCCAACTCGATTTGCTTTTGACGCTCGATGATGCGAACTTGCATCTCTTGCTCTGTAACTTCCTGCTTCGCACGAGCGGATTCAAGTTCATACGCTTGGTCGGCACGCGCTTTTGCGATATCTTGCTCACGGCGGTAGTCAGCGACTTTCAACTGATTTTCCTTCTCCGCTTCCGCGATTTCTGTAGCACGTTCGATTTCAGCTTTCTGCGCTTCCTTCGACGCTTCCGCATTTTTAATGCGCGTCTCTTTTTCAGCTTCAACTGTTGCAATGTCGGCGTCGCGTTTCACTTGAGCGATACGCGGTTTACCGAGTGAATCCAGGTAGCCATTTTTATCGCGAACATCTTTAATTGTGAATGAAACGATGACAAGCCCCATTTTAGCCAAGTCTTGCGATGCGACACGTTGCACTTCCTGAGAGAACTTATCACGGTTTTTATAAATCTCTTCGACCGTCATAGATCCTAGAATAGAACGCAAATGTCCTTCCAGCACTTCTTTCGCTTCATTTTCGCGGTCGGCTTTCGATTTTCCTAAAAACTGCTCCGCTGCCGTCGCGATTTCAGAAATCGATCCACCGATCTTAATGATGGCAGTTCCGTCGGCCATAACTGGAACACCTTGTTCCGTGTACACTTCTGGCGTCGTTACTTCTAATTTGCTTGAAAGTAAGCTGAGCGGTTCCGATTGTTGGAACACCGGGAAGACGAATGTTCCTCCGCCACGGATGATTTTAATCCGGTTGCCCGAGTCATCCGTATGTACATTTTTCGACCCTAAATAACTTCCTGTAACGATTAACGCTTCATCTGGTCCGACTGTCTTATACTTCGAAATGTAGACGAGTATGACAGCGAGCAAAATAAACACGACAATCCCGATGACAATTAGCATACCTGATAATCCTGCCATTCTGATTCCCCCTTAAATAAATGATTTTCCTTTGATCACTTGAAACGGAAAGGCTCATATTCCTTCACAATGAACGTCCCTTCCCTTACTTCGATGATCAGTACTTCTTTTCCGTAGTCGATCGCTTTGTTTTCATACCCTGCGGCCCTTTTCGAAATGACGCCATTCACCGTTTCGATTATGATTTCACCGAAACCGTCGACCGGTACCGGAACGATAACTTTTCCGACTTGGCCCGTGAGTGAGTCATCCGTGTAGGCAAGCGATACTTCCGCAGATTTCAATGGAAGGAGTACGAAGAAATATAGAAGGAAGTCCAATGCGGTTGCCGCTCCAAGTGCAATGATGAAGATCAGCAAATGATTCCATTCTGTCGTTAACTCCAAAATATAACCGACTGCAGATGTAAATGAAATGAATGCAAGAATGACCGCTGGGTCCAAAAGCGGGCTCGCATCGCCTACTCCTTCTGCAATATCACTGAAGAAAATGTACAGCACGGTTGCTAATCCCGCGATGATAAGAACGGTCAAATAGACATTGATAACCGGCATTCCGAACACTTCCATCTTCTCACCTCGCCTTCTCCTATTTGAATTCTATTATACATACGGTCAATGAGTAATAAAGTTTCAATATTCTTGGAAATATTTTTAAAATATTTCCGACATAAAAATTCAACTAAATTGTAACTTTCACAAAGAAATTTTAATCTGTTTCAGTACTTATTTTTATTTTTTTTTGCTATGATAGGACTACTAAAAATTGATTCCGGAAACGGATGGAGGCTTTAAAATGTTCAGTCCACGTAAAACCGACCCTTTTTTCGCAGCTCTTTTGGAGATTGCAGAGCATGTTAAGGAAGCGATGCACTATGCGAATGACTATAAAGTGACATCAGTAGCAGACTTGAAGGAAGTAAGCATCAAATTAAAGGAGTATGAGACTGCAGGCGATGATTTGATTCATGATCTTATCTCTAAGCTTAACATTTCCTTCATGACGCCGATTGAGCGGGAAGATATTTTGCAATTGGCCATTAAAATGGACGATATCCTAGACGGTATCGAGCATTTCGCGGCAAATCTGGAAATGTTCTCACTTACGGAAATTGATGAGTATGTGCAGAAATTCATGGATAACATCGTGAAAAGTTCCGATGAAATCGTCAAGGCAATGGAGTTGCTGGCGAAGAAGAAGTTAGTCCAAATGCGGGATCATGCTGTTTTAATTAAAGAATATGAGCGCATTTGTGATGAAGTTCTCCGTACGTCAATCAAGCAGCTGTTCATCCGCGAAAAGGATCCGATTCGCATTATCCAGTTCAAGGATATTTATGAACTTCTCGAAGAGATTGCGGACCATTGCCAGGACGTGGCAAACACACTTGAAACAATCATCATGCGAAACGCGTAAGGAGTAAGTAGTTATGGATATGATATTGTTTCTCACGATAGCAATCGTTGTTTTTGCGCTTGCATTCGATTTCATCAACGGCTTTCATGACACTGCGAATGCCATCGCGACATCGGTATCGACACGTGCATTGAAGCCGCGGACAGCCATCTATATGGCCGCAATTATGAATTTTATCGGTGCTTTGACATTTACCGGGGTTGCAAAGACCATTTCCAAAGACATTGTTGATCCGTTTGCATTAGATAATGGATCGCTCGTCATTTTGGCAGCCCTCACTGCAGCGATTGCCTGGAACTTGATCACCTGGTATTACGGAATTCCGTCAAGTTCATCGCATGCGTTGATCGGTTCGATTGCCGGCGCTGCCATTTCTGCGGCAGGGTTCGGCATTTTGAATTATGGCGGTTTTATCAAAATCATGGAGGCTCTTCTACTATCCCCTTTCATCGCAATCGTGGGCGGATTCCTCATGATGTCGCTGTTCAAGGTATTATTGAAGAATCGTAATTTATTCAAGGCGAATAAGCGTATCCGTTATTTGCAAATAGGAACAGCGGCCCTGCAATCATTCACGCACGGGACGAATGATGCCCAAAAAGCGATGGGTATCATTACGATGGCATTGATCGCCGCGCAATTGCAGACAGGCGATGACATCCAACTTTGGGTCCGGATTGCTGCTGCCACTGCGATGGGACTCGGGACATCAATCGGTGGTTATAAGATTATCAAGACGGTTGGCGGTAAGATTATGAAAATCAGGCCGGTCAACGGTGCCGCAGCCGATTTGAGCTCCGCCATGATTATTTTTGGGGCAACGCTTATTCATTTGCCTGTCAGCACAACGCATGTCATCTCATCCGCTATCATGGGTGTCGGCTCTGCGCAACGTGTGAGAGGCGTTAAATGGGGAGTCGCGAAGAAGATCGTCATCACGTGGGTAATCACCATGCCGATTTCAGCTGCACTTGCCGCAATTGTGTACCAAATTTTGAACTTATTTTTCTAATAAAAAAACTTTTTCACTTGCATTGCCAAAAAAGCTCTGCTATGATAAAAGAGAATTATTTTTGTTCATCGTGATGGTCACGGTGTAATGCTTGACCGCTTCAAGACTTGAGCAAGGATAGTAACACAATGTGTGCTCAGCACACGAGGAGGAAACAAACATGGAACAAGGTAAAGTAAAATGGTTCAACGCAGAAAAAGGTTATGGCTTCATCGAACGTGAAGATGGCGACGATGTATTCGTACACTTCTCCGCTATCCAAGGCGAAGGCTTCAAGACTCTTGAAGAAGGCCAAGACGTGACTTTCGAAATCGAACAAGGTCAACGTGGACTTCAAGCTACAAACGTTGAAAAAAACTAATTTGAATTAACCATTTCAAAACCACTTCCTTCAGGGAGTGGTTTTTTTCGTATTCCAAAAACAGCACGAACTCCTTTGGGACGTAGGCTGACGTGCTTTGGATGCGCCTGCATGAGCTTTGGACGTGTGACAGCTTACTTTGGACGCACCAGCAGCGGCTTTGGACGCGTGACACCATACTTTTCGAGCGCGCAGTTTCTTGCTTTGAGCATGATTCTTACAATCTACTCCTTCAGAAAAGACAATTCCATACATCTTCGCTATGATTAGGGAATAGATAGAAATGATTCATGCTGGGAGGACGATGGTATGCGCACGTTAGCGCGTTTAGTTACAAAATTTTATAAGACAATCATGATTGCCTGGGTTGTGCTTTTCATTGCAATGGCCATGTTGGCGATCCGTTTGCCTGGGTTGCTTGCGGGCGACGGGTTCAGGATGGATGCGGAGCATGAACAGGTGATGAAGATCGCTTCGGAGAAATTCGATTTGCCGGCGGAAACGATGTTCGTCGTCTTTGATAACGTGAACGATGAAACGATCGCTTCCACCTTGACGAATATTGAAAAACTGAATCTTGCTTCTGAAATCGTTTCCCCACTGGAAAACGAAGAACAGTATACGAAGGATGTCTCCTACGCGCTGCTACACTTTGAAAAGAATGGCAAGGACATGTCTACTGTCGTTACCGATATCCGGGATGCGATTGGGGATAAGGAAGGCATTGTCTTAACAGGCCAATCCGCCATTACAAAAGATATCAACACCGCGAGCCAACGGGATTTGATGAAGGCGGAAGCGATCGGCTTACCGATTGCGATCATCGTACTTCTATTTGCATTCGGATCGCTCATGGCGTCGATGGTTCCTTTGATCGTCGGGGTCGCAACAGTTATATCCACATTCGGCATATTGGCTTTGGTTGGCGGGCAGACAGACTTGGCGATTTTCGTCTTGAATATTGTCCCGATGCTCGGGCTTGCTTTGAGCATTGATTTCTCCTTGCTTTTCATTAGCCGCTATCGGGAAGAGCGATTGAAAAGTGACGTTCTTGAAGCTGTTGCAACGACGATCCGAACGGCAGGCCGATCCGTCATTTTTTCTGCATTTTGTGTATTCATTGGGCTTGGCGCGATGTTCATCATCAAAGTTGAGATTTTCCAAAACATTGCACTCGGCGGCATGATTGTCGTCGGCATGGCGGTCCTTAGTTCAGTTACATTGCTCCCATCGATTTTGATTATGCTCGGCGACCGTTTGAATAAAGGCCGCATACTGAAGGTGAAGGAAAACGGCTCCGATAGATGGAGACAGTTCGCCAATGCGGTGATCAAAAGACCGATCCTTATTACAATTACAGCACTCGTGCTATTGGGCATCGCTTTAATTCCAGTGAAAAATATGGATTTGACGATTCCGCAGATCGACTCGCTGCCTGCGTCGTATGATACACGCGCTTCGTATGAATTGATGGATGACACTTTCGGGCTCGGCGATCAGTCGAATGTATATTTAATTGCGGAACGAAACGGCGGATGGTCTGATGTGGAAGGATTAAAAGCTTTGAAGGCTTTGGAAGAGGATTTGTCTGATGATCCTCTAGTTGATAAGCTAACGACGATTTTCACTACTAGCGGAATCACGTCACCTGAAGAATGGGAGCAGGCAACGCAAGTCCCGGAAATGAAAGCACAGCTTGAACCGCTTCTTGACTCATTCGTGAAAGATGAGCAGTTATTGATTCCTGTGACGCTTCAAGCTAGAGGAACGTCTGACGAAGCGCAGCAGTGGGCGCGGGATTGGTCTGAGCAAACAGAATGGAATCTGTTAGTCGGTGGTCAACCGAAGTTCAACCAAGAGATCTTCGATGAAATTTTCGGCAATATCGCCGCTGTGCTGACGATCATTCTCGTGTCGACGTTCATCATTCTCATGATTGCATTCCGATCGGTGCTCATACCGTTGAAGGCGATACTCATGAACATCGTCGGATTGTCCGCAACGTTCGGGATTCTCGTCTACATTTTCCAATACGGCCACTTCGGGATGCATCCTGGAACGATTGCTCTTATCATTCCGATTCTCGTCTTCAGTCTCGTCTTCGGCTTGAGCATGGACTATGAAGTGTTCCTCATTTCGCGCATGCAGGAGGAATATGCGAACACATTCGATAATGACCATTCGACAGTCGAAGGGCTTGCGACGACGAGCAAAATCATTACATCTGCTGCTTTGATTATGATCGTATTGACCGGTGCTTTTGCGTTCACAGACGTCATGCCGGTGAAGCAGATCGGCGTCGGTATCGCGATTGCAGTCGCCATCGACGCGACAATCATCCGCTTGCTTCTTGTCCCGAGTTTAATGAAATTGTTCGGCAAATGGAACTGGTGGATGCCATTTAGGAAAGGCGAGTACAAAGCCGGAAATTGGCATTAACTTCAAAAAAACTGCCTCGACAACGGAGTTTCCAATTGTCGAGGCAGTTTTATTTAGATCAATCTACAATCTCCACATTCGTATTGGCAGGTTTGTCTCTATCAAATTCCGCCATCACCGCAAAATAGATAGCCGCCACTACCGCAAGGACGAAAACGACGAGCCCGATGACGAGCGTTTTACCCTTCACACGGATTCACCTCCGCCGAGTTTAAAATTCTCCTCTTTCAAATAATCCGCAGCTTCCTGGTAATCGCCGAAGCTTTCCTCCAAATTATAACCATGATAAATATTGAAAAAGCCCTCTTCTTCCAATAATGTAAGATTTTGCCCCTGCTCATTCACCCATACTTCTTCGACCTGCTCTTCTTCCTCAGCCTCTTCCTCAGTGGAAAGCGCTTTGATGGCGTCCCGAATCGTCGCTTTCAATTCCTCTTCCGTCGCTTCACGGATATTGACGAGCCCGCGATCATCTGCCTCATAACCTGGAATTCCTTCCACATACACAAAACCATTGCCGTTCGGATGAAGATGCTGCACGACAACCGTTTTGTCATACAAACTGTCTTCATAATGATAATTGAGCCGCTTCATCGATACTTCTTTCCGTGTAAGTTCAGGGAATGTCTCAATAATTTGTTGTTTTTGTTCGAATGTAAGCATGCTTTGGCCACTCTTTCTTTGTCAAATGTCTTTTCAGTATACCATTATTCGTCTTTCACCGTCAGACCGAGTGCACGAGCAAAACCGAGCGCTTGCTCTGTCGATACGATACATCCTGCAATTTTCGGTACCGTCACTTCTATTCGTTCATATGTATTGGTGGATAAATCCACTCCATCCAAATCGGTTTCCGAAAAATTGGCATCGTCCAGCTTGCACTTATCAAACCGGACTTGTTTTAAATCGCATTCGTAAAAATCGCTATCCTCTAAGTTGCATCCTGCGAACTCCACTTCTTTCATTTTCGAAAAATTGAAGTTTGCGTAACGGATATCACTTTCCTTCATTAATAGATGCCCCAAATTGGAATTAGCCAAATCCGCTCCCGTTAACTTTGAATTGAGGATTTCACATCGATGGAACATGACGTTTTCCATTTGGACGTTCGAAAAGTCGCATGTTTGGAATAAAACATCGACGAATTCCACGTCTCTCCAATCGCTATTCGCAAATGACATATCCTTGAACACGCAATTATCGAAAACAAGTCGCTCTCCATCCGCACCTGGCATTGTGCCGCCTTCAAAACTTGCTTTTTCAATAAACCTATCTCGAATCCATATATCGGATGGCCTCAACAGCTCATGTTCCATCGACAATTTTGGTTTCACACGCTTGTCTTTTTTCGCTCCCATACGAACCCTCCTATCGAGTTTTCCATTCAATAAAGATGACGAGCAATATGACAACTACGAACGCCATCACATAAAACCAACTTGGAACAGCGCTTATTCCACTAAACATCTGCCCTCTCCCCTTCCCCCATGAAATTCTCGGTTATCTCCACTCAGGACGATGTTATCACCACTTAGAATGAGTTTATCACCACTCAAAACGGGTTTATCACCACTCAACCAAATTCCCCTGCCCGTCGAACACCCGCTATCACCCGCAAATCAATCGTAATCTCTTTCATTCCCTTCGCAAGCACCTCTTGAATGCGTTCTTCACTCGCATTCCATGTTAGCGGCGTCATGCGGATCAATGGGGCGAGCAGCGCTTCAGGCAATTCAAATTGGTACGTCACCCGTTCGGTCTCGACAGCGTCGAACTGTTCGCGGAAACGTGCTACCGGATCGGCCTCCTCTTTCTGCTGCTTGCCGTCGTAGAAGACTTCCCGCAATTCCTTCAAGTACCCGCTTTCCGGTACGATTTTCACCAATACGCCTTGAGGTTTCAACAGCCGGTTGAATTCCGAATAATTTGCAGGTGATAAAATATTCATGATCGTATCCATACTCGAATCCGCAAAAGGCATAGCAGCGAGATCCGCCACACTCCAAATGATGCCCGGATATGTCTTCGAAGCAGCGACGATTCCTTCCTTCGCCAAATCAATGCCGATGCCAACAGTTCCCGATTGCATTCGTGAATGAACTTGATGTAAATGAGTTCCTTCGCCGCATCCAGCATCCAAAAGGACAGGACGTTCCATTCCCCCCAAATGCGTATGTAAACGAGCGATGATATTGTCAAGAACAGGTCCAAAAAAACCGCTATCCATGACGGCAGTCCTCGCTTCAAACAGCGATTTATCATATTTTGTGGAATGCGCTTGCGGCGCTAGATTGACGTATCCGCTCTTCGCCAAATCAAATGAATGCATGTTCCGGCAGACGAGACGCGAATGCTCCTCCATTTCCATCTCCGCAGAACAGATCGGGCATTTGAACAGCCGTAAATTTTCCTCTATCAGTAACGCGCTTTGCATTTTCTTCGTCAATTTCATTTTCATGCTCCGTTCCATTATTGTTCTACCAGTATACCGTCTTTCCGCCAGTACTCAAACTATCAATAGGTTCCACTGTATCTATCGCACCTTCAGCGGGTACAATAATAGATAGGAGGCGATTTCCGTGAAGCGGATTTTACTATTCATCATTTTCATAGTTGCACTTTATCTTGCAAAACCTTTATGGGAAGAGCCAGTTTCGAAATATATCGACCTTTCCTTCCTCAATCCGATTGATGAAAAGCTAGAAGCCATATGGGAGAAAGAACCGGTTGCTTCCGCAATGGATTCCATATTCAACACAGCCGATAAAATCTTCCTTTATATATCTTCGAAAACATCCGAAGTAGAGCAGATGATTCCCGACAAAGTCGCAAAGCCGAAATTGGATAAACCTGATCACTCCGTCATGTCCATTCATAATATCGAGCTCGGAGCGACAGAAAACCAAGTGAAAGCCGAACTTGGCGAGCCAAAAAGCCATTCATTGAATGAATACGGAACTGAATGGTTCACATACCACGAGGATTACCAAAACTTCGTTATGGTTTCATTCGACGAAAACTGGAAAGTGAATGCCATCTACACGAACGACGATCTCATCTCCTCAAAAGCAGGCATACAGTACGGGACTCCGAAAGCCGTCGTCCGAAAAGCGTATGGCGAACCGTTGAAGGAGATCCGGAAAGGCTTGAACATTTATGTCCTTCAAGAGAATGAAGGGATGGACCTTTTTAAATCCGGGGATGTCTATATGTATGTGTTTTATGACATCCATCAAAACGATACGGTAACTGCCGTCCAGCTCATTACGACAGCACTCGAACAGCGGAAATCCGGAATGTACGCAGGTGGAGATGTGTCTTTGCGCAATGGGTTCGAACTTCAGCTTTTCGATTTGACGAACGCTGCCCGTGTACGTCACGGCCGCTCCATTTTACGATGGGATGAGAGAATCGCCGAAACGGCCCGCAAACATAGCCTCGATATGGCGATCAATGATTATTTCAGCCATGATAATTTACAAGGGCTATCGCCTTTCGACCGGATGAAAGAGGATCATATTAAATTCCGCAGAGCGGGTGAAAATTTGGCATACGGCCAATCGAGCAGCATTTTCGCTCATGAAGGTCTCATGAATTCAAAAGGGCATCGGGAAAATATTTTAATAAAAGATTATAGTCATCTCGGCATCGGTGTTGCTTTCAACGAAAAATCGCAGCCGTATTATACGGAGAATTTTTTCTTACAATGACTCTTTCAGGACTATATCTGTCTGTTCCGGGGAATATAAGCGTGAGAGCAGAGAGATAAGGAGGAGTTCGAATGAAAGCTGTAACGTACCAAGGCGTGAAAGACATCCAAGTGAAGAACGTTGAAGCTCCGAAAATCGAGAAGCCAGACGATATTATTATCAAGGTGACGTCGACGGCCATTTGTGGATCCGACCTGCATATCTATTTAGGCGCGCTACCTACGCATAAAGACTATGTTATCGGCCATGAACCGATGGGGATTGTCGTGGAAACCGGTCCGAATGTGACAAAAGTGAAAAAAGGCGATCGTGTCGTCATTCCGTTCAACGTTTCGTGCGGTCACTGTTTTTATTGCGAGCATGAGATGGAGAGCCAATGTGATAATTCCAACCCAAATCCTCATGTCGACACAGGCGGTTATTTAGGATTTACAGAACGCTACGGAGAGTATCCAGGTGGACAGGCAGAATATTTACGTGTTCCTTACGGCAATTTCACGCCATTTGTCATTCCGGAGTCATGCGAGCTGCCGGACGAAGCGCTTCTATTCCTGTCCGATGTGCTGCCGACTGCTTATTGGAGCGTGGAGCATGCAGGTGTGAAAAAAGGTGATACTGTTGCTGTTTTAGGATGCGGTCCTGTCGGCTTGATGGCGCAGAAGTTCGCTTGGATGAAAGGCGCGAAACGCGTCATCGCCATCGACCATGTCCCTTACCGGCTAAACCACGCCGTTAAGATGAATAAAGTCGAAGCTTTCAATTTTGACGACTATGACAATATGGGCGCACATATTAAAGAACTCACCCACGGCGGCGTCGACATCGTCATCGATTGTGTCGGGATGGACGGAAAGAAGAATGTCGCGGAAAAGGTCGGACAAAAGCTGAAAATGCAAGGCGGGACATTGAGCGCCATTGAAATCGGCCACCAAGCTGTGCGCAAATTCGGTACAATCCAACTGACCGGCGTTTACGGATCGCTTTATAACATGTTTCCGCTCGGCAATATGTTTGAGCGTAATATTACATTGAAGATGGGGCAAGCTCCTGTCATCCATTACATGCCTACATTATTTGATAAGATTACTAAGGGCGAATTTGATCCAACTGAAATCATTTCGCATGTCGTACCGATCGAGGAAGCCTCTGCCGCTTACCATCACTTTTACGAACATGAAGATGATTGTATCAAAGTAATATTAAAACCATAAAAAACCGGTCCGCGGACCGGTTTTCCTTATTTCTTCCCTTTAACGGCGGCGCAGGCGATCCGTGCACCTGAATCCCCTGCAGGATCCGTCTTATAGTCATCCGCCTTTTCATGAATGACGATGGAGCTTCCGTCCTTATCGAGGATTGAATTTTCTTGGCCCTTCTTTAGCGTGATTTCACCGGTTGTCATACTCATGGACACTTTCCCATCCTCCGCAACTTCTATGTTCGGCAAATCACCTAAATGGAAGCCTTTCGGATTCTCAAATCCATGTTCCTTCCCTGTCGGATTAAAGTGCGCTCCAGCAGAAGTGAAATCTGGCGGTGTACAGACGCCTGTTTCATGGATGTGAATGCCATGTGTTCCTGGCGGCAAGTCTTCTGCCTGCACATTAATCATCACACCTTCCGTCTCTTGGACCAACGTCACTTCACCGATTTCCTTCCCTTCCGTATTCAATAAAGGAGAGACGATTGCTTCCATCTTATCCCCGCTGACAGGCATCTTTTGATTCGCTTTTCCGCATCCTGCTACGACGAGAATGACGCTAATTAGCAGTGCGGTTATCAGTTTTTTCTTCACTATAATTCCTCCTCCACATTTATTCCTGCCAAGCATTCCCTATTGGTAAGAATTTAGTAGTGGAAAGTTTTTCCGATATGGGCGGTAGATGCCTGGCATAAAAAAAACGCTGCTCATTCCAGTTTTCGGGAATGAACAGCGGGTTCTCATTTAGGCTAGCACTAATTTTTCAAGTTCAAGCGGAGCAATATAAACCCCGTCTTTGTACACACGCATATTGCCACCGGAAATTTCGTCGATCAGCATAATATTTCCTTCATCGTCACGGCCAAACTCCAGTTTAATATCGTATAATTCAAGTCCCTTCGCCGCAAGTTCTTCCTTCACGACGGAAGATATTTCTTTCGTGAGCGGCTCGAGAACATCATATTCTTCGTTCGTCAAAATTCCGAGTTGTGCGAGTGCGTCCTTTGAGATCGGCGGATCTTTGCGATCATCGTCCTTAATCGTCACTTCAACGAATGAATCCAATGGTTGTCCTTCCTCACAATAAGCTCCATAACGGCGCAAGAAGCTGCCGACTGCGCGGAAGCGGCAAATAACTTCCAGCCCTTTCCCGAACACGGTTGCCGTTTTCACAGTCATCGTTGTGTTCTCGATATCCGCATCAATATAATGCGTCGGAATCTCTTTTTCGGCTAATTTCTCAAAGAAAAATTTTGTCATGCGCAAGCCCGATTGCCCCGCACCTTCAATCGTCAATCCTACAGTATTCGCTCCCGGATCGAACACTCCATCTTCCCCAGTTACGTCATCTTTGAATTTCAATAACACATTGCCATCTTCCAATTTATAAACGTCTTTCGTCTTGCCTTTATATACAAGTTCCATGACCACGTTTCCTTTCCATTCGAAAATGTAGTGCCACAATTAGTATAATGCACTTTCATCGGTATAAAAAGAGAAATCTCAATATTGGACAGGGTTTCATTCCCGGATTGTCTATTTCAATCCGTTCATTCCCAATTCCATTTAAAGGATTTTCCACTTGTCAGCATTCATGCAATGGGTGTATAATAGCTCGATGAAATCTATGCACAGAGCGAAAGCGAGTGAATGAAGATGGGCCGTAAATGGAATAACATTAAAGAAAAAAAGGCTTCGAAGGATGCAAATACGAGTCGTATTTACGCAAAGTTCGGGCGTGAATTATATGTAGCAGCAAAACAAGGTGAACCTGATCCCGAGTTGAACCAAACATTGAAAATGGTCGTTGAACGCGCAAAAACGTACAATGTACCAAAAGCGATCATTGACCGTGCTATCGAGAAAGCGAAAGGCGGCGCTGAAGAAAACTATGACGAGCTTCGCTACGAAGGCTTTGGCCCGAACGGCTCGATGGTCATCGTCGACGCATTGACAAACAATGTTAACCGTACCGCATCCGAAGTGCGTGCAGCATTCGGGAAAAACGGCGGAAACATGGGCGTCAGCGGTTCCGTTGCGTACATGTTCGATGCGACTGCCGTATTCGGTTTGGAAGGCAAAACTGCGGATGAAGTGCTCGAACTACTCATGGAAGCAGACGTCGAAGTCCGCGATATTTTGGATGAAGAAGATACCGTCATCGTTTACGCAGAACCAGACCAATTCCATGCCGTCCAGGAAGCTTTGAAAGAAGCCGGCATCACGGAATTCTCCGTAGCCGAATTGACAATGCTCGCGCATAACGACGTGACATTGGATGCTGACGCTCAATCCCAGTTCGAGAAAATGATCGATGCACTAGAAGACTTGGAAGACGTTCAGCAAGTTTACCATAATGTTGATTTAGGGGAATAAATGTATAAAACCACTTCGTTTCATTTAAGCGAGGTGGTTTTTTGTTTATTTATAGACTTGAAAGTAGTTAGTAAGTACAATTCTAACACTTGTCCCGATGAGAATTAATAAAATACTCTCTATCCAGTAACGAATAAAAATGTTGATCATGCCATTGGTTATTCCAGAATAGTTCTTCTTGAAATGTTCCCTCTCTTCTCATACCCAAGCTCTCCATTACTTTTATTGAGTTAAGGTTGTTACAATTACACATTCCAACTACTTTATGAGCTTGTAATCTCTCGAATGCAAACTCTATTAAAAGTCTCGTCGCTTCATATCCAAAACCGTTTCTTTGGTAAGTAGGATGAATTGCAAAACCAATCTCCCAACTTCTTCTATGCTCAACATAACTCCAAATTTGAGCCAGCCCAATTGGTTTAACATCTCCCTTGATAGTGCTTTTGACAATAAAATCAAAACTATGCTGAGAATTCATCTTTTGTAGGTACGTTTCTCTAACGGCTTTCATATCTGATTCAACATATTCTTCAAATAACCAAATATCTTTATTGCATTCTAGTTCACAGATAAAATCCAAATCATCCCGGGTAAACCTTGAAAGAACTACATTTTCCCCTTCAATATTCATAATAATCACTTCCTTGAATTGTGAAAATCATCCGTCGGTTTCTGCTAGAAAGTCACCCATCTTCTTCACTTCAATCCCTTCCTCACGCAAAGCACCCGGTATCACCCTAGCAAACTCCAATGCCGTCTTCCCATCCCCATGAATGCAAATCGTATCTGCCTGAATCGCCACATCCGTTCCATCCTTTGCGCGCACTTTGCCTTCCTTCACCATCCGGACGATTTGGCGAATGGCGATATCGTGATCGGTAATGAGGGCGTTCGGCTCCCGCCGTGACGTCAATGTTCCGTTTGCTTGATAAGTCCGATCAGCAAACACTTCGTGTGCCACTCTCAACCCAATTCTCTTCCCCGCCTTTACTAACTCGCTACCCGCAAGTCCGAAGAGGATCAATTCCGGGTCGACTTTATAAACAGCTTCTGCAATTGCATCGGATAAATCTCGGTTCACGGCAGCCATATTATAAAGCGCGCCATGTGGCTTCACATGCTGCAAACGCCCGCCTTCTGCCCTGACAAACCCATACAAGGCTCCTATCTGATAGACAACCAAATCAAATGCTTCATCAGTTGAAATCGCCATATCCCTGCGCCCGAATCCATTTAGGTCCTGCAAGCCCGGATGCACACCGATGCCAACATTTTTCTCGAGCGCCATCCGCACCGTTCTCCGCATCGTCATTGGATCGCCCGCATGGAAGCCGCAGGCGATATTCGCCGACGTAATCGTCTCCAAAATCGCTTCATCATTTCCCATTACATATGCTCCAAAGCTCTCGCCCATATCACAATTCAAATCGACTACAAATCCCATTCCACCCGCTCCTATCTTAATTTATCCTGTATCGCCGCACGCAGCTCCTTCAAATGCATTACCTGCTTTGCAATAAGCCTTTGTGATTCCTCAATCGTCACTTCCTTGAATGAAAGCCGGTCTCCTGGCTTCGCCTGCGCTAGTTTTGTGAAATCAATCGAAGACAACTGTCCGATTTTCGGATACCCTCCCGTCGTCTGCCGATCCGCCGACAATATAATGGGATTCCCATCCGCAGGCACTTGAATGGACCCATATGTAACTGCTTCCGAAATCATTTCAATAGGCTCTTTCAATTGCAAAATTGCTCCATTGATCCGATAGCCCATCCGATCCGACTGCGAACTTATGGTGAAGGATTCATTCCAAAAATGATGTTGACTCGCTTCATCGAATAACTCATACTGCCTGCCGCGAATGACTCGTATTTCATAATGGTTCGATAGATTTGGCAAAAGTTTCGACGCAATTCGCCAATCCGCTGCATGAAACGATGCACTTGTAGCGAGCCTCATCTTCATTAATTCAGCCAGCTCGGATGCCGGAGCAACTTTAAGGATGTCCCCCTTCCTCAATGCTCTTCCTTCCATCCCGCCAAGTTCCGCTTTCACATAAGTCGACCGGCTTCCTAACACATTCGGTACATCAAACCCACCGGCGACCGCCAAATATGCCCTGCACCCTGTCTTCGCCGCTCCGAACCGCAATTCGCTCCCCTTTTGAATAAAAACCGGTCTCCACATCGGTACAGGCAAGCCTTCAATCGTCGGTTCTAAGTTCCCTCCACAAATCGCGACCAATTGATCATTCGTAAATAAAAGCCTCGGTCCAATAAGTGTCATTTCGAGCGTAGCAGCTGTCTCTTTATTGCCAACAAGCATATTCGCAACTCGATAAGAGAATGGATCCATAGCACCGCCCGCCACAACACCAAATTGCTGGTATCCGAATCTGCCCAAATCTTGAATCGTATCATGAATACCCGGCTTCGTAACCTCCATCAATCCGTGCCACCTCTTAAGTCTTCATACTCTTCGCTCGTAATCTCGTAAAACTTTATTTTATCTCCCGCCGCCAACAAGCTAGGAGGATCTTCCGTTGGGAGAAATAGCTCAAGTGGCGTCCTGCCGATCAGTTGCCATCCCCCCGGCGTTTCGATTGGATAAACACCCGTCTGGACTCCCGCTATTCCTACCGAACGCGCAGGAATCTTCAGTCGCGGCGTCTTCCGTCTTGGAGCGGCAATTTGTTCCGACATGCCGCCAATAAACGGGAAGCCCGGCGCAAATCCAATCATATGTACTGTATAATCTCCCGACGAATGGATTGCAATCACTTCATCCACCGTCAAATCATTATACGATGCAACAAAATCCAGATCCGGTCCGTATTCTCCACCATACAAAACAGGGATTTCCACGACCTTTTGCTGAATTGTAGCTGTTTGTTTCACACCTTCCAGCAACGCGTGAATCCGTTCGCAAACCGCTTCATACGGACTGTCTTCTTTTAGAAAAACGGTGATTGCATAAATAATAGTGACCGTCGTATAGGCAGGGATATATTCAATTATCCAAGTTGGCGATTCGGCTTCCAATCGGGAAACAATCGCCTTTACTTTCTGCTCGGATGAACTATTGATCTTTTTCCCAACTTCAATGACAACGGCTTGATCGCCTAAAGGTGACAAAGTGTACTGCATTTTGCCGACACTTCCTTATTGTATGAATATATATAATTCTACTCGAACAACGATGTATGAGCAAAGCACTCTCATACATATAATTAATTACAACTACTCAATGCGTTAGGTAAAACGTTTCAATTGCCAATTTTCCGCATTTTCAGCTACCAACCGTAAATAAGTTGAAGTACAATCAAATACAAAGGATGAAAGGATGTGAGCATTTTAATGAAACAGCAATGTTTTCTCAAAAGGGCCTTCCTAGCAATGGTTGTTGCTTTGATCGCCTTATTTCCGGTAACACATGAAGGAACTCTTTCATCTGTCGCCGCATCCGGGGATACGACTCCCATAGCATCCATTGATTCGACAACATTAGATCAAAAATTACAGGCAATCTTGAAAGACCCGAAGCTCCAAGGGGGAATTACTGGGGTTAGCGTACGGAAAGCAGATACGGGTGAAAAGATTTATTCTAGTTTCGGCGATATCCGTCTCCGCCCTGCTTCCAATATGAAATTGCTGACAGGATCGACGGCGATGGACATATTGGGCCCTGATTATCAATTCACTACAGAAGTGCTGACGGACGGTCAAGTGAAAGGGAAAATGATTCACGGCAATCTTTATCTGAAAGGTAAAGGCGACCCGACGTTGATGAAAAAGGATTTGGACCAGTTTGCTAAGGACTTGAAGGCGAAAGGGATCGATAAGATCAACGGCAGCCTAATCGCGGACGACAGTTGGTATGATGATGTCCGCTATTCACAGGATTTGAACTGGTCGGATGAGCATAATTATGTCGGCGCGCAAGTTTCAGCATTGACGCTGTCTCCGAACGAGGACTATGACGCGGGCACTGTCATTGTAGAAGTGAATCCTGGCAATAAAGCAGGAGATCTCCCGAAAGTGACCCTTACTCCGGAGACAGATTCTGTCGTAATCGTCAATAACGCAACGACTGTCGCAAAAGGCGAAACGAAGAGCATCTCCATTGCGCGTGAACATGGAACGAACCGGATCATTATCGAAGGAAAAATGCCGCTCGATGGCACACGCTCCCAATCATGGTCCGCTGTTTGGGACCCTTCCATGCTGGCGCTTGATGTGTTCCAAAAATCGCTTAAAGCGGAAGGCATCCAGATTGTAGGCAATGGTGGAATGAAATCTGGCGTGACACCAAACAGCGCAACTGTTCTCACTTCGAAAAAATCGATGCAGCTGAAAGAGCTCTTTATTCCATTTATGAAATTAAGCAACAATGGACACGCAGAAACGCTTGTGAAGGAAATGGGCAAAGTACAAAGTGGTGAAGGCAGTTGGGATGCGGGACTTGTGGTTATGAAGGAGAAGCTGAAGCAATTCGGCGTGAATACCGACACAGTAGTTCTACGCGACGGCTCCGGAATGTCACATAAGAACCTCGTTTCTGCAGATGAATTTACGAATTTACTGTACAACATTCAAGGGAAAATCTGGTTCCCTGAGTTCGTTGCTTCATTGCCGATTGCAGGCGTCCCTGAACGGTTGGTAGGCGGCACGCTTCGTAACCGGATGGGCGACGGATTGACTGCCGGCAACGTTACAGCGAAAACCGGTTCGATTACAGGCGTCTCTACCCTTTCCGGCTACGTCACTGCGAAAGACGGCACGGAACTGATCTTCTCGGTGATGATTAACAATTACATCACCGGTCCTGTTACGCCGATTGAAGATGCAATTGCGAAAGTGCTTGCGGAATATGAAAGCAACTGAAGTATCACAAAAAGGCATTCCCCCATATTATCGGGAATGCCTTTTTCTCATTCTACTTTTCCATAAAGTCTTTAATCTCTTTTAAGGAGATTTTTGAAAGTGAATAAATAGTGTGAGTGTCTTTTGAGTTCATGATTTTTCCATCGACAAAACTGCCATCCTCTTCGGCAAGCCAAAGAAAATATGATTCACCGTCAAGGCTGAATTTGTAGTTGGGATTTATAATATTGACAATACCTTCTTCCTCGGTAGAATCACTCACCGCTCTACTGAATATCGTTATTTCCTCTTCATTTTTTAAATCGATATGTTTTATTTTTGCTTCTGAATTAATCGTAACTATTGGTTTACCTCGGTTATCAGCAAAAGTGGTAATCACCTCTTTAGCAATTATCCGATCACTATTATAGATTTCCACAATAACTGCTTGATACTTTTCCACTTGTTTCTTTATCTCATCTGCCGCAAACTCTCCTTTTATTTCCCTATGCTCCCCCGTACTAATGGCGAATTCAGGCATCGCTTTATATGTTTCAGCGATTTCGATTATATCCGTTGCGACTAATTCTTGAAGATCAGTGTCTTGTATAACAAATCTTATATTGTATTCTTGTTCTGGTTCCAATCCTGAACCATTAATTAACACACGAAAATGCAGTTCTTTATTACTTGGATCTTGTTTTGAGCCAATTTCAACAGAAGAGCTTTCAATAGGAGATTTTTCGTCTCCACAAGCTGTCAAACTGATAATAAACATACTTATAAAAATTAATAAAATAAATTTATTCCTCATTCCCTTATTTCCTTTCTAGACACGACATTTTCATTTTTTTTATCAACAAGATTAAATTCCGTAAAGCTAAGCACCATAATCATCTTATTCAACGTATCGTAATAATTACCTCTTAAATATATGATTTATTTAAAGGATTCAATAATACCGATAGCGAATACATTCATATCAATCATTCACTCGAAAGTGGGGGTTCATATGGAAAAATTAGCCGCAGAACAATATCTACGAGCCACAGAATTTCTCAAATCAAAAGCACGTCCATTGGAAAAAGCTTTATTCGAATATGAATTTGAAAATGGCAACCGTGAGCGGGTGTTGGAAGAATTAATAGTTTATCAAAATGAAGATGGTGGTTTTGGAAACGGATTGGAGCCCGATTTCCGATGCGAGGCCTCTTCAGCGTTGGCGACGACGATTGGGCTTCAGCACTTGATTCGCATTGGGGCGGACGAATCGGAGCCAATGGTGCAACGCGCGATTCAATATGCGCTTACTACATTTGACGATGAAAAAATGGGATGGGAAATTGTCCCGGAGGAAGTGGAGACCGCGCCACGTGCAATATGGTGGAATTACGGCGGCGATTGGCCATGGGGGAATCCAAGCGCTGAAATGGCCGGATTGCTTTATCATTATAAAGGTCTTGTTCCCGAGGATTTTCTTGAAAAGCTAACAGTCCAAGCAGTTTCGTATGTGAACGAGGAGGCGACAAACGACTTCCATGAATTGCAGTGCTTAGTGAAACTGATAAGAGAATTGCCTGCGGAGGAAGCGGAGAAGATTACCGCTAGAGTGCGCGAAATCGCCCACCATAGCGTGACAACTGATCCAGAAAAATGGAATGACTATTGCCTGCTCCCCCTTCAAGTCGTCTCTTCCCCAGCATCTTTTCTCTATGAAGACTTTAAGGAAATCATCCCTACAAACATCAAGCATCTCTCTTCCAACCAAGCGGAAGATGGCAGTTGGAAGCCGACATGGTCATGGGGACGATATGAAGACGTTTTTGAAATTGCAAAGCAGGAATGGAGCGGAGTGTTGACGCTTGATAATCTAAGAGTATTGCGGGAATTCGATGCAATTTCGTAAAAGGAGCGTTATGATCTATGCTATTTGAAAGAATTGATACCGTCTTCATTCCCGTTCACAATCTAGAAAAAGCACTTAACTGGTATGTTGAAGTGTTAGGTGGTAAACCCGGATGGAAGGATGACAACGGGATTTATCAAGCAGTTAGTTTCGGAGATACATCTGTCACGCTGTTTATTAATAAACATGAATTTAATTTACAACGGAAATATAGCCTTTTCAGTTTGTATACAACAGCTATTGAGAAAGCGCATGCCCACCTTACAATACATAGTAAACGGGTGGAGGATATACAGGAGGCGGGAGCTGTGTATTTCATCTTCGAGGATCTAGATGGTAATTGTATAGAGATCTGCTCCTATTGAAAGAATGGGTGACAATATGAATATGTATGTAAAAACAGCTTTGAATCAGATTTCGATAGCAGTACGAACTATCGCTGACACTATGGACAAATTAGAGACGAGCGATTTAGTTTTTCAACCAACGGAAAACAAGTTTTCCATTGGGCAGCTGGTAGCCCATATTTCATTGATATGCCAGGCGGACCTGCTCATTTCAGACGAAGCTTCCGAGGAACAGATGAGCATCTTTTATTCCTCTAATCGTCTTCAAACCATTCCTGAAATGAAGGAATCCCTGCTTGCTAACTTCGCTTTATTGGAAAATCGCTATCTTGAATATACAGAGGAAGAACTAAGGCAAACGACAACTTCTTACTGGGGCGTTTCCTATACGCGGTTTGAATGGCTGTTAGAAATCTCTTCTCATCTTTATCACCATCGTGGACAGCTGCATTCCATGCTTGTGTATTGTGTTGGGAAGGACCCTAAAGTTGCTTTGTTTGAATGACGTGAAAAGGTGATTAAATGATTTATGAAATGACGATACAAGTTCGTGTTTCTGAATTTGAAGAAGGGCAACATTGGTATACGATCTTACTTAAAAGAGAACCTGATTTTATACCACATGAAGGGTTTGCAGAATGGGAGCTACTACCTGGTTGTTGGCTTCAAGTTGCTGAAGGTGAGCCTTCCATAAATTCTGGTCCAATTCGCTTAGGGGTTGTTGACATAGAAGAAGAACGCATTCGGATTCAGGAAGAATTGGGAGCAGAAAACTTTGAGCTTCATTCAAGGGACGAGGTTCCTGTCAAATGGGCAACTTTCTCTGACCCTTGGGGGAATCAGCTTGGATTTTTTGAATATATTAACGAGGACGAGAAGAATGAAAGGATTCAGGTCGTTTTTGGAAATTCACAATAAATAAATCAAAATGCCTCCCTGGCCAATTTCACCGGGAGGCGTCTTTTCATAGCTGCTGTATAGCCAATTTCACATCTGCATTTACTTTCAATACACCTCTTATTTGTACCGAAGCCAATGTCTGTTTTACAAGTTCAGCATCGACATCCTCCGCAATCACTAGCAATCCCACCACTTTCACATCAACCTTCGTCCTTGAGTCTCGAAGTTCTTCTAACTCTTTTCTTCCATATCGCACTACCCCGACGACATACGATTTCCTAATTACGATGTCCTTCACTTCTTCGGCGTGTGTTTCCAATTGACTACGGATTGCAGTCCTAATGAAATCTGTTCTGTTGGAATAAAACCCTTGGTCAACCAATAAATCGACTTTCCCCAAATCGACGACGTTCATATTGATTGTAATCTTTTCTGATTCCGCCACACTTACCATCCCCCTTACTTTAATATGTATATTATAACATCAATACCATCCATACGGAAGGTATATGGATGTTTTTGGTTAATGATTATTAAAAATAAAAGTACCCACGGAACATTAGATTTATCATCCAATGTTCCGTGAGCACTTATAGACTCAATCCGAAAACTCTTTGAAAAGTACATCCAATTCCCTTGCGTCATGCATAGTTCCTTCAGCAATAAACTTCTCGATCTCTACGGTTCCATCATCCATGAATTCGACTTCCCACCGTTGCCCTGGTACTGCAATCTCAACAAGGACGCTTTCTGGACGGATCTTGCTCAAACGGTAAAATATCTTCTTCTGATCCAACTGATTTAAAAATGTATTGAACGTGGTGAATGCCGTCATCCCATATACCCCCAATTACAACTCCACATCATCACTCATCTCAAACACATCAAACACATTTTCTTGAATGATGAGTGACATGATTTTGCCCTTTTTCTCAAAGTAATGAACATGGCCGACCCGCTTGTCTTCAAGCTCGGTCCATCCCCATCTTTGGATTTCCTCCAAATAGTCTGCAGGCGGGGTTCCCTCTTCATCCCCGATTCCCTTCAACTTATACTTCGCCGACTTCGCAATTTCTGACGTACAATCCTCTGGCTTCAATTCATAGGCATTTTTCGGAACCGGAAATCCTTCATTGATGACCGCCATCCGATAGCCATCTTCCTCCGTATACTCATATACACAACCTGTCATCATAACAGCGGCAAACAACAACATCGGAATCAACATCCACCTCATCACAGCAACCCCCTCACGAAAACTTCACATCTGTTACTTTTAGCGTAATGGGAAAGTCGCTGTTTGTCTCCCGACTAATTTGTGACAATAAGAGGGACCACATGATTGTTAAGGTAATGAAAATACAAAAGCCCCTAGTGTTTTGACTAGGGGGGTAAAATTAGCGGTTCATGTCTTGGATTCCTGGACTATGTTCATTTGGCATATCAGGCATCATCGGTACTGGAAAACCTTTAGGAGGGTCAGTTACATTAAGAGTGCCTTCATTTCTACTTGGAGACTCACCTTGAAAAATCTCGGCTATGCGTGTAGGGTCCAACCTAAAGTTAAATTGTGCATTATGAAAACCCATCTCTACATATTTTCTGCATTCAGGATACTTGTTTATATCATAGTTAGGAATTGGGAGTATCTTACCCCAATTCACGCCTAAAGTCTCCAAAGCTTTCGCAAAAGCATTTTGATGTGCGTTATCACGAACAATGAGAAAAGCGAGCGTTTCACGGAAAGTCTTATTTGAACTCATTTCGTAAATGCGAGTTTTTTGGAGAACTCCTGTTGATTCAAGCACCAAATTGTCGAGTAGATCTGAGATGAGGTTACCATGCGCATAAACCCAAGATCCATTCCAAGGATTACCGGAAGCATCGACCGGCAAAGAAGACTGCGCACCAATAATATAGTGATGTGGATTGGCATGTCTCGTTGCATCATTAAGTGGGGCATGATCGATGCCGGAGTTTCCTGGTGCAGCTGAATGGCCAGAGTCATTTAATAGTTGATTTATTGTATTTTGTACTAGTTCGACGTGCGCTATCTCTTCCAAGAAAACGCCCCGGAGCAAATCCCGATATTGTGTCTCTTTCCCTCTAAAATTGGAACTTTGGAAAAAGTACTGCATCATCGTTCTCATTTCACCAAAATGACCGCCTAATATTTCTTGCATAACCCTTGCCGCTTCAGGGTCTGGCTTATCGGGAGTAATAATATTTATAAGCTCTTCTTTGTAGTAGTACAAATTAATCCAATCCTTTCAAACTTTTTCTCAGGATTAGATTGCCCTTTATAAGTAAATTTATTCATTTACAATGTAATGAGCGACAGGGATAAACGTATGAGCAAGAAAATAAATGCAGTACCTTTTACTAATTAGTACAAATAACTTGGAGAACAAAACATTGAACATGTAAAGAAAAAAACGTTTATATGTGTTTTCATTTAAATTTTCTTCAGATCTTCAGCTCAAAACGTCACAAGTTTCAATACATCCTTTGATGTATCCACTTGCACCTTTCCGCCAATCGGGAATGTAAACATCGGCTGTGTATGGCCGAAATCCACATCATATACCACAGGAATCTCCTTCAACATTGGTTGCTTATCGAGAATGAACAGCAATTGCTCTTCTGTAATTTTCGATGCTCGTTGAAATCTGCCGATGACGAGAGCTTTTATGGACTGCGCATTTTGCAATAAAGACGTTAAATCCCTCGCGAACGTTTCTGGAATTGTCATCTCGTCATCTTCAACAAAAAGAATCGCATTTTCAATCTCAGGCATGTACTTTGTTCCTTGCAGCAAATTCAAAGTGCACAAATTGCCGCCCCAAAGCTTGCCGCTCGCTGTCCCCTCGTTATATGTCTTCCAAGTCGTCTCCTCAAAGACACGATTTTCCTGATCCAAATACCATGCATCATCGCTCCATTGTTCAGATGGTTCCAATTCAAACTGCGCATCCTGCATGAGACATTGTTTAAAGAAATGAGTTTGGTATTCCTGCGCCTTCTTCATTTGAAAGCTCGAGAAATGTGGACCAGAATATGTAACCATTCCAGTTTGCGTCGATATCGCTGTTCCGATAGCCGTAATATCGCTATATCCACAGAACACTTTCGGATTCTCTTTTATTAACTCATAATCAATATATGGTAAGAGTTCATTCGAATTGAACCCGCCAATGACCGTCAATATACCTTTAACATTTTTATCCCGAAATGCCTCATGCAAATCCTCTACTCGTTGCTGAATAGAAGTGGAGTTTTGAAGGTCTTTGTCAAAAGCATGTTTGCCGAATGTAACGTTGAAACCTAAATTCTCTAACTGTTCCTTTGCAGTGTGAACGCCTTCTTCGGATAAAATGCTTGCACTCCGACTTGGTGCAATGATCCGGATTTCATCTCCCTGTTTTAACTTCTCTGGTATTCGCATCTTTTTTCCCTCTTCCATTTGCTAAATTTCCAGCCTGAGCCGTATCATATCCATGCATTGAATGCCGTTCTCCATGATGACTTCATCATAATGCTGTACGAAGAAGTCTTTGATGATATTCGAAATACGAAATCCGCACTTTTGATAAAGCGCAAGCTGACCTATGCTTGAGTTTCCCGTTCCGATTTCGATGAATTTATAGCTGTTACTTTTTGCTACCTCGATAGCTGCACCAAGCAATTTCTTGCCAATCCCTTGTCCTTGTTTGTCTTCGCGTATTGCAATGTTTTTAATCTCCACTGTCTCGTTAGTCAACGGCACGATAACCAATACTCCGATTATGTCATCTTGTTCCTCCGCGACATAACATTCTCCTTCTGCTACGTATGCTTCTACAAGTTCACGTGAAGGATCGGCAAGTAGAAGCAAATCATATGGCGGTGTTTCATGGTGCTGTAATTTTCGTATCTTCATTTGAGCTGAACACCTTTCTTCTTTATAAACCAAAGGTCCCGTATTGGTGATAACTTTCGATATTCAATAGATAACTTTCTTTATTCAATAGATAACTCTCGTTATTCAATGGATATTTTCAGGTATCCGATAGATATTTCACTTTATTCAATAGATAATCCATGAACACGAAGCGCCACATCCATAATTTCATCAAAGCCCGTCTGCCATCCCTTATGATAGTGAGCTGCTTCTTCTGGCTGGATCAGCATCCTCTCCGACGATTCAAAACCCGCGTCAAACGGGAGAAATTCCGCAATGTCCATCCGGTA
Source organism: Sporosarcina sp. QA0331 (assembly GCF_055808055.1). Lineage (NCBI taxonomy): Bacteria > Bacillati > Bacillota > Bacilli > Caryophanales > Caryophanaceae > Sporosarcina > Sporosarcina sp. QA0331. The sequence goes on from NZ_CM147850.1 coordinate 3,547,381, forward strand.
AAACACTTGATAGCCCACTTTCGGATAGGGGCTGGATGGATTCCATAACGGATTCTCTTCATGATTCACTTCAATGGCACCCAACAACGTGCAATCACCAGTCACATAAGCCTCCTCCCTCACTTCTCGACAGACGCATGCTTCTACTGTTTCGCCGACCTCAATATGTCCTCCTGGGAAGTCCCAACCACGATCATTCAAATTAACCATGAGCAGCCGCCCCTCATGAAAACAAAAAGCATGCACACTTGTAATCAACTCCCGAGCGGGCATCACGTCCTTCATCCACGTGAGCTTCAACTTATGTCCGCCCCAATCAACGTATGTGACCGTCATCTTCAACCCCTCATTTCCCAACAGAATACCCTTCAAATAATCTCCCGCCAAATGGTGCTAGTACTTCATCTGCGATTTTGATGATTCCTTCTCGATTACCCGTTTTATAAAATATGTCAAATACTTCCACAAATCTATCCGCAAAATCCTCGTCGTATTGTTTCAAAGCCCGCACGATCCATTTGGAAGCGCCGATCCACTGCCCGTTCGTTCGTAGTACAAATTCATGGATTGCTTCGGCAAGTGTATTGGCGATGAAAAGAGCTTCTGCTTCATTTTGTGTGCCTATCAAATCCCCAAGTGCGTCTGTCAACATATACCGCTTTATCATTAACGTTTGTTCCGACCAAGGGGCAGGCCCATTATTCAACAGCTCCGCAGCTTCGTTTTTAATAGTTGATAAAATTCCGGAGTCCTTCAACACAATTCCTTCCGCCACCATTCGCGGCAACGAAGGACGTGCTCTTTCAGCATCATTTCTAAAGTAGTTTTTATAGGAAGTCAAAGAATGTACGAATACTTCAATGGGCCAGCCGTATTCAATACGGGATTCACGATAGGCTTCTTCGATTTGATTATCAAAAATTACGATATCCAGATCAGATGTCGGGGTTTCTTCGCCTCTAATAACACTTCCCGCGAGAAGCGCAGCTTGGCAATGAGGGAATTCTTCATCGACAAATCGTTTGGCTGCAAATGGTGCTTTCATTCTTTTCATTCTTCTCATCCCTGGTTCCTCCAACCACTTTTCAAATTTCCATTCTTTCAATCAATCTCTTCGCAATCTCCTTCGGTCGAATGTCCAACGAGTCTAGCTTGGCAATAGGGATCCACATTGGCTCATAGATTCCCCGGTTACGGCTTTCTTCGTATTCCTCGCCCTGTCCTGTTCCAAATTCCCCACCGACAATCTTGGCAATGAAATAATGCTGCTTGCCATTGAATTCGACTGTCCCAAGACATTTTATTACATCAATCCGCACACCTAGCTCCTCGAAAGCTTCCCGAATTGTTGCCTGTTCAGGACTTTCACCTTTTTCAATTCCGCCGCCTGGAAAGACGTAATATTCCTCTCCATCACGATTTCTCTTAATGAGTGCAACCTTATCTCCCTCAATAATAACGGCAGATCCTCGATCTCTTATATGCACAATTTCACTTCCCGATATATTCAATCAACCAGCAATCCCGGTACTCCCCTTCATGCCATTCATGCTTCGGCAAAAGCTTCACTTTCTTGAACCCGCATTTCTCATAGCAACGGATTGCCCGCTCATTCCACGTTTGCGGATCCATAACGATGCGGTCTGCATTTTTTTCGGTCAATAAATACGCAACAATCATTTCAACGAGTTTTGTCCCGATTCCTTTATTCCAATAATCAGGTTCGCCGATAAACTGGTCCATCCCATAGAGAATTTCTGATAGATCAGAATAACCATAAATCCTTCTTTCCTCATCTCCGACCGGATAAAATTGCACATATCCTATCGGCTTCTCATCGTATAAAATGAGACACCTCGTCTCTTCCTCTGCATCCCCGAAGAAATCCTCTTCGACTTGCGTCAGATCCAACGGTCGGTCCCTCCCCTCGTAAAACTGGAGAACCACAGGATCGGACAGCCACTTGGCCAAGGAGACTTTATCTTCTTCAATCAATTCCCGAATGGCTAACCGATTATTTATCAACATCACATTTCCCCCTGATCACATTTGCAGACTTAAATTCTTTTAATTAATAGACTTTAAAAATTCCACTTGTTAATAGATAGAAAATATAGCAAAAAGGACCGCAACGATGTGGTAGCATCATTGCGGAACTTCTATAGACATTGTTTCCATTTGGGAATCAGCGTCACGTTAGGATATCATCCGCCCGAGTCCGCTAAAACTCAAGGGTGGATTTTTCTTTTGTGACAACACTTTTGTAATCACTGCTATAAGCAGATGCTGACCGCCCTTGGAAACTATGATATTGTCTTCTCATATTATACCATACGCTTGTTCTCACTTGCCAGATAATTCATACTCCGTCAAGATAAAAAAACAGCACCGAATTTACAGTGCTGCTTCACTTCTCACTTTACTAATAATGCTTGAATCCACCCGCTTAGTGTCCCCTTGTCAACAAATGGCGCTAATCTCGCAATCGTTTCTGGATCCATATTGCCAATTTCCTTTTCATCCACAAGCCGTTTCAAAGATTCCCTTCCGAGAAAAGGCGCAAGCGAAATGAGAAAACTCGAATCCAACTTGCCATCCACAGTCCGGTCTACTAAGCTTATTAATTTTTCCTTACTGCAGAAAGGTGCCAAGCGGACGATGAGATTCCATTCAATTCCTTCATCTATCGCTTGCTCAATGAGTTCATCTACGGCTTCCTTCCCGATAAACGGTGCCAGGCGAACAACGACATTCAAATCCATTCCATCCTTATTTGCTTTATCAACTAAACGGAGCAAAGCATTTCTGCTAATGAACGGAGCCAGTTTTTGAACAAATTTCATATCGACGTCGTCTTCCATCGCCTCTGTCACCAATCCATCCAACAATTCAGTTTCGACAAATGGAGCCAATCGGACGACTAAATCTTGGTTGAACAACCGCTTGTCCACTCGCTCTGTCACTTCCGCCAATTCGCTTGCTTTAAGTAATGGTGCCACTTCAATCAACCCTTCCATATCCGCTTCTCCCGTATTGATCATCTTAGCAACTTCGTCCCGACGGTTTTCAGTAAACCCGGTCATGATCCGGCCGAGATTATGGATATAAGTCGAGCTTTCCTTATCGGCTCCCCCATTCATCAACTCGTCGATTGACACACCAAAAATTTGCCCAAGCTGCATCAACGTCCCGATATCCGGCAACGAATCGCCACGCTCCCATTTGGAAACAGCTTGATGACTTACGTTTAAACGATCCGCCAATCCCATTTGTGTCCAGTCTTTTTCTTTCCGCAGCTTTGATATAAAGCTCCCAACCTTTAGTGTATCCAACATCCAAACAACCTCCCCAATAAGTTTCAGCGCGCACTGTACATTCAGCGTAGCATATCGCCCTAAAACCGCCTATCAACTATTAGTTGAATACGAGGATTCTACTAACGGTGGAATAGTAACACTATAAATTCATTCTAAGCTATTCCGAAGACAATCGTTTTATATCCACAAAGTCGATTCTACTTCATCGAATCTGCCTTCAACGCTCCCGACACCCGGAATGAAAATCTCTCCTTCTTCTACAACCAATTTCTCATTCAACAGAATTTGAGCATGTTTGCAACTAAAGATGCTGTCTTCTATCAAAGCGATGACTGGCCGCCGAAATAAATAATCCTGTTCATTCATCTTCAAACGAACAAAATTTTGGTGCAGCAATTTATTTCCGCTGGCAATAATGTTCATCGGGTCAATTCCTGCAACTTTGATTTCTCCCTGAATGTTGAGTACATATTTAGCCTGCCGGAGAGATTCCGCGATCCTTTCATCTCGCTCGTTCATTATAGTGGTGACGAGTCCACTGATGTCCACTGGTGAATCACTCGCTAGTGGCTTTTCTTGAATATGATCGACAAACTGTCTGAAATACTCGTATAACGTCAACTCGGATTGCATGAAGCCCGCTTGCCATCCTGGGGAAATTTCGTCTAATAGAATGCAAAGGAACAACCCAGCACTATAGCAACTTCTACGTAAATGTCTTGTTGCATCTGCTATGTCAAGCAAAGGTTCACCGTAAGACTGGATTTCTCTTTCCTTTGAAATACCGCTTTTAGCAACATACGCATGTAACTCTACATAAAATGCAGGACCTTCAACCGTTTCAATCAACTGCTCATATTTCATAAATGGACCGATGACTTCTGCTCTTTTTTCCCGATACAAAATGAATTGGTTTAAATGATGTTTTCTTTTTGCTGCGCCCATCGCGGTAACAGCATTATACAAATGAAACCGCTCTTGTTGGCGCAACTCCACGTTCTCGGCAACTAGCGGGTACGTGATCCCGAGCAATTCATCTGGGAACCTTGACTCGCCTTTGACATACTGCAATCCATGAAACAACTCATGCGCAAGTACTGAGTACAAACGGTTCTCATCTATACCGCTGTCCATTTGGACGATGGCTGTTGGGTAATCATGAAACAAAATCGACGTATTCCCAGCAAACTCCTCACTCCATGGAAGCTGTACAAAAGATTGCATTGTCTCAGGATAGGCAGGATGATGAAACAAATACACAGATTCATCTGTATATAACGCATACGAACCTACCTGGAAATCCGTCCAGAAAGCGGACAATCTTTCTTCAGTCAAATGAGGGATAAATGCATGCAAATCCATGGCCATAATCATTCTCCTAACACTCATAGTTTAGTAATAGTACGTATACGTTATAGCTCATCAACAGTTTCCTTAATCTTCCCAATATTACTGATCATAAATAAAAAAGGCCGTTCAAGCCATTGAACGGTAATCTGCAGGAAAAATATCAATCAAATATCGTTTCTTTTTCAGGGTCCTTCAAGTATTCAAACATTGTTTTTATTTGCGATTCAGTATTTCGATTCGTAGAAAGAAGGGGTAAATTGTGTTCCGAAAAGAACTCAACTTGATTCGTTTCCGGTCCTACAGCTGGCTTCCCTCCGATAATTTCGCACAAAATGAAAATTTTATAGTAATGGTATGGTTCTGGAGGATGCGGATGCTTGTTTTTATCCAGTAAGGCGAGTAATTTCACCGGAATGACATCATAACCAGATTCCTCTTTAATCTCCTTCACTATATTTTCTGAAGGAGATAATCCAATATCACAAAAACCACCCGGCAAAGCCCATTGATCATCGATATTTTCTTTCACCATCAATATTTGACCATCTTTAAAAACGACGCCTCGAACGTCCACTTTTGGCGTTTGGTAGCCTGTTTCATTCGTAAACAAGCCTTCAATTTTCTCAATTTCAAGGTCAGTATACGCCGCCATAATCTCTACACTAATTTGACGTAACTCTTCGTAACGCTCGATATCATATATATCCTTTGAAAAAGCTAACCCCGACTGAGACAACGCTTGAATCCTTTTTGCCCAATCCAACCATGGCGTACTCATTTGACCCCCGCCTTTACGTAATCCTTAAATTCCGTCACGCTATTCATAAGCAAATTTGGTTGCTCGCTAAATGTTGCAGTTTGATATTCAGGCAGCCATTGAACGCCAATTGTAAAAACATCGGATTGCTTTCCGGCAATTACATCTGCATCACTATCACCAACAAATATCGCTTCGGAGTTTTTCACATCTAATATAGATAAAGCTTTCAATAGCCCTTCTGGATCAGGCTTTGGATTGCGTACATCATCGCCGGTTATGATGACATCAAACAACCCCTCCAAATGTAATTTTTCCAAGGATATATCTAAGCTTCTTTTTGCCTTGCCTGTGAAGATCCCTATCTTTATGTCCGTCCCTTTTAAGGACGTGACTAATTCAAATATGTCGTGATTGGCTTCCACTAATTCATTATGGGACTGTGAATATTGTTGATAGAAATGCTCAATCGCCTCTTCTTTATGAGGGCTTAAAAGATTTTCTCTAATAATGCCAACTTCTGAAGGACCGAACATACCTAAAATTTCGTTTGGTGTAAGCTCTCTATTATCAAATTCTTTAAACACACTTTGAAATGCGTAATAACAAATTGGCAATGTATTCGCCAATGTCCCATCAAAATCAAATATAATCGCTCTCACCATTAATTCCCCCATACTCCATTACTCAGATATCGCAAACCGGTTTACATCACTAAGTAGCCTATCCGCAAGAGTAGCCAACGTCTGTGCATGTGATGATATTTCTGCATTTGCGGATAGCTGTTCCTCTGTCGCTGCACTTGCGGATTGAGCTTCCGCTGATGTTTGCAAAGCGAGATCTTGTACGCTTAGCGATTCAGCAGAGATGATATCTGTCATTGACCTGACTTCCTGAATATTTGTAGAGACAGCATTCATTGCATCGTTCATCATTACTGTTGCACTTTCAATCCGTTGAAACACATCTCCAGTACCTTCTGATAATTCCCTTCCTTTGGCAATAAATAAATTGCCTTCTTCCGCTGTTATGATTGTTCTTTCGACGTTATGCACCATCTCATCGATCATTCGGCCAATATGTCCTGCTGAACGCTTCGATTGGTCTGCAAGTTGGCGCACCTCTTCTGCTACTACAGCGAATCCTTTGCCATGTTCCCCCGCGCGCGCAGCTTCAATTGCTGCATTCAGCGCCAATAAGTTCGTCTGCTCCGCCATCATCGTAATAACCGAAGTCACTTCGCGGATTTTTTCCGAATGGGTCGCCAGTTGACCAATCGTGTCGGACGACTTCTTAATGGACGAGCTGATTTTACCCATTTGCTCAGTCACTTCTTTCATCCGTGATGCCCCATCCGTAACGAGCACTGCAACTTCCGTCGATGCATTTTGCATTCTTTCATTATCATCGCTGATTCGGGTAATTCCTTTTAGCATTTCATTCAATGAACGGTTAGATTCATTCACTTTCGTTACTTGGACATCACTCGCCATCAAATTCCGTTCAGTTATTTCTGCAACGGTTTCCGAGGCGGCAAGACTTTCTTCCGAGCTTGCGGATAATTCTTCTGCATGGACTGCAAGTTGGACAGCAGATTCTTTGACGGTTGTAAGAATTTCTCTCAAGTCTTCTGTCATTCCATTCAGCGCAATGGCCATTTCCCCTATTTCATCTTTGTTTCGGACGGAAATCGGCCCTGCTGTAAAATCTCCGTTTGCCAGTTGTGAAAGAGATGCAGTCATCTTTCTTACCGGTCGAGCAATGCTACGGCTCATGATTCGGGCAATGACGATACTCGCCACGACTGCGATGCCGATTAAGCCCCCAATACTTACATATATCCACTTCAATACGGTTTGTAGCTGTTCTTCAGTATGTTTCTGTTCGGTTTTTTGCTGGTGAATGAGCTGCTGAAGGTTAGCAGAAACCTCTTCTTGATAAAACGAAACTTCCTTCGCCAAGTCCATCGCACTTTCCGTATTCCCTGCTTGTACATCCCGAACAATCAGTTCACTGATTTGCTCAGCACTTTTAGATGTCTCCTTTATTTCTTTCATAATCTCTCGGTCGGATGGCGTATGTATCGATTTATCTAACGCTTTTATTTTTTCCTTAATAGCATCCATAATTTCTTTACGTTGTTCGATATATGATTCATCTTTGTAAATGATGTAGCCCCGGATGTTTTTCGCATCGGCATGTTGCGCTGATAATAATTGTTCCAGGAGCACGACATTATTAATTTTTTCGTCAATTAAATAACGGTACTCTCCATCCAACTTGGATAGGGCCCATAATCCGGATGCTCCGACTAACAGCACTATTGATAGAATCGCTAAAAAACCAATCCATAACTTTTTCCCGACTGTCATTCTCAAATCATAGCATCCCCTTAACAATCTATAGTCAATTACGATTATAGGTCATAGGGACAAAGTATGATGTAAAGTGTTTGTTAAGATTGCATTGATCTTACGGGTTTTTCCCTTTCACTAGCTTCAATGTCGCTACGATAAGAAAGCTGACAATCACTAATAAAAGCCATGAGCTAACTTTTCCAAGGTGAACGAGACTCCATGCATCAGCTTGGTTTGGATATTGCCAGGCACCGAAAAACGTTGCGATATTTTCAGCTACCCATATGAAAAATCCGATAAGGACAAATGAAAAGGCAATTGGCATCCGGTACTGGGTTCCATTCACTTTATAGCTCACCCATGATTTCCAAAAGACGATGATGACAAGGGCAGATAACCACCAACGAATGTCTATCCAATAGTGATGGGTGAAAAAATTTAAATAAATCGCAGATGCGAGAGGCACCACTATCCAAAAAGGCGGCCATTTAATAAGGTCGACATCCAGCCTTCTCCACGCTTGGCATAGATAACTCGCCACACTTGCGTACATGAAGCCGCTATATAAAGGCACTCCAAAAACTTTGAAATATCCTTCCTCTGGATAAGACCACGACCCCATATTCACCTTAAAAATTTCAAGAGTGAGTCCGATAACGTGGAACAACGTAATTACTTTTAGTTCATCTTTTGTTTCCAGCCCTGAACGCAACATCCACCATTGCATGAGAATGCAAATGATCAGAAGCCAGTCATATCGGGGGAGAAAGGGAAGTGGTATGATTTTTGTCAGCGCCAAGGAGGCGAAAATAACGACTGGGAACAAACAGGAAAGAGCCTGCTGCCAGCCGAAATGGATGAGTTGTTTAAATGCTCTCATGATGATTGCCTCCATCATCTGTCTGAACTTTGTTCAAACTATAATATACTAACTTGATAGTTCTTTTCGATCTTGGACATCTTTAATTGCTTGAAGTAATAACTTTTTATTAAAATCCGGAAAATAAGTATCAGTAAACCATAGTTCAGACTTCGAAGATTGCCATAATAAAAAATTACTAAGTCTTTTCTCACCACCGGTTCTAATAATAATTTCCGGATCTGGTAAACCTCTTGTGTAAAGATAGTTTTCTATTAGTTCTTCATCGATACTACTTATTGATAATTTAGCTTCCTTAATACCTTCGATGATTTCTTTTAAGGCAAATAGTATTTCGTTTCTTCCACCATAATTTAATGCAAAATTAACAATTAAAGCATTGTTATTTTTCGTTTCATTTACCGCTGATTGAACCGCTAATTTAGTATGCATTGGCAATTTATCAATATCCCCTGATATATACACTCTTATATTGTTCTTCATAAATTTCGGTAGTTTTTCATTGAAAAATCTTCCGGGTAAATCCATTAAATAGCGAACTTCCTCTTCTGGCCGTTTCCAGTTCTCGGAGGAAAATGCATACAAGGTTAACACTTTAATTCCTATATCTATAGAGTCCATAATAATCCTTTCCATCGTTTTGGAACCGGCATAATGCCCTTGGCTTCTAGTAAGTCCTTTTCGCTTTCCCCATCGTCCATTTCCATCCATCATAATTGCGATATGTTGCGGAATAATTGTCATCATTGGCGACCCCTTTCAACTTCCTATTGGCCATCCGCCATAGCTAACCTCAATACCTTATCCACAAACATTTTCTTTGCATCGGCATATTGCCGCTCATTGTCGGGATATTTCAAAGCTAATTCCTTTTTCAATGATTCATATTCTCGCGCGATGTCAGGATGTTCATTCAAATAATCCCTGAAAAGTGTATGTTGCTTCCACCAGTCACCGTCATATTCCACAACATGATAAACATGTGTCTTCGTCAACTCATCCAAATCTGAGAACTTGGCGAACACTGCCTTCCCTTCGATTTCGACACGGCCCAAATGATAAATGTCCACGTCCTTCAATCGGTATTTATCGAATTTCTTCACATCATCTATTGACCTGACGCCAATCAGGACATCAAGCATCGGCTTAGCTGAAATCCCTTCGATCGCCGTGCTTCCAATATGCTGAATGTCAATAATATACTCGCCAATGAGCGATTCCAATAACACCTTCTCTTGCAAGAAAAGTTCTTTCCATTCTTGACGATATGGCGTCAAAGCAACGACATCTTTATCCAAACCTAACATATTGACTGCGCTCCAATCTCTTTGCATATGAAATCCACAATCTCCTCGACACTGACGTCATCTGTCGGTATGAATCGTTCAAAGCAAGCGTCTTCAAAGCCTGCGAGACATTTATCTGTCTGCGCGAAGCACCAATTGCCTGCCTCTTCCCCTCGTTCAAGCAACCGGCGATGGATTGTTTCCTTTTTTGCAGTCAAACAGAAGTGGTACGTTTGAGAGTCAATTTGTAAAAATCCGCCACGAATTGCATCGAAGTAGTCCTTATTGTAAATTGTCATCGGCACGATCAAATCCTTGCCATAAGTCTCACGTAACTGTCTTGCTACTTCGACCGTCAATGGTTTCCACATTTCCAAGTCTTGAAAATCTCCCGTTTTCTCATCTTCCAGCTTTACATCCTCCGGAATGATATGCCTCAGCATGAATCCGACAACTTCTGGATCAAACAGCATCGCTCCGTCCAATCTACGCAGCAGTTCATCCGCAACGGATGTCTTTCCAGCACCGAACGCCCCATTGATCATAACAATCATTTCTCATCCCCCTCGTATGTAAGAAACGGCTCATACATTGTTATCGCATGATTCTCTGTGACGAATTCATCGTCGATCTGGTTCCCGCTTGTGTCGTATACTTTCCGAAAAATCGAATTATGACGGACGTAGCCGCCCCATAATTCCCTCGTGAAATGATGATCTTTCTCGTAGATTTCATACGTCCGTGTCGCCGGCGCAATCGAGCGCCATTCGCCGGTAAGATATGTATCCGTCAAATAGATCATCAACTGGTATGGCGTTTGTGTTTCGTTCTTTATTTGCAAATCCAAATAATTGTAAGCACACGTTGCCCCGCTGCCGAATGGCTGACTTCGGTTTGAATCAGGGAAGACGTCGTAGCTATGGCGATAGCGCTCCGTCACGGTAAGAGGTGTATGCAATGTAATCCAATAAATTAGGTTCGACAGTTGGCAAAGCCCTCCGCCTGTTCCGACAGTCACTTTTCCGTAATGGAGAATCATGCCGTCCACATACCCTTTCCGCTTCGTCGTACTTCCAATAAGACGCCAGTATGAGAAAGTTTCTCCTGGTTCAATGACAATTTTATGCAATCGCTTCGCGGCGAGTTGAAGATTCATTACTTTATTCCTTTGCAGCTGCATGTCGACGTCCTTCAATTGCCTTAGCAAAGGAGTACGATGTTTCATAATTACATATGGAAGCTTATCGGCAAGCCTTTTTCGCGCATACTTTTTCCCGTCAAATATCCATTCACTATAACGTTTCAGCCTATACACTTTCTTTCCTGCAAAAATCCTTAGTTTGCTTCGTTTTTTTGGTTGTAATGAAACCAATTGAGTCACCTCTCTTTACTACTAGATTCCACTATAATTATGCATTCTCCTTTTTATCGAATGTAACTGACTGGTGCTTTTTTGCAACTGACCGTGGAAAAACGACCGGTCATCGAAAACCGGCAGACTGATTCGTATTGGCTGGATATAGTAAGAGTACAAAGAACAGCGACGGAGGGATTACAAATGGAAATTGTGCGGGTCAGCAATTTGCAAAAGGCATATGGGGAGAACAACGTTTTAAGGGGAATCGATTTTACAGCGAACGCCGGAGAAATCATTGGAGTCATCGGCAAAAACGGGGCAGGAAAATCTACATTTCTAGAAATTTTAATGACGTTGAAGCCATACGACAATGGGAATGTCGCCGTATTGGGCAAGGAATTGAGTACGTTAACGACGAGTCAGATTGAACATATACGCAAGAACATATCAGCCGTTCTGCAGCCGACGCAGTTTTATAAAACGCTGAAGGTGATCGAATTGCTAAAGCTATTCAAAGCATATTACAACTCAACTGTAGACATTGAACAGATCGTCAGTGATTTCAAATTGGAACCGCACCGTAAAAAATACTTCGATAAATTATCAGGAGGCTGGAAGCAAATTGTTAGTCTAGCGATCGCCTTTTTATCCAAACCAAAATTGCTCATTTTAGATGAGCCGACAACTGGGTTAGATCCGCATATGCGAAATATGCTTTGGACGTATATAACCGACTACAACAAACGTACAGGCGGCACGGTTATTTTAACGACACATAATATGGACGAAGTCGAATTGTATTGCGACAAAGTGATGCTGTTGAATGAAGGTCTTAATGAAGTGTTCGATTCTACGGAAGGAATTTTGTCTACCGGTTACAAATCAATCAACGACTTTTACTTATCAAAAGTGTCTATATAAGGAGGAATTCAAATGTTACTAACTCAATTGAAATATGATCTGCTCATGTTTACACGGGAAATTTTTTATATGGTATTTACGATCATCGTTCCACCGGTCACATATTTATTTATGGGGCAGCTTTTCGGCGACGCCACGTATGCTGGCAATCTTAATTATGCGGAGACGTATACCCCGTCATTCATTTTGCTCATCACATTCGGTGTCGTCTTTTTCGCATTCGGGTTTGATCAAGTGATGAACCGTACGACTGGCGTAGAAAAACGAATTATTTTATCGCCTGTGCCGAAAAGGACCTTACTGCTATCGAATATATTGAGGTCGATTATCATTACGAGTCTTGGCTATTTCCTAGTATTCCTCATCGGCATGATCGCTTATAATCTTTCATTCCAGCCGCTCAATTTCATCTTGGCATTCGTTACGTTCATCTTGTTGAATGCGGCATTGCTCGTCATTTCTTCAGCGATCTACTCTCTTTTCACAAGCATGAATGGCGCGCTTGTTTTCTCCATTGTCATCTTTCAAGTCGTCATGTTCACAGGCGGATTCACGATGCCGATTGCCATGATGCCAAAGTTCGTGCAAGTCATTGCCGATTTCAACCCGATCTATCATATGAATCAGATCTTCATCGCTGTGTGGAACGGACAGTTGGAATGGGATAGTGCTACGTTCATTTCCATCGGCTATATCTTAATTGTTACAGCTCTCTCTCTACTCATATTACGTTTTGGAAATAGTCTGCGAAAATCTTCCTTCAAATGGTATCCTACTAATAGGAACCGAGAAGGAGATGTACGAAATGAAAATTTCACTGGACATTGATGAGATTTACGAAGAGACGAAAGTGACAATCCATTGCAATGAAGTGGATGATTCGATAAAGGAAATCCTTGATTTTTTAAAGGGGAAGAAAACGGAGTTTCTCGTCGGAAGGGATGGCGAGATGCAACATATTTTGAAGCCCGACGAGATTCATTACTTTCATACGGAAAAGGAGGGCGTCTTGGCAGTCACTGCTGCCGGCTCCTTTTCATTGAAGGAGAAGCTTTATGAGCTCGAGGAAATGTTGCCTTCTGCGAAATTCATCAGGCTATCGAAATCGGTCATTGCCAACCTCCATGAGCTAAGCCGTTTTGAAGCCTCTTTCAATGGCACGTTAGTCGTCCACTTTAAATCCGGAGCGAAAGAGTATGTATCACGGACGTACGTGAGCAGCATCAAGGAAGCGCTCAAAATGAACAGGAGGAAAAACGGATGAAGACGTTTATAACGAGAAGTATATTGGGCATTTTCTTCGGCTCATTTCTGGCAATTGTTACAATCTTGGCGGTTATTTATATTGGCGATCGAGCTTCTCTTGATGCTGCAATTCTCGGGAAAAACGCACTCGGCACTGTCTTTTGCGGCTGGTTCTTCACAGTGACTCCATTGCTCTTCGAGAATGAAAAATTAACGTTGCCAGTGCAAACAACTTTACATTTCATTTGTGTGTCGGTTCTGTATTTCATCGTCGCGTTCATCATTGGGTGGATTCCGTTCACGATGAAAGGATTCATCGGCATGCTCGGCATTTTCATTGTCTTCTATTCGATCATTTGGTTCTCGTTTTACATGTACTTTCGAAAGCAGGCGGCGAAATTGAATGAGGAGCTGAGGGGGCTGTAAATGGTCTGTCACGCTGATGATCCTGTTAGCCAAAGGTGCCAACATAAGATTTAACACTCAATTAACAAGTTAGCCATATGCGCTTTACATTCAGCCGGTATGATGGAGTAGAATCCATTTTGAGAGGAGAATTCCATGAAAATTGCATTGTTCAGTGATTTGCATTATCCGGCAGTCGATGAAAGAGTACCTGGATTGTTAGAGGCGCGTGAATCGTTTTACAAAGAATTCATTGATCAGTTTTTGGCGATCGACGCACGTTTGCACGTCTCTCTCGGTGATTTGACGAATTACGGCATGGCGCACGAATTGAACAGCATCTATTCATTGATCGGCGATTCCCGTGAATTCATTCATGTGTTAGGAAATCATGACAATTACTCATTAACGAAGCAGGAACTGCTCGCTTTGACAGGACAGAAACAGTACCATTCATTCGAGACAGAGCAGGCGGTTTTTGCATTTTTGGATACTGCTCGAGAATTGGATTACGAGTGCTGGGGCGGCTGGATGGATGACGAGCAATTGGAATGGTTTGAGCACGTCATTCAAAATTCAGGAGAAAAGCCGTTGCTTGTATTCGCGCATCATCCTGTTCATAACACAACAAAAGGATCAGAACTTAACAACGGATCCATTCACCCAAGCATTGATATGCGGGGATTGTTAGAACAAAAGAAAGGCATCGGCGTCTATTTCAATGGCCATATGCATTGTGATTCAATCGTAAAAGAAAACAACTGGACATTCATTCAGACTGCAGCTTGTTTAGATGAGCAAGCATTTCGCGTCGTTGAATTACAGGATGAGCAAATTGTCGTATCATCCATTGATTTGGATGATGAGTTCCTTAAACAAAATGCGGCTCATATTTACGAGAATATGAATCATTTCAAACACCGTCCGGATGCGAAAGGTATCGATGAAGACCGGAATTGCTCGATCTCATTGCTTCCTACCCTAGTTCAATAAATAGAAACTGCCTCATCATCCAATTCGGGGTGATGAGGCAGTTTTTTCATTTCTCCTATTCCAATAAACTGCGAACAATATTGACAGTATGCTGATCGCAATAGATGACAAGAAATAAGGCGGATAATAGGTCAACTCGATTTCATTCTTCCCTTGCTCAAGTTCAATGCCCGTAAAGGCATAATTCGCTTGTAGAATCGGTGTTTTTTCACCATTCAACTTCGCAGTCCATCCCTTTTCGTATGGAATCGGCAAGATTAGATGTGAATCTTCTTCCTGATTGTCCAGCACGACTTTTGCTTTGCTGCCTCTCCAGTCCACTTCGATAGGCGCTTTCCGATCGCTTTGCTCTTTCACTGCTTTCAGCAAAGAATAGTCTTCCGTATACAATGAAAAGTCGCGCAGCTCATATTTCCCCTTCGGCACCCGGATGGAAATCCGTTCCTCGGACGACACTCTGATCGTCAAGTCATTGACATTCGTCCGGTAGATAGAATCATTTTCCTTCCGTTCGGTCGTAAACCCGTTCACTTTTAAATTAAAAGCCTTATCTTTCGTCTTCCGTTGAATAAAGAACGACAGGAAGCTATCTTCCTTTAAATCTGTCCCCCCCATTACAACGTCAAGCCCTCCTTCGCCATCTACTACATGCAAAATTCCATCCTCATACGTCGCATGAATAGGCTGGAACGTGAGTTGCTCGGCGAAGTTTTCTAGCTTGGGAATTTCCGACCCTTCAACCTCGGGTAAAATGATTCCTTTCAACATTGCATGCTCCTTGGCAAGTGCAGGCGCATTTTGAAGATCTTCTTCAGAGTATAGGGTCGAAGTCGTCCGGGCGAACGGAAGGAGGTAATCATTTTTATACGCTCGGTACTCGCCTTCTCTCGCAATTTCAGTAAACCCGAACGGAACCGGATCGCCTCCCTCCTTCCGAATCGCATAGCTTCCATTCAATATGCTGTAAAGATTCGCTCGGTCGCCAAGAGAGGCATATCTACTCACACTTTCCCGCCTCATGTCTATATCAAGATTCTGCAAGTAAAAGAACAGCAAATGCTTGTTTAAAATGCTTGAATAAACGCTCATTCCGTTGAAATCTTGAACAATCGGCGTATTGTTCCTCGTTTCGATCATCCAATCAATTCTAGCGAGCGGATCCGTTTCAGCAGCTTGCACAGTCCGAATCAATGCCCGCTGGTCCACACCGTAGTAATGCTCACTCTCCATATACTCCCGGGTAATGCCGTATTCCGGACCTTTATTTTTACCATTGTCCCGATACGTCAGCTTCTCTTCCTGAAACATATTTGCTGTTAGCACTGTTGTGAATAAAAGAAATGCGAGTATGAGCCACTTTGCCCACCGCTTTTTATTCCAAACGAAAACAAATAGCAATGCCATCGTCACTCCGGCACAAATGAGCAAGTAGGACTCATGCATTTGGATTGTAAGCTTTGGATCAAAGATGAAAAACAATAAATAAAGTCCCGATGCAACGATTGTTGGGATGACAATATTTTTCAACCGCAATGTGCGTAACTGTTGAAGCGCCACTGCCGCCGTACCACCCGCCGCAAGGGAAAGATAATGCTCCCATCGGTATTGCGGTGCGGAAAAGCCGTTGAACACGCTGCCAATAAAAGGGCTATAATGCAAGATGCAAAGCACAATTGTACTGCTTGCGAAGAACCGGAATGCACGGTTTTTATAGAGCGGGATCATGAGCAGGCAAAGCAATACGAATGCCGGCAGAATGACAATCCTCCCATGAAGAAGCAAATTATCGACGGCTCCTACGAGTGGAATGGCATCCTCATACGACGGCCTGAAATTGTTCAAATATCCATAGACGGACGGTATGAAAAACGGTGCACTCATTCCCGCCCCAGCAATTCCTCCGATGAAAAACAGCTTCACCTGCTTCCCAATGTTTGTCTTTTCAATGAAAAGCGGGAACAACCAACGGAAAAGGATGTACAACAATGCGAGCAAAAAATTCACATATGCGAAATAGAAATTATCGATCATATTGAGCGCAACTGCCGCGATGAATATACCGCTTTTCCCGTTTTGCATAATCTTTTCCACGCCGATCAGCAACAAAGGAAAGAATAGCATCGCATCGGCAAAAAATTCCCAATAGGTCACATGCCTGAAATAAATGACACTCGTGCCATAAAGGACTGCGCCAAGAAAAGCAGGAATCCCTTGGAAACGGATTGTTTTAAAATAATATGTAGTGAGTGCAATAATGCATGTCATCCGCAAAATGCTAATGATAATAAGTGTATTTGCCCAATAAAATAAGTCTGGCGTCGAGATGGTTCCTACCTTCTCAAGTAAGAACGTAACGAGCACAGTCACTATAAAGACGAGCGAAGTTGAAAAATAATAACCGAGCTGTGAGAAAACACCGCCCCCAAGCCCGAAGCTTTCCGAGTAGAAAAACTCCCCGCTCGTGTACAAATTATAAAGAAAATACTTGAACGGAATCATTTGGGACAGTCCGTCGTTCAACCCCGTCATATAACGGCCATTGAGGAATTCCGTTAAAAAGAAAAGATGACTCAGAACCGCGATGACAATGCTCGCGGTCCATATAGCGGTCCATTCATATGTCCTTCGTCTATTCATGCGGTTTTTAGCACCCTCCCGGTTACAACGAACGTTATTGGTACGGTCACGACCAAGGCGGCGAGCGGTGCGATGCTGCTATTCATGCGCAGCCACTCGACCAAAACATAGAGGATGATGAACGTCACTCCAATATTCACAAATTGGGTGATCGGGAACAGGAAGAACTTTTTCCATGACGGCTTCACGCCGAATGTAATATAGCTATTTAATAAAAACGAGCCGACCATACTTATGAGAACTGCCCCAAAATGGGCAATCACATATTGCAAATGCAATACATGCAATCCACCTAAATAGAGCCCGTAGTATACGCCTGTATTTACTACGCCTACAATGAAAAACGCATTGAACTCACGAGCCATGAATCGTCGCCTGGCCTTCCCGTTTCAATTCGACGCTCGTCTGCTGAACTAAATAATGCGGGCGTTTTTTCGTTTCATTGTAGATCCTTCCGATGTATTCCCCGATAATTCCTAGTGACAGCAACTGCACACCACCTAAGAAAAGGACAGCGGAAATCGTCGTGAAATACCCAGGCACCGCCACTCCGTGCAGGAAAATGCCAATAAGGGTGACAAATATATAAACAAACGCCGATGTCAATGTCGCTAATCCGATGTACATGCATAAACGCAACGGTCTCGTATTAAAAGAAACAATTCCATCGATTGCATAATTCAACAGCTTCGGAAAGGACCATTTCGTCTCTCCATGCTGGCGAGTGACATTTTCATAAGTAATCGTCTTCTGTTCCAACCCGATCCAAGCATACAGCCCTTTAGAGAATCGATTGCCTTCGCTAAGCAGTAAAAGCGAGTCTACCGCCCTTCTGCTCAGTAGCCGGAAATCGCCTTCCCCGTCGTTTAATTGGACGTCGATCGCTTTATTCACAAATCGGTAATATGAACTCGATAATAGAGATCGGAGACGTGAATCCCCTTTCCGGTTGCGTTTCGCGATCACTTGATCATAGCCCTCTTCAAAGCCTTTCAATAGCTCGGCTATTAACGCGGGAGGATGCTGCAAATCAGCATCCATTAAAATGACTGCATGTCCCTTCGCATGCTGCAGTCCGGCTATGATTGCAGCCTCTTTTCCAAAGTTTCGTGTGAATGAAACATATTCAACTTCCGGGTATATATATTGAATGTCCCTTATTTCAATCATTGTCCCGTCCGTGCTGCCGTCATCGACGAACAGTACTTCATATGTCATTTGCTGATGTATCATTTCATCTGCAATTGCCTTCATCACTTTAGCAATATTCCCCGCCTCATTGTAGGAAGGGATGACAAACGAAATCTTCAACTGTTCCATTTACTCACCCGCTTTCATGGAATTCACTTTAGCTAAGCTGTTTTATCTCGCTTTAACTGGCTGTAAGACCCCCACTTCTAGAATTAAAGAGAAATCCAAAATACTCAGTGGGGGTTCAACAGCCAGTAAAAGCCCGATTGGTTCGAGCCTGCAGGATGCAGGTCACAAAGGCGTTGCAACAGGACGTTGCGAACTTAGCCTTTGTTCAGCTAATCAGTGGAAAACCTTCACTGATTGAAGTTTCACCTTATTTCACACCCGTATAGATGAACGCGCGAATAATTTGCCTTTGGGCAAAGAAGAAAATAAATAGAATCGGAATGACCAGTATAAGATTTCCCGCCATTAAAATGTTCCAGGCGACGCCGCCATCCACTTCGCGAAGTTTTGTAATTCCGAGCGGCAGCGTGCGAGATGCATCGGTCGTTGTCATGACGAGTGGCCAGAAATAATCATTCCAATGAGCGATGAAGCTGAACATCCCAAACGTAATAAGGACGGGCTTCGCCATCGGCACCATGATTTTCATAATGATCTTCCATTCACTGGCCTGATCCAATCGTGCGGCTTCCAACAACTCTTCCGGAACTTGCTTGAACGACTGGCGCAGCAGGAATATCCCGAATGCACTCGACGCAAACGGCAATATTAATGCCCAAAGCGTATCTAACAGCCCCCATGAACTCATCTGCAAATAGACCGGTAGAAATATGAGTTGTGATGGAATCATTAACGTGACCATCGTGACGCCGAAGAAAAAATTGCTCCCTTTGAATCGATAGCGTGCAAATGCATATGCTGCGGGAATGATCGTCGCAAATTGCAAAACGAGAATGCCGACAGAAACGATCGTGCTATTCACCAAATATTTGAGGAAGGGTCCTGAATTCCACGCTTTCGAGAAGTTCTCCCACAATAACTGGTTCGGAATCCATTTCGGCGGGAACGTCATCGTTTCCCCCAATGTTTTAAAGGAGGTGGAGATCATCCAGACGAAGGGCAATGCAAATATGCAAATGAGTAGTACTAGGCCGATTCCATTGACGACCATCCAAATCGGATTTCTCTTCATGTCTTCCTACCTTTCATGATTGGTAATGGACTTTCCGTGACAACAGTTTGAAATAAATAATTGTAAAGATGCCAACGACTAGCAGCAATATGACACCCGCTGTCGAAGCGTAGCCGATTTTAAAGAAACGGAATCCATTCTCATAAATGTAATAAACCATCGTATTCGTCGAATTGATTGGACCGCCTTTCGTCATGATCGAAATCGTTTCGAACACTTGGAATGAGCCGATCAAGCCGATGATGGTCAAAAAGAACAATGTCGGCGACAGCATCGGCAACGTTAATTTGAAAAAGGTCCGTACCTTGCTCGTGTCGTCAAGCGCTGCCGCTTCGTAAATGTCTTTCGGAATGCTTTGCAAGCCTGCGATGAATATAAGCGTGTAATAGCCGATTCCTTTCCAAACCGCCACGATGATGAGCGACAGCAACGACGTTTTCGGGTCTGTCAACCAAGGGATATTGGAGATGCCGAAAAGATTCAAAAACCAATTCAACAATCCGTAATCCGTATCCATAATCCACATCCAAAGCATTGAGATGGATACGAGAGAGATAATATGCGGACTGAAAATCGCCCCTTGTACAAATCCGTACATCGCCCCTTTTTTATTCAACCAAAGGGCCAATAACAAAGAGATACTGATCGTCAATGACACTGTCGCGAACGAATACATGAATGTATTGCGCAACACTTGCTGGAATTTCGCGTCTTGCAACAAGGCTGTAAAGTTGGAAAAGCCGACGTAGTTCTTATCCGGGCTAACGAAGTTCCAATCATGGAAACTTAAATAAATCATATAGCCGATCGGATAAAGGAAGAAAAGCGTAAACACAATGATTGCTGGAAAAATCATCATGTATGGCCTGACTGCCACCCAGTTCAAGGCAGAAAGCGCCGAACGCTCTCGTTTGCGATTTAACGTCCCGTTACTATTTGCCAAAGTCATATTAGACGCCTCCAACGAGTACCGGTTTTGGCTTCGTCTGTTGCGGACCATTCCTATCTATGTCGATGAAACGGATCCGTTCTTCCTGTTCATCGAAGAAGTACAGCTTTTCGTACGGAATAGCGATTTGCACATCATTCGTTTCCGTAATCGGGCTATCGAAGCTTTTGACATTCATCATGCCAGCAACGTTCGACACTGTGTAAATTGTTTCCGCGCCTAATGTTTCCGTCGTCAAGATCTCACTTTTTAAAACGACATGTTCTTGCCTTTCTTCCGAGCCCGCAATGATTTCCGCATGTTCCGGCTTGAACCCGACATATTTCACATCTTCGAATAACGTCGGTAATACGGCATTCAAATGTCCGCGCTCAAGAATATTCATAGGCGGTGTGCCGATGAATTCAGCGGTGAACACATTATTCGGATCATGATACATATTCATAGGTGAATCCATTTGTTGCGTAACGCCTTTATCGAGAAGGATGATTTGATCCCCCATTGACATTGCCTCGACCTGATCATGGGTCACGTAAATGAACGTCGTGCCAAGACGCTTATGCAACTGAATCAGTTCACGTCTCATCTGCCCTCTCAGTTTAGCGTCCAAATTGGAAAGTGGTTCATCCAAAATGAAGACTTTCGGCTTTTTCACCATTGCCCTCGCCAGTGCGACCCGTTGCCTCTGCCCGCCTGACAATTGATGCGGCTTCTTATCCAAGTGGTCCGTCAGTCCGACAATATCGCTAATTTCCCGAATTAAATTGTCTCGTTCCGCTTTCTGCACTTTTTTATTCACAAGGCCGAATTCGATATTTTTCCGGACCGTCATCGTCGGATAGAGTGCATAGTTTTGGAACACCATCGCGATATTTCGCTTGCCCGGCTCTATGTTCGTCACACAGTCATCACCAATCCAAATTTCACCGCTCGTCGGTGTTTCCAATCCTGCGATCATCCGGAGGGTCGTCGACTTCCCGCAGCCTGATGGACCGACAATGACGGTGAATGAACCGTCCTCGATTGTGAGATTCAAATTGTTTACTACTGTATCCTCATCGAACTTTTTCACGATGTTCACTAATCTGATTTCAGCCATTCCGTTCATCTCCTCTTTGTTTTATACCTTTACAACGGACAGTTGGCTTAAGAATTCCGCCAACTCTTCTACGGTTTTCACAGTATGATCCCACTCATGGACTCCAAAATGCGTATATGGTGAAATGAGGCAAGTCCGTCCACCGAGCTTTCGTACCGGTGCCAAGTCATTGTATGGATTATCGCCAATGGAAAGGATTTCGTCAGGAGCATATCCTTCCTTCAATAGACCTTTTACAATCGTTTCCATCCCGAAAGGCTTTTTCGCGTCGAACACATAATCATCAAACATCGATCCAATATTCAAATACGTAACAAAAGCGGGACCGGTATCTCCTGGTGTATTCGTCATAAAGATTTTCCTCTTTGTCGCAAGCGCAGAGATGCTTTCGAAAAGAGGCGCATAGCGACTGATTTCAAATGGCTTTTGAATCATTTCATAACGCACTTTATCAAAAGCTTCCGCTCTTCTTTCACGTGGAGTGCCGTATTTTTCGGCATATAGATTGGCGATTCCCCACGGATCCCCGAGGAATAAAAGAGAAGCGTTTTCCTCCAACAGACTCTCATGTTTCTTCCCGTCCCAGGAATAACAGATCGTCGGCAAGAATTGATCATGTTCATAGAAAAAATGCTGTTCCCGATCAAAGAAATGGCCAAGCTTCACAGTATGACTGCCATCCAAGATATCGTAGGCTTCGGATACGACTTTTGCCTTTTCCTCTTCATCCAATATCCCATCCAACAAATACGTTACGTATCTTCCTAAAAAAGCATCGTCCTGATACAATGTCCCGTCCATATCGAAAATCGCCACTTTCACTTGCTTCATCCATTCCAATGTGATCGTCTCCTTTACGAAAACAGGAAGAGGGGGCTCGATTGCCCATCTTCCCGAATCGGATTATTGTAAGAGGGGATTCGCCAATTCGGCTGCTTTGTCCAGCGCATCTTTTGGGGATAGATCCGGCTCCAGTAAACTTCTCGTAATTTCATCTGCCAATATTGTGGAGATTTCAGGGTAAGCTTCCGCCATTGGACGCGCTTTCCCATATTGCAATTGGTCGACAGCTACTTTGTATTGAGGAATTTCCTTATACAAGCTTTGCATCTCTTCCGAATCAATTGCGGAAAGTCGGCTTGGCAAATAGCCTGTGTATTTACTCGCATAGATTGTTTGTTCTTTCGCTGTCATCCATTTGATGAATTCCCATGCTGCTTGCTGTTTTTCAGGCGACAGCCCCGCCGTCATGACAAGGTTTGCACCGCCCGTCGGTACACCGCTCGCTTTATTTGATGGCATGAATGCCGTGTTCAGTTCAAATCCGTTCTCCTCTGCAATCGCCAAGTTTTGCGTCAAATTTGCAGTGGATGTAAACATCATTGCAGATCGACCGTTTGCAAAATCTTGTGTTGCTTGTGCAGCCGCTTCATCACCGGCATGGATTTTCAAAATGCCTTCTTCTGCAAGGCGTTTCCAGAATTCCAGCGCCTCTACTCCAGCTGTTCCATTGAATGTTACTTCAGAATCGTCGGCTGCTAACATATCCTCGCCGCCCGCTCCAACGAATGCCTCAAAATACCAAATCCCTACAGGCATGCTCATACCGACACTCTGTCCATCAACTGTCAATGCCCGTAAATATTCCTCGAATTCATTCCAGTTTTTCGGGCCTGCCGGGTCAAGACCTGCTTCCTTCAACATAGAAACGTTCATATAGAGAATAGGCGTGCTCCGCAAATACGGAAGCCCATAGATGTTGCCATCCACATACGAGTTGCCCATCAAACCTGGATTGAAATCCTCCAAGTTAATATCACTGTCATTTTCGATGAATGGCCTCAAGTTTTCCGTCATTCCTGAACGAGCGAAGACACCCATTGACGAAATTTCATTCAACGTAACTTCCGGTGCATTTTTTGCTGCTAAAGCCGCTTGCGTTTTGGAATGAAGGTCTGCATAATTCCCTTGGAATTCCGCCTTCACTAAAATTTCATCTTGTGAATCGTTAAACATTTTGACTAAATTCTCATTGTTTTCCCCGATCTTATCCCCAAATGCATACCAATACGTAATTTCCGTCCTGCCGCTATCCGCCGAAACTTTATTATCTTTGGCACCTGTACCTTCCTGGTTGTCTCCGCATGCACTTAATACTAAAACGAAAACGAGCAATGTGATGAATCTGCCAATGTTTTTCAACTTGTCTCCTCCAGTTAACAATTGATGGTTTAGTCGTTTGATTAATAAACTTCCGGATGTGAATGCCATCTTCCCTCCTTTTCTCCTCCGCTTCCTTACAGCTCATATTCTACGTGGTGATTGTTAAGCAGAAATCTTCTTAATGTAAAGAATTATTAAGGTGACTGTGCACTAAGTCATGCAAATTATGCAATGCAATTGTATATTGAACACAAAAAGGCCGACGATTATAGACTCGTCAGCCTTACATTCGTATAATTATGCCTTTTAATGAATACCTGTAAATGCATCTTGCACAGACACCAACAAAACCGCTTCTTTTTTCGCCGGTCCAAAGTCCTGATTTGGTGATAAGATTCATTATTCGATAGATAACACTGTGGATTCAATAGATAATTCCATTGATTATATAGATATCTTCAAAAAAACTTGTCGAGTAGCCTGATTGCCATATAGAGCGCAACTCCCCAGACGACGAATGCGGAGATTTTATTCAACATGCCAATAAATTTCCCGCTCGTATCCATCTTGCCGAGCATCCGGCCAGCGAGTGCAAGTCCGAAAAACCAGCACCATGAAATGATGATTGTCGTCAATGTGAATGCAAAACGAGCCTCCCGTGAATAACTTAAAGCGTTCGATCCGATGACGCCGATCGTGTCGATGATCGCATGGGGGTTTAATAAGGAAACTGACGCGGCGAATAAGATCTGCTTTTTAGGAGAAAATCTTTCCGCCTCCACCTCTACAGATGAAGGGGCACTCCGCCAAAGTGAAATTCCGATATACAGTAAAAATAGTATTCCGACAGCAAACATAATCGTTTCCAACCAATGGAATGTCAAAATGAGCAATGAAACTCCCGAAACAGCCGCTACAATTAAAATCGTGTCGCAAACCCCTGCGGTCACCACAACAGGAAGTGCCCTCACCAGCTTCGGCTGCAATGCCCCTTGATTGAACACAAACACATTTTGTACGCCTAGCGGCAAAATAAGTCCAATTGCCAGGATAATGCCATGAAGAACCGCCTCGATCATAATCGCTCTCTCCCTTTTCTCCCTTTCTATCTATTGAAAGACTTTCTCTTACTAATTGCAATGAGAATTGTTTTACACTACAGCCGAAAAAAACCATCTCCTTATGCGGAAATGGCTTCTCATTTCGTACTTCTTTATTCACGACTTTTAAAAAATCTTATTTATAGATTCTTTGCTAATGGTATCAATCTGTTAATTTTCTCTTCCGTCGCACGATCAATATTTACATCCGGATTTAACTCATGATATTTCTTAAAGAAATTCTTACCACCTTGCAAAACGGAAAGTAGAAATTCTTTCTCGGGGAGCCGGAAAGAAAATGCTTCCCCACTATAGCTTAAAAGAATTGTATCATCTTCTTCTTTTTCAAGTAAAAAGTATGGCTCTATAGAAACGATATCATTTCCGTCCCTCATTGATAGGTAATCCTCTATAAGATCAGCCCAAATCGTCCAATACAAAGGGACACGTTCTAACACTTCATCGTTTAGAATAACCTTACCATTTTGAGTGATTAAAATGGAGGCATATATATTTCCTCCGCCTGTAAAAATATCTCTAAGCTCAGTCTCCCTAGACGGCTCTTCAATATCAAAGAAAAAGTTGTCGAAAAGCTCTTGGCCCACTATTCCGGGATATTGAATATTAGGATCTAATAAAAATGTCTTTACTTGAATCATACGTGAATCCCCTTATGGAGCAATATATGTTATTGTAGGATAGATATTTGTAATTTGCCTAGATCCCGTTAATTGAGCTCCGACCTGATACGTAACCCCATTATAAGTTGTTGGTACGTTGATATAACCTTTTCCAGCACGTATATAATCATCAATCAATGTTGCATTTTGTCTCAATGCTTGTGTAGCTATGTTATTTATTGTACCTGTACCAATGTTATCATAAAAAAATGTTTGATTTACAGGATTACCTGCGCCCGCATGGTAATATGTTTGGTGATGTCTTTGTAATATATGTTGCATGTTAGATTTTGTAATTGTAAATGTTCGAGAACTTACATTTACCGTGTGTGGTGTATAACTTGATACCACAGGCGCAACTCTAGTTGCGGGTTGGGATGCAACCGTTCTTAGAGTCGCAGATGTCAAGGATCTTTTAAGTAAATAACTTGTACCTTGCCGAACTACAACGACTGCAACAAATAGGCATGGCGGTCCACACATTGGCTGAATTAGTTCATTACTTACCTCCAAATAATCTATACCAGTTTCATAGTAATCAACTTTCTCTTTATCTCCAAATTCATTAACAAAATAAGTGGTGATTTGTGTGACTTCTTTTCCGTCAATTAAATCTTTCACTTCATGGTATTCATACAAGTCCCCGTTAATTTCGAGTTGAAAAATTCTTTCTTTATTGTCCTCAAAAACAATTGTCATTGGAGAAACATTAAGACTTTCATAGTCTTCAACCGATACTGTAGATGAGGCAAACGTCGTTAATGGAGAAAATACGAATCCAAACAGCATCACTAATGACAAAACCATTGACTGAATTTTAAAGTTTTTCAAATCATACCCCCCTTTATATTTTATTTGAGTTCTATTCACTCAACTCAATCATAGAACTCTAAAATATTTATTCAATATTTGAAGGTTGGGAAATTAACCTATAACTAATGACTCACATAATACTATTTTACTCTACTTAAAACGTAACGAAAAATTGAAATACTTCCCTTTTGATACTTCCCTTTTGAGTATTTATTAGTTTTTTGTACTTTACAATAATGTTGCATTTACTTGGAGTATAGTTATCAATATTCCTTCCACTAATTTTATCAATAACAAAAAACCACCCCCGCGAGGAGATGGCTTTGCACTTTTCATTTCAACTTCTGCAAAATAACGACTTTCAAATAATTGAATTCCGGAAAGTCGCGGTTTGTACGGAAATCTTTTGGTAATGAAGATTCCTCAAGGATTTTATAGCGTGAACCAGCATCCGCAAAGCCTTTCTCGATAAACGTCTTGAACTTCTTCATGCTGAAGCTTGCGTTATTCGTCGATGCAATGATGATGCCGTTTTTCTCTGTGATGTCAATTGCATCCTTCAGCAAAGCTGGGTAATCCTTCGCTGTGCTAAACGTGTATTTCTTCGAGCGTGCAAAACTCGGAGGATCGAGGACAACGACATCGAATTTTAGTTCATGGCGTTTCGCATATCGGAAATAATCGAAAACATCCATCACTTTGATATTTTGTGCTTCGTAATCAATACCATTCACGCTGAACTGCTCGATCGTCTTCGGCAAACTGCGCTTCGCCAAATCGACACTCGTCGTTTCACGTGCCCCTCCAAGAGCTGCAGCAACCGAAAATGCACCCGTGTATGAAAATGTATTCAGTACATGCTTACCTTCCGAATACTTATCGCGCAGCGCTTTACGCACATCACGCTGATCGAGGAAGATTCCTGTCATTGCGCCATCATTCAAATCGACAGCGAAGTTCATGCCATTTTCTTTCACAATAATCGGGAAATCTCCTGCGATTCCTCTCACAAAATCATCCTGCTCGATGTATTGGCCTTGTGTATCAAACCGTTTTTTCTCATAGATGGCTTTGTAGTCCACAAGCTTGTCCAACACGCCATACGCATGATGCTTCATGGAATAAATCCCTTCGCTATACCAGCTCACCATGTAATAGCCGTCAAAATAATCGATCGTCAACCCGCCAATACCATCGCCTTCTCCGTTGAACACGCGGAATGCAGTCGTCCCGCTATCCTCGAAAAATGACTCCCGTCTCGAAAGGGCTGCAGAAATCTTTGATTCAAAAAACGTGAAATCAATTTTTTCGTTATCGTCCCTTGTCAGTACCCAGCCAATTCCTTTGTTTTGATTGCCATAATAGCCTTTCGCGATGAATTTGCGGTATTTGTCTACCAGTCGGATGATGGAGCCTTCTTCCTTCAACACTTCCGGATTCATTACTGCGTCTTTTAAAATCAATGGGTAGCCCTTTTTAAAGGCTGCTATACTTTGGGCGTTCACTTGTACATCAATTGTTTTCGTCATCGTGTCATCCTTTTTCCATCATTTTTTTCATTATCGCATGAAGACGTGAAAAAAGCTTCTCGTAACGGAGAAGCTTCCACATTAGGCGAGCAGGCGGAACGCCAAACTTTTCCAAAGTCCCATTCGAATCGGACGTTCCATTTGCGGCCCTCTTACATTATTTAAGTACGTTTTCAAATCGCCTTCATACACTAGTTCCATATGCGGCAAATACGCCAGATGATGCGGCATTGTCAGGCAAGGTCTCGTCAGCAGTCGATGTGTTTCGCTCTCCTGCATGACGGTTGCGACGAATTGCGAACAGAAAAAGGCTCTTTTCCGTTGAATCTCTCTATTCAGCGCCACGCCGAACAAACCGATAAAATTATATTTATAGTCTCTTTGATTCAACTCGAATTGAACGATTTTCTGACGGATCCGCATATACGCTTCCGTAGTCACTTCACAACGGTACACGGCGCAATCGGCCTCCTGAAAGATGCCTTCCGCAACATTTTCACGTACGAACCCACCGATGAACGGATTGTATTGCTGCTTCCGACCGAAACTATAAATTTCGGTCAATTGCTCGTCGAATGCGATAGAGGCATGATTCAAATCCTTTCTTGTATACATGCCAATCGCCTTTGACAGCAGCGTTCCCGTGTCAGTGAGCACGATATAGATTGTTTTTCCCATTATCCCAACCCCTAACTCATCTCTCTCTACAAGTATGTACAATTTTTTTAGGAACCTAAACCGTCTGCAGATTGAAACCTTCTAAGCCCTAAGTTGTAGACATGAATCGGGGTGCGGACAGTTCAAGTAATTTTTCTATATATGTATTATACGTTTTAACTATATGGAGAGTTTCACTTTCCCGAGATTTTTAAATCCTATAGGAAAGCGATGGCAACGGTTGTCATGGAAATAACGATTGCACATCTATCGATGGTTTTCCTATTATACTATGAAACACGACGACTTTCCTGCTTTTCTTGAAAATAAAGTAAAAGCAACTTTCACTTCACGAGATTCGACAAAATATTTTCAACGGCAAGTTCAACAAATCTCGGCTCCGTCGCCATGTTTAAGCGAATAAACCCTTTCCCTTCTGGACCGAACCACTCCCCAAAATCGACAGCAATTCGACAACGGTCTTGAATGAACTCTTTCGTTTGACCCTCCTCGATGACATTCCTCATATCAAGCCAAATTAAATACGTCCCTTCCAATGGGGAGATGATGATTTCAGGCGCTTTTTCCTGTATATGCTGTTTCACATGCTCGTAGTTATAACGAATGACTGCCAATAGTCCATCCAACCACTCTTGTCCGTGCCGATAAGCTGCTTCCGCAGCAGTAAGTCCAAGGATATTCACTTCTGTTTGGTTCACTGTCTTTACGTAGTCATCAAATTCAGCGCGCAGCTGTTCATTCTCGATAATAATATGGGAAGTTAAGAGTCCTGCTAAATTAAATGTTTTAGATGGTGCGGTTACCGTAATGAGTCGATCCGCAAATTCTCCATTATCAATAATTGCCGAAGGGATATGCTTATGACCTTCCATAACAAGGTCTTGATGAATTTCATCCGAAACGACGAGGACGTCATGTTTCTTGCAAATTGATAGGATTGTCGTCAATTCCTTTTCAGTCCATACTCTGCCGACCGGATTATGTGGGGAGCATTGGATGAACAGTTTTACGTCATTATCGACGATGCTTTTCTCGAATGCGTCAAAGTCGATATGGTACTTTCCATTTTCATTCACAAGTCCGCATGTTACCAATTTACGACCGGTGTCCTTAACGGCATTATGGAATGGGTAATAGACAGGTGTCAATAATAGAACAGACTCGTCCGGTTTTGTAAAAGCATTGACGAACCAGTAAAGTGCAGTAACGACTCCTGTAGAAAATCGTATCCACTCTTTTTTCACTACATAACCGTGATGGCGTTTCTCCCAATCAATGAATGCCTCATAGAAAGAATCCGGCACGAAAGAATAACCGAACACGCCATGTTCGATTCGTTGGTGCAATGCATCAAGAACAGCTTCCGGCGCTTTAAATTCCATATCAGCTACCCAAGCGGCAATCAAATCTGGATCTCCGAATCGCACGTCCAGTGCATCCCATTTCAATGAATTAGTTCCGTTTCGCTCTACCGCATACCGCTCGCAAAATTCAGCAACGTTCATTTGCAATTCCTCCCGTTTTCTTATTTATATAACAATACGCCAACACGATAAGGACGTCTAGATAGTTTTTTCTGTTAAAAAGACACCCGAAAAATTCGGGTGCCGAAAATAATACTATTTAACAGTGTCAGTTTTTATTCGCATATGCCTTCATCGCATCCCGCATGAATACAGCCAATCCTTCACCGAATTGATCAATATTCTTTGTGAATCGTTCGTCCGCGACGTACATTTCACCTAAGCCCGCGAATGCTTCCGGTGAGTAATGAGCGATTTTATTCAAAAACGTGTACCAATCAGCGATTGCAGTCTGGGCTTCCGCTGAAGCAGGATCAGTACCTCGAAGTGCCGCTAGATTGGAATAAATCCGATTCATCTCCTGCTGTTCTTTCTCGCCGAACTGGGCAACATTTTTGTTCGCCTTGTCGACCGCTTCTTCTCCCCACCGTTCTCTTGCTTCCTGCTCATATGGATTCGAACTGAAGTCGAATCCTTTGAATTTCTCTTCGTTCGTCATTGTCATTTCTCCTCTCTCGGATTGGAGCGTTTTATCGATCGTCTTTATCATTACATCCAACTGACGGCGCTTTGACAGCAGCATGTCGCGTTGCAGCTCGAACGCCTCCAACCGGTTGAACGATGGACTATCCAACAGCTCCTTGATTTTCTTTAAAGGGAAGCCGACTTCACGAAAGAACAAGATTTGCTGGAGGGTCGTCAAATTTTCATCGGAATAAACCCGATAGCCTGCCTCCGTCACTTCGTCCGGAACGAGTAAACCGATATCATCATAATGATGGAGCGTGCGCACACTCACACCGGTCAAATCCGCCACTTCCTTCACTTTCATAGTTCCCCGCCTCCCTTCACTATTGACTATAAAGTATGACGTTACGTGAGAGTCAACACAATCGATAAAATAATTTTCACTTAAAAATCAAAATTCAAGTATACTTAACTAAATATCTAGCGTAGGGGGTTAAAACATTGATCATCAACACGGATAGACTCAAGGCGATAGCTTGCACATCTGAATTTCTATCAACCATTTCGCCTGATGAGTATGAAATAGGAAATCATATAAAAGGGCATTTATCCAAACTTGAAAATGACGATAGCCAATTAGGATGGGGCCCTTATCTCGTTATGGAGAGAGAAACGAATAAGATTATCGGAGACATCGGATTTAAAGGAAAACCTTTGGCAGACCATATCGTGGAAATCGGTTATGGCCTTATTCCGTCTGCGCAAAATAAAGGATATGCGACAGAAGCTGTAGGTGCTCTCGTAAAATGGGCATTTACTTCAGGACAAGTTAAGATAATCATTGCCGAATGCTTACAGGACAATCTTGCATCTATCAAGGTGCTCGAAAAGTTGGGAATGGCAAAATCAGGGCAAGTAGGCGATATGCTTCATTGGAAAATGGTCGGAAGAGAACCTGTAACGAGGAACCAACCAATGAGTCAAACGTCCTTCTATTAAACATCTTCGATTGAAAAAATATAGTAGAAAATTAATGGTGGTGAGTAAAATTTTATACATATTGGCATTTGTAGCATCATTCCTTATAGTCTATGGGTTAATCCCTCCGTTGCGCAAGCTCGCTTTCCATATTGATTTTGTGGACAAACCACGGGAAAACGAGGAACGTAAATTACACCGTGAGCCGATTCCGTTAACAGCAAGTTATGCACTTTTTATTGGTTTTTTTCTCGTCTATCTTCTTTTTACTAGAGAGTTTACTTGGGAAACCGGTGCACTTTTTGTAGGCGGGGTATTACTGTTAACTATTGGGACGATTGACGACTGGTATAAAACGAAGGGCAAGGATTTTCCGGCCCTGCCCAAATTCATCGTGCAAGTATCCGCAGCCATTCTTGTCTTCGCTTCGGGAATTAAGTTTAACGGTTTCGTAAATCCGCTATCAGGCGAATATGTCACCCTTCCGTTTATTTTGCAATTTTCGCTTACTATTTTATGGATATTCGGTGTGACTACAGTAATTAATTTCTCGGATGGCATGGATGGGCTTGCGGGAGGGCTTGTTGCGATTTCTGCCGTTACGCTTTTTATTGTTGCTGTTACCAAAGGACAGCCAAACTCTGCTATGATGGCCATTATTCTAGTAGGCATTACCGCCTCCTATTTACGCTTCAATAAACCACCGGCCAAAATTTTCATGGGAGATGCGGGCGCAACATTCCTTGGATTTTTACTTGCAGTCATAGCCCTGGACGGAGCTTTTAAACAAGCGACTGTTCTCTCATTGTTCATTCCCATCCTGGCATTAGGAGTGCCGATTTTTGATAATCTCTTTGTTATCGTCAAGCGCTTTGTGCAAGGAAAGTCTATCTATCAAGCAGACGCTAGTCAAATCCATTATCGGCTGCTACGTGCTGGTCTGAAACCAAAGCAGGTACTTACCTTTCTGTTTTTAGCTAGTGCTTGTCTTTGTCTATCTTCCATCATTTTGTTACTCATACAAATTTAATAAGTTAACGGGCAACATACCTACCGTAATCCTTTTAATGAGGGAAAGGATTATGGTAGGTATTTTTAAAAGGAAGGTTTATAATTTTCGAACTCTACTTGTCTTGTATCTAAGACTTCTCATGTTGAAGTAACCATTCTTTTCTCCATAGGCCACCTGCGTAACCCGTTAATTTCCCATTTGAACCGATTATTCTGTGACAGGGAATGACTATGCTTAACTTGTTTTTTCCATTCGCACTCCCAACAGCTCTAATTGCCTTTTCGTTGCCGATTGAAACAGCGATATCCTTATAGGATACCGTTTCTCCGTAAGGGATTTCTTTTAAGGCTTCCCATACACTTTTTTGAAATTCAGTTCCTTCAAACTGCAGAGGAAATGTAAATTCAAAACGTTCACCTTTAAAATATTCGTCGAATTGGGTATAGCACTCCACTAGAACCGCAGGAGTTTCAGCGGTTATCATATTCACCTTTTCGCTTTTTTCGGTGAACAAGATAGAATTGACAGCATCTTGATTACCTATTATTTCCATTAAGCCTATCGGTGATTCATAATGTAATTTATATTGTTTTGTCATACAAGGACCTCCAAAGATAAAAAGTCGCATAGGCCTCCCAACCTTCCCAGGTAGCGGCATATTCTTTAATTTCTTCAACGGTCGGCTTCATTTCTAGTTCTAATACATTTTTAATAGCGTTATGAAGGCCGACATCCGCTATTGGTAAAGAAGAAGTAAAGTGTAAGCATTTCATCATAACGTAATCCGCTGTCCACGCTCCAACTCCTTTTATCATCATTAATGTTTTTTTTACTTGCTCATAATCTTGTTTTTGCAGTAAGATTTCCTTTGTCAACTCGCCATTTAACATAGTTTTCGCTATGCCGATAATATATTCAGCCTTCCTTGAAGTAAATTGATGTTTTCTTAAATCATCGATACTAATAAAAGCTATTTTTTCAAATGAAGGGAATACCCAAAACGTTTCACCCTCAAAACTTAAGCTTTCGCCATATTGTTCGACGAAACGTTTTTTTAATGTGTATGCAAATGTTAAATTAATTTGCTGTCCAATGACTGCCCATACGAGTGCTTCAAATAAGTCTGGCATGCAGATAATCCGCAAGCCATTATAACTTTGGACTAATTCCTTTAAAACTTTATCATAAGAAGCCATTTGATAAAATCCTGCTAAGTCCCTTTCCAAATCGAACCATTCCCATATGTATTCTGCCACTTTTTCTCGCAAATGAATCGATGGAGTACTTATAGGAAATTCGACCTTTATCGAGTTATCGCTATGTTCTATTTTGCATAATATCAAGGACTCTTTCACTTTGATTAGTTTATATATAGATTCCGATTCAATTTTATGAAGGATTTCCTTGTCGGATCTACTTAAAAAAATTAAACACTCTTCATAGTTAAAGTCCTCAGGAGGATATATTTCCAAATACGATTCATAGTCCGTCCAATTCATGAAGAAATTCCTTTCGATATTCACTAGGTGAACAGCTTTTTAAATTCCGGAATGCTTTGTAAAAATTCGAAGGGCTCCGGAAACCTACCTCATAGCAGATCTCAAGGTTCGTCAAAGTCGAGCATTTTAGAAGGTGAGCTGCTTTATCTATACGTATTTTTTCTAAATAAGTCCGCGGTGTCTCCTTAGTTTCTTGTTTAAATAACCTTTCTAAATAAAATGGACTTAATCCAACTTGATCCGCTATATCTTTTAATACCACATTTTTTTTATGGTGATTGACTAGATATTTAATGATACTCCTGACCATTTCAATATGAGGTGAGTGTTCTGCCTTTGGTTGGCATCTTTTGCATGCTCGATAACCAGCTTTTTCAACTTCGTTCATGTCATGGTAAAATTCCACATTCATTTTTTTAGGTTTCCTTGACCTGCAGGAAGGACGGCAATATATTTTAGTCGTTTTTACCGCCGTAAAAAATAGTCCATCATATTTATGATCACAAGCGATGATTTTTTCCCACATCTCTTCAAATGAAAGATTGATATTGTCTATCACGGAATTCCACAATCCTTTCAACAGGGCAGAAAGCAAACCCCATGCGTTCCTTTGACCCATGCAGCTCATTAAATTCCTGAATTCTGTTCACTCTTTTTTTCCTCTCTAAATGGATTGAACCCATTTTAACAAGTGATCACCCTCCTTTTCGTCCTCAATCTTGCTCTTATGGTCTGTATTTATAAAATTATTTTTCGCCTTCAGATAGCTTTTCTACACATCCAGCCAAAAGAAAAAAATCATCACATAAGACAGCTTTTCCTCTGGTGAAATATGCACTCCAAAGCTAACATGCTCATGATGGGCTGTGCTTTGGAATGCAGGATATGCCGCATATGGAAACAACCCAAAGCGATAAGATGCAGTTCTCCTGTCTTCCTCATCTGCTACATCGATATCGCCCGCCATATTTTTAGCTTCTAGCTGTCGCCATACTGAACCATCTGCCCGATAAAGGGTACCGCGATTTTTCGTTACCGATTTTGATAGCTTTTGTATGTAATATCCGATGACCGTGCCATCCGGTTTCTTTAATGTCAACGTAAACTGTTTCACATTGTTCTTGATATGAAATGTTGCAATTGGCAGCCCTTCCATTGACAATATGTCATATTCGATGGGAAACACCCTTCCTTTTTCAAACATCGAGAAAAAGAGAAGGCCATTGCGAACTCGTCCTTTTGTAGGTTGGATTTGAAATAATGGTTGTCCGTTATGATCGACATGGTACGTTTTTGGTAGCAACGACGGTACTCTTTTCAAAATCAATTCCCCAACACTCTCCATATCCCATTTACTTTCAACCACTTCAGGGTCAACCATCTTTTCATATGCATATTTGAAATAAAATCCCGCACAAAGCGCAGCCAATCCACCAATCCCTATCTCCAACAAAACATCGCCATTTATGGAGAAGCCCTTATACCAAATGAAATAATAAAGAATGAAGAATAGGATTAATCCTATACCGCCGATGAAACCGGCAATTGACGTCTTTCGATAAATTTCTTTCATGATGTCACTCCTGTCAAATGCTGCTTTATTTCTTCAGGAATTCATTCTCCAATTCCTTTTCAATTTCTTCGTCGCTAATTGTATCTTCTTCTACTACTTTTTCTTTCACATGGAAATGATCTGAAATCAATTTTAATTGATTTCTAATTTTTAATAGACAATAAACCACATTCAATAAAAGTAAGTTGATGAGTATCAGAAGTATTATTATCCACATGTCAACATCACTCCCCGTCAACCGTTTACTTCTATCTACGTTACGAAAACCATTTGGATTCACAATTGGAGTATAAGTAAAAAAAGACCTGGCAAAAGCCAGATCCCGCATTACTCTATCGCCACCCAAACTTCCGTCTCATACCCGTCGGAACCAATCGGATGAATGTATCGTTCAAATCCATAACTATGTCTAAGCTTTACATCTGGATTGCGCAACAATGCATCAAAAGCTACAGGAATCGCTTCG
The DNA here is from genome assembly GCF_055808055.1 of Sporosarcina sp. QA0331. Classification (NCBI taxonomy): domain Bacteria; kingdom Bacillati; phylum Bacillota; class Bacilli; order Caryophanales; family Caryophanaceae; genus Sporosarcina; species Sporosarcina sp. QA0331. The sequence continues at coordinate 3,583,808 of NZ_CM147850.1, forward strand.
ACTCCGCCTTCGACCTTTGCGACGATGAATTTCCCTTCCGGAATCGGCAATTCCTTCACATCTATAAAACCATCAGCCAATTGTGCATCAATACCCGCCAAGTAATGAAAGTTGCCATTCTCCATGCCTAACGTAATCCCGAAAGACTGTTCAGGAACAGCACCATTTTCACGGATGATTCCATTCAATTTTCCCCATAGCTTCGGAATCTCTGTAACTGCCCCATTCATTTCATAGCCTTTGACTGTAAATTGCTCTACGTATTCGATTCGTGTTTCCACTTCATTTCCCCCTTTGTTTTCGGCTCTGAATAACTTGACTGTAATAGCTATTTTCCAACTAGCACAAAAACATTTTTGTCAGGTGCTTCCATTACGGCTACGTGTCCACCAAGAGTATTTGGAAACGGTGTGCGAATCCATTGAACCTCTTGATTTGATTGTAAAGCCTGGTATGTCTCCCGAACATCATCAACGATTATTTCTATTTCAGCAAATTTTAAATCAGGATTATTTTTCAGCACAAGTTCTGAGACCATCAGGAAACTGCATTCCAATAAGCGCCCATTTCTTTTCTTCATCCTGAAATGTCTCCCAAGTCTTCTGTAACCCTAAGGATTCGTAAAATACGACTGACTCCTCAATGTCTTCAGTATAGACTGCAATACATTCAATTCTTTTCCACATTATGTGCCCTCACTCGATCGGCATCCAAATCTCGATGATATCTTCCGTAGCCCCGACAGGATGGATATATCGCTCGAAGTCATAGCAATCCCGCAGTTGAATATCATCCATTTGAATGATGTAGTCATACGTAGCCGGGATGCCTGGAATTCCGCCTTCCACTTTCGCAACGATAAACTTGCCAGGTGGAATGACGACTTCTTTCGTGTCAGGGAACTTTTCCGTCAACTCTTCTTTCAGCCCAGCGATATAATGGATGATTTCATTTTCCATCTTTAGGCAGACGCCAAACGATTCTTCTACGACGACATTGTTCTCATTAATTTCCTTGATCAATCGATCCCATTCAGCTGGAATTTCAGAAACAGGACCTACCACCTCATACCCTTTTACTGTAAACCCTTCGCTTTCCACAATACGTGTTTCCATTTCCTTCTCCCCTTTTGTTAGTAATTGATCGATTCCTTCCATCTTCCCATGCAGCTCATTAATTTCCTGCTCAATTTCTTTTTTTCGATTCATCAACAACCGATCCATTTGGTCATCTCCTTCCCGCAAAATATCAGAAAGGGAGACGCCGAAATTCCTCAATGTTTTGATTCGCACGAGCTGTTGCTGTTCCTTCTGTGAATAAAACCGGTATCCCGATTCTGGACTTACATAAGCAGGCTGAACGAGTCCGATTTCCTCATAATATTTGATCGCCTTCGTCGTCAGCCCGACAAGATAGGCCGTTTTTCCGATCGATAACATAGCTCCCCTCCCTTTAATCCAACTATAAACCTGCCTCCAAGGGACAGGTCAACAAAAACTTTATAATTGAACTCGACTTCTTTTAGCCAAAAAACTTAACTTTGTTTCCGATAAAATAATCGCAGCGAGTATCAAAACAGCCCCGATTCCCATCTTAAATGTAAGAATTTCACTCAACAGAATGACGGAAAAGACCATTCCCCATAATGATTCCGTCGAAAGGATAATTGCAGCCTTCGTTTCGGTAATGAATTTTTGTGAGACGGTTTGCAATAAAAACGCGATTGTTGTCGAGAAAATGCCTAAATAGAGCAAAGACGTCAATCCTTCCGGCTGCATGCTGAACGCCATCTCGCCTTTCATTAATACGACGATGAAGCCAATGACAGTCGCCGTCACCATCTGTACGATTGTCAGGACGATTGGATCTTCCTGTTTTACGAATTGAGCTGTATAGAAAATATGGAACGCAAAGCCAATCGCACAGCAGAATGACAGGAAGTCCCCAATATTGATGCCTGCTGACCATTGAAGAGACAAAACCGCCACGCCAAACATCGCTAAAAATGCACCAAACACTTCAAACAAATCCAGTTTCCTTCGATAAATCGCTAGCCCGATAAATGGTACAATGACCACGTTCACCGCTGTCAAAAATGCATTTTTCGATGGCGTCGTAAATTGGAGGCCGACTGTCTGCAACGCAAATGCTATGTAAAGGAAGACACCTAATATAGCCCCTTTGATCAATGCACTTTTTGATATAAACTTCAATTTTTTATAAAATACCGTACATAATAACACGGCTCCAATTAGGAATCTTCCTGCTAAAATTTGATAAGGCGTATAGGAATCCAATGCAACCGCACTTCCAACAAATCCGCTCCCCCAAATGATCGCTGTTAGCAGCAATCCGATTTCACCATAATATTTCCGCATAGCATCCTCCAATACCTGTTTTTCAATTGCATTTATTATAGCTCAACCGACTTCATGGAAGGCGATTTTTTTGTATAACGTATCGTTTCATTCACATAGGAAAACATAAGCATAAAACCCGGTTAGGAGGTTTCCCGATTGAAACTTTTGCATTTCATAATTCCGATCCTCATGACTTCGATGTTTATTCATCCTCTTTCGTCCAAAGCAGAACAGTCAACCAATGACCAACAATCCATCCAAGATGCGTTGCTAACAACACTCCAGCCATATATATCGGAAGGAATCATCGAATATTACGGCTACGACAAATCGTATGGATTGTATGATGCGAAAATAGTGAGCATCCAGAGGGAGGAAAAAGGCGGATTTTCCTTCACAGTGGAAGTTCAAGTAAACACTTTCGAGACAGCAGAAAATCCGCCCTACGGCAAGGAGACATTGCAATTCGGGATAAGTCCGAAAGGTATCAAACTGCTCGACTTTGCGCATGAAGGCGATGATGAAGAAAAGAAAATCCAGAAGTTTTATAAAGAAGTGCTAATCGATATTAAGCAGTCGTTCCACTTGAATTTATTGCCTTACGAGCGATACGACTACAACCAATTGCGCTATAAGGCCGAAAAACAAAATGATTTCAATTCACTAGCACATATCGCAGAGGAAATTGTAATCAACATTCTCAGCACAGAAATCCAACCGCCTTATAAAAATGTGATCAATCCGGTAACTTTCGTTAAAGGCAATGATGGCTTCATCCTGTTCAAAAAAGCGGATGGGACCAATTTTTATTACAAAGTTCTCAAGGAGAATGGCATTTGGAAAGTCATTGACCAAGACAGCGAACAAGGGAAAAAGATGGAGTACGACTTGCTTTGGTATATGTAAAAAGAGGCGGCCTAGGCCGCCTCAGCCTGTTGACAAACGCTCGCATCCGTTGTTGCGGCCTATAGAAAGTAGGTCATGCATCCGTCGCCGCAGGACGCGGCGCTCTTAGGATGCCTTCCTTAATCGCTCGTCCGCTCATGAACCTGAGTTGTATTCGCGTCTTCGCTCAACTTCGCGCGGGCTCGCAGGATGCGAGTCATGCAACCGTCGCCAATCGAACGGCGAAGGGTTCGATTTGCCGTATTTCTGCGCTCTTAGCAGAAATTAAGGCCCCTTTAGGAAGTGGCGATCTAGGTTGCCTTCCTTGACAAGCGTTTTCAATCAGGCTGAGGAAATCCTTATTTATGGAATATCTCATCAAAATCGAGTGTAGACAAAGTCAAAAAACGACTTTGTCTACACTCTAAGCGGCTCTTGCCGCCTCTTTATTTAGTTTGTCGTTGCACCTTTCCAATGTGAAATGTCTTCTTCCAACGGAACTTGTGCTGCTCTTGCCCGCACTGCAGCGAAGAAGAACAGGACGACAAGGAAGAGCGAAATCACCGTTGCCCCTATATACGCGACATTCATCGGCAATCCGAAGCCGATTGTCGCATTCAAAATATACGTCATCGTCGCCATCAACATGAACGTTCCCGGAATGAGTGCCACCCAGTAATTTTTCCGTGCAATGAACAGATACATCGCTCCTACGAATAATGCGATAACGGCTGTCGATTGGTTCGCCCATGAGAAGTACCGCCATAGAATGTCAAAGTCGACTTGCGTCAAAGCAATGGAGATGACAAACATCGGTACAGCAATCCACAGACGGCTCGCTATCTTCACTTGAGGCTTTTTAAAATAATCCGCGATGATCATTCGTGCGCTACGGAAAGCCGTATCGCCGGAAGTGATCGGAAGGATGATGACACCGAGAATTGCAAGCGTTCCACCAACCGCGCCCAACATCATTGTTGAAGCTTCGCTGACGATCAAAGCTGGACCGCCTGCAGCTAACATTTCACTCAAGCCGCCATACCCATTGAACAGCGCCATTCCCGCCGCCGCCCAAATCATCGCGATAATTGCTTCTGCAATCATCATGCCATAGAAAATCTTGCGTCCCTGACCTTCTTTTTGCGTCGTACGTGAAATGATCGGTGATTGTGTCGCATGGAAACCTGATAATGCACCACATGAAATAGTTAGGAATAAAAGTGGGAAAATCGCCAATTTGTCCGGGTGCATATTAGCAAATGTCAACTCAGGAATGCTAACCCCTTTGACGACCATCATCCCGCCTACCCCAACCGCGCTAATAATCAAAAGTGCACCGAAAATCGGGTAGAAGCGGCCGATGATCTTATCGATCGGCAATAGTGTCGCAAGAATATAATAAGCAAAAATAAGTGCAACGATGATGCCCATAGCCATCCAGCCGTTCATCAAGTTATACAACAATCCTGCAGGAGCGGAAACAAATACTGTTCCGACAAGTACCAACAAGAGAATTGCGAAGGCATTCACGATATGCTTCATGAATTTTCCTAAAAATTTGCCTGCAAGCTCAGGCAAATGCGCCCCACGGTTACGGATAGAGATCATTCCCGTCAAATAGTCATGGACAGCACCCGCGAAAATTGCTCCAATCACAATCCAAATGAACGCGATTGGTCCATAAAGCGCGCCCATAATCGGACCGAAAATTGGACCTACTCCTGCGATATTCAACAGCTGAATTAACGAGTTTTTCTTCGTGCTCATCGGCACATAGTCTACTCCGTCCCCGCTCGTATACGCAGGTGTCGCGCGATTGTCTTTCACTCCAAACATCTTCTCGATGAATTTGCCGTACGTGAAATAACCGACAATCAATAAAACAATACCAAATAAAAATGTAATCATCTCTCATTCCCCTTTCTAAATGACAGCGGTTTCATTCAGTTTAAAGGAAATGTTCTAAAAACGGATACTTCTATCACAAGATGCCTAAATCGTAGATTGACATGTAGGATAGGCGATATAACATGCAAGTTTAGTAGAGCTCAAGCCGTTGCCGCAAATCCCGGACATAATTCCGACTAACAGAAAGCTTCTCGCTCCGACCTTCGACTTCCAGCTGATAAGCACCGTTAAACCAAGGCGTCAGCCTTCTGACATGCGATAGGTTGACGAGGTAGCCTTTATGGATACGGAAAAACGAAAACGGTGTCAATTTGCTTTCCAACTCCTTCAGCGTCATCCGCAACTCATACTCCCTTTTCAATGTTATTATTTTCGTCACTTTTTCGTTGCGGAACATATAGAGGATTTCATGGATTGGAATATAATCGATTTCCCCATCCATCTCGATCGCAAGCTTCCCTAAATGCCATGCTTTCTCTGTGCTTTGTTTCGGCATCAATTTTTCCTGGATCCGAACGATGGCTTGCTTCACTTGTGCCTCATCGTACGGCTTCAGCAAATAATCTACCGCATTGATACGGAAAGCTTCAGCCGCGAATTGCGGATAAGCAGTCGCAAAAACAATGAGGGGTACTTTCTTTAATTCCATCAAGGCTTTTGCCGCATCCATCCCGTTCATTTTTGGCATTTCCACGTCCAAAAACAGAACGTCGGGTTGAAGTTGAATTGCTTGCATGATGGCAGCCTCCCCGGAATCCGCCTCGCCGACGACTTGGAAAATAGGCTGTTGTTCAATTAAATAGATCAATTCCTCCCTCGCATATCGTTCATCATCCACGACAATGATACGAATCTTCCGGTTCATCTGACCACCCCCATTTTCGGTATTTGGAAAGATATTTCCGTACCGTTCTCGACTTCGCTTTCAATATGCAATGCTGCCTCTTTTCCGAATGTCATCATTAGTCGCCGATTTACATTGTAAAGCCCCATTCCCGTACCTGTTTCGGATTCAATTTGATGGGCACATAGAAGAGGGAGCCTTTCTTTCGCAATCCCCATACCATTGTCTTGGACAAGTATACTGATCGCGTCTCCTTCATCTTGAATGTTCACTTGCACGATGCTGTTTTTCTCCATGTCTTTAATGCCATGCTTGATGGCATTTTCGACGAGTGGCTGCAACGTGAGCGGAGGAATCGTTTCGTGGAGGATGGATGGATCTACTTCGATGCATACTTTCAATTTATCAATGAAACGAGCTTCTTCGATCTTCAAGTAGGCTTCAACATGGGCAAGCTCCTGTTCCAAAGTTATTTTCTCTGCAGTCGTCCCTTCAAGATTTTGACGGAGAAAATAGGAAAGCGATGTAAGCAACCTTCTCGCTTCATCCGGATTTGTCCGTATTAAGGAAACGATGATATTCATGGAATTGAATAGGAAGTGCGGGCTGATTTGTGCCTGCAATGCTTTGATTTCCGCGTCTTTTGCGAGCTGGAAGGATCTATCGGCTTCTGCAATTTCAAGTTGATTACTCAGAAGGGAACTTAGCCCTGCAATCAATTCGATGGTAACGTTCGTAATGGCCTTTTCAGAAGGATAATAGAGTTTTAATGTCCCGATCGTTTCGTCCCGCAATTTTAATGGTGCAATGACCGCAGCCCCTAACGGACAATCATCCTGGACGCAATGAATCGATTCTTCATTGGCGATGACTAGTTCTCCATGTTGGAGTACTTTCTTTGTAATATACGTCTGGAGTGGGCTTGACGCTTGGTGATGGTCATCCGCCATCCCGACATGGGCGAGGATTTCCGTCTTATTTGTCATGGCGACAGCACTCGGTTTCAGTTCACGGAAAAGAATATTGCAGACGGCGAGGGCTGTATCCGAATTCATCCCTTTGCGCAAATAGCCGATTGTCTGATCGGCGATCCGTAAAGACTTCTGGGCCTGGATGGCAGTCGCTTTCTCTTGGTCGCTGATGACATTATAGACAATGAGTAGGAAAAGGGCTGTACCTATCCCGTTCGCAAGAATCATCGGCAACCCGATCGTCTGGACTAAGGAAAGTGCCTTTTCAAACGGCTCGGAAATTACTAGGATAAGACCCATCTGCAACGTCTCCGCAAACGCTCCGATCCCGAAAGCGGCTAGTGGCTTAATATGCTTTCCGCGTTTGTAAAATGCGCTTGCCAATATTCCGGAAATAATCGTTGAAACGCCGCATGAAATAGCCGTAAACCCGCCGAGCGACATCCGGTGGATCCCAGCAATCAACCCAGCGCCGATGCCAAGCCGATACCCTCCTAGCAGACCTGCGACGACAATTCCGATGACCCGCGAATTCGCAATTGCCTCATCCGTCGTCAATTCGATGGAAACACTATTGAAATGAAGTGTTTGCGTATTGAACGCCACCCCGAAATACGTGCCAATGATACCAAAGAATCCGAAAAACAGGATGGCCGTCATCTCCTGCTTTCGGTCCAATGAATCTTGGTGAACCATATTTTTAAAGAAGCGGAAGCGCGTCAAGATGAACGCCACCGCCACGATCGTCCCCACTCGCTCCAGCATGATCACAAGCAAATCCAACATTGTCATTCCCCCAGCAACTTGTGATATTTGATGTTTAGTATACTTCAAAGCGAGGGTTAAATCATTATTTTCTGTTAATTAAATGAATAAAAGCATGAACCCGACCAGTATCGAATCCATGCATGCTTTTCATCCATTTACATTTTTCGCTCTTGTGTTGTCCCATCCGGATTGACTTGATACTGCCAAAGTTCTCCGTCGGCTCCCCGGTAAATAAACAGATACATTATCGCTTCATCATCCACGAAATTTACGTAGAGCTGATACTCGACATCTCCTTCCCGTATGGCGTCAAATGGAACGATTTGTGTACTCACTTCATATTCAAAGCCATCTTTCACCTTATCGTACACCCATACTTCATTCGACTCAAAATCCCCTTCTCCAGAGAAATAGTCATCCCCAAAGATTTCCTCTAATTCACTTTTGGATAGGCCCACTTCCGCATGTGTTTGAATGAAATCTCTGGTTATAGCAGGGTTCGAATCCAACTCACCGATTTCTTTTGAACATCCGACCAGCAACACACAAAGACATAACGATAAAAGAAATCCCTTCATTTCACACCTAGCCTCTATTCAATAAACTTCCCGACAATTTCCTTCATCGTCCCGCCAACTGTTTCGTGAACACTCTCCCCCGCCCATAGCGACATGAATTCAGGTTTGCCGAGTCTTGCCGCTTCGCTCCTAATTTTCTTCGTCAAGTCGTTTTGGTATGGATAAGGGGCAATCGGGACGCTATCCGTCATTTCAATAAACTCGTTGCGGATGCCTCGTGCCGTTTTACCCGAAAAATTATTTGTTAGTACTGTGCTATTTTCAACTGCATTCAGGACCGCCTTTTTATACAGCGGATGTGCCCCGCTTTCTTTTGTTGCAAGTAGTGCTGTGCCGATCTGGACGGCTGCTGCTCCGCGGAGGAGTTGATAATTCATATGCTCCTTATTAGCGATTCCACCCGCCGCAATGACCGGAATGCTGACCGTCCCAACAATTTCAGGCAGCAGTTCTGCGAGCGGCACAAGCTGTTCGCCGATAAATGAACCGCGATGTCCACCTGCTTCCTTCCCTTGTGCGACGACCGCGTCCATTCCAATTTTTTCTGCAAGCATTGCTTCTTCGACAGTTGTAGCGGTACCAATCAAGAAAACGTTGTGCTTCTTTAATTTTCGGACAACTGTTTCCTCCGGCAAGCCGAATGTGAAGGAACAGATTTTAACTCCTTCTTCGATGACTGCATCTACTTGACCCTCGAATGAAGATTCGGATAGCGGCGTCTTCCAAAAAGGCATGCCAAGCTTCTTGCCGATCGGCTGTAATGCCATATAAGCCTTTCGAAGTTGTTCCTGGTCTATTTCTGGATGTTCCGGAACGAATAGATTGACAGCAAATGCCCTATCCGTTAGCTTCTTCACGTCACGGATGAAATCCTGGGTTGCTTCAGCGGATAAATAGCCTGCCCCGACAGATCCCAAAACCCCTGCTTCCGCAGCAGCCGCCACAAATTCCGGTGTTGTCACGCCCGCCATAGGCGCTTGGATGATCGGATGTTTAATTGCTAACGTTTCTGTAAAGGTCATGATTCCACTCTCCTTTTTTCATGCCGATAAAACAAATACATGATCACTAAGGGGATAATCGAGCACAGCGCAACTAGTTTAAATGCATTATTCGCTCCGAAAAAATAATAGGCGATCGGTAAAGAATTAAAAAAGCTAATGAGCAATGACGTTTTTGACTTGGTGAATAAGCCAAAAAAGAATGATAGAAAAGATATAACCAATGAAGCTTGCCAAAGGGCCACCATCAAGTTCATGCAACTCCTTCCTCTTAATCCGTTCACTTACTGACCGGAACATACCCCGTCTTCTCGACGATTTCCTGCCCTTCATCCGACAAAATCCAATCGATGAAAGCTTCGACATGTGGATTGTCGCTTCCTGCCGTCACGGCGTAAATTTCATTCGTAATCGGATACTCTCCTGACCGGATCGTGTCGACGGTAGGTTCGACACCATTCACAGCAAGCAGACGGATTTTATTGTTTTTCACCATTTGCGTCGAATAGTACCTGAATGTGTAGCCGATTGCATTTTTATGGTTTTTATAGTCGGATACTTCACCGATGACCGTGCCCATAAGTGAGGCGACGTCCTCTGTCGGTGGTTTCATGATCGGCGTCAGACCCATGAAATTCTGCAGGGCAGTTTGACTGCCGCTATCTTCGGGACGTTGGAAAGCGCGAATCGGATCATCCTTTCCGCCGACATCTTTCCAATTTGTAATTTTGCCGGAATAAATTGCTTTGATTTCATCCTCCGTCAAGGTTTTCACTGGATTTTTGGAGTTGACGAAGAAAACGAACGCCTCTTTTCCAATCGGTGTAAGCTTCAGGTCCTTGCCAACATTCTTCGCACTGTCTATTTGTGCCTTTGAAGGCGCCGCAGCGAAAATGATATCTGCCCGACCATTGATGAGATTCACATAAGCGGCTCCGGTCCGGCTCGACATCACTTCGCCATTATACGGATCGTATTCTTTTTCCGGATAAACAGCTTGTGCAAATGCTGCGTAAATTGGGTAAAGTGCAGTCGCACCGTCGATAACCGGTAAATCATCTTCGATTTGTATTGATGCCTGCTTATCAAGTTTTACTGCTTTCGTCTTCTCCTTGAACGGCTGATATTCAACTAAATCAACTTGGCCATCACTAATCACCGGCCTCGTCTTGTCATAGATACCAGGGATGGCGTAGACAAACGCGATTGCGAATGCAGCAGACGATCCGATGATGAAGAACTTCTTGTATTTGTACAATTCAAAGCGTGACATGACAGCAAAAGCTCCAATTGCAAGGTAGGCAGCTGCAATAAATGGAATGAGATAGTCCATTCCTGTAAAATACGCCATAAGCGACCCGATTGCAGCAAGCGGAAAGAGCAATGCCATGATGAATAAAACAGATAGAACACCCCAAAAAGTTTGCATGCCATCCCCTCCTCTTACTCTCTCTTTCATCCAGTATACATTATTTCGAATTAAAAAAAGATACTGAATGGTATGATTCCGTCCAGCATCTACATTTTGTCTTATCGCCCTTTCCGATAGAACATTTGGGTTATTAGTAGAAAATAAATGAAGGAATAGAAGACAACCCAAGCGGCATCCGTCCAAAAGTTTTTATCGATCGATAACGCTTCATCTGTGAAATGAAGAAGAATTTGCGACACTGGCGGAAAAGGTAGCAGCAACCATTTAAAGATATTCGCTTTCTCGATAATGCCTTCTTGAGCAATCGAAATAGCGATGACTAGCATTACAGACAACCAGGCAAATCTTTTGGATTCCACTTTAATATTGGAAAAAAACGAACCGACTATAATACCGAAAGCCGCGAAAAAAAGGTGTCCATAAATCGCTAGGCTTATGTGAACAAGCTGAGGTGTCTCTTTAAAACTGTTTATTAGCAACGGATAAACAATCGCTATGAATCCTAAAATAGACGCAATAAGAAAGCAAACAACCCATTTCCCCCATAAATAATCTCTTTTGCTCGGCAGTTGCACAAAAAGTAAATTCTTTTCATTTTCCCCTTCCAAAGCAAAGACATTCATTGCCACCCATGTCATGACTAAGTATAGCGAGATGCTCGTGACTGCATAACTGCTCATGATCGGAACGCCACTATATGTATAGAAAAGAATGAGCCAACCGATGAAAATTGTGAGTGGTGGTATGAATGTCAACGATCGAATATAACTGCTGAATTGATAGCGAATGAACCCCGAAACCATTACTTCAACTCCCTCACTTCCAAAATGGAACAATTTTTCCGCAACAGTTCTCGCAGTACGTGATCACTTGCATCTCCTTCGACTGTGAAGACTGCAATCTTTCCATCGAAGTGCAATTGACTGACAGGAAGGTCTTTCAAATCTTCCCTCATACGGCATTTAACGCTAATCCTCTTTTTCGGTACTGTCTTCCCGATTTGAAGCGTGATTTGCCCGGTTTCAATCTGTAAAACTTCCTTCGCTAAATTAGTAACGAGTGTATCCTCATGAGAAGTGAAAATGATTGGGATTTGTTCTTCTTTCAGCAATTGTATGAGGACCTGCTGAGATTCTGCGTCCAACCCTGTAAGAGGTTCATCCAATAATAGAAGATCTGGTTTCATAGTGAGAGCCTGGATAATGCCTACTTTTTGTCTCGTTCCTTTTGAACATGCTTTAAGGGAAGTTTGCAGAAACGGTTCTAGACTGAATAACTCAGCCAACTTCATTATTTCTTTTTCAAGAGAAGCTCTCGAGCCACCTTGAAAAGATGAAGTCAACAACAAATACTCTTTCACTCTGAATCGCAGACCTTCCGGAAAATGCTCAGGCACATAACCGATTTTTTGAGTACTTCCTATTATTTTTCCACTCGAAGGTTCAGTGATTCCGGCAAAAATTTTAAGCAGCGTGCTTTTCCCCGACCCGTTTTTTCCGCGAATTAATAACCTCGTATCACTAGAACATCCAAGCGAGATATTTTGCAGAATAGGTCTTCCTTCTATTTCCTTGCTAACTTGAATAGCCTCCAAAATGTTAGACATATGCACTCATCCCCTTTGCTTTAGCGCTTAGTCATGTAGTAAAAGTATACAGCATTTGGAAATGGCTGGTCTACGTTCACTTTGTTCGAAGATCCATGCAAAAGAAAAAAGGTGCTGAACAGAAACAATCTGTCCGGCACCTTATTATTATGCAGTTCCTAATTCTACGCCAAGTTCCTTCAAATACTGTCTGTACGCGATGCTCATACGATCGCATACTAATGATAATTCCACTTGCAAGTCAAGAGGCAGTTCTTCTGGCTTTTGATTTTCTACGATAGGCTTGTCCTGCGCGAAAATCTCATCTTGGAATGTAATGATCGCTTCGTCTGAAAGGCCTGTTTCATAATTGAAAGACAAAATGCCATATGCAACCGAGCGTTCTTCATCAATCGGGCGAACAGTCAATAAAATGGTCATCAATGTATCGTTTTCTTTGTCCCTTTTCGTGAAGCTGACCGTGAACGGACGATGGATTTCATATGTGTAGTAAACATATTTCGGAATGCCCGAACCGTCTGGATCTGGTTGGAAGATCGCAATTTCATCCGAAAAGATACGGTCCCCATCTTTATTCACTTTGTAATCCATCACTTCACGATGCGTTTCCGTTCCCAATGCGCCGACATGTACGACAGCAAGATGACCGACATCGAGAAAGTTTTCAATAATCCGTGGCGGCTTCGCAACAACTTCCTGCGGCCCCCAAATGACGTTATGGTAACTATTATCCGCCATCGGTTTGTAGTCGAAAATCTCTGGTTCATTCCCGGCAAAGTTTACCCATATGAGGCCATATTTCTCGATGCAGCTATACGAAATGGCTTTAGCCTTTTTAGGTATTGCGCGTCCTTCCGGCAATTGAGGAATGTGCACGCAAGCGCCTTTATCATCATACTCCCAAGCGTGATACGGGCAGACGAGACAATCGTTTTTCACTTCCCCTAAAGACAAAGCCGCCCCGCGATGGATACATAAATCTTTGAATGCGTGAACGCCTTTGCTGTTTCGGAAAATGGCAAGCCTCTCCCCCATTAAAACGACTTGGATCGGCTTTTCCTTTACGTCTTCAGATCGACAAGCAACAATCCAATCTTCCAACAATACTTGATCTTCTACCATTTCAACTTCCTCCCGACTTGTTATCGTATATTCATTTTACTCAATGAACAAAGGAAACGTCAATACATAATCCGAATGATTTATATACAACCACCAAAAATAATTCGGTTTTTATATACAAAAATATGTTTTTCAACTATAATTCAATTTAAATAAGCCAACACACGAAAGTGGGGAAAAGAATTGTGGAAAAGAATGATGGGAACGGCATTATAATTGGCGTAAATGATAAAGTACGAGCGCCAAAAGCATTCATCCTAGGATTACAGCATGTACTTGCAATGGATTTGTATATTGCTCCTATCATCATTGCGGGGCTGCTTTCATTAACAATCGAAAATACAGCATTCTTCATTCAAATGTGTTTTTTAGCGACAGGAATCGCGACGTTGATCCAGACTGGGGCGGGCATCAAAATGCCTGTCGTTCAAGGCCCTTCTTATGTACCAATTGGTGCTATCGCGGCAATCGGTGGAAAGCTGGGGCTTGGCGCTATTGCGGGGAGCTTGATTCCCGGAGCCATCCTTGTCGCTTTGCTAGGATATCCTCTAAAATGGTTTGCCAAAGCAGTTAGAAAGGTAATCCCACCATTAGTCGGCGGGACCGTTATCATCATCGTCGGGATTGCGTTAATGCCGATCGGGTTGAACAATATTTTTCTGGCGGAAGGTAATATCGGAGAGAACATTATCGTTGCTTCTGTATCGGCTGCGATCGTCATCATTTGCATGCTACTGGGGCGTAGACTTGGAGGACTCGGTACGTTTTTCCGCCTTGTATCAGTTATTCTTGCGATTGTAGGTGGAATTATAACGGCAAGCTTCTTTGGAACGGTCGATTTCAGCCCTGTCAAAGAGGCGGCATGGTTTTCGCTGCCGACATTGCTGCCGTTCGGAAAGCCAATCTTCGACATGGGCGCCATCATTTCCATGATATTTGTTTACTTGATCATCTTAATTGAAACGACAGGAACATGGTTTGTTGTTTCTTCCGTTACTGGAGAAGAGTTGGATGAAAAACGACTGAATCGAGCTTCCGTTGGTGAAGGCCTTGGCTGTTTCGCAGGTGCGCTCGTCGGCAGCACGCCAATGACTGGTTATTCTTCCAATGCAGGGCTGCTCGCCATTACAGGGGTCGCAAGTAGGACCGTCATTATGGTAAGCGGCGGGATTCTCGTCTGCCTCGGACTTGTTCCTAAACTGTCAACAGCGATCACATGTATTCCGGAACCGGTCATTAACGGCATCTTCGGCATCGTCTGCGTCGCAATCGTTACAAATGGCATGAAAGTCATCCAGCCGATTATGATCGACGACCGCAACATGATGGTCATCGGGATCCCTATTTTATTGACGATTGCGGTTACAGTCTTGCCGAAAGAAGCACTCGCAGCTGTACCTGACTGGGCGAACTATATTTTATCTTCTGGCATTACAGTCGGCGCGTTGGCGACTGTGCTGTTGAACTTGATCATTCCGCTGAATAAGGCGAAAGAGTAGAATAGGAAAACCGGCGAAAGACAATGGACGTCCTTTCGCCGGTTTTTGATATGTGTTGGATTATTCTTTGGTCGCGCGGTGAGCTGCTTTGGTCGCGGAACCTTTCACTTTGGACGTGCGGCGGCCCGCTTTGTACGCGGCACCTTCGACTTTGGACGCGCGGCGGCCCGCTTTGGACGCGGAACCTTTCACTTTGGACGCGCGGCGGCCCGCTTTGGACGCGGAACCTTTTACTTTGGACGCGCGGCGGCCCGCTTTGGCCGGGGAACCTTTTACTTTGGACGCGCGGCGGCCCGCTTTGGACGCGGAACCTTTTACTTTGGACGCGCGCGGCCCGCTTTGGACGCGGAACCTTTTACTTTGGACGCGCGGCGGCTTGCTTTGGACGCGGAACCTTTTACTTTGGACGCGCCGCGGCCCGCTTTGGACGCGGAACCTTTTACTTTGGACGCGCGGCGGCTTGCTTTGGACGCGATTCAAAAAATTTATTCTAAAATATCGCTTACCCTTCCGACTTGCCCGTCTTCCAACCGTACTTTAATGCCATGCGGATGGAAGCTTGAGTTGGTCAATAAATCCTTGACGACGCCTTCCGTCTTTACGCCGGTGCGCTGATCCTTTTTCAAAATGACAGCGACTTTCAATCCCGGCTTCACATCACTTCGATTACGTCCATCCATCTTTACGCTTCCTCTCTCTTTTGAAAAATACTTTGCACGACATGGGCTTGTCCTGTATGAAGCTGTCCCTCTTTACGGGTTACTTCTCCAACGTAAAAATGTTTGATGAAATATCCATTAAACTTTTGCAGAATATCCGCCGGATCCGCAAGCATTGCCGCATCACGCGGTCCGCCTGTACCATAACGAAGCTGCTCCTGCGTATATAATTCGCTTACATAAAAGCCACCTACTTTTAGCGACTGTTGAACACCTGCCATCGTTCTTTCCATGACATCCGGCGGCAGATGGCCAAAAATATGGACAATCGCATCCCATTGTTCCGTTTCCCATTCTACGTCCGCCAAATCATGCAGTTCGGTCTTCACGGTAACACCGTGTTCAGTCGCCAGTTGCTGTGTCTTATCGAGCCCAGCTTGCGCGTAATCCCACGCTGTCACATCATGGCCGAGAGAAGCTAAATAGACGGCGTTGCGTCCTTCCCCTTCCGCGATGCAAAGCACTTTTCCTTTCGGTAAGTCTTGCGCCGCTTCTACGACAAAAGCGTTCGGCTCTTTTCCATATACATATTCTTTTGCAGAAAACCGTTCATGCCAAGAATTTGTCATTACTATCCGCCCTTTTTCGAGTTAATTCCTACAGTTTATCATACTGCAAATACTTCTCATGCAAATAAGCCCCTGATGAGATAACCCCATCAAGGACTCGAACAATACTTCATTCCAAATCCATCGTTCCTTTCACACGCGCCAAGTATTCCGCATAAACAATCAACAGCAGGCTGATGGTGAAAAATACGCATCCTAACAGGAATTCCTGAGTCAAAAGCGTCGTCATTTGAGAGTAATCACCATTATTGACGATGTCTTTTGTTAATCGGACCCCCCGCGTTAGTGGAATAAAAGCTGCTAATTGTTCCAACCACCCCGGCATGACGGAAAGTGGATAATTCGCGCCGCTTAACAAAAGCAATAGACTCGCAAGCAAGTTGGACCATAAATGCATCGACGGCGACCACAAGCAAAATGTCGCAATGATCAATCCCAATCCACAGGCGGAGAAGATGGAGACGAGCCAGATCACGAATAGTGACAAGAAAGCATCCAATGGAATGGAAAGCCCGAATAGCAAGATGCCGAACACCAATCCAAGCACTGCAGTGAACGCGCCGTTTAGCACATGAGCAAGTGATCTGGAAATGAAGAGCGATGCTTTGTTCGAAGGTGTGCTCATGACGAGCTGGAGCGTTCCCATTCCCCGATCCGATGTAATGACGGACATCATGCCGAAGACGGAATTCATCACACAGAGCAGTAACGCATTCGCAGCGATGTACCCGGCCAGTCCTTCTCCTCCATAAACATAATTCACGAGAACCGCGAAAAAGAGCAGCTGGCTTAACGGATTCAATACCATGACGAATAAATAAACTTTCGGGTCGAGCCAACCAAACAATGCCTTATAAGATAGGACGCTATGCCGAAAAAATCGCTGTACCGCCGCCATTTCAATACACCCCCAATTTCCCGTTAATGCGGGCTTTATTCTCAACAGCCCGGTAGCAGAAATACCCGAATACAACATAAATCAGTACAAGGGCAAGCAATGCAGACAAGGGCATTGTCACCTCGGAAAACGTGGCGTTCTCTTCAGTCGTCTTGCGCAGCAATTCGATTGCCCAAGTTGGCGGCAGCAGATAGGAAATCGGCTTCACCCAGTCAGGTAGAATTGCAATCGGGAAAAGAAATCCGCAAATGAGATAGATCGGATATTCGATGAAATTCATTAATGCATTCGTTTGGCGCGATAGTGTAAACGCAAGCGACAGGAAAAAGGAAAAGACCGAAATGGCAATCAAAACAAAAACGAGCGAGCCGAAGAATAATAAAGGTTGCACAGCCGGTACTTCAATCCGGAACAATAGCACAAGGTACAGAAACGCGATAGCCATGGAAATCAAACCCCATATCATATTACCGATAATCTTCCCGATCAGAATGGCGGCAAACGAGACAGGCGCTACGAACAAAAGCTCCAATGTCCCATAAAAACGCTCACGTTGCACATCGCTTGCCGATGAATAGACAATCGAAGACCAAAGAGCCATGAAGCCTGACCCCAACACAACATATTGGAATAAACGATCAGGAGAAGAACTCCCATAAATGAAAAAGGCCAACGTCGCCAAAAATAACGGATTCACGATGATGATGAACTTGAACATCGGACGGGCGATTGAAAGGCCCATCTGCACTTTCACCGTATGAAGCAAGGCTCGCATCATTGCGCATCCCTCCCGACAAGTTGCACGTAGACATCCTCAAGTGTCGGCTGCATAATGGCTAAGTCCGAAATTCTCGACTCATCCACTAACTTATAAATTTCGGGGATGACGGCTTGCGGCATCTCGGTTTGCAAACGGACAGTCGTCATGATGTCGTCTTGTTCGTGCTTCATATGTCGCACATGCGGAAGCCGGGATAGTTCTTCGATCACGCTTGCATCCACGCCAGTCAGCTTGCATTCAATGATTGACACACCAGCTGTTTGCCGTTTCATATTCTCCGGCGTATCTACCGTGATCAACTCTCCCTTGTCGATGAACGCAATCCGGTCGCACAGTTCGTCAGCCTCATACATATAGTGTGTCGTCAGTAAAATGGTCGTCCCTTGTTCATTTAACTTCAATAAAATATCACGCAGCTTCCTTGAACTGACCGGATCCAATCCTATCGAAGGCTCATCAAGGAATAGGATATGGGGACGATTGATAAGGCCTCTTGCAATTTGCAGACGTTGCTTCATCCCTTTTGAAAACGTCTCAACTCGTTGGTGTGCAACATTTTCAAGCCCTACAAGCTCAAGTAATTCCAAAATGACGTTCTTTTGTTCCTGCCGAGGGACTTTGTATAAATCTGCAAAGTAAGCAAGATTATCATAGGCAGACAAACGCCAATATAAATTCCGCTCCCCGCCTAGAATGAAATTGATATGAGGACGCACTTTCATATGCTGCGTGACAGGGTCCATCCCGAGTATTGAAATCGTCCCTGAATCAGGGATGAGCATTGTCGTCAAAAGCTTGATCATCGTCGTCTTCCCCGCCCCATTCGGACCGAGCAAACCGAAGATTTCCCCTTTATTGATCGTAAATGAAATACCCTTTAACGCCTCAACTTCCTTTTTCGTTTTTTTAAACATGCCAACCTCTGTTTTATACACCCGTTTTACGTTAGAAACAGTGATGACAGTTTCACTCATACAATTCCCTCCTTATATTAGATGAACATCTTATTAGATGATTGTATTATATAAAAACTATTTGTCAATGAAAATAAAAAAACGCAGCCACTATGGACCACGCTCTACAATGCTATATGTTATTTTCCTAAAAACGTCCTTACGCCAGTTAGCAGCTGGTCAACCTTATCTTTGTTGCATGTAAAATACTTAATGTTGCCCACTTTCTCTTCCTGCACTAAGCCCGCTTTTTTCAATAGTTCAAGATGGTGGGAAACTGTGGCGGTCGTAATTCCTAAATACTCGGCAATCTTAGCCCCATATTCCCTCTGACCCGACAATAAACGCAATATCCGTAAACGATTCCCATCAGCCAATACTTTCAGCCGAGATTCCAACTCTTTGCTCGTGTCCATAACATCTGACAGCGGAACCGCACAACCGTAAATTACGATGCAAACTTCAGGATTGAAAAGCCGGATACGTCCGGGCGAACTATATAAAGACGGTATGAAGTAAAACATTTTGTACTGACTTGTCCGCCTGAACGACTTACCCATAACGTATTGGGCGAGTGCAAGAGGCTCCATGGAAATGGACTGCACATCCTGCTTTGATTTCCCCACAATCGCCTTTTTTTCATCCAATGCCTGGCGAAAGGAGTGTGACGAATCGATTTCAAGTAGAAGGGACGAAAATCGGCGACGATACTCCCGAAGATTCATGAAGAATTCAATGACAGCCTCACGCTTTTCTTCCGTATCCCATAAAATCGTTTCCTCATATGTCGTCAAAGATGCAGGAGAATCCAGCAACGATTCGACTTGCGACAACGGAATATATTCAGAAAAGAAATCGTAAACATACGCCGCATCGCTTAAACGATCGACCGCATTAACGAAGTCCCGCGCGTCATGGAAATAAGGGCATGGCAACAGAAAGTTAAGCAACGGAGAAAATCCAAAGCAGAGCGTTTTGGGCCACGTTGCAATAAATTCCTTTGCCTCGTCTGATAACTCCGCCATTACGTTTTTCCCGTCGACTTCAGCACATTCATTCTTCTTTTCACCCATTAATGCCGCCATTAGAGATAGCGCTTCGACAACCGGGGAATGTAAATGTTCAACCACTTCCACCGGCTTCCTCTGTATCTCTTCCTTCTCGAATGCCACAGTAGGATCCTCTCCCTTCTTAAAAACGCGTATTCCTCACTGTTACTTATCTATCCATTATAACAGGACAAGGAATAGCGAGCGAATTGGCCATATATGTAACGGCTTTCCATCCCGGCAACTACGTTATCACCGACCTTATCGAGTTTATCACCGACTTTGACCGCTTTATCACCGATTCGCCCCTATTTACACTCATTATGAAGAAAAATTATAACAAAAGTTTATGAACATGAAATTCCCCCCTGAGTAAACCCGTTATACTATATGAAACACAAAAAGACATGCGCATGTCCGTTTCAGTTAGGAGGTCACCATGGAAGACGAACAGCGATGGATCCAACAAATATTGGCTGGCGATAAACAAGCCTATGCCAACATAATCGATAAATATAAAAATCAACTATATGCGACCATCTTGCGAATGACTAAAAACCCGCAAGACGCCCAGGACCTCGTTCAAGATGCTTTCATCAAAGTGTACCGCAATCTTGATAAATATGATGCCAACGGTTCTTTTTCTGGCTGGCTCTACCGGGTCGCGATCAATCATTGCATGGATGAATTCCGGAAGAAACGTTATTCGATGACCCAAATCGAGATAGACGAAGAAAGAGTAGTCGAACCGAATCATCCTGAATTGGTTTTTCTGAAGAAAGAGAAAAGCCGCCAATTAGAACGGCTGATCGCCACGTTGCCCGAAGATGAACGACTCATCATTCTTCTCCGTTATGTGAATGAAATCAGTTACGAGGAAATCGGTGAAGTGATGGAAGTGCCTACATCGACAGTTCGCAATAAACTGCATCGGGCTAAGAAAAAGATGAGAGAAACTGTGAAACGTGAAGGAGGCTATTTTCATGAACTGTCCAACGGCGGATAAGCTATCGCAATTTGTAGATCAGTTGCTACCTAAACAGGAGATGGCTGAAATTGAAGCGCATGTACAGTCATGCACGTCCTGTGGAGAAGTTGTTAATGCATTTCAAGAGGAACAGCGCTTTATTGAAGAAACGTTGCAAACACCTACCTTAACTGAGAATTTCACGGATTTTGTATTGGATCAGTTGGAGCCGTACGGGAAATCGAAAAAACAGCGCAAAGTCGTTTGGAAACAAGCTGCACTTACTGCTGCAGGTGTTGTTTTGGCAATCGGCATCGGAGCAACCGTCAACCCTGCCTTTGCTCAATTTATCGGTGGACTGTTCTCTTCCGACCAAGTCGATAAAGGGTTGAATTTAGCTGCGGAGGCTGGGCTTACGCAACGGGTTGATTTGCAAGTTGAAGATCAGGGACTGACGTTTGTTGTAGAAGATGTCATTGCCGACTCTTCAAGGGTGTCGCTTTCTTATAAAGTGTTGAATAAAAATGGAAAACCGCAGGATACGTATTTAAACATGGCGGATTCTGAAAACGACATAACTGCCACCGACCAAAACGGGAACGAGTTGGGTGGATTAGGAACAGGCTGGCAATATGGGAGCGATTACGGTAACGTCGAATTCTCTCTACGTGATCAGGACCAAATAGAAAAAATGACAATTCAATTCAACTTAGTGGAGCTTAATGGCGTAAAAGGAAATTGGCAGTTGGAAGTCCCTGTCGATTTGAATGAAACCCGCAAACTGACAAAAACGGCGGATTTGAAAGATGCAACCGCCATCCATCATGGTGTCCAAATCGATTTGAAAAAACTGCAGACAGCCCCTTCTTCCACGGAATTGTATTTCGAAACTACTTTTACAAAGGAAGAACAGGCTAAGTTTGAAGAAGCAAAGCGCAAGTTCGAGGAAAAGTTCGGAAAACATAGCATGGATAATCTTGTATTTGGCAATAGTTCCGCGATTGAATACCATATTGAAAATCAAGATGGCAAAGTGATTTATTCAACAGCGCGCGATACGAATTCAGAGACCTCAGGCATGCTTCGAGGTTCAGGCGAGGATCTAAGTACATCTGGGGGCACGGCTTGGATTAATTCATTCGTACCAATGAATGAAGACCAACTGACCTTTGTACTGGATGGCGTCCATAAAAAGGATCCGACAGACTTCTCTGTAACAATGAAACCGAAAGACATTAAAAAGCATCCCGTGTCTATCGACTATAAAGGATATCATTTAACAGTCAAAAGTGTGAAAAAGCCGCTATTCGGCGAGGATAAATCTGTCATCATCAAAATGGAAGGCGGTATGGACTCTCTTGATGCGGACTTCGGCAGCTGGATCGCTGTAGATGGTAAAGGCAATAGCTACCCTGCCACCTTCAGTGGCTCCATCTTGGATGAAAAAGATGAAAACGGCCGTCATATAGCAACAATGGACTTGCAATTCGACGGTTTGGAAGAAGTACCAGAGGAATTGACATTGTATCTTGTTTCAATGACAAGTTACTACCCTGTCGAAAAGCAATGGAGAGTTCCGTTGCTTGGCGAAAACTAAACAATATTGTATAGACCGCATTCACACATCTTCAAAAGTGTGGATGCGGTCTTTAGTTTGAACTATTAGTATATGATTTATGTAAGATTCGTTACCGATTTTAAGAGAATGCATCTAAGTAAGTAATAAGAGAGGTGAACGATTTGTCGAGTGAAGCATGGTTTGATGAATATTATGATGCTATCTATAGTTACATCTTCATGCTCGTGAAAGATTCCCATACAGCCGAGGATTTGTCGCAGGAGACATTTATAAAAGTTATCCGGAATGAACATCAATTCACAGGGGACTCCCTCGTCAAAACTTGGATTTTCCGTATCGCCTACACGACGACGATGAGTTATTTCAGAAAGAAGAATCCTATAACGTATTATTTTGATATTTATAGCGCAAAGCATGAACGATCGTCTGAGGATGTTGTCCTTCTTAACTCACAGCAGAAGCAATTTTACGAAGCGCTCAACCAGCTAAAGCCAAGTTATCAGCAAGTCATTATTCTGAGGAAAATCCAAGGGTTTTCGACAAAAGAAACGTCGGCCGTCCTTAATTGGTCGGAAGGAAAAGTGAAGATGAGCCTATCGAGGGCACTTGCCGCGTTCAAAGAAGAATTAGAGAAAGGTGGTTTTACGAATGAAACACTTATCCGATGATGACATTGCGCAAGAGTTGGAAAAGCTCGGTAGTGCGTTTGAACCGACTCCTATACAAAAGGAGAAAGTTCGTCATTCACTTTACCAACCTGCCCATTCTAAAAAGAGGTTCCGCATGAATTCATTGCTGCCGACCATCGTTTCACTTTTCGTTCTCTTCTCAGTCGGCATCGGTCTGTATGTGGGTATTAGCGAATCGGGAACAAAGAATGTAACAGCCTCATGGGAAGGCGTTTTACTGCAACAAACTAGCCATACAAGTCCAACAAACTATACGTTCATTTTCGAAAAGGATTCTTTCACAATCGAGGATTATTTTCTCGATATAAGTCACTTTCCTAAATTGGATAAAGAAAAGGCGCTCCGCTTTTATAAAATAAATGAACCGACATTAGTGCCTGGAAAGTATTCCAACTATACCGTTAAGCGTAATGGTGATTTGTATACAATTACAGCAGATGAGTTCACTTATACTTTAAAACAATTCGGTCCGCGAAGATTTGCTGGAGAGGACGGCATCGAATATTCAACTGGGACATATTTGGATCAAACAGAAGTGATTACGGATGATGTAACGCCGGAACGTTTGGAAACCGCCCCACAAAATGAACATACATTTTTGATTGAATGGGGAGCCGATTCTATGGATAGAGGAAATCATGATTTCAATACACTTGAACATGGGCAACTTGTCGTTTCGACTGATTTCGATGAGCTTCAGCGGGGGCAACCGGTTTACTATCATACGCCGTCTTCCGTCATTGCCAAAAATTCCGCAGTTCCTGACATGTATATTGGAAGAGTCGTCGGATTGCCCGGTGAAACGGTCGAAATTAAAGGCGGCCAAGTGTATATCGACGGAAAAAAGCTTGATACGTTTTATGGTAAAGCAACAATGAATGGCTTGGGCGAGGAAGATTATTTCAATAAGACTCCACGCAGTGCGATTGTAAATGAAAAATCAACACGAGATTACTTCAATCTGGATATGGCAGCTGTAACTGTAAAGGAAAATACGGTGTTCATTCTCGTAGATCAATGGTGGCGAGGATACGATAGCAGCGAGTATGGTCCTCTGCCGATTGGAGAGATTGAAGGAATTATTACAGGCACTGCTGAATGATGTAATACAAGTAGAGGAAAAGACATTGGGGGATATTCATGAAACTCTATTCAGTCAAGCTGCTGTTGGAATCGATTGTAATACCAAATGAAAACTCATCAAAAACGTTTGAGGAAACGATTGTGTTACTCCGGGCGTCCGGTCAGGACGGTATCGAAACGAAAATTCGTGGCCATTTCGTGGATCTCACATATGAAAATGCAGTTGGCGGACAGACGACCTGGAGTTTTGTCACCATTCTCGACGTGTTTGAACTAGTTGACCACTTTGATGGAGATGTTGACTTCAAGGAAGTGTACAGCCGCTTCTTACCGTTTGATGAACTCATAACAGCGAGCGAAGTCATTGAGAGGTATTCATTGGATAAATAAGCGGAGCAGTGCCAAATTGGCTATCTGCTCCGTTTTTTCATGTCGTCACCGGCGCATCCAGATAAAACCTATAGAAGGGATGAAACCGCCTGATAAGCCTTCCGAACTTCCTGAAGCAACACCTAAACCGCCTAATATCCCCTTCAAACCGCTTGAAGTAACACCAAGACCGCCTGATGGTACTGCCACGATTTTGTCACAATCCTCTTGCGCCCTTCCCTATCAAGCTTTCTACCGTCCTACCCTGCCAAACGACATATCTTATCCATTGACGTTAATTAGTAGACCCCCTAAACTATGTATATTAGTTGAGGGGGTCTACTATATTGAGAGAGAAACTGGAAGAAGCAATTGAGTTGTTTCAGGAAGTGTTAATTTACGGATCCGAGCATGTTGTAAAGTCGGTCAATGTCGATGTTTGGGATGAATACTCGCCTGAGCAGATTCAAGTGCTGAAAATACTTTCAACGCAAGGTCCCTTATCAAATGGAAAGTTGGCCGAAATACAAGGGGTGCATAAGAGCGCTATTTCAACTCGGTTAAAGAAGTTGGAAGAAAAAGGGCTTGTTGCCTCCGATAAGGATCCGAATGATCAACGTGCGAAAATTGTACAGCTCACCGCTTCTGGAGAAGAAGTTCTCCGAAAGTCCGATGAAGCCGTCTATGAAAGTATCGAGAAGCTGTTCGTCGGAAAAGTGGAGGAACATGAGATTGATACGTTCGTTAACACGTTTCGGAAATTGAAAGATATTTTACATATGAAAGGAATGTAAGTATGAAACATGTGCTGAAATTCAAATGGCCCATTTTTATCGGGATTATCGCGCTTACTGCGATTTTGTTCATCTTGTCTCCTGACCTAGCGAAACAAGCAGAAAACGCTGGTTCGTTCCAGTTGCCGGATACGGCGGAGTCACAGAAAGCTGCGGACATACTGGAGAAAGCAGGTGCTTCGGAAGATACGATATCGCTCGTATATGCGCTCGACAATCCTGTCGATGACGTATTAAAGAAAGATGTATCTGCAGTGGCACAAAAGATCCAATCGCTCGGGAAACCGGTGAAGGATGTGCTTGATCCGTTTGAAAATGAAGATATGGAGAAACAACTCGTTTCAGAGTATAAGAAAACGATCCTCGTTCCGGTCACAGTGGACGGAACACATGAAGATATCATTGAGCTGGCAGATAAAATCCATGCAGACATTCTGCCTAAGAATGAAACGGTCTATTTGACAGGTGAAGCGATCATTAATAATGACGTCAATATTAGCGCGCAAGAAGGGCTAAAAAAGACGGAATTGATTACAGTCGTTCTGATCTTTGCTTTATTACTGATTGTATTCCGCTCGATCGTGACACCTTTCGTTCCGCTATTGGCGGTTGGGATTTCGTATTTGCTCAGCCAATCGTTCGTTGCATTTTTCATCGATTGGTTCGGCTTCCCTGTTTCGAACTATACACAGATCTTCCTCGTGGCGATTTTGTTTGGATTAGGAACGGATTACTGCATCCTCTTGCTCAGCAGATATAAAGAGGAATTATTAGCTGGCCATGAAGTGGAAGATTCGATAGTAAACACATATAAAACGGCGGGACGCACATTATTCATCAGTGCAGCTGCAGTGTTCATCGGATTTGCAGCGATCGGATTCGCAGACTTCCCGATTTTTAAATCCGCGGTTGCAGTTGCAGTCGGGATAGCCGTTCTACTGCTCATTCTTTATACGGTCGTGCCGTTGTTCATGGTTTTATTGAAAGATAAATTATTCTGGCCTTCTAAAGGGGCTGCTTCCCATAAAGACAGCAAAATTTGGATTGCTTTCAGCAAAGTGTCGGTTGCACGGCCGCTCATTTCCATGCTAATTGTGGCTATTATTACAATTCCGCTTCTGTTGACGTATGACAATGACTTGTCGTTCAACACAGTCGATGAAATTGATGATAGCAAAGAGTCTGTCATGGGGCTGAACCGGATTTCCGAAGCGTTCGGTGAGGGGGATTCATTGCCAGTCCAAGTCATCTTGAAAAAAGATACGAAGATTGTAAATGAACAAGACGTCACCTATTTGGAATCAATCAGCAAAGACCTTGAGAAAGTCTATGGCGTCAAAGGCGTTCGCACCATTACCCGCCCGACTGGTGAATTAATTGAAGACTTGTATGTCGATCATCAAATTGCGCTGATGGCAGATGGGTTGACTGAAGCAGTCGACGGCCTTGCAGAAGTTCAAAACGGGCTTCGCCAAGTGCAAGGCGGATTGAATGAAGTTACAGGACAATTGCCTTCAGGTTCAGCTTCCTCAGGAGGAGCAGGATTGCGCCAGGCTGCTGGCGGCATTAAGCAAATCAACGATCAGTTGGCACAAATTGCTGGCGGACTTGAACAAGGAATGCCTGCTGCACAAGCTGCCGACGGTTTGAAAGCGTTGGGAACCGAGCTTGGCAAAGTTAGCAATAGCTTGTATGGCGCTGCGAATCAGTTAGACGGAGCAGGCGGTCAGATGGGCGAGCTTGCTGGTGGTTTGACAGAGCTTGCTAATGGTGTAGAAGCAGCTAACGGAGGTCTTGGCGAGATTCATGAAGGACTTTCCGATCTTGCTGATATGATGAAAGATATGGGAGATACGAAGAGCGTCCGGGATACAGGCCTGTTCATTCCAAAAGGAACGCTTGCAGAAGAAGAGTTCGAACCTGTCATTGAACGATATACGATCGATGAGGAAACGGGCATCATCCTTGAAGTCATCCTTGAGCAGGATCCGTATTCCCGCGAAGCGATCGGGACAGTGGAGGATATCGAAAACACGCTTCACAGATCTGTCATCGGAACTCCTTTCGAAAAAGCAAATATTGCATTCAGTGGGATTTCCGTTATGAATGCCGATTTGAATGATATTTCAACGAAGGACTTTACACGAACTGTGACGATTATGCTCGTCGGCTTGTTCATCGTTCTATTCATCCTGTTCCGGTCAGCAATCATGCCAGCGTATATGATCGGGTCATTGCTGCTCACTTATTACACATCGGTTTCCATTACAGAGCTCATCTTCGTCAACGGACTCGGATATGATGGCATAAGCTGGGCAGTTCCGTTCTTCGGCTTCATTATGCTAATTGCGTTAGGCGTCGACTATTCGATCTTCCTACTCGACCGATTCCGGGAAGAAAGCATAAACGGGAAGAACGTCCGGGACGCTTTAGTTACATCCATGGCGAAAATGGGGACGGTCATCATTACCGCAGCGATAATTTTGGCGGGCACATTCGGTGCGATGATGCCATCCGGCGTATTGAGCCTCGTGCAAATCGCGATGATTGTTATTACCGGATTGCTGTTGTATGGTTTGATTATCTTGCCATTGCTCATTCCTGCGATTACCGTATCGTTCGGACGCGGAGTTTGGTGGCCGTTTAGAGGTTAAATGAAAACAGAGCAGGAAGGCAACGGTGCCCTTTCTGCTCTTTTTCTGTTTATTTTTCGCAATTAAACAGTTCCAGTTTATTAAGCATTTTTTCTATCCAGCCAATCTTCCCTCGTCATCTTCATATTAATTGAATCAATCCATACCCCTTCATACTCTAAATCGTTTTCATCGATACTGACAGGCACAAAACCGACCTTTTCATAAACATGCTTCGCCCTTGGATTAAAGTCGAACACACTTAAGGTCAATTCATGAAGTGTCGTATCTGTAAATATGTAATCAACGATAAGTTGCGTTGCCTCCGTCCCGAACCCCTGATTCCTTCCCCTTGGCCCAATAAGTATTCTGAAATTCATACTATGATTCTGTTCATCGTATAAATTGACCACTGCCTCTCCCACTAAGATACCTTTAGATCGGTCAACAATCGCAAGATCCAAGCGGTCTCTTTGTTCATTTCTCGTATTGTACCATTGGAGAGTTTTCTCCCACTCAAAATCTGAACTGCTTCCTGTCAGTTTGATTACCTCGGGATCCAGTAAGCATTCTTTAATAAAATGAAAGTCTTCATCCTTAAAAGGTCTGAGAATAACTTTCTTTCCTTCTAGCATTGGTTTGTGACTTAGATCTATCATTTATTCTCACTCCATTAATCGTTGACTTTCCAAGCCCGTCATTATTTTTAACTCAATTAGGTCATCTATCATCGCACCAGCTCATTTTGTAGAGCGAAATCGAAATTTCAGCCTATACAGTGGATATTATTGCTTCATTTTTAACTTCTAAAATGTATTCCTTCAAGACGTGTTCCCGTCCACCGTTTTTCGCGTACCATTTTTTTATATGCTCCACATGAGCATGATCATTTCTTATCTTAGTTTCAATTTCCACATAATCCTCATAACTGTCATATTCCCAAATAGCAAAAATCTCGACAGTATCGTCATCATTTTCCTTCATCCAACGACCGATTAACCTGGAACCGTGTTTTAGCTGGTTAGGCAAGTTGGTTTTATTGAAATGTTCATTAAAGATTTCGACAAACTCTTTTTTTACAATATAAAACTTTCTTCTATAAAACATAAGATCCCCCCACATGCTGAAAAGAAGATAACAGACGAGTAACATCATGCTATCTTCCTTCCAATATCATTTTTATTATTTCCGATACATAATTTCACCTGCCACTACTGTCATCTCAACAGACGTTTCTAGGATCTCCTCTTCATCCACCTCAAACAAATCTTTCTCAAGCACTGTGAAATCCGCATCATAGCCGACGCCTAACTTGCCTCGTGAATCTGCTTTGCCAATCGTCGCCGCGCTGCCTGTTGTGAATAAACTAACCGCCTCAAAACGACTCAGCTTCTCCTTCGGCAAGTACCCTTCATGCGTCTCGCCCGGCTTCCTTCTTGTTGCTGCGGCATAGATGCCAAGCAACGGATCGACTTCTTCAATCGGCGCGTCCGATCCTGCGCCGCAAATGAACCCTTCATCGATGAGACGCTTCCATGCATACGCCCAGTCCAATCGCTCTTCACCTAACCGGTCCATCACCCACGGAAAATCGGACGATACAAAAACGGGTTGGATATCCAAAACGACAGGAAGTTTCTTCATACGCTCCACTAAATCATCACGCAGCACATTCACATGGATGAGCCGGTCCCGCTTCCCTTCTGGCACTGGATGGCGCTCGATTGCGTCCAATCCTTTTTCAACCGCCCCGTCCCCGATCATATGCATCGCAACAGCCTGCCCATACTTCCGTGCAGTCTCCACATGTTCATCGATTTCCAGATCTGTCAACACTGCTGTGCCCGAAGTGGATGGATCATTTGCGTATGGTCCCCCCAACAAAGCTGTGCTTCCACCGAGCGATCCATCGATAAAGAACTTCATTTCTCCCGGTTCGATCCACGGTTCATCATACGTTGCGTTATCTTCCATTAGTTGTGTAAACACCGTCGATCTACGCAATAAATGCGCACGGAACTTTTTCTTTTCCCCTATGACATTTCTGAACGCTTGCAACGGATTTCGATAATCACCGTAATAGCCCAAGTCATCCGTCACTGCACCGGTCAGTCCTTTTGACAGCAAATCATCGACCGATTTCTCAAGCGCTTTCGTCAGCATCTCCTCGGTCGGCTCTGGAATAAGCTGCTGCATCCGATCCATCGGACCTTCCTTCAATACGCCAGTCGGCTCCCCATTTTCATCTCTTTCAATGACCCCATCATCCGGATCTGGTGTATCCTTCGTAATGCCCGCGAGTTCAAGCGCTTTCGAATTGGCGATAGCCGCATGTCTGCATGTTCGTTTTAGAAACATCGGCGAATCCGTCACTTTGTCTAATTCATGTCGAGTGAAAATCTTTCTATCTGCAAAATTGTTTTCGTTCCATCCTTCGCCAATGAACCACTCATCCGCTTTCAAATCGGGATAAGCGTTCAAGAGCATATCCATCATGTCATCAGCGGATTTCGCCTTCGACAAATCGAAGCTAAGCAGCTTCTGACCGTGCCCGATCATATGCATATGATTGTCGATGAATCCCGGGTAAAGCACCGCTCCATTAAGGTCGACTTCGTTATTCGCTTCCTCTTTTAGTTCATGATAATCGCCTACCGCGATAATTTTACCGTTTTCCGTCAGTAACGCCTCGACGGTTTCCCCTTCCTTTTTCATCGTATACAACTTGCCATTATGCCAAATCGTTTTCATCCATATTCCCCCTTTTCTTTCCTTAATTCTAAACTTTCGTGCAACGTTGGGCAATCTAATTCGAATGAATGCTATAATGGAACCATCATTTCAGGGAGGGATTTTTTATGAGATTAACTGTTTATCTTGCAGGAGAAATCCATACGTCATGGCGCGAAGAAGTGAAACAGAAAGTTGCTGCTTTAAACTTGCCGATTGACTTCGTCGGCCCGATGGAAGACCACGATCGCTCGGATAATATCGGAGAGGAGATTTTAGGCAAGCAGCCGAATGCGATCTTCAAAGATGCAGCCGCTTCTAGCTTTAACAATTTGCGGACTGAACTATTAATGAAGAAAGCCGATCTTGTCATTGCTCTTTTCGGTGAGCAGTACAAGCAATGGAATACGGCGATGGATGCGAGTGCTGCGGTTGCATACGGCAAGCCGCTCATCCTTATCCGTTCCGAACAGCATCATCATCCGTTAAAAGAGCTTTCCCGCAAAGCACATGCTACGGTTGAGACCGTCGACCAAGCCGTGAAGGCATTGCATTATATTTTTGAATGAACTAAAAGGCTATCCGATTCGGGGATGGCCTTTTTTCATTTACAGAATCTTTACATCGCCTTCATACTCACTCAATAATCCTCCCGTACACTATACGTAAGCCTCAATCCAACTAGGAGGATTTTAAATGACAATTTCACTTCATGAACGTATAAAGGAAAAACCATTATCAGTCGTGCGAAATGAAAACTGGCAGAAGCCGATTTATGAAACGAATGGCTTGAATCTCTGGTACGGCACGTCGCATGCTTTAAAAAATATAGACTTGGCAATTAATGAACGCGAAGTTACGGCTATCATCGGCCCATCAGGCTGTGGAAAATCTACATTCATCAAAACATTGAATCGAATGGTGGAAACAGCAGCCGATGTCTCCATCTCCGGGAATGTCACTTTTAAAGGAAATAATATCTTAGGCAAGGCGATGCCTGTCGAAATACTCCGTTCCAAAGTCGGAATGGTATTCCAAAAGCCGAATCCCTTCCCAAAATCAATTTATGAAAACGTCGCTTTTGGACCAAGAGTCCACGGCATCCGCAACAAGGCAACACTTGATACAATCGTTGAAGAAAGCTTACGGAAAGCCGCATTATGGGACGAAGTAAAAGACAGATTGCATAAGAGCGCATATGGCCTTTCCGGTGGTCAACAACAACGACTATGTATCGCTAGATGTCTTGCCATAGACCCAGAAGTGATTTTGATGGATGAACCGACTTCAGCTCTCGATCCAGTATCGACACATAAGATCGAAGAGTTAATCCGTTCTATTAAGAACGATGTTACAATCGCCATCGTCACACATAATATGCAGCAAGCTTCACGTATTTCCGACCGTACTGCATTCTTCCTCAATGGCGAAGTGGTTGAACATGACCGTACGACGACTATCTTCAACAATCCTTCAGACAAGATGACAGAAGACTATATTAACGGCCGATTCGGTTGAACTTTACGATGTAGAAACCCGCTTATTAGAAGCGGGTTTTTATTTTTTCATCTAAAATCAATTTACAATACATTTACATATTTACAATACTCACTTAACAATCAGCCGTTATGATTTAGTTGTGAGGGAAATTCCTTCATCTACATTAGAACATAACTCAGGGGAGGATTTATCAATGAAGTTCAACAAGTTTCTTTTATTCATGATCATGGCTGCGTTTGCAGTTGTCCTTGCAGCATGTGGCAAAGATGAAGACAGCACAGATTCAGGCAGCAGCACAGCTTCCGCACAAGGATCTTCTGGCGAAGAGCTGGAAGGCAGCGTTGCAATCGACGGTTCCGGAACAGTATACCCGCTCATGGCTCGTCTTGCTGAGGAGTATATGGTGAACGAACAAGAGAACGTATCTGTTGAAGTGAGCCGTGCAGGTACAAGTGCAGGCTTCAAGAAATTCCTCGTTGAAAATGGTACAGACTTTAACGATGCTTCCCGACAAATCAAAGACGAAGAAGCTGCAGAAGCCGATAAGCTTGGCATCGAAGTGAAAGAATTGAAAGTTGCTTTAGACGGTCTTACTTTCGTCATCAATAAAGATAATGATTGGGCTACAGAAATGACGCCTGAACAATTAATTAGCATTTTCCTTGCAGATAGCACTGTTGAAAACTGGTCTGACATTAATCCGGATTGGCCGAATGAAAAGATCAATGCTATGGGACCAAATGAAAACCACGGAACGTATGAATTTTTCTATGAAAGCATTTTAGATAAGCAAGACATGGATAGCTCTGTTAACTTACAACAAGAATATTCAACTCTTGTAAACCTTGTTTCTGAAGATAAGAATGGTATTGCATTCTTCGGATTTGGCTACTACGTTAACAACCAAGACAAGTTGAACGCTGTTGCGGTGGACTTCGGAAATGGTCCAGTAGAGCCGGCATTGGATACGATTGCTGAAGATGGAGCTTATGCAGACTTCACTCGCCCGGTCTTCACATACTTGAATGTGAACCATGCAAAAGAGAAACCACAAGTTAAAGACTTTGCAATTTACGTGATGAACAATATTAATACATTCGCAGGAGAAACAGGCTTTGCACCAATTCCAGAATCTGAAGTAAAAGAAAACGTCAGCTTCCTCGAAGGCCTGTAAGCAACAAAAGCGCAAGCGCCTAGGCAATTGAGTCTAGACAAGAAAAGGATGAGGGCTGCCCGCAGCCTTCATCCTCTTGCATCTTACCGGAAGGAGTCTCATTAATGATAAATCATGAATTTCCAAAAACAGATAAAGTGAATATCCGAGACATGATCGACCAAAATCAGCGCAGCAATTCAATCAGAAGAAGAATCGAAAAGCTAATTCCCATCTTCCTCACATTGATCGCTTCTATATCTGTCCTGACGACAATCGGCATCATTTGGACACTGTTATCCGAAACAGTGGAGTTTTTTAAACGGGTGCCATTCCTCGATTTCTTTACAGGCACCGTCTTGAGACCACTAAGCCAGAACCCTGAGTTCGGACTGCTCCCTTTATTGATGGGTACCCTAACCTCCTCTTTAATCGCAATGGCTGTAGCCGCCCCAATCGGGTTGATGGCTGCCATTTACTTGAGTGAATATGCGTCGCCCAAAGTAAGAAAAGTTGTTAAACCTGTGCTTGAGCTGTTGGCCGGTGTACCAACAATTGTTTATGGTTTTTTTGCCTTTACATTTGTAACACCGCTATTGCGCGAGTTCATCCCAAGCCTTCAAGCGACAAATATACTAAGCCCCGGCCTAGTCATGGGAGTCATGATCATTCCGATGATCGCTTCTCTATCTGAAGATGCAATGAGCTCCGTTCCAAACGCAATGCGCGAAGGAGCTTCTGGATTAGGTGCCACGAAACTTGAAGTAACACGCAAAGTTGTCATCCCTGCTGCTTTATCCGGCATTATCGCTTCATTCGTCCTTGGAATATCCCGAGCAATCGGAGAAACGATGATTGTGACGATTGCGAGCGGCAGTACGAAAAACTTCACTTTTGACATTACACAGTCGATGCAGACGATGACCGCTTATATCGTAGAAGTAACGGGCGGAGATGCTCCTGCAGGCTCAACTGTTTATTATAGCCTGTATGCAGTGGCGATGACGCTATTCGTTTTTACACTCATTATGAACCTTCTTGCAAGGGCCGTTTCCAAGAAGTTCAGGGAGGAATACTAACATGAAACATCTTAACGAAAACCAACATATCCGTCGGACTAAGTCCCGTATGCTCTTGAATCAATTTTCGAAATACATTTTTATGCTTTCCGCCTTTTTCGGCTTGTTCTTTCTCGCCGTTTTACTGTACAAAGTTGTAGCAGACGGCATTGGTTCCATTAACATGGATTTCCTAACAGGTAAATTATCGACACAACCAGAGCGTGCGGGCATTATGGGAGCAATTCTCGGAACGTTTTGGCTTATGCTTGTCGTTGCTCCTGTCACGATGTTTTTAGGTGTTGGTACGGCAATTTTCTTAGAGATGTACGCGAAGAAAGGCCGAGTACTTGGGTTCATTCAAACGAATATCTCCAACTTGGCGGGCGTTCCTTCCATTGTTTACGGGATCCTTGGAATGACAGTATTTGTACGCGCGCTGAACCTTGGAAACGTCGTCCTTGCTGGCGGTTTGGCGATGTCTTTATTGATACTGCCAATCGTTATCGTTGCGAGCCAGGAAGCAATCCGCTCCATCCCCTTCTTTTTAAGTGAAGCGGCTTACGGATTGGGTGCGACAAAATGGCAAACCATTCAGCGGGTCATCCTACCAGCAGCACTGCCAGGAATTTTAACGGGTGCAATTCTTGCCCTTTCTCGAGCAATCGGTGAAACAGCACCGCTCGTCGTCATCGGCATTCCTGCATTGCTTATCCCGTTCCCGGGAGGCATCCTGGATCGTTTCACGGTGTTACCGGTACAGATTTATTATTGGACGTTGGATGCTTCATTAGTTGCGGAATACGCCAATTTGGCAGCCGCCACGATCATCGTATTGCTTGTGGCGCTGTTCATTTTGAATTCCACGGCAATCATCATTCGAAATAAATTCCAACGTGTATTCTAAGTGGTATTTTCCATCGCATCCGATTGTGGGTGCGATTTTTTTATTTCTTTCATTACAGGGATCCTAACCGCCTGATATAGCATCATAACCGCCTAATAAGTCGCTCTCACCGCCTGTTAACAGATAAAAAAAGGATGAAGGAAATGTTTTCCTTCATCCATTACAGTATATTAGACAAGCCTGTTCGTTTCTTATTCTTCCGTTCCCATTTCTGCACGCACGACTTCTGCAATGCGGTCGACAAAGCGTTTGCAAGTATCGTGGTCTGGTGATTCAACCATTACACGTACGAGTGGCTCCGTTCCTGATGGACGGACGAGTACTCTGCCGTTTCCGGCCATTTCCTCTTCTACATCCTTAATAACAGCAGCAACTTTTGCATTTTCGGTCACTTTGTTTTTATCCGTCACACGGACGTTGACGAGCTCCTGCGGGTAAATCGTCATCTCACTTGCAAGTTCGGATAACTTTCTTCCTGTCCGCTTCATGATGTTGACGAGCTGCAATGCCGTCAAGAGGCCATCCCCTGTCGTATTGTAATCGAGCAAGATGATGTGGCCAGATTGTTCTCCGCCAAGATTATAGTTCCCTTTTTTCATTTCTTCGACGACATATCGGTCTCCAACAGCTGTTTTGACGCTCATCATGCCTTGTCGCTCCAACGCTTTATAAAAGCCGAGGTTACTCATAATCGTAGAAACAATCGTGTCAGATTTTAGGCGGCCTTTCGATTGGAGGTGACGCCCGATGATGAACATGATTTGGTCTCCGTTAATGATCCGACCTAGTTCATCAACTGCAATGAGACGGTCTCCATCGCCATCAAAAGCAAGTCCGATGTCTGCGCCTTTATCGATTACAAGCTGACTAAGTCCTTCCGGATGTGTTGATCCGACGCCGTCATTGATGTTCACACCATTCGGTGAGACTCCTATCGTCGATAAGTCCGCATCCAAATCAGCAAAGACATGTGTTGCCAATGAAGAAGTAGCACCATGCGCGCAATCCAGGGCAATATGGAGGTCTGTGAACTCCTCATCAACCGTCTGTTTCAAGTATTGGATGTATTTGTGGCCACCTTCGAAGTAATCCGTTACAGTTCCGACTTCCGCTCCTACCGGACGAGGCAGTTGATCCGTCTCTTCGTGCAAGAGGGCTTCAATTTCATCTTCCTGCTCATCTGTCAATTTGAACCCGTCCGCTCCGAAAAACTTGATGCCGTTATCCTCAAATGGATTATGGGATGCAGATATCATGACACCTGCCTGGGCATTCATTACGCGTGTCAAGTAAGCTACACCTGGCGTACTGATGATTCCGAGCCTCATTACTTCGATTCCCATCGATAACAGACCCGCAATCAAAGCGTTTTCCAATAAATGGCCGGATATGCGAGTATCCCTGCCGACAAGGACTTGTGACGTCTCCTGTGAATCTTTTGTCAGCACATATCCGCCAATTCTACCAAGTCTAAAAGCAAGCTCAGGCGTTAATTCTTTATTTGCAATCCCACGGACGCCATCTGTTCCGAAATACTTTGTCATTATCCATACTCCCTTTCAATGCTCATAATCAGCTTCTTCATTATGCAAGCTTTATTTCCAGCGTCACTTCATCCTCTGAAATCTTCCAAGCAATACCGTCAGGCGCAACTACAGAAAGCGGATATGAGTGTTCGCCTTCCTCATTCGTCTCGGAAGCATCGACGCTAATATCGAAGTCTGAAACGTCTAGTGAATTGATAACATCCTCTTTTGCCGTCACTGTTACATCGACGACACCTTCAGTGGGTTTCAGAAAGGTACTGCTAAATTTCTCATCCAG
Source organism: Sporosarcina sp. QA0331 (assembly GCF_055808055.1). Taxonomy (NCBI): domain Bacteria; kingdom Bacillati; phylum Bacillota; class Bacilli; order Caryophanales; family Caryophanaceae; genus Sporosarcina; species Sporosarcina sp. QA0331. The sequence continues at coordinate 3,621,037 of NZ_CM147850.1, forward strand.
CCCTTTCACAGCGATGGGGATGTTTTTGAATTCCTTTGTTACATCCTCCTCAGTCGGTTCCATCGATATGTCCGGAGGAGGATCTTCTCCATTCAAAGTCGTTACTCGAATATTCACTTTAACTTTGTCCTTTGAAAGCTTGGATACTCCCTTCGGTTTTGGAACGTTCAACTCTACTGTCCCTGACTCCTTCACTTTCGAAATATCAACATCTACACGAACTTCGTCAATGGACTCCAACGTCTTCTGTGGTCCGTAAAGTGTTACTGTCTTCATATCCGTGAAAACGGAGTCGATTACGATGTTCTCTCCTGGAACGCCTTTTTCCCTTAAAACGATCGGCACCTCTTTACTATTTTCTTTCACTTCCACTTTAACAGTTACATCCTCGGGATCGATCGTGACATTCAATTTATTCAAATCCCGGTCAAGCACCCGGACACGAGCTTTTTGCTCAAACGATTTATCAATTCCCGGATCACCTGTTGCAGAAACCTTTACGAAGCTAATTGATTCGATGACGCTTTTGGCGCCCGTCACTTGGATCATAGAAGGTTCGACTTCCTTTTTCACGGCATTGTAACCTTCTGCGAGCAATCGCTCATTAAACTCAGGCTCAACTGGGAACGATTTCGATATTTTCTCTTCGATGACGACATCCACCGTTGCTGGGTCCAATCTTACATCCAGCTTTTCCGAGAGGTTTTCTGCTTGGATCCTAACTGTATGTCTTCCCAATTCGAGGGTCCGCAGGTCGACCTTCAATGTGAAATCCTTCAACAGTTTTGTTGACTGTACAAGGTTGGAAGGTCCGTCAATTGACATATTGACGGTTTTCGGTACTCCTGTGACAACAAGGTTTTCATTGTCAAAAAAAACTTCCACTGGGACATCGCGAAGGACATCCTGTGAATCACCGATTGTGGATCCTGTCTTTTTATCTTCCTCCGCCTGAACGGAAAAGAAAAGGATAATGGCAAGCGCCAATGCCGTAATACGGAGAAACCATGGGCGATCCATTAATTTATCCATTTTTCTGTTTCCCCCATTTCCAGAATGAAGTAGATGAGGTTTCATCAGGTTCTGCTCCAAACCATACTTTCCGCAGTTGTTTCTCAAATTCATCCATTGACAAATTCCGGTTAATATCTCCATTTGTCGTAAGGCTGACTGCACCTGTCTCTTCGGAAACGACAATTGTGATTGCGTCGGTCACTTCACTGATGCCAAGAGCTGCCCTGTGTCGGGTTCCGAGTTCCTTTGAAATGAAAGGATTTTCCGAAAGCGGTAAATAGCATCCTGCAGCAGCGATGCGATTTTTTTGTAAAATGACAGCCCCGTCATGCAACGGAGTATTCGGGATGAATATATTGATGAGCAATTCCGAAGTGACAATTGAGTTCAACGGAGTCCCTGTTTCAATATACTCACTAAGCCCTGTCTCCCGTTCAATCGATATAAGTGCTCCAATCCGCCGCTTCGCCATATAGCTCACCGACTTGTTGAAAGCGTCGATCATGCGATCACGTTCCTCTTCTTCCTGCATTGCCGACCTCGCAAACAAACGGCCTCGACCAAGTTGCTCCAACGCACGGCGTATCTCGGGTTGAAAAAGGATAATAATAGCAAGGAAACCGAACATCAACACTTGATCCAGCATCCACTTCAATGTATCAAGACCAAGGTATTCAGTAAGAATACGGGCAAATAAAATAACGAAAATCCCTTTTAATAGCTGTACGGCTTTCGTGCCTTTTATGATGGTGATTAATTTATAGAAAACAAACCAAACGAGAAGCACATCCACTATATTTTTAAGTATTTCAATCGGACTTGAGTTTGTAATCATTTCCCAACCAGGCATGCGCTTCCCTCACCTTCATCGCATATTCTTTACTTCAGTATATCATACAGCTCAGTTTCAATGCTCTTGAAAACGAACAAGGACTGGCTACTAATGGAACGTTTTTGATCGGTGTTTTGTTTCCTTTCCCTATGTGTCAAACGTTCATTCATGAAAAATAAAAAACAATCGCCCACCCTTTGCCGGGAAGGCGATCGTGCAATCATTATTCTTCCCCTGACTCTCCATCGGAGGACGGGAAAATATCTTTAACTGTCGACTTGATTTTATACCATAACCAATCAAAGGCCCGATCAATTTCTTCGCTTTTTCCTGTAACAACTGCCGTTGAAGCCATGTATTTCGAACCGCGGATGACAGTTACATTGCCGTCCACTTCTCCTTCAATTCGAAGATTGCCGTTTTTGACGACGATATCCCCTTTCACAACTTCACCAGCAGGGACGACGACCGTTTCCCCTTCAACGACCAGATTTGGTTGCTTCGTGAATGAAAACTGCTGATTATTGCCGAAACTAGAAAAGAGCGTCGCGCTCATTAATATCAAAAACAGTGCAGCCGCAGCCACGAGTGGGTGCCTGCGTAAAAGCCGTTGAAAACCTGCTTGCGATTTTTCTTTCGGGAGACGTGCCATGACGCCTGAGACAAATCCTTCCGGGGCTTGGATTGGAGCAGCATCCTTCAGGAATAAAGCCGACATTTTGAATTCATCCATCATTTCCCTACAATGTTCACAGCCAGCTAAATGCTCCTGCAACAATTGCTCATCCTCGCGGCTTATGTCTCCGTCTAAATACGCGTGCATTAAATGGATCACTGGTTCCTGACACGTATTCATACTTAATTCCCTCCTACATATTACCCATTTGTTTCCGTAGCGCTTCCCGGCCACGGTGAACTCGGGTCTTTACGGTTCCAAGTGGTAATTCTAAAATATCACTAATCTCCTGCAACGGCAATTCTTCCATATATCGTAGGACGATAACAGAACGATATTTTTCAGGAAGCCTTCCAATCTCATATTGGACACGATCCTGCGCTTCCATACGTTCCACTTCTTCCTCCGGCAAGTCGCCGGCTGCTGCAATCTGCGAATACATATTCAGGCCATCCGTTCCAGGCACTGTTGCATCAAGATAATAATCCGGTTTCTTTTTACGGATTCTATCGATGCATAAATTTGTTGCAATCCGAAATAACCAAGTGGAAAATTTCCGTTTCTGGTCGTACGTATGGATGTTCACATATGCACGCACAAATGCTTCTTGAGCTATATCTTCCGCTTCCTGGGGATTGCCGAGCATTCGATAACAAACATGATACAGCCGATGTTGAAACATGGTGACAATTTCTTCGAATGCATCCTGATCGCCTTTGATCACATCATTTATTCTTTTATTGACCAATTCATCCAATGACTTTCATCCTCCGCTCTATGCGGCTGTTCCTTCTATACGTTTGAAGGGTCCAACAGGTTTCATTTTTTTAATTCATATTTTTATTTTACCAAAGATTGATAAATATTTCCGTTCTTTTAGGAATTTTGTTTACTGAAATCAATTACGCCTTGGCGTAATTATGTCCAGTTTTTGAATTGCGCTTGAGGCCGGCAGGATGTCGGTCATGCAGTCGTTGCGACAGGACGTCGCGAACTTAGACTGCCATCCATAACTCCCCTCAAAATCTGTGACATCCGCCGGAGGCTTTTTACTTGCTTCAGTCGAGGGTTTAATCGACTGAAGCAAGTAAAAACCGCTCGGATAATAATCCAAGCGGCACTTCTCATAATAATTTTTCTCCGAACAATGATCCCATTAGTCCGACTGCGACATCCGCAGTTTTGTTCTTTTCATCGAGAATCGGATTCACTTCGACGAATTCCGCTGATGTGATCATGCCCGAATCTTCAAGCATTTCCATTGCAAGATGGCTTTCGCGATAGCTGATTCCGCCTGGCACCGGTGTTCCGACTCCCGGTGTGTAGAGAGGATCGAGGCCGTCCAAATCCAATGACAGGTGGACACCATCAACATTCTTAGCTTGCAAATAAGCAATCGCTTCCTTCATGACCGAAGTCATGCCATCGCGGTCAATTTCGTGCATCGTGAATACTTTGATGCCTAGATCTTTAATTAACAAACGCTCGCCCGGATCGACTGAACGGGCTCCGATAATGACAATGTTTTCGGGCCTTACTTTCTGCCCTTCTTTAAAAATGTTTACTAATCTTTCATGCCCCCGGCCCATGAGAACCGCAAGCGGCATTCCATGGATATTACCTGATGGTGACGTTTCAGCAGTATTCATGTCAACATGCGCATCATACCAGATGACACCTAAGTTTTTATACGTTGACGATAATCCCGCAATCGTCCCGATTGCAATGCTGTGATCGCCCCCGAGGACGAGTGGGAAATTCCCTTTTTCTACGACTTCAGCAACCCGATTTGCAAGTTCACTCGTCGCTTGGACAACTTCCTCCAAGTTTTTCAAGTTCGTAGCTTCACGATCTTTATGTTCGACAGAGCTTACTTGGATATCCCCTTCATCCTTCAGCGTGTGTCCGATCGCTTCCAATCTTTTTATCGCCCCCGCATAACGGATGGCACTCGGTCCCATGTCCACGCCTCTTCTGCTTTGTCCGTAATCGAGCGGAACACCAATTAGTGATATATCCAATTTTCTCATATATGTCAGCCCCCCATCCATATTGTAATTCGTTCAATGGAATGGCTCAACCTGACAAGTTTACGGATATTTATTCATATTCTACTGATTTCGAAAACATGAATTCACAGTCTTCGGGAGGTAAAGGCTTGCTAAAGAAATAGCCTTGTCCTTCTCTGCAGCCTAAGTTGCAAAGGATTTTCGCCTGTTCTTCCGTCTCGATTCCTTCGGCAACGACATTAAGGCCTGCCGTGTCCGCCAATGTAACAATCGCCTTGACGATAGCTCTGCTGTTTTCGTTCACGTCAATGTCCTTCACGAATGACATGTCGATTTTCACTGTGTCCGCAGGCAATTCCTTAATATAACTGAAAGTGCTATAACCTGTTCCGAAATCATCGATTGCGACGTGCATGCCTAAATCCCTGATCTGCTGAATCGTCTCCCTCATTTCATCGCGGTCTGCGAATGAGCTCTCGGTCAGCTCAATTTCGATGAGTTCCGGTTCCACTTCCTCTTCCATAAGAATCCGTTTTATCGTTCCAACGATATCCGCATCATCCAGCTGGACGGTCGACATATTCACAGCAATGCGAATCGGTCCATACCCTTCACGCTTCCATTGCGCCGCCTGCTTGCAAGCTTTCCGTAAAATCCATTCGCCTAGAGGCAAAATGATTTTCGTCTCCTCCGCTAACGGAATGAATTTATCCGGCGGAATGCGACCGAGATCGGGATGATTCCAGCGTACCAATGCCTCGACCCCAGACAGATCACCACGAGCCAAATTCATTTTCGGTTGATACTCCAATGTGAAATGTCCCATTTGAACACTTTTACGCAATTCATTCTCCAACAATATGCGTTCCAACGTTTTCGTCGCTGTTCCAGGTTCATACATTTTATAGTTCCCGCCGCCATGCTCCTTAACATAATGCAGCGCCTTTTCGGCCTTCATCATAAGCTCCTGCGCGACTTTAGCATGTTTTGGAAATAACGCAATGCCACAGCTAGTGGAAATGGTGTACAATTCACCATCAATGCTTATCGGATTTTCCAAACTGCTCTTTATTTTCTCCGTCAACTGCTCCGCTTCTTCCTCGTCCGCAGCCTCCGTTAACGTGAATGCAAATTCATCACCTGAGATGCGACCAATGATGTCTTCATGACTAAGTACGTTCTTCAACCGGCTCGCGACTACCGACAGCACATAATCCCCAGTTTCCTGTCCGAAAGAGTCATTTACGTTTCGCAATCGATCGATGTTCAAATATACAAGTCCTAATCTTGATCCATCTTTCCGTTTACTTTCGATACACGTTCTCAGCTCCTTGCTGAACGCATTACGATTGAGCAATGACGTCAGTTGGTCGTTATACGAGAGATCACGGTTTTCTTCGGCAATTCGACGGTATGTTTGTGCATCCTTTCGAATTTTCTCCTCCATAAACTTCCGTTCTGTAATATCATAACGAATGGAAATATATCTGTTCGGGATTCCCTTTTCATTCAAAAAAGGAACAATCTTCGTATCGACCCAGTAAACGCTGCCATCTTTTGCTCGGTTGCGAATTTCACCTTGCCAGATTTTCCCGCGGCCAATTGTTGACCACATATCTTTGAAAAACTCTTTCGAATGATAGCCTGAATTAATGATCGAGTGCGCAGCCCCAATCAGCTCATCAGCTTCGTATTGGGATATCTTTGTAAACAATTCATTGACATAGGTGATTTTTCCCGTGCGATCAGTAATCGCGATTATGACGGTTTGATCGAGCGCAAATGCAATATCAGCGAGAATAGCCTCCACGTCAATCTGTTTGTCGTCGCCTGTCATTTTACGCATCACTTCAAAATAATTGTGCATGTGAACATCATCAATCCTTTCAACTGAAACCTTGCTGCCTATTTGAATAAACTTCGATGACTCCACGGTAATCCAAATACGCATAAATCAGTTCAAAAGCGCATAAACGCTTCTACATACGCATATATTTCCTGAAAAGCTCATAAATGAGTACAAATACGCATAAATAAGCCTAAATACGCATAAACACCTACGAACTGTTCTATATTTGTTGGAATCTACGTCATTTCTGCTGATCATGAAGTCTTTCAATGAACATAGATATGATTCGTTGTCTCTACTATACAATACCTTTCTATAATACTCGCAAAAACTGGATTTGACGGATCGCTGTATGAACATTTTTTGAAAGTCGTGAGAGGGGTTTTTAGGCAATAAAAAAATCCTATCTTTTGGATGGATTTGAGTGGGATGTATGAGGTTTTATAATTTAGGGAGCTTTGGTGTTAAAATTGGTTTGCTTGTGATGCTTTGTAATTAAAAACGTTTTGCTCGCAATACCTTAAATTTAGGATGCTCTATAATTAAAACCGGTTTGCTCCTAATTCCTTTCGGAATTACTCGCAAAACTTTTTTATCGCAAAGCGCTAAAAAAGTTTGGCTGGGGTAGCTGGATTCGAACCAACGAATGACGGAGTCAAAGTCCGTTGCCTTACCGCTTGGCTATACCCCAACGTTAAAATAGAGTTTAGCTTCGCATTGCTGCTTCGGCTTCACTCGTTTTTAACTGGATTAGCAAACATGTTAAAGCGTAAGTATGTATGGTGGTGGGGGACGGATTCGAACCGCCGAACCCTGAGGGAGCGGATTTACAGTCCGCCGCGTTTAGCCACTTCGCTACCCCACCAGGTTAAAATTGTGATAAGCTGCGCATCTCTTTGTCAGCTTCATTCGTTCACTCGGTCACGTACCTTTTGTACGCTCCCTCTTTCTCTCAATCGCTTCCGCGACCTGCTTGCTTCTCCCAATTTTAACGGGAGTACAGTGATAAGCTGCGCATTTCTTTGTCAGCTTCATTTTATTAACTTTAGAAACAAACATGGTGACCCCTACGGGATTCGAACCCGTGTTACCGCCGTGAAAGGGCGGTGTCTTAACCGCTTGACCAAGGGGCCATATAAGATTTATAAACTGCTTTATGAATCGCACAAATGTTATATTAACAAATTCGCATTCGTTATGCAAGTCTATTTTTCATTTTTAATTTTCGCATTCCAAAGGGCAGGTTGACATAAAAAAAGCGTCTTTCTTAATGAAACAGAAGTCGCAAGTTTCATCTGGAGCTTCCAACCGGATTCGAACCGGTGACCTCTTCCTTACCATGGAAGCACTCTACCTACTGAGCTATGGAAGCATAAAAATGGCTCCGCAGGTAGGACTCGAACCTACGACCGATCGGTTAACAGCCGATTGCTCTACCACTGAGCTACTGCGGAATCGTAATTATTATTTCCAACGACATTATTTAGTTTAGCTGAAAGCCGGGTGAAAATCAACCCTTTTTCCACTACCCTGTAACGACTTTCTTATATTAGCATGACCCAATCATATTGGTCAAGCCTTTATCATAAAGTACCCTATAGATTTCGTTTTAAAGGGGATGTGACTTGAGAGCTAAACTAGTTATTCTCATTTTTGTTTGCTGCGCTGCCGCCCTATTCTTCCCAAGCATGCCCGGATCGGATTCATTGAAGGCTGTTTTCCGGTTGACGGACGAGCCGAATGAAGTCATCGTCAGAGGAATGTCTGGTTCTGCGATGACAATTAATATTTCATTCGGAGACGAGGAAGTGAAGCAGCTGGTTCGTGAATTACAGGCTCCCTATCCATTGCTTCTTCTTGATATGGAATGGGCCGACCGTTTTCCGGAAATCGTACAATTGATCAAGAAACGAAACATCCCGACCGGCTTACTGGGACATGCAGGGATGGAATATGAACAGAACACACCTCTTCTCATTGAACAGCTCGAAAAGTATGAGGAGTTGTTCGGTGCCAAACCGTTATGGTTCAGGACGTCTGATGAACAGTTTCCATATTCTTTACGAAGTGCGCTATGGGATAGCGAAGTGAATGCTCTCGGTTCATCCGTCCGCTGGCATACAGGAGAGCCGCCGCCGGTCATTGAAGGAGAAATTATTTCGTTGCCGCATCATCGTGAAGAAAGGATCACATTATCCAATTTTAAAAAGCTGGCCGAGACACGCCAGAATAGGTTATTGGAAGATGTCCTTTTCAACATGTCCATCAAAACAAAAAAAATGCCGAAGTAACAAAAGCGGAAAGCGCCTGCCTAGAGGCGACAGGCATAAGACAAAGATGTGGAGTGGTTGTCTTTTCGCTGCTCGTAACGCTACGCTTTTGCTCGCAAAAGCCGTTCTTCGTGACGGCTTTAGCTTTGACTTATGACCCGAACCTCTGGCGCCTGGAGTCTAGACGTAAACAAAAAGCGCAGTTCTCCTTTATTTGAGGAACTGCGCTTTTATCATTTCGCTTTTGCCGTTTTTGCTGATTTCGATTTTCGCGCCTGTTTACGCGCATCCAGCTTTGCCTTGTCCTCATCGGATTGGCGGTTGTACTTCGGCAGCATGAGAAGCTGATATGCATTGACCGCGAGTAGCGGGAATAATAATATTGTCACCCACGAGTCGATATTGCCTGAACGGACCATCAATGCCGGTAGCCATTCGAGCGTCGTAATGACGATCATGAAGAACAGTGCGGAAATGAGCGTGTGTTTTTTTGTCCATTTCGCTTTGAAATAAGCCGTGACAATAGAAACTGCTAATAATGAAAACAGCAGCGTCAAATAAAGCATGGTTCGCCCGGTATCTCCAGCCGTCAGTTTGAATCTGAAAAACACGAGATCAAAGATGACTACCGCGATGATGAGCAGCTGCACCCAATTCCATAATGTCAATGTTCTGAATAAGTTCACCCCAAATTGGTGAACCGTCAAATAGGCGAAGAAGCCCATTTGCGCGACGACACTCATCGTAAATCCGAGAAAGATCATCCATAAGAATGCGCCAAGAAACTCTGTATATTCTCCGGATGATAAGTATTGTGAGAAGAATTCCCAACGGACAATCAACCCGAGAATTCCCGTGACAACTCCTCCGATAATTAATGCAGTAAAAAAGAATTTAACCCAATTTCGTATGGTCACGTTACTGTTCCCCCGTTTTCAATTGCTTCCATTAGTGTATCAACGTTTTGCCGAAAAATCTATTTCCTTGAATGCGTAATGCATATTCCTCTTTATATTGTGAACAATAATTGAAAACGCAATCGGAAGGGAAATTGATCTCATGATGAAAAAATGGGTTCATTTACTTGTACTTGTTATATTATTATCGGGCTGCAGTATGCAACAGCAAGGACCGAATTATGATGAAATGAAGAAGATGATGACGGATGCTTTGCAAACCGAGGATGGAAAAAAGGCTGTCCGGACAATGCTATCCGATCCCGAATTCAGGGAGTTGATGGTACTGGATCAGGCGGAAGTGAAAAAATCCATCGAGGATACGTTATTGTCGGATAAAGGTGAGGATTTCTGGAAAAAGGCATTTGAGGATCCGAAGTTCACCGAAAAAATTGCGAAAAGCATGAAGGATCAGCAGCAAGACATTATGTCGAAGCTAATTAATGACTCTTCATTCCAAGAAGAAATGGTGGAATTTTTCGGACAGCCTGATATGCAAAAACAAATGGAAACCATTTTGCAATCGGCAAATATGAAAAAACAGATGGAGAAGTCGATTGAAGAAACGATTAACAGCCCATTGCTCAAGGCGAAATGGCAGGAGCTGATCCTCAAAGCGGGTGAAGTGGCACCGACCGAGAAGCAAGGTGGTGGCGGTGAATCTGGCGGAGGCGGCGGTGGACAAGCAGGCGGTGGTGGTGGAAATAGCGGCGGCGGAGGTCAATAACCTCCACCGCCCATTTTGTATGAAGCTTCCCGTTATTTTTTGGTTTTCTCGATAACTGTCTGTGCAATTTTCGTGTACGTTTGACCAATCGGATGATCTTCTGCATAAACGGATGGGGCAAATTCAGTTTCATTCCAATCCGGCTGACCGAGTGGAATTTGTCCTAATAGCTCGGTACGTAATTCTTCTGCTAACCGAGTGCCTCCGCCTTGGCCGAATACGTATTCCTTTTCGTTTGTCAGTTTCGACTCAAACCACGCCATGTTTTCAATGACACCTAAGAGGGCATGATCTGTTTGAAGCGCCATTGCTCCTGCGCGTGCCGCTACGAATGCTGCTGTCGGATGCGGCGTTGTGACGACAATCTCCTTAGATGAAGGAATCATTTGGTGAACATCAAGCGCGACATCCCCAGTACCAGGCGGTAAATCTAAGATGAGATAATCCAGCGGTCCCCAATCTACATCACGGAAAAACTGATCTAGCACTTTCCCGAGCATTGGCCCACGCCATACGACCGGAGCGTTATCTTCCACGAAGAACCCCATGGAAATTACTTTCACTCCAAAACGTTCTACCGGGATGATTCGATTTTCACGGATGACCGGCAATTCTGTAATACCCATCATATCAGGCACACTGAATCCGTAAATATCCGCATCGATCAATCCAACCTTCTTCCCGAGACGAGCAAGGGCAACCGCCAAGTTCACGGAAACCGTCGATTTCCCCACTCCACCTTTCCCGGATGCAATTGAAATGAATTCAATATCATTCAACGGAGACAGTAAGTCTTGAGCTTCAGCCTCCGTTGCCGTACCGCGGAATTTTTCGAGTGTTTCAGGCGGCAGTTCCTCAAAACGGATACCGACTGAATCTGCTCCTGCTGCTTTTATTACTTCAACCACTTTCATCTGCAAGTTCATTTGCTCCGCTGTGTTGACTTTAGCGATGGCCAATTTTACACTGACATGCTTTTTCTCCGGTTTAACCGATACGCTAACAATCCCATCGGTTTCCGCAAGTGTTTTATGTAAAAACGGATCCTTCAACTCGCCTACAACGTCACGGACAATTTGTTCGTTAATCAATATGGCCACTCCTTAGAGGTTTATTTCTTCTCCTCTAAGTATACCATATTGCTACACTTGCAAAGTCAGAATTGTCTTCATTGCTTTTCAGATAAATGAAATTGGATGATTCCTTCCACTATCGCATCCGCCACTTTCCCGTGATAGGCAGGATCCGTCAACAATGCCCGTTCCTCCGGGTTTGAGATGAAGCCAGTCTCTATTAAAACGGATGGCATCGGAACCTTTTTCAACAAATAAACTCCTTTGATCGCCAATGCTTCACGATCAGTATTCTGTAAATTATTTACGAAAGATCCTTGAATTGATTTTGCTAAGAGCTCTCCTCCAGGATGGCCTTCAGCATGATAAAACACTTGTGAACCTCGCCATCTTTGTTCTGGAATCGCGTTGACATGGACGCTGAGGAACATATCAGGATCCTCTTCAATTGCAAGGCTTTCTCGCAATTTCAAGTCGGCCATTTTTCTTTGCCTTGTCGTTCCGAACTTCTCACTCGGTGCGTGTTCTGCAAGGGCGTCTCCTTCCTTCTCACGCGTCATGACGACCATTGCACCCTTCTTTTCCAATCTCTTCTTCAATTCATGCGAAATGCTTAACGTAATGTCCCTCTCTACAACTTCTCCAACCGACGCTCCGCCGTCCAGTCCCCCGTGCCCGGGATCAATGACAATTTTCACTCCCCCAAGCTGTTCAGGCATGAAAAAACCCCTGTCCGAGGCATTCACACCGTAAAGCACGATAAGTAGGGAGCTTGCAAATAACAACCCGATGATAAGCCATCGTTTCAATCTCACACCGCCTTTTTCCTCCACTATACGCAGACCTTGGCCAAGATATGAATGCTTGTATCAACAAAAGCGGAGGGCGCCTGCTTAGAGGCGACAGGCATAAGACAAAGATGCGGCGTGGCGCTTTTTGCCACAGAGCAGCTTTGGCTTATGACCCGAGCTTCTGGAGCCTGGAGTCTAGACGTAACAAAAGCGGAGGGTGGTGGTTAACCGCGACAGGCATAAGACAAAGATACGAAGTGGCGCTTTTTGCAGAAATTAAGGCACCTCTTTGGTGGCGGTTAACTGCGACAGGCATAAGTCAGATCTGCGAAACGGCGCTTTTGCCGTGAAGCAGAGCTGACTTATGACCCGAGGAGTTGCCACCCGGAGTCTAGACGCGGACAAAAAAAGAAGCCATTCCGGCTCCCTTTTTGCATTCCTTATTCAACGTCTCCTTGCCAATCCAACATGCCGCCAACCATATTAGTTACGTCATATCCTTGTGCCTCTAAAAATTCTGCAGCGCGCCCACTGCGACCGCCTGACCGGCAAATAAGCACATATGGCGTTGCTTTATCGAGTTCTTCCAAACGATCTGGAACTTCCCCTAATGGAATATGAATCGCACCGGGAATAATTCCTGCCGCGACCTCGTCATCTTCACGTACATCAATCATATGAAGGATTTCCCCATTATCAAGTTTTTGCTGAACTTCTGCTGTCTTCATCTCTTTCATATCGAATCCTCCTCATAGTCATTTCTTCCATCTTATCTATGAGAGAAGCCTGTCGTCCAGCACTTTGATTATCATTTCAACTTCGACTGTCGCCTGAGCACTTTAATACTTTTATGACTCCAGCTTTAACTCAAGTAGAAATCACTTTAGGATTTTTCTTTACATAATAGAATATGAGCAACGCCGTAACACCTTCAGCAACGGGGAATGTCCACCAAATCGCCCGCGCTCCGAATACGATCGGCAACACGATGAGTGCTGGGACAAATAAAACGATACTGCGCAATAGCATAATCCAAGTTGCAAGGCGTGTCTTTTCAATCGATTGTAAGAACTCCGCAAATACTAAATTAATGCCCAAGAATATATAACCAAACGCAAAATGAACAAAACCTTGTGATGCCATTTGGCGAACATCCATTGTACTGTCACCGAACACGGCCATCATCTGCGCAGGAAATAATATAGCAGCAACCGCAATGATGAATCCAAATCCAAACGCGGTGACAATGCCAATTTTCAAAAGCGCTGTCACTCTCTTCATTAGCCTAGCGCCATAATGATAACTGACAATAGGCTGCAGCGCCATGCCTATACCGTAAAACATCATTAAGAGCACTGTATGAATATAATTAACCATCGCGTAGGCTGTTACGCCGTTATCTCCCAAATAGTATAAAAACGTAACATTATACAAAATCACGATAACAGCTACTGAAGCTTCTACAATAAAGCTTGGCAGGCCAATTGCAAATACGCTCTTTACATCAGTCCAGTTAAAAAACTTTCGGACAAACTTCAACTCTGACTTCTTCCTGAAGAAATGAAGGCACAGCACAGCGGCTCCTATCATTGTGGATATTACAGTAGCCAATGCGCAACCTGTTACCCCATAGTCAAATACGAATATAAAGAGATAATTCAACACGATATTCAAAACGGATGTAGTGACCAAACCCGCCATCGCAAGTTTTGGATTTCCATCATTTCTAATGAAGATACTAAGCATATTTTCAATTGTATAAAAGATGCCAAACAGCAAAATAATAGACAAATATTCTTTTACATACGGATAGGTGCTGTTATTCGCCCCAAAAATATAAGAGATGTCTTGCAGGTTGAGTAACAAGGTAATGATTAAAATGACAACCACTGTTAACATCGTTACGAATGACAATGTGAAGATCTGATGCGCACGTGCTTTATTCTGTTGACCGAGCGCTATGGAATAGAGTGTTGCGCCACCCATTCCAATCCAAAGGGAAATTGATAACAAAATGGAGAAGATTGGGACCGCAATATTTACTCCTGCCAGCGCCATCGGTCCAACACCATGACTCACAAAAATACCATCCACTAAAATATTGACCGACATGAGCAGCATGCCGATCATAGCGGGAAATAAATAAGATAGAAATAATGGTTTCAGTGGTTTTGTTTCAATTAGATTCATTGTAGTCATCAATTCCCACCTCCTTGACCATCACCATTTCACCATTCTCATCAATCTCTCCATTGAAAACAAACCCGAACTTTTTATAAAGCTGAATGGCTACTTCGTTATCATCAAAAACACTTAAGTAAATGCGGCTGCAATGAAATGTCGCTTGCAAATAACAAATGAGTTGCTGCAAAAAGTATTTTCCTATTCCTCGATGCTGATAACGCTCATCTATAAAAAACCGATCCAGCCATACACGCTGTTCTCCTTGATCCTGTTGAAACGTGCCGTACATTGCAAATCCCACTGCAGTATCTCCCTTATATAAACCAACAGGTACGAAACGACGATCGCTTTCTGCCTCCGTTAAGCATTGCCACGTCGTTTCAATAAAACCTTGTTGATCGTCTGCAATATGCAATGATAAAATCTCCTCTTTATTTACAGCTGTAATGTTCCGAATTTCCGAGAACATGTTGTCAAAACCTTTCTATGTGTATTATGGATAGGTATAATTTAAGGTATATAGTAACTATACAGTCAAGAAGGAGATTATACATTGTCAAATCGGAAAATTAAGTACTTTACGACAGGTGAATTTGCTAAGCTATGCAAAGTTAACAAACAGACACTTATTTATTATGATCAAATCGGTTTACTATCGCCCGCTATGAAAGACGATAAAGACTACCGTTATTATTCGATTGCCCAATATGATTATTTTAGTGTCATTGAATTATTAAAAGCGGTTGGCATGTCACTGAAAGAAATTCAGACGTACATGGCGGATAAATCCCCCAATAACTTTTTGCAATTAATGCAGCAGCAAAAAGAGGTTGTGGAGAAAAAGCGGCAAGAACTACGAATGATTGAAAGCATGATAAACGTGAAAATACAATCGACTGAGGAAACACTGCATCTCGACTTTGACAGCATTACCATTCAGCATTTTCCGGAAGAAATATTGTATCTTAGCGAAAACATTGAAGACTCCTCAGAAGAACAATTTGTCGAAGCAGTTTCCGATTTCATTGATGAATTGTATCGTTCACAATTAGATACAGGTTATCCGATTGGCGCCATTACAAAGAGAGAGCAAGTGTTATCCGGCAACTATGATAATTATTCATACTTGTATATGGAACAGCCACTTCCGCGCAAAGGACATTCCTATTTCAAGGCCCTTGAAGGAGAAGTTATTATTGGATATCACGTAGGGACTGCAAGTTCAATTGAACAAACCTATAAACGATTATTTACCTTTATGGATGAGCATCACTATCGGTTGGGGCAGTATGTGTATGAGGAATATGTATATGATGCTTTTATTAGAAACGATGAAGCAGAGTATGTGACGAAGATTATGTTGGAAATTGAAAAAGAAGTTTGACATGCGTATGGCGATCTTTCGAAATAAAAGTCGATCGGACACAGCTGAAAACCCCTTCCGCTATTCGGAAGGGGTTACTATTAATTTCCTTGCTTCTTCACCAATCCCATTAAACCGTGCAGCGTCCTTACAAAATTGTTCCCAGCCATATGTCCTAACCCGCCATACGCGCAATCCATTTCATTGTAGTTCATAACCCGGTCTCTTCGTATACTAGGGCCAGCAATAAGAACTGGCACCGGATCTCCCGAATGCTCCCCGATTTCACAAGGAGTCGAGTGGTCGGCTGCTATTGCTAAATAGACATCGTTTGGAAGCTGTTCTACAATAAGCGCAACCATATGATCAAACAGCTCAATCGCTTTCGCTTTTTCATGCGGTTCATTGTCATGGCCTTTGACGTCCGGCGCTTTGAAATGAACATAGACCATATCATTGTCCGCGATTTCTTCGATCGCCAATTTTGCTTTCAATTCTATATTCGAATCGATATTGCCCGTCATACTGCGATCTGTGATCGTTTTAAAACCCGCTAACTGGGCAACGCCTAATACAGTACTCTCTCCTGCAATACAGCTTCCTGTCATCTGCATTGTTTCGGTGATCGGTGTGAGATCCGCCATCCGCCCCGCGCCCCTCGTCAAAATAAAGTTTGCAGGCAGCTTGCCTGCTGCAATGCGCTCTTTATTTACAGGGTGGTTGGATAGCCGTTCATACGCCTCTTGCACGAATTGATTTAACAATTCAGCCGTTCTTTTAGCTTCTTTAGAATGATCCAATGGCATCACCTTATGGTAAGGCTGCCCATCATTCGGTGCTTTCGGGTCGGAATCGCTAATTTGATCACTCAAACCGGATCCGCGCAAAATCAAGACAGACCGGTGCTCTGTAGCAGGCTTGAAGTGGACAGTTACTCCACCCTCTAACTCCATCCCATCAATTGCTCGAGCAAGCTCGTCAGTCTTTTCACGAATTCTTCCTGCTCTCCGATTGACGACAAGGCCTTTCTCATTCACAGTTGAAAAGTTACAACGGAGTACAATATCACCAGGCTTTACGTCCATTCCAATACCAAGAGCTTCAATAGGCCCTCTTCCCGGATAGTGGCGGGGTTCATAGCCAAAAAGAATAATATGCCCCATATCCGTCCCGACTGGAATGCCTGGAGCAATCAAATCCATCATGCCGCTAATGCCTTGTGAGGCAAGTTGGTCCAAATTAGGAGTTCGCGCGAATTCCAATGGTGTTTGTCCTTCCAATAAAGGATGAGGCCGATCCCCGATCCCGTCAGCAATCGCCATAATCACTTTTCTGCGCATCATGTTGTCCTCCTTTAGATTAGATACCTATCAACTTGAACCACGTGAAATAAAATGCGCTAATGACGCTTGCACCGATAAAGCAAGTGACAACCGCATATTTCACTTGATCCAGGACAGTAAAGAATCCAGTACTAAAATAAATCGTATTTACTTTCGAATGCGGTGGAAGTGTAATCGTGAAGGTCGTCGTCATCGCTGCAGCCAACGCAAGCGGAACAGGGTCCATCCCCAACGATTTTGCTAATGCAATGAATGCAGGAATCAAGATTGTCACCCGCACCGTTTTACTCGTGAAGATAAGATGGCTATACATCGCGATAAAGATGACTACGATTGCCACCAAACTATGATTCATTTGTTCGATTCCAAGTCCATAAACGACTTTATTAATAATCCAAACAGCCCCACCAGACTTATCCAAAGCGTTCCCGACTGCATATGCACCCGCCGCGAATATCATCAAATCCCATTTGATATTCGCATCATTCCATTGAAGCAGTCCCACTCTTGGCATTAAACAAAGAAGGCCTGCGATGACAGCAGTCTGGGCGGTGCTAATTTCGAAGCCGAACCACGCTTCATGATAGTCTCCGGTTGCCCATAGGAGTACAGTTAGCAGGAAGATAACCGTGGCTTTCTTTTCGTCTAAGGAGAAGGTGCCCAATTTGTGCAACTCGTCCTTCAATGTATTCCGAGCATCTTGAAAATTCTCCTCGTCCTTGATGGAGAACAGCTTCAGTCCGATGAGGAACGTGATTCCCATTGTCAGAATTGCAGAAGGCATCGAGGCAATAAGCCAAGTCATATAACCGATGTCCCCACCTGCTTGTTCGTTGATGAAGCCTACCGCAATAATGTTGCCTGCAGTAGCCGTCATGATTCCTGACGTGGCAAGGGCATCTGCCTGTAGACCTTGTAGCATCATAAGCCTTCCAAAGTTACTTTTTCCTGGAATAGCTTTATAAACTTCAAGCAAAATCATACAGATTGGCATCATAAGCGTTGCCCTTGCCGTTGTAGAAGGAACAAAAAATGCCAAAATGAAGTTGATGACAATCAATACAAGAAGCGTTCTTTTCGGCGTGCTTCCGAACTTTGTTACCATCCATAATGAAAACCTTCTGCCTAGATTGGATTTCATCATAGCAGACGTCAGGATAAACGCGGCAACCATTAGCCAAATAACATCGTATCCTAATGTTCCAAAAGCGACATCCTCATTCTCTACGGCTCCAACTAATGGAAGCAGTAAAATCGCAATCAATGATGTTAAATAGATTGGAATTGGAGTTGTTACCCAAAGAATCAAGGCACCCATGAATACTGCCAATGATTTTTGTGCGGCCGGATCTAATCCTTCCGGGTTAGGCATAAATAATAGTGATAAAAATACGATGAGCGCAATAGGGATTCCCCACTTTCTCATCCCCGCCTCAAGTCCACACCTTTTCTTTTGTTGAGGCTCGTTGTCACTTGTTCCCACTTTCTTTTGGGAATTACTCATCTTGCATCCCCCTCACCCTTGAAATGTATTCGCTTTCATTATATGTGGGAGTTTATTATAATACAATTTGATTTATTTTTAATTATCATAAGGAAATCTTATAATCGTTGTGCTATAATCATCGCAACTACTGAATTGTACGTTCAACGGACCAATTCGACTTCATTTGAAAGGTGTGTTTTCATTTGAACTTAACAAAGCTGCAAACCTTTATCACCTTATCGGAGTGTTTGAATTTTACCGTGGCAGCAGAAAAGCTATTTTGTTCACAACCGTCTGTCAGCATGCAAATACAAAGCCTCGAAAAGGATTTAGGTTTTCAACTCTTTGATAGGATCGGTAAAAAGCTCTACCTAACGAAGCAAGGAGAACATTTCAAACCATATGCCGAGCAGATAATTAATTTATTTCATTCATCGAAAGAGCATATAAAGCAATTAGACAATCTTTCATTCGGCACACTATCCTTCGGAGCAAGCAGTTTTGTCGGAGTCTATCTTCTTCCCGCCATACTCAGTGATTTTAATAAGGAATTTCCAGGAATCAAAATGAATATGAACATCATATCCTCAAGCCACCTGATTGACATGTTGGAGACGAAAAAAGTGGAATTCTTAGTGCTTTCCGATCGTATTCCCATAGATGAGGAACGTTTTCAATTTAATACATTTTGTGAGGACGAACTTGTCCTAATCGTCAACCAACAACATCCCTTTGCGCAAAAGAGTATTTGCGAATTGGGCGATTTAATTGATGAGACATGGATTTTGAAACCAAATAAGTCTGCGACACGCAATTACTTGGAAGGGGAGTTTAAAAAATACGGATTCAGTTCGCCAAAGTATATGGAGATCAGCAACTTAGAAGCCATAAAGCAAAGCGTCATACATGGCCTAGGCATATCCATCGTCTCCAGCTTAGCGATCAAACAGGAAATTAACAGCGGTTTGTTGGTAGAGGTTCCTATCGAAGGCGTACAATTTCTGCGTGGAATTCGCTACGTCCATCATCGTGGAGCACACCTATCCCCAGCTGCCGCAAAGTTCATATCGATGTTGGATCAACTATCCCCTTAATTCATTGAATTTCACCGATAGGAAAAGCTCCTCCCTACTATTCGAAGAAAGAAGCTATGCTGCCTCTTTTTCTACCCAAAAAAACTGTAAGCAAACTCGTATACTTCTAGAGTTTGCCTACAGTCTGTTTAAAGTACTGTTATTTTCCGAACTTTTGTATATCCGTAATTTGCCCTGCATGTATGCCAGTGTGATACATCAGTCTGCCCATCACTTCCAAAGGTGTCGAACTTCCCATCTGCGTTTCCTTCAATTCATGCCAACCTTCTTCCGGTAAATCCTTCATTGCGTCCTTTAAAAAGGCATTTGATTCTGTTAAAAAGTCGATGAGTTCCTCTTTACTCAACAAGGATGGCTTCTTGACTTCGCCATGATTTTTACCGAAATACCAATCTGCAAATATATACTCCACCTCTCCCGTGTGGAACAGTAATCTTCCAATGGATAGGTCCCCTAATTGAAGCGTTAAATCTTCATCTGACAACCCCTTTGCCTTTTCAAAAAAACGCTCACGAACAGCATCCCACATTGATAGAACTGTCTCGTAGGTCATTCCATCACCTCCAATTTTACGATATTGCTTTCTTTTCCTTATCCACGACGACATGCTCGAAAGTTTCTCCATCTATCGTAACGTCAAAGGCTAAGCCGAAGCCAACGACATATCGACCTTCAGAAGGTGTTAATTCGAAGAGGGAAAAATCCAACCCTCGCAATACGTCCATTAAACTTTTATTAAATGTGGAATTAAACATTTCAAAAATAACTTCCTGACCATCATTCCCAAGATTTCTTGAAGTACATTTCCAGCGAACTCGCTCTGTTGCGAAGGGATTTTTCGTTTCAGATTCGTCACCAAGTAATAACACGTCAATCGCATCGCATTTTTCGGTCAACTCGTAATGCTCGGCGATCTTGCTAATATAGATGAAAAGCTTATTATCTTTTCTTACAAAGGGAGCTATACTGCTAAAAGGTTTCCCTTCCTTATCGACAAAGCTTAAAACAGCGGTATGCCGGTTATCAATAAACTTCAAATACATGCTTTTATACTTTTCTACATCAATCTTCTTATTCATTGCAATCCCCCTTGTCACTATACTTTTTTTAATAAATGAATGCGTGGCTTTCTTTCCGTTGGTCTATACTGTATCTCACAGTCCATGCAATACACGCTTCGAATCATTTCTTGTGTCATCACTTCTTTCGGCGTGCCCTGCATTGCTTTTTCACCTGACTGCACGACGACGATCCGGTCACTATATTGCGAAGCCTGATTGAGGTCATGGAGCACCATTAGAACTGTCATACCCATTTCACTATTCAGCTCCCTGACGAGCTCTAGCACTTCATGCTGGTGGGCAATATCCAAATACGTAGTCGGCTCGTCGAGAAGTAATATTTTCGGGCTTTGAGCCAATGCCATAGCAATCCATGCCCGTTGTGATTCACCACCGGACAGTGAAGAGACAGGGCGATCCTGATATTCCGTTAAATACGTTTTGCTAAGTGCCCAATCAATAATTTCCATATCTTCATCATTCAATCTTTCAAACCACCGTTTATGCGGAAACCTTCCGTACGATACAAGATCCTTCACACTCATATCATTCGGCGCCTGATTTTTTTGGCTTAGCATACACATTTTCTGTGCAATTTGTTTGGATTTCATCGATTTAATATTTGTTCCTTCAAGCATGACAGTGCCTTTGTAATACGGCGTGAAGCCTGAAATTGCTTTTAACAGCGTCGATTTGCCCGAGCCGTTCGGACCGATGATGGACAATACCTCGCCTTTTTTTACAGAGAACGAGAAGTCTTGAATTGTCGTCTTTTGATCATACCGAACCGATATGGAGTCAACCGTAAACATTTAAAAGCCTCTCCTTCTCATTAAATATAGAAAATAAGGGCCGCCGATGACAGCCATCAAAATGCCCGCTGGGATATCCATCGGTGCAAATAATGTTCGTCCACCCGTATCTGCTACGAGTAAAACGAGTGCACCGAGAGCCATGCTCATCGGCAATAAATACTTATAATTCGACCCGACTAAAAATCGCGCCATATGCGGTACAATCAACCCTACAAATCCGATCATGCCGATTGTCGCAACGGAAATGGCGGCTAAGAATACCGCTATCAATGACAGCAAAATTCGTATGCGGTTCACCTTTTCTCCAAGGTTTGAAGCAACTTGGTCGCCCATTCGAATGATATTTGCTTTTCGAATCGCAAAGATAGACGCAATCCAACCGACAATGGCATAGGGCAGAATCATGTATAAGGAGTTGTTTCCTTTTGCAGCCAAACTTCCATTCATCCATTGAACGGCAGCCGGCAACCGATCACTATACATAATTGATAAATAACCCATTGCACCACCCGCTAATGCATTTACAGCGACCCCGGATAAAATAATCGTAATTGGTGATATCCCATTTCGTTTCCAAGCAAGTGAGTATACGATTAATGCCGCGAGAAGCCCGCCGATAAACGCTGCAATCGGAATGAAATTCGTGTACTCCGGCAATGCCAGCATAATAACAAGTACACATACAGCCGCCCCGCTCGTTACACCGGTCAAGCCGGGATCAGCAAGGGGGTTTCCCATGACCGCTTGCAACAGAGCTCCGGAAATCGCTATATTTGCGCCGATGATCATCGCAAGCAGCACACGCGGCATTCGAATATCAAAGATGATTGTATTATGTACATTCTCTGATGTCGTTCCAAAAATTGTTTGTAAAATATCAGGAATAGGAATTCTGACACTACCTAATCCAATGGCAACAATAGCCATGACAATTGTAAGGGCAAACGTAATGATGATTATTGTTCCACTATTTACTTTTCTCGTCATTCCAAAATCCTCATTTATTCAAAGAAGTAACTAGCAATCTCTGTTAACGCTTGCTCCACATTACTTATGGACGTTACACCAAAGATGTCATAATCCAAAATATGAATTTTATCGTTTTGATACGCAGATAGCTTTGTCCATGTGTCATTGCTTTCCACTTCTTTTTGGAACATTTCTTCAGAGGCACCATGATCCCCTGAGGCAAGAACAAGAATAATATCTGGATCTGCAACGACAACTTCCTCCATATTCATGGCAGAATACGTCTCCGTTGCTTTCAATACAGATGTGGCAATATTATCAGCACCTAGGCGCTGTACTAAGCTCCCAAGATATGATTTTTCATTCATCACCATAAATGAATCAGACGTTCCAATCATAAGCATAACTGTCGGCAATTCTTTACCGTCCGCCAACTTCGTTAGTTCATTTTCCTTATCCAATATCTTTTGCATTTTTTCATTCATCTTATCTGTCTTATCGAAATACGTTCCTAATACTTTAAAGCTCCGTTTTAAATCATCAAATGAATCAGTGCGTAAGTAAGCTGTTGGCATATTCATGCCTTCCAGGTTTTTCTCCAATGTACTGCGAAGTGATTCAGCTCCAAGGATCAAATCTGGTTTTAAGTTTGTGACGACCTCAAGATCTGGCGCCATTGGAGAACCGATTTTGTCGATTGACTCGAAGTCTTTCGGAATAGGGTTCGTAGACGTCGGCACCCCTACTGGCGTTATGTCAAGAAGATGCAGCATCTCTGTTATTGGAACCGAAGTAGTTATGATCCGTTCAGGAACTTCTTTTGAAAATTGGCTTAGCGCTTCTTTGAACTTCTCCTCGTCAACGCCATCATTTTCTAAAGTCAACCCTTCGTCTTTTTCCTCAACTGGCTCATGTGCCACCGTCTTATTCTCATTTAGTTCTTTATCCGTTTCTTCTTTACTAGCATCCTCCGTCGAATTCGAAGTACACGCAGTCAACAAGGCAAGCACAGCGGCAAGTAAAATCGCATAATACTTTTTCAAACTCTTCCCCTTTACAGCCATGTTTTATTATCTCTCCTATCTAATTGATAATGATTTTCAATCTCATTAAAGATGATAATGGTTCTCATTACCATTGTCAATCACTTTTTCATCTTTTTCTGAAAACGTCGAAATTCATATAATTAATTTCAAACATAAAAAGACCCTTTCCATGAAGTTGGAAAAGGTCTTAACTGTAGTAAAAATCTTATTATATTAACATCCCCGCAATGGCGGCACTCATCAGATTGGCGAGCGTTCCTCCAACGATTGCGCGCAATCCCATTTCAGCAATATCATTTCTTCTCGAAGGAGCCATTCCTCCTAAACCACCGATTAGCATAGCCAACGCTGAGAGATTGGCAAAGCCGCATAACGCAAAACTGATCATAACGACGGCTTTCGGTGATAGATTGGCTATTTCAGGAGCAAAGGAAGTGTACGCGACAAATTCATTCAACACAAATTTTTGTCCAATAAATGAACCTGCTTGTAATGCTTCATCCCACGGAATTCCAATGAGGAAAGCGAGTGGGGAGAATAGATATCCTAAGATTTGTTCAAGTGTCAGCGATTCAAATCCGAAGATCCCGCCAATTGCTCCAGTAATGAGATTGATCAAATAGATGAGAGAGATAAACGCAATTAACATTGCACCTACGCCAACAGCTATTTTCAATCCATCCATCGCTCCGCGAGATGCCGCGTCGATTACGTTTCTCGATTCCGTGTCTTTCACCATTTGAACTTTTTCAGCTGTGTTCAATTTTTCAGTTTGAGGGACGATGATTTTCGCGAATAACAATCCGCCCGGCGCCCCCATAAAAGCTGCAGCTAACAAATATTCTATAGGAACGCCAAGCATAGCGTACCCGCCTAAAACAGCGCCCGATACGCAGGCCATCCCTCCTACCATTACTGCAAATAATTCTGATTTAGTCATTTTTTCGATGTAAGGTTTTACGACTAACGGAGCTTCTGTCGGGCCAAGAAAGATATTGGCAGCAGCTGACATTGATTCAGTCTCACTTGTCTTAAGAGCTTTTGCTAAAAGACCACCAACGATTTTCGTCGCAAACTGCATAATGCCTAAATAATAAAGGACCGATATTAAGGAAGCAAAGAAAATAATAATCGGCAAAACTTGAAACGCAAAGGTGAAGCCTGCGCCTTCCGCACCCAATACGCCTCCAAACAAAAATTGAATCCCTTCATTGGATGAATCAATAATCTTCTGGACAATTCCTGAAATATATTCTAATGCTTTTCTTCCGAATTCCCATTTCAATACGGCAAAACCAAAAACGAGTTGAATCGCTAAAGCGCCCAAAACAGTTCTCAGATTAATGGATTTACGTGCTGTCGATAAGGCCCATGCAATTGCTAAAATACCGATGATGCCGCAAATTCCCCAGATGTATTGCATAGTAACTCTCCCGTCATTTTAAAATTGAATGGATTTTTTATGATTACTTGGAGTTTTCTCCGCTCACTTGCTTCGCCAATTCCGTAATATAATCGAAGAATGCGTCCCGATTCACATCATATACTACGTTGACCGGGCGCCCATCGGGTGTTTCTACTGTGCGGCCCTGACTCGGTCCATCAGGAATGACATAACTATTGACTGTTTTTACTTCAACAAGATCTGTTTTGCCGATAAAGGCAGTCGTTAACACGTCCCATAAATAGTACGTGGAATTTGTTTTAAAATGTACGAGCGGTGGCACCATCGCATAACATTGACCAAGAAAATCAACCCCGATATAGCTGCGCTCCTTCGCCCAGCGGTCACGAACGTCCAACGTCAAAGGTACTTGGTTTGTACTTTCAAGCGCGACTAAATCAATTTCTATATTTGTTTCCCAAACGCGAGCCGCCGCTTCCGGATCCCAAAACACATTCCATTCCGCTGTTCCATCGTGCTCAGGCTCATGAACATTTCCATCCTCACGGAAAGTACCGCCCATCCAAACGAGTCTTTCGATTTTCTCTTCAATATCCGGCGCCTCGTCCAATGCACGAGCTAGATCAGTAAGTGGTCCTGTGAATAATAAAGTTGTCTTCTCAGAAGTATTTCGAATCGCATCGATCATATGAAGATGTGCCGGCTTTTCTGCTACTGGAGTAACAACTTTCCCGGATTCATTTAAAATTGGCAGTGCATCTACAAGAAATGCATGCATTCTCCAGTCTTTCGGGAAAGGATTCTTTCCTCGCGAATTTGATTCGGCTACATCAAGGCTGACGCCTTCTCCAAAGCGATCGATGATTTTCCGGCTTGCATATACAGCCGGCTCTAAATAACAATCGGCTGGTATGACCGATACACCTGTCAATTCAACATTATCCATTTGAAGCAAAAGGAATAATGATACAAGATCGTCAACTCCACCGTCGTGGTTGAAATAAATAGGTTTCTTTGTCATGCTGTCCCATCCTCCACAATAAATATTGTTTGAATCAATATCGATTAGTCTCCCGTTGTTAGCGGAAAGCTATTCATATGCTTCTTCCGGCAATTCCTTTTCTGGATGAAATGCAAAAAAACCGGATAGATTCTACCCGGCTTGCCGATTCACGAAAAATAATGGAAAAGTAATGTTTCCAGTTAGTTTTTCATGTAGTCCGGTAGTTTACGGTTACCAGGTAGAAACGCTTGGGCCATATTCCCAAGCATATACATTTATTATTTAAATGAAATTATTGCGCAGTTTGTGAAGCTGTTTTTTCACTTTACATTTATAACATAGAAACTTTTATACAGTCAATGGTAAGACGAATGTTATTTTATTTAGACAACTCATTCTTCGTGTTTACGCTTTCAAGGTATAGAAAATTCTTTAAACCTCAATGCCGTATTACTTAATTCATATTTTACAGAACAAAAAACCCTTCCCCGACATAATCGGGAAAGGGCTGTACATAATCGTAGATTAACGTTTTGAGAAATATACTCTCTAATTCTAAGGATACCCACTCCTTAAAAATCCTTTTATATCAATAACCGACAAAGTTATAATTGGATAAGAAAGTATAAATAGGTATGGAAAATCATTTGACTTGAACCAACATGAACCAATGATAGATGTTAGTTGAATACAATATTAATTATTCCTTTATATCTTACTCTTACCCAAGCTATTACATTAACTTCAATAATGTATTAAATTTAACTGCTTATTTAGCTCAACATGCCAAAAACATCATATATGGTACGTTACATTAATCCTATAAAAAGATAAATGGCTGTTCCCCAGATAAATAGGGCGGAGCATTTGTTGAATATACTCATTACCCCCCCTGTACCGTCTAATTTCTTCATAATTGAGCCCGCCAACATTAGCCCAAAGAACCAAAACCAAGATACTATAATACATGCAATTGTAAATAAGACTTGTTCTGTTCCTACATATTTTAGTGCACTTGTCCCAATAACACCGACTATATCTAAAATGGCATGAGGATTTAATAAAGAAACTGATAAAGCGAAGATGATCTGTTGACGGGTTGGTAGTGCTTTATTCGTTTTAGTTGTTGGTTCAGAACGCCAAATAGCATAGCCCATGTAAAGTAAAAATAAAATCCCCACAATCATTAGGCTAACCCGTAGCCATTCGAATTGTAAGACGATTACAGATAGCCCGAAGATAGCTAAAAGGATTAAAAATGTATCGCACAGTGCAGCTGTAATAGTCGCTGGAAGTGCTCGAATTAGTTTTGGCTGTGTGGCCCCCTGTGAAAATATAAATACATTCTGTACTCCTAAAGGTAAAATGAGCCCGAATGCTAAGATTATTCCATGAAGAATGGCTTCCATATAGTCAACTCCCTTTCAAATACTATCGTACTATGATAAAACTAAAGGAAAACAACCAATTGGATGTTTTTATATCCATCCAATTTTCTTAAGGGGGTATTATATGCAGTGGAAACCAAATCGTCATTCTCATTTGACCATTCAAGAGCAAATTGTAGATTGGATAAAATCTCGTATTGAACGAGGTGATTGGTCTGTTGGCACAAGGATTCCAACACAACGCCAACTCGCAATGGAGTTTAATATAAATCGAAGCACCGTGCAGCTTGCAATAGATGAATTAAAGGCAGATGGTTTTCTCGAATCAAAAATGGGGTCAGGGGTATTTGTAGCTAATAATTCGTGGAATGTACTTTTGAACCGAGCTCAACCGAATTGGCAGCAACACATTAAATCAAGTATTCATAAACCAAACTACCATACGATTCAACTCATCAATGAATACGAGCAAATGGATCATATTATCCGTCTTGGAACAGGTGAATTATCACCAGAATTACTACCAACAAAGCAAATTGAACAGTCATTGAAGGCGATATCCTTTGATTCAAAAGAAATTGGCTATTCATCACCACAAGGAAGTAAAAAACTTCGGGGAATCTTGTGTAATTATTTAAAAAAAAGAGGTATTCAAACGGATCCAGAGAACATTTTAATTGTTTCAGGTGCTCTGCAAGCACTTCAATTAATTGCAATTGGATTATTAGAAGAAGGTTCTATCGTCTTTCAAGAACAACCTTCGTATTTAAATTCTGTCCATCCCTTTCAATCTTCTGGAATGCGAATGATTTCAGTTTTGCGAGATATACATTTAGCAGATAACTTACGGACACTTAAACGAAAAAGACAATCTTTATTTTACTGTGTACCAACATTACACAATCCAACAGGAAAAAACTGGTCAGTAGAAGAAAGAAAAAACTTTTACAGTGTTTGTAAAGAACTTCAAATTCCAATTATTGAAGATGATGTGTACCACGAATTGTTATTTGAAGCTTCTCCACCTGCTATAAAGGCGTTTGATACATCGGGTCAAGTCCTTTATATTGGCAGTGTATCCAAAACGCTAAGTCCTGGATTAAGAATTGGTTGGGTTGTAGCACCTTCACCTGTTATTAGGCGACTAGCTGATATTAAAATGCAAACGGATTATGGTTCAAGTGCCTTTTCTCAAGGAATCGTCGCACATTGGATATCAACTGGTCTATATGAAAAGCATGTAATTAAACTCCGTGAACAATTGCTAAAAAGAGCTACGTTTGTAGAAGAAATATTGGAACAACAATTCCAAAATATTGCTACGTGGAAAAAGTCTGAGGGTGGTTTTTATATATGGCTCAGGTTTCATGAACCTATTGTAACTAAGGCGTTATTTCTAAATTTACTTAATCAAAATGTTTTGATTAACCCAGGTTATATTTATGAAACAAGAGATTTACATCATATTCGTCTTTCCTATGCCTATGCGTCATTTGAGCAATTAAAAGAAGGATTAAATATTTTGTTGGAATTAAGCCAAATTAAACCGCAGGAAAATAAGGATTTTTAACATAAAAAAACTCAATATGAAAAGACCAATTCCTCAGTATTAAAATCGAGAAATTGGTCTTTCCTGTAACTTCACCAAATAGTCCCTTGTTCCACTAAACTTCACCGATAGTTGAACAAGCTTTGAGAATCTTGTTGAATAAAATTACTTTTCTATAAGATACGTTAACTTTAATAACATTACTGCCAAAGCCTTCATTTATTAAACGATAAGTACATCTTCTTAAAATAAAAACATCTTTACTTGATGCATATGCTCGTGGCTATATTGCAAATGATTTTGCTCGTTTATTAAAAGCACGTGGAGAGAATCCACCTAAACGTACTAAAGCATTATCTATCACTGATTTTAAAAAGCTTTGTAATTACGTTTTACAGCATCCAGAAGACGAATCTAACTTGCCTGTATGCTTGCATTAGAAACGGGGATGCGACGTGGAGAATTGCTAGCAATACGCCCAGAGAGTCTTTATGAATACGGATGAAAGTTAGACATTCAATCATTCCTACTTCTGATGACACTTCGTTAAAGACACAAAATGCAAAACGTGATGTTTCTATTAACAGAGAAGTATACGAACTCATTCGTAAAATTTCTGTTAAAGAGAATGATTATATTTTCAGCTTTGGCGGTTTTAAACAGTCTGATCAATTAGCGGAGTATTGAAGAAATTAGATATTAAGAAAACAACGTTTCACGGTTTAAAAGACACTCATGCATCGTTTTTATTTGCCCAAGATATAGATATTGCTATGTATCGAAACGTTTAGGACACATAAATATATAAACCACACAAATTAATTATCTTGAATTAATGCCAGAAAAAAAGCACCAGCAAGATGCCGATGCTTTAAATCTGTTGAGTTCTTTATGAGGTACAAGCTGATTTGCGCCAACTCGAACCAAAAAACCTTTGTAAACGTTGATGCAATAAGGAATTGATTAACGTTTTGAGAACTGAGGTGCACGACGCGCGCCTTTAAGACCGTATTTTTTACGTTCTTTCATGCGGGAGTCACGAGTAAGCAATCCTGCAGCTTTCAATGTGCCGCGGAAGTCAGGGTCTACAGTAAGTAGAGCACGAGCTACGCCGTGGCGGATTGCGCCTGCTTGACCAGTGTAACCGCCACCGTGGACGTTTACATGGATGTCATAGCTGCCAAGTGTTTGAGTAGCTACAAGTGGTTGCTTGATCACTTCACGAAGTGTTTCGAATGGTACGTAGTCTTCTACGTCACGGTTGTTGACGACAATTTTACCTTCGCCAGGTACGAGACGTACACGAGCTACTGAGCTTTTACGACGGCCAGTGCCGATATATTGTACTTGTGCCAAAAGTGTTTCCTCCTCTTAATTATCCGCGAAGCTCGTATGCTTCTGGTTTTTGTGCCGTATGTGGATGTTCCGGTCCAGCATAGACATGAAGTTTCTTGATTGTTTGACGACCTAGAGGACCTTTTGGAAGCATCCCTTTAATCGCAAGTTCCAACATTTTAGTTGGGTAGTTTGTACGCATTTCAAGAGCTGTACGTTGTTTGATATTACCTGTATAGCCTGTGTGGCGATAGTAGATTTTATCTTTTAATTTATTCCCAGACAATTGGATTTTCTCAGCGTTGATGATGATGACGTGATCGCCAGTGTCAACGTGTGGTGTGAACGTAGGTTTATTTTTGCCGCGCAAAATTGCTGCAACTTCAGAAGCTAGACGACCAAGCGTCTGTCCTTCAGCGTCGACAACGAGCCATTTACGCTCTACTTCGTGACCTTTAGCCATGAATGTTGTACGCATGTATTGTTTCCTCCTAAAATTATCAATCTGTTCCGTTGTTTTCTCTATCCCTAAACACAAATAAACTTTCCGGGGCTTATTGTGGGGTTATTGAAATACCATTTATCATCTTATATTGAAAGTGATCATAAGTCAAGCGTTTTCTTAGAAAACACCTGGAAAAGTTGACTCAGTCATCGTATGTCACATTCATCAAGTACAAACCGTGTGCTGGCGCTGTTTTCCCGACCTTTTTCCGGTCTTTTGCTTCGATCATTTCCTTCATATTCACCGGCTCGTTCCAACCTATGCCGACCGCAAAAAGCATACCTGCAATTGTCCGCACCATATTGTACAGGAAACCATCGCCCTCAATCGTCATGATCAGCTCTTCGCCTTGCTCGACAAGCGTTAGTTCCCGTACGGTCCGCACTTTATTTGCAGTCGCCGTTTTCGATGAACAGAAGCTTGTGAAATCATGCGTGCCGATGAAATACTGGGCAGCCTCGCGCATCCGCTCGATATCAGGCTTCCACTTCCCTAAATGCACGGCATAATTCCGTTCGAAAGGGCTTTGGATTTCGCTCGACGACCATTTGTACATATAAGTCTTTCCTGTTGCGGAATAGCGTGCATGAAATTCTTCATCCACAAACTCCACATTCATAATTCTTACATCCTTAGGCAATAAAACATTCAGCGCCATCCGCCACCGGTCAGGCGGAAGATCCAATGGCGTATCGAAATGGATCACCTGTCCAAAAGCATGCACACCTGCATCTGTCCTACCGCTCGCGACAGAGTAGATGGACTGATCTTTGTGAAGCTTCACAAGGGCTTTATCGATGACGGATTGCACTGTCCGTATATTCGGCTGGAACTGGTATCCTGCATAGTCTGTACCGTCGTAAGCGACGGTTGCCTTGACTCGTTTCATATCAGTTCCCCCCTCTCAGCCAAATAAGAGCAGCGACTAATACGAGGAATAGGATGATGATCAATGTATCACGCCATTGCCAACTTAACTGGCGGTACCTCGTCCTTCCCTCACCACCGCGATAGCCTCTCACTTCCATCGCAATAGCAAGATCCTCAGCCCGTTTAAATGCGCTGACGAAAAGGGGGACAAGCAACGGTACAACTGCCTGTATCCTTTCCTTAATAGTGCCGCTCGTTAAATCGGAGCCACGGGAGAGCTGCGCTTTCAATATCTTATCCGTTTCATCCATCAATGTCGGAATAAAGCGAAGTGAAATCGACATCATTAAAGCAAGTTCATGGACCGGCAATTTAATGCGCTTCAACGGATTTAACAGCGTCTCCATTCCATCCGTGATAGAAATGGGAGACGTCGTCAATGTCAATATAGTCGTCATGAGGACAAGTACGAGGAACCGAATGGAAATATAAATCCCCTGCCTGACCCCCTCTTCATAAATCTTAATGAATTTCCAGTCGATTAGCAGCGCGCCTTCCTTCGTGAAAATGAAGTGCATAAGCAAAGTGAAAACGATGAGGAAGAGAATCGGTTTTAGTCCATTGAACAAGAAATAAAGACGAATCCTTGCAATGAATATGACAAGCAATGTAAAAGCCAGCAGTAAAGCGTAAGTGACCGTATTATTCGCTAAAAACACCGCGATAATAAACATGAAGACGAACAACAGCTTCGACCTCGGATCAAGTCGATGGACAAATGAATCGCCCGGCACGTATCGACCAAAGATCATCTTCTCAAGCATTTATTGCTCACCTTCTTCCTGCAAAGCGTCGGCTATGATGCTAGCAAGCTGCTCTTCAGTAAGTGCAAGCTTCCCAAACTGCTTGCCAAACAGTTTCTCCACATCCCGCTGAAACGCCACAGAACGCGGCAGGCCAAGCCTGAATGACTTTAGTTGCTCTGCATCCTCGAATACTTCTTCAGCCGTTCCGGACATTACAGAGCGCCCCTCATGCATGACAAGGATTTGATCCGCATATCTCGCTGCATCTTCCATGCTATGCGTGACGAGTATCGTCGTCAAACCTTCCTCTTTATGCAACTTGTTGAAAAGCTCCATAATTTCTTTACGACCACGTGGATCGAGCCCGGCCGTCGGTTCATCCAATATAAGGACGGACGGTTTGAATGCGAGAACGCCAGCTATCGCGACACGTCGCATCTGTCCGCCAGATAGATCGAACGGCGACTTCTGTGCGACGTCTTCTGGCAAGCCTAAAAGCTTGATCAATTCATGGGCTCGCCGTCTAGCCTCCTCTTCGGGAATCCCGAAGTTTAAAGGTCCGAACATAATATCCTTCTCAACGGTCTCCTCGAAGAGCTGGTGCTCGGGAAATTGAAAGACGATGCCGACATGCTTTCGGATTTTTTTTAGCTCTTTCGCCTTCGTATCGGAAGTAATGTTGATCTCTCCGATACCCACTGAACCTTCAGTCGGCTTTAGAAGGCCGTTCAAATGAAGGAGCAGCGTAGATTTGCCAGACCCGGTATGTCCGATGACCGCCGTATATGATCCAGATTTAATTGAAGCATTCACCTCATAGAGGGCCCGTTTTTCAAAAGGCGTGCCTTTTGCGTATGAATAGCCTACTTGTTGAAGTGAGATGTCCATAATTCATTCACCAACTCTTCTTCCGTCATATGTTCCCCTTGTATTGCGACACCTTCCTGGCGAAGAGCCCGCGACAATCTCGCCGCAAAAGGCAGATCCAGTCCGATCGCCTCCAGCTCGTCCCCATGCGCAAAAATTTCCTCCGGATTGCCGGTCATCATCAGCTTCCCATTATTCATCACAAGGACTTTGTCCGCTAGGAGCACTTCCTCTAAATCATGTGTAATGGAAATAACCGTGAGTCCCGCCGCCCGCTTCAGCTCATCGACTACTTGGATCACTTCATCGCGTCCTTGCGGATCCAACATGGAAGTCGCCTCGTCCAAAATGAGCAGCTTGGGACGCATGGCAAGTGCTCCTGCAATTGCCACACGCTGTTTTTGTCCGCCAGATAGATGATGAGGCTCATGATCCAGAAATCCTTCCATCTTCACTTGTGCAAGTGACTCGTGTACACGTGGCACCATCTCCTCAAAAGGGATGCCGTTGTTTTCCAAAGCGAATGCAACATCGTCCTGTACAGTCGAACCAACGAATTGATTGTCCGGATTTTGAAAGACGATACCGATGTCCGAGCGAATTTCCCAAAGGTTATCTGCGTTCAACTCCTCGAGAAAGACTTTCACTTTGCCCTCCTCCGGAAATAAAAGACCAATCATCAGCTTGGCCAACGTCGATTTGCCCGATCCGTTATGACCTACAATGGCAATCCATTCTCCGTCCCTGACAGTGAAACTGACATCATCCACTGCTCTGCGTATTTCGCCTTCTTCCGACTCATAGGAATAGGACACATGATCCAATGACAAAATTTCCTTCACAACTTTCACCTCCGGGTTTTTCTGATTATGTATGAAACAACTGAATTCTACAATTTTTTCTCGATATAAATAAAAAAAGCGCGCACCTCATCCGAAGAAATGCGCTCCATTCTATTCTGATGCTGGGTGCTCAATCCAGATCAGCGGATGAGATGCGTAGAGCTAGACCGATCGGCTAAACCGTCGATCATAACACTCAGCTTTTAATATTTGTCGTATAAATCATTTAGATAAGAAAAGGGCGTGGCTGTGCGTATGCCAGACACACCCTTGGTTGTTTATATTTAGTAATTAAACTAATTCGATTACTACAACAGGTGCTCCGTCTCCACGACGAGGTCCCATTTTCATAATACGAGTGTATCCGCCTTGGCGGTCAGCGTAGCGTGGTGCCACGTTATCAAACAATTTTTGAAGTGCAAAAATCTCTTTTTCATTGCCTTCCTCATCCGCAGTTGTTACTAGCTCACGACGAATGAATTGTGCTGCTTGACGACGTGCATGTAAGTCACCGCGTTTACCAAGCGTGATCATCTTTTCAACGACTGAACGTAATTCTTTCGCACGCGCTTCTGTTGTTTGGATGCGCTCATGCACGATTAGGTCTGTCGCCAAGTCGCGAAGCATTGCTTTACGTTGTGAACTTGTACGTCCAAGTTTTCTGTAACCCATAGAAGTTTCCCTCCTTCAATCTAGTTGATTAATCTTCCGAGCGTAACCCGAGGTTCAACTCATCCAATTTCGCCTTTACTTCTTCAAGCGATTTACGGCCAAGGTTGCGCACTTTCATCATTTCATCCTCAGACTTATTAGCAAGTTCAAGAACGGTATTGATGCCTGCGCGTTTCAGGCAGTTATAAGAACGAACAGATAGATCAAGTTCTTCGATAGTCATCTCAAGTACTTTCTCTTTCTGGTCTTCTTCTTTTTCCACCATAATTTCAGCAGTTTGTGCTTCGTCAGTCATACCGACAAAAATATTCAGATGCTCCGTCAGGATTTTTGCTCCGAGCGAAACAGCTTCTTTCGGACCGATGCTGCCATCTGTCCAAATGTCAAACGTCAACTTATCAAAGTTGGTGCTTTGACCTACACGAGTATTCTCGACTTGAAAATTGACGCGTGAAACTGGAGTGTAAATAGAGTCGATCGGAATAACACCAATCGCAAGATCCTCACGTTTGTTTTGATCGGAAGGTGCATACCCTCGGCCACGAACAGCATACATGCGCATACGCAGATGACCATTCTTGCCTAGAGTAGCGATTTGAAGATCCGGATTCAGCACTTCGACATCACTGTCATGAGTGATATCAGCAGCAGTGACCGTCCCCTCGCCTTTTACATCTATTTCAATCACTTTCTCATCATCTGAGTAGATTTTGAGAGCAAGTTTCTTCACGTTCAAAATAATTGTTGCAACGTCTTCAACGACACCTTCAATTGTAGAGAATTCATGAAGAACTCCGTCGATCTGGATAGATGTCACGGCAGCTCCTGGCAATGAGGAAAGAAGCACGCGGCGCAAGGAATTCCCTAAAGTGTTTCCGTATCCACGCTCCAATGGTTCAATAATAAACTTACCGAACTTGGAATCTTCGCTGATCATAACTGTTTCAATCTTCGGTTTTTCAATCTCGATCATTCATTTACCCTCCTTCAAAACGTCTAGTATATAGGCCGTTCCATATTGAAATCGATTATCAAAAGAAATCAAAATGCAATCACACAATTTAGTTTTACCAAAAATTGTGCTTTTCAATCAAATGGAGAACAAACCATTATACACGACGACGTTTCGGTGGGCGGCATCCGTTATGTGGAACCGGTGTTACGTCTCTGATTGCAGTTACTTCTAGACCTGCTGCTTGTAGTGAACGGATTGCAGCTTCACGACCAGCACCTGGTCCTTTAACAGTAACTTCCAAAGATTTCAGGCCATGCTCCATAGCAGTTTTAGCAGCTGTTTCAGCAGCCATTTGTGCAGCAAACGGAGTCGATTTACGAGAACCTCTGAATCCTAGTGCACCAGCACTTGACCATGAAAGTGCATTACCGTGACTATCAGTGATTGTTACGATTGTATTGTTGAACGTCGAACGGATATGTGCAATACCAGTTTCAATATTCTTTTTCACACGACGCTTACGAGTTTGTTGTTTACGTGCCATGTACGAAAACCTCCTTTACCTATTATTTCTTCTTGTTAGCTACTGTCCGTTTAGGACCTTTACGTGTACGTGCATTGTTTTTCGTGTTTTGTCCACGAACAGGTAGTCCACGACGGTGACGGATTCCACGGAAGCTTCCGATTTCCATCAAACGTTTGATGTTGAGGGAAGTTTCACGACGAAGGTCCCCTTCAACTTTCAAACCGTCGATTTGCTCACGGATTTTATCAAGTTCTGCATCAGTAAGATCGCGAACGCGAGTTTCTTCAGAAACGCCAGCACCAGCAAGGATCTTTTGTGCAGTTGTTTTACCAATTCCGAAAATGTATGTCAATGAAATGACAACGCGCTTATCGCGCGGTACGTCTACACCAGCAATACGTGCCATATAGATTGTGCACCTCCCTTTGTATTAGCCTTGTCTTTGTTTATGTTTTGGATTTTCACAGATTACCATTACTCGGCCGCGTCTGCGAATAACTTTACATTTTTCGCAGATCGGTTTTACAGATGGTCTTACTTTCATCTTACCCAACCTCCTTCAATATTCCGGAGTTGCAAAAGTTTCATTTGAAACGGTATGTGATACGACCGCGTGTCAAATCATAAGGTGAGAGTTCCATCGTCACTTTGTCGCCAGGCAGGATACGGATAAAGTGCATACGGATCTTGCCTGAAACATGTGCAAGAATCGTATGACCATTTTCCAATTCCACCTTGAACATTGCGTTCGGCAACGTTTCGACTACGGTACCTTCAACTTCAATTACGTCGTCCTTCGCCATCAATCCTGTCTCCCTTCTATATCCAATAAAGGTCTTAACCATCGAGCGGCAACAGTCGCCTTCAAAGCTTCCTTCAACATATGTCCGGATTGCATGAGTGATGTTCGAAAGACGTCTGTCACACTTCGTTTCCCGTTAGTCAGTCCCCGACTTTTGTTGTGGAAAATCGCATCGGAAAAGACACTAACGACAGGATTGCCGTTGGTGCGTTCCATCCTTGCCACAGAGTTTCGGACATCCTTTACATTATACCCACCTCGGCAGGCATTTGCATTTACGACGTCCCAAAACAGTGCCGCCAATGGATTATCACCAGTTCCTATACCGGGCACCATATGCTTTTGCAGCTCGTTAATCATACGCTCTTTCCGTGCAACAGTGCGATGCTGCCCACAATATGGCGTGCATGAATTGCGTCCGGAAAGGATCACTGGCCACTCTCTTGTAAGATAGCGTCCAGGTCTTTGAAAACATCATTGATGTCTTTTTGTCCATCTATGTTCTTCAGCACGCCCTTGTCGTTATAAAACGCCAATAGTGGTGCTGTTTGATTCATATTTACTTCCAGACGGTTCGTGACAGTTTCCGGATTGTCATCCGCTCGCTGATAAAGTTCCCCGCCATCCTTATCGCATTTGCCTTCAACCTTTGGCGGGTTGAATTGCAAATGGTAGGATGTGCCGCATACTTTACAAATTCTGCGACCGGTCAATCTTGCGATAAGTTCATCTTTTTCTACTTTGATGTTGAGCACGTGCTCAATTTTCCGGCCCATATCCGAAAGCAATGCATCCAATGCTTCTGCTTGAGGAACTGTGCGTGGAAACCCATCGAGTAGGAATCCATTATCACAATCGGATTTGCTTAGTCGTTCACGAACGATGCCAATTGTCACTTCATCAGGAACAAGAGCACCTTGATCCATGAACGATTTTGCTTTGACTCCAAGTTCCGTGCCTTCCTGAATTGCAGCACGGAACATATCGCCTGTAGAAATATGAGGGATTTCGTACTTTTCGACAATTTTATCTGCTTGCGTACCTTTTCCGGCACCTGGCAGACCCATTAATACGATATTCATACGTCTTGCCCTCCATCATTATTCAAAACAGGAGTTAACCAAGGGGTATACCTATTAAGAATATTATTTCATGAACCCTTTGTAGTGCCTTTTCACAAGTTGTGATTCAAGCTGTTTCATCGTTTCAAGGGCAACCCCGACGACGATAAGCAAGCTCGTTCCTCCAATTTGAGCGGACTGTGGAAGGTTCGCCAAATTGATGAAGAAAATCGGCATGACCGCTACGACGGCAAGGAAGATCGAGCCAACGAAAGTCAGTCTATACAAAGTGCTTGTTAAATATTTTTGCGTGTTTTGCCCCGGACGGATGCCTGGGATATACGCGCCTTGCTTTTTCAGATTGTCTGCCATATTTTCCGGATTCACTTGAATGAATGCGTAGAAATATGTGAAAGCAAGGATTAAAGCTACATAAAGAATCATTCCGACCGGTTCATTGTAATCGAACGTTCGAGTAATGAACTTCGTTACGCTGTTCTCGCCGAAAAATGTAGCGATTTGCTGGGGTGTAATGAAAAATGCCACAGCAAAGATTACCGGGATTACCCCTGCAGCATTCAATTTCAATGGTAAGTGCGTTTGTTGTCCGGCCGTAGTCTGTTGACGACCTGTCATACGTTTTGCATACTGAATTGGAATTTTACGGAGCGCTTCTTGTACGTAAACAACTCCGACGATGATCGCGATAATGACGATCAACAACAATGCCATCATAGCAAGGCGAATGAACAAAGCATCTCCCGCATCTTGAATTTGTGTTGCATACAGTTGGTTCACTGCGTTTGGAATAGCTGCGACGATACCCGCGAAGATGATAATGGAAATACCATTACCGACTCCTTTTGCGGTGATCTGCTCACCAAGCCAAAGCAGGAATGATGTACCGGCAGTCAAGACAATCGCAATCATCACGTAAGTGGAAATTCCTTCGCCGACTATGAGCGTACCGCCGAACATTTGGTTGAAACCGAATGACATGGCGATCGCTTGAATGAAGGCGAGGACGACTGTGAAATATCTTGTGAATTGAGCAAGCTTTCGTCTTCCGACGTCCCCTTGCTTCGCCCATTCAGTGAATTTCGGAACGACATCCATCTGCAATAATTGCACGATGATGGAAGCGGTGATGTAAGGCATGATTCCCATTGCAAAAATGGAGAACTGCGCTAACGCGCCACCGCCGAATATGTTTAGAAATCCAATGAATTGGTTGTTTGATTGTTGCAAAGCCGTCGCGTCAACGTTAGGGACTGGGACGAATGTGCCGAGTCTAAATACGATGAGCACTAATAGTGTGAAAATGATTTTAGACCTAATATCTCTAACGCGCATAAAGTTGGAGATTGTCTGAAACATTAAATCACCTCTGCTTGCCCGCCCGCTTTCTCGATAGCTTCTTTAGCAGAAGCAGAGAATTTATGAGCTTTGACAGTAATCTTTTTCTCAAGAGTCCCATTTCCAAGAATCTTAATTCCTGATTTTTCATTGCTCACGATTCCAGTTTCAATTAGCAATTCAGGCGTAACTTCAGTACCTTCGTCAAAACGGTTAAGTACGTCCAAGTTCACGATCGCATATTCTTTACGATTAATGTTCGTAAATCCACGCTTCGGAAGTCGTTGGAATAGTGGAATTTGACCACCTTCGAATCCAAGACGAACACCGCCGCCGGAACGAGCGTTTTGACCTTTGTGACCTTTACCGGAAGTTTTACCTGTACCGGAACCGATTCCACGACCAATGCGTTTACGTGCTTTACGTGCGCCTTCAGCTGGCTTCATATCGTGTAATTTCATCTTATCGGCACCTCCTTATTTCGAAAATGTGCATTATTGTTCTTTAACAGTGACCAAGTGGCTAACCTTGCTGATCATGCCACGAATTGCTACGTTGTCTTGATGTTCAACTGTCTGATTCAATTTACGCAGACCGAGAGCTTCAACTGTTTTACGTTGTGCCGGCTTAGCGCCGATTACACTTTTCGTAAGGGTGATTTCAAGTTTATTTGCCATTGTGTTTCCCCCCTTAACCTAACAGTTCTTCAACGGATTTGCCGCGCAATTTAGCAACCTCTTCAGCGCGTTTCAAACTCTTCAACCCTTCAATTGTTGCACGAACCATGTTGATTGGTGTGCTTGATCCTAGGGATTTTGAAAGGATATCCGTGATTCCTGCAAGTTCAAGTACCGCACGGACAGGTCCTCCGGCGATTACTCCTGTACCAGGTGCTGCCGGTTTGATAAGGATTTGCCCTGCACCGAAACGTCCGATAATTTCGTGTGGAGTCGTTCCTTTAACCATTGGCACTTCGATCAAGTTTTTCTTCGCATCTTCGATAGCTTTACGGATTGCATCAGGAACCTCTTGCGCTTTCCCTGTTCCAAAACCGACGCGACCGTTTTTATCTCCGACAACGACAAGTGCTGTGAAGCGGAAACGACGTCCACCTTTTACCACTTTCGCTACGCGGTTGATCGTTACTACGCGTTCTTCGAATTCACTTCTATTCTGATCATTACGACGCATGAAATATGT
This sequence comes from Sporosarcina sp. QA0331, assembly GCF_055808055.1. NCBI lineage: Bacteria > Bacillati > Bacillota > Bacilli > Caryophanales > Caryophanaceae > Sporosarcina > Sporosarcina sp. QA0331. Next base: position 3,661,737 of record NZ_CM147850.1, read on the forward strand.
CCCTCCTTCTTAATTAAAATTCCAGTCCATTTTCGCGTGCTGCGTCTGCAAGAGCTTTCACACGGCCATGGAATAGGTATCCGCCACGGTCGAAAACAACCGATTTGACATCCTTTTCAACGGCTTTCTTCGCGATCATCTCGCCGACTTTAGCTGCTGCTTCAGCATTCGCTTTAGAGTCCAATTCGAACCCTTTATCCATAGTGGAAGCACTTGCAATCGTAACGCCATTCACATCGTCGATTAGTTGTGCATAGATATGTTTGTTTGAACGATAAACATTCAAGCGTGGACGCGCTGGAGATCCGCTGATTTTCGTACGAACACGTGCATGACGTTTTTTGCGGACAGCGTTCTTATCTTGTTTCGTGATCATCGTGGTCACTCCTTCCGAATGCCTTTACGCGGCATTATTTACCTGTTTTTCCTTCTTTACGACGGATTTGTTCGCCTTCATACTTAATACCTTTTCCTTTGTACGGTTCAGGTGGACGTACTTGACGAATGTTCGACGCCAAAGCACCGACGCGCTCTTTATTGATACCGCGAACGATGATTTTCGTATTTGCAGGAACTTCAACTTCAACTCCATCTTCCGGCGTGAATTCAACCGGGTGAGAGTATCCTACGTTCAATACAAGTTTCTTGCCTTGAAGCTGAGCACGATACCCAACCCCAACAAGTTCAAGTGTACGTTCGAAACCTTTTGAAACACCAGTTACCATGTTATCAAGAAGTGAACGAGTTGTTCCGTGGATGGAACGGTGTTCTTTAGAGTCAGAAGGACGAGTCAAAGTGATGATGTTGCCTTCTTGCTCGATTTTAATATCAGTATTAAATGTATTTGTAAGTTCGCCTTTAGGGCCTTTAACAGTGACAACGTTATTATCAGCGATAGTAACTGTCACGTTTTCAGGAACCTCGATCGGGCGTTTACCAATTCGGGACATTCTATTGCACCTCCATTCAATTGTTACAGATTACCAAACGTAAGCGACGACTTCTCCGCCTACTTGTTTTGCACGAGCTTCCTTATCAGTAAGGAGACCGTTTGACGTGGACACAAGGGCGATACCAAGGCCATTCAAAACTTTAGGAACTTCATTTGTTTTTGCGTAAACACGAAGACCAGGTTTTGAGATACGTTTAAGACCAGTGATAACACGCTCGTTGTTTTGACCATATTTAAGGAAAATGCGGATAATGCCTTGTTTGCTATCTTCCACATATTCAACATCGCGTACGAAACCTTCACGTTTCAAGATTTCAGCGATTTCTCTTTTCATGTTTGAAGCAGGTACCTCAAGCTTCTCGTGACGAACCATGTTCGCGTTACGGATGCGTGTAAGCATATCTGCGATAGGATCACTCATTGTCATTCCATTAACCTCCTTCCCAAGTTAGGGGATTACCAACTAGCTTTTTTAACGCCAGGAATTTGTCCCTTATATGCGAGTTCTCGGAAACAAATACGGCAAAGTTTAAATTTACGATATACGGAGTGCGGACGACCACAGCGCTCGCAACGTGTATATTCTTGAACTTTGAACTTTGGAGTACGTTTCTGTTTAACGATCATTGATTTCTTAGCCACGTTTTCGCCTCCCTTTAGTTTACTTTTGGAACGGCATGCCGAACTGCGTTAGCAACTCGCGTGCTTCTTCATCGGAGTTAGCAGTCGTAACGATGACGATATCCATTCCTCGTACTTTAGATACTTTATCGTAGTCAATTTCAGGGAAAATCAGCTGTTCTTTCACACCAAGTGTGTAGTTACCGCGACCGTCGAATGCTTTCTTCGAAACACCTCGGAAGTCACGAACACGTGGAAGTGAAACTGAGATCAGCTTGTCCAGGAATTCATACATGCGCTCGCCGCGTAGTGTTACCTTCGCACCGATCGGCATTCCTTCACGAAGACGGAATCCGGCGATTGACTTTTTCGCTTTTGTTACAACCGGCTTTTGACCTGAAATAATTGTTAGATCTTCTACCGCTGCATCTAGCGCTTTAGAGTTTTGAACAGCATCACCAACACCCATGTTGATGACGATTTTCTCTACTTTTGGTACTTGCATTACTGAAGTATATTCAAACTTGCTCATGAGAGCAGGTGTGATTTCTTTCGAAAACTTTTCTTTTAAACGGCTCATCAGTTGGACCTCCTTTCATCCATTACTCATTTGTCCAGCGCTTCACCGGATTTTTTAGCAATACGAATCTTTTTGCCATTTTCGAATTTATATCCTACGCGAGTAGGCTCACCTGTTTTAGGATCGATTGGCATGACGTTGGATACATGGATAGCTGCCTCTTGGCTGACGATTCCGCCTTGAGGGTTCGCTTGGTTAGGCTTAGTATGTTTTTTTACAATGTTGACGCCTTCCACAAGTACGCGATCCTTTTTAGGGAAAGCAGCTAAGATTACTCCGGTCTTACCTTTGTCTTTTCCGGTGATGACCATAACTTTATCGCCTTTTTTAACGTGCATTTCATCGCACCTCCTTGATTGGCACTGTCATGTGATTAAAGAACTTCTGGAGCTAGGGAAATGATCTTCATGAAGTTGCTGTCGCGCAATTCGCGTGCAACTGGTCCGAAAATACGTGTTCCACGTGGGCTCTTGTCATCACGGATGATAACACATGCGTTTTCGTCGAACGTAATGTAGGAGCCATCTTTACGACGCACTCCGCTCTTCGTACGAACGATAACTGCTTTGACAACGTCGCCTTTCTTGACAACGCCACCTGGTGTTGCTTTTTTCACTGTTACAACAACGATGTCACCGATATTCGCAGTTTTACGGCCTGTTCCGCCAAGCACTTTAATTGTTAGAACTTCACGTGCTCCTGAGTTATCGGCAACTTTCATACGGCTCTCTTGTTGAATCATTGAGGTTACCTCCTCTCGGAATTTTCTTTCCGAACGTTATTAGATGATGACCGCTTTTTCGACTACTTCGACGAGGCGGAAACGCTTTGTAGCTGAAAGTGGACGTGTTTCCATAATGCGAACTACATCGCCGATTTTCGCTTCATTCAATTCGTCATGGGCCTTGAATTTCTTCGAATACTTTACACGTTTGCCGTATAAAGCGTGCTTTTTATGTGTCTCTACCATTACGGTAACCGTTTTATCCATTTTGTCGGATACTACACGGCCTGTATATACCTTGCGCTGGTTACGCTCAGTCATGGCTGCAACCTCCTTCATCAGTTATTTGCACTGATCTCTCTTTGACGTATTACAGTTTTCATGCGCGCAATCGATTTGCGAACTTCACGGATGCGTGCAGTGTTTTCTAATTGTCCTGTCGCTAATTGGAAGCGAAGGTTGAAAAGCTCTTCTTTCAGTGATTTCACTTTTTGCTCGATTTCTGCAGTTGTTAAGTCACGGATTTCTTTAGCTTTCATTAGACTCACCACCAATTTCTTCACGTTTTACAAACTTGCTCTTCACGGGCAGTTTGTGAGATGCGAGACGAAGTGCTTCACGGGCAACCTCTTCTGACACACCTGCGATTTCAAACATTACACGACCTGGTTTTACTACTGCTACCCAGCCTTCTACAGCACCTTTACCGGAACCCATCCGGACTTCAAGAGGCTTTTTCGTATATGGCTTATGTGGGAAGATGTTGATCCAAACTTTACCGCCACGTTTCATGTAACGTGTCATTGCGATACGAGCAGATTCGATTTGACGGTTAGTGATCCAACCTGACTCAGTCGCTTGTAGGCCGAACTCACCGAATTGAACAGATGCTCCGCCTTTTGTAGCTCCGCGCATTTTACCACGGAACACACGACGATATTTAACGCGTTTAGGCATTAACATAATTAGTTGCCTCCTTCCTCAGAGTTCTTCTTCACTGGAAGGACTTCTCCCCGGTAAATCCATACTTTTACGCCAAGCTTACCATATGTAGTGTCAGCTTCTGCGTGTGCATAATCAATGTCTGCACGTAATGTATGAAGAGGAACAGTACCTTCACTGTAGTGTTCCGCACGAGCGATGTCAGCACCGCCAAGACGTCCGGATACTTGTGTTTTGATTCCTTTTGCTCCAGAACGGATCGTACGTTGAATTGCTTGTTTTTGAGCACGACGGAATGATACACGGCTTTCCAATTGACGTGCGATTGATTCTGCAACCAATTTCGCGTCAAGGTCAGCGCGTTTGATTTCTACGATGTTAATGTGTACACGCTTGCCAGTGATATCGTTCAACGATTTACGAAGTGCTTCAACTTCAGAACCGCCTTTACCGATCACCATGCCCGGCTTCGCAGTGTGGATTGTAATATTGACACGCTTTGCAGCACGCTCGATTTCCACTTTGGAAACTGCAGCGTCAACTAGGCGCTTTTCGATGTACTCACGGATTTTCAAGTCTTCGTGTAGAAGGTTCGCATAGTCTTTTTCTGCATACCATTTCGAATCCCAATCACGAATGATGCCAACCCGCAAACCATTAGGATGTACTTTTTGACCCACGAATTACCCCTCCTTCTTTTCGGATACCACTACTGTAATGTGGCTAGTACGTTTGTTGATCGCACTTGCACGACCTTGTGCACGTGGACGGAAACGTTTCATTGTTGGACCTTCATCAACGAATACTTCGCTGACGATCATGTTCTCAACATCCATTTCATAGTTGTGTTCAGCATTAGCGATTGCTGATTTCAATACTTTTTCTACAACCGGAGATGCCGCTTTTGGCGTCAGGCGTAGAATCGCGACAGCTTCACCGATTTTCTTGCCCCGGATAAGATCAACGACCAAACGGACTTTGCGAGGAGCAATACGGACTGTGCGGGCAGTAGCTTTTGCTTGTTGCATCAGATTAACCTCCTCTCAATTAACGTCTAGTTTTCTTATCGTCAGCGCCATGACCTTTGTATGTGCGCGTAGGTACGAATTCACCGAGTTTGTGACCAACCATATCTTCAGTCACATAGACAGGTACGTGCTTACGTCCGTCGTATACAGCAATCGTCAATCCGATGAAGGATGGGAAGATTGTGGAACGGCGAGACCAAGTTTTAATGACCTGTTTCTTTTGTGCATCTTTTTGAGCGTCGACCTTTTTCATTAGATGATCATCTGCAAAAGGTCCTTTTTTCAAGCTGCGGCCCATGGAAAAACCTCCCTCCGTGATGATTGTACTACGGTCCACTCACCGAACCGCAGTGTCATCACATTATTTTTTACGGCGACGAACGATAAGTTTGTCGGATTTGTTGTTTTTCTTACGAGTTTTGTAACCAAGAGCTGGTTTGCCCCAAGGTGTAACTGGGCTCGGACGGCCGATTGGAGTACGTCCTTCACCACCACCATGTGGGTGATCGTTAGGGTTCATGACAGATCCACGTACAGTTGGACGTTTGCCCATCCAGCGTGAACGACCTGCTTTACCGATGTTAATCAATTCGTGTTGCTCGTTACCTACTTGACCGATTGTTGCGCGGCAAGTTGATAGGATCATACGAACTTCGCCTGATTGTAGACGGATGATTACGTATTTGCCTTCACGTCCGAGCAATTGTGCGGATGTACCAGCAGAACGTACCAATTGTCCACCTTTACCAGGTTTCAATTCGATGTTATGGATTGTAGAACCCATTGGAATGTTTTCTAGTGGAAGAGAGTTCCCTACGCGGATGTCCGCTTCAGGTCCTGACATAACAGTCATGCCCACTTCCAATCCTTTTGGTGCAAGGATGTAACGTTTCTCCCCATCAGCATAGTTGATTAGGGCGATGTTTGCAGAACGGTTTGGATCGTATTCGATCGTAGCAACGCGTCCTGGAATGCCATCTTTCCGACGTTGGAAGTCGATGACACGGTATTGGCGCTTATGGCCTCCACCTTGGTGACGAACAGTCATCCTACCTTGGTTGTTACGTCCGCCTTTACGCTTAAGTGGCTCAAGCAATGATTTTTCTGGCTTATCTGTTGTAATAGCAGAGAAGTCTGAAGAAGTCATGTTACGACGTCCGTTGGAGGTAGGTTTATATTTCTTAATCGCCATTGGTGTTCCCTCCTTCGTTTATTTACGAGTTAATTACATTTCGAAAAGTTCGATGTCTTTTGAATCAGCAGTCAAAGTTACGATCGCTTTGCGGCGTTTGTTTGTGTAACCAGCATGTTTGCCCATACGTTTGAACTTACCTTTGTAGTTCTGTACGTTGACTTTTTCAACTTTCACTCCGAAGATTTCTTCGATAGCTTGCTTCACATGTGTTTTGTTAGCGCGCGTATCTACTTCGAAAGTGTATTTTTTGAGTTCCATTTGTTCTGAAGAACGCTCGGTAATGACCGGACGTTTTAGTACATCACGTGCTTCCATTAACCAAGCACCTCCTCAATTTTTTGAACTGCATCTTTTGTTACGACAAGTTTGTCATGAGCGACGATGTCGAGAACGTTGATGCCGTTTGCTGTAACGACGCTGATTCCAGGGATGTTACGAGCGGACAATGCCACTGCTTCATCAAGGTCAGCTGTTACGAACAATGCTTTTTTATTGATTGAAAGATCTGCAAGGACCTTCGTGAATTCCTTTGTTTTTGGAGCTTCGAATGTAAGAGCGTCCAATACGATGATTTCTTCATCGCGCACTTTTGTTGAAAGCGCTGAAAGAAGAGCTAAACGACGAACTTTTTTAGGAAGTTTGTAGCTGTAGCTTCTTTGAGTCGGACCGAATACGATACCGCCTCCACGCCATTGTGGTGAACGGATCGACCCTTGACGAGCACGTCCAGTTCCTTTTTGGCGCCATGGTTTACGACCACCGCCAGCAACTTCTGCACGAGTTTTTACTTTATGGTTACCTTGACGCAAAGATGCGCGTTGTTGAACCAATGCTTCGAATAGGACAGCTTCATTTGGCTCGATTCCGAAGATCGCTTCGTTCAATTCGATATCGCCAACTGAAGAACCTGTCTGACTTAGTACGGATACTTTAGGCATTTTTGTTTCCTCCTTCCTTTAAGAATTAGTTCCCTTTGATTGCGCTTTTCACTGTAATAAGTGATTTGCGTGCTCCTGGAACATTACCTTTTACTAGCAACAAGTTACGCTCAGCGTCAACTCGTACGATTTCAAGGTTTTGGATCGTAACAGTGTCTCCACCAGTACGTCCTGGCAATTTTTTACCTTTGAATACACGTTGTCCGTCAACCGCACCTAGTGAACCTGGTGCACGGTGGAAACGAGAACCGTGACTCATTGGTCCGCGTGAGAATCCGTGGCGTTTGATAACACCTTGGAACCCTTTACCTTTTGATACTCCTGTAATATCGACGATATCGCCTTCTGCGAATGTATCGACTTTGACTTCCTGACCAACTTCATACCCAGCTACGTCTACTCCGCGGAATTCGCGAATGAAGCGCTTAGGTGCCGTTTCAGCTTTTGCAACGTGTCCTTTTTCAGGTTTGTTTGCAAGCTTCTCACGTTTGTCGTCGAATCCAAGCTGGATTGCTTCGTAGCCGTCTGTTTCGTTTGTCTTCTTTTGAAGAACAACGTTTGGAGCAGCTTCAATCACAGTCACTGGAATGAGATCGCCGTTTTCAGCAAAAATTTGCGTCATGCCAACTTTTCTCCCTAAGATTCCTTTGGTCATTTGTCACACCTCCTGAATTAATTAGTTTTATTTTATCGATTAAAGTTTGATTTCAATGTCAACGCCAGATGGTAAATCGAGTTTCATCAATGCATCGACAGTTTGTGGTGTCGGGTTGACGATATCGATAAGACGTTTATGCGTACGCATTTCGAACTGCTCGCGCGAATCTTTGTACTTATGTACCGCACGAAGAATTGTATAAACAGATCTTTCAGTTGGAAGAGGTATCGGACCTGATACGCTTGCACCTGAACGTTTTGCTGTTTCTACGATTTTTTCAGCTGACTGATCAAGAATTCTGTGATCATATGCTTTTAAACGGATACGAATCTTCTGTTTTGCCATTACTTTCCCTCCTTCTCGCCTATTTTCTAGACATTCTCCACGGAAATTTCCCACACACGTGCCATGGCAAAGCGGCCGGGTGTGTCGGCAACCTCCCGCTTCATCGCAGTCAAAGACCAACATTCAACATTATACACAAGGAAAAAGAATCTCGCAACCCTTTTCGCGAAATTCTTTTCTCAGCTTTTTAATTATAATAGGATGTTGCTTATAATTCAACTGTTTTGTGGGATATTACATGAAAAATAGTGAGGTTTTTCGCGAAGCGTGCGGCTTTTTGTAATAGCGTGGCTTGTGGAGTCTAAATGATTCCTCGGATATCTAAAATGCTATGAAAATTAATTCGTAATAAAGGATGCTATTGCAGTGGTGCTTGCTGTGGTGCAGGAGTCGCTGCTTTAGGCGTGGGAATCGATTCTTGAGCGCGGGGAGGCTTGTCTTGATCGCGGATGTCACTTCTTGAGAGCGAGATCGGCTTCTTTGAGCGCGCTACAGCTTGCCTTGAGCGCGGAATGCCATCCTTTGGACGCGCGACGACACTCTTTGGACGTGGGATGCCTTCCTTTGGACGCGCGACGACACTCTTTGGACGTGATATGCCTTCCTTTGGACGCGCGACGACACTCTTTGGACGTGGGATGCCTTCCTTTGGACGTGCGACGACACTCTTTGGACGTGGAATGCCTTCCTTTGGACGCGCGACGACACTCTTTGGATGTGGGATGCCTTTCTTTGGACGCGGCCACATTTCATGATCCCTCTTTTCTAATCGCGCCAAATGCCTTTAATCCATCTAAAAGCATTACTAATAGAAAAAATCCCGCACGAGTGCGGGATTTAAAAGTTTATTACTTTTCGATTGTAGCTACAACGCCAGCGCCTACTGTACGTCCACCTTCACGGATTGAGAATTTAGTACCTTCTTCAATCGCGATTGGAGCGATAAGTTCAACTGTCATTTCAACGTTGTCGCCAGGCATAACCATTTCTACGCCTTCTGGAAGAGAGATGATTCCAGTTACGTCAGTTGTACGGAAGTAGAACTGAGGGCGGTAGTTAGAGAAGAATGGAGTGTGACGTCCACCCTCTTCTTTTGAAAGAACATAAACTTCTGATTTGAATTTAGTGTGTGGTGTGATTGTACCTGGCTTAGCAAGTACTTGTCCACGTTCGATGTCTTCACGAGCTACCCCACGAAGAAGTGCACCGATGTTGTCTCCAGCTTCTGCATAGTCAAGAAGCTTACGGAACATTTCTACACCTGTTACAGTTGTAGATTTTGGTTCTTCAGTCAAACCGATGATGTCAACAACATCTCCGACTTTAACTACTCCACGCTCAACACGTCCAGTAGCAACTGTACCACGGCCAGTGATTGAGAATACGTCCTCAACTGGCATCATGAATGGCTTGTCAGTGTCACGTGGTGGTGTTGGGATGTACTCGTCAACAGCGTTCATAAGCTCAACGATTTTCTCTTCCCACTCAGCTTCACCTTCAAGTGCTTTTAGAGCAGAACCTTTGATGACTGGAATGTCGTCGCCAGGGAATTCGTACTCAGAAAGAAGGTCACGGATTTCCATTTCAACTAGTTCAAGAAGCTCTTCGTCGTCAACCATGTCACATTTGTTCATGAATACAACTAGGTAAGGAACACCTACTTGACGAGAAAGAAGGATGTGCTCACGTGTTTGTGGCATTGGGCCGTCAGCTGCAGATACAACTAGGATACCGCCGTCCATTTGAGCAGCACCAGTGATCATGTTTTTAACGTAGTCAGCGTGACCTGGGCAGTCAACGTGTGCATAGTGACGCTTGTCAGTTTCATACTCGATGTGTGAAGTATTGATCGTGATTCCACGCTCTTTTTCTTCTGGAGCGTTATCTACGTCAGCGTAAGATTTCGCTTCTCCACCCATTCTTTTTGAAAGAACTGTTGCGATTGCAGCAGTCAAAGTTGTTTTACCATGGTCAACGTGACCGATTGTACCAACGTTAGCATGCTCCTTGGAGCGATCGAATTTCTCTTTACCCATTGTGGAATTCCTCCTTAAAAATATGAATGTTTTATTTTTTATAAGCATGGATGCTGGAGAAGCAATTCCCTCCAACTATCCATATCTTACAAGTAATCAAAGATGGAAACAAGGATGAAATTTAATTATTCACCTTTATTTTTCTTGATGACTTCTTCTGCAATTGATTTCGGAACATCTTCATAGTGATCGAATGTCATAGAGAATACTCCACGACCTTGTGTATTCGAACGAAGTGCTGTTGCATAGCCGAACATTTCTGCAAGTGGAACCATTGCACGGACAACTTGTGCGTTACCGCGAGCGTCCATACCTTCCACGCGACCACGGCGTGATGTAATATCACCCATGATGTCGCCCATATACTCTTCAGGAATGATGACTTCAACTTTCATCATCGGCTCAAGAAGAACAGGGTTACATTTTGCAGCTGCATTTTTTAGTGCCATGGAAGCAGCGATCTTGAACGCCATCTCGTTGGAGTCGACGTCATGGTAAGAACCATCGAATAGACGTGCTTTTACGTCGATCAACGGATAACCTGCAAGAACACCATTATTCAGGGAGTCACGAACACCCGCTTCAACGGATCCGATATATTCACGAGGAACAACCCCACCGACGACAGCGTTTTCGAATTCGAAACCTTTTCCTTCTTCGTTTGGCGAGAACTCGATCCAAACGTGACCGTATTGACCACGACCACCAGATTGGCGTACGAACTTACCTTCAACTTCCGCAGCGCTACGGAATGTCTCACGATAAGATACTTGTGGTGCTCCGACATTCGCTTCTACTTTAAACTCACGTCTCAAGCGGTCAACGATGATGTCGAGATGAAGCTCACCCATACCTGCGATGATAACTTCTCCTGTTTCTTGGTCAGTGTGCGCACGGAAAGTCGGGTCTTCCTCTTGAAGTTTCGCAAGAGCTGTACCCATCTTGTCCTGGTCGCCTTTTGTCTTAGGCTCGATAGCAACAGAGATAACTGGTTCTGGGAATTCCATGGACTCAAGAATGATTGGTGCTTTGTCGTCACAAAGCGTATCACCTGTTCCTGTATCTTTCAAACCGACCGCAGCTGCGATTTCGCCTGAATGTACTTCAGAAATCTCTTCACGGCTGTTTGCGTGCATTTGTAGAATACGTCCTACGCGCTCACGCTTGCCTTTTGTAGAGTTCTGTACATATGAACCTGATTGAAGGACTCCAGAATAAACACGGAAGAATGTAAGCTTACCAACATAAGGGTCTGTCATTACTTTGAACGCTAAAGCCGAGAATGGCTCTTCGTCGCTGGAATGACGCTCTTCTTCCTCTTCTGTATCCGGGTTGACACCTACCATTGGAGGGATGTCGATCGGTGATGGCAAGTAGTCAACAACTGCGTCGAGGACTAATTGAACACCTTTGTTTTTGAAAGCCGTACCACAAACAACTGGGTAGAATTCTACCGCAAGTGTTGCTTTACGGATTGCAGTTTTGATTTCGTCTACTGTCAGCTCTTCGCCGCCGAGATATTTTTCCATTAGATCTTCATCGAAGTCTACAATCGCTTCGACCAATTTCTCACGGTACTCATCAGCTTGCTCACGGTATTCTGCCGGAATATCTTCAACTGTCGTATCCGTTCCGAGGTCGTTACCGTACAAAGTAGCTTTCATTTCAACGAGGTCGATGATGCCGCTGAAATTATCTTCAGCACCGATCGGAAGTTGGATAGGAACCGCATTCGCTTGTAGACGATCATGAAGAGTGCCTACAGAGTAAAGGAAGTCCGCACCTGTTTTGTCCATCTTGTTAACGAAAACAAGACGTGGAACTTTATAGTTTGTCGCTTGGCGCCAAACTGTTTCAGTTTGTGGCTCAACGCCCGATTGAGCGTCAAGTACAGTTACTGCACCATCCAATACACGTAGTGAACGTTCAACTTCAACTGTGAAGTCTACGTGTCCTGGAGTATCGATGATGTTTACACGGTGGCCTTTCCATGCAGCTGTTGTCGCAGCAGATGTGATCGTGATTCCACGCTCTTGCTCCTGCTCCATCCAGTCCATTTGGGATGCCCCTTCGTGCGTTTCACCAATCTTATGGATCTTACCTGTGTAAAAAAGGATCCGCTCAGTTGTCGTCGTCTTACCGGCGTCGATGTGAGCCATGATACCAATGTTACGAGTATTCTCTAAGGAGAACTCTCTAGCCATTTTGTATATCTCCTTCCGTTTCGGATTAAGGTGTCAATCAATCACGCCTCGGCGTGATTGCGTCAGGATTTTTTCGAGCTTGAGGCCTACACGATATAGATGTAGGTCATGCAGGTGGTGCGACATGATGTCGCACACTTAGACTGCCATCCTTACCACCCTTGAAAATCCTTGACATCCGCCGGAGGCTTTTATCTTTGTTCAGCTGAATCTCAACACCTGCTAAGCAGTATACAAAATTGCATGCATCTCGATACCTTTAGAGGCGGCAACCTTCTGCTGAATAAAGATAAACCGTCCGATCTTACCAGCGATAGTGAGCGAATGCTTTGTTCGCTTCCGCCATCTTATGCATTTCTTCACGACGTTTCACAGATGCACCTGTGTTGTTGGAAGCATCAAGGATTTCATTCGCAAGACGCTCTTCCATTGTCTTCTCACCGCGTGAGCGAGAGTAGTTCACTAGGTAACGCAATCCAAGAGTTGTACGGCGTTCAGGACGAACTTCGACCGGAACTTGGTAGTTCGCGCCACCGACACGGCGAGCACGTACTTCAAGAACTGGCATAACGTTGTTCAATGCAGCTTCAAATACTTCTAGAGCGTCTTTACCTGAACGTTCTTTCACAAGTTCAAACGCACCATAGAGGATATTTTGAGATGTACCTTTTTTACCGTCCACCATCATTTTATTGATAAGACGAGTGACAAGCTTCGAATTGTAAATCGGATCCGGTAGTACGTCACGTTTTGCAACAGGACCTTTACGAGGCATATTGTTTTCCTCCTTTCGAAATAATCATTCCGTTATTAGTTTTTCTTTTCTTTTGGTCTTTTCGCACCGTATTGTGAACGGCTTTGCATACGGCCAGTAACTCCAGCAGTATCAAGCGCTCCACGTACGATGTGGTAACGAACACCCGGTAAGTCTTTTACACGTCCTCCGCGGATAAGAACAACGCTGTGCTCTTGAAGGTTGTGACCTTCACCAGGGATATATGCGTTCACTTCTAGAGTGTTTGTCAAACGAACACGCGCATATTTACGAAGAGCCGAGTTCGGTTTCTTCGGAGTCATTGTACCCACACGAGTACAAACACCTCTTTTTTGTGGCGAGTTGACATTTGTCATCGACTTTTTGAAGCTGTTATAGCTTTTTCCGAGTGCTGGTGCCTTGGAAGTGTCCGATTTCGATTGACGAGGTTTACGGACCAATTGGTTAATTGTAGGCATCGGATTTCCTCCTTTCACTGTGCTTTTTTGTAAGACCACACATCCAGGTGGTTCATTTTTGGGGTAAAAACAAAGTCTTTGTGTTTATTCACACAAAAACCATCATACAGTAATGGCGACGACGGACGCACCGACTTGAATGCCGCATGCCTGACCGAGTTTTTCCCTCGAATCGACATAACTTACTTGAATGCCGTGACGCGCTGCTTCTCCGACTATGGGATCAATCAGCTTTTCTTCGGCATCTCTCGCAATGACGACTTCTCTCACCACGCCAGACTTTATCGCTTTCACTGTTTGCTTTGTACCGATGATCGTCTTCTTTGCCTGCTCGACTTTTTCATAAGACATTCGTACATCCTCCAAAGTACAGACATTCAACTATCAACCTTTTGTATATTATCATCTGGAAAGAAACATGTCAACAATAAATAAAAAATGGGGAGAGGATTTTTCTCTCCCCATTTCAATTATTGTTTATTCGACAACTGCTGCTGTCGCCTCTTCATCTTGTTCCATTTGAATTTGACGATAGCGTTGCATGCCTGTTCCAGCTGGAACTAGTTTACCGATGATGACATTCTCCTTCAATCCTAGCAACTCATCCGTTTTTCCTTTGATCGCCGCATCTGTCAAGACGCGAGTCGTTTCTTGGAAAGAGGCTGCTGATAGGAAGGATTCCGTCTCAAGCGATGCTTTTGTAATACCGAGAATGACTGGACGTGATGTAGCCGGTACTCTTCCGATCTTCAACACTTCAGCATTCGCTTCGGAGAATTGGTGGATATCGAGCAGCGAGCCCGGAAGAAGATCCGTGTCGCCAGCTTCGATGACACGCACTTTGCGAAGCATTTGGCGAACCATTACTTCAACGTGCTTATCCCCGATTTCAACACCTTGCATACGGTATACTTTTTGAACTTCTTTAAGAAGGTATTCTTGTACAGTGGCTACGTCTTTAACGATGATTAATTCTTTCGGATCGATGGAACCTTCAGTAATGCTGTCTCCACGATCGATAGAATCGCCAATTTGTACTTTCAAGCGGGCGTTATATGGTGCGAGATACTTGCGCGTCTCGACTTCCCCTTGAATCGTAATTTCCTTCTGACCTTCCCGGATTTCATCAATCTCGGTGATCTCACCTTTGATTTCAGAAATGACCGCTTGCCCTTTCGGATTACGGGCTTCGAAAATCTCTTGGATACGTGGAAGACCGGATGTGATGTCATCCCCGGCAACCCCACCTGTATGGAATGTACGCATCGTAAGCTGTGTACCAGGCTCACCGATCGATTGCGCAGCAATGATACCGACTGCTTCGCCGACTTCGACTGCTTCGCCTGTCGCAAGGTTGATGCCGTAACATTTCTTACAAATACCATGTTTTGTATTACAAGTGAACGCAGAACGGATCGTAACCGATTCAATGCCAGCACTTACGATTGCATTTGCAAGGTCAGCAGTGACAAGACCATCTTTCGGAACGATCACTTCGCCCGTTTCCGGATGGCGGATCGTCTTCTTCGTATGACGGCCTTCGATACGCTCTTCCAATGTTTCGATGATTTCCGTTCCTTCGGTAAGAGCAGAGATAAGTAGACCTCTGTCCGTTCCACAATCATCCTCACGTACGATGACATCTTGCGCAACGTCTACGAGACGTCGTGTCAAGTAACCCGAGTCAGCAGTTTTCAATGCTGTATCCGCAAGACCTTTACGGGCACCGTGCGTGGAAATGAAGTACTCGAGTACGGTTAAACCTTCACGGAAGGAAGACTTGATCGGCAACTCGATGATTCGACCAGCCGGGTTGGCCATCAAGCCCCGCATTCCCGCGAGCTGCGTGAAGTTGGACGCGTTACCACGGGCACCTGAGTCACTCATCATGTAAATAGGGTTTGTATTTTCAAGAGAGTCCATCAGTTTATCCTGAATGATGTCTTTCGCATTGCTCCAGTAGGAAATGACACGGTCATAACGCTCTTCTTCCGTAATCAAACCACGGCGGAATTGCTGTGTCACTTTATCCACTTTATCTTGCGCCTCTTGCAAAATTTCATCTTTGTTCGGCAATACGACGATATCCGAGATACCGACCGTGATGCCTGCACGAGTTGAATATTTGAAACCTAGGTTTTTCATGCGGTCCAACATTCTTGAAGTCTCCGTAATATGGAACTTCTTGAAGATTTCCGCGATGATATTCCCGAGAATTTTTTTACGGAATGGAAGTACAATCTCGGCATTTTTAATATGCTCTCTAACATCGACCGTACCTTCGATGAAGTATTTATCCGGCGTTTCAATTTGCAAGTTATGATTCGTCGGCTCATTGATGTACGGGAATGTTTCCGGAAGGATCTCATTAAAGATAAGCTTTCCGACCGTTGTTAATAACAGCTTGCTGTTCTGTTCTTCTGTAAATGTCGGGTTTTTGAGCGAACCAGCTTGAATTGCGATTCTTGTATGCAGATGGACGTGGCCTGTTTGATATGCAATCAATGCCTCGTTCATATTGCTGAAGATCGCTCCCTCGCCGATGGATCCTGCTCTTTCCAACGTGAGGTAGTAGTTGCCCAATACCATATCTTGAGATGGAGTAACAACCGGTTTTCCATCTTTCGGGTTCAAAATGTTTTGCGCGGCAAGCATAAGTAGACGCGCCTCAGCTTGAGCTTCTGCCGAAAGCGGAACGTGAACAGCCATTTGGTCTCCGTCAAAGTCGGCGTTATATGCCGTACATACGAGTGGATGAAGCTGGATGGCACGGCCTTCCACCAACATCGGCTCGAATGCCTGGATACCAAGTCTATGAAGAGTAGGAGCTCGGTTTAGTAAGACCGGATGCTCTTTAATGACGTCTTCGAGGACGTCCCACACTTCGGAATGCAAACGCTCAATTTTACGTTTCGCGCTCTTAATATTATGCGCAAGTCCACGTTCGACCAATTCTTTCATAACGAAAGGCTTGAACAATTCAATAGCCATCTCTTTCGGGAGACCGCATTGATACATTTTCAAGTTTGGTCCAACAACGATTACCGAACGGCCGGAATAATCGACCCGTTTACCCAATAGGTTTTGACGGAAGCGACCTTGCTTCCCTTTCAACATATGAGAGAGGGATTTCAACGGACGATTCCCTGGTCCTGTAACCGGTCGTCCGCGTCGACCGTTATCTACTAGCGCGTCGACAGCTTCCTGCAACATACGCTTTTCATTCTGTACGATGATGCCAGGGGCACCAAGGTCAAGAAGTCGCTTCAACCGATTGTTACGGTTAATGACTCTTCGGTAAAGATCGTTCAAGTCGGATGTTGCAAAACGGCCGCCGTCCAACTGTACCATCGGGCGCAATTCTGGAGGAATGACCGGCAACACTTCAAGAACCATCCATTCTGGACGGTTTCCAGAGTTACGGAAAGACTCGACAACTTCCAAGCGTCTGATCGCACGAGTACGACGTTGACCTTGTACTGTCTTCAACTCTTCCTTTAACATTTCCGTTTCTTTATCCAAATCGATTGCCATTAGTAGCTGTTCAATTGCTTCAGCACCCATAAGCGCTTGGAATTTCGAGCCGTACTTTTCACGGTACAGTCTGAATTCCTTTTCAGAAAGCAACTGTTTCCGTTCTAGCGGTGTGTCCGCTGGATCGATAACTACGTAAGACGCGAAATAAATGATTTCTTCCAACGCACGTGGCGTCATGTCGAGAATAAGGCCCATTCTGCTTGGTATGCCTTTGAAATACCAAATGTGAGTGACCGGCGCTGCTAGCTCGATATGCCCCATACGTTCACGGCGCACTTTTTGCCTAGTTACTTCAACACCGCATCGATCACAGACGACACCTTTGTAACGGACGCGTTTATATTTACCACAATGACATTCCCAGTCTTTTGTAGGTCCGAAGATCCGTTCACAGAACAGACCGTCTTTCTCGGGCTTCAACGTACGATAGTTGATCGTTTCCGGTTTTTTCACTTCACCGTAAGACCAAGAACGAATTTTATCCGGTGAAGCAAGGCCGATTTTCATATACTCAAAATTATTTACATCTATCAAGGAGCCTACCTCCCTCTTATCTTATCTCCGCGATGGACTCTCATCATTATCGTTTAAAAATAGGGGAGCATATGACAGCTCCCCTATCCAATTGTATAAATTATTACTTCATCAGACCTCTTCAGCCATAAGATTCAATGCATCTGTCGGTTGCATATCATCGTCGTCATCGAGATCACGCATTTCGATTTCCTCGAATTCTTCCGTTAGCATCTTAACATCCAAACCAAGGCTCTGAAGTTCTTTGATCAATACTTTGAACGATTCAGGCACGCCCGGCTGAGGAACGCTTTGACCTTTGACGATTGCTTCGTATGTTTTCACACGGCCGACAACATCATCCGATTTGACAGTAAGGATTTCTTGCAACGTATAAGCGGCACCATAGGCCTCGAGTGCCCAAACTTCCATCTCCCCGAAACGCTGTCCGCCAAATTGGGCTTTCCCGCCGAGCGGCTGTTGAGTAACGAGTGAATATGGTCCAGTCGAACGAGCGTGTAGCTTGTCGTCGACCATATGCGCAAGTTTGATCAAATACATGACACCAACGGATACGCGGCTATCAAACGGTTCACCTGAACGGCCATCGTAAAGGATCGTCTTACCGTCACGGTTCATGCCGGCTTCTTCCATTGTCGTCCAGACATCTTCTTCATTCGCTCCGTCAAATACCGGCGAAGCCATATGAATGCCCAGATTCCGTGCAGCCATTCCTAAGTGCATTTCCAATACCTGTCCGATGTTCATACGGGATGGTACACCAAGTGGGTTCAACATGACATCAATCGGTGTTCCGTCTGGAAGGTATGGCATATCAGATTCAGGCAAGATACGCGAAATTACCCCTTTATTTCCGTGACGTCCAGCCATTTTATCCCCGACGGAGATTTTACGTTTTTGTACGATATACGCACGAACGAGCTGGTTGACGCCCGGTGGCAATTCGTCGCCATCTTCACGGTTGAACACTTTCACGTCAAGGACAATTCCGCCTGCACCGTGAGGAACTCGTAAAGATGTATCGCGCACTTCACGTGCTTTTTCACCGAAGATTGCATGAAGAAGTCTTTCCTCAGCTGTCAATTCAGTAACACCTTTAGGCGTCACTTTTCCGACGAGGATATCGCCATCGCGAACTTCTGCACCGACACGGATGATACCGCGGTCGTCAAGGTTGCGAAGAGCTTCTTCACCGACGTTCGGGATGTCCCTTGTAATCTCTTCAGGTCCAAGTTTCGTATCCCGAGCTTCCGACTCATATTCTTCGATATGAATTGAAGTAAAGACGTCATCCTTCACGAGACGTTCGCTCATGATGATCGCATCTTCATAGTTATAACCGTCCCACGTCATGAAGGCTGTGAGGACGTTCCGGCCCAAAGCAAGTTCCCCTTGATCCATCGAAGGACCGTCAGCAAGGATATCGCGCGGTTTCACACGGTCACCGACACTGACAATCGGACGTTGGTTATAGCAAGTCCCTTGGTTGGAGCGGATAAAGTTCTCAAGTCTGTAAATCGTCAAGTCGCCTTTGACTTCTTTGTCATCCACAGTCTCAATGCGTCGAATACGAATTTCCTTCGCTTCGACGTGCTCAACGATACCATGGTATTTGGCAAGTACTGCAGCTCCGGAGTCACGCGCTGAAACGTGTTCCATCCCAGTACCGACAAATGGAGCTTCAGGATTCAACAAAGGTACAGCTTGACGTTGCATGTTCGCTCCCATTAGGGCACGGTTGGAGTCATCGTTTTCAAGAAATGGGATACAAGCAGTCGCCGCAGATACAACTTGTTTTGGAGACACGTCCATATAGTCAATCTGCTCACGTTTGAATACTGTATTATCCCCTTGGAAACGGCCGACGACTTCTTCGTTTACGTAGGAACCATCTTCGTTGAGCGGCGCGTTCGCCTGTGCAACGACATAGTTATCCTCGATATCTGCAGTCAAGTAATCGATTTGGTGAGTGACGCGTCCAGTTTCAGGGTCAACCTTCCGATAAGGCGTTTCAATGAAACCGAACTTATTTACTCTTGCAAACGTCGACAGGGAGTTGATCAATCCGATGTTCGGACCTTCCGGCGTTTCAATCGGACACATACGTCCATAGTGGGAATAGTGGACGTCACGAACTTCCATGCCCGCACGTTCCCTAGTCAATCCACCAGGTCCGAGCGCAGACAAACGTCGCTTATGCGTCAATTCGGCAAGTGGATTCGTCTGATCCATGAATTGAGACAGCTGCGAGCTGCCAAAGAATTCTTTGATGGAAGCGATAACCGGTCTGATATTGATCAATTGTTGAGGCACGATCGATTGAGTGTCATTGATGGACATACGTTCTTTAACGACACGTTCCATACGAGATAGACCGATACGGAATTGATTTTGCAGCAACTCACCGACTGAACGTAGGCGACGGTTACCGAGATGGTCGATATCATCCGTATTTCCAACTCCATGAAGCAAGTTGAAGAAATAGCTGATGGATGCAACGATATCTGCAGGTGTCACGTGTTTCACCGACTCGTCGATGCTTGCATTCGAGATGACATTGATCACTTGCTTCTCTTCACTCTTCGGAGCATAGATCTTGATCGTTTGGATTGTAATGTCTTCTTCCAAAACTCCGCCGACATGCGACAATTCTTGGATGCCAACGCCTTTTTCAAGATGCGGCAATAGACGGTCCAATGTTCTCCGATCGATCAGTTGATCCTTCTCAAGTAAAATTTCACCTGTTTCAGGGTCTGCAAGTGTTTCTGCAACCGTTTGATTGAATAGACGGTTTTGCAGATGAAGCTTTTTATTCATTTTATAACGGCCGACATTCGCCAAATCATATCTTTTCGGGTCGAAGAAGCGGGAATATAGCAGGCTTCTCGCGCTATCCAATGTCGGTGGTTCGCCAGGACGAAGACGCTCATAGATTTCAAGCAATGCCTTTTCCGACGTTTCCGTGTTATCTTTTTCAAGCGTATTGCGCAAGTATTCGTTATCACCGATCAAATCGATGATCTCTTGATCCGTCGAGAACCCAAGTGCACGAAGAAGAACTGTAATCGGCAATTTACGGGTACGATCGATCCGGACATGGACAACATCTTTCGCATCGGTTTCATACTCGAGCCATGCACCACGGTTCGGAATGACAGTCGCCGCAAAACCGCGCTTCCCATTCTTGTCCGTTTTATCATTGAAGTAGACGCTTGGGGACCGAACGAGCTGTGATACGATAACCCGTTCCGCACCGTTAATAATGAATGTTCCGTTCTCAGTCATAAGTGGGAAGTCACCCATGAAAACGTCCTGTTCCTTCACTTCTTCTGTTTCCTTGTTATGCAAGCGCACTTTTACGCGGAGCGGTGCTGCATACGTAACATCACGCTCTTTTGATTCATCAACAGGGTATTTCGGTTCACCAAGTTGATAATCAATGAATTCCAACGAAAGATTACCTGTGAAATCCTGGATCGGAGAAATATCGCGGAACATTTCCCGCAATCCTTCTTCCAAGAACCACTCGTAAGATGCCGTCTGGATTTCAATCAAATTCGGCAGCTCGAGAACTTCATTGATCCGCGCGAAACTTCTGCGCTGACGGTGTTGACCATACTGAACTAAATGACCTGTCAACTCTTTCACCCCTCAAAACAATATTAGTCCTTTGCGAAATCATAAAAATAGTGTATGATATCGAAAAAACAAAAAGAAAACGAGTTCTGGCAAGAGCTCATTTTCGGTTTAACAATCTTTTATCCATTGCCAGTATGCCTTAGATTTCCAAAACTTATGCAAAAGGGCACACGACCGCATTATATTATTTATGCATTTTACAATACTAGCACAACGAAACTCTCAGGTCAAGACTTTTTGGCTCTGAGTATGAAATATCCTTTTTTCTTTTCCATGGTTTCCACATTTCCGAAAACCTCCGTCAAATGCGCCATCGTGGAAGGAGCACCTTGCTTCTTCTGAATGACAACCCACAGCTCTCCACCGAAAGCCAATTTGGAAAAAGCACCGTCATAGATTTTGAATACCGTCTCTTTTCCTGCCCGGATTGGCGGGTTCGTCAATATTGCGGCGAATCCATCCGCCTCTACAGCCGACAACGCATCGCTCGGATAAACAGACACATTTCGAATGCCGTTCAGTTCAGCATTTTCATTTGCAAGAGCCATCGCTCTTTCGTTGACATCGACCATTTGAATGTTCCGATCCGGAAAAGATGCGGCGATCGATAATCCGATAGGTCCATATCCACAGCCGACATCTAGCACATCACCTGCAACAGTAGGCATTGTGAAAGTTTCCGCTAACAGGCGCGAACCAAAATCCACTTCCCCTTTGCTGAATACACCCGCGTCTGTTTTGAAACGCAGACGGTTGTTGCGCAATGTCGCTTGCCATTCCTTCGGATCACTTTTTACTGCTGGATTTTTAGAGTAGTAATGTTCGGACATACTGATCCTCCTTCCTTCCGAAAGGTTACCCATTTATTTTTCTTTTTAAATACAAGATCAAAAGTTGTCGTTTAGATAAAAAAACGAAGAAAAGCCCGTCCAAATTCGACGAGCCTTCCTTCATTTATCAAGAAATTACTTAACTTCTACGCCAGCGCCAACTTCTTCAAGTTTAGCTTTCATTTCTTCAGCTTCTTCTTTAGAAACGCCTTCTTTGATCGCTTTAGGAGCGTTATCAACTACTTCTTTCGCTTCTTTCAAGCCTAGGCCAGTAAGTTCGCGAACGACTTTGATAACTTTAATTTTTTGGTCTCCTGCAGATGCAAGAACTACGTCGAATTCAGTTTGCTCAGCAGCTGCTTCACCAGCACCTGCTCCGCCCATCATTGCTACTGGAGCTGCAGCAGTTACGCCGAATTCTTCTTCGATAGCTTTTACAAGGTCGTTCAATTCAAGAACTGTCATTTCTTTAATCGCGTCAAGGATTTGTTCTTTAGTCATTATGTTTTCCTCCTAAATAGGTTTTAGTTTGTCGGGAATTATCCCGCAGATTTTTGTTCAGGCCGCTTGAGTAAACTTAAGCGCCTTGTTCCTCTTTTTGCTCTGCAACAGCTTTTGTTGCAAGCGCGAAGTTGCGCATTGGAGCTTGTAGAACACTGAGTAGCATGGAAAGAAGTCCTTCGCGGGATGGAAGTTCCGCCAATGCTTTGATATCTTCAACAGAAGCGATATTCCCTTCGATCACGCCTGCTTTGATTTCAAGCTTGTCGTTCTTCTTAGCGAAGTCGTTAAGGATTTTAGCAGGAGCAACAACATCTTCAGTAGAGAACGCGATTGCGTTCGGACCTACCAAATGCTCATTCAACCCTTCAAGTCCAGCTGTTTCAGCAGCACGGCGAGACATTGAGTTTTTATAAACTTTGAAGTCGATGCCTGCTTCACGAAGCTGTTTACGAAGTTCCGTAACTTGGCTCACGTTAAGACCACGATAGTCGACTACGACAACGGAAACCGCTGATTGCAATTTTCCTGAGATCTCTTCAACTACCGCTTGTTTAGCTTCTAATACTTTGCTCATCTTGACACCTCCTGTAAGAATTCGGGTCATTCATACCGATATGAAAAGCCCTCGCAATCCACAAAGTAGACCACGAGGGCAGAAAAGTCGTCATCTTTAACATAAAGAGCGTCTTGTCCTCGGCAGGATGATTAAGCTGTAATAGCCCCTGCTGTCTACGGTACAAATGATTTAGTTTACAACAAACGAAATCTTACTATAAGATTTCAAGCTTGTCAATGTTTTTTATTTAATAACTACAGACGATGGATCAATTTTGACCGCAGGACCCATTGTAGTCGTGACGTTCACTGACTTCATGTAAGTTCCTTTTGCTGCAGCTGGTTTAGCTTTTTGGATCGTTTCAAAAACAGTTTTGAAGTTTTCTTCAAGCTTTTCGTTGTCGAAAGAAGCTTTTCCGATTGGAGCGTGGATAATACCAGCTTTGTCCGCACGGTATTCAACTTTACCTGCTTTGATTTCTGCAACAGCTTTAGCAACATCAAATGTTACTGTGCCTGTTTTAGGGTTCGGCATTAAGCCTTTTGGTCCCAATACGCGACCGATTTTACCAACTTCGCCCATCATATCCGGAGTTGCAACGATAACGTCGAAATCGAACCAGCCTTGTTGGATTTTAGTGATGTACTCTGCATCGCCTGCAAAGTCTGCACCTGCAGCTTCCGCTTCTTTCAATTTTTCGCCTTTAGCGAAAACGAGAACGCGTTGAGTTTTACCAGTTCCGTTTGGAAGCACAACAGCTCCACGGATTTGCTGGTCGTTTTTACGAGTGTCGATTCCTAGACGGAATGCGACCTCAACAGTTGCATCGAAGTTGACTGTGCTTGTTTTCTTAGCAAGCTCAATCGCTTCTTTCAAGTCATACACTTGCGTGCGATCTACAAGCTTCGCCGCTTCAGTGAACTTTTTACCTCTTTTAGCCATTAAAATTTCCTCCTCGTTTGTGGTTTTAACGGATTGAACCTCCCACGAATAAGGGTTGCGTGCTCCAAGGAACAGGAACAAGCGCAACCCCCACTACAAAGAACCGCCTTTGGTTATAATCGCGATCAGTCTTCGATCGTGATTCCCATACTGCGCGCAGTACCTTCAACCATTGCCATCGCCGCTTCAACCGATGCTGCGTTTAGGTCCTCCATTTTTTGTTCTGCAATTTCGCGAACTTTATCACGTTTCACAGTAGCTACCTTCTTTTTGTTCGGTTCGCCTGAACCTTTTTGAAGATTAGCTGCAACTTTCAGCAATACTGCTGCTGGTGGAGTTTTTGTAATGAATGTGAATGAACGGTCCTCAAATACAGTTATTTCAACAGGAATGATTAAGCCTGCTTGATCTGCTGTACGTGCGTTGAAATCTTTACAGAATCCCATGATGTTAACACCTGCTTGACCTAGTGCTGGTCCAACCGGTGGAGCTGGGTTAGCTTTACCTGCTGGGATTTGCAATTTCACGATTTTGGTTACTTTTTTAGCCACGAGACACACCTCCTTAAGTCCGTGATGTGGTAATTGGGTTGCCCCTCCCACTCAATATGTGCCTGCCGGTTTCATCCGGTAGAATTTGGTTAATCCGTCCAGACTGTTCTGTTTACAGTCTGACCTTTGAAATGATACCACTATTATGCTGTTCTTGCAAGTAGTAATCTCTTATATTTTTTCAACTTGTCCAAAGTCAAGTTCCATAATCGTTTCTCTACCAAACATATCGACGGAAACGCGAACTTTTCCTTTGTCCTGATCGATTTCTTCCACTTTCCCTTGGAAATGAGCAAAAGGCCCTTCCAGCACTTCGATCACTTCGCCAACTTCAAAGTCAGCTTCAGATTTCCGTTCTTTGACGCCCATCTGTTTGAGGATGAAATCGACTTCTTCCGGCAAGAGCGGTGTCGGTTTCGCACCTCCGCCTGAGGATCCGATAAACCCTGTGACGCCAGGCGTGTTACGGACGACATACCAAGAGTCGTCTGTCATGATCAGTTCCACAAGGACGTATCCAGGGAATGTTTTTTTCATGACTGTCCGTTTTTTGCCGTCTTTGAAGTCCGTTTCTTGCTCTTCCGGGATGACGACGCGGAATATTTTATCTTGCATTCCCATCGTCTCGACACGTTTTTCCAGGTTGGCTTTTACCTTGTTTTCATAACCTGAATATGTGTGGACGACGTACCAATTTTTCTCCATTTCCATAATGACGTAGGACTGTGTGTCCGTCCCTCCTTTTTTCAAATAGCTGTTGATTTCAGCGCTCACAACTCATTAAAAGTCTCACTAATAAATTCCCCGTATATAAGCCGATTACACTTTATATTTCCGAAAAATGAAAAAACCCGTTCATGTAACAAGACGGGATATTTTTCAACAAGGATATTCATGCTGTCTTATTATAACGCAAGATACCATTCCATTACTTCTGAAATGCCCAAATCGACAAGACCAAAATAAACTGCCATGAAAACGACCGTACTAATGACAACGATCGTATAGCGTGTTAATTCTTTTCGCTTCGGCCAGCTGACCTTCCGCATTTCAGAGACGACATCTTTAAAAAAACCGGTTACCTTACCCATTCAATCGTAGACCTCCGAATACTAAGTATATTGCTGCAACTAGATTGTTTGTTTATGTTCTGTATGTGTATTACATTGATTGCAAAACTTCTTAACTGTGAACCGGACCGTTGGCTGTTTATTCCCCGCGGGGATGACATAGTTTCTTGACCCACAGCGATCACAGCATAAAATCAGTTTTTTAGACATTTTTTCACCTTGGAATTCCGTCGTGCAACTATTGTCGATAGTCTAATTACATCGTCATTGTCTTGCTAAAGAGTAACACCTAATATTCATGATGTCAACACGATGGAAATTGTTTGGCAACCTTCACGCACCTCAATGAACAACATCCAGTTGCATATGTCGTTCGAGTTTCCGTTTGATGCGTTGGAGCGCATTATCTACGGATTTGACTTGCCGATTCAATTCATCTGATATCTCTTGATAAGACTGCCCTTCCAAATAGAGTGATAGCACTTGCTTTTCCAGCCCGCTAAGCACTTTATTGATTTCCCCTTCCATATGGATGAAATCTTCTTTGTGGATTATCAGATCTTCAGGATCATCGAGAACGGAGCCTGAAATGACATCCAGTAAAGTGCGATCGGATTCCTCGTCGAACACAGGCTTGTCCAAAGATACCGACGTATTCAGCGGAATGTGTTTTTGTCTCGTTGCCGTCTTGATAGCTGTAATGATTTGCCTTGTGATGCATAATTCCGCAAATCCCCGGAACGAAGCAAGACGATCCATCCTGAAGTCACGGATTGCTTTATAGAGGCCGATCATTCCTTCCTGAATGATATCTTCCCGATCGCCGCCCATCATGAAATATGAGCGCGCTTTCATTTTTACGAAAGTTTGATATTTGGTAATAAGGAAATCAAGCGCGTCCGTGCTGCCCTCATGGATACGAACTAAAAGCTCTTCATCGGATAGCCCGGTGAAATCAGTAATACCCCCTTGAACGTATACATTTCCCGCCAATCACCACACCCCGATTCGTTATTGCCATTTCAATCAGTATACCGTATGGAAAATTTTTGCGTCAACCGTTCATTTCATTCCTCGACGCCATTTTTCAAATATTTCTGCCACCTCGTCAGACAATT
This sequence comes from Sporosarcina sp. QA0331, assembly GCF_055808055.1. NCBI lineage: Bacteria > Bacillati > Bacillota > Bacilli > Caryophanales > Caryophanaceae > Sporosarcina > Sporosarcina sp. QA0331. Next base: position 3,688,474 of record NZ_CM147850.1, read on the forward strand.
GAATCTTCGAAAACGGTCGTTCCTCTTGGATTTCTTTCACTTTTTTCGTAATCAGTTTATCAATTTCATCCATTTCAATTTCTAGCTCGCGAGCCGATTTCCGAAGTGCGCCTTGTGCAAAAATGACCCATTGCTCCGTTAAATCAGATGTGGCAACGTGAATTTGGACTTTGCGCCCACTTAATTCGGACACCATTTTTTCGATTCGCTCATCAGCGGTTTCATTTTCACGGGTGAAAACGACTTCGACTTTATGTTTCCAATCCTTCTTTTCGATTCCCCGCATCAAGTGCGCATCGAACAGAACGATGACACGCCAGCCCGTATGCGCCTTGTATTCCGCCATTCGTTCGATGAGCCGGTCGCGGGCTTGAGCGAGACTTTCTTGCTTCAACTTTCTCAGTTCCGGCCATGCCCCGATGATGTTGTATCCATCGACGAGCAATATGTCTTTTTTCATGACCCAGATGTTTGGGGCTTGCGTTTACGTAACACTTCATACATGAGCAAAGACGCGGCGACGGAGGCGTTCAACGATGTCACGTGCCCGATCATCGGCAAATGATAAAGGAAGTCGCATTTCTCCTTCAAAATGCGGGACATTCCTTTTCCTTCGCTTCCAATGATGATAGCGAGAGGCAATGTTGCGTCCATCGAACGGTAGTCTTGCGAGCCTCGCGCGTCCGTTCCCGCGATCCAGACACCCGCTTTCTTCAATTCTTCCACCGTTTGCGAAAGATTGTTCACGCGGACGACAGGTATGTGCTCGATAGCACCCGTCGATGCTTTCGCGACGACTCCCGTCAAACCGACCGAACGCCTCTTTGGAATGATGATGCCATGTACGCCTGTCGCATCCGCCGTTCTTAAGATAGACCCAAGATTATGCGGGTCTTCCAATTCATCAAGGATGAGGAAGAACGGATCTTCGCCTCGGTTTTTCGCGAGTGCGAACAAATCATCCAACTCCGCGTAGGAATAGGCGGCTACAGAGGCGATAATGCCTTGGTGGTTTACGTCAAGCATGCCATCCAGCTTCTGCTTCGGCACAGCTTGGACAATGACGCCTGATTTTTTCGCCAGCGACAAGATCTCTCCGATGCTTTTTTTATTCAATCCTTCGGCAATCCAGATCTTATTCAGTTCCCTGCCGGAACGGAGTGCTTCCACGACCGGGTTTTTACCGCCGATCAATTCCGATTCCTGATTTGTCATGATGCGCCCTCCTCTTTCGAATTTTCAATGAACCGCATTGTCTTACTGATGATTTCTTCCAGCCGTTCATTTCTGCCAAGCAAATATAAATAGCCAAGGACAGCTTCGAATCCCGAACTATAATTATACGTAACGACATCAGTATTCTTCGGAACCGAACCGGATTTCGCATTCCGCCCGCGCCGCAGGACGGCTTCCTCCTCATCGGTCAGGAAAGCCGTCTCCTGCATTATCTTGACAGCGGACGCCTGGGCTTTGGCGGATACATAGCGGGTAGCCTCCTTATGGAGTATGTTCGGCTTCACGCGGCCCGAGCGCAGCAAATGCTCACGGACCGCCTGCTCGTAAACCGCATCCCCCATATAGGCAAGCGCCAATGCGTTCAGTTGCTTTACGTCGACGTCACGCAATGTATATACGTCGCTCATCCTCTCTTCCACCGCGTTCCTTGAGCGGTATCCTCCAGGATGATCCCTTTTTCCTTCAGAAGATCCCTAATCTCGTCTGCACGGCTGAAATTCCGTTCACGGCGGGCATTCAATCGCTCCTCAATCAACCCGTCAATTTCATCATCCAATAGCTCTTCCTCGCTGAATGGCAAGCCAAGCACTTCCATCATTCGGTCAAACGTGGAAATGAAATAAGTAAGTACGGCTGTTTGAGTGTTTTTCTCCAACAAATAAACGTTGGCCGTTTTCACAAGTTCAAAGATGGCAGCAATGGCGTTCGCAGTGTTGAAATCATCATCCATCGCAACTTCAAACTGACGGACGATCTCATCCACTTTATGCGTCCATATATCTTGTTGGTCGCCCAAATCGGCGGACGTGCTTAAACGGTGCTTCAAATTGTTATACGCAGTTTGAATGCGATCCAATCCATTCGACGCGCTTTCGACAAGCTCCTGAGAGAAGTTCACCGGATGACGATAATGGACGGATAGCATGAAGAAACGGAGCACTCTCGGATCGATCTGCTTACGGATGTCATGAACAAGGATGAAATTCCCGAGTGATTTTGACATCTTTTCATTATCGATATTAATATAGCCGTTATGCATCCAGTATCGAGCAAACTGCTTTCCAGTCATCGCCTCGGACTGCGCGATTTCGTTCTCATGATGCGGGAATGTCAAATCTTGCCCACCCGCATGGATATCGATCGTATCGCCTAAATGCTCTCTCGCCATGACAGAGCACTCGATATGCCAACCAGGCCGGCCAGGACCCCACGGACTTTCCCAAGCAATCTCCCCTTCCTTCGCTGCTTTCCAAAGAGCGAAGTCGAGCGCATTCTCTTTAATGCCGCTATCTTCTATACGAGCCCCCACTTTCAGCTCATCGATTGACTGGTGTGACAGTTTGCCGTAGCCGTCGAACTTGCGCGTTCTGTAATAGACATCCCCTTGCGCTTCATAAGCGAACCCTTTATCTACGAGTACTTGGATAAAAGCGATAATGTCGTCGATATGCTCCGTAACACGTGGATGGGCATCCGCTTTGCCGCAGCCGAGAGCTCCAACATCCTCGAAATAAGCGTTAATGAAACGGTCAGTCAATTCTCCGACCTCTTCACCTAGTTCATTCGCCGTCTTAATGATTTTGTCATCGACATCTGTGAAGTTGGACACGTAATTGACGTCATAGCCTCGATATTCCAAATACCGGCGAACTGTGTCAAAAACGATGACCGGTCTCGCGTTGCCGATATGAATGTAGTTGTAGACTGTCGGTCCGCACACATACATTTTCACTTTCCCTTCCTCCAGCGGAATGAAAGGCTCCTTCTTCCGTGTCAACGTATTATAAATTTGAATACTCATCGGTTTTCCCTTCCTTCTTCTCAAGTTCTTCAATCCGTCTTTTTAGAAATGCAATTTCCTCTTCTAGGCGGTTGCACGTGTCCGCGACTGGGTCTGGCAAATTCCGATGGTCGTGTTTATCCTTCACCCGTACGCCGTTCGTCACGACGACTTTGCCCGGAATACCGACGACAGTTGAATCGTCAGGCACATCAATCAAAACGACCGAACCCGCCCCGATCTTGCTATTTTCGCCGATTGTAATGGAACCGAGTACTTTCGCTCCTGAAGCGACAAGTACATTATTGCCAAGAGTCGGGTGGCGTTTACCTTTTTCTTTGCCCGTTCCTCCCAACGTTACACCTTGGTACAGTGTTACATCATCGCCGATTTCGCACGTCTCGCCAATGACGATCCCCATGCCGTGGTCAATAAATAGGCGCCTGCCGATCGTCGCACCCGGATGGATTTCGATGCCTGTGAAAAAGCGGCTGATCTGTGACACAGACCGCGCAAGAAACAGCAAGTTCTTTTTATATAACGCATGCGCTATCCGATGCGCCCACACCGCGTGGAGGCCGGAATACGTAAGCACCACCTCGAACGTGCTACGCGCTGCAGGATCTTGTTCAAATATGCAACGGATATCTTCCTTCATCCTACGAAACACTGTTTTCGACCTCCCACTCTTAGTTTCCATATCAATACAAAAAGCGCCCCTGTCCGTAATTAGACAGAGACGCATTGAATGCGCGGTTCCACTCCGCTTGAAAGGAGATTGACCCCTTCCCGCTTGACGCCTGTAACGCTGGCGATGCGTCCGGCCTACTAATCGTTCGGCACGGCGCTCAAAGGGGCATTTCCACATTGCAGAGGCACGGATCACTTTCAGCCGGTGATGATCCTCTCTGAAGAGCATGCGATGTGTACTTCTCCTTATCAAAGCTTTCGTTTTTTAATGAATGTACGTCAATTGTACATCGATAATGCCTAAAGTCAACTAATCAAATTACGCCTCGGCGAATTTTGAAACTCGTTCAATCGTCTTTTCCTTACCGATCAATGCAATGGAGTCCGGCAATTCAGGACCGTGCGTCTGTCCAGTTGTGACGACGCGGATCGGCATGAATAGATTCTTCCCTTTATGGCCCGTTTCCTTTTGCACTTCTTTGATCGCCGCTTTGATTGATGCAGGATCGAATGACTCAAGCTCAGTCAACTGACGTTGGAAGGATGCCATTACTTCCGGCACCTGCTCCCCCGAAAGAACTTCTTGGGATTGTTCATCATATTCAATATGGTCGTTGAAGAATTGGGCAGTCAATTCGACAATTTCTGCACCATAGCTTAACTGAGCCTGATACAGGGCGATTAAGTCATGCACCCAATTGCGTTCCTCTTCTGTCATCTGTTCGCTCACACGCCCAGCAGCCTGAAGATGCGGCAACGTCAATTCGATCACTTCGTCCAAGCTGAGCTTCTTAACGTATTGGTTGTTCATCCACGTCAGCTTCGTTTTATCAAACATAGAAGGTGATTTGGATAGGCGGCTTTCGTCGAATAGCTTAATCAATTCATCATGCGTGAAGATTTCTTCTTCCCCGCCTGGAGACCAGCCGAGCAATGCAAAGAAGTTGAACATCGCTTCCGGCAAATAGCCGAGATCCTTGTATTGGGAAATGAACTGAATAATTGATTCATCCCGCTTCGAAAGCTTCTTCCGCTCTTCATTGACGATTAACGTCATATGTCCGTAACGTGGGGATTCCCAGCCGAACACATCGTACACCATCAATTGTTTCGGTGTATTCGTCAAATGCTCCTCGCCGCGGAATACGTGGGAGATTTTCATCAAGTGATCATCGATGACAACCGCAAAGTTGTAAGTCGGGATGCCATTCGCTTTCACAAGCACCCAGTCCCCAACATCCTTCGATTCGAATGCCACTTCGCCGCGGACAAGGTCATCCACTTTATAAGTGACTTGTTCAGGCACTCGCATGCGAATCGTATAAGACATGCCAGCAGCTTCCTTTTCAGCAACTTCTTCAGCAGTCAGGTGACGGCAAGTCCCCGCGTACATTGGTGCAGCAATGCCGGAAGCCTTTTGTTTTTCACGCTCGGCCTCCAACTCTTCCGTCGTACAGAAACATTTGTAAGCATGCCCTCCATCGAGCATGTCTTGCGCATATTTCGTATACAAGTCTAGACGTTCCATTTGACGATAAGGACCATAGTCTCCGCCAACGTCGACGGACTCATCATGATGGATCCCTAACCATTTTAAGTTATCAAGCTGGGACAGTTCGCCTGCTTCAATATTACGTTCCGTGTCAGTATCTTCGATGCGGATAATAAATTTGCCGCCATGATGGCGTGCAAATAGGTAATTGAATAATGCTGTGCGAGCTCCGCCGATATGTAAATGGCCGGTCGGGCTTGGCGCATAACGTACACGTACTTCTGTTGTCATTTGAGTGCATCTCCGTTCGTTGTTATTCCTGTGTTATTTTAACACTGCCGCCTTTATTTTAAAAGGAGAATTGTCGCCATTGAGGCGATACCCTCTTCCCTTCCTACGAAGCCCAGTTTTTCAGTTGTTGTCGCTTTTACATTCACTTGGGACACGTCTGCGTTCAGCAATTCCGCAATTCGAGCACGGATCGTTTCGATATGCGGCGCCATTTTCGGCTTTTGTGCCATAATCGTGCAATCGACATTGCCCAACCGGTAACCTTTCGATTCTACGATCTCCCACACTTTTTGAAGAAGGACTGCAGAATCCGCATCCTTGAATGCCTCATCCGTGTCAGGGAAATGCCTGCCGATATCCCCTTCTCCGATGGCGCCTAGTGCAGCGTCAGTCACTGTATGCAACAAGACATCCGCATCGGAATGCCCCGTCAACCCTCTCTCATGCGGAATCGTAATGCCGCCGATGATTAATGGCCGCCCTTCCTCAAACTGATGTACATCAAAACCTTGTCCTATGCGAATCATCAGAAATCCTCCTGCCTTCTCTGCTTCAAGAGGACCTCTCCAAATAGGAGGTCCTCCTTCGTCGTCATTTTAACATTGTCATACGTACTTTCTACAACTCTCACCGGGTGTCCTAGACGCTCGACGATCATCGATTCATCCGTTCCGAGGAATCCCTCGGCTTCCGCTTTTTCGGACGCCTCTTTTAGCAGCTCGTAGCGGAACGCTTGCGGAGTCTGGATCGCCCAAATTCTCGACCGATCCACCGTCTCCTCGACAACGCCGCCCGGTGCATATTTCATCGTATCCTTCACTTGAACGCCCGCAATTGCAGCGCCATGCTCTTGTGCAACTTCAACGAGCTCATGTATGACTTCTTGTTTGATGAAAGGTCTTGCCGCATCATGTACAAGAACTATTCCTCCCGATTGATGCGTACGTATGCAAGCCGCTACGCTTTGCTGCCTCTCTGTTCCGCCTTCGACGAGCGCAGTCACTTTCGTAATACCAAACCGTTCCAGCATTTCTTCAATTTGCGGCTTTTCCTCGCCCTTCACGGAAAGGATCATTCCCGAGCAGGCCGGATCCTGTTCGAACACATCCAATGTATGGATGAGAATGGGCTTGCTTGCCATCTCTAAAAACAGCTTGTTGAATCCCGCTCCCATCCGCCGACCGCTTCCCGCCGCAGGGAGCATTACTGTATATGTCTCCATCGTTGTTCCTCAGCTTTCTTCTAATACGCCTTTGCCGTTTTACCGTTCTTCGGCTTAGCGAAGATCATCCGTCCTGCAGAAGTCTGCAATACGCTCGTGACGATGACATCGATTGCATTGCCTATATGCATTCTACCATCTTCTATGACGATCATCGTACCATCATCCAAATAGGCGACGCCTTGGTTATGCTCCTTGCCATCCTTGATGACGGCGACATGCATTTCCTCGCCCGGTATGACGACTGGCTTCACCGCATTTGCTAGATCATTAATGTTTAATACAGCTACACCATGCAGATCCGCCACTTTATTCAAATTAAAATCATTCGTAACAACCTGGCCATTCATGCTTTTTGCAAGACGGACAAGTTTCAGATCAACTTCCGCAACGTCTGCGAAATCTTCATCTGTAATGAAAATATTCGGCCCGTCATCCGTCTGCAGCCGCTTCAGCACATCGAGTCCCCGCCGTCCTTTTGTACGCTTCAATGAATCGGACGAATCCGCAATATGCTGGAGTTCCGTCAAGACGAATTGAGGGACGACAAGCAGCCCTTCCAGAAATCCTGTCGACGCTATGTCTGCAATCCTTCCGTCGATAATTACGCTTGTATCCAAAATCTTGTGGAGCTTAGCATCCGGCTGGCTTACAGCCTCCACGCTTTCTCTTTTTTTCGGGTTGCTGTTCCTCGCCGCAAAAATGGCGTTTGAAAACTCTTCTCGTTTCTTAAAACCGACTTGGAAACCGAGATATCCAAGAAGTATCGAAAGAAGCACAGGCAGAATGGACGTGATAATTGGAATCTCCACACTGCTCAGCCCAAAACTGACGAGAAAAGCAACACTCAATCCGACCATCAGGCCGATTGTTCCGAACAACAAATCGAAAATCGGAGCCTTCAATAGACGGTCTTCCATCCACTTAATGAAATTCACGATCGGGTCTGCAATGAAAAGACTTAGCAAATATAACACGATCGCTCCTAGGACAGCAGCTACGTAAGGATTATCAATCATCGGCTTTGAAGTAAAAGAAGATAATGTGAATAAATACGGTAAAAATAATACGCCGAGTGTTCCTCCGATCAGCAAAAGTCCTATCTGAACCACTCTTTTCAACATGTACAACACCTCCATTTCATTACTAACAACTATACATGTTTTCCATATCCTTCACCGTTTTGAGGCATCGGAATCGATGTACCCCAGACAAATATAGGACAGAAGAAAAGTCGGTGAAGTTCCTCATATAGAAAAACTGAGGATATGGAACTCCCTATAAAAGTCCCATATCCTTGCATTTTTCACGAAAACGCAATGTTTAATGCTTCACTGATCGTTTCGACACCGACCACTTGAATCCCTTCCGGAAAATCCCATCCGCCAATATTCGAAGACGGAATGACAACCTTCTCAAATCCAAGCTTCGCCGCCTCCGTCACCCGCTGCTCAATGCGGGAAACACGGCGCACTTCACCCGTCAAGCCTACTTCACCGATAAAGCAATCCGTTGCGCCCGCAGCTGCATCACGATAACTTGACACAATGCTCACGAGGACCGCCAAGTCGATAGCAGGCTCGTCAAGCTTGACGCCGCCTGCAACCTTAATATAGGCATCTTGCGCTTGCAATAACATCCCCATCCGTTTTTCCAGCACAGCCATCAACAAAGAGACACGGTTCTGATCAATCCCGGTCGCCATCCGTTTCGGGTAGTTGAAACTCGAAGGCGTTACGAGCGCTTGGATTTCGACGAGGATCGGACGGGTTCCTTCCATGGAGGCAACGACAGTCGATCCTGCTCCTCCCTGTGAACGTTCTCGTAGGAACAGCTCTGATGGATTCAAAACCTCTTTCAATCCCGACTGCAGCATTTCAAAGATCGCAATTTCATTCGTCGAGCCAAAGCGGTTTTTCACGCTCCTCAATATCCGATACGTATGATGTCGCTCCCCTTCAAAGTAGAGGACAGTATCCACCATATGCTCAAGAAGGCGCGGACCTGCAATTTGTCCGTCTTTTGTCACATGGCCGACGATAAAAATAGCTATATTTTGTGTCTTTGCGATACGCATCAGTTCAGCTGTACATTCCCGAACTTGCGAAACACTCCCTGGCGCGGATGTCACCTCGGGATGATGAATCGTCTGAATCGAGTCCGCAATGACAAATTTCGGCTGCACCTCATTGATCGTTTCATGTATTTTTGCCAAATCGGTCTCCGCGTAGATGAATAGCTCATCTGACGCAACACCAAGACGTTCGGCGCGCAGCTTCGTCTGCCTGATTGATTCTTCACCTGATATGTAAAGAACACGTTGCTTTTGATTCGCAAGTAGCGAAGACACTTGCAGCAACAGCGTTGATTTTCCTATGCCCGGATCACCGCCGATTAAAACAAGCGAACCCGGTACAATCCCACCGCCGAGCACTCGGTTCAATTCACCAAGCTCCGTTTTGACTCTCGGCTCCTCCATCGTCTCGATCGAGCTGATTGGCATCGCTTTCTGCTGAACCGTCTCTGTATGCTTGAAGGCGCCACGCGGACCTTTGCTTACGATTTCAACTTCCTCATCCATCGTATTCCATTCACCACATCCGGGGCATCTCCCCATCCACTTCGGAGATTCATAGCCGCAGTCTCTGCACATGAATTTTGTTTTCCGTTTCGCCATATTTACCTCCATATACGAAAAGGATAGCCCACCCGCGTAGATAGCTAACTCTACGGGAGGGCCATCCTATTATTGATTTTCTGCCACTGGAACGCGGTCTGTCTTGACAACGAACTCGCCATCCTCTACATCGACGATGACTTTTCCGCCCGTCAGAACGGTTCCGCCCAACAACTCTTCCGATAGACGGTCTTCCACATGCTTTTGCAAAGCCCGGCGCAACGGACGTGCACCGTAATCAGGATCATAACCTTCTTCGGAGATTTTCATTTTCGCCTCATCTGTCAACTCAAGTGTAATATCCTGTTCGGCTAGTCGTTTCATCAACTCGTTCGACATGAGGGTGACAATTTCTCGCAAGTGCTCCTTCTCGAGTGAGTGGAAGACGATCATTTCATCCACACGATTCAGGAACTCTGGACGGAACGCTTTTTTCAACGCTTCAAGCATCGTTGATTTCATGTCTTCATAATCGCGTTCCCCATCTTGCAAATTAAAGCCGACATAGCGGTTCTGCTTCAACGTTTCCGCTCCTACGTTGGATGTCATGATGACGACAGTGTTGCGGAAATCGACTGTGCGGCCTTTGGAATCCGTCAATCTTCCATCCTCAAGCACTTGCAAGAGAATATTAAAGACATCCGGATGCGCTTTTTCAATCTCATCCAATAAGACGACTGAGTACGGTTTTCTACGGACTTTCTCAGTCAGCTGGCCACCTTCGTCATAACCGACATATCCTGGAGGTGAGCCGACGAGTCGCGAAGTCGCATGCTTCTCCATATACTCGGACATATCGATGCGGATCATCGCATCTTCATCACCGAACATCGCTTCTGCAAGCGCCCTCGCAAGCTCAGTTTTACCGACACCCGTCGGCCCAAGGAAGATGAATGAACCGATCGGACGCTTCGGATCCTTCAATCCGGCGCGGGCTCTCCGAATCGCTCTTGAAATGGCCGTTACGGCTTCTTTCTGCCCGATGACGCGTTCATGCAGCAGCTCTTCCATATTCAACAGTTTTGCAGTTTCCGTCTCTGCGATTTTCGCGACCGGAATCCCCGTCCACATCGCAACGACTTCTGCAATGTCATTTACTGTCACTTCTGATTCCTGCTTGCCTTGCTTCTCTTTCCATTCCGTCTTCGTCGTTTCGAGCTCTTCTTTCATTTTTTGCTCTTTATCGCGGAATGATGCCGCCTTTTCGAATTCCTGGCTCTGCACCGCGGCATTTTTTTCGTGGCGAATTGCTTCAAGCTTCGCTTCAAGCTCCTTCAAATTCGGCGGAGTCGTGTACGAACGGAGGCGCACTTTCGATCCCGCTTCGTCGATCAAGTCAATCGCTTTGTCCGGAAGGAAACGGTCCGAAATGTAGCGATCTGACATTTTTGCAGCCGCATCGATCGCTTCATCCGTAATTTTTACACGGTGATGCGCTTCATATCGATCACGCAAGCCCTTGATGATTAAGACTGTTTCTTCGACAGTCGGTTCATCGACTTGGATCGGTTGGAAACGTCTTTCAAGCGCAGCATCTTTTTCAATATATTTACGGTATTCATCAAGCGTCGTCGCACCGATGCATTGCAACTCTCCACGCGCTAGAGACGGCTTTAAGATGTTGGATGCATCGATTGCCCCTTCAGCTCCGCCAGCCCCGATAAGTGTATGCAATTCATCAATGAATAGAATAATATTACCCGCCTGACGGATTTCCTCCATCACTTTTTTCATGCGGTCCTCGAATTCACCGCGGTATTTCGTACCCGCGACGACCGTTCCCATATCCAAAGTCATAACGCGCTTATCACGCAGGATTTCAGGCACTTCATTGTTTACGATCTGAAGCGCGAGCCCTTCCGCAATCGCTGTTTTACCAACACCCGGCTCCCCGATCAATACAGGGTTGTTTTTTGTACGGCGCGCCAACACTTCGATCACTCGAGTAATTTCCTTGCTGCGTCCGATAACCGGGTCAAGCGTTCCTTCCCGTGCTATTTCCGTCAAGTCACGAGCCAGGCTATCAAGCGTCGGTGTAGAAGCGGATGAGGAAGCTCCTTGATTGCCGACAGCGTTATCATTGCTTCCGAGCAATTGGAGTACTTGCTGTCTCGCACGGTTCAAGCTGACACCCGCATTATTCAATACGCGGGCAGCCACTCCTTCACCTTCGCGAATGAGCGCTAATAGAATATGCTCCGTCCCGATATAGGAATGGCCGAGCTTCCGTGATTCATCGACAGAAAGCTCGATGACCTTTTTCGCTCTTGGCGTGTAATGGACAATCGGCCCGACTTCCTTCGAACCGGAACCGACAAGGCTCTCCACGCCTTTTTCAATCGTTTCGAAACTGACGTCGATCGCTTCCAATGCTTTCGCAGCGATGCCGCCGCCTTCCCGTATGAGACCCAATAAGATATGCTCAGTGCCGATGGATTCATGTTTCAGTCTGATCGCTTCTTCTTGTGCAAGCTGCAGGACTTTTTGAGCCCGCTGTGTAAAACGATTGAACATCATATTCTTCCACTCCTTCTATAGATAACGTCTATCCTATCCCACTATTGAAAATGAAGAATAGGAATTCCTCTTACTCTATTCCAATAGATCAGGTAGCAATCCAATTCCAATAAATTGACTTTGACTATCTTTGACGTAAGTATAATAAAAAGAAAAGTCCGTTGCAAAAGTATTGCTCAGTTTTCTTTATTATTTTCTTCCCTTTGTTGCTCCGACCGCAAACGTTCACGGAATAGATTAGCTCTAAATATATCCCTTTCTTCCGCGGTCAATTCCGACCCTGCATATTGCTGAAGGAATCCAGGTTGCATGAAAATCATTAATTCATTCAATATGGACATGTCGACATCTTCGATAATTCCCAAATCAATGCCTAGACGAACGTCTGATAGACAGCGCGCCGCTTCCCCGGAAGGCAGCAATCTCGCATACGAGATGATGCCAAGCGAGCGGAAAAGCTTGTTTTCTAGTGCAATACGCGATTTGGAAAGAAGAAGTTCACGCGAACGCCTCTCGTGGGCGATAAGCCTGAGCGCTACATTTTTCAAATCGGAAAGAATCTCTTTCTCCGGTTTGCCCAAAGTCGTCTGATTCGAAACCTGATAAATATTGCCCGGCGCTTCGCTTCCCTCTCCGTAGCTGCCTCTGACAATCATGCCGAGCCTTGATATGGCCGGAATGATACGCTCAATTTGCTTTGTAATCGTCAAAGCAGGCAAGTGCATCATGACCGATGCCCGCATTCCTGTGCCCGTATTTGACGGACAGCTCGTCAAGTAGCCGAAATCTTCATCGAAAGCATACGGAAGTTTATCTTCCAAATAGTTATCGACAGAGTCTGCATGCTCATAGGCATTTTCAAGCTGGAATCCCGGATAGATGCATTGAATGCGGATATGATCCTCTTCGTTCAACATGATGCTCAACGTCTCGTCTTCCGACAGTACGACCGCTCCATGGCGCTTCGGGTCTGTCAATTGCGGGCTGACCAAATGCTTTTCAACGAGCACTTGTCTTTCTGTCGCCGGAAGTTCCGACATCTTCATATAGGCATACCCTTTTTCGTCGGAAGTAAGCAAGGCGGCCGAAACTTGCGAGTCTACTTTCTGTGCCTCTTCAATTGTGAACGCAATCGGGAATCGATATCCTCTTAAATTCCGGGCTAAGCGGATCCTTGTCGACATGACGATATCCGCATGCTCTCCATGCGACGTCATCCATCCAGTGACAGCACCTTTCATGAATTTATTAATCGACATCGCTGTCTCCACCTCCATTGCCGCATTCCGCTAAACGCTCTTTCAGTGCATTCGCTTCATCCCTCAATGCGGCGGCATCCTCAAACCGTTCCTCCTCGATCGCTTCCTGCATTTTCAGCCTGATTTCCTCGACTTTCTTTTTCAAAGCAAATCGTTCATTGAAGGAGACCGGTATTTTTCCGACGTGCGTCGTATGCCCGTTATGGAGCTTGCTGAAAACTCGTGGCAAATACTCCCTGAACGAGTCATAACACGTTGGACAACCGAATTTGCCGATATCGAGGAATTTCCTGAACGTTAATTGGCAGTCGGGGCATGTTGGTCCTTCCGGCGTACTTTCCCTTGACTGCTGAAAAGGCTGCATTGATTCACTTCCACCAAACCAGTGGGAAAGGAATTGTTGGATCGACAACGGTTCCTGATTCGGGTCAAAATGAAACATTTGTGTTTGGAACGCACATTTCTCACATAGATGACGTTCCGTAGACCCGCCCATGCCTTCCTGGGTGAAGATCACAGAAGCCGGTCGTTCTTTGCAATTATCGCATAGCATATTTTGCACCTCGTATTCGTCGAATTCTCTATTCAAGCTGTTTATAGATCAGGGTCGTTAGCATCGCCTGCAAAATCCGCGCCCGGATAAGATCGCGCTCCGGTAGTGGGTAGTAGAGCGTCGTCCGGTCCACCGCAGCTAAAATGAGCCTAGACTCCCTCTCCGAAATGACTTCTTCGTTCAACAGCCTGTAGATGATTCCTTCAGCCATTGCATATGTCGCGCCATGTTGTATTCCTTCTAAAATATGTTCAAGTAATTCCTTATGCGAATTCGTCTGGACGCGATAAATCCGGATGTATCCACCGCCTCCGCGCTTTGATTCGACTGCGTATCCGCGTTCGACGGTGAAGCGGGTGTTGATGACATAATTGATTTGCGAAGGTACGCATTGAAATTTTTCCGCGACTTCACTCCGTTTGATTTCCACAGTCCCGCTATCTTCTTTTTCGATAATCGCCTTTAAATACCCTTCAATAATGTCAGAAATGTTTCGCATGATGTCACCTCTTTTCTCTCGGTGCTAAGCCATTGACTTTGACTATCTTTGACTTAATTGTACATGAAAATACATCTTGCGTGCAATTTATATGCAAATTAACAGAAAAAGTTGATTTTCGCTTCAGGCGGACGCGGGCGTCCCTGCTCGTAATGCTACGCTTTTACTCGAAAAAGCCGTTCTTCGTAACGGCTTTCGCAGGAGTCGCCGCCTTTCGCTTCAATTAACAGCTAGTAAATTTGTCAGCTGTTAATGTTTAAGGTTTAAAAAATAGGGTAATAAGGTAGTTGAGGATTTTGTCTGACCTCTTCTTCCTCTTCGTGGGTTCTGTTCGAAAGGGTGGTCCGTAACAGTTGAGGCAAACGGCTGTTATTTTCGCATAGGTGCAGTCTGCCCTTTTGAACAAACTCCTTACACCCTTTCCCAATAATAAATTGCCAGAAAAGCTCATAATCCGTCGTAAAAGTTCATAAATCGCTAGAAATGTCCATAAAACGTTGTAAAAGTCCATAACCCGAAGTAGACGCGCATAAACGCTACGAACGGCTCATAATTCGGCGTAATCGCTCATAAACGTATAAAGGCAGCCTCCGATATTTCGGAAGCTGCCTTTTTTATTCAATCGTAGCGTTTTTTAGTTCCTTAACCGGCAGGAAGAGCTCGCCCGTTTCGTAATAGGTGATGGCAAGGTGGTCTCCTTCCTGAATGTAGATTGCCAATGGAACAGATTCTGTGGAAACGATATAGTTCTGTCCGTCGTCGGCAAGGATCGACACAATTGTGGCGTCGCCAGCGCGTTCCTTATAGACCCTAACGACGTTGACAGACGCTTTTCCTTCCTCGGCGTTCGAGTTGCCGTCGACTGTGCTTCCGCCCCGTTGCAAGGCTGTTTTGTAAAGCCTCAATGCTTCATTCGGTGAATTGGCGTATACGGAGATTTCTGGGTTTGCTGCCGAAACGATGAAGTAATTTTGCAGGAAGCCGTTTGAGTCAAGAACCGGCGTCAACCAGCTCGCTTCCCCGTAAAAGTTATAGAGCACCGGCATTTCTCCGGTCCATTTCTTCTCGATAAATTTCTTTTCGATAATTTGAAGCGTACCTTGCGAGTCCATATACGACTCTTCCAGATTACCGGTATAGTAAGTCGCTTCGCCCGTGCGGCCATCCGTCAATGCATAGCCAAGCATCGAGTCGACGCCTTCTTTCGGGCTTGTGAAATCAGTGAAATAATACATATGGCCATTTTCATCGAACACCGGACTGACATTCGACTCCGTCCCTTCATCTGAAGGCAGCTTCACATCCTTCTTCCCGACGACTGAATTCCAGAATCCGTGGACGTATTTTCCGAAGTAGCTGTTTTGCAAGCTGACCGCTTCGGGTGAAACCGCCCCATCGATAAATTCAGGGACGTTCGAAAGCGGATATTGGCTCACTTCACCCGTACCCGGATCTACCATGACGACCCCTTGGACATCAAAACCGTTTCTCGCTGTAATGAATTCCCCATAGGAACGTATATAATGTGGTTTTCCATCATCATCAATTTCAAGCTGCACATCACCATAAAAGATGAGATCCGGCACCGCCATCCGCATATGTCGCTCCACTTGTTTGTGGAAGTACGATGAAGGTGTATAAGCCATTTCTGTTTTCACGAACTTCGGATTGTCTGCCGAATCGGTCGCGCTCATCGTGAAGTAGCCAGGTGTCGTCTTCCCATTCATCCATTTGAAGAATCCCGAAAACTCGACAGGCGCGATATAGACAAACTTTCCATCCACTTTTTGAATCTGCAAGTTGCCAAGCTCATAATAACTCGTATTCGGCACTTGGCCGAATGCTTTCTTCATTTTATTTCGAGCAAATTTTGGTGGTACACTTGCAGGCGTCTTCGTTTCATCAAACGCCTTAATTTCCACTTGTTGATCCATTTCGACCGCTTTATATTTTTGATTTGCATTGAATAGCGGCGCACTAAGGATGAACGCACTTCCCGCTAACGCAGCCAATAACAGGACAATTTTGGCGCTTCGTTCCTTCCCAGTTGCAAGCACGACTCCCGCTACAGTTACGACAAGGAATAACGCCCACAACGACGTCCAATTCCTATCCAGATTCGTGACGTAATAAAGGGCGAATGTGAGAACCGCCATGAGCACTACGGTTGCTGACAATGCACCAATTCGATTAAAGGCTGGCTTCCCTTCTTTAGAAACCGACGTGAACGGCACGATCACCATCGCGGAAACGATACCGACGACAATTGAAAATAGCAGTAAATTTATCATGTGAACACTCTTTTCTATTAAAAATTAATCTCCCCTAACTATACGGATGAAGCAGCGAAACGATTCATCTTTTTGACCAAGTTTTTGAATCCTACCGCCCCGAACTTCCGTACAAGATATGAGAGAAAGGAGTTGAGTTATTATGCAGACGAATGTTTTTAGCACCGATAAGCTGCCAGGCAAAATGTCAGCAGCTAAAAAAGTTTATTATTATCTAGCCCTTATCGGCTTCGGAGCGTTTGGCATCGTTCTATTATACTTGGCCGTAGATACATTTTTGGATGGAGAGTGGCTACTGGCAGCCCTGCTCGGCGGCATTTCCCTATTCATCGGATGGATATGCATTCAACTTCTAAAGCTGCCCCGGCAAAAAGGGCCGACAACGTTCACAAAGGTGGAGGAACGAGATGGCTACACACTTTATTTCGCCAATGAGTGGACCGGCGAAACGAAATCCATCACTTTCCGCTACGACCAAATAACCGATCTGCTTATCGGCCTATGGACGAATCCCGGGTTCAAAGGAAGGAAAAACGATTATATCGGAGCACGTCTTCTTTATCGATATCGAGAGGAAAATGGGAATATGAAATATTCCGAGACGGTCATCATCAGTGAGCCATCGCTGGAAGAATGGGTTAAAACGATTAAGGAACATCAACTTCCTGCACGAATAACGAACAGAAACATTTCCACAGTAACAGAAGCTCAGTTTGACGACATGCTCGAAACGATTGAAGCAATACCTTTTGACGGTTCGATTTCGGTGAAGGAGTATTTCATGCAGCAAGAGGACTTTTCTTTATGGCAGCCGCCATCAATGAAAAAGGGCAACCCACCAAGTTGAGACTCATCAACTTGAAGGATCGCCCTTTACTAATATAATCAATTCGTAACCGGTTGTTTCACCAACGGCGCCATGTCGATTTCAAATCCAAGGTCCTCGAGCATTTGCCGGTCCCGGTCACTTTCCTGACCGGCCGTCGTCAAATAGTCTCCAACAAATATTGAATTTGCAGGATAGAGGCCGAATGGCTGAAGTGAGCGCAAATTCACTTCACGTCCACCCGAAATCCTGATTTCCTTAGTCGGATTCATAAAGCGGAACAAGCAAAGCACTTTTAAGCAATAGCGCGGCGTCAGCTCATTCGTTCCTTCGAGGGGCGTCCCATCCACCGCATGTAAGAAGTTCACAGGAATCGAATCGGCATCCATCGCATGCAAGCTGCGCGCCATCGCGATAACGTCTTCCTTCGTCTCCCGCATGCCGATAATCACGCCTGAACAAGGCGAGATCCCTGCTTCCTTCGCCAGTTCCACCGTATTCACACGGTCGTCATACGTGTGAGACGTCGTTATGCTTTTATGATGCGCGGCAGATGTATTGATGTTGTGGTTATACCTATCGACGCCAGCTTCTTTCAAACGTTTTGCCTGTTCAGGTTTCAAGATGCCCAAACAAGCGCATACAGTCATATTGCTATGCTTCGCCTTAATTTCCTTGACGGAATCAATGACGATTTCAAGCTCCCGGTTGACCGGTCCCCTCCCGCTTGCAACGATACAATACGTACCCGCATTCAAGGACACCGCCCGTTCTGCACCCGCCACAATTTCTTCCTGCTTCATCATTGCGTATTTTTCAATTGGTGCTTTTGATACGATCGACTGTGCACAATATCCACAGTTTTCCGGGCATAAGCCGGATTTGGTGTTAATGATCATGTTGAGTTTCACTTTATTCCCGAAATAACGCTTTCGAATTTTATAGGACGCATGCAGCAATGGAAGCAGCTCATCGTCCGGGCTATCCAGAATTGTACGTGCTTCTACGTTTGATAAGACATCACCTGCAAGAACACGGTCTGCCAACTCCTCATAGTTCGTCAACGCGTACGCCTCACTTTCAACACCTTATACATCCGGTGGCCGAAAATCCCAGCTAAAATCGCCAGAAGTATGTCTTTCGGCAACGGCGGTACCATCCAGATCCAAGCCACCTTATAGGTGAAGGCGTCAGGCGCCGCAGCCCAAAGTTTATAAGCGGCATACATCCAATTCGTTCCGAACAGATAATTCACACTCATACCAACCAAAGCGGCAATGACATAGCTCTGCAAACTTCCGTTCCTCTCAACAATTTTCCCCGCAATATACGCAACGAATATGAACGAGACGACGAAGCCAAAGGTCGGTACTAGAATGAAGCCGAACCCGCCTTGGAATTTTGAAAAAATAGGCGCCCCCGCCAAGCCGACGATCATATAGACCGTCATCGCAGTTGCCCCAAGCCGGCTACCGAGCAGAAGTCCCGCCAACACGGCGAAAAATGTTTGTAAAGTGATCGGCACCCCACCAATTACTAGAAATGGGACGAACGTAGTAATATTTGCCCCGATCATCATCAATGCCGCAAACATCCCACAGTAGACGAGACTGAGCGCACTCATCCCGCTTTTCGTTTTCACTGAAGCTGTTGTCATAATCCACCTCGTAATTTGAGTTATCTACTATAGAATATAAGTTAACTCAAAATGTGTCAACTTCATTTTCAATTAAGTTAACCTAAATCAAATAAATAAAAAAACCGACAGCATGAGTCGCTATCGATTTCTGTATTAACGCTTCTTGTCTTCACTTTTCGGAAATAAAAAATGGGCAATCAAGCCGCTTAAGATAGCTGCACCTACCGTAATCCACACTCTTGACATCCCCGGCACTTCTTGATGATCCTTATGGAGCATCCACCATGAAATTCCAGCGACAAGGAGTGCAATCGGAATGGAAAATTTGAAGATCCTCAACGAATTCACCTTCTACTTTTTGTTCATACGCCTATTCTATCACAATTCACCTATTGACGTAGCAGACATTTAACGATATGATGTTTTAAATTATTCAAACAACTGCATATCAAATTCTTATCAAGAGAAGCTGAGGGACTGGCCCGTCGAAGCTTCAGCAACCAGCCGTTTTCGGTCAGGTGCTAATTCCAGCGGGTTCATTTCGGCCTGACAGATGAGAAGGAGCGAGATTTCACTTGTAAAGCCTTCTTTTTTAGCGAAGGCTTTTTTATTTTTCATTGCTGTCGAAATTTTTTGTATAAGAATATGCAGAGTTGAAGAGAGGATGATTCTGATGAGATTGCTTGATCGGTTGAAAGATTATGTACTAGTGGCAGATGGCGCAATGGGGACGCTGCTTTATTCATATGGCATTGACTTTAGTTATGAGGAATTGAACGTTGAAAAGCCGGAAATCATTGAGAAGATCCATCGAGAGTATATCGACGCGGGGGCGGATGTGATTCAGACGAATACATATGGCGCCAATTCCCTTAAGCTCGCCCGCTACGGTTTAGAGCACCGAGTGAAGGAATTCAACGAGGCAGCGATTCAGATTGCAAAGCGTGCAGCAACTCCTGGCAATCAATATGTGCTCGGGACAATCGGAGGACTGCGCGGCATCCGGAAAAGCGACGCTTCTATCGCCGAAGTGTTGACGATGATGCGCGAACAGGCAGATGTTTTGCTTTCCGGCGATCCCGACGGACTGTTGTTGGAAACATATTATGATTTTGAAGAGCTATCGGCCGTCGTCACTGAATTGCGAAAGCTGACGGATATTCCACTCATTGCACAAGTGGCAATGGATGAGCCCGGCATCTTGCAAAATGGGATGAATCTGAATGATGCCCTTCACCAATTGGAATCAATAGGTGCAGATATTGTCGGCGTTAATTGCCGGCTAGGCCCGTACCATACGATTCAAGCTTTTGAAAAAGTGACAATTCCAGAGCGGGCATTCTTATCAGCAGCCCCGAATGCAAGCTTGCTCGACGTCGAGGAAGGCCGGATCGTCTACGCGTCTGAAGCAGACTATTTCGGTCGTGCAGCAACGTTTCTTCGTGAAGAGGGTGTACGTCTCATCGGCGGATGCTGCGGAACTACGCCGAAACATATTGCAGCTGCGAAAAAGCAATTGGCGGGATTGCCGCCGATAACGGAAAAGACCGTCACGCCACAAAAGCCAATCGTCATCCGGGAAGCGGAGCCTGCAAAACACGAACCGCTTCACATAAAAGCGAAGACAGAGCGAACGGTCATCGTAGAGCTCGACACCCCTCGCCATTTGGAAACCGAGCAGTACTTCGAAGGAGCGAATAAATTATATGCAGCC
Source organism: Sporosarcina sp. QA0331 (assembly GCF_055808055.1). Taxonomy (NCBI): domain Bacteria; kingdom Bacillati; phylum Bacillota; class Bacilli; order Caryophanales; family Caryophanaceae; genus Sporosarcina; species Sporosarcina sp. QA0331. Next base: position 3,709,160 of record NZ_CM147850.1, read on the forward strand.
GGTGTAGATGCCGTCACAATGGCGGACAATTCCCTTGCCTCCCCTCGCATTAGCAACATGGCGATGGGCTCAATTTTGAAGCATGAGCATCACGTACGGCCGCTTGTCCACTTGACGTGTCGCGACCATAACTTGATCGGTTTGCAATCTCATTTGATGGGGCTTGATGCACTAGGAATCCATGACATCCTTGCTGTTACTGGCGACCCGACGAAGGTTGGCGACTTCCCAGGCGCTACAAGCGTCTATGATGTATCAAGCATGGAGCTGTTGCAGCTTATTAAACAATTGAACGAAGGAATTTCCTTCACAGGCAAGCCGCTTCGCAAAAAAGCGAAATTCTCGGTCGCCGCTGCATTTAATCCGAATGTCCGTGTTCTAGACCGTGCCGTTCAGCGGCTTGAAAAGAAAATTGAATGTGGGGCCGATTATTTCATTACCCAGCCCGTCTATACAAAAGAGAAAATCGTCGACATTTACGAAGCGACGAAGCATTTGGATACACCGATTTTCATCGGCATCATGCCGCTTACGAATATAAGGAATGCGGAATTCCTGCACCATGAAGTGCCTGGCATTAAGCTATCCGAAGAGGTGCTCGAAAGGATGGCCGCTTGCGGGGATGACCGTGAAAAAGCGACTCAGGAAGGCATCAATATCGCGAAGGAACTGATCGACACTGCCGCCGAGCTATTCAACGGCATCTACATTATTACGCCATTCCTCCGCTATGACATGTCATTGGAACTGATCAATCATATAAAGCAGCTTGATGCGGAGAAGGAGAGGAATATCGTCCATGCCTAAACATCCAATCGAACAACAACTGAAAAACAGAATTCTCATCATAGACGGTGCGATGGGCACGATGCTGCAAGCGGAAGACCTTTCCGCGGACGATTTCGGCGGCGAAGAATACGAAGGCTGCAATGAATACTTGAACATCCTCCGCCCTGATATTCTTGATAAAATCCACCGCGCCTATTTAGAGGCGGGTGCAGATATCATCTGTACAAATACATTTGGGGGCACTCCCCTCGTACTGGACGAATTCAGCCTCGGTCACCGCGCTTCTGAAATCAACAAAAAGGCTGTGGAAATCGCGAAACAGTGCGCAGCCGATTACTCGACACCTGAGCGGCCGCGTTTCGTCGCCGGTGCTATCGGTCCGACTACGAAGACTCTGTCCGTCACCGGAGGGATTACATTCGATAAGCTTTCCGAGGACTTCTACGTTCAGGCGAAGGCGTTGATTGAAGGCGGCGCTGATCTTCTATTGATGGAAACGAGCCAAGATATGCTCAATGTAAAAGCCGGAACGATCGGAATCAAGCGGGCATTCGACGAAACAGGCATTGAGTTGCCCGTTATGATCTCCGGGACGATCGAGCCGATGGGAACGACATTGGCCGGTCAAAGCATCGAAGCGTTTTATATTTCCATCGAGCATATTAAGCCGCTTTCAGTAGGGTTGAACTGTGCGACAGGTCCGGAATTCATGACAGATCATCTGCGCTCGCTTTCAGATCTTGCAACGAGCTTTGTCACTTGTTATCCGAACGCCGGGCTGCCGGATGAAGAAGGCCATTACCATGAATCGCCTGAATCGTTATCGCAAAAGCTAAGAGGATTTGCGGATAAAGGATGGCTAAACATGGTTGGCGGATGTTGTGGAACGACGCCTGACCATATTCGTGCAATCCGCGAGGCGGTGGACGGACTCGCTCCACGACAAAAGCCGGAGAACGGGCATGATCATGCCGTTTCGGGTATCGAACCTTTATTGTACGACCCATCGATGCGCCCCTTGTTAATCGGTGAGCGGACGAACGTCATCGGGTCGAGGAAATTCAAACGGTTGATCGTTGAAGAGAAGTTCGAAGAAGCTTCCGAGATTGCACGTGCTCAAGTGCGCGGCGGTGCCCATGTCCTCGACATTTGTCTTGCAAACCCGGACCGAGATGAACTTGAGGATATGAAGAATTTCATGCAGGAAGTCGTTAAAAAGGTGAAGGTGCCTCTCGTTATCGATTCGACTGATGAAAAAGTGATTGAAGAGGCGTTGAAATTCTCCCAAGGGAAAGCAATCATCAACTCCATCAACTTGGAGGATGGCGAAGAACGGTTCGACGCGGTGCTTCCTCTCGTGAAAAAATTTGGCGCTGCCGTCGTCGTCGGGACAATCGACGAAGTCGGGATGGCGGTGACGCGGGAACGGAAACTAGAAATCGCCGAACGCTCCTATGACTTGCTTGTGAACAAATGGGGACTCGCTCCTGAAGATATCATTTTCGATCCGCTCGTGTTCCCTGTCGGAACAGGTGATGCGCAATACATCGGGTCGGCAGTTGAAACAATCGAAGGCATCCGGCTGATCAAAGAGAAAATGCCGCGGTCGTTGACGACGCTAGGTGTAAGCAACGTCTCTTTCGGACTTCCCCCTGTCGGCCGGGAAGTGCTGAACGCGGTGTATTTGTATCATTGCACCCAGGCGGGACTCGATTACGCGATTGTCAATACAGAGAAGTTGGAACGTTACGCATCGATTCCCGAGAACGAAATAAACCTTGCGAACGATCTTCTATTCCATACGACAGATCAGACGCTAGCAGATTTCACTGATTTCTACCGGGATAAGAAAAAGGAGAAAACCGAAGACGATATTCCAAAGACGGTACCTGAGCGGCTTGCGTATTATGTCGTTGAAGGAACGAAGGAAGGGTTGATCCCCGATTTAGAGGCTGCGCTTAAGATGTATGATACGCCGCTCGATGTCATTAACGGACCTTTGATGGAAGGGATGTCCGAAGTCGGCCGCCTATTCAACGATAACCAGCTGATCGTTGCGGAAGTTTTGCAAAGCGCAGAAGTGATGAAGGCTTCCGTTTCATTCCTCGAACAGTTCATGGAGAAGAAAGAGGATGATTCCGGCAAAGGGAAAATCATTTTGGCGACCGTAAAAGGCGACGTCCACGACATCGGGAAAAACCTCGTCGATATCATTTTGAGCAATAACGGGTATCGCGTCATCGATATCGGCATTAAAGTGACGCCGGCGACGCTCATCGATGTCATCCGGAAAGAAAAGCCGGATATTATCGGGTTGTCCGGATTACTTGTGAAATCGGCGCAGCAAATGGTGATAACCGCTCAGGATTTTAAGGCAGCAGGTATTGATACGCCTGTCATGGTTGGAGGAGCTGCGTTGACCCGTAGATTTACGGAAACGAAGATTGCCGCGGAATATGATGGACCAGTCATTTATGCAAAGGATGCGATGCAAGGGCTTGAACTGGCGAACCGATTGCAAGGCGGCGATAAAGAGGCTTTGTTGAATGAACTTGTTGAGAAGCAGGAAAAGCGGCTTGAGTCGGAGGCGATCCGAGCGACACGGGATACTGCGGTTGCAGTATTGCCAAGGCCTGTGAAGACAGTACGGGAGGATGCACCTGTATTCGTACCATCGGATCTTCGTAGACGTGTTCTAAGAGATTATTCCGTTTCGCATTTATATCCGTACGTTAATATGCGAACGTTGATCGGGCATCATTTAGGCTTGCGCGGCAATGTCGATAAGATGCTTGCAAATGGAGAAGAGCGAGCGGTGCAGCTTCATGAAATGGTCACTGGATTCTTAGAATCGGGACAGTTATCCGCTTCCGGCATGTACCAGTTCTTCCCTGCGCAGGCGGATGGAGACAACGTCATCATTTATGATCCGGAAGACGGGAAGACGGAAATCGAACGTTTCACGTTCCCTCGTCAAAGCAAGGAGCCGTTCCTCTGCCTTGCCGACTATTTGAAGACGGTGGACAGCGGGGAAATGGACTATGTCGCATTTATGCAAGTGACAGCGGGTCACGGCGTGCGGGACTATGCGAATAAGCTGAAAGCCGAAGGGAAATTCCTTGAGAGCCACGCGTTCCAAGCAACTGCGCTTGAACTCGCGGAAGGTTTCGCTGAGCGGGTTCATCAGGAAATCCGCGACCAATGGGGCTTCCCGGACGCCATCGACTTCACGATGCGCGACCGGTTCGCGGCCAAGTATCAAGGCCAGCGCTTCTCGTTCGGCTATCCGGCTTGTCCAAACCTCGAGGACCAGTCGAAACTGTTCGGTTTGCTGAAACCGGAAGACATCGGCGTCCATTTGACCGAGGAATTCATGATGGAGCCAGAGGCATCGGTGTCGGCCATCGTGTTTGCGCATCCGGATGCACGGTATTTTAATGTAGATTGAAGATTGGGGTCGCCTCCTATGCGGGGCGACTTTTTTGATCAAAAAAACAAAAAAGCTGTCCCATTGTCGATTTGCTCGACGCCGGAGACAGCGGTATTACTTTTAAAATGGTCTTCTCCCGAAGCCGAAGAAGCCTCTGCCCCTTCTACCGAAACCAGGCCCTTGTCCAGGGAATACCGGCGCGCCAATTACATTTTCCGTTGTCTCGGTAAAATAGTGCCGCGGCGTGATAACAGGATGCTGCCTATTGACGTTGACAATCGGATGAATAAATGGTTGCTCAACCGGGAAAAATTGGTCATTGAAACGGCATTGTGTCGGGCAAACGATTGGTTGCAATTGGCTCATTGGCATCGTTTGGTTTCCTCTACAATGCCCTCCGCATCGACCTCCACAATGTCCTCCACAGTGCCCATGGTGCATCATCATCTTCACTCACCCCCTCGTTCTATTACATGTGAAAATGGACGGGACATACGGGCGAGCGACCATGAAAAGATAGGAAATAAAAAAACCGCCTTTCTCAAAGAGATCGGCAGTCCAATTTTGTTATTGATAGGCTTGCGGCAATTCATCCGGATTAAAGCCCGCAGCTTCTTTCAAATTCTTCGTGTACTGCGGATAATGGACAGGTGAACCTTCATCAATCATCTCCAATGATGCGATGAAATCAGGGTCCCGTCTTAATTCCATTTCGTACGGATCAATGAATACGCGTTCCATTCAAATCACTCTCCTTCTCATGTTACCTTAGGCAAATGTGACGGGAAATGAAGACGTAAGAAAAATCGCAGCATCCTCTTTTACTACTATTATTATACCAAATTTTCTGTATAAATAAAAGAATCACAGATTGTGTTTTGTTTCATTCGAACAGGATATAATAATAAGAAGCAAGTTGGAAGGAGACACGATGATGAAACGGATTGTGTTATTCGATGGAGAATGCAATTTTTGCAATTCAAGCGTACAGTTCATTATAAAACGGGATCCTGCCGCCCACTTCCTTTTTTCTTCATTACAAAGTGAAACCGGTGAAAAGTATGTGAAGCAATATAACATTCCGGATGATGTCGATAGCATTGTTTTGATCGAAAACGGAAAGGCGTACACGAAATCTTCCGCAGCCCTTCATATTGCTAAAAAGCTAGATGGCTTATGGCACCTCTTGTTTCTATTTATACTCGTCCCACGTAAAATCCGTGACGGCTTTTACGATTATTTTGCGCGCAACCGTTATCGCTGGTTCGGCAAAAACGAAGGTGCATGCATGCTCCCTTCCCCCGAGGAAAGGAAACGATTTATTTAACAATATTCCGGTGCTTCTCCTTTTATGAGAGGCTCCTTTTTTGTTTTGCATATAAATTTTTTGAAGCAGACATACATTTGGGAGTAGCAAGATGTTTGTCCAACAAGGTCTTACTTACTATGTTGAATATTTCATAATTGTCAGGTAAAATGTAGAAAAACAGTTCCAAAGGGAGGAAATATGGGAAAAAAGTTTATATGTAAGTTGTTTGCTGTATTGGCGCTCTTGCTTTATGCAGGGATTGCACCTCTTCAAATTGTAAGCGCTAACACAACGGTTAATGAGAGTACAACTGAAATTGCCGCTCCAACTTGGGTCGCTTCCGCGAGTTATCTTGCTTTAGGGGATTCACTTGCTGCGGGAATGGATCATCTTGGGGAAATGGGTGACGGCTATGCCGATTACCTTGCAGGCACTATGGAAGAAACAGGGCTATTGGATTCATTCAATAAATCCTTTGCTGTGCCTGGCTATACAACAAAGGATGTGCTGAAAGATATCGAAGAAAATGCGATGCGGGAAGATGCTGATGGCAATTCCGTCAAGCTTCATGACGCGATTGCTGATGCAGGTTTGATTACGATCAGTGCGGGTGCAAATGATGTCCTTGCGCATGTGAAGATTGACCCGAAGACGTTTGCTGTCACATATGACGAGCAGGCACTCCAAATGGAGATTAAGCAAGTCGGTATGAACTTGATGAAGATCATTACAGAAATCCATAAGCTCAATCCTGACGCGCAAGTTTATGTGATGGGCTATTACAATCCTTATCCACATTTGCCGGCAGAGATTCAACCTTTGCTCGCGCAGTTGTTGGCGGGTGTGAATACAGCAATTGAGACGGCAGCACAATTGCCGAATGTTGATTGGATTCAAACTGCTGATGCTGTCGCAAAAGATTTCAAGGTGAACTTGCCAAATCCACAAAATATCCACTTGAGTCCTGAAGGGTATCAAATAGTAGCGGAACAATTCTGGAATAAAGTACAAGCTGATTATCCTTGGATTCCGGTTGATGCTTTCGTAGCTGAAGAAGTTTCAACAGATGCCATCACACTCGCATGGAAGCCTGCACTATCTGAGGGGCAGATTGCGACATATGATATTTATCTCGGGGATGAAAAGATCGGATCCGTTGAAAGCGATGTGAATTCATTCACGGTTGAAGAATTGGAAGAAGATCAATCGTATACGTTTTCCATCGTGGCAGTAGATGAAAACGGCACGAGCAGCGAGGAGTCACCTTCCTTAACAGTGACGACAGAAGCTGCAGTCGCGTTATTCAACGACATTAAAGGTCATTGGGCTGAGGATGCAATTGAGCAAGCTGCTTCACTTGGAATTTTCAACGGCTATGCGGATGGATCTTTCAAACCTGAAAATGCATTGACGCGGGCGCAAGCGGCTTCAATCTTCGTACGTGCATTGCAGTTGCCAGCAGCTGATGTCGCCTCTCCATTCGATGATATTAGCGATTATGCAGCAGAAACGCAGACTGATATTCAAACTGCCTTTGCGAGTGGCCTCGTCAAAGGGGAGGACGGTCAATTCAAGCCGACTGAAAATGTAACACGTGCACAGTTAGCACTAATGGTATGGCGCGTAGCAGAGAATGAGCTTGGGGGCGATATCCCTGATTCCAATACATTCACACCACCTGCTGATATGGGAGACTATGATGCAGAAACGGTCCAAGCAATTGCAATAATGAGCGGACTTGGCGTCATCTCGTTGGAGGAGGGGGCTTTCCATCCAACTGAACCAGCGACGCGCGCATTTGCTGCGAGTCTATTGACGAACTTGTTAAGCTTAACGATTAAATAATAAGAAAAAGGTTCCGGGTGCCCGGAACCTTTTTCTTATGCTTTAGGAGCTTGTTTGAGCCTTTCATTCTCCTCCGTCGTGAAAGCGCGGGACCGTGTGAGGAATCGCTTCCCTTCCACTCCCTCCAAGGAGAACATGCCTCCCCTTCCATCCACGACGTCAATGATCAGCTGTGTATGCTTCCAATATTCAAATTGGTTTTTATGCATGTAGAAAGGCGTGCCGCCGATATGCCCAAGAAGGACGTCCTGATCACCGATGATCAGATCGCCTTCCGGATAGCACATCGGAGAAGAGCCGTCGCAACACCCTCCCGATTGGTGAAACATCAATGGGCCATGCTTACCCTTTAATAGTTCAATCAATTCCAAAGCAGCGTCCGTTGCAAGAACGCGTTCTGGCATCGGCATTCCTCCTTTTCACTCAACAATCAAGTGTTTCTTAAAAGAATCCTTGTTTTTCTTCGCTATAGCTCACGAGCATATTTTTTGTCTGTTGGTAATGAGCAAGCATTTGCAGATGGTTTTCTCGTCCGATTCCAGACGCTTTGTAGCCTCCGAAAGCGGCATGCGCAGGATATGCATGGTAGCAGTTCGTCCAGACGCGTCCTGCTTCAATGCCCCGTCCGAAGCGATACGCCGTATTCATATCACGAGTCCAAACGCCTGCCCCTAAACCGTATAATGTATCGTTCGCAATTTCCAAAGCTTCTTCTTTCGTCTTGAACGTCGTGACAGACAAGACTGGTCCGAAGATCTCCTCTTGGAAGATGCGCATTTTATTATTCCCTTTGAAGACGGTCGGTTTGACATAATATCCGTCCGCCAATTCGCCGCTTAGTTTATTCTGCTCGCCACCGACGAGGCACTCGGCACCTTCCTGTTTACCGATATCGAGGTATGAAAGGATTTTTTCCAGTTGCTCTGTCGAAGCTTGTGCACCCATCATGACTGTCGGATCGAGCGGGTTACCAGTCTTGATCGCCTTGACGCGCTCAATCGCACGCTCAATGAACTTGTCGTAAATGGACTCCTGGATTAATGCACGTGAAGGGCATGTGCACACTTCCCCTTGGTTCAGCGCAAACATGACGAAGCCTTCGATCGCTTTATCAAGGAATGAATCGTCTTCCGCCATAACATCCTCGAAGAAGATATTTGGCGATTTCCCGCCAAGCTCAAGCGTCATAGGAATCAAGTTTTGTGATGCATATTGCATGATGAGGCGGCCCGTCGTCGTTTCACCCGTGAATGCGATTTTTCCGATCCGAGGGTTTGACGCAAGCGGTTTGCCCGCTTCCAATCCGAAACCATTAACGACATTAACGACTCCAGCAGGCAATAAATCCTCAATCAATTCCATTAATACTAAAATGGATGACGGTGTTTGTTCTGCTGGTTTCAGCACTACACAGTTCCCTGCAGCGAGCGCAGGAGCAAGCTTCCAAACCGCCATTAACAGCGGGAAGTTCCAAGGGATGATCTGGCCTACGACCCCGATCGGCTCGTGGAAATGGTACGCCACTGTATTATCATCGATTTGGCTGACTCCGCCTTCTTGCGCACGGATTGCCGAAGCGAAATATCTGAAATGGTCGATCGCGAGCGGCAGATCGGCATTCAATGTTTCACGAACTGCTTTTCCGTTTTCCCACGTTTCCGCAACGGCAAGCATTTCAAGATTTGCTTCCATTCGATCAGCGATCTTCAACAGGATATTCGCCCGTTCCGTGACGGATGTTTTACCCCAAGCATCTTTTGCAGCATGTGCCGCATCCAGCGCTAGCTCAATGTCTTCAGCAGTCGAACGCGCCACTTGTGTAAACACTTTGCCTGTGACTGGAGTCGGGTTGTCGAAGTACTGACCATTCACCGGGGCAACCCATTTTCCGCCGATAAAATTATCATAGCGTTCCTTGAAATTCACCTTTGCCCCTTCTGTGTTCGGAAATGCATAAACGTGATTCTCAACAGCTTGTACCATGTTCCATTCCTCCCTATTCTTTATAGATTGCTATAGTAAGTGCAAAAATTGCACACAAAGCCACCATATGCGCGAGTCTGTTGTGCCATTCCTATTGAATACGCTTACATTTGATGCGGTTATTAAGAATGAAGAGTCTGTGAATTCATTCTATCTGACTATACAAACTATTGCAAGTTAGATAGTTTATCACCGTCTACTAAGGTCTTATAGTCGTCCATCGTTTACCATTTGTTCATTCCTCCGTAATAATTTGTTCATACTTTCCTTTTACAATGAAAACAACGAGTACAAGAGAGGAGTTTTTATTATGGCAAGTTCATTTGGCAAACGTTTCGTTTCGACAGTCGGGGCGGGCATTCTCGGCTCAGCGCTTACGTTGGGAGTCGTGGCAAATACTGATATTTTACAGACAAAAACATATAAGGAAGAGACGGCGTCTGCTGTGACGGGGAATTCTTCCTCAAGTCCGAATATCGTTCAAACGTCGGCGGATTCCCCTGCAACGCTATCCGATATGGTGGAGCATGCATCAAAAGGGATTGTCGGTGTATCGAATTTCAAATCTAACGGCAACCGATTCGCCGGCAACTCGGAGCTTTCGGAGTATGGAACAGGATCTGGCGTCATTTATAAAATTGACGGAGAAAGCGCCTATATCGTGACGAATAACCACGTCATCGAAGGTGCTGGTAAAATCGAAGTGACATTGCAAGGCGGAGAAAAGGAAACTGCTGAACTGATCGGAAGCGACGCATTGACCGATTTGGCAGTCTTGAAAATCAGCAGCAAACAAGTCGATACTGCTCTTGAATTTGGTGATTCCGATAAATTGCGTGCAGGCGACCCGGTCGTCGCAATCGGAAATCCGCTCAGTCTAGATTTCTCCGGCACAGTCACACAAGGTATCATTAGTGCGCCTTCACGTTCCATCGACGTGAATACGACCGCGGGCAGCTGGGAAATGAACGTCATCCAAACTGACGCAGCGATCAATCCCGGCAACAGCGGCGGCGCCCTATTGACGACTGACGGCAAACTGATCGGCATCAACAGTCTGAAAATCGCGGAAAACGGCGTAGAAGGCCTTGGCTTCGCAATCCCGAGCAATGAAGTCGTTCCATTGCTTGAACAAATTACGAAAAACGGCAAAATCGAACGCCCTTATATCGGCATCGGCCTCGCAGATCTTGCTGACGTGCCATATATGTATGTGCAGAACCTGCCGCAAGAAGTGAAAGGCGGCGTAATGGTCGCAAGCGTTGACCCGACATCCTCCGCAGGCAAGGCCGGTTTAAAAGAGCAGGACGTCATTACTGCAATTAACGGAACCGCCATTAACAATTCAATGGAACTGCGTAAATTCCTTTATTCCGAGCTTTCCATTGGAGACAAAGCGACTTTCACCGTCTACACAGGCTCGCAAAAACGGACAGTCGAATTGACGTTGACAAGCAATTCATCAGTAGAATAAAAAATATAAACACCTCTGCCATTTTCAGTTGTGGCGGAGGTGTTTATTTATGATTGAATCAAATTTTCTGCCTGCAAATAGCTTTCCCCTAAATTCGTGATTGTTGTTCCGCTTCTTCCTTGGCGGGCGTTCAAAAGCCCTAGCTCTTGCAACACTTCCAAACGCAAGCGGATTTGCTGTTCGGATAAATAAACATCATGTTCCTCAAGAAGCTTTTTCAGCTTTACCCGTCCAAATGTTTTTAGCTGAGCTTTCCCTTCAGCATAAATGGTTAATATTTTTATGCTTTCCTTCAGAAAGCCATGCTCTTCAATTTTCTTGTTAATGGACTGTATCTCACTTTGCGATAGGTTTGCACCTTCTGCATAGGAGTCCTTTTCCGACTCATACTCGACGGCATTAGGATCGGCAAGTGAAACTTGGGATTTTACATAACGATTCACCATTTGCTCGTGAGTGAACCCTGCTTCCAACGCCTCAGCAATTGCCCATATCGTGCCATACGATAACAACCGATCGCCAATATCGATGACATTTGAATATCTGCTTGGGACGAATTCCATCTCTCCTGGAGTGACAATGTAATCGATATCCGAAGGAATTGCTTGATCGGGATTGTTTTCATCATCCAAATAGTACATATGGGTAAAGAAAATATTTTTTAAGGAATCCAAAGTTTCCTGGGCGTTCTCAAGTGTATCGTTTACAACTAATAATTTTTGTCCCGCAGGCAAATCAATCAATCGCTTTGTGTTCGCGATATTCACTTCCCGATGGCCGATGATCGTCTTGCATTCTTTCGGAATGAAGGGGCGGATGACTCCCGTCAGAATCGATCTGGATAAAACAACAATATCCTCCTTGGAGATGCTGTCTCCATCCAAATCCTTGACAACCAATTTCGAAATAATCGCCTTATCACCAAATATAAGCTCTAGTTGCTCGTAAATTATCGTTAAATAGCCTTCTTGTATCGAGATGATATGAATTTTGGTTTTCATTCTTTCTCCTCATCTTCCCTTATCCATCCACTAATTCAGTTTCTATCATACCATAATGACTAGGTATATAGACTGTTTCGCTAGCAGAATCGCTTCATTCAATCGATGAGATGACAGGCAACCCAATGGTCCTTCTCAGCCTCTTTCCAAATGGGTGTCTCCTTGCATTTTTCCATTGCAAACGGACAGCGTGTCCGGAAACGGCATCCAGTCGGTGGATTCATCGGGTTCGGAAGATCCCCCGTTAGCACGATGCGTTCCCTGCCCCGTTCTTCCATAGGATCCGGAACCGGAACTGCAGACATTAAAGCTTGCGTGTAAGGATGAAGAGGATTTTCACTGATCGCTTTTGTAGGAGCAAGCTCGACAAGACTCCCTAAATACATAACACCAATACGATCACTTATATACTTCACCATAGAAATATCATGCGCGATAAATAAATACGTCAGTTCTTTCTCATACTGCAAATCCTTCAGCAAATTCACGACTTGAGCTTGGATCGATACATCTAGCGCAGAGATCGGCTCATCCGCAATGATCACTTCCGGGTTTACCGCCAACGCACGGGCAATTCCAACCCTTTGCCTTTGACCTCCCGAAAACTCATGCGGGTAGCGATTCATAAATTCCTTATTCAATCCTACGATTTCAAGAAGGTTTTGCACAATATCTTTTCTGTCTTTTGGACTAGCCGCCAATCGATGGATATCGATGCCTTCCGCAACAGAATCGAGCACTTTTTTCCGCGGATCAAGAGAAGCATATGGGTCTTGGAAAATCATTTGTATCTTTTGCTTCATTCGATTTTCCTGTCCCTTTTTCAACTGGCCATGAATAGGCTCGCCGTCAAAGTACACTTCTCCGCCTGTAGGTTCATATAAACGGATGATTGTTCTTCCGGTTGTCGATTTCCCGCATCCCGACTCGCCGACCAAGCCGAGCGTCTCCCCTTTCTTTATATCGAAAGAAACGCCATCAACAGCGCGCAATTGTTTGTTGCCGGAAAGATGGAAATGCTTCTGTAGATCCTTCACTTGGATGATTGGGGACGCATCCCCTATTTTACTTTTCCTCTTTTTTGCTACTGCAACTCTTTCCCTTTCTTTCACTTGAATGACCGTCGATAGATCAGGAGCCTTCGGATGCAGCATCCAAGTAGCTGCATAATGGCTGTCCGATACTTTGAACATCGGCGGCTGGGTTTTATAATCGATCGCCAAGGCAAATTCGTTTCGCGCAGCAAATGCATCCCCTACTGGCGGGTGCAATAAATCGGGAGGCGAACCAGGGATGGAGTAGAGCTCCTCATCCGCATCCAAATCGGGAATCGATTTCAATAGCCCCCATGTATAAGGGTGCTGGGATTCATAAAAGACTTCATTGACCGTCCCCTCTTCAACGATTTTGCCTGCATACATGACTGCGACTTTATCCGCCATATTTGCAACAACGCCCAAGTCATGGGTGATGAGGATGATTGCCGTGCCCATTCGCTTTTGAATGTCTTTTAATAAATCCAATATCTGCGCTTGAATTGTTACGTCCAAGGCTGTTGTTGGTTCGTCTGCAATGAGGAGCCTCGGATTACACGCAATAGCAATCGCGATGACGACACGCTGTCTCATTCCGCCCGAAAACTGATGGGGATACTGATGTATGCGCGTTGCCGGCTCCGGTATGCCGACCAGCTCCAAAATTTCAATTGCTCGTATCTGCGCCTCTTTTTTCGATAACCCTTGATGCTTAATGACACTTTCTGCGACTTGTTTTCCAATGGTCATCGTAGGATTCAGTGCCGTCATCGGGTCTTGGAACACCATGGCGATTTCCGAACCGCGGACAACTTCCATTCTCTTCTCAGGTACTTCAAGCAAGTTTTGACCATCGAATAGAACCTGTCCGTCATCATATGTAGCGATTTTATCCGGCAGCAACTTCATGATCGCTTTGGACGTGACCGATTTGCCTGAACCCGATTCCCCTACAATCGCCAAAGTTTCTCCTTCATTTATCGTAAAATTGACACCCCGGACGGCTTTAACGACCCCCGCCTGGGTATGAAATGATACATGTAAGTCTTTCACTTCCAGTAATGGCTTCATCGAAATCCCCCCCTTGTTCAATATATCCAGTACAACCAACACATCATTTTTTCATTTTCGGATCGAGCGCATCCCTTAAACCGTCCGCCAACAAGTTGAAGCAGACCATTAGTCCAACAATGACCAATGCCGGGAACAATAAGAGGTAGAAATGGTTTCTCATTGCTTGGAATCCGTCGTTTATTAAAACACCAAGAGAAGCGAGCGGCTCTTGTAGCCCAAGCCCGATGAAACTTAAAAATGCTTCTGTGAAAATCGCTGCAGGAATCGTAAACATCATATTGACAATAATCAAACCGACTGTATTCGGAATGAAATGCTCTTTAATGAGCCTGCCGTTCGATGCTCCTAACGCCCTTGAGGCGAGGATAAATTCCTGGGTTTTCAGTTTGAACACTTGTGATCTTACAAGCCTCGCCATATTTACCCATCCCGTAATGACCATCGCAATTGTAATTGTGACAATCCCCGGTTTCATAAGCATAATAAGCAAGATGATTAAAATAAGATTCGGAATGCCAACTAACACTTCAATGATCCGTTGCATGACGTTATCGACTCGCCCGCCTAATAGAGCGGAAATAGCTCCATACATAACTCCGATGATCAAGTCGAGAGTAGCCGCTAAAAATGCGATGTATAAAGATATTCTTGTCCCTTCCCAAATCCGCGTCCATTGGTCTCGGCCGAAACGGTCCGTTCCGAGCCAATGCTCGCTGCTCGGCTTCTGGAACACTTTATCGTAATCGGTCTGCTCGTAGGAGTACTCGTTAAGATGCGGCCCAATAATCGCCATGACAATGATAATAGATAAAATGACCAAGCTTAGCATCGCGCCTTTATTTTTCTTAAGGCGTATCCAACTTTCCTTGAACATACTCATTTGCGGTCGAGTGATGACTTCCTGTGCATCTTTTTGATAGCCGACGACTTCAAAGGAATTTTCCTCGAAATCCATTTCAACCAATTCAACCGGCCGGGCTTCATATTCTTTTACGCTATTGTTTGCCATCATCCTCACCCCTTCGACTCTGTCAAACGTATTCGCGGATCAATGATCCCATATAATAAATCGACGACCAAAATCGTCAAAATGTAAAACGCGCTGTAAAACAACGTCAACCCCATGATTGTCGTATAGTCATTCACTTTGATCGAGTCAACAAACAAGCTTCCGATTCCCGGTATGCCGAAAATATTTTCAATAACGAGAGAGCCTGTAAGCAAGCTGACCGTAATTGGCCCTAAAATAGTAATGATCGGGATAAGTGAATTTCTGAGCGTATGGTTAAAAACGACACTCCATTTTGAAAGCCCTTTTGATTTTGCAGTCAATATATAATCTTGCTGCAACACTTCAAGCATTTCATTTCGCGTGAATCGTGCAATAAGGGCGATAACCATCATCGCTAAAGCGATTGTCGGCAGCACCGAGCTGCTGTAGCTCTCCCAGAAAGCGACGGGAAGAATCCCCCATTTCAACCCGATATAATATTGCAGCAATGCCGCAAAAACAAAGTTCGGTATCGAAACACCAATGACGGCAATGAACATCGTGAAGTAATCCCACGCGGTATTATGCCTGAATGCGGCAACCATTCCGAGAATGAGACCGATTGACATCCCTAAGATCACCGCTTGCAAGCCTAGCAATGCGGAAGGTCCGATCCTATCTTTGATGAGCGATTCAACCTTTTGCCCTTTAAAATAAAAGGACGTTCCCAAATCGCCCTTCACCAAGTTCCCCATATAGATTCCATATTGCATGATTATAGGTTTGTCGAGTCCGTACTTGGCATAGAACTCAGTCCTCGCCTCTTCCGTCAGTGCGGCCAGCCTTTCTTCATCAAAAGGCGAACCCGGCAATAATTTCATCAGAAAAAACGTAGCGGTCGCAATGACAACAAGTGTCAAGATGATATTGATGACCCTGACGAATAAGAATTTCTTCATCCCTTTCACCCCTTCGCGCGAGTTTCATATTTATCTCACAGTCTTATAAATGCTGAACATAGGCTTCAACATACCTACCAACTCTTTCCTTGCATTCAATAGAGGAGGATAATGATATGATTCAAGAGCATTCGCTTCCTGTTCATCGAGCAAATCCATCTGGCTAAGGATTTCCATGATGACAGCGGAAGTGGCGCGTGCATTGCCATCCTCTATTTTTACGGCTATCCCGATCCCCGCTTTTGGCACCCCAACACAATAAACCCCTTCTGCACCAACTTTGCCGAACATTTTTCCACTCAAATGCTTCATGAAATCTGTACAGAAACGGGATGTGCCACCGACCATTTCCGGTGCATTCATCATAGCTGTTGTCACCCGGCGGATGGATTGCTGTCGCGATTCTTCCAGTTCGCTCGGATCAGCCATTCGTGCAAACCCAAGCGCCAAATTCCGTAACGGAATCCCATGGACGGGAACACCGCAACCGTCTATGCCGATTTGGATATCTTCCATCGGCACATCCGTCAACTCACTAATGACCATAAGGATTCGCTGTTGTACAGGATGGTCGATTTTGTAATAGTCGTCCACACTTTCATTCATATGTTTCGCAGTCGCAAGCATTCCGCTATGTTTTCCAGAGCAGTTATTGTGGATCGGCGTAACATTTCCCCCACTTCTTATAAGTTCTTCATACGCCTCCTGCCGCCTTGGAGGATGCATGCCACATTTCAAATGACCCACTTCCAAACCTAATCGGCTTATAATCGATGCAGCTCGTTCAGTGTGCTGCTTTTCGCCATTATGGGAAGCACATGCCAATGCCAAATCTCCATCGTCGAAATGATAACGATCGGCTGCACCCGTCTCGATAATCGGAATCGTTTGCAGTGGCTTCATAGAAGAACGCGCAAAAATGACTTTTTCGATATCGCCAACGGAAGAAATCACCTCTCCCTTCGAATCGACAATTGCGATGTCGCCTCTATGTATACTTTCTACCAATCGACCTCGCTCTACTGCGACAAGCAGCTCAGACATTTTATAACACTCCAATTCACTTTATTTTCAAACAAGTATAAAGCTTAAAACAACTTATTTCAACCACTTTATTTAATTAATTTTAACTTTCTGCATAACGATCTATTTGAATTAAATAAAATAAATAAAATAGTTTAAAAACATCTTGAAAGGTTCTTTCAGGTTTGATAAGGTTATAACAACTTATTCGTCAGACTATTCTGATGGGTGGTGAAGTTATGTTCTACTCACAAATAAAAAAGGGGGATTGAGAATTGAAACCAGTCATTGGCATTACTTCCAACATAGATTCGTCTACTCACTCGATTCAAAACACGTACATCCAGGCGGTCATCACTGGTGGAGGCATACCCGTTGTCATACCAACAGGGGTGGAAAAAGATGCACAACAGATTACTAAGCTGCTAGATGGATTGCTTATCTCAGGCGGAGGTGATATGAATCCTCAACTCTTCAATGAAGAGCCTCTTCCACAGCTTGGAAACGTTACTCCTGAAAGAGATACGGCTGAATTGGAGCTTGTAAGGCATATGCTCTCTTTGGATAAACCAATCCTCGGTATATGCAGAGGACACCAAGTTCTGAATGTAGCTTTTGGCGGAACACTATACCAGGACATTCACTCACAAAGCGTAAGTGCTTTATTACAGCATGACCAAAAAGCGAAAAGGGATCACCAATCACATGCGGTTCACCTTGAAAAAGGCACATTGCTAGAGTCCATCGCGGCTTCAGAAAAAATCATGGTGAATTCGTTTCATCATCAAGCGTTGAAGGATATCCCCTCTCCGCTTATCGTTTCGGGTAAAGCAAGTGACGGCATTGTAGAGGCAATTGAAAGCCCAGATCACCATTTCGTCGTCGGTGTGCAATGGCATCCCGAGGCTTTGATGGAAAATGCCGACCAGTTCTCCGTACGCTTATTCAAGGCTTACATGAATGCTTGTCTAGAGAGGATGGGAGCAATTGAATATCATTGATTTGCATTGTGACGTCTTATATAGACTGCATAAGGCGGAAGGAAAAATTTCATTCAAAGATTCCAATGAGTTCGATGTCACTTACGACAAACTGAAGCAAGGCGGCGTTCGAATACAGACGTTCGCCATTTTCATATCACCATCCATGAAGTCGGACTATAAATTCCAAGCTGCACTCGATCAAATCCATTATTTTTACACCGAAGTGATTGGCAAAAATCCGAATATGAAAGCATTAAAAACTTGGGATGATTTTGATCAATTACAAGCAGGGCAAATCGGAGCTTTCCTTACGCTTGAAGGAGTCGACTGCATCGGGAATGACATGCAAAAACTGTCGATCCTCCGTGAATTAGGCGTCCTTTCGATTGGGTTGACGTGGAATAATGCGAATTTAGCTGCTGACGGTGTCGGAGAAGAACGCGGGGCGGGCTTAACGTCTTTCGGAAAAGAAATTATCGAATTTTGCAATGAAAATCTGATTCTTTCAGATGTTTCCCATCTAAGTGAAAAGGCTTTTTGGGATGTTATGGATTTAGCTCATTATCCGATAGCGAGTCATTCCAACTCGAAAACGATCTGCAATCATCGACGGAACTTGACAGATGAGCAGGCGATGCATTTATTCAAAAAGAATGGGCTGATCCACGTCGTATACAACCCACCTTTTGTAATCGAAAAAGGAGATGCATCCATATCAGACCTCATCGCTCATATCGATCACTTCTGCTCCCTTGGAGGAGTCAGCCAAATTGGGTTAGGATCGGATTTCGACGGCATCTCTGAAAAAATCATCGGTCTTGAAGATGCCTCAATGCAACCAAATCTGATTAATGAGCTGTTGAAAAAGTATAGCGAGGATGAAGTGAAAGGGTTTGCATATAAGAACTTCCTCGACCATCGTCCAGGCAGGAAGGCTCTACCGCATTCTCAAGAGGAAGAAGTACTTTCGTAAGACATAAGTAGAATAGGAGGATTCCAATGAAAACAAAATTCAATTTTTTACTCGTACTCTCTTTGGTCATGGCAGTCATTTTAAGCGGCTGCGGCTTCACCGACTCGAAAGACAACGACGGTGAAAAGACTGGCGAGACGAATGACAAAAAGGAAAAAGTCGTCAACTTGAGCCTTGCGAATGATATCCCTGACTTGAACCAAGTATTGACGACGGATGGCATATCATTTTCCGTGCTAAACAACGTGATGGAGGGGCTTTACCGTTTGGATGAAAACAACGAACCCCAGCCCGCTATGGCGGAAAGCGTAGACGTCTCCGACGATAAATTGACGTATACATTCCATTTACGTGATGGCATCAAATGGAGCAATGGCGATCCTGTCACTTCGGAAGACTTCAAATATTCATGGCTGCGAGCAATGCACCCTGATACAGCGGGCGGCTACGCAAATATCTTGTCCGATTATATTGTAGGGGGACAGGAGTTTGTCGATGGCGAAGCTGACGCATCTGCAGTTGCGATTGAAACGCCCGACGAGAAAACACTTGTCGTAACTTTGAAAGCACCGACACCGTTCTTCCTCGGGTTGACGGCTTTTGTCACATACTTCCCTTTAAATGAGAAATTCATCAACGAAGTTGGAGAAGATAAATTCGCGCTGACAGCGGATGCAATTCTTTATAACGGGCCATACGTATTGACTGAATACAATCAAGCTCAAGGCGTTACATTAGTGAAGAACAAAGAGTATTGGGATTTCGACAATGTAGACGTCGATAAAGTAACGATGAAAGTTATTAAAGAACAAAGCACCGCATTGAACTTGTATGAAGCTGGAGAATTGGACCGGGTATACTTGGCGTCATCCGATGTTGATTCCTACAAGGACAGCCCGGAATTCGGCACTGAAACTGAATTCATTTCTTGGTACTTGCAGTTCAACTTCCTCGAGAAGCCATTCGATAATGTCAATATCCGTAAAGCTTTCCAACTCGCATATGACGCGGAGACATTGACAAAAACAGTATTGAATAACGGATCTGCACCTGCCTATGGTTTAGTCGCTGCTGGCGTACACGGTAACGGCGATAAGACATTCCGTGAGTTGAGCGGAGACCATATCAAAATGGATGTTGAAAAAGCGAAAGAATACTTGGAAAAAGGAATCGCCGAAGTTGGTGAATTGCCACCGCTTAAGATACTAACTGCTGACGATACGATCGCTAAAGACACAGCAATTTTCCTGCAAAGTGAATTCAAAAAGAATCTAGGCATCGATGTGCAAATTGATACGAAACCGTACAGCGGCCGCTTGGATGCAATGCGAGCGAACGAATTCCAAATGGGAATCTCTCGCTGGGGCGCGGATTATAATGATGCGATGGATATTTTAAGCCTGTGGATCGGTGAACCGCTACGTGGCCTTCGCGGGAACTACTATAACGAAGAGTATAAGAAGTTGATCGACAGTGCCCTTGTCGAGGCAGATGAAGACAAACGCCTTCAAATGTTGATAGATGCCGAAAAATTGATGCTCGTTGATGACGGCACATTAGGTCCATTATACTTTGAAGGAAAAGCATACTTGCAAAAGCCGAATGTTAAAGGTGTGATCATCCACCCGTATGGCGCATCTATTGAACTAAAAACAATTAAAGTAGACGAATAATTATCGAGCCCGTTTAGATTGCTAAGCGGGTTTTTCTTTTGCATTCCGTTATAATTAGAGATAGAGAAACTTGTACTTAGGAGGACAGCAAATGAAAATCCTCGTAATCGAAGACAATGAAAGCGTATCTTCCATGATTGAACTGTTTTTTGAAAAAGAAGGGATTCACGGCGAATTCGTAAAAGACGGTCTTCAAGGGTTTGAGCGGGCAATGTCGGGAAGTTGGGATTGCCTGATCATCGACTGGATGCTGCCCGGGATGGATGGTGTGACGATTTGCCGGAAATTGCGGCAAGCTGAGATTGCTGTGCCGATCATCATGCTGACAGCGAAAGATAGTGAATCCGACCAAGTTCTTGGGCTCGAAATGGGCGCGGATGATTATGTGACGAAGCCGTTCAGCCCACTTGCGCTCATGGCACGTATAAGAGCTGTTACACGGCGTTATGCCGTTAAAAAAGATGACGACTTCGATAGTGATACGCTTAAGACGAATCATTTCACGATCAACATAGCGACTCGCGAAGTCCTATTGGACGGCAAGCCTGTACCGAACTTGACGCCGAAGGAATTCGACTTGCTCCAATTTTTCATCCAACATCCAAAGCAGGTGTTTTCGCGTGA
This sequence comes from Sporosarcina sp. QA0331, assembly GCF_055808055.1. Classification (NCBI taxonomy): domain Bacteria; kingdom Bacillati; phylum Bacillota; class Bacilli; order Caryophanales; family Caryophanaceae; genus Sporosarcina; species Sporosarcina sp. QA0331. The sequence continues at coordinate 3,730,325 of NZ_CM147850.1, forward strand.
ACAGCTGTTGGATCGAGTGTGGGGCTACGATTTTTACGGCGATGACCGGACGGTAGACGTGCATATTAAACGACTACGATCGAAGGTCTCGAAAGCAGATCAACCATTTTTCCATACAGTATGGGGTGTCGGCTATCGATTTGACGAAACGACCGGTGATGCAGAATGAAAATCAAATATTTCCATCAGCAACTGGCAAGTCATATCAGTGTCATCATCATCGCCTTTCTAATCCTTAGCCTGCTGTTTTCACACTTCGTCGAGCAATTCGTCTATGACAATAAAACCGAGGAACTCGCTTCATACGGGCAATCGATATTGACCGATATCGAGCAGGATCAAAGGAATTCACGGTCCATTTTAAAATCATACGGATATGTATTGGAAGGCCGAGATATCCAATACTCTTTATTCGACGAAAAGTCAGCCATCATTTATTCAACAGGTCTGAAAACGCCTTTGATCGAATTGAATGAGGAAGAATGGCGTGAATTACAAAACGGAAAAACGATTACTGTGAAACAAGAATACAAACGTTTCGAACAGGCAGTCACTTTCGTCCTTCTCCCCTATTTCCACCGAAACCAGTTCGTCGGCGGTGTGTTATTAACCTCCCCGATCAAAGGATCTCGGGAAGTCATTTCGCAAATGAACAGCTATTTAATCTATACGACCTTCATCGCCCTCGCAATTACATTGCTATTGAGCGGCCTTCTATCGACGTTCCACGGAAGACGCATCAATCGGCTTCGTTCAGCGACGGCGAATGTAGCTCAAGGCGACTATTCCGTACGGATTCCGACAGCGGGTGTTGATGAAATTGGAGAGCTTGCAGGGGACTTCAACAAGATGGTCGAGAAGCTCGAAAAATCAGCAGAAGAAATCGAAAGTCTAGAAAATCGCCGGAGGCAATTCATGGCGGACGTATCGCATGAACTCCGGACGCCGCTCACAACAATCCGCGGCATTATCGAAGGATTACGAAATGACATGATTTCAGAATCAGAAAAAGAGCGAGGCCTCCAGCTTGCAAGCAGCGAAACGATGCGCCTCATCCGCCTCGTGAATGAAAATCTCGATTACGAAAAAATCCGCTCCAACCAAGTGACTCTTTTGAAACAGGAGATTCAACTAATGGAGCTGCTCAGTATCATTCAAGATCAATTGGAGGAAGCTGCCGCCGAGCGGGCAGATGCAATTATCGTCGAGGTCGATGAAAAAGCTACTGTCTTCGCCGATTATGATCGACTCACCCAAGTGCTCATCAACATTACAAAGAACAGCATCCAATTCACAGAAAACGGTACAATTTGGCTCCGGGGCTATACGTCGGAGGAGAGCACAATCATTGAAATCGAGGACACAGGTATTGGGATGGATCCAAGTGAAATCGAGAAGATTTGGAGCCGTTTCTACAAAGCGATCGACTCACGGACGACGAATCCGTATGGCGAGTTCGGGTTAGGATTATCAATCGTAAAACAATTGGTCACGTTGCACGGTGGAACAATTGCCGTAGAGAGTGAAAAAGGCGCAGGGACGAAATTCAAGATTGAGCTGCCGAATGAATGAGTTTGTTATGGAGCCTATCTCAACAATGAACACGGTCTGTCAACCGGGAAACAACCGATTGGCAGACCTTTTTTCTCTTTCCAGACAAATCTCTCCTCTACTCCACATATGTTAGAAATACAAATTTTCCATTCTATGGTACGATACAATTAATTTAACGGATTTTAAAAAGAGGTGTTTCTATGAATTTTATTGCTTGGATCATCATTGCTTGTGAAATCGGATTTTGGGTTGTCATTGCTGCTGGGCTTGTCACACGGTATATCTTTAATAAAAAACGTCTCGGTCTATTTTTTCTCGCCTTAACTCCAGTCATTGATCTTCTATTGCTAATCGTCACGGCGAACGATCTTTACAACGGCGCCACCGCCACGCAAGTCCATGGGATCGCCGCCATCTACCTTGGCGTTTCAATCGCATTCGGAAAGAGCATGATCCGCTGGGCGGACGAAAGATTTTTGTATTATGTCAAAAAGCAAGGCTCGAAACCGGTTCGGAAATATGGGCTCGCCTATGCAAAACACTCGATGAAAGGCTCGCTGCAGCATGTGCTTGCATTCATCATTGGCGGCACTTTCTTGTTCCTGATGATTTACCTGATCGATGATCCATCCAAAACGGAAGCCCTCTCCGGCATGTTGAAAGTATGGGCGATTGTCCTCGGAATCGATTTCGCCATCTCCGTTTCCTATTTCATATGGCCGCGACCACCAAAAAGCCGTTCCATTTAAGAGGAACGGCTTTCAGAAACGCATATTTCATTGTAATCACGCATAAATCGGCTCAAAAACGCATAAAATCCAGCAAAAGCTCATAACTCCCCACAGAAACGCATAACTCCTCATAAAAGTCCATAAACACTAAGAAACCCGCATAATATGAGAAAATCACGCATAAATCCAAAAAGCCGACCCATAGAGGATCGGCTTTTTTCACATTAAAAGTTCTTACGATACCATTCCGCAGCCGCTTCCACTTCTGTACGCGTCAACGAATGTCCGTTCATTTCCCAATGAACTTCTGTCAAAGCGCCAGCTCCAGCTAACAACTCCTGCAAGTCCGACGACTCTTGTGCTGAACAAAGCGGATCATTCTTCCCTGCTGCGATGAACACCGGAATTCCCGCCAAATCAGGCAGTCTGATTCCTCGTCTTGGCACCATCGGATGATGCAAAATGGCACCTTTCAACGAATTTGCGTAATGGAACAACAGGCTTCCTGCGATATTGGCCCCGTTCGAATAACCGATAGCGACAATGTTCGATCTGTCAAACCCATGCTCTTCCGCTGCCTCGTCTAGAAATGTGTGCAATTCTTCCGTTCGGAAAATCAAGTCCTCCTCGTCGAAAACACCTTCCGCAAGGCGACGGAAAAACCGCGGCATTCCGTTTTCCAGCACATTCCCCCGTACACTTAATACAGAAGCGTCCGGATCGATCAATCCCGCAAGCGGCAATAAATCCTGTTCCGTCCCACCTGTACCATGAAGCAGAAGAAGGGTCGGCTTAGACTTGTCAGTACCTTGCTTGAAAATATGTTTCATAATTTTTCCCCCTAATATCTTGAATTATGTGAATGAAGACCTTAACCGTTCACAAATTTATCGCAGAGGCAATATAAACTGTTGCCCACTATATCTCGAATTCAAGATAATAATAACAGAACCAGATTATGTTGTCAAAAACGATGTTTCATTCAAAATTCGAGCAGCGCCAATAATGGTAGGCAATCGCCTCCGACATAAACGCAAGCCCCCTGCTTTCGACTTGAATAATAGGCTGCCATGCTTCTCCTCTCCCTCTCATCAAATAAATTTCGTGATGGGGAGCCGGATCGAAATAGCCCGACATGTCGAATGTGCCATGCCTCCTGAAGACGGCATTTACTTCATAGTCAATTTTCGGCGCAGTGGCCAACGGATTGCCGACAGTATGCTCCAGCAGAAAACCACTTTCTCCTTTTTTGTGGTCAGTTCTCTTCATCGTTATGCCGTCAGCGGAAGCCCTCGCTTTTTCCTTGAAGTGTTTCAAATGATTATAAGCGACGGTCATTCCGACTTCTTTCGTGAAGGTCATCGGTTCTCCTTTTTCATCATAGGCCAACTCAATGTCCACACGTGTTCGGAAGTTTTCTCCGTTTGGATCGAACCCCCGACCGTCCCCTTTGAAAAAATGATTCGGCGACAGCGGATTTGGATTGCGGATCCACTCATCCTTTAGAAACGTCGTATAGCGGAATTTCCACCGGTCAACATTCGAAATTTCCCGCTCCCGTTCATTGATCGGCTTCAGCATTTCACTTATTTTGCCGATTGATTTAACCGTCGTGAACGACTCAACAGCTGATTCTGACGTAGACGTAGCGGGATTCAACATGCCAAATAGGTTGGAAAGTGCAGATTTCACGGATGTCATTCGTTCTTCGGATTTCTTCAACGGACGCTTTGATCGAATTGTATAGACGTATGATTGATCCACATCGATGTCACGGTCGATAAAGCGATTCGTGTCAATTTCCGCGACAAATTCTCCGTCCCGGTAAATTTCATACTCCGTGACGTCTTTTATTCCCTCCCACGCCAGCGCAATTTGCGTCCGCGCGACGATCGTCGTCATTACAAGCAATTGCAACGGGTTTTCGACATTTTTCTCTTCCGCGAAAGCCGATGTCTGCATTGCAATCACATCGACGACTTGATTATTTTCAACCCGCTCAATCATATAGTGATATAGCTTGCCATGTTTAAAGTCACCATCCTGAAATTCTGGATAGGACCCTTCATACAAATGCTCGCCATCTTTATACACATTGTAAAATCCACCGACGTCATTCCATGTGAATGAAATTAGGTCATGCTCATGCTTTACTGATTTAATTTCAAATAGCATACAGATCGCCTCCTACTTTCATTTTGCTGCATTGACAGACCACCTAAACATTGCGCGGCTTTTTATTGTCAATGCCCTTGTTGCCGGGTTGCGAAACAATGCGATCTTCACTTCCGAAGCATTTTTCGGTTCGGGAGGAAAGTCCCTTTTTGGTGATAAATTCATTTATTCAATAGATAACTTTGTGAACTCGATAGATAACTCTCCACATTCAATAGATAACGCTACATCTTTAAAAGTACCCTATAATAAAACCCGCTCCGGCATGTGTCCGAAGCGGGTTTGCATTATTTCAGCTCTCTCAATTTCCTGCTAAGCTCTTGAAATTTCTGATCCAATTTCGCGTATTCCCTGTCGCCGGGCTTCAGCATGCTTAATTTTCCTAAGACAGCCTGCAATTCGGTCTCTAGACGCAAGCGATCATCGATGGACGGTTCCTTCGGCGGAGCGGTCTTCTGCTCCTCCCATTCCTGCAGTGTCATCGGTAATTTTCGGATGCTTCCTTTTTCAAATACGAGCAAGCTATCCGCCATCCGCTCGGTGAAGTAACGGTCATGCGAGGCGAAGAGCAGCGTTCCGGGAAAAGTCGACAACGTCTTTTCGAGCTGTTCCCTCGATGGCAAATCCAAATGATTCGTCGGCTCATCCAATAGCAGCACATCCGTCCCTTCGAGTATGAACTGCATGAGCTTCACCTTTACCTTTTCGCCTTGGCTCAACTGCCCTAACGGCAACTGCCAATGCTTCTTGCCAAAACCGAGATTCGTCAACTGTGTCCGGATCATCCCTTGCTCTTGGAATGTATTTGCATGGAAATGGTCTGCAATCGTCACATCATCCGGCAAATCGAGCACAGCCTGGCTCATATAGCCGATCGACATGCCCTTCGTCAGCCATAGATCTCCTTCAAAATTCTCCTGCCCCATCATCATTCGGAAAAGCGTCGACTTCCCGCTTCCGTTCATACCGACAAGTGCAATCCGCTCACCCGCTTGAACGGTGAAGGACACATCTTTGAACAAATCATTGCTTCCAAACGCCTTTTGCACATCCTTCAATTCCATCACACGATGTCCTTTTTTCCGTTTCCCTTTCACATCGAATTCGACAGCCACTTCTTCCTCCGGCTTCTCAATCCTTTCCTTCTCAAGCTCCGCCTCCAACCGCGTCCGCTTCGAACGGATTTGAACATCCCTCTTTTTCGCCTTCATTCGCCAATATTCTTTTGCACCCATCGCACCGCCGCCCTTTTTCGTAGATTCCCGATGCGCTTTCTCGGACCAATCCGCAAGCTGTGCCATCTGCTCTTCCACTTTTGCAATCTTCCGTTGCTGTTGAATGAAATGCTGTTCTTGAATCGCTCGGTTCATCTCTTTTTTCTTCCAATACGCCGAGTAATTCCCCGTATACACCGTCAGCTTTCCATGTTCAATTTCAAAAACAAAATCTGCCGTCTGGTCAATGAAATGCCGATCATGAGATACAATTAAATATGTCGTTTTCTTGTCATTAATGATCCTCACTAATTCGTCCAAACTCTTCGTATCAAGATGGTTCGTCGGTTCATCCAGTAAAACAACAGCACTTTTCGAAGAGAGCGCAGCTGACAAGCGCATCTTCATTCGTTCTCCGCCACTGGCAGATGCATATTCAGCTTGCTCCGGGACATTCCATTTTGAGCGGTACAAAGATGTTTCCGACTGTTCCCAGTCAATGTTGCCTTCATCTTCTTGCTCCTGTTTGAAATACGTAATGCTTGGCTTCTTCCCGATCCATTCAATGGAGCCGTACGTCGGTTTTAATTCCCCCGCAAGCAATGACATAAATGTAGATTTCCCCGCTCCATTCGGACCAACAATCGCAATGCAAGCCCCTTCCCGAAGCTCCGCCGAAACGTGTTCCAAAATGACCGTATCTCCAATCGAGTACGTTAGATGATGAATATTTCCTAGTAACATAGTGATTCCTCCCCTGGTGGAGGGCATAAAAAAATCCCTCCGGATGATAACGGAAGGATCGGTAAACATTATCCAATTTTAAAAAACCTCAAAAAACCCCTATACATAGGGACGTGCGTGCGCCGTTTGAGGAAATGACATTAAAATGGACAGACCAATCCTGTTATCCGTAAGAATAAAACTTTTCTTTTTCCGGAACTCCAAGATTAGTTGTACATCGTCCACACGTCATTCCCTTCCTCTTCAGATGAATTTCATTATACTATAATTCCAAAATTCTTTCAACGACGGATTCACTCATTGCAAAGCTTCTTCCTTCCACATCCGTTCCACTTGTACGCTATCACTCGTAAGTCGGACACGATATACGTCCGGATTCGTCAATGCCTGCCATTCTTGAAAACCGATCTGCTCATCATAACATCTCAACAAAAGCGTCATCAGATTTCCATGTGTCACGAGTACAACCCTTGAATCGTCGGGCAGTTCTTCCACAACATTACAAACACGCTCCATCGCTTCGTGGGAAGATTCTCCGCCTTCATATTTCAAATGGACATCGAGGAACGTATCCTCCAATTTCAATAGCCAATCTTCAAATGCATGCGAACTCAACGTCCGCTCCGCCAATCGGCTATCCTCTTCAATGTGGATCTTTTTTTCGTCAGCAATCGCTTCTGCTGTCCTCCTGGCACGAACGAACGGACTTGAAATGACCCGTTCCACTGCCAACTCTGAAAAAAATCCCGCCAGCTTTTCGGCCTGCACAATGCCTTCTGCCGTCAAATCCGCATGCGGCGACTGTCCCTCTGCCGAGCAATGACGAACAATGTAAATTGTCTTATCCATTTCAACCACCTCCATTCTTGTTTTCCCTTGCTGAATTCAAAGAAAACATTAGCAACGTCATAACAAAATTCGACAAAAGAATAAAAAACCCTTTGTCAGGAATCCTAATGCAATGGAGGTGGAGACAATGAAGATTTCAAAAAAATTCACTGAAGCCGGAACTGATATCGAAGAAGTCAAACGACAAAATGCAAACTCGGGGCTAAGCTACAATGAAGTGAAGGAAGTTCTTGCCCGCACCGGCGGTATAGAAACTGCACAATATAGTGACACGGACCCTGCGAAAATCAGAAAAGCTAACAAGCCGACTGGTAAATGAAAAACCGGTTCCCATGACGGGGACCGGCTTTTCATTTCATATAATGGTCAAGGAAATGACCGACCTTCACTTTATAGGTTTCACCTGCAAGCGCAAACGCCTCTCCGTGGTTCGCGTTCGGAACGAGGAATATATCTGTATCACTTGAAGTGTTGCGTTCCAATTCTCCAGCCATTTCCGTAGGCACGAATGTATCATTCATCCCATGGATATAAAAGATCGGCACACTCGCTTTTCTCACTTGCTTCAAAGCGCTTGCCTCCCTGAATGAATAACCGGCACGGACTTTCGTCAATGCGCTCGTGCTATCCAATAAAGGGAATGCCGGAAGATGGAACATCCGGTTCATTTGGTAGGTGAACAATTGGTAGACGGATTGGTACGGACTATCCGCAATAATGGCATTCACTTGACGCGGAAGCTCCTTTTCACCGCTTGCCATTAACACTGTCGCAGCTCCCATCGATAAACCGTGGTATGCAATTTCCGTCTTAGGACCAAGCTTTTGCACTAATAGATTCGTCCAATCGATTAGATCAAACCGATCTGGCCAGCCGAATCCATAATAATCACCTTCGCTTTTTCCATGTCCTCGTGCATCCGGCATGAAGATGTTATAACCTAAATCATTATGATAATACTGTCCGAATAGCCCCATTTGCTTCGCATGACCTAAATAGCCATGCGTCAAAATGACGAGCTTGTTCGTCGGTTTGGAGGCAGGTAAATAGTAGCCCGTTAAATTAAGGCCATCCCTCGAAGTCAGATTGAGTGTTTCGAACTTCTGAGCGGCGACCCACTTTTTCCAGTCACCGTTCAAGTAAAGCTCCATCGTCTCATCCGCAACTTCCAAATCGGCATTTCCCTGCAAGTACTCTTTCGGGCCGCGCTTCACTGCCAGCTCATAGAAAAAGAAGCTGCCCGCGACCTGTATCACTAGGAAGACGGTTGAAAACAGAACCAATAACTTCTTCCAATTTATTTTTATTTTTCTCATTCCCTTTATAGTCTCTCAGCATTCAATATGCCTGCTCTTATTATATCGGATAATAAATTGAGATTATATATGTAAATGTTAGTTAATTTTTTTGTAGAAAATGTTTTTCAGTTTGACGATAATTCAAGTTGTTTTTTTCTAATCCCGGCACAAAAAAAGCCACGGCTGATTGCAGGGGGGATGCAATCAGTCGTGGCCATCTCATTATTGCTCTTTTTCACGTTTTTTATTCTCATCTTCTTTAGCAGCTTTGTCGGCACTTTTAAACTCTTTTGCATACAACACTTCTTGCGTCGAGCTTAAGCCATTATTTCTTTCAGTCAGTCTTTCATGAGGTTCCTTTTTCTGATTCATAGAAAAACGCTCCTTTCCGTCAATCTATAATCAGTTTTCCCGACCTGTCGAAAATTAACCGACTGATTTCAGAGAGCTGTATAACCGCCATCTATGACGATTCATTTCCTACTTCACAGGAATTTCAATCTCGTAATCAACCGGCTTCATATGATGCATTCCTTTAATTGTCATATATTCCGGTGGCGTCTCCGATGAAAATACCAATGTGCGCACCTTCAAAATCCTTCCGTTATAAAGTTTTTCAAAGTCTTGTCTCACAGTTGTTACAAGCGGGGATGAACTTCCTTGGCCTTCAATTGTTACACCGTCAAAAAGGACGTCATCGTCCGAAGCAATTGTAATTTCGACTCCATCTTCAGTTTCCAAGACATCCCTCACCCAAATATCCTCACCCTTGAGCAGGATAGGTTGTTCATTGATCTGGCTAAGCTGAATCTTCTCATCAACGATCGTATAGCCGACAAATTCCTTAACTACCAACTTTAACGTATCTAGGTCCTTTGGCAAAGCATCAAAACGCAATTCGAATTCAGAGCCGCGCAATGAGCTGCCACTGCCGCTGCCTAACAGATCAATAGCCTTTCCGTTCGCATGCAACTCCACTTTTTCATACGGAAGATGAATTCGATCAAAATTTTCCACATCCATTGTTCCTTTGATGATGGTTACTGTAGGTGTAGCTGTGAGTGATTTGAATGTGATTATTCCTTTGTCGACTTTCACCGTTTCCTTGATCTTTTGTCTAATTTCGGTTTGCATCGCTTTATTCGGATCATAAGGAAATGAAATACTTCCTGTCATCCATTTTCCGTTCATTGCTCGTTTTTCATATTCCAATGTTAATTTTTTCGCAAATGGGCTAACCGGAGCAAAAGACATTTCTCCTTTTATTTCAGAAGCATTCTCATTGATGATGGACGTTCCGCTTCCCCTATGCGAATTTGTTAAAAAACCAGTAATCCTTGGCAGCTGAATATCTTCAATTTCATCGAGATTCGAAAGTGTGTAATAAAGAATCAACTGATTCGCATCTGTCATAATGCCGTCTACAGTAAACTCAGTTCCGTCCTCAAGTACAACACTCTCCCCTATTGTCTGCCCCAGACCTTCTTCATTTAAATTAGCAAGCGTGCCACTCATCAATTCATCGAACCCCATTATTTTCTTTCCATAATAGGCAAACCCATTATAGTTAAAACCGACAACAGATAAGAATAAGAGTGCAATGACAGCCATTGGCCAAATAGGCTTCCGTTTCTTTTTACGAGGGACAGTGTCCAGCGCCTGCCTAAGTCGCCCTTCCAATTCCACTGGCGCGGTTATTTTATTTAAACGCTCCTGCTCCTCAACCAATCGTTTCTCAATATCTTTCATGGGATTCACCCCTGTAAGCTTCTCTTATTTTTTTCAATCCTTGAAAAACTCTTGACTTCACCGTTCCGACCGAAACATTCGTCAGTGCGGCAATCGTCTCGTAATCCAAATCGTGAAAGTACTTCAACTGGATTGCCTCTTTCTGATATTCATTCACAAACGTGAGCATTTCTTGGATTTCCATTTGCTGTTCACTTTGGAAATAAGGATTATGACCCGACTCCTCAGGTTCCCATTCATCCAACAATACAATTTTTTGTCGCTTCTTCAGCATCTGCTTGCAGCTATTTACAAGAATGGTTTTGCTCCAGCTGTAAAACGCTACATCCTTCTGTAGCTGGTGAATATTCATATACAAACTGACAATCATCTCTTCCATCGCGTCCATCGCATCATTTTCATTTCCCATATATGTTAGGGCAAGACGATAATAGTCGTCCCGCTGATCCATGATCAGTTGAAGCAATGCCTCTTTGCTCCCCTTTTTTGCTTTCTTCACTAACCGAACGACCTTCACGACCTCACCTCTCCCCTATAAGAGTCATCATACCGTGAAAAAGTTCATTTCTAATGGAAAATAAAAAATACGTTTAAATTGCCTTCGAAAATGATTCTGCGATCGCTTTTGTCGAAATTGAAATAATAGCTGTTGCATGTATATGTCGCACCGTGATATAGTCGAGCCATGACATATTGATGTGAAAGTTGGAGAAATTACGTGGAGAAGTTAATAAAGAAATATGTACCCATGACAGAAACTGCCTTTTACATACTGCTATCTCTTACTGAACCTCGCCATGGATATGGGATTATTAAGCGTGTCGAGGAATTGACGGAAGGCCGACTTCGACTTGGTTCCGGTACCATTTACGGCACATTGACTAAAATGCAAAAGGATTCAATGATAACTGTTTTTGCGGATGAAAAACGGAAAACAATTTACGAAGTAACCGCTAGCGGAAAGCTAGTCATGCAAGCTGAAATGGAACGGCTAAAGGAATTGCACGCAAATGTATTGCGATTTGAGGGGGACTTCTTATGAAAAGAACTCGTTTGTTTTGGAGTTATCGAATCGACCAAACCGAACAATGGCTATCACAAATGGCGAGGGACGGCTATCATCTAACTAGCATCAATCCGTTGTTACGGGTGTTTTCATTCCAGGAAGGACCGAGTACCGCAGCTACATATGCCATGCAATATGAGAAAAGCGATATGACTTCTGGGCTGCTCGCGTCAGGGTGGGAAGTTGCAACCACCTCAGGAAAATGGAGGATTTTGAAGAACGAAACACGGGATATCACTTCCAGACCAATGCGCGATGCTATCCTAAAACGAACTCGATTGCATGCATATGTCTTTTTGACGCTCACAACGCTTTGGCTTTCGCTCCAATTACCTTTCTTTTTCATTTGGGGGATTGCCAGCAGCGTGTCGACAGGGAAATTACTCATAATGCCAATATTAATTCCCCTTCTTATTTTCTTGTTTTTGGCTTCTCTTACGATATTCATATTTCGAGCCTATCGTAAATTTGAGGTTAGAGAGATGGGTGCGAAGATTGAAAAGATGAGCAATGGACGCAAGGTACGTAAAATGCGGCCCGGATGGATGTACCAGCCATTGCAAACAAAGGAATGGCTCGAAAGATTGGCGAAAGAGGGACTTGAACTCGAATCCGTCACGGCAGCAGTTTTTACATTTCGGGAGACGAAAGCTCAACTCATCAGCTATGAAGTGAATTTTGAGCCGAAAGTGAATACTGACTTTTATTCTTTCCATCAAGAAATCGGGTGGAAACTAAAATTCACATCAAATATTACATGGCTCAATTATTCCATTTGGGCAATGCCGTATGAGAAAGGTGAAGAAGCCCCTGCATTCAGCTATGATCCGAAGGAAAAAGTGCGCTATGTAAGAAGGGCGTTCGCCATGAATGTAAGCATGGGAGCCTTCATCCTGCTCGTCAGCTTTCAATCACTCTACGTAAACATTATGGTAGTGCATGATCCTTTTCTTGAATGGTCCTTTAGAGGCTTCATACGCTTCTTTTTAGCGCTTAGTATCCTTGTATGGATTGTGTTCTTTACGAAAATCATTGCGGGCTATCGTAGGGAAGTGAAAATGCTGCGGCTATAACTAGTTTGCTGTCATTTAAAACGGAGTGTGGATAAAGCATATACACGCAGTAGAAAAGTCATGTTTTGGTGATAAGTTTACTTATTCAATAGATAACTTTCCGGATTCGATAGATACTTTCATCTATTCAACAGATAACTGATTGTTTTCATTGAAAAAATAAAACTTAATCGAAAACGGAACAGTTGTCATGGTTGTCCATAGTGTAATCGAGTATAGTAAGAACAGGTGATGATATGAAAACAAAAATATATATTGACAATGATACATTCGTTGCAGGGACGACATTGCGGGATGAAAGTTTGCCCGAGCATAATAATATGGCGTTTCACGCATGTGAGAAGCCCGAAAACGTCCTCGTAAATCGAAAACGATTGGCGGGCACCCTGCAATGCGAGCTGGAGAGTTTCGTCAGCGCCAGCCAAACACATAGCGCGAATTTTCATAAGGTGACCCTTGCCGACAAAGGACGCGGCGCTGAAGTAGGGGCGACTGCGATTCCGAATACTGATGCTCTTTACACCGTTGAACCGAATGTGTTGCTCTGCAGCTTCACAGCCGATTGTGTTCCAGTCATTTTTTGGAATGAAACAAACGATCTCATCGGCGTCATTCATTCGGGCTGGCAAGGAACCGTCAAGGAAATCACGTTGAAGGTCTTTGAGCATTTGAAAGATGTTGAGGGATGTAAGCCTGGTGATTTCCATGTGCAAATCGGGATGGCGTTAAGTCAAGAAAAGTTCGAAGTCGACGAGGATGTATATGTAAAGTTCAAGGCTCTCGGCTATGCGGATGAATTCATGTATTTCAATGAAACAACGAATAAATACCATATCGACAACCAGAAAACAGTGATGAAGCAATTGGAACTCGCGGGTGTCCCAGAAAATCGGATTACGATCGATCGGACATGCACCTATGTTAGTCCGGATGGTTTCTCGTACCGTCAAGATAAGAAAGCGGGACGACATTTGAGTTTTGTAATGATGAAGGGTTAAATCTGGTAAGCGATCCTTTGGGGGCGCGACGACTCGCTTTGGACGCAGGACACCTCACTTTGGACGCGCGACACCTTACTTTGGACGCGGGATGACTCGCTTTGGACGCGCGACGACTCACTTTGGACGCACGACACCTCGCTTTGGACGCGCGACGATTCGCTTTGGACGCGGGACACCTCACTTTGGACGCGGGACACCTCACTTTGGACGCGCGATGACTCGCTTTGGACGTGCGACGACTCACTTTGGACGCGCGACGACTCGCTTTGGACGCGCGACGACTCGTTTTGGACGCGCGACGACTCGCTTTGGACGCGCGGTGACTCGCTTTGGACGTGCGATGACTCACTTTGGACGCGGGAGGCGTTCGTGCCTATATAATAAAAATTGACTGCCGTAGAAAGTCCGTTATCAACGGCTTTCCTAGGCAGTCTATTTCGTTTTTATAACGGTCGCAATGCAACTGTCTCTTTTTGTTCCAATGCATCTACCATATCGAGCCATTGCTGTGGTTTATTCGGCAAGACTGAATAGTAATCCTTTAAAAAATCAACGACCAGACTAGAGGGAATCTCCGTCACTTGCTCATCTGTCGGCATGAAGCAGAAATCGAGGCCTTCCACTGCTTCCCCATCGTTTTTCCACGACGGATGTACATATGTGAAATCAAGGCGCTTATAGCCGAGATGGGAGAGCACTTCCCTCCGGACGTACGGATTCATCGCCATCACGCCACCGAAAGCGAAATCTTCGCGTTCATATGGATCGTAGATTTCAGCGAACATGCCGAACAATGTCTTGCCATTTTCTTGCGCCAGCCTCTGTAGATCCTCTTCGCGCTTTTTCGCCAAGAAACGACCGATGCCGAGCCCCGACTGCCCGATGATCGTGAAATCGGTCATCGCAATATTCCAGACTGGATAATAACGGTATTCAGTTGCACCGACGACTTCCCCTTCATGAACCGCAACAAAAACGCGGATGCTCGGGTCTTCGAGCGGTTCTTTCCATAAGTCGAACTCCAAAACTTCTTCTGGCGGAAAAATCTCCCCTAATAATGTGTGCATTTTTGCAAATAGCGGATCTTCAATATTGTTTACGCGAATAAATTCCATCTCTATTTCCCCCTATTGAACGGATTCTTCCATTCCATTAATAACGCATAGTTATGCGACTCTTCATCTTCCAAATAGTTTTCGATCAACGTGACAGGCATACGGCCGCAGCGAAGCAAAAACGAAATGACGGGATCCTTTAATGTCCCTTTAACAACTTCATCGACATATTGCTGCGCGGTCAATTCCCCTGCGACCTTTCCGAAGCCAGGCATGCGACCCCCGCCAAGGACCCGTTCCACATCAAGCTTGACCGCGAGCTGATAAACCGCCTGCAACATCCACTTGCCAAGCCCCGCTTTCCGGAACTCAGGGCTAATACAGATATCCACGATATAAAGTGTATTCCCGTACGCGTTATGATTGCGAATAAACCCGCCATCCGTCACATCTTCCCAAGTATGCTTAGGTTCATCGGGATTAAAATTCACAAGCAGCGTCGTGATGGAACCGATGATCCGACCGTTGTATTCAACACAGATGGCCCCTTCCGGAAACAGGCTTACATGGTTCTCCAACTGTTCCCGACTCCACCATAGGTCTTCCGGAAAAGGTGGCGGAAAGCATTCCGCCTGCAATGCGATCATGGCATCGAAATCCGCATGTGTATAATTGCGGATGACAACAGGAATGAAGCTCCCATTATGGGAGACCATCACCTCACTGCGATATGCCACTGCTCTCACTCCCGACCGGGCTAGTAGTACCCCAATCCGTGTACAGATCGGTTCTGCGATCACGCCAAGTGGTCACTGAACCTTTCTCACGCACTTCGTATAACAGGCTCAAATCGAGGTCCGCCGTAACGAGCATGTCGTGATTCAGCTCGCCTTCCGCTGCCAACCCTTTCGGTGGGAATGGAATGTCGTTCGGTGTAATGATTGCGGCTTGCCCGAAGTTCGCGCGCATGAAATCGACAGTGTTTAAGGAACCGACCGTCCCCGTCAACACGACATATACTTGGTTTTCAATCGCTCGCGCGTGGCTCGTATACCGGACGCGATGAAACCCGTGACGGTCGTCCGTGCAAGATGGACAGAAAATGACATCCGCTCCCGCCGCCTTCACCATCCGGACGATTTCGGGGAATTCGATGTCATAGCACGTCAAAATGGCGATCCTGCCTTTTTCCGTGTCGAACACTTTCAGCTCGTCGCCTGCTGCCATATTCCAGCCTTCTATTTCGAAAGGGGTTATGTGCAACTTCGCTTGCTCCTCCACTGTGCCATCCGGGAAGAAAAGATGAGCGACATTATAAAGGCGCCCCTCACGCTGGACAACATGAGTGCCGCCGATAATATGCATGCTCGTTTCTTTAGCTAACGATGTGAACAATTCGATGTAT
The DNA here is from genome assembly GCF_055808055.1 of Sporosarcina sp. QA0331. Classification (NCBI taxonomy): domain Bacteria; kingdom Bacillati; phylum Bacillota; class Bacilli; order Caryophanales; family Caryophanaceae; genus Sporosarcina; species Sporosarcina sp. QA0331. The sequence continues at coordinate 3,746,239 of NZ_CM147850.1, forward strand.
TGATTCGTAAAGCCTGGCAGCGCCTCAATCGATAGCGCTTTTCCGTTTTCATCACCAATGGAAAGCAACTGCGTCGTGAAGAATTCCGGAAATAAAACAAACTCCGCCCCGTATTCCTGGGCATTGCGGATATAGTGCTCACATTGCGCCGCAAACTCCTCGAAAGAGCTGATTGCATGCAGATGGTATTGCACAGCAGAAACGCGAAGTTTCATTGACCTAACCCCCTATTATGTGTAGTTAGCAACATCATAATACACGGGGAGGGTAAAGTCATTCATTATTTTTCGAGGTGGATGTCGTCAATTCGTTAGGCATAAGGTCGCAAGATGAGCATAATTTGCAAAGATTGCGCCATAACTTCCACGAACTCGCGCATAACTTGCCGAGATTGCACCAAAACCACCCTAAACTCGAGCATAACTCGCAAAGTTTGCGACAAATGAAAAGGATGCCCACAAAATCCTCGGGCATCCTTTAGAAATCTATTCCTTCTGCTGTCTTTTCATCTCATTACGCGCTTCTTGTTTGATCGACTCTAACTGCTCCTCCGCTTTTCTTGCCGCATCGTTCGCCAGTCCCGCAGAGTCTTTCGGAAGCCCATTTGGCTTTTCGTCTTTATCGCCAGCATAGCTTTTCATGATGATAATCACTCCTTCAGTTGATACATATAGTATTCCCAAAAAAGCGTCCATCATAAACCTTTGGATCATCTCGTCAACGCGTAATACAAAACATACAGCCATCCAAGGATTCCATGAAAAATAGCCCAAAGTATTGATTTATGCACACTCCAAGAAATGACGACAGCTAAACAAGATCCGAGGCCAATGCCTCGCTCTACCATCCTTTTTTCCACCCCATCCCTCCATAGTTCAGTATAGGTTCGCCAACCTTCTTTCATGAAATGAAATTTTGTCGTTCGTTGTGCAGGAAGCTTATTTTCATTCTGTCAGGGTAAACTTGCACTAAAAAGGATGAATCATTCCATGATGTATGACTGTATCATTATCGGCGGTGGACCAGCTGGACTAAATGCCGCCCTTGTACTTGGAAGAGCGAGAAGAAGGGTGTTGCTGTTCGATGATAACCAAGCCCGAAATCGTGTGACGCGCGAGGCCCATGGGTTCATTACCCGTGACGGCATCTTGCCAGATGAGTTTCGGCGCCTTGCTCGCAGTGATATCGCCCGCTATCCATCTGTAGAAATCAAAAGCGAAAAGGTTGCTTCTATTAAAAAGCAAGATAAAATACATTTTGAACTGGAAACAGCGGAAGGCAACAGCTTTCAAACGATAAAAATCATTTTGGCGACAGGGTTGAAGGACGAACAGCCGAATATCCCGAACATCGAAAAATTCTACGGTACAAGCCTGTTCAGCTGCCCATATTGTGACGGTTGGGAGCTACGTGATAAACCGCTCGCCGTCATTGCGGATAAAAACGTATACAAACTTGCGAAAGAAGTTTTTGTATGGAGCAAGGATTTGGCAGTGTTCACGAATGGCGAAGGGCGGCTTGAGGCGGATGAATGTAATAAATTGATCGAGAAAGGTATCAAAGTTTACGAAGATAACATCGCTGCACTGGAAGGTGAAAACGGGCAGCTGAAAGGTGTCTGTCTTGAAGATGGAACTCTCATTGACCGCTCTGGCGGATTCGTTACGCCTCTATGGAGTCATAGCAATCAATTCGCGGAAGAGCTCGGCTGTGAGCTGAATGAATACGGCGGCATCCAAACTGACGAATACGGCAGGACAAATGTGTGGAATGTATATGCTGCAGGGGACGCCGCTCATATCGTCCCTGCCCAGCTTGTCATTGCTGCGGGATCCGGAAGTGCAGCCGCGATTGGAGTGAACGGTGATTTGACGAATGAATATTTTGGTGATTGATTCCAATATGTAAAAACGCCTGTGCATGAATCGATTGCACAGGCGTTTGTCTGTTTTGGATTTATAAAAATCCACTTTCCCGTTACAGATTAACGACAATGATAAACGCATCAAAACCTGCGGCTTTCAAATCAGCCACTTGCTTGTCCGCATTTGACTTGTCCGCAAATGAACCGGTGATAACTCTGTAATAAGTTGTACCATTCAGGACGAAGATGTCAATGAAGCTGTCAAATCCTTTTGCCCTGAGTGCAGCAATTTGCTGATCCGCATTAGCTCTCGTCGTAAAGGAACCGGTGACGACGCGGTATAACACATTGCCTGTCGGTGGCGGATTGCTTGTTTTTTGCAGACCAAGTGCCTTGGCTAGTCCATTCACATGACCTCTCGCTGCCTTGTCAAGCCATGCAGATGTTTTCATTTTTGCAGCATCAGTCGCATTGTCGATAAACCCGTTCTCCGTCAACATCGCATGCATATTGCTTTCACGCAATACATGGAAGTTTTCTTTCTTCTTCCCACGATTCGGCATATCAATCAATTTCACGATTTCCGCGTGAATCGTATTTCGCAATTGGGCGGTCGTCGAAGAATCCGACAGCGCATTATGGATATAGTCCTCATATCCTGTTCCACCGCCAGCGTTAATATGGATGCTCAAATAGTAGGCGGCTCCCCAAGCATTTGCATCATTCGTTCGCTGGGCCAAGCTGACTGTTTGATCGCCTGTCCGGCTCATTCGCACCGTCGCATTAGAATATTCATTCACGAGAATATTTTTGACACGCGTTGCGATTGCGAGCGTTACATCTTTCTCCTTCAAACCATTTGCAGAAGCTCCCGGGTCTGTTCCACCATGTCCTGGATCGATATAAATTTTAACCATTTTTCATCTTCCTCTCGTTTTTTAGTTTTTTATTCCGTGACTATACGATTCCGCCGTTTTTGATCATCTACATGACAACCACCTCCTTTCGATGTCGTATTCTTCCGGTATCACCTCCTTTCCGTTCGGCGTTGGTGAGTTTTGCTTCGTTTTGATCACTTCGGGACTTCCAAACCATCCGCTTCGCCAATAAAAAAAGCGATGCCTATTTCTTTGGCAATCGCTCTTTCACTTCTCGTATTTCTTCTACAATGACGTCGTATTTTTCCGACATCGTTTCTAATAATTTCTGATAACTCTTCTCCCTAGATTCACTACTTTTCACTTGATACCAAAAAAGCCATACAAACAGGACGGCAAACGGGCCCTGTGTCAAAAAATAACCTAGCAGCTCTTTAATAGCCATGCCAATCCTCCTTTTTTCAGGAAAATAAAAAGAACGCCCATTGGACGCCCCTTTGAAATTCCTCTTATTGTGTTACATGTGGCCGATTTACTTGGCCTGCACTCATTGTAACCTGGAAAAATTCCTCTCGTCATTTCTACGACATTTGCCGCACATGCGACATTTGCGACAAGTTATGTTGCGCCTGACCAATTTCCTTGGCCTGCACCCAGTGTAACCCAAAAGAATTTCACTCGTCATTTCTACGACATTTGCGGCACGTCCGACATTTGCGACATCTTATCAATAATGGAATCTTTCATCCTCCCGATTTGGCGATCCGACACTTGCATATGCCGGCCAATCCACCTCAAACTCTTCCCTTCCAGCAACCAGTGCAGCACTTCGATTTCACGGTCCTCCGTGATAAGCGGAATACGCTCCTGCACAAGATGGATTTTCCGTTCATACTCGTACACTTTTTTCATTCGCCTTTCCCTTCTGTTGAATTCCCTATGGATCGGATCGCTCGGGCGACCGCCACTCGCTTTTGGCATTGCCGCATCCAATCCGTAGCGCGCTGTCATCCCTTCGCTGACTTCATTCATTCCTTCCCGAATGACTTTGACACTGTTGATCATCCAATGGTAATCCTTCAATAATTGCTCCATTTCCTCCTTCATCATGACAATCACCCCTTATTTTCGTTTCACTAGTGAAACTATATGTCGCTAATGAAACTTATTAGTCAATACTTTATCATGGGAATGTTTCATTTACAACTACTTTGAATATAATAAGTTGTCACAAGAGAAACTATAGGATATAATGTCCATAACGAACAGGGGGTTGCATGATGTCTTCTATAGGCCATGAAATTAAAAGGATTCGGACTGAAAACAAATTGTCCCAAGAGGAGTTTGCAGAGCGGATCAATCAAAAGATAGGTCTCTCGATTACGAAAGGGATGGTATCGAAGTGGGAATCTGATTCGATCGAACCTAAAACAAGGATGATCAAAGCGATTGCGGAAACGTTCCACGTATCATTGGATCAGATGCTCGGCTTGAATATGCCCGAAAAGCCGTCAACGGTTGAAACGATCGCTGCCCATATCGACGATGATTTAACGGAAGAAGAACTGGCGGAAATAAAAAAATATATCCAATTCATCAAGTCACAACGAAAGTGAGGTGGTTCTATGACCTATGAATCCCTGATTGCCCAATACCCCCACTTGGTCATCAAGGAAGTCAAAACGCTTCCATCTGGGCTCGCGGGCCTTTATATGGACAATGTCGTACTTATTGATAAAAATAGGAGCCATTACGAAAAACATTGTATTTTGGCGGAGGAAATCGGTCATTACGAAACAACGTACGGTGATATTACCGATCTTCAGAAACTGACGAATTTGAAGCTGGAACTCGCTGCAAGGAGATGGGGATATGAAAAAATCGTATCGTTGGATAAATTGATCGAATGCTATGAATCAGGCTTTAAAACCGTTGAGGAAGTGTGCACGCATCTTGAGGTAACGGAGGATTATTTGATGGCTTCCATTGTTCATTACCACTCCCGTTTCGGCGTTTCGACGAGCTATAAAGGGTATGAAATTTTCTTCGATCCCTTATATTTGCGGAAGCAGTAATTTTTTTTGGAGATGGTACGAACATACGTTTGTTTCCAGTGGGTGAAAAAGACCAAATCCATTATGGTTTGGTCTTCTTCCTGCCGAACACCTTATTGTTTCAGTTCTATTTTTACATTACCGGTAATGTAGTTCGGATAATGCGTCAATTCAAAGGATAGTGGGTTCGTATAATGGGTCGCTCCAAACATCATATCCCAATGCCGCGTCCCTTCTTCCACATACATCCCTGTTGATGAAATACGGACCTCTTTGCCTTTCGCATCTTTGCCTGTAGAAATTATGTCATAGGTGTGCATAGGATTCCCGTCCCTGTCCGACATAACAAGATGCAATCCCGACTGCCTAGCCTCTAAGATCTGCAACCTATCGTCTTTTGGACCGTCGATGATCTCGCCTTTCACCGTATCGACAACCAACACCGCTTCATCTTTATCCACCGCCTGCATTTTATTGATGCGCAAGTAGAGCTTTTCAGGTTGCTCAAAGTAATTGCTTTGCAGAAAATAGGTTTCGCTGCCCCTCGCCGACACGCCGTTCATGATAGATCCCCACACTTCGCCATTTTCATCCTCCAATCGCATATCTTCAAATTGAAGGATTTTTTTCGTATTTGCTTCATCAAAATCAACTTTTACGGCTACACGTAAAGGATAAATGGTAATTTCCTCAATCGTTAATTTTTGTGATTCAATCTCGGCTTCTTCGTTCAAAACGAAGGTCTTCCCAGGCTTTACGTTCTCCCGTAATTCGAATGGCAATGAAAACGAAATATCTTCCCCTTGGAATGAAACATCCATATCCAGTGTGAATAATAATTTCTTGAATTTTATGGGACTTTGAAAGTGGTACGTAACTTGATTAGCTACTTCCTTAGGGTTATCATCAACATCTATACCTCCATAAGAAATGCCGCCTGGCGGAATCCCCTCTTCATGCTTTAAATCAACTGTTCTCATAGAAAGTGACTTCAACTTATCTTTTGATTGGAGTGTGTAATATATATTAATCCCCGTTTCATCCAAAATGGCACCGTCTATCGTCAACGTCAGCCCATTTTTCGTTTGAACCGTATCGACTTTCTGGTAATAGTCATTTTTAAAAATACCTTCCAATCCTTTATCAAACTGTAGCAAATCCACGAACTTCTCCATGCCTGGAATTGACGCAACCGCATTGGCAAATGCCGGAGACACACGGATGGATGTGACAAATGTGAAGAATAGAAGCGCGGCTACAGCTAATGACCAAATCTTGTTACGCTTTTTCCGGGCTTTCACCTTATCACGTCTTGCTCGGTCAAAGCCTCGGCGAATTGCTTCATCTGCATCGTCTAAGGGGAGATGGATTTCATCCAACTGATCTTTCATTTCCAATAGTTTTCTTTCTTCCTTCTCAAACATGATCGATTCCTCCTTTGTCCCCGAAGTGGCTTCGCAATGATCGCAATATGTTATGCAGCCTCGATTTGACCGTGCCTTCCGGTATACTCGATAGTTCCGCGATTTCCTTTATTTTCACATCTTGAAAGTATTTTAGATAAATCAATTGCTGTTCGTCTGGTTTCAATTTGGCCAGCGCTTCAGCCAATTCTAATCGGTATTCGTCTTTCCTCCCAATTGTTTCGTCCACTTCTGCAGTTATGACATACCGTTTTCCTCGCTTTAACTGATCTTGGCAATAGTTCATCATAATGCGGATAAGCCAAGTCTTCACATACGCCGGTTCTCTGACTGTATGAATCTTTTTATACGCCCGATATGTTATTTCTTGAAGTGCTTCCAACGCATCCGCCTCATTTTTCAAGAATGCAATCGCTGTTCGAAGGAGAGCTTCTTTATGGAGTTGCATGAGCGCTAGAAAGGCCTCATCGTCCCCACGTATCGCTTTTTCACTTATCTCTTTCCCGTCCATTTCCAACACCTCATTCCCCTTCTTACACATTAGACTGCGTAAACTTGAAAAGGTTCAAAAATTATGTAAAAAATTGCCCGGAGGAAATCCCCGGGCGTAATAGATCGTAATACCTTCAATTCATCAGCACTTCCCACTCGCGTTCATTCATGAAATCCTCGGCTAATCGGTTTGCTTGATCGGTGATTTCCTCCGGGTAGACTAACACTTCCAGAAGCTTTATCGCATTTCTTGAGGTAGACGGGCCCGAACGGATTTTATAGTCAAAATGAATATCGCCATCTTTGAATGTCTCTGTGAAATGATAATTTTCATAGGTACGCTTCATCATTTCGGTCAATTCAATATCATGTGAAGCTGTAATATTGATCCCTTTGCTTTGTGAAAGCCATTCCATTATAGCTGCGGAAGCGGCGATCCGTTCTATAGTGTTTGTCCCTTTCAGAAGTTCATCAATTACAGAAATGCATGGTTTCCCTTCTTCAAGAAACTTGATAATCCGCTTCAACGATTTAATTTCAGCAATGAAGTAACTGTCCCCTTGCAGCACATTGTCCTGCACAGCCATTGACGTTGCAACAAAGCTTGGTTTCATTGACCACTCTTCCGCCAGTGCAGTGTGAATCGTTTGCGCCAAAATGGCATTGATGGCGACCGCCTTGCTGTACGTCGATTTTCCGGACGCGTTCGATCCGGTAATAAGCGTACATTTTCCTAACCGGGAACTATTAGTAACCGGATCATCAAGTAATGGATGCGCCATGTTGGTGAAGGAGATTTCCTCCGAATCGGTAAAACTCGGCGTGCAGTAGGAAGTGAGCGTGTGACGATAAAAAGCGACCGCCACCGCGGCATCCAGCTTCCCGATCACTTGCCAAACTTCCTGATAATTTTCTTTATGCTTCGTTACAGCGTCAATAATCTTGCTATAGGAAATAAAATCGATGAGGAATAAAATGCGGATATACTCGAGAATGACATCGAATTCACCGCTTCCTTTATTACCGATCGAAACAAAATTAGTAAGAAACAAAATCCTTTTGAGCGGTTTCAAATTAGCTTTCAGCCGATTCGTGTATTCGGAAATTGATGCGTATTGCATTGTCGACAGCTTCTTCCCCGTATTGATAATGCTCGCGGCATAAGTAACCGAATGCAACCCGTATTCCAATGCGTTTTTATTGCGGTAATATGTAAATGCATTCACGAGAAATGAAAGAAATAGACAAAGGAGGCCCCATTTCAATTGGAAGAACAATAAGATGATCGAAGCAACCGGCATGAGTGCCAGAAAGAGAAAAACATTAGGGTTTTTAAGTGCTTTGTTGGATTTGCCATAGAAACACGAAGAGGAATTCGTATAGTCCCGTTTACCAAGCTTCGACAACGTAAGTAGGATTTCCTCACGGAGTTCTTGATTGTTATCCAATGCTATGTACAGTTTTTCATCTTCCTCGACATGATCAAGGGAAAGTTTGATATCCCTTAGTTGATTTATTAAATACTCAGATCCGACGCTCGTTTGTGTATAGTTTATCTTTTGGAAAACTTGGTCCATCGATAGGTCATGCCATGTGAGCAAATCGACACCATCATAGTTGGATGTGTTGTTCTTTTTATTCTCCCAGTACGAGGACACGGAGTCCGAAGCTTCGCGTTGCCTACTAAACAATCCGGTTTCCCATTCTCGCTGAAATTGCTTCCGCAACTTTCTGTTCTTCGTCAGTAAATGCATAGTGACCAGGATTGCGATTGCTGAAAAGATTAGAATTATATATGACAAATGATCACCCCCATTTGATTGCTTATTCTATATACGGAAGAAAATGGTTTTAGTTTCGTTAAAAAAGACCAAATCGCTTATGGATTTGGCCTTTTTTGGAGTTAATGAGCGTATTCCTGTAGGTTATGAGCTCCGGTTTATGAGCATTTGTACAAATTTATGAGCGCTCGGCTCCGATTTATGAGCACTTATTCGAATTTATGAGCGCACGCTCCGATTTATGAGCACTTATTCGGATTTATGAGCGCACGCTCCGATTTATGAGCACTTATACGGATTTATAAGTACTTAGCCGCCATCATGTCCCGCAGAATGTTCTGTATGGCGTAGTCGCAGCGGATGGTGCGACATATTTTTCTTGTTCAGCCGTGTACGCATAAGGGTTTTCAAGTGCATTCAGCAGTTTTCCCATTACGCCAAAGTCTCCCTCGATTGCTGCATCCAACGCTTCCTCTACACGGTGGTTGCGTGGGATGATGGATGGATTACTTTTTCGCATCAGTTGATTCACTTCTGCTTCAGACTTCTGCTGTCTTTCAAGCCGCACCTTCCAGCGTTCGTGCCACTCGTTAAACTTCGGTGTCTTGCACATCGGCAGTAAATCCAGATCATCCAATGTCAATGCACGGAACGTATTCGTATAATCCGCTTGATTGTCTTTCATTACATTCAACAGGTCCTTCACGAGCTTTATATCCTGCTCTTCTTCATTGAACAAGCCGAGCTTCCTTCTCATGCCTGTCAGCCAATGCCCGTGATAGAGCTTCGCAAATCCCGATAGTGTTTGTTGCGCGATATCGATCGCTTTTTCTGAGTCTTCATCGAAGAGCGGTAAGAGCGTTTCTGCAAAACGTGCAAGATTCCATTCGGCGATTCCGGGTTGATTGCCATAAGCATAGCGCCCTTCACGATCAATGGAGCTGAAGACGGTCGCTGGGTCATATGTGTCCATGAAGGCGCATGGTCCATAGTCGATTGTTTCACCGCTGATCGCCATATTATCCGTATTCATGACACCGTGAATGAAGCCGGCCAACTGCCACTTTGCCACTAACGAAGCTTGCTTTTCCATCACTTTTTCAAGCAAGGATACATAAGGATTTGAGTCACTTGCTACTTCCGGATAATGCCTTTCGATCGTATAGTCAGCCAACGTCCGTAAATCTTCGACGACTTGGCGTGCGGCCGCATATTGGAACGTGCCGACACGGATATGGCTTGCCGCAACACGTGTCAAAACAGCTCCTTCGAGCGTCTCTTCACGATAAACCGGCGCTCCCGTTACAACGACTGAAAGACTTCGCGTCGTCGGGATTCCGAGCGCATGCATCGCTTCACTCATAATGAATTCACGAAGCATCGGACCAAGCGCAGCGCGTCCATCGCCGCCACGGGAAAAGGGCGTCCTGCCAGAACCTTTCAGCTGAATATCGACTCGCTTTCCTTCAGGTGTTATCTGTTCGCCAAGAAGCACAGCTCGTCCATCTCCGAGCATCGTAAAGTGTCCAAATTGGTGACCTGCATAAGCTTGTGCGATTGGTGCAGCGCCTTCAGGAATCTTATTTCCCGCGAGGATATCTATTCCTTCTTTGCCTTGCAATAATTCTGCCTTCAATCCGAGCGATTCCGCCAGTGGATGATTGAATACAACCAATTCTGGTGAAGGAGCTTCCTCCGGATTGGTTTCTGCGAAAAACGGCTCCGGCAGCCGAGTGTAACTGTTATCGAAATGCCATCCGAACTCTTTGTTCTCTGTCATCGTTTTCAACTCCTATTTCTAAGTTGTCCGATTCATAATCAAGTGCGATTATTTCTGTTCTAAGACCGCAAAATAATTATCTTCATTGTCAGCAAAGTTGAACACTCTGCCTGTAGGCATTGTGACCAGTTCCCCAACTTTCACTTGTTTGCTTTGTAGGTCCTCATAGAGTGAATCGAGGTTTTGCGTGAATAATAGTAGCGAAGGAGGTTGAAGATTCAACTCCGGCTGCATTTTTGCGATAAGCTCTTTATTATGCAGAACGATACTTGTTTCCGCCTCCGAAGTCGGAGCAATTTCGATCCATCTCATTCCTTGACCATTATCCTGCTCGGAAATTACGACAAAACCAACTTTCTCGGTCCAAAACGCTTTTGCCTCATCTTGATTGTTCACATACAACATAATTTGTCCGATTTTATGAATCATTTTCAGTTCCTCCCTTTCCATATCTTGTATTCCGATAATGCTACTTCTAATCTTACAGCAGTATCCGGGTAATCGCACAGCTCAACCATCCACGAATTGTCAGCCCTTCGATTAACCGAGATTTGCACACCTTTCACTCATAAATCCATCAATTCAGGGAACCGTATTGTAGAACTTTGGATATGAATGAAAGGAGGAAACGAAATTGGTGAAAATTGCTGTTGAACAGCCGTATGAAGACGTCATGAATGCACTAGTAGCAAAAGGCTATGAAGCAAAGATGTTTACAACTGACGAAGATGTGACCGGCTATGACATCGGGATCGTGCGGGCACTCAATGAAGGGAACACGCATGAATTCAATTTCCCTGTCATCACGATGAAGGGCATGTCGATTGATGATGTTGTCCAGGCAGTTGAAGAAAAAGCAAGTCTCCTCCAATAAGCATCCCCGAAACAGAATCTACAATACAACCCGCCAATCGACTTAATGATTGGCGGGCTGCATTGATCACTCAAGCATGATAATAATATGTCTGACGCCTGCGTGAAGCTTCCAGCTGTTCCGCTCTGTATCTACGTTGAAAAGCGCGGAGCTCATCTAATTGGCCATTCAGGCGAGGGTCCTGCGACATCATTTCTTCTAACTCCGAAGGACCGAGTTTCCCCTTCACCTTCTTTATTTCATCTTCAAAAAATAATGACATGTCCATACCTCCTCCCCTTTGATTGACAAGGGAAGTGCGCGGTTTGGATTCACGATCCCCCCGTCTCCATAGAGTACGTCGATTTACAGACAGGACAAGAGGTAAGTGTACAGTTTTTATGATTTTTAATAAATAACATAGTTTCAAAGCACTAAATAATACAGAACAAACGTTCCTGTTTGCATGGACTTTCTTTTACATTTACTGTATACTATAAACAACAGACTAAACACGAATACGTAGACACCAGACGATAAGGAAAGGAGGATAAAGAGATGGAGGAAAGGATTCTTCAATTGCTTGAAGGATTAAAGTCGGAGATAGGTAGTTTAAACGCCAAGGTCGACAATATTGAATCGGAAATGGGTGATCTTAAATCCGATGTAGGCAGCTTGAGATCAGAAATGGGCGACCTAAAGTCCGATGTAGGCAGCTTGAAATCGGAAATGGGCGACATAAAATCCGATGTAGGCAGCTTGAAATCGGAAATGGGCGACCTAAAATCCGATGTAGGCAGCTTGAAATCGGAAATGGGCGACCTAAAATCCGATGTAGGCAGCTTGAGATCAGAAATGCACAGCCGGTTTGATCGAGTCGATGATCTTTTAGAAGGAATTGGTGGTCAATTTGAGCACCAAACTAGCCAGCGCATCGCCGAAGGACAAGCTGTCTCAAAGGAACTCATGAGCATTAAATCACGAATCTTTGACTTGGAATCTAAAACTATGTAAATAGGATTTATGTATATGTAAAACAGAACCTAAGGCAGCCGCTGTAGGTTCTGTTTTTTCATGAATGATTAGGACTCCATTAAAACTGTAATGATGATGCCCAGTGCAATTCCAACAAAGACAGTGGCTGAATATAGTAACACCCGCCTCATTCCCTCATCCTTCCGTCACTCTTTTTACCAATATATTAACGAGCGGGACAAAACATGTTAGAAACAGAGCAACCGACACCCATGCGCAAGATGCATTTCCCCTCAGCCTTGAGACGTATGTGAAAATCAAACATACGACTGGTAAGTTATTCAATTGAATAAGGTAGAATAGAATAAAATGGGATAGAAGGAGAAATGATATGAATAAATTTCTATGGACCACGCTAATAACGATCTTTTTAGTCATCTTTGGCATCTATGGGTATAACAAATGGTTTGCGAAGGCTAGCGGCAATGACATTTCGATTGAAAAAGACAATGCTGATGCTTTAGATGTAAGCATTGACTTTGGAGTTGGCGACCTGTACATCCAGGGCGGTTCCTCGGAGTGGGTCAGCGGTGAGTTTACTTATAACCACAAAAGACTGGAACCAAAAGTATCTTATAAGAAACGGAAGGACATTGGCTTCGTAGATATTAAGCAAGGCTCAAAACCAATCTTCGGCTTTACCAAACGTAATTTGAAAAACGAATGGGACCTACAGCTGACTAACGATGTCCCTATAGATTTGGAAGTGGACATGGGCGTTTCAAGCTCCACATTGGACTTACAAGGCATTCAACTAAACAGCCTTTCCATCGATAGCGGAGTTGGCGAATCCGTCATCGATCTAAGCGGCAAATGGAACAAAGGCTTCCGGGCTGATTTTGACTTGGGAGTTGGCGACGTAACGATCATCCTTCCGAAACAGACCGGCGTTAGAGTAAATGTTTCAAAAGGGATTGGAAGAGTTGATTTGAAAGACTTCACTAAACAAAACGATGGTATATATGTCAATGACGCCTATTCAGGGGCAGACACTATCATAGACATTTCCCTCGACATCGGCGTAGGCGATGTAAAAATTAAGACGGCAGAATGAGTTGAGTCTACTACTGGCACCTCAAAATATAGTAAATAGGCATTGATAGTATACTTGGGATATCATAAATTCACATTATTTTCACGTTTCACTTGCAATTTTGCACGATTCGTTGTAAAGTGATAGTTAATTTAACAATATCTTATTTCGCAAGTTTTGAAGTAAGGATAGAGGCGCAAAGACCATCAGTACACAATCAGAGGATAATGAGATCCTTTGAAGATTGTGGAAAGGGGAATTTGCCGAAGTGGAGAGACTCTCATTTATCTCGAAGCTGGTTCTGGGTTGAATAAGTCCAGGATTGTCATATAGGAAACTATATGGAGGGCTATCTTATGCAAAGAAATAATTTATTTTATTATTTCAAGCAACAACGAGCCCTCGTTGTTGCTTTTTGTGTTCTTTTTGCAATTGCCCTTCTCCCTCTATTTTATTTACCAAAATAAAAGACAGGATGTGGAGAAACGATGAATTTCGGACAAATTGTAACAGCTATGGTAACTCCTTTTGATGCACAAGGTGAAATTGATTTCCAAGCAACGAGGAGCTTGATCAATCACTTAATTGCAAATGGATCAGATGGCTTGGTGGTAGCAGGGACGACAGGAGAATCCCCTACGTTATCGAACGAAGAAAAAGTGAAATTGTTCAGATTTACAGTGGAAGTGGTGAATGGAAGAGTCCCGGTCATTGCAGGAACAGGCTCGAATAATACAAGAGAATCAATTGAACTGACAATGCATGCAGAAGATGCAGGCGTCGATGGCATCATGCTTGTCACCCCGTACTACAACAAGCCTTGCCAGGAAGGATTATATCAACACTTTAAGACAATTGCGGCGGCCACTTCTTTACCGGTCATGCTGTACAATATTCCAGAGCGCAGCGCTGTCAACATGTCAGTCGAAACGACCATCCGCCTTTCAGAAATTCCAAATATCGTTGCCGTCAAAGAGGCGAGCGGTGATTTAGACGCGATGGCAGAAATTATCGAGCGTACACGTGAAGGCTTCTCATTGTATAGCGGCGACGATGCGCTGACGCTTCCAGTATTATCGATTGGCGGAACAGGCGTCGTTTCAGTATCTGCCCATGTGTTGGGGAATGAAATGCAAACGATGATCCGCAATTTCAAAATCGGCAACACAGTTGAAGCTGCTAGCAATCATCGTCAACTACTGCCGAAGATGAAAGCACTCTTTGCAGCTCCGAATCCTTCACCTGTTAAAGCAGCGCTGAATCTAAAAGGAATCCAAGTCGGGGGTGTGCGCTTACCGATGATTCCGTTGAATGAAGAACAACTATATTCGCTGGAACGAGCACTGTCTAGCAATCAAGAAGTGACCATATAATTAAAGCAATCCATCCCACGAGCTTTTGTACTCGGGGATGGATTGTTTTTTAATTATGTATCACCTTACTATTCCGTTTCTGATTCGCCTTTATTTTTTCCAGGTTTCATCACAAACGCTCCACCAATTAGGAAAGCTCCGCTAACATAAAAGACAGATACGACACCTACCCAGCCGCCCACCGCCCCAAAAAAGACCGGTGCAATGAATTGAGAAAGTCGATTGGTCATTAATCGAATGCCAAGGACTTCCCCCGTGCGCGATTTTGGCGAAGCATTGTAGGTCGTCGTCATCGAAATCGGTTGTCCACACCCTAATCCAAACCCCATCAGACAGCTAAAAACACAGAAAAGAATGAAGTTATTTGATAACGTGAAAACGAGAAAAGAAGAACCTGCAAGCAAAATAGAACTGAATAACACAACTTCGCGGCCCATCAGCTGCAATAGTTTAGGCAAAACAAACCTGACAATCATCGTCGCTAATCCTTGAATGGCAAGGATCCAACCAATTGTGGAGGTTGAGATTCCGATTTCTTTCCGTACAACGGAAAGTAGGCAACAAATATGTCCTTTGAATACAGCACAAGTGCACTTGAAAATAACGCTTTTTGAATAAGTGGTTCTTTCACTAATTGTAGCGAAGAGCGGAGACTCACTTTTTCTGCAGGCTGCTCTTTTAGTATGACTGGTATATAAAAAGCAACGGCGATCAAAAGAATACAAATAATCATCGATACGAGAAAACCGGCCGAATAAGAAAAATGCTCGGATAAATAGCCACCCATTACAGGACCTACGAATGCCCCTGCGGCAACCGCTAATGCAAACATACTAAAATAATAATCCCGAGTTTCTTTTGTCGCATGATTGCCAAGCACATTTTGTAAAGAGATAGCAATAAAAATACTGGAAGAACCAACCAAAACTTGGCTGATATACAAAGCCCAAATCGATTCAAATAAATAAGGAACCAACATCCCGACGGCCATACCTAGTAAACCAAGAATAACCGGAAGGCGATCACCGATTGCATCCGTTATTTTCCCTGCTTTAATTGCGATTAAAAGCGGCAATGCGGCAAACGAAGCTGTCAGTATTCCAATCTCCAACATGGAAGCATTCATATCGTATGCGGATAATGTAATGATTGGACGGGTTGCATTAATGACGATTTGAAAACCAAGAACAATAAGTAACACAATTCTTAATAGCATGGATGCTCGCCTCTTTGATTCAGCTGGATTGTAAAAGCCTCATAGTTGATTGCGAAAA
The DNA here is from genome assembly GCF_055808055.1 of Sporosarcina sp. QA0331. Lineage (NCBI taxonomy): Bacteria > Bacillati > Bacillota > Bacilli > Caryophanales > Caryophanaceae > Sporosarcina > Sporosarcina sp. QA0331. Next base: position 3,762,080 of record NZ_CM147850.1, read on the forward strand.
CTATTTGAATATCTTAACACATTTTTCTTAATTTTTTCTCAGAAAGTTTATTATAGCATTCTTACACTGTCATCTTTTAGGACAATAAAACCCTTCCACCAACACGTCAAACATCATAAACATATCCTTGAAATACGTTTCATCCACCAACTTGTCCAGCACACCTCTGAAGTATCCCGGCATGTTGCGAATTGCCTTTCTTTTCGTTGCCAAGATGGTGATTGTCAGCGCACGATAGGCAAGATCTTCGAAGATGCGCTTGTCCTCTTTATAAATCTCATACTTTAGCATTCTTTCCGAAATGGATTTGTGAATCCCATAAAGTTCACGGGCCTTTTTCGTGTCTCCAATCGTTCCTGCAAGAAGGTTTTTCATACGACTGAAAAGGCTTGTGGATAACTTTGACGATTCTTGTAGAGACGTGTATTTAAGATCTTTAGCTTTTAAAATAGATTTAGAAAGTACAGCTTCGTCTGCTGGAAAATGCTCATTCACTGCGTCTTCAAGCGGTTTGTCGTCGTGGTCACGGTCGTTCATTTTCCCCTGGTCATCGAAGGGTAAAATGATGTAAATGTTGGCGCCGAGACCGCTCATGACAGGACGAATGTAGTGAACTTTCTCGATGATTTGCAAGTGAACAAGTTTCTGGATGGCGCGACGGACAGTTGCGTTTGACTTCCCGATCGCTTCTTCAATCGTTCCATGTTTCAAATGGGCCGCCCCATATTTCACCGAATAACGTCGGATGACGTCAAGCACCTGACGATCCGATTTCGTCAATTCATCCCAGTGACGTACAACATGCCGTTCCGCAGCTGCGTCCATTTCCTCGATTGTGGCGAAACGTGAGTATTCTTTCAAGTAATACATCATGTTAAACTCCCCCTTTACCCTCTATATAGAGAGGAGGGGTCAAAAAGGATACTTTTCATGAAAAAAAATTTCGAAACGTAAAACTTTCCGATTCGTTGAAAGAAATGTCTGAATTCTATATAATGAGGGTAGAGAAAGTGCACAGAAAAAAGGACCGCCCATTGGTCGCACATTGGACGGTCAATGTAATAGCGTCAGTTCCCTATGGGATCGGCAGAATGGTGAAAATATTCCATCCTAAATGAGCCTTCAACTCAAGGATGGATTATTTTTTTTCGTTTGATGACAATATAGCTATGATCAGCGCTGCAAATGTAAATACCAGCAAATAGAACTACGTAGGGTTCGATTTGCCTTAATTTCTGCGACCTTTGCAGAAATTAAGGCATCAGCACTCTTAAGAGGACGTCGCAAACATAGATTGCCCTTTACGGGAAAATGGCCGATCATCCTTGAGTCACCTTTTCTATTACTCTTCTATTTCGCCACACATACGTTCCCATTTCTTGCTATATCATAGGATAGCCATCCCCATTATGCGGCGCCATTAAATTAAACCGAAAGACCTTTCTTACGAACATCTTCCGCTTTTCGGATATAATCCTTCAAATAATCCGCAGCTTCGGGGTACTCGTACACCTCTTCAGGCGTCATCCAATACACAGCCGCCACCTCATCAGCACTCACTGCACGGGGTTCACCGCTAAACCGCTCGCACAAAAAGATAACATTCACAACCGGCTCCCCTTTGTCCGTCACAAAGCTTGTACTATGTACATATTGTGGACGTCCTTCAATGACAAGCCCTACTTCCTCCTCCACTTCCCGCGCAACGGTACGCTCTAAAATGTCCGAAGAAGCCCCTTCCATCTCAACTTTCCCACCAACTAACGCCAATCCGCCAGGCGCGTGTTCTTCCTTTTCACTTCGTTTGCATAGTAAGTAGCGGCCGTCCTTGTATATGGCTGCTTCTGTGTTGACGATGAACATATTATCCACTCCATTCTTATTTCATATCTCCCTAATAAAACTACTCATTTCGCGAAAGGCCTCTTGCGATGACATTTCATCGAATCGATCCGAGTATGGATCATCAAAACCATGTTCCCCTTCAAATTGACGATAGCTTACATTCTTTTTCTGTAATGACAACAGTAATTCAGTGACGTCAAACGAAGGCTCCTTCCGAGGGAAAAACAACAAAACTGGACAGCTCGGCTTCAGTTTCGAAAACTGCCGAATACGCGAACCATAATATCCAACAACACCATCAATACGCCCATCCTCACTACACAACCAAGCTACCGTCGCTCCTACACTAAAGCCAACAATAACGACCTTTTCATAAGCATTCCGCACGTCATCAATCAGATCATCCACTTGATGCTTTGCAATTAAAAACCCGACATGATCCATGAAATAACGATAAGCCTCTTGTTCCTCCGCATAGTCAAAAGCTGGCCGGCCCAATAAATCCGGGCAAAACACATCAAATCCCTGTTCACCCAAGGAGCTGCAAATATCCTTCATATGCCGATTCAGCCCATAGATCTCGTGTACGACAATTACCGCGGTTGATGAACCTTGTTGAATGATGTTCAATACGCACCCCCACTTTGAGTAATAAAAAGCAGAACTCCAGAAACAATGGAGCTCTGCTTCTTTTATTTTTCCTTATTCCTCTTCTCATTTAATCCGTCCCAAAACATCCACCCGTTTTGTGAACGACCGGAACAGAGCTCGGCAGGCGTGCTCGGTTTATTGAACTCAACATCGTCAATTAACTTCGCAGAACCTTCATCAAGCTTGATGGCTTTGTTTGATTCAATCAACTGCTCATACCGTCGAAGCGATCGCCGATAAAACGTACCTCCATCGCTCCAATCCTTTGTATGTTCAAGTGGTGCATAAATGATCGAATTGGTTTGCAGGATGAATTTCCCATCCGCAAGTCGAATCGATGCTTCATACGGTGACTTCGCCTCAAAAACTTCAACTTCATCATCCACTTCAATCTCGTTTGGAACACTCGCACGGAAAGAAACCCCTAACGCCTCCAGCAGGAATTGAATATGGGAGGCAAATGAATTAAGGGTCGATCGATTGAACACATTGACGTTTGGCTCAACCGTACGCATATCCCGATTATCCAAACTGTACTGCGTCTTGGAAAATGCTTGGATGAAATAATACTCCAAGTAATCAATACTCAACTTATCAAAACTGTTATTGTCCGTCACAAATAATATGCCAAACTGCCAAAAATCTTTTTCACGCAAATGCGATTTGATCCGGTGAATGCCGTTCACGGATTGCCCCACATACACACTCGATTCATCAGAATCGGAAAACAAAAAATAAACGGCATGATTGTTTGCATACTCCAACGATTCAACATCATTCAAGCGACTTTTTGTAAAATAAAACCCCCGGATCTGACTCGTCGGATCCTGAATAATACGCAAAGAGTTAGCGTGCTGCGTGTCCGGAAAATAAAACATTACTGTGCGATCATTCTTCATTTATTTCCACCTCAAATATTCTCCGTGAACGTCTATGGCTCAGTTCTTTGATGATATTAGTTCTAAGCTGGCTAGTGTTGAAGGAATTGCTGATTGAGCTTAGTTGTTTGCTAATAATTATAAAACACTTTTATTTGCCACTGGTAGTAGCCATGCAGGTATCCGTTCATGTAATCGCCACTCAAAACTAATTGGCTTATTGCCCTCATGTCTCACATAATCAGCAGTCCCTAGGAAAACAAATGGCGAAGTATAGCCATCTTTCTGTCTATACTCTCTAACAAACAGGGCAATTTTATTTCCTGTTTGTCTATGATTAATGTATCGCTTTCCAGTCGGGCTCGAGTCTGAAGTCTTATTCTGTGATTGCCAATGGAATAGTCGATCACTTATCGCATAGTCTTCATACTGTGTTGACGGTGAGAAATCTTTGTCCGATTTGTTTAATGTGATGAAGAATATATCGGTTTGTTTATCCTCAAAGTATTTGACTCCTTCTCGGAATGCTGGTTTGACTTCTTCATTAAAATAACCAAAAGCTGCAAGCACTTGGTCAGATGTATATTGCGCATGAACACGGAGTGGAAATGTATAGCCAAATGGCGATGGCTTTTCAACGGAACGGATTTTATCCATACACACGTCTAGCACTTGCTGTATTTCACTTTTAAGCACTTCAGCTGATATGAGTTTTTGTATACCATCGTGCATTGATGTAAAACCTAAATTTCCTGGCGGTGCGTCGAAGAATGAATAGTATAACATCCCCACCATCAGATGTTGTTCTTCATTTTCAATTAACCCACCTACTAAGTATTTCTGATAAAATTCGATTAGATCAGCTGAGTCTAGATGAAACAAAGCATGAATCCGCTTTGTTACAACCTCCTCATATTTGCTGTCAAAATCATCTGTGATCCCCGCTTCGATTTTGAGCCTTTCAAAGGACCTGTTTCTTCCCCTACCATAAAATTCAGCAAGCGTAAGATGATGATAATGAAGAAAGTTTGATAACGTAAGCTGGTCCCCTGTATCCTCTTCAAAGTATTTGATCTTCGTAATAAGATTTTGTTTAGTATTTTTTACTTCTTTTACATTCCGTAATATATATTCCTTCGCTTGCTTCTCCATTTGAATGACGGATCCTTTCGGTAAATGAAAGAATCCATTTTCAATATAATGTCGAATGGAATGCTTCGTCCTTCCAACCAGTGCCCGAAATTTCTCTTCGAATGGATAATCTGCGTGAGCTTGCCCTACAAAATCTAATACAGTTAAACACTCTTTGTCGTCTGCAAGACGTAGTCCCCTACCTAATTGCTGTAGAAATACGGTTAGACTTTCAGTCGGTCGCAGGAATAGTACTGTATTAACTTCTGGAATATCGATTCCTTCATTGTATAAATCCACAACAAATATAAATTTGATGTCACCGTTTACTAATTTAAACTTCGCTGTATTCCTCTCCTTATCAGAAGATTCTCCATGCAAAGCGATGGAAGGAATTTGCTTTGAGTTAAAGTAAGAAGCCATATAGATCGCGTGTTCAACCGACACACAGAATCCTAAAGCTTTTACTTGATCTAAAGCAGTAACATACTTATTGATGCTGCGGATAATAAGATCGCTTCGACGATCATTGGAAGTATAAACATTTGTGAGCTCATCAGTATCATAACCTCTTCTTGACCATTTAATAGCTGAGAGATCGACATTATCCGTTACACAGAAATAATGAAAGGGACTTAACAATTTCCGGTCGATCGCCTCTGTTAATCGCATCTCAGTTGCAATTCGGTCGTCAAAATAACTAAGTACATTTTGATTGTCCATTCGTTCTGGGGTAGCTGTTAGCCCTAATAGAATGGTTGGCTCATAATATTCCAATAAGGTTCGATATGTTGGCGCGGTAGCATGATGGAATTCATCCATGATGATAAAATCATAGAAATCAGCAGTTGTTTTTTCTATCATCTTTCTACTATTCCAGCTTTGGATACTCATAAAAAGTTGGTCGAATGAAGTAGGTTCAAAACGCCCGACAAACATTTCTCCAAAGTTGGCGTCCTTTAAAATCGCACGAAAAGTATACATACTTTGCTTAAGTATTTCTTCTCTATGGGCGATAAACAATAACTTCGCGTTTGGTTTCTGCTGTAAGAAACGCTTGAAATCAAAGGCGGAGATGACTGTCTTGCCAACTCCAGTAGCCGCCACGATTAAGTTTTTCATATGCCCATGTACAGTACGTTCTACTTCCAGTTCGTCTAAAATTTCTTGCTGATAATGATATGGTCGAATATCCAAGTAATACTGTTCTTTCGTCTCCGCCACTTGTTCTTTCATCAAAGAATTGCGAACTTTTGACCAGTTTTCTTCGTCGTTTGCCGACAGGCTTTTAAACTCTTCATCATTCCAATAACCTTCGAAAGTCGCTTCAAACTTCCGTATAATATCAAATGAATCTTTCTCTGTTACTTTTAAATTCCACTCAAGTCCAGAGGTTAGTGCTGGGTTGGAAAGGTTTGAGGAACCTATATAAGCAGTACTAAACCCTGTTTTTCGTTTGAACAAATATGCTTTTGCGTGTAACCGTGTTCTTTCTTTATCCAAAGAAACCTGAATTTCAGTATTAGGGAGCTTGCTTAGCTCTTGAAGTGCTTTGTAATCTGTCGCTTCCATGTATGACGTTGTAATAATTCTTAGACTGCCGCCACGTTCAGTGAAATTACGAAGCTCTTCAATAATAATGCGCAAACCAGACCACTTCACAAATGAAACCAGCCATTCAATTTCATCAGAAGTAGCAATTTCCTTTTTTAATTCCTCCAACATATTAGGCTCGGCATGTGATCCGGTGAATAAAGAGCTTTGTGTTAATGGGGTAACAGGTCTAACCCCTTTTTTCTTTTTTAGAGATTGAGCAGTATTAATTGTTTTATAAATCGAGGTGAGAATTTCTGCATGCTCATCTAATTTAAGTCCCGCAAAATCATCATCATTTAATTTTTGGTGAAGCACATCAATGATTTCATTACAAATTTGAATTTGTCTAAGGAGTGCATCTTCCTTATTTCCACCATCTCGAATATGTGATAACGCATTCTTAGTTACAGATGAAATATAACTGGATAAAAGAACTCTTGCCTCAGCTTCGTCTATTACTTCCTTTTCCACAGCAAATATAGCTGGAAGCTCGTCCAATGCAGCTTTAATTTTCTTGTTTATTAATTGTTCATAAATCCCTTCTTGCATTGTTGTATCACCCTTTCGACGGCTGGAATGTCTGCTGGTGCCCATTGCAATGAATATAGTTCTTTAAATGGTACCCATTTTAATTCACTATGTTCATAAGGAGTTGGTTTACCATTAATTATTTCAGCAAAATAGGTTACTAAACGTATTGTGCTTGAATCGTATAAGTAGGTCGTGTCTTCAATAAAATGCCCCACTGCAATATCACAGTGAAGTTCTTCTTTTATTTCACGTAGCAAAGCTGTCTGTGGTGTTTCACCTACCTCAACTTTACCGCCGGGAAATTCCCAATAACCAGGTAATGTCATATTCTCCGAACGTTTAGCACAGAGAATATTACCTTCTTCATTATGTATAACCGCACCGACTACATGAATGATTCTAGTCATTCCAAATCTCCTCTAGTTAACTTAATTAATCAATTCTAGCTTTTGTGCATTCTATTACTATTGTAGCATTTTTTCTAACTAAAGCTAAATTAATTCGGAAAATTCAACAAGTCAAAGTATCCTGTGTGTTCTTTGCCTTTCATCAGCTAATAATGACTCATCCAGTTTAATCAATACACATTCCCTTCGACCTCACTGAATTCCATCATTATCCAAATCGCCTGTTTAATTCCCCATCAAAATATAATTTTACAAATTTCTTATTTATTTGACAGTTAAATATATTATTGCTACTATGAAAGCGCATTCGAAATCTATGATTGGGGGAATAGGAATGGCGAAAACGATGTATGCACTTGATTTGAGTAAGCCGATGGAAGAGCAAGCACATCCGGGTCACAATCGGTGGCATCCGGATATTCCTGCTGCTTTTTCTGTAGATCCTGGTACTTCTTTTAGAATGGATTGCAAGGAATGGACGGATGGGCAGATTGGAAATAATGATAGTGCGGAGGATGTCCGGAAGGTGAATCTTTCGCGTGTTCATGTTTTGAGTGGCCCGGTGTATGTGAATGGTGCGGAGCCTGGTGATTTGCTTGTTGTCGATATTTTGGATATCGGGGCGCATCAGGGGTATGAATGGGGTTTTAACGGGATTTTTGCGAAGGAGAATGGCGGAAGCTTTTTAGTGGACGAGTTCCCGGAAGCACAAAAGTCGATTTGGGACTTTGAAGGTATTTATACGACTTCGAGGCATGTGCCTGGCGTGAAATTTGCGGGGCTTATTCACCCGGGACTTATCGGTGTTGCGCCTTCTATGGAGCTTTTGCAAAAGTGGAATGATCGAGAGCAAAAACTGATAGATACGGATCCGGATCGAGTGCCTGCGCTAGCGAATGCTCCTACTTCGGAAAGTGTTGTACTTGGTACGTTATCGGGTGCAGAGTTTGATAGAGTTGCAAAGGAAGGCGCACGTACTGTGCCGCCGCGGGAAAATGGCGGAAACTGTGATATTAAGAATTTATCGAAGGGATCGAGGATCTTCTTCCCGACTTTTGTCGAAGGGGCGAAGTTATCTGTCGGCGATCTTCATTTCTCGCAAGGGGATGGAGAAATTACGTTCTGCGGCGGGATTGAGATGTCCGGCTGGATCGAGTTGAAGGTGGACATTATTAAGGGCGGCATGGAAAAGTATAAGATTCATGAAAACCCTGTGTTCCAGCCTGGTCCTGTTGAGCCGAACTATAATGATTACCTTGTGTTCCAAGGGATTTCGGTTGATGATCGCAATGGACAACAGACGTATTTGGATGCGAATATTGCATTCCGCAGAGCTTGCTTGAATGCGATCGAGTATTTGAAGACTCTTGGGTATACGGGCGAGCAGGCGTATATGCTTTTGAGTACCGCGCCGGTTGAGGGGCGTATTAACGGTATTGTCGATATTCCGAATGCTTGCTGTACAATCGCGATTCCTACTCAAATTTTCGATAAAGACATTATGCCGAAATAAGGAGGAATCGTTTTGCCTAGTTATACATTCCGTTGCAAGGAGTGCGGTGAATTTACGCTGTTCTTCAAGTCAATGGCTGGCAATAAAGAAATAGCAGACTGCCCGGACTGTGGACACGTCTCAAATCGAGTCTTTTTAGCACCTAACCTGCATTCTCTTTCTAGAGAAGTGAGTTCACGGATCGAAAAAGGAATGGAACCTCAGCGAATGACGCGAGCTGAATTAGGGGCTAAGCAGCCGAAGAAAAAGTCGAAGGTCAATCGTCCTTGGCAAGTCGGATAAGTAAATAGGACAAGCTTACATCCACAGAAGCGTTCTAGGCTAATGTGGATTTTTTTACGTTAGATCATTCGTATATCGAAACCCCGATTGGTTACCCTATCTGTAAATTGAAAGGGAGTGTTACCGATGATGCCTGAACGCGAACGAGCGCCGCTTGCGGAATTGAATGAGGAACAGTTGAAGGTATTGAGTGCTTTGGAGAATGAGCTTGGCGTGACGCTCGTTGCTTATGAAAGTCCAATGCATGATGACAATCATATTGTAGAATCGGAAGTTTGATCGGTAAGGGCTATCTTCGGATGGTCCTTTTTTAGTTTCCCCTCATATACTGGATGAGTTATGTAAAGAGGAGGAGTGGCGTGGACATTACAGTGCGACCGGGAGATTCGCTCTGGTACTACAGCCAACTATTTAGAGTTCCAGTTCAATTGATTATAGATTCGAATCGTGATGCAAACTTACAGGTCCTTTTGGTCGGGCAACGCATCCGAATTCCGGGATTTGTGGCGTTTGAAGTGCAAGTCAATCAGGGAGAATCGTTATGGTTAATTGCGCAGCGAAGAAATGTCCCCATCGAGACAATTTTTCTTGTGAATCCATCGATAGATCCAAACCGCCTGCAAGTTGGGCAGACAATCCGTGTTCCTTTGCGCATCACTTGGAGGCTCGTCAACGGTGAGCAAACGTATAGCTATGAAATGATGATCAACGACTTGAGAAGACTACAATCTGTGTATCCCTTCATCCGGAACACGTCAATTGGGAATTCGGTTATCGGAAAGAACATTCCAGAGATTCAACTTGGAACCGGACCGAAACGGGTTCACTACAATGCCTCCTTCCATGCAAATGAATGGATTACAACGCCCGTTCTTATGACTTTCCTTAATGACTATTTGCTTTCCCTTACGAATCAAACTTCGATACGAGGCTTAACGACTTTCCCTTTATACGAGCAATCTACCTTGTCTATTGTCCCAATGGTGAATCCTGACGGAGTTACACTAGTTCAGGAAGGACCACCGGATACGGAGCCATGGAGAACGAGAGTCGTTGAATGGAACAACGGCAGCACAGATTTCTCTGGATGGAAGGCGAATATTCGAGGTGTCGATTTGAACGATCAATTCCCGGCCAATTGGGATTTGGAGCGGGAGCGCAATCCGAAAACCCCGGGTCCCCGGGATTATGGAGGAGAACGACCACTCTCAGAACCGGAAGCGATCACGATGGCAGACCTGACGAGGGAGCGGGATTTTGCGTGGGTACTCGCATTTCATACACAAGGTGAAGTCATCTATTGGGGATACCAGGGATTGGAACCACCTTATTCGGAAATTATGGTCAATGAATTTAGCCGTGTAAGCGGCTACGAGCCGGTCCAAACAATTGAAAGCTATGCCGGCTACAAGGATTGGTTTATTCAAGATTGGCGAAGACCTGGGTTCACTGTCGAGTTGGGTTCTGGAATCAACCCTTTGCCAATTACCCAGTTTGCTGAAATCTATGAAGAAGCTTTAGGCATTTTTCTAGCTGGACTCTATTTATAGATAGCTCCAGCAATTTTATGCGTGCTTTCAAAGATTTATGCGCGAAAATATCGATTTATGCGTTTCTTGTTGGATTTATAAGTTTTTGAATGGATTTATGCGGTTTTCTGACGGGTTATGCGTGAATATCAGCATTTATGCGGTTTTAGAATTGATTCCACTAAAAAACCTCACTTTTCGTGAGGTTTATTCCCGCTCGAGCGGCATCGAGCAGCATCGGAAGGAGCCGCCGGATTTGATGATTTCGGAGAAGTCGACTTCGATGACTTCGAATCCGTTGGCGCGCATTGCGGTGTTGACGTTTTCATTTTGCGGGAGGCTGAATACTTTGCCGTCCCCGATCGACAATACGTTTGTACCCATTGTGAATTGCTCTTCTGCCGATACTTCGATCAGCTTATAATTGTTCGAAAGCGTTTCAACCATGTCTGCTGAAAGTGCTTCCGGAAAGATCAAGCCGATTTCGGGTGACAGTATGTTGAATACACAATCAAGGTGTAAGTATTTTTCATTGAACGGTACGCGGATAATAGTATGTTTTGGCAAATCTCGCTGTAACTTGCGGACAGCTTCGTTCGATGTGCGGCTACTAATGCCGACATACACTTTGTCGCGATCAACGATGACATCCCCGCCTTCAACTCTGTCTGTCGTCGTCTGGTAAGGAATGTTTTCGTCTTCTAGAAATTCCTCTAGCGCCTCTTCCTCTCCCTTTCGAATATCGCTCGCCATTTCAGCGACAAATACATCCTCTCCGACCGTGAAACCGATGTCCCGCGTGAAGACTTGCTCGGGAAATTGTTCTGATGAAGGTAGCTTGATCACTTCTACGCCGTGTTCACGGAGCAGCTTTTCGAATTCCTCATGCTGCTTCATCGCCAATTCCACGTCTATGTTTTCATCTGCATATTGCTTTTGGGTATCATTGATGACATCTTCAATTGCCATGAATTTCGGCTGGCAAAGGATAACTCTCTTTAAAGTATCATATTCTGTATTAACGTTCGTTTTTGACTGATCTTCCACAGGGGAACTCATGCATTCATCCTCCACATCTTTTTTCTCCATATCGTCTATTCCCTCTTATGATTGAACTAAACCATTAGTTTTACGCTCCCCTGATAAGGGAAATGGACAATTGAATATAAGTTGGGGGGAATTATGATTGATTGATGAAAAGACTACTATGCTGTTGACGAAAGAGGATTTTGCAACACGACCTGATTTACCGGAATGGTTATTGAACAGTTATCGGACATTCCATGCGACGGTGACGGATAAGACGTTTCCATGTTATTTCGGCATGGGTGGCGAATTGAAGGGTGAATTGCGTTATGCGTATGTGACGCAGGACGATTGGTCGAACTTGCCTTCCGCGTTACATGCCTTTTTGAAGTTGTTCGATGATCCGAAGCATAAGCGTCATGGGCTATTCGTCTTCGTAGAGCCATTTGAGGCGGAAGGAGAATTGGAGTCATACCGAAAGCAATTTTGGGACATTCTGCAATATTTGCATGACGTCGATGAAGTGGAGTGGCCAGCTAGTAGTCCCCGCGATCCTGATCATTATTTATGGGACTTCCATTTTGGTGGTGAGCCAATCTTCGTATTCGGGAACGCGCCTGCCTATAAGCAGCGGAAGACTAGGGATTTGGGGCAGTCGATGGTGCTCGGCTTCCAACCTAGACGCATTTTCGAAGGATTGAAGGGTACCGAAAAAGGTGGCATCATGTCGAGGGAAAAGGTGCGTGAACGTGTCGAAGCGTGGGATCAATTGCCGAAGCATCCGGATATTAGCCATTACGGAGATCCTTCACATAATGAATGGAAACAGTTTTTCATCGGTGACGATATCGAACCAATTGTCGGGAAATGTCCGTTTTCGCATAAGGAAATGAAAGGGGCCGAATAAACGGGCCCTTTTCATATTCTATTTCCTGATGGTTATTTCTATATTTCCCGCTTACAGGCTTCATAGTTCGACTTGAAAGTCCTATTTGTGGCGGTTGAAGGAGAGTCTATTGGCGGAATATTTCCCGAAATCCGTCGATTTCCCGGGAAATAGCTCGATTATTTCCTGCCGATTCCGTAGTAAATATCCATTTCATTTTCAGGCACCATGCTGCCGCCAGTTGCCCAGACAAGATGGGTTGCTTTTGCGTCATTCGCAAAAGGTACTTCATTACGGATTACTTGAACAGGTCCTGTCATCCCCGCAAGAGCTGACGGTTCGAGGCGGATGTCTTCAGTATCGGCAATCATTGTCAATAGCTTGAACATCGTTTCATCCGCAATTGTGTAGCATCCTTCAAGGAGCAGTTCCATCTTTTTGCCGACGAATGCAGATGGTGTACCGACTGCAAGCCCGTCCGCCGCTGTTTGATTGTCCAAGCCGAAGTCTGTGACTGAAACTTTGTCATGCAAGCCTGTCATCATGCCGATTGTCATGCATGGTGAATGGGTCGGTTCCGCGAAGAAGCAATGGACATTGTCGCCGAATTGAAGCTTCAAGCCGAACGCAACACCGCCAGGTCCCCCGCCAACCCCACATGGCAAATAAACAAATAAGGGATTGTTCTCGTCGACGATTGTGCCGCGTTCTTTTAATTGCGCAGCGACCCGTTCTCCTGCAACAGCGTAACCAAGGAAAAGATCAAGTGAATTTTCATCATCGACGAAGTGGCAAAGTGGGTCGGCTTCTGCCTGGCGTCTGCCTTCCTCTACCGCTTTGCTATAATCATCTGCATATTCGACGACTGTCACACCTTTTTCCCTAAGGAGATCCTTCTTCCATTGTTTCGCATCTGCGGACATATGGACGGTAACATTGAAGCCGAGCTTCGCGCTCATGATGCCGATGCTCAAACCGAGATTTCCCGTCGAACCGACAGCTATTTTATGCTTTGCAAATAAATTACGTAATTCCGGTTCTGCAAACTTTTCGTAGTTGTCTTCTTTGTGGATGAGTCCGTGTTCGATAGCAAGCGTCTCAGCATGCTTCAACACTTCATAAATGCCGCCACGTGCTTTAATGGAGCCTGATATTGGAAGTGCATTGTCTTGTTTCAACAGTAATTCCCCTACTATTTCTGCTTCATATGTAGCGGCGAGTGCTTCTTTCATCTTTGGAATCCTCGTAATCGGCGATTCGATAATGCCGTTTGCCTCTGATGTCTCGGGAAATACTTTTGCGATGTACGGAGCAAAACGTTTCAACCGATCGCTCGCGTCTTTCACGTCAGTCTCAGTAATGCCCGTTTGAGTGATGCCGACTGCACTGTCGCCGTTCAACGGGTTCCGCCACATTATTTCCTGCTTTTCAATAATTTTTTGCAGTAATGGCAATTTTTCGATCCACTTGGCTTTTTCGGTTTCATTCACAGTTATCGACCCCTTATGCAAATATTTTGTTTCATTATACCATGCAAGGTCGTTACTTCTACGATTCATTTAAAACATAACGGTCGATCAGATCACGTGTCAGTTCGAATCGCGGGGCAGTATCTTTGCTGTCCTCGCCTACGCCTATGACGACTGTGATGATCCGTTTCCCTTCGTAGATGCCTGTGCTAGCGAAACATGGCCCTGCTTCTTCGGTATATCCTGTTTTCAATCCTTCCATTCCTGTCATCGCTTGTGGCATTCCCGGGAGCATAAGGTTCGTACTCCATAGCTTTGTCCCTTCGCTTGTTGTAAAGTCTGTCATGCGGGTGAATTCCAGCACTTCGGGATATTGTGTGAGAAGTTCGTTTGCAATAGCAGCAACATCCTTGGCGGAAGCACGGTTCGTCTCTTCTTCATCCAGTCCTGTTGCATTGATGAAGCGAGTGTTGCGCAAGCCAAATCGTTTTGCTTTCTTATTCATCTCTTTCACGAATTCCTCTTCCGAACCGCTCACCATCTCAGCAAGCGCGATAGCAGCATCATTTGCTGAAGTGACGGTCATCGCTGTAAATAGCTCACGGGCACTGTATGTCTTGTTCTTGTCCATCCCTAAAATGACGGCATGTCTCGATTGGTATAAGGCGGCCGAGGATGGCTCGTATTGGCTGTCCCATGAGAGACGGCCGTCGGAGATCGCTTCAAGGACGATATATTGGGTCATCAGCTTTGACATGCTTGCAATCGGCAGTGCTTCTTTCGCATTTTGCTCGTAGAGGATTTTTCCCGTATCCGCCTCAAGGACGATAGCGGCCTTCGCCTCGTGGTAGAGGGGATCTGCTTCTTTACGAGCGTCTTTATCTTTAATGAGGAAGAAAAACGCCAATGCGGCGACAAATAGAATCATAAGTGTTTTTTTCATTGGAAGAACCTCACCTTTTTCCTTTAATACATCTATTGTCTACAAAGAATATGAAGATTCATGCATGGATTTTCTGAAGAATTTCTGAAGATGGGCAGAGTGAAAAGTCCCAAAATGAGCATAACCTTGTGAGATTGCTCCATAACAAGCCGTAACTCGAGCATAACTACGCCCAATTGCGACAAAACTTCGCCAGATTGCGCCATAACAACCTCCAACTCGAGCAAAATCTTTTGGCAGAGATGGCAAAGCCCCTCATCTCTCTGCACACACCATCGTCATCAAGACTGAATACGCTAGTAGTAATTACGTCAGTGATGGTGGTGATTTGCATGGAGAGTGCGGGGATTTTAGCAGGGCCGATGTTACGGCGGGTAGATACGGAATCTGTTGCCATTTGGGTTGCGACGGACCGTCCTGTTGAGGTGGACGCTGCCGTTTATTGTCTTGACACGCTTGTGCCGCTTGACACCGCCACGAATACAACATCAATACGAGCAGGCCATCGTTTGTTCATTCACCTTGTGCAGGTGCGTGGGCAATTTCCAACGGATACACTCCTTGGCTATGACCTGCTTTTTCGCGTTGGAAAAATTATAAATAATTTGGCAAGCCTCGGGTTGATTCACAAAAATGAAGATTCCATCACATACGATGGACTTCCCTACCCTTCGTTTTTCATCCCCGCTACTGCAGCTCCAACTTTTCTATATGCATCTTGTCGGAAATTTCATGGAAAGGGAGATGATGCCCTCGTTGCAGCAGATGCACTTCTGCAAAGGGAAATGAGGAATCTTGCAGGACGGCCGAGCACTTTGTTTCTTACAGGCGACCAAATTTATGCGGATGATGTGGCGGATCCTTTGTTCCCAGTCATCAGAACGGTCGCCGAACACTATATTGGTAATGAAGATCTTGGGCAGTTCGATCCGAGTTTGCAGGAGAAGCCATTTGCAACGGCCATTTGGCAAGTGAATGGAAGGCAGTTTATAACAGAACGATTTTGTCGGTTCACTTCAGCCAATGCTTCGAATCATTTGCTCACGTTTGGTGAGTTCGCAGCGATGTACTTGCTCTCTTGGAGTCCGGCGATATGGGAAGGTATATTTCTCCCTACGTTTGATGAGTTAGTGAAGGAAAATGGCTTATATGTTTATTTTCCAGAGGATCGCAATGAACTCGAGCAATATCGAGGACGTTTTGAAGAGCAGACCAAGAATCTTCTGGAGGCGATCGGTTCGCTTCACCGGATACGCAGGCTTTTTGCAAATATGCCTACGTATATGATATTTGATGATCACGATGTGACGGATGATTGGAATTTATCCGCAGACTGGCGCAGTGCAGTGCACGCTTCACCTTTAGGGAAACACGTTATTGCGAACGGGCTATGTGCATACTGGGCGTTCCAAGGTTGGGGCAATGAGCCACAACGGTTCGGGGAGGGGTTCCTACAGTCGATGTGTAGTCATTTCGACGGGTTCATTGCTGACTCAACTGCTTATGAGGTTTGGGCGAATCGGCTTTGGTCATTTAACGGCTGGCAATTCGTGGCGCCTACTACACCTGCTGCGCTATTTTTAAATACGAGGACAATGCGTCATTTTGAGAAAGACCCGAAACCGGTGAAAGTCGGGCGAATGTATAAAGAGACGGTCCAGACACCGAGATTGATTAGCCCGTCCGGTTGGAAAGTGACGGCGCGGACCCTTTTGAAGTCTCATTGGACACGGGGGGATCCACTCATTGTCGTCTCGCCTACTCCATTATATGGATTGGGCTTGATCGAATCTGTTCTTCATTCATATGTGTATCCACTACGTGCGCTCGGATTTCCGATTCATGAAGTGCTTGATTTTGAGGCATGGAAATATAACGGCAAAGGATTCACCGATTTCATCGGGCAGCTGTTCCATTGGAGTCTGTCCCAGTGCATCATCCTGTCAGGAGATGTCCATTATGCTTCTGCGGTCCGATCGCGCTTGACGTCGAAACGGGAAGTGCTAGATATTTTACAGTTCACGAGCAGCCCGTCCCATAATATGAGCTTCTCCGGTATTTGGGGAAAGCTTATGAAAATTGCGATTTGGGGCAATGCGAGACGGCGAGTGAAAAGGACGATTTATCGGTATTGCGATGACGGGTTTTCGATTCGTAATGGCGTGAAGGCGATTGATTGCCCGAAGGATGCGAAATGGCAGGAAGGTCTCCGTTATTTGGAGATGCAGACGGGAGCGATTGTCGAGACCGAAAACAATATCGGGATAGTTACCGTAGGGAAAACCTTTGTCAACCATTCTTTGTTGCAGATGAAAAGGGGAGAAATAAGAGAGATTCGATTTGAGGATATTGAAGCTTCGCCGGGATGAGCTGGCGAGGCTTTTATGCGTTTTCCCGTCGATTTATGCGTACATTTTTGGATTTATGCGGCTTTAGGCAAATTTATGCGTGTATACTACGATTTATGCGTTATTTGACACGTTTATGCGTTTTTAGCAGAGGTTATGCGTGTTTCGCGGAAGTTTCGCTTGTTTCCGTGTCTTCGTCTCGCGCTGTATTCCTTTGACAATTTTAATAAAGAGGCCATCTAATTTTTATCGGGTTCGGTTGATGGGGAGAAACACAGAGTTCGGGGACACAATTCGCATATGAATTGATGTCCCTATTTTTCTTGTTGTATCAACATTTAGATGCTTTATATTGATGAATTGGTACCCCAATTGTGCCTTTGTTAATTCCGTTGTTAATACACGTGCTAATTGGATATTGAAAAGAAAAATATAGTAGGAAGACGAGAAATCTATGCTGAAATAAATTAAATATTGAGAAATGATGATCTCCAACTAGCGGGGCAGGTTAGCTGTACAAGTTTTAGATTTAATGGTTTAAAGTTATAGAGCATTTCTTTGAATGAGAAATGCTTTTTATCTTTGCTTAAAACAAAAACTCGCAATAAATATTTTATCCAAGTCAATAAAATTTTATTGCAAAACGATAAAATATATATTAACATCAAAATAAATAAGTGAGGTGCTCTTATGGGAAAAGTAACAACGCTGTTTTTAAAAATAGCTGTTATTCTTTTAGGAATCCTAGTACTTGCTCTGTGCATCTTTTTGGTGCCTGAGATGGCGAATCTTGCAGCAAAATTGTTTCCAGAGTTTGCTTATATAAAATATCTCGTTTTCATCGCTTTTGATGTATCGGCGATACCTTTTTACTTTGCTTTGTATCAGGCTTTCAAACTCTTACGCTATATTGACAAAAATAAAGCTTTCTCCGATTTATCTGTAAAAGCTTTAAAGAAAATCAAATACTGTGCCATCACAATCAGTATTTTGCATGTGCTAGTTTGGCCGCTCTTCTATATCTTTGCGGAAGTAGACGACGCACCAGGAGTTATCTTTGTCGGATTGGTTGTTCCTTTTGCTTCGATGGTTATCGCAGTCTTTGCGGCTGTTCTCCAAAAACTTTTACAAGAAGCAATTAATATCAAATCAGAAAATGATTTAACGGTCTGAGGTGAATAACAATGGCAATTATAATCAATATTGATGTGATGTTAGCAAAAAGGAAAATGAGCGTAACAGAACTTTCGGAGAAGGTTGGAATAACAATGGCGAACCTTTCTATATTGAAAAATGGAAAGGCAAAAGCGATTCGATTATCCACTTTAGAGGCAATTTGTAAGACTTTAGAATGTCAGCCTGGAGATATTTTAGAATACAAAAGTGTCGAAGACAGTTAAACATTGTGGAGGAAACTTAATATAAAAATTATTGGGGGCGGTATAACGATGGACATTGACAATTTGATTATTAAAAATATAGCTAACCCTCATGAGCTGGAGAGAATGTATAGAAAAGACCCGAAAGCTTTTAAAAAATCATTCTCACACGCATGGGACCAAAATCCTGATTCTCAGGTTCTTGGTGTTTGGTATGAAAGATTGAATTTCAAGGAGATGACAAATACAGAGAAATCTTCCTTGTTTCAAAAAGGTTTCTTATTCATGGGCATTTTAGCCATTCTGGCCGGGATAAGCACCAGAATCATCTTCCATTTTGTCGAACAGGAAGCAATTGCTCCAATTAACCTGGCTTTTGGTATAATTCCCTTTATTGCTGCCTATATTGTTTACAATAATACTCCGAAAAAAAGTGTGATTTATTCCCTTGTAGCGTTGTTCCTAATTTCCGGGTTTTATCTTAATATGCTGCCTATAAATTATAAAGACAGTATTATCCTTGCTTATTTACACCTTCCCATATTCTTATGGGTATTGGTAGGAATTGCTTTTACAGGAAATGAATATTCAAAAGGAAGTACAAGATTAGCCTATATTAAATTTAATTTGGAATATTGTATTCTCTACGCCAGCATGGCAGTTAGCGGAATGGTACTAGCAGCATTAACCATGCAGTTATTTAGCTTTGTTGGATTGGATATAGAAGACTTCTATTTTAGTAATGTCGTTTTATTTGGTGCTGCCGCTCTCGCTATTGTGGCTGCATACCTGGTATCAATGAATCTTAAACTTGCTAAGAATATTACACCATATATAGCTAAAATTTTTAGTCCTCTTGTCCTGATCACATTGTTGGTCTATCTTATAACGGTTATATGGGTCGGAAAAAATCCATTCTTGGACCGCAATTTCCTGATAGCTTTCAACGGAATACTCCTTGGTGTATTGGCCGTTACTATATTTTCCATTACCGAGAGCGACTCAGACGAGAAAAAGAACATTTCAGATTATATAAATTTCGCCTTAATTGTTCTTGCGCTTATCATTGACAGTGTGGCTTTGTCAGCCATCGTATTCAGACTTTCTTCTTACGGGATTACGCCTAATAGACTTGCTGTTTTAGGCGTAAACATACTTATCTGGGCAAATCTAATTTGGATTATGCTCTCCTATATGCGTTTTCTACAAAACAAATCCGGACCTTCAACTATCCAAGATGCCGTTACAAAGTATTTGCCGATCTACGGACTTTGGGCAGCTTTCGTTACATTTATTTTTCCTATAATTTTTGATTAGAAAGGCTCTGTTAATGTAACGAAAAGCTAATTTTCTATATCGTATAAAATCCTTAGAGCCGATATTATGCAGCTTTTTATACAGAGTTGCATAATATCGGCTTATTTTCATTACTAAAGTTATAAAGAGGGTATTCAAACTAGAAGACATAATATATTGTTGCAACTGGACTCTTTCAAATATGTCCAGTTCATGTGCCCAACGAAAAAGGACATCATGAAACGTATTGGATAAGCTAAACTTGCAGGTTTTAAGTTTGAGTTTGATTTAGATTAAATGTGAAAAGATGTACTTACACCAAAGAGTGTTTGTTGAAGAAGAATTAAGTAATATTATGAGTGAGGTCAGACTTTAGTTATTCAATTAAAGAGCGCGATCGTTGAATAAGCTTCACGATTCTTCTTCAACGAACGGGTGCTTTAGTTCAATAAGGATAGTAGAATATTTCGCCAAAAAGCGCTCAGATTTCTGAGCGCTTCAGAGTGTAGACAAAGTCGTTCTTTAGCGTTGTCTACACTCTTTTTTGGGGAAATCTGTAATGCATCGGGATTTCTTCAGCCTGATTGAAAACGCTTGTCAGCCTAGGCGCGAAGTGGAGCGAAGACGCGAATAGAACTAAAGTTCATGAGCGGACGAGCGACACGAGCAACAACGGATGCGAGCGTTTGTCAACAGGCTGAGCGCTTTTACTTGTTTTTTATATAACTATTTCACTGTTGAAAGATATGCTGATTAACCTGTTATTTACGTTTGTTAATTGCTCTTTTCTCCCCATTAACCGAACCCGTTAATCTTATTTAATAGCCTCTTTTTTCATTCACAGTTTAGTACGCACATCCCACAGTTCAGGGAAGAATTTATGGTCTAGGACGGATTTCAAATAGTCTACGCCCGACGAACCGCCGGTGCCCGTTTTGAAACCGATGATCCGTTCAACCGTTTTCATATGGCGGAAGCGCCATTGCTGGTGGCTGTCTTCGATATCGACAAGCTTTTCGGCGAGTTGGTACAAGTCCCAATAACGATCGACATCGCGGTATACTTCGAGCCATGCAGCTGCCACGGTCGAATCACCTTTGTATGTTACGGAAAAATCGCGAGTGAGCAATTCCTTGTTGATTGGGAATCCCGCACGTGATAGAGCGCGGATGGCTACGTCATAGATTCCAGGTGCTTCATAGGCAATCTTTAATTCACCCGCAAGATCAGGGTCTTTCTCATAGATTTTCAAAATATGTGGCTGCTTGTAGCCAAGCGCAAATTCAATCAGTCGATTTTGGTATGACTGGAAGCCCGATGCGCGACCGAGGCTTTCCCGGAACTCCATATATTCGGCAGGCGTCAACGTCGAAAGGACATCCCACGCCTGGATGATCTGCGTCTGTACACGGGAGACGCGCGCCAGCATTTTGAACGCTTCCGGCAGTTCATCTTTTTCAATCAGCTCGATTGCAGTATTCAGCTCATGCAAAATAAGCTTCATCCAAAGCTCGCTCACTTGGTGGATGATGATGAACAGCATTTCATCGTGGTGGCCGGATAACCGTTCTTGGCTTGTGAGAACTTTATCGAGACGCAAATACTCCCCATATGTCATATTATCCTTAAAATCCGTATGAATCCCTTTATCATTCATGACTGCCACTTCCTAACGACCGCGCGCACTGGACTTCCGTCTCCGCCCTCAATCGGCAGTGGCAGAGCAATCAGTTCGTAATCTCCCGGATCGATTGTGTCCAACACGATGTTTTCCAAAATAAGCACACCATTATCATGCAGTGAATGGTGGGCATCCAGCGTCTTGCTCTCTTCCGGATCGACGGAAGGCGTATCGACCCCGATTAGCCTTACCCCTCGTTCCTTCAATAAAGGACCGAGATCCGGCCGCAAAACGGTAAAGTTCTCCGGGAACACATCCTGATTCGGACGGCTTGATGTTTTTAATAAAACCCGATTCACGCCCCCGAAATCGATTCCTTCCAAATCGGATTTTCCGACGCTTTCAAGTCCCGAAACATCGATAACACGTGCCTTTCCGATATAGACATCGATTGGCAGCTCATGCACTTTCATTCCATTATCGTCATAATGGAACGGCGCGTCGATATGCGTGCCGATATGCATGCTCGCCGTCATTTTTCCGATATTGACGGAACCCGTGTCCGCTTTCAGGAACCTGACCTCATAGGAAAACGGCGTGTCCCCTGGCCATTCAGCGATTCCATTATGCAGCCGCTGTGAAATATCAATCCAATCCCCTGTCATGCGACAACACCCCTTTTATTTTCAAACTTCTCGTATCTCTTTTCATCCATGATAATTTTCAACTTCTGTATCGTATGCCAAACGTCTTCAAACGAATTGTAAAGGGCGACAGGTGCTAACCTGATGCCATTCGGAGCGCGGAAATCCGGTATGATGCCATCTTCCTTCAACGCCTTGCAAATACGTGCCGCTTCCTCGTGTTCGAGCAGCAAATGGCCGCCACGTGTTCCGTCGATCGGATTTCCGATTATGAAGCCCAATCCCAGCAGCTCCTGTTCGATCAATTCAATCATATAGCCCGTCAATTCCAGTGATTTCGAACGGATTGCCGTAATGCCCACTTCCTCGAACATGTCGAGGGAGCCGATGACCGGTGCTAGACTTAGCACATGGGGCGTACCGATTTGATACGCACCGACGTCCGGCGCGGGATCCATCGTATGATCCATATCGAATTGCGACTCCTTATTCGAGCCGAACCAACCGGCAAGCCCCGGTGACTTGCCAAAATGCTTTTCATGGACGAACAAGCCCCCGACAGAACCTGGTCCGCCATTTAAATGCTTGTATGTACACCAAAAAGCGAAATCCGTCCCCCAATCATGGAGTGAGTGCTCGACTGCACCTATTGAATGGCAAAGGTCGAAACCGATTGGGATATTCCGTTCATTCGCAGCTTTCGTCAACTTTTCCATATCGAGCACTTGCCCGCTTCGGTATAACACCGCCGGCAACACGATGAGCGCCACGTCGTCGGTCATCGCTTCAATAATGTCATCTTCATCTAAATAACGGCCATCTCGACTTTTTACGCGGATGAGATGCGTGTCAGGATCGTAGCCTTTTAGTCGGAGCTGGCTTTTCAGCGCATAAATGTCTGAGGGGAAATTCAATTCGTCTGCGAGGATTTTTGTTTTATTGCCGTCAGGCTTGTAAAACGTCGTGACGAGCTGATGCAAGTTTGTTGTTGTGGAGCCGGTCGCAATGACTTCTCCCTGCATTCCCCCGACAAGAGGCGCCATTTTCTCCCCGACTTGCTCGGATAAATAAAACCATGAATGCTCCCCTTCCGTCCATCCGTCGATGCCAAGCGTTTTCCATGACTCCAGCAATTCCAGTAGCGTTTGTTCAGCACGTTTCGACAATAAACCGAGTGAATTGCCGTCCATGTAGATCGTGTTAGCCGGTATGTAAAATTCATCCCTATAGGAAGCGAGTTTGTCTTGCCGATCACGTTCCTGTGCGTTTGATAAAGTGTGTTGTACCATACAGATCCCCCTTTTGTCTTGCTAAGGAAAGCATAGCATATTGGTGGGGGCTAGGACATTCTGAATTTGTGGATTTTTCGGAGTGGGAGGGGCGTTGCTTTGGGCGGGGGCTGGCTTGCTTTGGACGGCGACCCCTCAATTTGGACGCGGGGCGGCCTGCTTTTGACGTGCGACCCCTCACTTTTGGACGCGGGGCGGCTTGCTTTGGACGTGCGACCCCTTACTTTGGACGCGGGGCGGCCTGCTTTGGACGTGCGACCCCTCACTTTGGACGCGGGGCGGCCTGCTTTGGACGTGCGACCCCTCAATTTGGACGCGGGGCGGCCTGCTTTGGACGTGCGACCCCTCACTTTGGACACGGGGCGGCCAGCTTTGGACGTGCGACCCCTCACTTTGGACGCGGGGCGGCCTGCTTTGGACGTGCGACCCCTTACTTTGGACGCTGGACGCATCGCATTGGACGCGCGAAGACAAGCTTTGGACGCGATTGCCGTCAGGCAGAAAATAAAAAAGGCAAAGGAGATAGAATTCCTTCACCTAACACTTTATTTAAACCAGCCCTTTTCCTTAAACCTCGAAATCGCTTCAATCCGATTTCCGACTTCCAACTTTTCAAGGATGACGGAGATGTAGTTCCGTACAGTTCCCGGCGTCAAATAAAGCTCTCCCGCAATTTCCTTCGTCGTCTTTCCCTCCGCAACGAGCCCCAACACTTGGGATTCGCGGTCGGTCAGTGGGTTTTCAGAGTCGTCCTCGTATGCGATATCTACGAGCTCGGGTGCGTAGATCCGGCGTCCAGCTTGAATAGCATGGATGGAATTGACGAGTTCTTCGATTGGACTGTCTTTCAATAAATACCCGCGGACTTTCGCTTTCCTTGCGCGCTCAAAATAGCCCGCTCGCGCAAATGTCGTCAAGATGATGATCTTGCAGTCCACCCCAATGAGCTCCTCCGCTGCATCCAAACCGGTCATGACCGGCATTTCGATATCCATGATGCATATGTCGGGCCCATGCTCCTTTACAAGGCGGACCGCTTCCTCCCCATTCCGTGCCATCCCGACGACTTCCATATCGTCTTCCATGTTCAAAAGGGAGCCTAATGCGCCTAACATCATTCCTTGGTCTTCTGCAATGACGATTCGAATCATGACAACCCCTCCTCAACTTGATGTGTAATGACGACCGGCACCCGGATTTTCAATGTCGTACCATGGTCCTCATCCGTTTCGAGCGAGCCATTCACGAACTCAAGCCGCTCTTGCATTCCCTTCAAACCTGTACCGGCCGACTTCCTCGCTTCCATTCCAATGCCGTTATCACGCACGATAATGGAAACTTCATCGTCTTCCTGTTTGAAAACGATATTGCAAACCGTTGCTTCGCTATGCTTCACAACATTTGTCACCGCCTCTTTTAGACACATGCCGAGGACGTTTTCAACGTTGGAAGGTATGGCGGTCACAGCTGGATCTCCTTCGATTTCCAATTCGATTTCCGCTGCAGCAAGGATTTGGCGAGCGCGCATCACTTCATCGACGAGCCTTGTTGCACGCATATCCGCCAAAAGCTCACGCACTTCCTTTAGCGCGGTGCTTGCCGTTTGACGGATATCGGCCAATTCCCTTTCCGCCTCAATCGGATTTTTCGAAATCAATCTTCGAGCCAAGTCACTTTTTAATCCGATCATCGACAATTTCTGGCCAAGCGTATCATGCAAATCCCTGGCGATCCGCTCCCGTTCCTCCAATAACATCAATTCTGAAATGCGTTCATTCGCATCCTCGAGCTGATCTTCGAGTTTTTCTCGCTTCCCGCGGTTGTACAGGTTGAACGGAAGCAAGATGACGCCGATCACTGTTATAAGGATGAAATGCACTTGCGGTAAGAATAGGTTGATTTCCAAGAAAAAGCCTGTGACGATTGCGCTGACCGTAAAGAAGATATGTAACCCATACATGATGAAAAAACCGACGGGCGATCTAATATTTCCGATGAAAAACGCTGTGAAAATCGACAAGTATACATAGCCGAACAGAAGTGTCATGACGATATTAATGACGATTTCAAAGCTGACCCACATATAAACAAGGCCGCTTTTGGATTTGAATGAAAAGAAATAGGAGATGAAGAAAAGGACTAATAACCCGGTGCCGACTGAAATTCCGACCGCCGACCATGATCGGAAAATGAAAAAGAACGGCAGCAGACAAAAGACGACCCATGCATAAATACTGAGCCACGGATTTCTCGGGAAAATACTATACCATTTTTGCATCCATTTCACCGTCCTGTTCCTTCCATTGTACCAAAAACATACAGCCGCCTCATAGGAAGGCGGCTGCATCTTATCATTTACTGTCATAGCTCGTTCTCTTCGGTTTCAATTCATTCAAATCAATGCTCGGAGTGGCACGTTTGACCGCACTTTTCACTTCTTTGAATGTGATGAACCGCTTGTTCTCCGGGTCGTATAGTTTATAACGGAGTGATTCTAAGCTTGTTTTAATGTTGATCGTTGTCGCCATTTGAAGCGGTGGTGTTGATTCGTGCGCCATTTCCAAATTGTAGTTCGGCACACGCGGCGCCAAATGATGGACGTGGTGGAAGCCGATGTTGCCAGTTGCCCATTGAAGGACTTTCGGCAATTTGTAATAGGAACTGCCTTCGACTGCTGCTTTCACATAATCCCACTCAGACTCTTCTTCGAAATAAGAATCCTCGAATGTGTGCTGGATGTAGAAGAGCCAAATGCCGAGCGCTGCTGCGACAAACATGATCGAGCCTTGCACGATGAGGAACGCTTCCCAACCGACGAGCCATGCCATGAATGCATAAAGCGCGACGATTACTACATTCGTCAAATACGTGTTATTGCGTTCTTTCTGACGCGCATCCTTACGATTGATCCTGCCCGTAATGAGCACTAAATATAAGGGTCCTAGACCAAACATGACGAACGGGTTCCGGTAGCAGCGATACATAAGACGCTGCCATTTCGACGCTGCCATATACTCTTCGACTGTCATGACCCAAATATCCCCGACGCCCCGTTTATCCAAGTTGGAGCTCGTTGCATGGTGAATAGCATGCTCACGTTTCCACTTCTCGTATGGGAATAGTGTGAGAATCCCTGTTATTGTTCCAACAATGTCATTTGCTTTTTTATTTTTGAAAAATGAACCGTGCGTGCAGTCGTGGAAAATGATGAACGTCCGTACGACAAAGCCCGCCGTAATGATTGCAATTCCGATCGTCAACCAAACTGACACCGACAAACTTTGATACGCCAAAAACCATAGCAGAAATATAGGCGGAACTGTATTGATCAGTTGGATGACACTCTTTTTTAAATCCGATTTGGCATAAGGTGCAACATTCTTGTGCAATTGCTTCGTTTTTTCCTTGCTCATTGTGAACGCCTCCTCGTTAAATTTCCTTATCTTCATACTAAACGGGAAATGGACTTTGCATAATAGATGAACGTCATGACTTTTTATATGATAAGTGTCATTTATTGTGAAGAGTTTCACAATAAGGAGGTGCTTGGAGGGTTTTGCGCGAGTGTGGGCAAGTTATGGCACAATCTAACGGAGTTATGCTCATCTTGGGACTTTTGGCCCGACCAAGAAACCAATAAAAAACAGACACCCCTGTAAGAGATGCCTGCACGATTCAGCCGTTCGCTCCGATGGCTGATTTGATATTTGATTGGCTAATTCCGTAATGGCTTTCATTCCATACTGCTTCGCCGTCCTTCAATAGAAATAGCTGTGGGCTTTCATGCTGTATGCCCAATTCGCTTTCGACTTCATTTGACAGTCGGCGGCTTCTTTGGACAATTAGAAAGTATTTCGGAATATCCGTTTCGTACTGCTCAAATACTCTGTATCCCGCGGCGCTGATTGGACATGTCGAGCTATGTTTCATTAAGAAGACCAGTTCTTTTTTCGATTGATCTCGTACGTGTTCCCATTCTTCCATAGATTTAATTTCTTTCATTATATGATCTCTCCTTTCTCTTAGTCTCGTTCGTCTTAATTTCTTCTATACCCTTTCCTTATGCTGAATGAATCCTTCCAATAAGCGAATAACAGAAAAGCGACGACGAGGATTGCGGCAATCGTCTGCGACCACTCCTTTGTCAATCCAAACAGGAACAGCGGCGACAGCGCCATCGCACTTAATCCGGCAGTGCTGAAGTTTTTCAGAATTGGATAAAGGACAAGGAACACGACAACGAAGCAAGCGACGACAAGCGGATTAAAAGCGAGCATCCCGCCAATGAACGTCGATACACCCTGTCCGCCGCGAAACTTATAGATGACCGGAAAAACATGCCCCGCCATAACGACGAGAACGCCCACCAGTTGAATCCATTCGTCTACTCCCATCCATTTCGCAATCAACACGATAAGGACGCCTTTCAGCGCATCTCCTAGAAAAACTATCGTGAATGCTGCTTTGCCGAACACTCTTCCCGCATTGCGTGCTCCTGGATTTCCACTGCCTGCTGAACGAATATCTTTTTGATAGAAAAGTTTTCCGACTACTGTCGCAGTCAGCATATTGCCGACAAAATAGGCTACGATAAGCAATATGGCAATATCCATACGATTCCACTTCCCTTTCCCACTCCACTATATGCAGTTCCTGTCTTTTCCTGTACAATATGTCGCAGAAGAAAGGATGATCTAGATGAAGGAATCACCGTTTCGCCCTTCCGTGGCCATTAGTTTATGTATTTTATTCGGTGTCGCCTTTGCTTTCATTGTAACAGCGATTCTTAGCGGAATGATCAACGGCTTCGACCGATCGATCATCGATGCTATTCAAGGCTTGGAAGCTCCTTGGCTGACGCCGATCATGCACGCTTTTACATTCATCGGTTCCACAAAAATCGTCATGCTTCTCATCATTGCAGTGACCGCCCTTTTGTTTTGGGGGCTGCGCTCCAGAAGCCAAGCCTATTTCTTTTTCTTTGCGATGATTGGGACAGGCATATTGAATCAAACCTTGAAATTCATTTTCAAACGGGCACGCCCTGAATTCCATCGACTTGCCGAAGCTGGCGGCTACAGCTTCCCAAGCGGCCATACGATGATGGGCTTCAGTTTATACGCGCTATTCATTTATTTGCTATGGCGCCATATCCGTTCAACGACAGGTCGAATCGCTCTAGTAGTCTTTGCGATTTTGATGTTCAGCATGATTGCGACAAGCCGTATTTACCTTGGCGTTCATTATCCAAGCGACATCCTAGGCGGCATACTTGCAAGCTCATTTTGGCTTACACTGACGACATTCCTGTTCGTCCAATTTCACAGGCGAAAGAAACGCAGCCTCGTCGTTGACTGACGAGGTGCTTTTCATTCGGAGAATTTAGCCGCTTCTTCATCGGATAAAATGCGAGGTTCGGAGTTCCCTACTTCCATGTATTCGATGCGCTCATCTACTGTGATTTTAAACACGTATGGTTCGCTCGTCTTTTCGATTGATTGGACCTTCGTTTGCATTTTTTCGTAATAGCGTTTCACTTCCTGATCCGCCCAGAACGGTACCTCTCCATCTGGGGTGAGAGCTTCCTTCTTCTCCCTCTGCTCTTTCTCCCATTGCTTCTTCGCTTCCGGATCCATTCGGAAATAAATCTTCTGCAATGTATCAATCACTTCCCCGAATCCGATGATCAGTAGCCCATAGAGAAAATGCGTCACAATAATGCTGAGGAATGCGAATAATGCAGTGCCCGTCATCCCGCTTGTATATTGCATTTCTCCCCATTCATTCATAAACTGGCCGCCCATTTGCGCCATCATGAACAAGGAATAGATTCCTTGAATGAATCCCCATACCATCACGACAACTCCGGCAATCTTGATGATATAGCCGATGTGACTCTGCTTCGTTAACAAGTTGTTCAATGTGACCACTCTCCCATTTATATTTCTACATATCTTGTGTACGATTAAGTGACTTGGATAGTTTCAGAATGAGGAGGTTTAACAATGGTTCCATTTACAGAGCGAGTTATACAAATCATCCGGGACATCCCTGCCGGCCATGTCATGACTTATGGACAAGTGGCAAGTGTTGCTGGAAATCCGCGCGGCGCAAGGCAAGTCGCGAGAATCCTCCATTCGATGAGCGCTAAATACGAATTGCCTTGGCACCGGATTATCAATGCGCAAGGCGGCATATCAACCCCTTCCGATCGGGAAGAAAAAGGCGGCTTGCAACGGGAGCTGCTCGAGTCGGAAGATGTGGAGTTTATGGCAAACGGGAAAGTGGATCTGCAAGTACATCGGTGGTTTCCTGAAGAAGAGTTTTTATGATGAAGCTCAAATCGCCTGTCGCTTGCGATTTACGACACGTTGGACGGACAAGACCCGGTCTATTTTGAAGGTGCGTTTTTCATGGCGCAGATGGCAATAGGCCTTGAATGAATCGATGCTGACCGCAAGAATACGGATGCGCCTTTTCGTTAAAGTGCCATCCGCCCGCATATAAATCATTTCCGCCAATTCATGGCGCTGACATATTTTTAGTAAAGCCTGTCGCATAGCTCTCATCTCCGTTCGGAACATTTGTTCTCATTATATGCGAACAAGGAGAGAAAAACAACTTGAAAGGAGGTGAAATATATGTGGAAAGACTTTAAGGAATTTGCATTTAAAGGAAATGTCTTGGACTTGGCGATTGCCGTTGTCATCGGGGCAGCATTCGGGAATATTGTCTCGTCGCTCGTAACGAATATCATCACACCACTTATCGCAGCTCTCACAGGGAAAGTCGACGTATCCGGTCTTCATGTGACAATTGGAAATGCCAATCTTACATACGGTCTATTTTTGCAGTCAATTATCGATTTCCTCCTTATCGCCTTCTCGATTTTCCTATTCGTCCGAATCCTGATGAAGTTTAAGCGGAAAAAGGAGCCTGCAAAGGAAGAAACTCCAGCCATTGACGCGAAAGAAGAATTATTGAAAGAAATCCGTGATTTATTGAAGGAAAAACAATGAAAAATGCCGGCCTTTTACAAGCCGGCATTTTCCATATCAATCTGCCCCCGCTCCCCCTCCGCCGCCATCTCCGCCTCCTCCGCCGCTGTAACCACCGCCGGAATCATATGATCCGCTGCCGCTCCAGGAAGATGCGCTTTTTTCAACAGGCATCGGGCCCCAAGTGGAATAAGAGAAATAAAGCGGATCCACATGCAATGCGAAAAGTGGAGCCAGTGAAGCTGATTCAGGCAAACTACGTTTTAGTTTCGGAATCCTTTTCTTTGATGTATTCAATAAATAGGCACGCGCAATCCAACGGTCAATCTTATCCGAATGGATATAATTCGGTACTCCCCGCTTCACTTGTCTTCTGAATTTCGTAATGCTCATCTTTATGTAAAGGGCTGTAAGCGAGCTTGGCATCGCTTTTGGAACCACAAAAAATAAAATCGCCCCACAGATGATTGCGTAAAGGACTGCGTCCGTTAATGCTGGAGCGGTAATTTGGGCTCCTGCAAAAAACATTCCGATGAAGAACAGGATTGCCGGCCATTTCTTTCCGGGATTTGTACTATAAAAATATATCCCGATAATCGTAACAATCGCGGGAAATGCCATTCCCCAACCTCCTGCACCATCCGCATAAAATCCGTACATCGTTACGAACGTGGTCAGAAGGAAAATAGCTATTTTCATTATTTTTGGCGCCATAGTCGAAAGAGCCCCTGCGTCCTCCATTAGCTGAAGCACTTCGTCATGCCAAGTTTCATGATTTTCATGGAATTGCCTTTGCTTTCGCAGTTGGGTTCGATTTCCTTTATCTCCACGGACGGACGGCCCTGCCATATCATGCAAATGAAATTTCCGATGACCTACCCTTCCTTTGAATAACCATGTCACTAAATATTGCTCATGGGGCAATAATTTCTGTTTCGATTTCTTCAATTGTTCATTCGATTGAAGGAGTCGAAATACGAGCGTCTTTTCAGGGGCGCCTTCCTTTCCTTGGAAACGTGTTGCAGAATCAGTCAATTCCACATTTATAATTGCTTTTTCGGCAAGAGAAAACAAACCTGATAGAAAGCTTTTCCGGTTGAATTTACCGTTCCGATCGACAAAAGCCAAATACGTCGGATCGGTCTGCAAGACGAGGTCTGTGTTGCCGAACAGGGAAAATATACGTTGCCTCAGCAGAAAAAGAATACCAATAAGTACGATGAAGAATATGCTGAGGCCGTTCCCCACTTTTGTTGCCACAGGGATGTTTGCCCACCTGGACGCGTTTTTATTGATGATCTGCTCTTCTTGATTGATGGCCTCCTCAAACGACATCGGCTCTGCAATTTTTTGCTGCTCCGTCATAATCGTTGAAGGGAACAGCACGCGGGTCTCCGTCAGTGTGGATGCGGCCGATTTGGGCGTATGAAACGAAATGCCGTCGCGATAAACCATCCGCACTTCCCCTTCACGGTCGTGCATAAACCCGTGGATAACATCGTCACCAACATCGCCTGGCAACACGTACGCAATGTCCACATTATTCAAATCCTCGTCGTGATTGTCGCCATCCTCAAAATAGGTGACGGACAAATCACTGTATGTATCGTATGACGTCACCGCATTTTGCATCTTGTAGATGTAAATGACAGATACGACTTTATCCTCCGCACGAACGGCTGTTTTGTAAGTGCTTCCTTCACGCGTCACTGTCGCTTTCGTCAAGTCAGATTGTTCAATCTCCCCAACGACAGGATCCTGCCCATCGATCAAGTACGCCTCAAACTGAGCAACCTGTCCGAGATGCTTATCCGGAAACGATCTCTTCAGCTGCGAAAACGATCCATCCAACGTATACGTGAATACCTCATTCACCAACATATCACCATTCGGCTGCACCCACCCCTTGATCTGCACGCGATCAATCGAGTATGACTTTGCATGGACATGTGCCGGTGAAAGGACCAACAGCATCACTATGAAAATGACTATTTTACGCATCACAGCACCCCCTTTTGCTTTGCTACAATACGACGAGTGGCGGGGAAGGGTTTCAGATTTGTCAATAAACAGGCGGTTTGGCATGCCTATTAATAGGAAATAAGTTCTTATTTAGTTATCTTTCGAATCCTGTGGGTTATCTATTGAATATCAGTTATTATCTATTGAATACGAGAAGTTATCTATCGAATGTGTAAACTTATCTATTGAATATCAAAAGTTATCACCAAATCTGGACTTTACGACCACCCAAAACACCACCAAAAATCACCGCCATCTTAAATTCGACATCCTTGTGTCTGCCGTTGCCTCCACCCAAAACTGATGCTACAATGGAATGTAGGATTGACGATAAAAAGGAGTGAAGTCTTCATGTGGTTCATTTATATCATGTACGCGCTGTTCGCTTTTATCGCCCTTGGCACAATAACTGGTCTTGTCAGCACATTCAACAATCATAAGTGATTGTTGAAGTGCTTTTTTTGTAATCGCGTCATGAAAACGGCAAATAGAAAAGGTGTCCCGCAGCCGAAGAGCTGGGGACACCTTTTTACTTATACTTGTGGAGGAAGAATCGATGGTGGAGTTAAGTTATCTTTACCTTTTGTGTTTGCTTCTACGCTGTCGTTTGGATCCATTGCCAATGCGCTTCCTGTTCCGGCAAATGCAGCAAGCACTGCCGTCAGTAAAATGATGGATAACTTTCGCTTCATAACTTCATCTCTCCTTTGCCATAATGATACAAACTGTACGTTGCAGCTTTTTCGTAGTCGCCGATGGAACGAAAATGGTTCGCTAACCTCCAGGCGATACTTCTTGCTTCCCCTATATAATCATGTTTCTTTAGAAAAGGAAATACTATTTGTTCACAATAGTCTAAAAGTTCTTGTTGGGAAATTTTTGCCTTCCTAAAGTAATTCAACTGAACGTTCAAATATGGGTCATTCTTCCTTTCCGTAAGCTTTTCCAGTTCATCAAGCAACGGATCCAGTTCTTTCTGCTCTTCAACAGCAGTTTGCAATAAATGTATAAGGACCGCCTGATAATAATCCGTCCCCGGTTCCAACAGTGCCTTTAATTCCGTCAACATCTCGTATGCCGACTTATGGAGGCCCCTTCGATTTTGCAATACCGAATAGTTATAGAGTGCTCCTTGGTACAGCTGATCCATCTCCATCATTTTCGCGTTGCGGAGGATTGTTTTGAATAAGCCGTCCGCTTGCAAGGCGAAGTCGCGATTTGTATAGTTGATGGCCAGCAGAAGCTGTGCGTGGAGGAGTCGGATGTAATTGCAATCCTTTCGGAAGTGGTCGACAGCCATTTCTGCGAAGTATGTCGATCTGCCGTATTGCGTTCTATTGTGGAGCAAGTATGCTTTTTGATAGAATAGCTCCCCTTCGAACATGAATGGAATTCTTTCGCGGTATTCTTCTATTTGTTCCAAGCGGTTTTCTGCTTCTGTAAAGTTTTGAGAAAAAATGTCGAACATGAGGTGAATGACTTTGGAGACGCCTTTTTCATAGTCTGTGAATGATGTTTCCATTCGTTTTAGGATCGAGACTTGTTGAGTTGCGCGGGGCATGTCCCGCTTGAACAAATAGTATCTCAACTTATAGAGCTCATACCGGTTCACTAAGTCTGTCGATTGCAAATAGTCTTCTTGCGTGGAAAGCTCGTTGAAAACCTCTTCCATTGATTTCAGGTCATAATAGACCGAGTGCATGATGAATGTTTCCAACTTCGCTTTCCAGTATTCGTAGGTATCCACTTCCCGCTCCCATTCAATGCCCATCCGTTTGAACAGTTCATTGATTGTTTCATTATGGGGAATGTATTTATTTGACTCGATTTTACTTAAATGGGAGATGGAACAGACACCTTTGCTAAGCTCGGCTTGCGTTAAATTATTTTTCATTCTGTAGTATTTCAGGATGGATCCGATATTCATCATAAGCACCCCTTTACTTTCTTACTATTCAAACATATCATGCCGATTACATGATTACATGAGAAAACAGTCCCAGGGGAGTAAGGGACTGTTTTCGGCCTAATGTATGGGATTTTCATTAGGAGGCTAGTTTAACGTACTCGTGCGAATCCGAATCCGGATGCAATGTCGTCTCCTCGTCCGGCATGATAACCACCGAGGATGTCATATGATTTCGCACGATTTTGCAAGTTGGCGCGTAGCTGAACGTTTGTGAAGCTTGGATTTTCCGCCCAGACTTTCGCTGCCAGTCCTGCCACATGCGGTGTTGCCATAGATGTACCGCTAATTGTCGCATACCCGCCGTTGTACCAAGTCGAGAAGATGGATGTGCCAGGTGCAGACAGTTCAACATCTCCCGTTTGGATGAGATGATCGCCTGCTGTCCTCGCATGGCCGCGGGATGATGAATTGGCGACACGATATGTGCCATTTTCCAATCGGTTTTCAAGATTCGCAACTGCGATGGCTGACGGCAATGCCGCCGGATAATCGATCGACCCAGGTGAGTAGCCGTCGTTCCCTGCCGCAGCGACAACCAATACACCGCGGTCATACGCGTAGTTGACAGCATTCGTGATCAACGAGCTTTCTCCATTCGAACCGAGTGACATATTGATGACGACTTTCACACGCTGCGCCGATGCCTGATCTGCCGCGTGGCGGATTGCATTCGCAATATCATCCGCATATCCGTTTCCGGAGTCGTTCAACACTTTATATGCCCAAAGCTTCGCATTCGGAGCTACCCCGTAAACCCCTCTTCTGTCATCTCCGCCTTCGCCCAATGCAGTCCCAGCGACGTGGGTTCCATGCCCATTGCGGTCGGTACAAGAATTGTTTACTAGCGGCGAGCTTTGTGTGAAGTCTTTACATTGTTCTGCGTTATAGTATAAATCGTTATGGTTTACGTTAACGCCTGTATCGAGAACGGCGATTCTCACGTTGGAGCCGCCTGTCGTAGATGTTAGATTATTGTCATTATAAATCGCTTTGATTCCCCAAGGAACGGACTGGCTAGCAGCCGCTGCATCCACCTCATCATTCAACTTCAAAGAGGACGGATCAATTTGGATCGAAAGGACGTCCACTTTTTCGACAGTGATATGCGGCAAATTTTGCAAAGCCTCGAACTCCTTCGCTGTCACATCCGTCGTATAGGAGCGGCCATCGAATTCATTGCGCAGCTCATAGCTTTGTTGAAGCTGTTGCAGTTCTTGGTCACTCGTTGCCGTAATGAGCACTCGGAACGTTTCGCCTCTTTGCTTCATTTGATCCTCTTTGAAATCTCGGAAGTCATCTTGTGCATATACGCTTCCTGTCGGGATTGCCATGCTGGCTGCAATTGCTATTGCTGCGAGAACTTTCAATGGTTTCTTCATTTATTCTCCTCTTTTCCTAATAGATTCGGTGTTGCTATCTTCACTGTAGCAAACATTCCGACAATAGGAAATTGGGAAAAATCCGATAGGAATCGACCGTTTTCGCGCCTTTTCACTCTATCTATCCACCCTCAAAACGACAAATCCGTAAACCAAAAGAACTAAAAACACCGGCCATCTATGTGACCGGTGTTGGGCAAATGAGGAATTCCCTATTTGATTGTACCTATCAATCAAGCAGTAACATCACGTTTTACGAATGTTGTAAAGCTGATTACGAGGAAGACGATGATATAAACGGCCAATACGGCAAGTGAAAACGGCATCGTCAAATCCGGAACTAGCATCATGCCCGTCTCAAATTGGGTTAAGTCCATATGTGTAAATAACAAGTATTTCGCAATTTCATATCTCGAAAGCAAGGCGCTGATCGTAGAGCCTGTGAAATAGATGAACAGCGACAGCCCAATCGCGAGCGAGCTGGACCGGAATACACTGCCGATTGCAAACGCGAATGTCGTTGTGATGAACACGTTACCGAATGAAAGAAGCAGCATATATAGGCTTTCGCTCCAAACCGACCAACTTGATATGCTCTCGCCCGCACCTGATTTGAATAAAATAAGCGCCAACACGACATAGACGACGTAACCGATCACCATAAGGAACATGCCGAATAAATTCACCGTTAGAAATTTAGACAAAAGAATCTTCCAACGTTTCACCGGACGTGTGAGCAGCATTTTTATCGTCCCTTGTGAAAACTCGGACGCAACGATACCTGCCGCAACAATGACAGTCAACAATAAAACCGTCCCGCCAATTGATGACGGATCCTGGATCATTCCTGCTCTCGTAAAACTATTGATATTTTGCGTGCTAATCCATTTCATTAACCCCATCATGCCGGCTGTTATGATTACAAGAATTCCAACCATGACCCATGTACCTTTTTTATTCCACAATTTCATCCATTCATTTTGCATTAGCTTCAGCAATTTGGCCACCTCCAGTCATCTCCAAGAACTCATCCTCCAACGTCTTCCGATGCGGTTGAACCGCAAATACTTGCAGCCCTTCGGCAATGAACGACTCGACCAAGCCCGGAATTTGGTGCTGTTCTGCGTTCACAAGCAGGCCGCCTTTAAATTCTTCAACTGTGAATCCTCCATCAAGAAGCATTTGCTTTGCCTTCTCCCCAGGCGTCACTTCCAAGTAATAGAACGATTCCCGTGTCTCAGACATTTCACGGATATCAATGAGCTTGCCGTTTTGAATGACGGCAATCCGGTCGCACATTTGCTCGATTTCGGAAAGCATATGGCTGGAAACGAATACGGATACCCCTTCCGTTTCGGCAATTTTACGTAGGTATTGGCGGAATTCGCGGATTCCCGCAGGATCCAACCCGTTTGTCGGTTCATCCAAAATTAAGAACTTCGGCGAGTGTAGAAGTGCCTGCGCAAGTCCGAGTCGTTGGCGCATCCCTAGTGAATAGGTCCCCACTTTTTCATGGATGCGGTTTTGCATCCCTACTTGGCGAACGACATCATCAATTCGCTCCTTCGTCACGCCCTTATGCATGCGTGCGAAATGCTCCAAGTTCTTATAGCCCGACATGAACTTATACATCTCCGGGTTTTCAACGATAACACCGACTTTCGAAAGTCCCTCCTCGAAATTGTCACGAAGCGACACGCCATCGATAACAATGTCTCCTCCCGTTTGTTTCATGAGACCGACCATCATGCGGATTGTCGTCGTTTTCCCCGCTCCATTCGGACCGAGAAAGCCTGTAATCTGTCCTGGATACAGCGACAAATTCAGATTGTCGATGATCTTCTTGCCTCGAATTGTTTTAGATAAATTCTTTAATTCTACTACCGGTTTCATTTTCCCAACTCCCTTTCCACTTGCTGATCTTTGAACAAGGATACCATCCAGCTTGTTGCATCGATTCCGTAAAAGTCACGGATTTCATCGACCGCCTCATGGGCAATCAACTGCCCCCCCCGCATAACGATAATTTCATCGAGCAGCGGCTCAACCTCCCGAATTTCATGCGTCGACATGATGACCGTCTGACGCTCTGGATCCGTAAAACGGATGAGCCCTTTTGAAATATCATCCCGCACCATCGGGTCAAGGCCGGAAAACGGTTCATCGAGCAAATAGTAATCCGCTTCCCTCGCAAGCGTCACTGCGATTTTCACACGACCCCGATTCCCTTTAGATAAGCTTTTTATCCGCGACGTAAGAGACACATTTAGAAATTGCATGATCTCCTTCGCTTTGACCACATCAAAATCTTCGAATTGTGATTCATAAAAA
The DNA here is from genome assembly GCF_055808055.1 of Sporosarcina sp. QA0331. NCBI lineage: Bacteria > Bacillati > Bacillota > Bacilli > Caryophanales > Caryophanaceae > Sporosarcina > Sporosarcina sp. QA0331. Next base: position 3,800,043 of record NZ_CM147850.1, read on the forward strand.
TCGATGAGCTGCTGAACAGTAAAAAATGTATAGAAATCATCCGTATCGGACATATATGCAATTTGCGAAGCAATCTGCCGCGTGATTGGCTTTCCGTCAAACGTAGCGCTTCCGCTGTTTGGTGTCAATAAACCCGCCATCATCTTTAACAATGTCGATTTGCCGCTCCCGTTTTCACCGACAAGGCCAATCACCTTCCCTCTTGGAATCGACACTGCCACATCTTGCAACGCTCTTTTGCTGCCATACTTCTTCACAACATTTTTCAATTCAATCATTCTCGCCACCCCGTTCCTGCAGGCACTTTACAATTTCGTCCGTCGTAAATCCGAATGCCTTCACGTTTTGAATAAATGTCGTCACGAGCTGTTCCTTCATTTCATTCCGAAGTGCTGTGATCTTTTCCTGATCCTCCGTCACGAACGATCCCTGCCCCCTTCTCGTCTCAGTGATCTCCATCTGCTCCAACTCCTTATATACGCGTTGCATCGTATTGGCATTCACGCCGGCTTCGACCGCATACTCGCGGACAGACGGCAACTTCTCTCCCGCCGTAAGCGTGCCTCGCATAATATCCCCTAAAATCCGGTCGATGAGCTGTTGGTAAATCGGCTTATCCGGTAGAAAATCAATGCTCATCGTCAGTACCTCACTTTCTTTTCAAGCAATATTGCGCCGCTTGCGAATAATACGATTGAAACGGTGATATATATAATAGAACTGAAAGGGAGTTCCATCTTCTCCCACACTGCAATTAGAAGTCCCCATATCATTGCTGCGATAGAGATGGGGATTAATGAAATAATCGCAGCCAACCAACCAATCCTGGTTTCTATAACCTTATAGATTACCCAAATAAGCAGGCCGGCGGAAATGAAGAAAAGAGTATTGACGAGTATCTTTAGCAATGATGTAGGTCCAGGGATTCCACCAGCAAAACCACCGATGAGATAGGCACCTACCCCTATCCCGCTCCAAATGATGAAACCTCCCAAAACAAATAGAATTGACGTGAATGCCTTGACCCCCAAAAGTTTCACAATCGAAAAGGGGGAGTGAAGCCAGACATCAGGTTGCTTCGTATCCGTATGAAGGCTGTTGAGGAAAAATGCCGCTGCCATAAATATAAGCATCATCGAAAACATTTGAGTAAGCTCGACTCCATCCATAATACCGCCAACCGCCATAGGTGCAAAACTTGACACGGCAATCAAGACAAAGACTACCATAAACGTTACTAGTGAATATCGCATGAGCACCCACTCTTTTCTCAATAAACCGTTCCAGCTCGTCATAGCCTCACCCTCTTCTCAAACAAGGTGATCGCCAAATAGAACAAGCCGACAGTAAAGAGAACAGCGAATATGATCTCTCCTGCGTATAAAACTGTATTCGTGACCGTGAAGTAATCATATTGGAGATCGATCGCCGGGTTTTTAAGAGACATCAGATCAATACTGCCAACCCTTATAAATTTCTCGTATAAATCGGAACCCGTAATCTCTCCGTAAATCCTAACTGAAATGATGAATAAAATTAATGTAACAACAAAGGAAAATCCTTTAAGAAAAGGCTTCAACAACTGGTCGATGACGATAAAGAAAAATCCGTAAACCATGAACTGTATGGAAGCGAGAAAAACTCCGATGACCAGCAAACTTCCATAAAATAATAACTCATTGAAAATGGCTTCCGGTTGAGGTGTAATTGCATATCTAATTGCAACGACTAGTACCGTAACAAGCAAGTATGCCAAGCCCAATCCGGCTGACATCACCATTTTCACCCCGACAAGCTTCACTGTAGAAGCCGTAGAATGAAACCATAAATCAGGCCTTTTCATGTCCTTGTTGAACATCATCGAGAACGCAATGACAGGAACCAATATGCATGCACCCGCCGCTATGAAGCCGATGACCATCGTAATTTCAAATACGGGAACTTCCCCTACTGCAAGCACCCCTGCCAATGACGGCAATATAAACAATCCCGCCAATAGCAGAATCACCAGCACGATGATCTGGCTTCTCCACTGCACCCATTCCTTCTGCAATAAACCGTTCCACTGCTTCACCTGTCTACCTCCTTCCGTATCGGTGTATTAGTTACATAGTACACTATGTTGTGTGGTAGTGTAAAGATATTTGAGTGATTCATGAGAAATAAATCGAAAGTCCCTTTTTGGTGATAACTTCTGTGATTCGATATATAACTTCTGCTATTCAATAGATAACTCTCCGGATTCAATAGATAACTTTCCAGATTCAATAGATAATGAAAAACCTTCAGCTTGCCAAAAGCATTTTGCACGGCGAAGATACTATTACTCGAGTCACTTATTACAAAGTATAATTACCATAATAAAAACTTATACATGTTGTTTCATTTCCCGTCATAGCTTCTCTTGAAAAACTCATCTACACTATAAATAACAAAACAAAAGGGGCGAATTACTATGACTCAATTTCTCACTGGCATCGACCATATCCAAATTGCTGCACCTCCTCACTCCGAAGAGCAAGCACGCGAATTTTACGGCAACCTGCTCGGAATGGAAGAAATCCCAAAGCCGGAAAACTTGCAGGGGCGCGGCGGATGCTGGTTCAAATGCGGCGCACAGGAAGTCCATATCGGCATCCAAGCAGACTTCACATCTGCCAAAAAAGCGCATCCCGGCTTCACCGTACATGCGCTTGAACAATTGAAATCCCGATTGGAAACAGCCGGATGTATAATTTCAGAAGAACCTCCGATCGCAGGACGTGCCCGATTTTTCACACACGACCCGTTCGGCAATCGTATTGAGTTTTTAGAGTTTGATTAAGACACAATAATATCTTTCTCCTGCTGATCAAGGCGCTTTAATTCTTCCATTGCTTCATCACGTTTCCGCCGTAACTGATCCTGCACGCGGCGGACGTCGTGAAGCACGGTGTTCAGCTTACTTTTTGCGTCCGTAATCCGGGAATGTACCGCCCAGTCGGAGAAGATATTATCAAAGAAAATATCCGTAAAAGTGAAAAAGTCGTTATGATTCACGTTAAACGATTCCGTGGCGGCATTTTGAACGTCCATCAATTCCGTCTCATAATGGCGAAGTGCCCGTTGCGCGCGGTGCACAAGATCGTCCGAGCTGTTCATTTCTGAATACTTCATTGCAGAAACGATAAGCCCGCCGCCTAAAAATGTATCCCACATCGACAGCCCTTCCGCATTGCCAAGCTTGTCGAGTGCGGCGTCCAACGCCCGTTTTGCCTTGTCGCCCGCCTCATATGCCTCGTCGATTTCTCTCACCAATGAACGCACCCGCACCCGGTCGTCAGCAATTTTCTGCAGTGTGCTATTCGCCGTCGTATCGTTTTGCCGGATCCACGCCTCTTTCTCTTTCAAAAAGTCCTCCCAATCTTCATCTACATAAAGGAAATCATCACGTTTCATCTCTGCGCGCAGCCGCCCGACTTCCGCCTCCAAGTCGGTTACCGTCTTTTCAGCTTCATTGTATTTCAACTCGGCCTCCGCGACTTCATTGATTTCCTTTTCCATCTGTTCATCCCATTTGCCCGTCCACTCTTTGATTTTATTTGCAAATGAAAACTTGCCCAACTTCACAACGTCCTGTTGCTCCTTCGACAGCTGTCGATGCAGGCGATCACGCAACTGAACCGCTTCCTTATATTGTGCCTCCGCACCTTCCAGCCTGCGGTTCACTCGATTTCGCTCATTCCGGAGCATCGTCAGTTCCATTTGCCGTTCGTTTATATCCGCTCTCATCATGCTCACTCCTTTCCTTATATACGGAAAATTCCGTTGGAGGTTTCAAGAAAAAAAAGCCGCCCATAAAGGCGACTTTCATTAATGCTTTATTTCCCTCCGCAGTATCCGGTGATTCCGGCGGGCGGGGCCTGTTTCAAATAAGCGTTTTTCCGCTTCGGTTTCCGGATAGACGCCTGGAACCGGAGTCGGTTTGTTGTTTTCATCCATCGCGACCATCGTCAAGAATGATTCGGTCGTCAGCTTTTTCGCGCCTGTCAACAGATCCATCGAGTGCACCGAGACGAATATTTCCATCGACGTGCGCCCTGTTGAGCTGACAACGGCTTCGAGTTCAAGTACATCCCCGACCTTCGCGGACGACAGGAAGTCGACTGAATCGATGGAGGCTGTAACGGCAGCCGACTTGTTCGAATGTTTCATCGCCGTAATAGCGGCAATTTCATCTATGTACGCCAGAACTTTTCCACCAAAAATTGTTTGCATATGGTTTGTGTCCGGCGGTAATACAAGTTTCGAAATGATCGTGCGTGATTGACTCATAGGTCGTTGTTCCATAATCCATCTCCCTCTCAATTCTCTATTCCAGTATACCCACTACCTAATTAGTTGAACAAGCTCACTCAAATAATTGGCGGGAATAAGGATGCATGAATGAAAAACAGCCATCCCGCTTCACGCTTTCCTCGACAATCCTTCCGCCTTCCATTACATACACTCGCTCGCATAAATGCTGTACAACTTTTAAGTCATGGGAAATGAAAAGAATTGCCATGCCCGTCTCCCGGTTCAATTTCTGAATGAGCTCGACAATCTCCTTTTGGATTAGACGATCGAGATTGGACACGATTTCATCGCATATTAAGAGCTTCGGCTCAATTAGCATCGAGCGCAACAAATTCACGCGTTGCCGCTCACCACCGCTTAACTCCGAAGGGCGCCGATCCAAATGTTTTTCTTCCAATCCGACCGTTCCAAGCATCAATTTTATATGCGCATCCCGATCGCCTTTCATAGACCGAAGCGGCTCCTTTAAAATATCGCGGACTGTCCAGGAAGGATTCATGGCGGCGGACGCATTTTGGAAGGCGATTTGACAGGAGGCATAGAAATCATCCGTTTCAGAGAATGCAATCGTTCCTTCATCCACAGGCTCTAATCGCATGATGAGACGTGCCAGCGTGCTTTTCCCACTGCCGCTTTCGCCGACGATTCCGACGAGCTCCCCTTCACCTATCGACAAATTAATATCGTGAAGAACAGTCTTCCGGCGTTTTCCCTTGCCATAGCTTTTTGAAAGATGTTCCACTTGCAACAATTCCCACGCCCCCTTTCTTAAAATCGGCTATCCAGCAAACGCTTCGTATACTCATGCACCGGTTTACTAAAGACATCTGCAACAGCACCCGTCTCCACGACCTCGCCTTTCCGCATGACGATCATTACATCGGCCGTATCCGCCACGACATCCAAGTCATGTGTGATAATCAACACCGTCGTTCCGTTTTCATTCAATAGACGGAGCCATTTCAAAAACTCCTTCTGCACAACTTTATCGAGAGCGGACGTCGGTTCATCTGCAATGAGCAAGGTTGGTTCAACATACAGAGCGCAAGCAATCATGCATCGTTGCAGCATCCCTCCGGATAATTCGAATGGATACCGACCCAATATGTCTTCGGATAAGCTCAGCCTTTTAAGAATCTCCTTCATCTTCTTTAGAAAGCTAGCCTCATCATCACCGATTCGGCCTGCAGAAAATGCATAAAGCTGTCGTCCCATCTTCACACTTGGATTGAAACTGTTCAATGCATCTTGAAAGATTGTGAAAAACTCCTGTTTCCGCAATGCCAAAATATCTTTCTGCGAGGCTGCTAACAGATCCTTGCCTCTGAAACGAATTTCTCCATACACATGCGCACCAATCGGCAATATGCCTAATATCGATGCAACCGTCATGCTTTTCCCGCTGCCGCTTTCGCCGATCATTGCCGTCACTTTCCCTTTCGGAATGAAAAACGAGCTTTGATTCACAACAGGAGTTCCATTAATAACTATCGATAACCCTTTCACCTCAAGCACCGAACCGCCCCCTTTCAGGATCCTTCAACGCTTCCCCGATGAAGTTAATGGATAAGATCGTCATGAAGATCAATATCCCCGGGAAAACACCGATCCACCAAGCGCCGATCAATAAATCATTTTGAGCATTATACAGCATATTACCCCACGACGGAACCGAAGGAGGAATGCCGACCCCGAGGAAGCTGAGGGACACTTCAATGAACACGGCACCTGCCAAATTGAAGATCGTCACGACAAAAAGCGGCGGCAGACTATTGCGCAACAGATGGCCCGTAATGATCTTCCACAACGGTGTGCCGAACATTTTCGCCATCTTCACATATTCCGCGTCCTTCAGCCGGATGAATTCCGAGCGGACAATCCGAGCGGTTGTAAACCAGCCCGTCACGCCAATAATAAATGTCATCCCCCACATTCCGCCTTGCATGATCGCCTGAAATGCCAAGACGAAAATGAGGGAAGGAATTGAAATAAGGGCTTCCAAAACCCGCATCATGACACTATCGGTCCAGCCGCCGACATATCCGCTAATTCCTCCGTATAGGACACCGATTACAAATGACAAAACGACCGACAAGCCCGCGACAGCCAATGTCACCTTTCCGCCTTGCAATAAACGAGAATAGACATCCCTGCCAAGATGGTCTGTCCCTAACAGATGGCCTTCACCCGGCGGCGCATAAACCGCATCCAAATCCATTTCATTCACAGGTTGTGTTGCCAAAAAATCCGAAAACAACGTCAAAGCGAGAATCAAACCTAAAAGCGAGCACCAGAAGACAAGTTTCTTCCGCGATTTCATACGCCCACCTCCCTTTTCCGGAGTTTCGGGTCGAGGAGATACATGAGCACATCAATGACAAAAAGACTGATGACGACAATCAAACCAGTCAGCATGATGCCGCCCATCAGCAACGGATAATCCTTCACCATGACCGACTTCACGAGCAATTGTCCGAGTCCTGACCAGGAAAATAAAGCTTCCACAATGACAGAGCCGCCGAAAAACGAAGGGATTGTAACTCCGAGGTAGTTCAAATATGGGATGAAGGCATTTCGCAATACACCTCGCCTAATCACCCGCTCTTCCACCCCGTTCGCCCTTGCCGTCATTACATAATAGCTCCCAACTTCAGATTTGACGCTTTCTTGAAGGAAGCGAGCGTAAAGTCCGACATGCGTCAAAACGATGACAGCCGCTGGCATGATGAGATGTTTCATTTTGTCACCAAAACCGCCATCCCCTCCTAGGCTTCTCGTTCCGGACGACGGCAAGACACCTAGTGTAACAGCGAATATATAAATGAATAAAATTCCGAGCCAAAACGCCGGAATCGAGGAAGACGCGATGCTGAACGCCGATAGTCCTCTATCCAGCAACGATCCAGGCCGCATGCCCGCCGCCATCCCGAGCCAAATCGACCCCGTAATAATGAAAAACATCGATGCCCCAAACAACAATAACGTATTCGGCAGCCGCTCTCCAAGAATCGCAGCAACAGGACGGCCAACACCAGCAGACATGCCGAGATTCCCTTTCACGGTCTCCTTCAACCATGCCCCGTATTGGACGATCAGCGGACGGTCCAATGCAAAAGCCTTGCTGATCCGCTCTTTTTCTGTGGCAGTCAACGTTTGGGCGTTGCCTCCGTAATAGGCAGTCGCAGAACTTCCCGGTCCCGCATGCATAATGAAAAAAGAGAGGAAGCTCACGATGAAGAGGACGAGTATCCCCAACATCATGCGCTTCCCAACCCATTTAACGGTCATTCCACTTCCACTCCTCGACATTCCAAAGGAAACCGGAGCCGTGATGACCAAGCGTACGCTCCTTTACGCCTTCGATATTTCCATGAATGCCATACACTGCATTGACATATGCAATGAATGCGAATGCCGGATCGTTCGCCAATTCTTCTTGGAAGTCCATATAGCTAGCCTTCCTTTCCTGCTCGTCCATCGACAAACGCCCTTTTTCAAGCAATGCATCTACTTTTTCATTTGAATAACTTCCGTAATTATAACCGGACCCTGTCAAACTTGATTCCGAAGAATGGAACAAGCTATACGTATGATGATCCGCGTCATACGGACTGCCCCATCCAATCATGAAAGCATCTGTCTCTTCAATTGTGATGGCGCTCCAATCAAGCGCCGCCACGTCGACATCCGCTCCGATGGACTTGAAGCCTTCCGCGGCATAGTTCGCCATATTGACACGCACCGCATCGGAAGCCGGGGCCGTAATCGTAAAGCTCAGCTTCTTACCGTCCTTATAACGGAAACCGTCTTCTGATTTTTCCCAACCTGCTTCATCCAGCAAGGCTTCGGCACGCGCGATATCGAAACTGTATTTTTCGATGTTTTCATTATGAAAAGCATGTTTTTGAAGCGGCGAATAAGCCACTTCCCCATACCCTTTCAAAATGCCCTTCACAATTTGCGCCCGATCGATGGCGTAGCTGAATGCCTGCCGCACCCGTACATCTTGCCATAAATCATTTTGCATATTGAAAAGGATTCCGCGGTAGTCCGCAGTATCGATATTGTAAATCTTCACATGATCTCGTTTCTCCAGTTCAGCGACTTGCACCGGGTCGAGCAAAGCAATATCGACTTCGCCCGAAGCCAATTGCAATGCCCGTACGTTGCTGTCAGGAATGAATTTGAAAATGACTTTCTCGATGGATGGTTTCGTGCCATAGAATTGCTCATAAGCTTTCAACGTCAAGCTATTTCCCCGATCCCATCGGTCGAACTGATATGGCCCTGCACCGATCGGATGGCTATTGAAATCTGCTGTCCGCATATCTACTCCTTCAAACGCATGCTTCGGCAAAATCGGCAATGTCAACTTATCGAGGATCGGCGTGAAAGGATGCTTCAGCTTCAGTTCAAATTCATAGTCGTTAAACTTCTTCAATGATTCTACTTCATTGAAATCGGACTTCAGAAACGATGCATTCTTGTCGTCCAAAACACTTTCGATCGTAAAGATGACATCGTCCGCAGTTAGCGGCTCACCATCGTGAAATCGGATGTCCTCTCTTAACTTGAACGTGTATGTCAATTTGTCATCCGTCATAGTGAACGACTCCGCAATATCCTCTTTCGGTACATTGTTTTCGTCAAAGCGGAACAGCCCACGGAACAGAAGCGCATCCAAATTCGTTTCCTCAAGAAGCGGATTCAGCCCATCAAACTCTGACTCTGAAGCATAAATAAGACTGTTTTCTTTCTCGACAGACGTCTCTTTTTTCACGCATCCTGCAATGGCAACGAGCATGATTATTCCAATTAAGACTATCATTAGTTTTCGTTTATACATAGTTTCCCTCGCACTTTCATATGAGCGCTGACAGTTCGGAAAAGACTCGTTTCAATTCCTGCTGCAGTCTCCATTGATTGACCCCAAGAAAACGGCAATGCACCGCATTTCCAGCAAGTCTGGTAACGCCTGCCCTTAATCCGTCACCAACGTTCATCGCTTCCTGAATCGCCCGTAGATCGATTTTGTCCGCTTTTTCAGAAACGAGCCAAATGGATCCGACATACAATGCCTCTTCAAGTAAACCAAGTTTATTGAGATGTAGATTTTCTGGGACGAAATGAATGCTGTCGAAGGCGAGCAGCTCCTCATCGACATAAATCTTCATCATTGATTTTAATGAAGAGAAATCGAATACTTCCCCGCGCATCTCCCGGCCAGGAGCGAGAATTTCTCCCCAAAGCAAAGTAGAGCCTTTCGCTAAACGGATCGTCGTTTCCATCTGAAACTTGGAATCTGCGAATGGGATGATCACTTCAGGCATCCATTCAAGACGCGCCTCTTCTGCGACCTCTACATCGATCGATTGCACGCAAGTTTCGCCTGTATGGGACCTGTACACTTTCAACGCCGATTGCTGGATGATCCGCGCCTTACTTCCGGGCAAAAGCCGGATGGTAATGTCATTCCGGTCGCCTGCCACCATTCCGCCCGACGACTCCATCATATAGACCGTCGCCGTAGGGTCATCACCTTCGTATAACTCGCGGCTCGCCTTCAAAGGAGGCTGCTGGAATACATGCGGCATCCGGGTGTAGCCTCTTCTCGGCTCAAACACCATATCCAGCACTCCATTATGGTGTCGGCGAGTAACTTTACTCGCCAGCACTTGAAGTCCCTGCGCCTTCTAGCAACATATTCCGTTTGATCCAATTGACGATTTGGTCGACATTTTTCCGTGTACGGACATCCGCAAGAACGTAAGGGCGGCCGCCTCGCATCTTCTTCACGTCGCTCTCGTACAATTCAAGGTCAACGCCGACATGCGGTGCAAGGTCAGTTTTATTGACCAATAAAAGATCGGATCTCGTTAACGCCGGGCCGCCTTTTCTCGGAATATCTTGTCCTTCTGCAACGTCGATTACATAAATATATCCGTCTACAAGCTCAGGGCTGAATGTCGCGGACAGGTTATCTCCGCCGCTCTCAACGAAAACGATGTCAAGATCATTGAAACGTTCTTTCAGCTCATCGATTGCCGCGAAGTTCATGGAAGCATCTTCACGGATCGCCGTATGCGGGCATCCGCCTGTCTCCACTCCGAGAATCCTGTTTTCATTCAACACACCGTGATTCATTAAGAATTGAGCATCCTCACGTGTATAAATATCATTCGTAATAACTGCAACGTTATAATCTTCATGCATTGCGCGGGTCAATGCGTCGACGAGCGATGTTTTGCCCGATCCGACGGGACCCCCGATTCCGATTCGTACTGGTTTCATATAGAAACGCCTCCTGTCATGAAATAAATAATCTTGAAAATAAATATTCGTGCTTCATCGATGCAAGCTCAATGCCTAGTGCATTGTTGCTAATATTCGATTCTTGCAAACCGGCAACAATTTCAGCTGCTGCAACGACTTCTTCAGACAATTGATGCATTGCTTGCACACCCGTATTTTGTCCGAACGGTACTGCACGCACTGCGTTTTGGACAAGCCCATTCACCGACGAAAATAAATACGAAAGGACTGCATAATGCGCATCCATATCATTAACAGCGCAATAAATTCCGTAAAGGATTGCATAATGCCCTTTTATTTCATTTGCATCGATCCGGCTTTTCCACTCGTCGAAAAAAGCATCCTCGACGAGCGGTGAAACTGTTTTGATAAACTGCCTGCCCAAATTGACACTCGCGTCGCGGGATTCTTTCGCAAGTTTGATGGCTCCGCATAGATTCTCCAAATGCATAAGTCTATCCGTATCCCGATGCTTTGCGGCCTTATGCGCTTCCTGAATGAGAATGGCATCGCCGTATACGAGATTTTGATGGAGGAAAGTCGTGCAAAAGTCGATCAGCTCTTCTTTCTTCCGGATAATATCTTCCTGGATATACGTTTCCATTCCGTATGATTGCGTATATGTGCCGATCGGGAATGCCGAATCGTGAATTTGAAGCAATCGCAAAAACTGTATATCAGTGGGAATGGCCGCGGTATTTGAAAGGTTGTTTGAATCTTCGTTCTGTCGTCTCATAGTCCACACCCACCTCATCCAATAATGGCGCCAACGTGTGATCTGCACGGACAACAATTTCGTCTTTTTCGATTAACGCTGGAGTATGGCGATTGCCAAGCTCGAATGCAGCTTTGCCCATTTCGACCATATCTTTCGGTCGAATAACGATAACCGGTTCCATCTTCGTCCGGATCACGATGCATCGCTCGTCGTCTTCGAACAGCAAGTCACCGTATTTCAATGGCTCTTCCTGATCGATGCGCAATGCGACATCCGTACCTTCTGTCGTCTCCGTCCGGAAAATCCGTTTGCTTAATTCTTCCCATTCGAGTTCGACCCATTCGATGCGTTTTCCTGAGATTTCTTCTGTATCACCGATATTGCGTATGATTTTTTCAATTAGCATCTTGTATTCTCCTTTATATCTTTAGAATAACATCCAGGCTCCGGTGCCAGGGGCTCGGATCATAAGTCAAAGCCATTCCGTGGAAAACCTTCCACTCCGCGTCTTCGCCTTATGTCTGTCGCCCCTAGGCAGGCACCCTTCGCTTTAGAATAAGAAATACCTTTGCGCCATTGGCAGTACGTCGACTGGTTCGCATGTGGCGAGTTCGCCGTCGATCTTCACTTCGTATGTCTCTGGGTCGACGTCAATTACGGGCATTTCGCTATTATGCTTCATGTCCGCTTTTGATACATTGCGGCAATTTTTCACCGTTCCGATCATCTTTTTCAGCCCTAGCTGTTCCGGAAGTCCTTCCTCCACTGCAATTTTTGGCAGGAATGTCATTGCGGCATTTTGAGGACCTTGACCATGATAGCCGTACATCCGACGGCCCATCAATGGCTGTGGAGTTGGAATAGAGGCATTTGGATCACCCGTCATTGCATACATCGCGATGCCGCCTTTAATGACAACTTGCGCTTTTACGCCGAAAAATGCGGGATCCCATAAAACGATATCCGCCAATTTCCCTTCCTCAATGGAACCGATCTCATGCGCAATTCCTTGGGCAATCGCAGGGTTGATCGTATATTTTGAAATGTATCGCTTAACGCGGTAATTATCATGGCCCTTTCCTTCATCTTGCGGAAGCGGACCTCGCTGCTTCTTCATCTTATCCGCTGTCTGCCATGTCCGTATCGCCACTTCACCAACACGGCCCATCGCTTGGGAGTCAGATGACATGATGCTCAAAATTCCAAGATCCTGCATTATATCCTCCGCTGCGATTGTTTCCGGACGGATTCGCGAGTCTGCGAAAGCAACGTCTTCCGCCACATCGCGCTTCAAATGATGGCAAACCATAAGCATGTCCATATGCTCATCAATCGTATTGACTGTAAACGGTTTCGTTGGATTCGTCGAAGCAGGCAATACATTCGGCAATGACGCCATTTTCAACTGGTCAGGCGCATGGCCTCCGCCCGCACCTTCCGTATGGAAAACGTGGATGACCCGTCCATCGATCGCATTGATCGTATCCTCGACAAACCCAGCTTCATTCAACGTATCGGAGTGCAAAGCGATCTGAATATCATATTCATCCGCCACCTTCAAGCTTTGATCCAACGCAGACGGAGTCGCCCCCCAGTCCTCATGGATCTTCATGCCAATTGCACCCGCTCGGACTTGTTCAACAAGCGGTTCAGGAAAAGCAGCGCTTCCTTTCCCGAAAATCCCTATATTCAACGGAATGTCTTCAATTTGCTGAAGCATACGATGCAAATGCCATTTCCCCGGCGTCACCGTCGTCGCTGTCGAACCAGATGCAGGTCCTGTCCCACCGCCAATGAATGTTGTCGTTCCGGCATTCAACGCCACATCCACCTGCTGCGGGCTGATGAGGTGAATATGTGTGTCAACCGCGCCCGCTGTCGCAATCAAACCTTCGCCGCCGTATACTTCCGTGCCGACTCCGATGATCATATCCTGGTCGACGCCGTCCATCGTATTCGGATTTCCCGCCTTGCCAATACCGACAATCCTACCGTTCTTAATTCCGATATCCGCCTTCACAATCCCTGTATGGTCAATGATCGTCGCATTTGTAATGACCGTATCAAGCACGCCTTCTTCGGATGTCTTCTCACTGTTCTGTCCCATCGAAACGCGAAGGGATTTACCGCCGCCGAAAATGCCTTCATCTCCATAGGTTGTATAATCCTTTTCGATTTCAATCCATAAATCGGTATCCGCTAATCGGACCTTGTCGCCCACAGTCGGGCCGAACATTCTTGCATACTGCTCATGTGTAATTCTCACTTAACTGTCAGCTCCTTTAAATCCACCATCCGACGCTTTCTCAACAATTTCATCTCTTTTATGAGTGGAACCTTCCGTCAATTGATTCAAACCGAACACATGGCGCTTCCCGCCAAACTCGACAAGCTCCACTTCTTTCTCCTCTCCCGGTTCAAAGCGCACCGCTGTTCCGGAAGGTATATTCAAATGCATCCCGACCGCCTGTTCACGATCGAATTCAAGAAATTTATTCACCTCTATGAAATGGAAGTGAGACCCGACTTGAATCGGACGGTCGCCTGTATTTGCGACCTTCACCGTCTTCGTTTCACGTCCTACATTGATATCAATCCATCCTTCGGCAGCCTTGATCTCTCCTGGTTTCAAAACGAAAAACCCCCTCTATTATTGAATTGGGTGATGCACCGTAACCAATTTTGTTCCGTCCGGAAACGTGCACTCAATCTGCACATCCTTCACCATATCTTCGACGCCTTCCATCACATCGTCCGCTGTCAGCAACTGCTTTCCTTCACTCATCAACTGCCCGACGGACTTACCATCACGCGCGCCTTCCATAATAAAATGACAAATAAGAGCCACAGCCTCAGGGTAATTCAACTTCACCCCACGGGCCTTCCGCTTCAGCGCAAGCTCTCCCGCCATGTGCAACATCAATTTTTCCTGTTCAACTGGTGATAACTTCAACAAAAAACACCCCCGATTTGTAATCAGACATTTTAGACAACTGCAGACAGTATTCTACTCCGTCTACCTATCCTATTCAATTTTTTAGAATTCTTGTGTCTTGCAAGAGTATGCAATATAGGGCTGGCGTCGCCCGATTGATTGGGACCTGGCGCAATGCAGGCCGAAAGAGGGAAAAGAGGAATTACAACGATACTATTATATGATAACCGAATTTCCTTGGCAACATTAACGGAAACCGGAGCTATTTTCTTGGGAATCGCGTCGTTGGCAGTGCGGGGGCCCATACAGATTCCCGCGCAGCAAACCTCCCCGCGTACCGGATGTGTTTTGCACGAGATCGTGTCACTTATGCGCGAGTTTGATAGTGTTTTGCGCGAGTTCCGGAAGATTATGCTCGAGTTTCGGCCAGTTATGGCGCAAGCTAGCGAAGTAATGCTCATCTCGGGACTATCGACTCACATAAAAAACTCCGTGATTCAACGGATTCCATCAGTATGTTTATCAAAGGCATTCAGCATGAAATCGAACTCGCCTCCATTGCAGGGGTAAATAAAAAAGCCGCCCCAAAACATTAGGACGACCCTACTGGAATTCTCACCGCATCCGACCGCTTCATCACTTCCTCATCATGCAAGTGACAAGCGACGAAATGCCCTTCTTCTTTTTCAAGCCATTTCGGCTTCAGCTCTCCGCACACCGGCATCGCATACGGACAGCGTGTCCGGAACACACAACCAGATGGCGGATTGATCGGGCTTGGCAGCTCACCTTTCAATAAAATCCGTTCACGCGATTCCTCGATATCTGGATCCGGAATTGGAATCGCCGATAACAACGCTTCCGTGTAAGGGTGAAGCGGCTTGTCATAAAGCTGCGCACTCGTAGTGAGCTCTACCATATGCCCTAAATACATAACGCCGATCCTGCTGGAAATGTATTTGACCATCGACAGATCATGCGCGATGAAAAGATACGTCAGACCTTTCTCCCGTTGCAGACGTTGAAGCAGTTTAACGACTTGCGCTTGCACGGACACATCGAGCGCGGAAATTGGCTCATCAGCGATGATGAACTCCGGATCAAGAGCCAGTGAACGGGCGATGCCGATACGTTGCCGTTGACCGCCGGAAAACTCGTGCGGGTAACGGTTCGCATGATCCCGGTTCAAGCCGACATCCTCAAGCAATTCATTGACACGTTCCCGCATTTCCGCTTGTGTTTTATACATCCCGTGGATTTGCATCGGCTCCGAAATAATTTCGTACACAGTGGAACGTGGATTCAATGATGCGTACGGATCTTGGAAGATCATTTGCATCTTCTTCAAAAAGCGCTGCCGTTCACTGTCGGTCATCGTATGGACACTGCGCCCCTCGTAGAGTACTTCGCCATCCGTCTTATTGTATAGGCCTAGGATCGTCCGGCCCGCTGTCGATTTGCCGCAACCCGATTCGCCGACAAGCCCGAACGTCTCTCCTCTGAATATGTCAAAACTGATACCGTCGACAGCCTTCAGCTTCAATCCTTTGCCTACGTCAAAATGGCGTTTCAAGTCCTTTACGGATAAAATCACATCATTAGCCATTCAATTTCCCCCTTCATCGTTGCCATACCGGCGGACTGCGCATAATTCCCGCTCCAGCTTCGAACCTGCGAGTTTTACTAGCTCGATCGACTGCCCTGTTGACGGAGAATGCAGAAGCAACCCATTTCCAAAATAAAACCCGACATGACGGACGTTTCCTTTTCCTTCGTCATTCGCGAAGAACAACAAATCTCCCTTTTCCCATCGCTCCGGCTTATCCATCGGCACTTCCTCGCCACTTTTCGCCTGATCGCCTGCATCCCGTGGAATAAAATGCCCACAAGCTTTCAGCATATTGTACGTGAAGCCAGAGCAATCAAAGCCGTACGAGGACATGCCGCCCCAGAAATAAGGAAGGTCCAAATAGGCAAGGCCCTCTTCGACAGCGGCCGCCGCTTTCCGTTTTTTGAATTGATGGACGGATGTGGCCCGCACGATATCCGTTTTCAGTACTAATGCGTCCCCGTCAGGCGTTTCCACATGGAAATAGTCGTCGCTTTCATCGGTCAGCGGCAAAATCGTATTGAATGGAACAATAAGTAGAGGAGTTCCATCTGGATTCCATAATTGCGATTTCGAGACCGCCACTCTTACGAATCCGCCGGCCTCCGCTAGCGGCGACGCCTTTTTCAATTGGCGTAACGGCACCCACCCCGGATAGCCACGTTCATCCTTCTTCGACGGCTGCCAGACGGCAATCACCTTTGCCCAATCTCCCTCGATTTCGTCGACGATGACAGGTTCGCCGTACAAAATTTGCGTCTGCACACGATTGCCATTGCACAGGTCCAGCCGCTCTTCATATGCAAGCTTCTCCAGCCATTTATTCAGATGAAGCGGATTAGAAATACCGTCCACGTCCATCTCCCGCGCGGATTCCGGTAAAGTCCAAACAGTCGCGACCGGCACTGCGCATGCGTACATATTCACTGTCAACTCCGTCATTGTCCTGTCCCCTTCCCGATCAGTCCCATTCCTTCCTGATCCAAACCTAGCCCCGGCTCTTCAAGCAGCCGGATGACCCTTCCGTCATAGACGATGCCGCCAGCAACAATATCCTTTGCCAACATTAGCGGTGCATCGAAATCGAATCTAGTAATGTTCGGCTGGCTTGCAGCAAAATGGGCTGCCGCTGTTATTCCGAGCTTCGTCTCGATCATGCTGCCGACCATGCATTCAACGCCGTACGTTTCCGCTAACGCATTGATCTTCAATGCCTCGTGGATGCCTCCCGACTTCATTAGTTTGATATTAATCAAATCCGCCGCCCGACGCTCTAACACACGGAGCGCATCTTTCGGGGAAAACACGCTTTCATCTGCCATGATCGGCGTGAGTGTATGATTTGTCACATACAAGAGACCGTCGATATCATCTGCAAGAACCGGCTGTTCGATCAATTCAATATCGAGTCCCGCGTCCTCCATTTTGCCAATCGCCAAGACCGCTTCCTTCGGCTTCCACCCTTGGTTCGCATCGAGCCGGATTTTCGGTGCCGGCCCTACTCGTTCCCGAATCGCTCGGATTCGCTCAATATCTTCGTTAATGTTCCCGATCCCGACTTTCACTTTCAACACATTGAACCCTTCAGCAATATAACGCTCTGCGTCATCCGCCATTTCAGCCGCATCATTGACACTCACCGTGAAGTCGGTTTCAATTTCGCTTCTGTATCCACCAAGCAATTGATAGAGCGGCATTCCCGATAACTGCCCAAGCAGGTCATGGATGGCCATGTCTATAGCGGCTTTCGCACTTGTATTGCGGACGATCGACCGTTTCAGCAGGCGGAACAGCTCCTCGCGATTTCGAACATCCTTCCCTATCAAAAGCGGCGCAATCACCTCTTCAATTGCGTATGTAATGCTTCCGAGGGAATCGCCTGTAATAACATGGGTCGGAGGCGCTTCCCCCCAACCGGAGCGTCCGTCTTCACAAGTCACTTTCAAATAGATTGCATATGCTGTCGTCACTGTTCGAAGCGCCGTTTTAAACGGCTTTGTCAACGGAACAGCGACGGGAATTGTTTCGATTGAGCGGATACGCATTCATTCCACCCCCGGTAAAATCGTCAATGTTTTTTGATCTGCGTCCAGCTTCGCGGCAACCCCTAGGGGAATCGCGAAATGCGGCTCGCAGTGGCCTATCTTGAAGCCCTCCACAACTGGCTTTCCTAATCCGCCAAAATAATGGTGGAACACGTCATCCAACGACAAGGTCCTCTGTTGTTTTTTCGGCTCTACATCCGAGAAATCCCCGATGACAATGCCGGCTGCATCTGACAGTTTCCCCGCCATTCGTAGCTGGTTCAACATCCCATCGACCCGGTACGGCTCCTCGCCAACGTCTTCGATGAATAGCAGCTTCCCTTTCGCATCGATTTCAAATTTCGTCCCGATCGTATCCGCGAGCAACGACAGATTTCCTCCGACAAGCTCTCCTTGCGCAACTCCTCCAGCAAGCGCGTTTAACGGGGAAATCTCTTCCGTATAATGGAGCTCCATCGGTTCGAACAGCTGCTGGAACATTTTTGCGGAAAGTTCATGGAAAGTGTCCTTTCCGACGCAAGATGCAAGCATCGGACCATGAAAGGTGACAAGGTTCGAATACAGGCCAATTGCCGTATGAAGGAATGTAATGTCGCTGAATCCCCAAAACACTTTCGGGTTTTCCCGAATCAACTGCAAATCAAGCCGATCAGTATAGCGGGCCGAACCATATCCGCCCCCCGCACAAATAATGCCGCTGATGGACGGGTCCGCGAACATTTCTTCCAAGTCTTGCAGCCTTTCATCATCCGTGCCCGCTAAATAACCATTGACATTATTTACATGTTGCCCGAATTTCCATTTCAGTCCAAGCTGTTCAAGAAAAGCAAGCGATCGTTCTAAATTGGCTTGATTCGGAGGGCTTGAAGGCGCAACAATTCCAATCGTATCCCCTACATGAAGCCTTTTCGGTCGTATTCTCAATCTCCTGCACCTCTTTCAATCAATAATCAAAGTCATTACATATCATTTCATCCAAATACGCATAATTAGCTCTAACCACGCATAACTCCGTTCAAATACGCATAAATTTCTTTTTTCGCGCATAAACGGATCGAAACGCGCATAACTCGTTTGAAAAGCTCATAAATTACTGGAATCACGCATAACTCCTATTATTCACGCATAAACCAAACGAAGCGCGCATATATTCGTTCGTTCACATTTAATTAGAAAATCGCGGCGCCATGACGGACACCGCGACTTGTGCATTAGTTCTTATCCGCGTATTTCAAATCGACATAGCCGACAGGGTGACGCAGGATACCGGATACGCCCGGTTTTTCAAGTGATGTCTGGTTGTAGAAATATAGTGGGAATACAGGCATTTCATCCATTAGAAGCGTGTCAGCCTGTTTCAGCAATTCCCAACGTTTGTTTTCGTCTGTTTCATTTTTGATGTCCGCGATGAGCTTGTCGTATTCCGCATTCGACCATGTTGTACGGTTCATCGAAGAGCCAGTAATGAAGCTTTCAAGCGCGTTCACAGGGTCAGCGTAGTCATGCAAGAATGAAGAACGGGACATTTGGTATTTGAACTCTTTTTGCTCTGAAAGGAATACTCCACTTTCTACGTTTTGAAGCTCTGCGTCAACACCGAGCACTTCCTTGAACTTGGATTGAAGAGCAATCGCGATGTTCTGGTGTGATTCGCTCGTAGAATAAGAGATTGTTACTTTCGGAAGCTCTGAATAACCTTCCTCTTTCATACCTTCTTCCAAAAGTTGTTTTGCTTTTTCCGGATCGAAGGAAACGAGGTCGCCTACGGAATCACGGAACTCTTGGCCATCCGGTCCGATGAAGCCATATGTGACGAAGCCATGTGCCGGCTTCTCGCCGTTTTTCGTTACAAAGTTGACGATTTCTTCTTGATCAACTGCATATGCGAATGCTTGGCGGATTTTTTTATTCGTGAATGGTTCCATTGAAGTGTTGAAGCGGTAGAAATACAAGCCCGCTTGGTCATCGATGCGAAGCTCTTCGCTATCCTTCAATTGATCAGCAATTTCAGATGGTACGCTTGTAATATCCAATTCGTTTGCTTGATACATTTGGTAAGCTGTCGTATCGTCGTTCACCATTGCCCAGTGGACTTTATCCAGTTTGACTGCGCCTGCATCCCAATAATGTTCGTTCTTTTCAAATTCAAAGCTGACATCGTGGTCCCATGCAGTCAATTTGAACGGCCCGTTCCCTACGAATGTTGCAGCTTCTGTATGCCAAGTCGGATCAGCAGACGCTACTTTTTCGTTGATTGGGAAAAAGCTCGGGTTTGTAATAATGTTCAAGAATGCTTCGTTTGGTGCAGTTAATTTGACGACGAACGTCTTTTCATCTTGAGCTTCGATAGCGATGTCATCAGCGGAGCCTTCTCCGTTATTGTATGCTTCTGCTCCTTCGATAAAGTAAGCTAGGAACGCAGCTGGAGACGCTGTTTCCGGATTCAACATATGCTTCCATGCAAATACGAAGTCACCTGCTACAACCGGATCGCCATTGGACCATTTCGCGCCATCGCGGATTGTGAATGTATACGTTAATCCATCTTCGGAAATGTCGATTTTTTCAGCTGTTGCCTCTACCGCTTTATGATCCTCATCAAGGCGTGTCAAACCTTCCATGATATTATTGAGAGCGCTCCAGGACACTGCGTTGAATCCGATGGACGGATCGAACGATGTCGGCTCTTCGCCGTTGTTCATTAAGAGGATCTTCTCCCCGGAAGTTGCCTCTTCTGTCTTGCCTTCTTCTTTCCCTTCATCCGTCGATGTAGTATCTGCCGGTTCTTCCGGTTCCTTGCCTGCGTCCTTGTTCGCGGTACACGCTGCAAGTACGAGTGCAAGCATTGCCACCATCAAGAATGTCAACCATTTCTTCATTTCAATAGCCCCCTTTGTTTATATATGACTTGCTAAGCACTTTCGTGCGGAAAACCTAGTTGAAAGCAAAAACCTTTTTCGCCCGTTCGTCCTGCAGCCAGCAGTCGACGGCATGTGTATCGGACAAGCCGGTTGTTGCAGGGTATACGCGGTCGCACACTTCCATAGCGAATGGGCATCTTGCCGTAAACGGACATCCGATCGGCGGAGCGAATAAATCTGGCGGCGTCCCTTCAATCGGTTGAAGCTCCTCTTCCTTCAAGTCGAGCCGCGGAACGGAAGCGAGCAACCCTTTCGTATAGGGGTGCTGCGGTGTGTAGAACACTTCACGCTTTGCCCCGATTTCAATGACCTTTCCTGCATACATGACCGCAATTCGATCCGCTATTTTCGCTACTACCCCTAAATCGTGTGTAATGAGAATGATTGAAACGCCTGTCCGTTCCTGTATTTCTTCGAACAGCTCCAGAATTTGTGCCTGGATTGTAACGTCCAGTGCGGTTGTCGGCTCGTCTGCGATGAGTAGTTCAGGCTCACAGATTAGAGCAATTGCAATGACGATCCGTTGTCGCATCCCTCCCGAAAATTGATGAGGATATTGCTTCATCCTCTCCTCTGGATTCGGGATACCGACCACTTCCAGGAG
The DNA here is from genome assembly GCF_055808055.1 of Sporosarcina sp. QA0331. Lineage (NCBI taxonomy): Bacteria > Bacillati > Bacillota > Bacilli > Caryophanales > Caryophanaceae > Sporosarcina > Sporosarcina sp. QA0331. The sequence goes on from NZ_CM147850.1 coordinate 3,821,525, forward strand.
ATCAATCGCTTTTTTCCGTGCCTCCGCTTTACTCACTTTTTGATGGGTGCGCAAGCCTTCCGTCAACTGCTCTCCGATTTTGAGAGTCGGATTCAAAGCGGTCATCGGATCTTGGAAGATCATCGAAATATCGACCCCTTGCACTTTCCTCATTTCGGATTTATCGAGCTTTGTTAAATCTTTTCCCTTGAATATGACACTTCCATTTTTAATGCGGCCCGCAGGCTTTGGGATCAGTCCCATGATCGTATTCGCGGTGACACTTTTACCACAGCCTGATTCTCCAACAATCGCAAGCGTCTCCCCTTTATAAAGATCGAACGAAACTCCTCGAAGCGCCTGTACTTCCCCTCCGAACGTCTTGAACGATACATGTAGATCACGGACGGAAAGCATGACTTCTGTAAATGTTTTATTGCGCTTACGTAATTTATTTGGCTCCTGCGCGACTGCAGTCCCGCCATGACTTTCATCCAGCGGTGCATATTTTCTATTTTCCAATCCATTCACCCCCTCAGTTTCGGATCAAGTGCATCTTGCATACCGTCTCCGAGGACGTTAAATGCAAACATTGTCATTGAAATGAAGAATGCAGGGAAGAATAACCTCCACCAATGGCCTGACAAGATAACCGGTAACGCATCATTCGCCATGACCCCCCAGCTCGCAACTGGTGCTTGGATTCCTAGCCCGATAAAGCTTAGGAAGGCTTCCGCAAAGATGGCGCTCGGCACAGTCAATGTCATTTGGACGATGATTGGGCCCATTGTATTCGGCAGCAAGTTTTTCCGTATGATCCTTGGTGTTTTTGCTCCGAATGATTTCGAGGCAGTTACAAATTCATAGTTTTTAATTTGAAGCACTTGTCCCCTGACAATACGGGCCATTCCTACCCACCCTGTAATGGTCAGTGCAACAATGATTGTCGTTAAGCTCGGTCCCATGATGACCATTAACAGAATGACGACGAGCAAGTGCGGAAGCCCGTACAGAATTTCAATGATACGCATCATGACTGTATCTGTCCTGCCACCTTTATAACCACTTATCCCCCCGTAGATAATTCCGATGAAAAAGTCGATCAATGCAGCAGCAACACCTACAAACAGCGAGACGCGTGCGCCGTGCCAAGTTCTCGTAAAGACATCCCATCCTTTGTCGTCCGTACCGAACCAATGTGTCGAGGAAGGCGGCAAGTTTTGGTTTGCATATTGCGTCGTTTCTATATTATGCGGTGATAGAATCGGAGCGAATATCGCGAAAAGCGTTAGGATAATTAAGAATACCAAGCCACCCATCGCCATTTTATTCTTCCGTAATCTGCGCCAGGCGTCTTTCCAATAGGAGAGCGACGGACGTACGACCGATTCTGCTTTTTCCGTGTCCTTTCCTTTCGGTTGGAACCATTCATCCTGGACTTCTACGTTTTGCTGATGACTCACCATCACGCCTCACCTTCCTTTCGGTGAAGTTTAATGCGCGGATCAAGGAATCCATAGACGATATCTACTAAAAACAACATGAATACGAGGAACGCACTATAGAATACAGTCGAACCCATAATGACCGGATAATCCCGGTTATTGATGCTCTCGACGAAATATTTCCCCATGCCCGGTATCGCAAAAATCTTTTCAATAACGAATGTCCCCGTCAAAATCCCCGCAAGCATCGTTCCCATAATTGTGACGACTGGCATGAGCGCATTGCGAAGTGCGTGCCGAAGCACTATGCGCATCGGTGATAATCCTTTCGCTCTCGCCATTTTCATATAATCTTGCGTCAGCACTTCGAGCATGCTCGACCGCGTCAGACGCGCAATGATAGCTGTCGGGCCTGTAGCAAGAGCCAATGTAGGCAAAACCATATGAAGCGGGCTGCTCCACGTTGCTGGCGGGAGGAGATTCCAATTGACCGCCAACTGCTGGATCAGCACTGTCGCCAACACGAAGTTCGGAACGGATATCCCGACAACCGCGAACGCCATCGCCGCATAATCGATAATGCCGTTATGTCGCAAGGCGGCAAATGTCCCTAATGTAATCCCAGATAGGACAGCAACAAGAATCGTTACCATTCCTAGCTCAAGTGATATCGGAAAGCCTCTAGCAAGTAATTTATTCACCGAGTCATTCGGCTTTTTAATGGAAGGTCCAAAGTCGAACGTCGCAATCGATTTCAAATAATATAAGTATTGCACATGTGTCGGCTGGTCCAACTTATAGAATTTCTCCAAATTCGCCTGGATAGTCGGGTTCGATGTCCGTTCTTCATCGAACGGCGAACCAGGTATTGAATGCATCAAAAAAAATGTCAGTGTCGCGATGATGAGGATTGTCGCAATCATCATGAAGAATCTTTTAACTATGTAAATTGCCATGCGCCACTCCCCCCTTTTAGCAGAACTTTGTTTGCATTGCCAATTCGACCATCACGAGCATTGCTCGATATGCTTCCAGAATGTCCTTCGCTTCAAATTTCACGATTGTCGTCCCCGGCTCAATTTCACATCCTGGCATGAGAGCAGCCCATTCGGCTTGACCGTAGTTTGTAAACTCAATACGCAACACAGGATTTGCTGGCGGCACAAGCGGTTTGATCGTTGAACGCTTGGCAATCGCTTCTGCCGTCTTCTCCTCGATCAATGCATGAGCTTTTGTCGGATGCAGCGTCTTAACCGCAGAACGGGAAATAGATTGCTTAACCGTTGCAGTCACAATTCCAGGAATCAAGTCTTCCGCTTCCTGACAAGCACGATCGTCCCCAGCGACCATAATAACAGGCACTCCATAATAACCGGCTACATATGCGTTTAAGCCAAGCTCACCAATTGTTACATCATTTATATGCATATTCCTCACGCCAAATGTCATTGAGTGGCTCATGACACCCGGCTGACCTGCTCTTGCGTGGTATCCAGCGAATATGGCACCATCAAATGATTTATCCAGCGCCTGTACCATAGAAAACGCTTTCAAATCACCCGTTATTAAATCTGCATCCGGATGTAGCTCCTCAACAAGCAAATTGTTCATTTTGGAATGGCTGTCGTTCACAAGGACTTGTTCAGCCCCTTGCCCAATCGCTGCGCGTATGATGGCATTTGCTTCCTCGGTCATGATGCGCCGGGCTCGTTCATAATTATGTCTGGACGAGTCGACAAACGTGTAATCAGGCAGCCCCGTAATCCCTTCCATATCAACGGATACATAGATCTTCATTTCTGCTTCCCCCATTCCTTCATCTCTCTAAATTGCTAGTATAATCTATTAATTGGTAAGTTCAATCCTATCAAATTTTTGAGAATATTACAATATGGTTTCAGAAAATAGATTCAAGCTATTGTTGATAGTAAGCAATAAAGAGCTCAGATTTCCATTAAAAAACCGCCATCCAGTTGCCCGGATGACGGTGTGCAGATTACTGAGGTTGCTCAATATTCAATGATTATTCACTTACGCCCCATTTCCAAACTCTAGCGTTCTCTGAGCCTGGCTCGATTGAGTAGTTAACGACACGCTTGTTAACACCATGTAGGAAGTAACGGTACACAGTTGGTGCAACTGGAACTTCTTCAGCCATTAATGCTTGCCATTGATTGTAAATATCTTTACGGTATTCAGTGTCGAATGCCTTTTCAGATGTACCCGCTGCAAGTAGCTCGTCGTTCTTTTCGCTCGTGTAACGAGTGTAGTTGAACGCAGCTGTTCTGCCATATAGGCCAGACGGATCTGGATCAGAACCAGTTCCCCAAGCTCCTTGGTAGATGTCGATTTTCGGATCATCAGCTTCTACCATATCGTAGAACGAGTTGAACTCGTGTAGACGTCCATCAAGAAGTTGTACTTTAATACCTACGTCAGCCCAGTTTTGAATGTAGAACTGTGCAATCGGCTCAGCAGTTTCTCCACCTGACATGGAAGCGAAGTTAAGTACGAACTCTTCACCTTTGTCGTTTTCACGGAAACCATCGCCATTTGTATCAACGTATCCTGCTTCATCGAGAAGTGCTTTTGCTTTTTCTGGATCATAAGATGGTGTTTCAAGACTTGCATCATGGAAGCCTGCAAACACTGGAATGATCAATGAAGTCGCAGGGAAACGAAGACCGTGGTAAAGTTCTTTACCGATTGTTTCGTTGTCCATTGCATACCACATAGCTTGTCGTACAAGTTTGTTAGCCATTTTAGCATTTGGATCTGTAACGTTCTCTTTCTTTTCTGCATCCCATTTACCAAGTTTGAAACCAATATAAGTGTAGGCAAGGTCGACATTTGCTAATAACTCAATATTATCGAGTTCTTTTGCATTTAAATATTGATCTGTTGGAACACTCGCAATATCCACTTCACCTTTTTTAAGAACTTCAAGAATAGAAGCGGAGCTTACTGTTTTCAAGACTAAAGATTTAAGAGCAGGCTTACCTCTCCAGTAGTCATCATTACGTTCGTATAGGACAGATTCACCCGGTACGATTTTCGCTACTTTGTAAGCACCGAACCCGATTGGATTCACACGGATCTTATCAGAAGCAACAAGCTCTTCCATAGTCACTTCGCCAGTCATGATATCACCGACATGGTGTCTAGGCGTTGCATAAGTCCAAATTCCGGACAATAGCGATGGAGTCGCTTCTGTGTACGTGATAGAGATTTTTTTATCATCATCAGAAATTTTGATACCAGAGATTTCTGTCGTTTCGCCGTTGTGGTATGCAGGCATACCTTCAACGTTGGAAATCATGAACGTGTAACGAGTTCCTGTGTAGTCAGGGTGACCAAGTAGTTGGTAAGAGTAAAGAAGGTCACTAGCTTTGACAGGCTCGCCATCATGCCATTTAACACCGTCTCTGATTGTAATATCGATTGTTTTGTTATCTTCGGAAACTTCGTAAGTTGCTGCACCGTCATTAGTGATCAAGTAGTCACCATCAGTAGATAATAGGCCTTCATCGAATTTCGAGATAACTTCAGCGTCAAATGTGCCTGAGTAGAACACACGGCTCAATGTACCTTCAAACGGAGTGTCTGTAACCATCGCGATTGTCATTTCTCCGTCTTCGATTGGCTCACCATTGTTCGAAACTGCCAACGGGAAATCAAGGCCTGCGTTTGGATCTTCAGTTGGTTCTTCCTCTGTTGTTTCCTCTGTGTTTTCTTTGCCTGTTTCTTTAGCCGGTTCTTTTTCACCAGACTCTTCTTTTTCCTTGCCTGTACATGCAGCTAAAAATACGCTGAGAACAAGCAACAGACTCGCAAGTAGCATAAATTGCTTCTTTGCCAATTGTATTACCTCCCCTTATTTTTTAGGCTAATCTTTGCCTTGCATCAGACGCACGTTTGACCGCTTGCCCGATGTAATTTATACACAGCATCATTACTAAAATCAGTAATGCTGCAGGTAACCATACCCACCACTTATTCTTGACGATATCCGGGTTCCTTGCGAACGATACCAACGTTCCTAGAGAAGGAGTTCCAGCAGGCAAACCGAATCCTAAGAAGGTCAGCCCTGTCTCCAACCCGATATTTCCCGCAAGCGTAAGTGTCATATTAACGATGACGAGGGAACTTAAGTTAGGGAACATTTCAAAAAACATGATCTTCCAACTGGGTGTTCCTAACGTCTTGGAAGCATTGATATAATCAAGCTCCCTTTCAGAAATCGCTCTAGATCGGATGAGCCTCGCCTTACCGAACCAGGCAAAAGTACTCATAATTAGAATGAATGTGAATACATTATAATTTGGTACGATTGTTACGAATACGATGATGAACATTAAGGACGGCAAGACCATGAGGAATTCAAGAATACGCATCATAATATTGTCAACAGCGCCACCGAAATAACCTGATATCAGCCCGTATGTCAAACCGAATAAACCAGCAAGAAGTGTAACTGTAATTCCGATAGTGAGAGAGTTCCGTGTTCCTATCATCAACTGACCAAACACATCCCGACCGCCATCATCCGTCCCAACCCAATTTTCCAAGGATGGCGGCTTCCAAACGTTAAAGAAGTTCACTCGCGTCAATGCTGTTTGGTCAATGAATAATGGCGAAATGTATGCAGATAAGACGATTATTGTAAACAAAATCAACGAACCTAATGCCATTTTATCGTTTCTGATTTCACGCCAAATTGTGCGCATCAGTGACGGATTATTTAATTTCTCTTGTGCGATAAGCTTTTTCTCATCTATAACTGGATTTTTCATTCATTTCCCCTCCTCTTCTCTCTTTTCATCATTCAAGTCGAATACGTGGATCTACAATGCTCAGAATAATATCTGAAAGCAATGTCCCGACGATGACGGCAGCACCGGTAATCATTACAAGTGCCGTAACGACGGTAAAATCACGTAAACTAATGGATTGAATGAAAAGGTATCCGAGGCCAGGATAACTATAGATCGTTTCTATGAAAACCGAACCGCTGATAAGTAAGGTGAGTTCGTATCCAAGGAAAGCTGCAATCGGCAATAGGGAGTTACGTAAAATATGACGAGTATATACTTTCCCTTCCGGTACACCTTTCGCACGTGCCGTTTTTACGTAGTCTTTGAGTTTTTGGTCGATAATATCGTTTCGCAAATATTGAATTGTACCGACTGTACCAATGAGAGCTCCCGACATAACAGGCAGGAATAGATGCTTCGCCTTGCTCACAAAATAGTCCCATGTCCCTGATTCGATTCGGATGTCTACACTATTACCAGTCGGGAACCAACCCAGTACAAAGGCGAAAACGAACAAAAGCAATAAGGCAATTACGAATGTCGGTGTTGCAAAAGCAAAATAGTTGTAAGTGACAATCAATTTGTCAGCCCATGTGTCCGTCCACCGTCCAGCGATAATGCCAAGCGGGATGGAGATCAAGTAAATGACGATCATCGTAAACAATCCTAAAAGTACTGTGTTTTCAACACGTCCTGCTAGTAAATTAGTCACTGGCTGCTGATGCATATAGGACATCCCAAAGTCGCCCTGCACTGCTTTTACAATCCAGCGTCCGTATTGCTCGTACCACGGGTCATTCAAACCGAATTTTTCCCGGATTTTCTCTATCTGTTCAGGTGTGGCGTCAGGATTTCCTTGGAACGCACCCGTCACCGCATCACCTGGCATCGCTTTTGCAAGCATGAAGATGATGAGGCTGAGGAGGATGAGTTGCGGAATCATGAGCAGTGACCTTCGTAAAATGAATTTCAACATTTACATCATCCCCCTTATTGCATAGCGACGGAATGCGTATCCGAAATCTTCTTCAAATCGAACATCCGTCCATCTTTATCAAAGTAGCTATTGTATTCAGTTTGATATTCCTGATTAATCGCTTGACGCAGATGCATTTTCTCAAAACGCTTTTCAGGATTCATTTCCGGAATTGCGGCAATCAACCGTTTCGTATAGACGTGTTGTGGATTGCCGTATATTTCGGATGCAGTCCCTTCTTCTACGAAACGTCCTCGGTACATGATGCCGATTCGGTCGCACATATGCTGGATAATGCCTAAGTCATGCGAGATAAATAGATATGTCAAGTTAAACTCTTCTTGGATCTCCTGCATGAAGTTCAATACTTGAGCTTGAACAGATACGTCCAACGCGGAAACCGGCTCATCTGCGATGATAAGTTTTGGTTTCAATGCGAGCGCGCGCGCAATTCCGATCCGCTGACGTTGCCCACCCGAGAATTGGTGAGGATATTTATAAATGGATTCGGGACTTAAGCCAACCCGTGCAACTAACTCTTGGACCTTAAGCAATTCTTCCTTTGGTGATAATCTTTCAAAGTTACGGAGAGGCTCAGCAATAATATTCAGGATGTTTTTCCTACCATTTAATGATGAATATGGATCCTGGAAAATCATCTGTATATCTTTCGTATATTTTCTTTTTTCGGACCTACTTAGCTTGGCAAGGTCTTTTCCTTCGAACAGCATTTCTCCGCTCGTCACCTTATTTAAGCCGATGAGCGCCCGACCGGAAGTTGTCTTGCCGCATCCCGACTCTCCAACTAATCCATAAGTCTCACCAGGCTCTAATTCAAAACTGATGCCATCGACTGCTCTGACGTGATCTACTACTCTACGGAAAAAACCACCCCTGATCGGGTAGTGAACTTTCAAATCATTAACTGTTAGTAGCGACATATTCTTTCTCTCCTACTCTGTCCTCCGGAAAGTAGAACGTTTTATAGCATGAGCATCGGACAAAATGGTTCGGTGTCGCTTCATGCATTTCCGGTATCTCCTCATGATCCTCTTCAGGAATCCATTCGATCCGCGGTGCGAAACGGCACCCTTTGCGGTCAAGGTTCTGAATGGATGGAACGATTCCATCAATGACATGCAATTTTTCTTTCGATTCCATATTGGAAGGGATTGAATTCAATAAAGATCGGGTATAGGGATGTAAAGGGTTTTCGAAAAGCTCTTTGACATCTGCTATTTCAACGACTTCACCTGCATACATGACGACGACGCGGTCTGCCATTTCAGCGACAACCCCAAGGTCATGTGTGATCAGGATGATGCCTGTTTTCATCTGGTTTTGCAGTTCTTTCATCAAATCCATGATTTGCGCTTGAATCGTAACGTCCAAAGCTGTCGTAGGCTCATCCGCGAGAAGTAGAACCGGGTCGCATGCAAGTGCGATTGCGATGACGACACGTTGTCTCATCCCACCCGATAATTCATGTGGATATTGCTCATAGACGCGTTGTTCGTTTTTAATACCTACTCGTCGAAGTAGTTCCAATGTTCGTTTTTTCTTTTCACTTGCGGACAGTTTCATATGATAATCCATCGGCTCTTCGATTTGCCGTCCGATTGTTGCGAGCGGATTCAAAGCGGTCATCGGATCTTGGAAAATCATTCCTATGTCTTTCCCTCTTACTTTGTCCAATCGCGAACGTGATAGCGTCAGCAAATTTTGCCCATCAAAATTTACTTGGCCTTCTAGCTTCGTGTTTTTCAGGTTATGCAAGCCCATTATAGATAGGGCTAATGCACTTTTACCGCAACCCGATTCACCGACAATTGCAACGACTTCATTTTCGTGGACTGTAATGGAAACTCCATCTACCGCAGCATAATAGTCGCCTTTAATACTGAATGACGTACGAAGATCTTTTATTTCCAAGACCGGGTTTTTCAACAGAATTTCCTCCTTACTAACTACTGACTGACACTTTCTCAAATAACTAATTTTCAGATTTCGTTTAAAGTTATTGAACTCAATATACTACACAACATTAGTCCTGACAATACTGTTTTTTTAGAATATCAAAATCTTATATTATTTCTAATATGACAAACATGTTACAATCATTGCTATGTAAGCGTTTTCTCGTAATAGTTCAGCGTAAACTTTTTTTCGTTCTTCTATTCTCGCCCATAAAAAAACAGGTGAAAAAAGCCGTTGCTGTTCTACAACGGCTTTTTTCACCTGTCTATTTTGCTATTCAATTTCAATCATCCAGTTTGTCATCCATCTGATGAACTTGCTGCAGAAGACGCGGCAACTGCAGCGACTGTAGCGGCCATCACCGCCTGTTGCGCTTGCAGAATCATCTCAACGGATGCGGCAAGACTGACATTTACCTGCTCAGCATTTTCCGTCAAGTGATGCATCACATGGCCGATGGCGATCGAAAGTGCCATTTCCTTGTTCCATCTGAACAACTTCGATTGCCCCAATAGTTCTGCCAGCTGGATGATTTCCCTAATCTTTTCATCTCCAACTTCGAACACAGTCAGGAATCCGACCATCGGATAATGGACAGGCTTCGCTTTTGTGTCGTCCCGAAGCATACCGAAAATTTCCCATGCCCTTTTGACAAGCTGTGGTTGGAATGCGATATCCATGTACGTCATAACTTGCGAAAGCCACTGAAGTTCATTGCCCGTTCGAAACCCCTCTCCCCGTAATGCATCGTAGTAAGTACGCATCGACTTGGCGTGCTCCTCCGGGTCCTCCCCTTTTTTACCGAGCAGCATGGCGTATGCGTAATCATCATCCGATGTAAGGAAATAATGCTGTTTTTTCATCGCGTCATATAGCTTTTTCGCACGGTCCGCCTCTTCTTGGAATCGATTGGCATCATCGTCCATGAGCAGCGCGGCGAGATAAGAATGGATTGTATTCCGAAAACCAGTCTGCTTCAATGCCCGTTGCTTATCAATGAGCCGATCCGCACCTTTATCAACTGAGTCTTCAGACTGTGTAAGAAATGCTGCCATCATCGGCAACAGATTTCCGCGTAATGGCGAAAACCAGCCTGCCCGCTCTTTCAATGCGGCCATGGCACGGCTGAAGTCAACAGCATTGAATTCTTTCGCTGCCGTCACGTAATACGAAGTGATCGTCAACACAACGTTTTTGTCGACACTCCAGCCCGCCAATGATTTCACTTTGTCATATGTCATTTCTACTTCTTGCCTGATCATATCCAAATGCATCCCGTACAACTCCTTTGCTATATGTACGTTATGACCGCATGAAAAGTTTCAATGTTGATCGACAATTTCAAATTTCTTTACACCAGACTGCACTAAATCACGGATACTTTCCAGCTCATCCCGATGAAAGGCTTCTACAATCGCACTTCCGACAATGACTCCGTCCGTGTAATTGCCCATCTCTTTCACTTGTGTTCTCGTTGAAATGCCAAACCCCGCCAATACCGGTACGGGACTGAACCGCTTAACACGTTCTAGGTGGGAATAAATATCCGTTCCGAAATCATTCCTTTTTCCGGTGATCCCATTGACGGTTACCGCATATAAGAAACCTTCAGCGCTCTCCGCTATCTTTGCAATCCGTTCATCCGGGCTCGTCAACGACACGAGAGGGATCCATGCAATATCGGTCCCTTTCAACATTTCACGAAGCGGTCCACTTTCCTCAAGCGGCAAATCCGGGATGATTAATCCACTGATCTCCGCCTGTCCGCATGCCTTGACAAATTGCGGCATACCGATTGCCAAAATTGGATTCAAATATGTCATGATCACCAAAGGAACCGCCAATTCCCTATTACATTTCTCAAGCTCCTCCAAAACATTCCGAAGTGTCACGCCTTCCGAAAGCGCTCTTGCTCCTGCTTGTTGGATCGCTTCTCCATCCGCCACAGGGTCCGAAAAAGGAATGCCGACTTCGATCGCCGTCACGCCGGCTTTCTGCAAAAAGAGCAGCTTCTCTTTCAGCGTCTCTAAACCTCCGTCGCCCGCCATGATATACGGCACGAACGCCTTTCCACCTTCCTCGATACACGTACGTATTCTTTTCTCTAATGTCTTCATTCCGCCCCACCTCCAAGCACATCACGAACTGTCTGCATATCTTTATCACCGCGGCCGGATAAACAGATGACGACAATTTGATCCTTCTCCATGCTTTTTGCCAGCTCTGTCGCAAACTGAATCGCATGCGCACTTTCTAACGCCGGGATGATGCCTTCCGTTCTCGATAGAAGCCGAAGTCCTTCCAATGCCCCCGCATCCGTGACCGCCGTATACTTCACTCTGCCAATGTCATGCAGATAGCAATGCTCCGGTCCGACAGCCGGGTAATCAAGACCTGCAGAAATCGAGTGTGCCTCCTGAATAAAACCATTCTCGTCCTGGAGAACATACATATACGCCCCATGCAGGACACCTTCCTTCCCATCCGCAATTGCTGCCGCATGAAGTCCTGTCGCAACTCCGCTACCTGCCGCTTCAACACCGTACAATGCAACTTCCTCATCTTCGACGAACGGATGGAACATACCAATCGCATTGCTGCCGCCCCCGATACACGCAATGACCGCATCAGGCAAACGACTTTCCTTCTCGATAATCTGCCTCCTCGTCTCTACACCGATCACCCGCTGAAAATCACGCACGATTTCCGGGAATGGATGCGGACCGAGCGCTGAACCTAAAATATAATGCGTATCTTCGACATTCGCGACCCAATAACGAAGCGCTTCATTGACGGCATCCTTCAACGTGCCAGATCCTTTATCGACCGAAACGACCTTCGCGCCAAGAAGCTCCATCCGGAACACATTCAGCTCCTGTCGGCGGATATCCTCCTTGCCCATGAAAACTATGCACTCCAAGCCGAACAATGCGCAAGCCGTAGCAGTCGCCACGCCATGTTGGCCAGCCCCTGTTTCCGCCACAATTTTCCGTTTGCCCATCCTCATCGCAAGCAACGCCTGCCCGAGCGAATTATTGATCTTATGGGCACCAGTATGGTTCAAATCCTCACGCTTCAAGAAAATTTTTGCGCCACCGACCTTTTCCGTCAAACGCTCCGCAAAATATAACGGATTTTCCCTGCCGACGAAATCACGCAAATAATAATCCAACTCCTCCGCAAACGTCGGATCGGCCTTTGCCTCTTCATACGCATTCTCCAATTCGATCAGCGCAGACATCAACGTTTCCGGCACATATTGCCCACCAAACTTTCCGTACCTTCCTTTTCTCATCTCTACTGCCATCTCAGCTCTCCTCCTCTTTCACTGCTCGAACAAACTCGCGGATCAACGCCACGTCTTTCCTACGGTCAATCTCCACTCCACTTGACACATCCACCATATACGGACGAACTTGCCGGATCGCCTCTTTGACATTTTGCGCATTCAGCCCACCAGCCAAAATAAGGCGATCTCTCGGCACATCCTTCTCCACCAAGCTCCAGTCAAACACCTTCCCGCTTCCGCCGCTGAATTCAACACCGGGCGTATCGAACAAGACATACTCCGTATCATAGCCATGCGCCTTTTTCACATCTTCACTGCCATGCACTGATAACACTTTAATAGAAGGAAGTCCGACTTTTTCGATAAATCCTATCGACTCCCCGCCATGATACTGAATGAAATCGAGCGGCACCTCCCGAAATGCTCGTTCCAGTTCCTCTTGCTCCGCATTGACGAATACACCAATTTTTATAACATGATCCGGAACGAGTCGTGCCAGTTCCTTCGCTTGCGCAACCGCGACACGGCGTCTGCTCGGTGCAAACACGAATCCGACCGCATCCGCCCCCGCTTCCACCGCAGCTTTTACATGCTCAGGCTCCATCAACCCACAAATCTTCACTTTCGTCATAGCGGAACACCTGCCTTCGGAACTTGCAGCGAACGAAGTGAATCTTCAACGGAAGCACTCCGCATAAGTGACTCACCAACGAGAACAGCGCTTGCCCCAGCCGCAGCCGCCTGTTTTGCATCCTCCGCGTCCATAATTCCGCTTTCGCTAATGAATACGTGGTTTTCATTGAACGGAAAATGCTTTGCAACTTCTTCCGTCCTTGCGAGATCAACATCGAACGTTTTCAAATCCCTGTTGTTGATGCCAATCAGTTTTGCATTTATTGCCAATGCACGATCCAATTCCTTTGCATCATGCACTTCTACAAGCACTTCGAACCCAAGGTCAGACGCATAGCGATGAAGCCTTTGCAAAGTTGCATCATCAAGTGCAGCGACAATGAGCAAGACAACAGATGCTCCCGCTTGTTTCGCCCGGTCGATCTGCACTTCATGGATGATGAAATCCTTGCAGAGCAGCGGGATTTTGACAGCTTCAGCTACCGCCGCCAAATCGTCAAAGGAGCCTTTGAAAAAATTTGAATCCGTCAATACCGAAATGCATGCCGCTCCGGCTTGCTCATACGCCTTTGCTTGCACGACAGGGTCTGTATTACCGGCTATCATCCCCTTTGAGGGCGAAGCTCGTTTCATCTCCGAAATGACTTCCAAGCGATCTGATTCTCTTAAAGTTTCAAAAAGTGAAGAACGTTTCGGCATTGTTTCACATGAAACGACAACTTCCTCCATTAGCAGCTGCTTCACTTCAAGCCGTTTCGTCTGCAAAATCTTTTCTAGTATCGTCATTTCACCATCGCCTCCTGCCCGATCTGTTCACTGAATGCCAAGACTGCCTCCAATTTCCGAAGTGCATTACCCGACAGAATACTGTCTGTCGCCAGTTCAATCCCTTCCTGTATCGAATCCGCCATGCCGTTCGTGAACAATCCTAAACCAGCATTAAATACGACCGTATCAAAACGCGGACCCCTTTCGCCTTGTAACACGGAGCGAATCATCGCAGCATTTTCCTCCGGTGAACCACCTCGAATCGCAGATAGAGGAGCATAGGATAGCCCAACATCTTCGGCGGTCAATGAAAACGGGATCAAGTCGCCCTTATCCATAAGGACAAACGAGTTCTGTCCGGCAAGTGACGCCTCATCCAGTCCTCCCACCCCAGATACGACAAGTGCCCTTTCCCTTCCAATCATTCGCATAACGGACGCGTATTCCATAATAAAATCGGGACGGTTGATGCCCGTGAATTGGGTTTCGAGCGGAACAGGATTCGTCAGTGGTCCGACGAGGTTGAAGATCGTCGGCTTTCTGATCATTGACCGCACTTCGCCAATCCGCTTCATTTTCGGATGGACGATTGGTGCGAATATAAATGCAATTCCTTTCTCCTGAAGCATCCTTCCCATATCGTCAGGTGTAAACCGTGAATGAATGCCGAGCGCATCGAGCACATCTTGGCTGCCCGCTGCACTTGTGACCTTCCTATTTCCATGCTTCGCCACATTCACACCAGCACCTGCTAAAACAAAAGCCGACGTCGTGCTAATATTGAACGAGTTCGAACCATCCCCACCTGTTCCGCAATTGTCCAAATAACGGGCAGCCGGGACGTCCATCTCTATTGCATGTGACGTCATGACCGAGGCTAATGCCGCCACTTCAGTCGCTGTTTCTCCTTTCTTGGATAACGCGACAAGAAACGCCGCCATTTCTTCTATCTCTGCATCTTCCGAAAACATCCGATTTGCTGCATCCTCCATCTCTTCATACCGTAGGTTCCGGCCTTCCTCTACTATTCTCGTATAATTTTTCACTGCTCATCTCTCCTCTTCTTTTCTCTTCTATCATTTCAAAGCCTCTAGTAGAGAGCGGGCTTTATTCACTGTCTCCTTATATTCCAACGCTGGCACTGAATCCTTTACTATCCCAGCGCCCGCTTGCACGGTCGCTATCCCGTCCTGCACCGTCATCGTCCGGATCGTCAATGCAAAATCGATATTGCCATTTAGGCCGATATAGCCGATTGCCCCTCCATACAACCCGCGGGGTCCATCTTCCAGCTGCGTAATGATATCCATCGCAACCTTTTTCGGCGAACCGGAAACCGTCCCCGCCGGCAAAGTCGCTTTTAATGCATCGAGCGCATGCATACCCGCTGCAATTGTCCCTTCCACTTCCGAAACGAGGTGCATGACATGCTCATATCTCACGGTTTCCATATACGTAGAAACACGGACAGACGATGGTTCACAGACGTTTTCCATCTCCTTCTTGCTCACTTCGACTAACATGTCATGCTCCGAAAGCTCTTTCGGATCACTTCGCAGCTCTTCTTCCAATGCTCGATCTTCTTCGTCGGTGCGCCCCCGTCTCCGCGTCCCTGCAATCGGATTCGTTATGACCGTTCCGTCCGTCGCCTTGACGAGACTTTCGGGAGAAGCGCCGATGACGGTATGATCTCCGAACTCCATATAGTACATATAAGGCGAAGGATTCTTTTTACGCAGTCTTCGATACAATGCGAACGGGTCCCCATCGATTTCCGCTTCAAGCTTCCGAGAGAGGACAACCTGCTCAACCTCGCCTTTTTCAATGAATTGCTGCGCCTGCCGGACACGGTCTTCAAACTCTTGTTGCGAGATTGCACATCGATAATCAGAAACGGATACACCCTTCTCTTCTTCTGTTGGACCTGACGTAATCGTCTCCGCCAAAGCATTTAAGTCAGGCTTCGCGTATTCCGGATGAATTTCCGTATGCAGCAACGTCACTTCATTCAGAAGGTGATCGAAGATGATAACCGTATCGTAAATATTGAAGTACACATAAGGCTTTTCATTGGAATGAACTGCTTTGTCCTCCGCCGCCCCATAGCCGACATATCCGACAGCGCCACCCATGAATGGATATTTACCATGCTCTGAAATCCGCGGCATCAATCTTTTCAGAAGTGTATATAAATCCCCTTCATGCACGTATGTCTTCTCCGTCGCATACACGAATTCTTCCAACCGGCCATTCCCTCCGCGGTATGCCTTCACCGGATCTACCCCGATGAACGAATACCGCCCCGACCGGTCATGCTGCGACGAGCTTTCCAATAAAAACCGATGGTGCCCTTGCAACCGCCTGAAAATAAGGATTGGCGTCAGTGAATCTCCTTCTATTTTCTTCTCTGTAATGCGCAAACTCGTCTTTTCCATCTCAGCTCTCCTCTTCTAATTGTTCTTGTGTAGATATCGATCATTTCCCAGAAGTTATTGTCATTTCATGACCTTTTACCTAGACCCCCTTCGAATAAAACCTTTTATTTGTCAAAAGCATTTGGCGCGACGAAGCGCCACTGATCCAAACTGCTTCCCGCGGACTGATATTCACGCATAAATCCATTAAATCGCGCATAACTTCAATAACTCACGCATAATGCGAGACATCCACGCATAAGCTGCAAAACTTACGCATAACGCATGACAGTCACGCATAAATCGCAAAATCCGCTCATAAATCCATGAAATCACGCATAAAAACAAAAAAGCCCTCTGCAAAAGGACAGAAAAGTCCAGTTGCAGAGGACGGATTACCCGCGTTGCCACCTCTATTTGAAGCCATCTTAAAACAGCTTCCACTCGGCGTGCCAAAAAGGCACTTCCCGTAACGTGGGAAAGACGTCCGCCCGGAAAACTCCAGACAGCTCTCATAAGTCCATTCACATCGGCCGCGAATCAGTTTCCACCACCCACTGACTCTCTACATCGCGATTTCGACGCTACTCCTCTTATTCAACAATTTCTCAGCTATGCTCTTCTCAACTCGACTCATCTGTTCTTGGGCGGCGCCGCTCCCGGCCCCTCTACCCTCTCCGAACAAAAAAGTTGTACTAACCTTACTATTCATTCAATCAATTGTCAACCTTTCGATAATATATGTAGTCCCCCGACTTTGTATAACTATTGTCCAAGCTGTACAATAGTGGGAAAGAAACTCGAAAAAAGGTGAACCCAATGAGAATTAATAAATATTTAAGCGAAGCTGGCATCGTCTCCCGACGCGGCGCAGATAAATGGATCGAAGACGGACGCGTCACAATCAACGGCCAACCCGCCGAACTCGGAAGCAAAGTCGAACAAGGAGATGAAGTCCGTGTCGACGGTAAACCAGTGAAAACCGAAGAGCAGCTCGTCTATCTTGTTCTCAATAAACCCGTCGGCATTACGAGCACGACCGAACGCCACATCGAGGGGAATGTCGTCGATTTCGTCAATCACCCGCTCCGCATCTTCCATATCGGACGGCTCGACAAAGACTCCGACGGCTTGCTGCTTCTTACGAATGACGGCGACATCGTCAATGAAATCCTGCGCGAAGAACACGGCCACGAAAAAGAATATATCGTCACCGTTGATCGTCCCATTACAAAAGAATTCATTCACAAAATGGAATCCGGCGTCGAAATCCTCGACACTATAACGAAACCATGCAAAGTGAAACAACTTGGCCCGCGCAAATTCAACATCACATTGACACAAGGCCTGAATCGCCAAATCCGCCGCATGTGCTCGGCACTAGGTTACAACGTCAGACGCCTCCAGCGCACACGGATCATGAACATCCATCTCGGCAATTTGCCAATCGGACAATGGCGGGATTTGACGGAAAAGGAATTAAAAGAAATGTTTCAAATGCTTGATTATGAGCCGAAACGCTGAAGACTCCCCCTTGCAATAAAGGGCGATACCTATTGTGCATATACAATAGGTATCGCCTTTTCACATGCATCCATATGCCATTATAAAATGTTTCAATCCTGTGATAAATATTAAGAAAGAGCGCATGCTGTTTCTTTTTGACAAGATTAACTTTATAATGCCCACTAGATGATTTTTTAATAAAAGTCATACTTCTAGCTAAGGGAGGAGATCGATTATGAAAAAAATGATGTTTACATTAGTAACCGGTCTAATGGCCGTTGTTTTAGTGGCATGCGGAGGAAATGATGAAAGTGAATCGAAAAATGACGATAAAGCACAAACAGCGAAAACCGATCAGCAGAAGGAACAGCAAGAACAAATGGACGAATTGCAAAAGAAATTAGAAGAACAGCAAGTTGATGATAATAAGACTGTTGCCAAAGTGAATGATAAAGAAATTTTAGGAAGCGACTATAATATCGCTTTAGCGTCTATACAAGGACAAATGCAGCTAATGGGACAAGATCCGACTTCCAAAGAAGCTGCAGAACAAGCGAAAAACCAAACAATTGACAGCTTAGTCGGGCAAACTCTTCTTCTTCAAGAGGCAGATAAAAAAAGCTATAAAGTTTCAGAGGCAGATATTAATAAGCAGA
Organism: Sporosarcina sp. QA0331; assembly: GCF_055808055.1. Taxonomy (NCBI): domain Bacteria; kingdom Bacillati; phylum Bacillota; class Bacilli; order Caryophanales; family Caryophanaceae; genus Sporosarcina; species Sporosarcina sp. QA0331. The sequence continues at coordinate 3,839,982 of NZ_CM147850.1, forward strand.
TGGACGAAATAAAGAAACAGTTTAAGACAGAAAAAGAATTGGAAGCTGCTCTTAAACAATCCGGCATTGATCTCAAAACACTTAAAACTCAAATAGCCGACCATATTAAACTTAAACAGTACGTTGAGGAAGAAGTGCCTGTCGGCAAAATAACCGATGAAGAAATCCAACAAATGTATGATCAATATGCGGAACAAGGAAAGAGTACCGGACAAGAAGTTCCAAAGCTTGAAGATATAAAACCACAAATTGAACAATCTCTTCATCAGCAAAAACAGCAGGAAAATCTCGCTCAGCAGGTTGAAAAGTTAAAGAAAAACGCGACGATTGACATTAAGATTTAAGCTGTATACACAAAAATGAACAACTCAAGGGGCTGTTGACATACGCCCCTTCAAACGAAATAGAAGATGAATCTCTACAAATGTAGCGTTCATCTTCTTTTTTATTCACTATATTATAGATAAGGCTCTTTAGATCGATTAACGCCCCCGATACCGAAACGAGCGCTGAACTCAATGGTGGGTAATTTCTTATTTTATTCTCCCACAACCAACCGACCCGCAGAAACCTCCTTTAGCTTCACCCGTGACCGTAAATGCAACACCCCATATCCAACACCAACCAATAAAACCGATACGCCCACAAGCACTAAACACCCATTCAACACCGTCACACCTGGATTATTCAAAACCGTCGCCACTTCCCCATTGATGATCCGGCCGATGTCTAAATACGTAAAGGGCGAATACTGTGCAAAATCACCCAACTTGCCATTCACGAAATACCCTACCCCACCTATCAACAACAGGCTGCTATAGACGACGAATGCGCGTGGAATGAATAGCCCCAACACATGTATCATTGCAAGTAAAAACAAGAAAATGCAAACAGATAGCGCTACCCCGCTAAGCACATATTCACCTATCGGCATAAAATCAAATCCGCCCTCAAGCGCCCTCATCCCTGTATATCCGTCAGCCTCGACTACCTTTTTGCTGTTGTAATGAAAGATCGGATAATACCAGTCTCCGAAGCGATTGAACAATGTGCTGACCAATAGAACAATCGCAAAGATGCCCACTAATCCGGAAATCCCCACAATGATTGCCGTAGTCACTTTTCCGAGGAAAATCGATCTCATTGCAACCGGCTGTATCTGCAGCGTTTGGATCGTAGGCCGTTTCCCTTTCTCGCCCGTGAATCCTGCCCCAAACACAAATAGCAAGAGCAGCATTGGAATGAAATAGACATAGTTGTCAAAATAGAGATAAAGGGAAAACAAACCGCTATTATCGACCTTTCGATTACGCTCCACATGCCTTTTCTTCGATTCCTTGTCGCTCCAACTCTCATAAATGGTTGGGATTTCATCACCTGAGATGATCGGTTGTACATTATGCTTTAGTAGCCACTCCTTCTCCGCTTTGCCCGCTTCCAGTGTGACATAGCTAAGCGGTCCGATCTCCCAATGATAATATTCATTAGTAAATTCTCCGCTGCTATGCCTGTTATTGTATAGTTGATATTGATAAAAAGATTCCCAGTCTTTTTGTTCGTACGCTATTTTGCCAAGCTCATAATTCGCTAGAATTTCTTGAAATAAAGCCAACATCGTTTCTCTTTGATGCTGCGCAACTTCATTATAATACCTAATCCATCCCTCGTCTCCGGACTCTTCAGCTGCTTTTCTATCTTCATCCAGTGAAGCAAGCTCTTCTTCAGAATGCTGTACGATATTGCGATACATCGCTATACTTTCATCCATCCCCTTAACATACTCCGCCTCTTTCTTCTGCGAAACCTGCCCAAGCAAAAAGTATCCGATCACAGCAAAAAGCCCAAGCACAATAATGGACTGTCTCAACAATCCTTGCCGCTTCAACTTTCTCCATTCAAACAGAGCACTGTTCCAAATCCCCCGGACATGCCGTGTTTCCCCATTGTCAAAGGGCTTCTTCATATCTGTCGCCCCAAATAAGCCCCTTTCTCCTTCAGGCATTACGATTGCCACCATCAGCAACAGCAAACTCCAACAGACCACAGCTATCGGGTATAACCAAAAAGAGCCATCCACCGTTTCAGAGACAATCGTTGTCATACTCAATAAATGAAACGGATTCCAAAACGTCTGCAATCCTTCATTCAGCAACGTCGCCGAATAACCAACTGAACCGACAAACCCCGTTAATACCAAAACGGAGAACGAACTTCTGAATTGCGTACTCAGCAGCAAGATGAAGCTGAAAACCAATGCACCTGTGCAGAAAAACAGCAAAAAGAGCCGAGCCAAATACACTGTTGTTGAAATGAATGTGAATGACTCCCCCGATTGGATGAGCTGTGGATAGGAGAAATTCCATGCTTGCTCACCGAATACATAAGGGAACAGCAGTCCAACACATAAAATTATCAAGAGAAATCCAAAAAGTACGATGAGTAACCCCGTATACTTCGTCACAATGCGCTTCCACTTGGCAATTGGCTGAGTTTTTAGCGTCAACCAAGTCTTCTGCTCTTTTTCAGACGTCACGACATTTCCGAAGAAGAGCACGAGAAACAAAATTCCACCTACACTTAACAGAAGGTTGGAGCTCTGCTTCAACACAAGTGCGGGCGAAAGGGGAAATTCTTTGTCTACATAAGGGAGCTCATGCTTGAGAAGCCAAGCATTTTTCTGAATTACCTTCTCCCGTTCTAACCCATATAGCGAACCGAAACCACCTTCCGCCTCTTCAAACAAAGCCACACTTTTCAAAAAGTCATTTTCAATGGTGGGTATTTCACTCCATCCCTCATTATGGATGGCCCCTTTCCAACGAAAAAAGACGGTCCCCAGTTCAACGATATGCTCCTGTTGTTGCCGCATCGCTTCATCCAACTCATCTTTATATTCGCGTTCCTTATAAAAATGATACCGGGCGTCAACTTCTTCCGAGTACGGCCGAATGCTCTCCAAAGCCCTTTCCTTCATAGCCTCCCGTTCGGAAAAATGCTGATAAAAGACGCCCGCGACACCTAACAGCACAACTACTAGCAGCCATACAAGCTTCTTCTGACGCAAAATCTTCTTCAGCTCAAACTTCAATAAACCCATAACGCCACACCCCCTACTCCAGCATTCACGCCGTTGCCGTAACCGACTTCCTCCCCTTCACAAACCTCTTCTCAAAACTCAACCCCAAATAAGCCACACCCAAAAGGAAAACCGTCGCTCCTAGCAGCATCGCGCAGCCCATATACACACTAATGGCCGGATCGTTCAGCAGCGTCAAAATCTCTCCGTTGACGACTTTCGGTATGTTTACATAAAGGAATGGCGAGTACTGGGCAAAATCGTCCAACTTCCAGCTCAACAAATATCCCGCCCCACTAACCAATCCAGTCAACGCGTAGACAGCTAACGGTTGGGGGATGAAGAGTCCTAGGACATTCGTCAATGCAAGTAAGAACAATGCGACACAGACATATAACAATAGGGACTTTAACAAATATTCCCCAAGTGGCATGAAATGATAGCCGCCTTCAAACGCCCTCAATCCCGTGTAATCGAATGACTGCACTTCTCGCCTGCTATGATAATGCAGGATCGGATACATCCAGTCCCCGAACCGGTTGAACACTGTCCCGACGAGCACGGCGAACAGGAAAACGCCAACCGCGCTTCCTATGGCTACGACGGAACTGTACAGCACTTTCCCAAGGAAAAGAGACCGTTTCGTGATTGGCAACGTCTTCAGCAGGTGCAATGTCGGCCTCTTTCCGCGCTCGCTGGAAAATCCTGCACCTACAAGGAAGAGGAATAGTAGCAGCGGAATGAAGTACATGTAGTCACGGAAGTACATATACAATGAAAACAACCCACTGTGATCCACTTTCCGGTTCAGCTCGTCACTCCATTCCTTCTCCTTTCGCTGTTCCGGTTTCCAGTTGTCATGGATGTTTGGAATATACGTACCTGAATAGACAGGACGGATTGCATGTTCCTTCATCCATTCCTTTTGAGCAATGCTCGTTTCATAGCCAAAAAGACTTTGCGGCAGCTGCATATGTTTCTTTGCCTCGGCCTGCATTTCATATATCCTATGGTCATTAAACAGCTGATACTCATAAAACGGGGACCACTCCCCTTTTTCATAGGCATCCAATGCTTTGTCGGCAAGCGCAGCCTCTTCGCGGGCATCCTCTATATAACCTTGATAAGTTGCGACATTGTGGCCATATATGAATTCTCCGTCTTCACCATTTGCGTTCGCCTCTTCAACCATTTCCTTAATCCTCTGGATGGATGACTCATAGTAAGGAATGATTTCCGTCTCGGTCCTCTCGACCAAAGTGGCTAGTCCATTCAATGCTACACTTTCCTTCTCCTTCGCCTGTTCTGCGAAAAAGAAGTAGCCGACGTCAACAGCCACAGACAGAACAATCAATGATTGCCCGATGAGACCTCTGCGCCTCGACTTCCGCCACTCGAACAAACTGCTATTCCAAACAGATAGTGAATATTTCGTCCATCCTTTCCGATATGGCTTTTGTTTCTCTGCCGCTTTGAAGACACCTCGTTCACTTTCCCGTAATAAAATTGAGACGGAAAGCAAGACAGCGCTCCATACTATTGCCGATAAGGCATACTGCCCTATCGAATGAACCGGCATTTCCGTCAGAAAGCGGTCTGCACGAAAAAACTGGAAAGGGTTCCAAGGCGTCTGAAAAACAGGGCTTATTTCTGTCAATACAACGCCAACCAGCGTCACAAACCCTGTGAGCATAATCGTTGAAAACGAACTTCTCAGCTGCGTGCCAATCAGAAGCAGCAGCCCGAAAAGGAATGCCCCGGCCGCAATAAATAACACTGCAACATTCACAAGATGCTGCGAAATGGGGATGATGGAGTACGCATCACCCGTTTGCAGAAACTGCGGATAATGCAGATCATTGAATGGCTCCCCGAAAACGTTCGGGATTGCCCAGCCAAAAAGACTGGTGACAGCCAAAAAGAAAAACAAGACAAAGAGCAGACCGATATATTTAGCGGTCAGCAGCTTCCCTCTGCGCAAAGGCTGCGTCTTTAACGTCAACAATGTCTGCTGCTCTTTCTCAGATGTGTAAACGTTTCCGAAAAGGAGGAGAAGCACCAGAAGTCCACCAGGTCCCAAGAGAATTGGGGCGATATTGCCCATTTGCAAAGCTGGGGTCACAGGATACGTTTCATTGGCATACGGCAACCCGCGTTCTAGTAAATAGGCATTCTTGTCAATAGCCTTTTCCCGCTGAACACCTACCAAGGCGTTAAAGACCCCACCCGCTTCTTCATACTTTGCCAGATTCGCTAAAAAGTCATTCTCATGTTGAGGAATCTCACCCCATCGCTTTCCATAGATAGCGCTTTTCCAATTAAAGAGCGCCTGCGCCATATTGTTCAAGCTGTCGAACTGCTTCGCCTGCTCTTCGGTAAGCCTGTTCTCCCGGTCCAACGGCAAAAGCTCTGCGTATAACTCATCCGCCTTTCGGACAATAGAAGAAATATTTTCCTCCGCCTCTTTCGCCATTAAATCCTGCTCGATATCATTTTGATAAAAAACCCATCCGACACATAAAAGAACCAATACCAGCAGCCAAACATGCTTCTTCTGCCTTAGAATCTTCTTCAGCTCAAACTTTAACAAGCTCATTGGACTTCGTCTCTTCCGTGAAGATTTTGCGGTAACGCTCCTCGGAACCGAACACTTTCTTCTCAATATCGTCAATAACAATCTGCTCTTGATCCAACAAATAGAACACGCGGTCAAGCGCGACGTCCTTCCGGTACAGATACAGTCGCCCGTCCACCACCTCGACAGGTATCCCTACTGCCGCCAATGTCTTTTCTGCTTTTACAATATCGTTAACAGCAATCTGATAGCGTACTTGCTCAAATTCCGCCATATTTTCCTGAATCAAATCCCCCTTCTTCAGGAATAAAATCGATGACGTCACCCGGTCGATTTCCGCCAGATTATGAGAGGACAGTAAAATAGCCGTCCCTTCTTCACGCAACGCGAGCAGCAAATTACGTACCCGAATAGCGCTTGTTGGGTCAAGACCGTTCAACGGCTCATCCAAAATCATTAGCTTCGGCTTGTTCACGACAGCCATTGCGAGCAGCAGATGCTGTTTCATTCCAAGCGAATAGTTTTTCACCTTTTTATTCAAATAACTTGTAATGCCGATACGTTCCGCCGTGTCCAACAATTGTTTCTTTGACAATCCTTGGACGTCACAAATGAATTGCAAATGATCGTATCCCGTCAAATATTCGTATAGCACCGTATTGTCCTGCATGAACGAAATCTCTCGGAAAATATTCGGATCCCGATTGCTTTTCCCAAGAACCGTCACTTCCCCTTTATCCGCAGGCAACAGATTCGTAATGATGTTCATTAACGTAGACTTCCCCGATCCATTCGGACCCACAAGCGCAATGATCTGCGGTTCCTCGATTTCAAACGTAATCCCCTTTAACACCTGTTCCTTGCCATATGATTTGTTTATGTTTTTCACGGATAAAATCACTATCTCCACTCCCTTCCAAAATTTAACTTACTATTGACTCTATTCTACTATACTTATGATCAAATTTGTTTTAATATTTAATTTATTTTCCGAAACAAAAAATCCACCTTAGCCACTGCTGCCAAGGTGGACTACTTATTCAATTCAACTCGTTTTCAATAAATCTTGCGCATACATACAATCCATCAAATCTTTCACAGCGACTTCTCCTGCATGGATCCATCTGTTTTTATCAATAATTTTTCCGTCCTTATCAATCGGTTGCTGGAACTGACTAAAACCCGTTGCATCTAATAGTGAACTTTCATCGCGATCCAGTCCAACATGCACGACATGCTTGATAATATACGGAGTGCCGAATTTGATGGAGGCTTCATAATGATCAAGCACACCTTCGGTTACGATAAATGGAATTCGGATATAGATTGTTTCGCCGCCTTCCTGGCACAAAATATGATCGAAGCAACCTTTATCATAATCCCAGTTTCCACCCATATGGTACCCGAGTTCCCGGATGCAATCACTCACAACACCAAAGGAAGCAGTTTGGCCCTCCAACCCCGTCTCTAATTTCAACATGTTTTCTCCTCCTCAAAATGATTCTTTAGACAGCATTCACAAAAGGAGAGGGAGACATACTATCGAAAGTAGCAGATTACCATTCCTTCGTTACGGCTATACTTTCAAAAGCATCTACAATTTGGAGGGGAACCTTTTTGACAACGCTACATAACACACAGGCACATTCAAATAATAGGGCGATATTTGCGCGTCGAAACCTTTGGTCAGGCATTTTATTCGGTTTAGGGTTTGTTGCGTTTCTTGATGAGACATTGTTCCACCAGCTGCTTCATTGGCATAAATTTTATGATAAATCGACTGTCGCTGTCGGTCTTGTTTCGGATGGACTGTTTCATGCATTCAGCTGGTTTGCGACTGTCGGCGGTTTATTCCTCGTAGCCGATCTGCGGAGGCGAAATGCATTGTGGCATAAAATGTGGTGGGGAGGAAAATTGCTTGGCGGCGGGGCTTTCCAGCTTTATGACGGCACCATCCAACATAAGATCATGCGCATCCATCAAATCCGATACAATGTTGATATTTTACCGTATGATCTCGTCTGGAATATTTCTGCAGCCATTATGATTGCGGTCGGTATTGGTTTAATTGCAAGTGCGCGACGCGACAAGCGTGAAGGGAAAGGAGCGTTTTCCAATGCATGATGCTCATTTTCTGTTGACCGATCTGCTTTTTAGTATTCCGGCATTGCTTGCGATCGGATTTTACATCGGGGCTGTGATCATGACAAACAGACGGGGGCGCCTTCGTAAATGGCCATGGCTCCGTACAGTTTCTTTTGTTGCAGGTGCGCTTTTTGCCTCAGCAGCATTGATCGGCCCACTCGCACGACAATCCCATGCCGATTTCACGGCTCACATGGCGGGGCATTTACTGCTCGGAATGCTCGCCCCACTTCTCATTGCACTCGCTGCCCCTATGACATTAGTATTGCGTACGTTAAATGTTCACTTGGCAAGAAAGCTCAGCCGACTACTGCAAAGTTCGTTCGTGGGATTCTTCACCCATCCGATCGTTGCTTCTTTCTTGAACATCGGCGGGTTATGGCTTCTCTATACGACCGGTTTATATTCAGCGATGCATGCAAACATTTGGCTACATATCGTCATTCACATCCACGTCTTCCTAGCTGGCTATTTATTCACAATCTCTTTGATTTATATTGATCCTGTCTTCCACCGTTTCAGTTTTACGTACAGAACTGTCGTTTTCATTTTGGCACTTGCAGGTCATGGCATCCTGTCAAAATTCATCTACGCCTATCCACCGACGGGAGTCCCGATAGAACAGGCAAGGATTGGCGCCATGCTGATGTATTATGGCGGGGACGCGGTCGATCTATTGTTGATTTTTATATTGTTCAAGCATTGGTATCAATCGGTTCGTCTGCGCAAATATGCTTCCATCGAAGTATGAGTGCAGTTGCAAGGCGGGATGCTTTTTGAATTTTATTGATCATTTCCCGGCGGATATCGTTCATTTCCTAGAAGTTATCGATCATTTGCGAGCACTTATCGTTTATTTCCCAAAAGTTATCGATCATTTCCCAGGAGTTATTGTCATTTTGTGACCTTTTGCCCAGCCAAATGTGCTGCAAATCTTCATCGTAAAAAGCCATTACCCCCTCTATTATTTCCATACTTCCTATGTCATAGTAATAATGGGAATATTTCTATAAGTGGGGGTTTTATATTGGAGAAGTTAGTGAAGTTACGCACCAGATTTGATGAATTAGGAATTGACGGAATGCTTATTACAGATCCGTATAATCGGAGATATTTGACTGGCTTCACCGGAACAGCGGGGACGGTGCTTGTTTCAAAGTCAGAGGCGTATTTATTGGTTGATTTCCGTTATACAAGCCAGGCGAATGCACAAGTTACGGATTTCGCTGTGAAGGAAATCGATCGGGCCATCATTTATGAGGAAATTTCAACGCTTGCGGAAAGCTTGGGAATCAAGAAGCTCGGATTTGAACAACAGCACCAATCCTATTTTTATTACTCCCAGCTTTCGAAGGAAATAAAGGCGGAGCTTGTTCCTGTCTCAAACGTCGTTGAAAAACTGCGGATGATCAAAAACGAAGGTGAAATGGCCATTTTGAAAAAGGCTGCTGAAATTGCTGATGCTGCGTTTGAGCATATTTTGACGTTCATTCAGCCAGGGCGCACGGAGATTGAAGTTGCGAATGAACTGGAATTCCATATGAGGAAATTGGGCGCTACTTCTTCCTCTTTCGATATGATCGTCGCATCCGGCGTGCGTTCTGCATTGCCACATGGAGTGGCGAGTGAGAAGGTAATTGAGCAAGGCGATATGGTGACGCTTGATTTTGGTGCTTATTATCAAGGCTATTGCTCCGATATGACAAGAACGGTAGCAGTCGGCGAGCCTGATCCAAAGCTAAAGGAAATCTATTCAATCGTTCATGCTGCTCTTGAAAACGCGCTGTCCGGCATCAAAGTTGGCATTACCGGAAAAGAAGCGGATGCACTAACCCGTGATTTGATCAGCGAAAAAGGGTACGGCGAATATTATGGACATGGCATGGGGCATGGGATTGGCTTGTATATCCATGAAGATATTTTCATGAATCCGACATGCGAGCTGCTCGTTGAAGAAGGAATGGTGTTGACGGTCGAGCCGGGCATTTATATTCCAGATCTTGGCGGAGTGCGGATTGAGGATGATATTATCATGAAAAAAGATGGGATTGAAATCATTACGAAATCGCCTAAAGAGTTGATTATTCTTTGAGACAATAATGGACTTCCGCCTAACCGGAAGTCCATTTTAATTCGGTTCAGCGGAATATCGGTCATTTCCGGAGAGTTATCGGTCAAGTTCACAAATTTATCGGTCATCTATGGAAAGTTATCGGTCACTTCGGCAAATGTTTCGATCATTTTCACAGATTAATCGTCATTTCGTGACCTTCTACCTGCCAAAAAACCTCACTATCCAATCAAACAAACAAAACCGCAGATAAATAAACAACAAACGTCACCGTGATCGCGCTTAACACGGTTGAAAAAAGAACCGTTTGCGCTGCCAGATCCGGATGTACATCATATTCCAACGCAAGTGTCGAACTGTTTCTTGATGTCGGAAAGGAGCTCGCGATGAATAAAGATTGTGCAACGACGCCGTCGAGACCGAAAAGAAAAATAAGAAGCAACGCAACACTTGGACCGATGACAAGCCTACCGATACTACTGATAACAATCGTCCGATTCAGAATCGTTTTCAACTCAATTTGTGCAAGCTGCGCTCCTAATAAAATAAGCGCAATTGCTAAAAATGCATCCGCCAGATGACTGATCGGAACCCAGATGGCGTTCGGAATCGGAACTTGGAGCCAATTCAACAAACTGCCGAGGAGCATCGCGTGGATGACGGGCATTTTCAACAACGATCTCAGAATTTCCAACCCGGATTTCGTTGTGGATATCAAATTATACAATCCATATGTATACGTCAATATATTTTGAAAGACCATCACGATAATTTGGATGGAGATGCCGAGGGGGTTCGCTTGGAATAAAAGCTGGCTGACCGGTATCCCGTAATTCCCAGAGTTGATTAACGAAATGCTGTTTTTAAATATTGCCGATTCTTCTCTGTCTAACTTCAATATTTTGCTTAAAACAGTTGTGACAACGATTATGACTAAACTGAAGGCAACCAAATAACCGATGATTTCCAACAAGACTTGTACATCAATCTCTGTCTGATACAGATTGATGAAAACGGCTGCCGGCATAAGACAATACGTAATCAGATTCGAAATCCCTTTTAAATTGAATGCAAACTTCCTCTGTAAACCTGCCCCTATTATTAATAGGATTAAGATAGGTATAATAATATTAATGAAAATAGTTCCTATGAACATGATGGTCCCCCCTATTGTGAGGTTATTCTTGCAGAAATCTCTTCCATTTGAGTATACAGGAATACAAACCCTCTTTGTAATTAGGAAAAAGTTATAACACTAGATAAGAAAAGGACTCCCTGTATTCGGAAGTCCTTTCTTTATATTTTCCCGAATGATATCGATCATTTCCCCGCGATTATCGTTCATTACCTGGAAGTTATCGATCATTTGCAGACACTTATCGTTTATTTCCCAAAACTTATCGATCATTTCCCGAGAGTTATTGTCTTTTCGTGACCTTTTACCTATAAATAACAAGCAGTTTATTTGTCAAAAGTATTTGACGCGATGCAGTTTACACCGTTTCTGCAATCCCCTGCGAAAATCATTCCACTACAATATTCGCCCGTTTCACAGTGAAATCGTCCTCTGGATAATACGCGTCTTTCACCAATAGATTTGGCCCAAGGCATTTTACGGCAGGACAGTGGCAGCCAATCGATTTTGCAAGCGGACGTTCTAGCCATCTGTCGAGCATTTCTGGTAATGAATCATGTTGAATATTACCCATCGGAGGCGTATCGCCGAAATCGGTTACGATGACGTCGCCCGTGAAAATGTTGACATTCAAACGGGAACGGCCATCTGGGTCATTTCGAACAGAGACATTTTTACTGCTGTAAATACGTTGCAACAGCTTCAAATCTTCTTCATTCTGACTGCATGGATAAAACGGCAATGTGCCAAATAGCATCCACACGTCTTCATTCCGCATATCCAATAATTGATGGATCGCTTCTCGCGTTTCATCCAACGACAACACTTCAAGCTGAGAAGCGAAGTCGCTTGGGTACATCGGGTGCACTTCATGCCTCGCACACTTCATTTCTTCGACGATTTGGCGATGGATATGGCCGAGATGAGGAAGTGTCCGTTTATTCAACATCGTTTCCGCCGATACCATTACTCCAGCTTCCGCTAATGCGCGGCTATTGTCGATCATCCGTTGGAACTGCTCAGCACGGCGTTCCCTTGGCGGCTTCCTTTCCATATTCGCGAAGCCACCATCAATGAAATCATCGACAGTGCCCCAGTTATGGGATATATGCAAAACATCCAAGTAAGGCGCAATTCCCATATAACGGTCGAGCGGCATCGTCAAATTCGAATTCATCTGCGTTCGAATGCCGCGTTCATGTGCATATTTTAATAAAGGTAAGACATATTGTTCAATTGACTTTTTGGAGAACATCGGCTCGCCGCCCGTTATGCTGATTGTACGTAAATGCGGTATTTCATCAAGTCGGGAAAGAAGCAAGTCGATCGGTAATGCATCCGGGTCTTTATGCTGCAGCATATAGCCGACCGCGCAATGCTCACATCGCATATTGCACAAATATGTAGTCGTAAATTCAATGCTCGATAATGTTAATTTGCCATGCTCTTGCACGTCTAAGTAAGCTTCCCACGGATCATAGGCAGGTGACATTTTTTTCAGTGTTGCTACATTCTTCATTTCTATGACTCCCTATAATTTAATTACATTAAATAGTATGAGCTTCATCTTGCCCATTTGCAACCTCAGGTCCTTCTAACAAAAAACAAAAAGTACCGGGAGAGCACTCTCGCGATACTTTTTGTTATTACTGTAGAATTTGTTATTTGGATTCATGAACGACTGGCCAACCACTCCAAATATCGAGTTTATTGCCATCAAGATCATGTACATGGAAGTTCTTCCCGCATTCTTGATTGTCTTCAATCTGAGTTACTGTCGCACCATTCTCATATAGTTCGTCGTAAAGGCAATGAAAATCAGTTACCTCCAATGTGAGCGAACATTGTTCTATGCCGCCGGCTTCCGTAAAATTTGCGTTCACCCGATTCTTGCTTTGAATTAAAAAGATGAATTGGCCTGACTCTAACGCAAGCTGCGCTTGGGTAGCATCTGTTTCAACTGGACCGACCGCTGTTAATTTCAAATGCTTCTCATACCAATCCGCAGATGCTTTCGGATTGGCAACCGGCAAATAGATCGTTTCAATTCGTTTGATGAAACTTTTCATTCTACTTCCCCTATTTTCCGCAAAGGAACAAACAAGTCAATCTCGCTTTGTTCGCTTTCTCCTTGATAACGTACATCCCAAAATTCAATGTCTATTTCCCTCGATGGATCGCAATATTGCGTCCTCATCCATTCAGTGATTCCATCATACGTTTGGTGAATATTCGATTCTGGACCTTTGTGTAAAAAGTGAGCATAGCGACCTGCCGGAATTGTATACTCCATCATGCCTTCAGGAATATGCTGATTACTCGCCACAGTGACTCCAACTATGTTTTCATATGGGAGGTCAGGCGTAAACGCCTCATCTTTCGGATAGATTTGGATAAGATATACCCCATCGTCTGTCCGTGCTTCCAGCTCCGTCATCCGATTTTTAAGCGTGCTGTGCATGTCCCGCACAAACCCTTTTTCGAGGATATTTCGGAGACTGTCGGTCACTGTGAAACCGATGACACGGATATTCTCTATTTCCATTAACTGTTTTGGTTCCATTCATGAAATCTCCTTTCTTAACATTGACACACCATAATTTCATTGCCACTTAAATCTTTGAAGTTAAACCAATGTCCATGTTGGATATCTGTTGTTAATTCCACATTTGTCGCTTTCATTTCTTCGTATGCTTTTTCAATGTCTACTGTATTCAAATGGAAGACTGGTGCATGCAAAGGTCCCATTTTTTGAAATAGTTTACTGTCCAAAACTAGATTGGTCCCTTCCATTTCAATAACAAACAAATGTCCAAATTGAATATCTCCTTGCGGCTTAATGCTAAGCAGTTCGCAAAACCAATCCCTTGTTTCTTCAATATTTCGAACAGGCGGGAAGACGGTTTCACTATTATTTACATTCGTACTCATGTTTCACTCTCTATAGGATCACACTGGGCTGTTAAACGATTTCCGTCAGGATCATAAAAATGCAAAAACCGGTATCCTTCGGAATCGACTACAATCGGATCTACTTTTGCATTATTCTCGTTAAGAACTTCGTATAGAGCGTCAATATCTTTCGTCTGAAAGCCGATGACACTATGTTCCACTCCATTTTTTAAAAAGTTTGCGTTTGTTTCATCCACCGTTTCCGATAGAAATAGCATCTGTCCAGATGGTACATTTAATTGGGCAAGCTTCTCATCCACATTATGCCACACTCTATGAAACTGTAAGATTTCTGAATACCATTTCATCGAATATGGGATGTTTTTCACCGGAATTTCAACATACAAAATTCGGTCAACCATTCACATTCCTCCTATCTTAAAAGGATTATGCAACTGGATCATGTAATAGTACGTTAATTTCCTCACGGTTTTGTTCATGATTCGGACTGTATTCTTCTATCGACCATTGATCAGTTAACCTTCGGTGACCATTTTGAGCAATCTCCTCATGAAGACTTGCATACGCTTGGTGTATATCCTTTGGTGAACCAACGTGCTGAAGTGAAGCATATTTACTTGGTTCTATGGAAAGTCCTTCGAAACCATCTGCTACATTTTCAATCTCTTCAACTTGCAAGCAGACCCAATAGCCATCCTCGGAAGGTTGTGCCTCTACTTTAAACAACCCAAACACTCTTTGAGTATCCAGTGGCCGCGAAATTTCTCCAGTGCGTGCCTTTAATTGCCCCACCGTCTCTGGAATCTTCACTTGAAATTCCTCAAAAGAATCACATTGCAGACGAATTCCTACAAATTTCATTTCACCTTTTTCAACTAGTTGCATCCCAAAATTCCCCTTATCTATGAGTTATTTCTCTAATTATGCCATAACGCAGATATTTTTGAAAACTATTACTTGAACAGAAAAGCAGCCCCCTATCATTCATAGGAAGCTGCTTCTTCATTTACAAATCCACCATCTCCAAAAACTGTCGTGTCCGCTCGTTTGTGGAATGGTTGAAAAATGTATCCGGGTCGGCATCCTCAATGATGCACCCTTCGTCTAACATGATAATTCGATCGGCGACTTCTTTCGCAAATTTCATCTCATGTGTGACGACGACCATTGTCATGCCATCATTGGCGAGGTCTTGCATGACCCCTAGCACTTCGCCGACGAGTTCCGGATCGAGCGCGGATGTCGGTTCGTCGAACAATAGCGCTTTCGGTTCCATTGCGAGCGCCCGTGCAATGGCAACGCGCTGCTTCTGTCCGCCCGATAATTTATTCGGGTAGACGTCGGCCTTATCGGAAAGGCCGACTTTATCCAGCAGGGTAAGTGCCAATTGCTTCGCCTTCCCCTTCTCTTCCTTTTTAACGATCAACGGCGCTTCCATAATGTTTTCAAGCACCGTCTTATGCGGAAACAAGTTGAAGTGCTGGAACACCATGCCGACTTCCGCTCGTACTTTCGACAAGTCCTCTTTCTTTCGGTCGATTTTCCGACCATCTATCAAGATATCTCCCTCTTGCGCTTTTTCAAGGAAATTCAGACAGCGCAGCAATGTACTCTTCCCAGAACCGCTCACTCCGACGAGTACGACGACTTCGCCCGGATTGATGTCGATATCGATTCCTTTCAGCACTTCGAGATCGCCGAATGACTTGTGGAGATTTTTTGTTTTGATCATTTCGTTCCCTCCTTAAGATCCATCTACGTTCAGCCTGTTCTCATACAACTTCAATAACCAAGTGAAGATGAGGACGAGAACGAGGTAGTACAGTCCGACGACAAGGAATGTTTCGAACGGCATGAAGGATGCCGCCGCCTCCCGATTCGCAAGGCCAAACAATTCCGTAACGCCGATAACGTAAACGAGGGACGAATCCTTCAATGTAATGATGAATTGGTTCCCTAACGGAGGGATTGCGTGGCGCAACGCTTGCGGAAAAATGATCCGGCGCATCGCCTGCGTCCGATTCATCCCGAGCGCCAGGCTCGCCTCCCGCTGTCCGCGGTCAACCCCTTGGATTGCTCCGCGGAAGATTTCTGCAATATATGCCCCGTTATGGACGCCGAGTGCAATCGCCCCCGCCCAGAAATTCGACAGGACGACGATCGATGTAATCCCATAGTATAAAAACATAATCTGTACGATGAGCGGCGTTCCGCGGATCAACGTAATATATAAGTTTGCAATTGTTTGCAAAATTTTCGATCTTGATATTTTCATTAACGCAAAGACAATCCCGAACAAGGTCCCTAACACAATGGCAATAGCAGTTATTTTCAATGTGACAAGTGCCGCTTTCAGGAAGCCTTCGTACGTGCGCATGAACACTTCGGATAACGTTATCAATATTTCAGGCACTGGTCACTCCCTCTTTCTATTCACAAATCTGTTTTATTCAAGCATTTCAGCATTTTCCAAGTCTATTTCCAATAGGTTCCTATCGAACCATTTTTTCGAAATTTTGTCATACGTCCCGTCATCGATCATTTCTTGCAGGGCTTTGTCAATCGCGTCACGGAGCTCTTCATTATCCTTTTTCACCGCGATCGATGGTTGTTCTACCCATAACGGAGTGCCGACCTCTTTAATGGCAAAGCCGTTATCTTGCGCTTCATAACCGACGATATCAGCCGTAATGACGGCATCCAATCGATTCTCGACTGTCAAATCCTTCAGCGCAACAACGTCACTGCTGTAGTATTGGATATTGTCGGACAGTTCCTTTGCCGGCTCTTCATATGTCGATTGGGCGATGACGCCGATCTTCTTCCCTTTCAAATCTTCCGGGGATTTGATGTCGTTATTGTCTTCTGCGACCCAGATCATCCCGCCCGAGTAGTAGTACGGCTCTGTGAATGCGGCTTGCTCGGCACGCTTTTTCGTATAGGCCATCGAGCCGATGATGGCGTCGTATTTATTCGCAACAAGTCCTTGAAGAATCGTTTCAAACGGGTTCGTCACCGGATTCGGCTCTAGACCCATTCTCTCCGCGATCTCCGCTCCGATTTCCATATCGAACCCGGTCAATTCGCCATTCTCCTCAAAGTTGAACGGCTTGTAAAGACCGCTCGCCGCATATGTCAATTTGCCTTTTTCAACAAGGCGATACCCTTCATCATTCGCTTCGGTTTTGTCATTACCGCATGCTGCCAGCACTAACATGGCTGACATGAGCAAAAATAATAGCGTCTTCCATTTTCCCATCTTAAAAACTCCCTTTTTCCCGACTAGATGCCGTCTTTTTTTGCTTACTGACTCTCTTTCCCTATCATTTCCGTGCTAAACATATTTTTCGTAATCAATGACTCTACCAATGAAATCCTTGCTCTGTTTATGGAGCAAGGAATGAGGGGAATAGACAGGTTAGCAAGTATTTCATTTTCATATAAAAAAAGAGGTGAGAGAGTCATGACGTTACAAGGGGATCAGGAGGGAGTTTCACGTGCAATTGTCCACGTATTGAAGGAAGGGCAGAAAGAAACTTTTCAAAAAATCATCAGCGAATTAACTCCATATGAAATATCTGTACATTACCGCGATTTGCCAAAAAAACGCCGAAACCTTTTTTTGGAGTGGCTCTCTTTGGAGCAGCTCGTAGCGTTACTAAGATACTTGACGCGCAACGAACAACTGCGTGTATTGAATAAAATCGGAGCTGTCCGTTCCACGGAATTATTGGAAGTGTTGAAGAGGGATGATCTCGCCCATCTGCTGTCCGATTTGCCGGATAAAAAGATCAATCGCCTTATTGCTCAAATGCGAGAGGAAGAGAAAAAAGACATCCGCAAAAAGATGAAGTATCCGAAAAAATCTGCGGGACGAGCGATGATCAGCCAGTATGTTTGGGTGCATAAATCCTATACGGTTGAAAAAACGATTAACAAATTAAAGTATTTCCGAGACTTTGCGGATTACTTGAATTACGTATATGTCATCAATGATGAAAAAGAGTTGGTCGGCGTCGCTTCCTATCGTGACCTTCTTTTGAGCGAGCCCGGAGATGAAATTACCGATGTAATGACGACGGACATCGTAAAAGTCCATGAAGATACAAAAGAGAGTGACGTCGCCAGGATGCTAGGCAAGCATGACTTCCTTTCCGTGCCCGTCGTCAATGACGACAATATTCTAGTCGGCATCATTACTGCAGACGACGTGCTTGACATTGTCATGCGGGAAGCAAATGAGGATATTGAAATGTTGTTTGCGTCCGGCAAAGAGATCGACTTCCACACAAAGCCGTTTGTCGCTACGTATAAACGACTTCCATGGCTTATTTTGCTATTGTTCATCGGCCTCGTTTCAGGCAGCATCATCGCCAAATTCGAGGCAACGCTCGAAGCAGTCGTCGCATTGGCATTTTTCATGCCAATGATTGCAGGGATGACCGGAAATACGGGCACCCAATCGTTGGCTGTCGTCGTTCGGGGTCTTGTCACAGAAGAATTGACATGGAAAAAGACGCTCAGCCTCGTTTTCCGCGAGTTGCTCGTCGGCATCATGCTAGGCGTTGTCTGCGGTGCGGTAATTTCTGTCATCGCCTATATTTGGCAAGGCAGCTTCACACTTGGACTCGTCGTCGGTTCTTCTCTCGTCGCAACTCTTATTATCGGAACGTTGGCAGGAACCATCATTCCGTTAATTTTAAGTAAATTCAAAGTCGATCCTGCCGTTGCGTCAGGTCCACTTATTACAACCATCAATGATATTTTATCGCTATTGATCTACTTCGGAATCGCAACGATGTTCATTTCGAAATTGATGTAGAGATCGAATTGCTTTGAGCGCGGAAAATGGATTCTTGAGCGCGAAAGCCGGTTCCATGCCTCTCTCACTTTGAACACGGACACCACTTATATAAAAAAGCTGTCACAGAAAGTCAATTTCTCGACTTTCTGGACAGCTTTTTTCATTAGCGGTATATAGTTAAGTTCGATTGGTTGGTTGACGTTAGATGCGTTTCTCAGTGAGTGGGCACATCGTGCCGTGCTGCATGAGATTCATATGCCAAGAGAATGCCTTTTCGAGTACATGTGGCGTATGCCCGCCTCTTTCAAGCGCCTCGTAGTAGTATTCCCATAGTTGACTGCGGTACATCGGGTGCGCGCAATTCGCGATAATGAGGCCAACGCGTTCTGTTGGCGCAAGACCGCGCAGATCCGCATACCCATGCTCCGTGACGATGACATCGACATCATGCTCTGTATGATCCACATGCGAAACGAACGGTACAATGCTTGAAATATCGCCGTTTTTGGCAATCGATTTCGTAACGAAGATGGCGAGTCTTGAATTTCGGGCGAAATCGCCGGAGCCGCCGATGCCATTCATCATTTTTGTCCCCGTCACATGTGTCGAGTTAACGTTGCCATAAATGTCTAGTTCAAGAGCTGTATTGATGGAAATTAAACCGAGTCGGCGGATGATTTCCGGATGATTCGAGATTTCTTGCGGACGCATAATTAGCTTGTCCCGGTATTGATCTAAATTGCCGAAAACCTTATCCATCTTCTCCTGCGACAGTGTGATCGATGCACATGAAGCGGTGCGGATCTTGCCCGCATCAATTAAATCAAATACTGCGTCTTGCAGCACCTCAGAATACACTTCAAGATCTTCGAATTCCGAGTCCAGTAAACCATGCAACACCGCGTTCGCTTGGGAACCGATTCCCGATTGAAGAGGTGCGAGGCTGTTCGTTAATCGGCCCGCCTCCACCTCCGAACGTAGGAATGATAGCAAATGTTCAGCCATAACTTCCGTGTCGTGGTCAGGCTGTGTAATCGTTGACGCTGAGTCTTGTTGATGCGTAAACACGATTCCCTTCACTCGGTCCACATCAATCGGAATGCCGATTGTTCCGATGCGGTCATCCACTTTCGTCAATGGAATCGGATTCCGTTCTCCTTGTTTGCCTGGGTCATACAAATCATGAATGCCTTCCCATGCAGTCGACTGTGCTGTATTTATTTCAATGATGATCGACTTTGCATGCTTCGCAAACGATAACGAGTTGCCGACAGACGTTGAAGGAATGATCATTCCATCCTCTGTCACTGAAATCGCTTCCAAAATTGCGAAGTCAATCGGTTCAGTCACATTTGAGCGAATCCACTCTGCTGTATGGGACAGATGATGGTCCACAAAAAGCAATTCCCCATTGTTAATGCCATTTCGCATCGCTTTTTCTGCTTGGAAAGGAAGTCTCTTTTTCACAATACCCGCTTCCGCGAATAGTTTATCGATATCCGAGCCGAGGGATGCTCCTGTGAACACATTCACTTTGAACTTTTCCGTTTCTGCCCGTTTCACTAAAGCCATTGGAACCGCTTTCGCGTCGCCCGCTCGTGTGAATCCGCTCAACCCCAATGTCATTCCGTCCTTAATCCAAGAAGCAGCCTCTTCAGGCGTCACAACTAAATCTCTCAATTTTTCAATCCTGATACGATCCATATGGTTCCCCATTCACAAGCGCCCCTTTTCATAACTTTTTGATAAGTGTATCGTATATTGTGGACTGGTAGGAGGTTTCCTGAGTGAAAGACGGGATTCACGAACAAACGATCATATGCTTTGTCTAAGGCAGCATTTTATCGTCTTAGAAGCCTAAAAGCTTTCGAAAATAGCTGGAATACGACTGACTGACCGGTATTTGCGAGCCGTCATTCATTGAAAGCATGAACGTCGAGTGAGTATCCGGATAAATCGCTTTAATTTGCGTTACATTGACGATGAATGAGCGATGGCAACGGACAAACAATTCATGAGGCAGCACGAATTCAAAGTTTTGCAATGAATTTCGATGGGTACCTGTTATATGATTGGCTACTACGATTGTTTTTCTGTCCCGCACTTCAATGTACTTTACTTCAGAAAACGGGACAGGCACCCATCCGTCTTGTGTTTTTAACGTAACGACCGACTTTCCTTCCGTGTATGCCGGATAGATGGCAACGACGCAGCCGTCCAAAACACCATTATCATGGAAAGGAACCGCCATGCCATGATACGGCACACCAAATACATCACGGTTGATGAATTCGGAAACTTTCTGCCCTTCTGTGAGAGCTTTATAGGCGATTGTGCCTTCTGGAACAGGGTCGCCTGGCCTGATTTTTAAATCGATCCTTTTGCTAGGCCGATAATAAATATATTCTTTCGTATTCGATACGACAATGGATATTTCATCTGCAAACAACTCGCCGACAACGTCGAGGAGTGAGTCCAAGTTCAACAAGTAGTTCCAAGCCCCTTTCATACATCAGTAACTACTATTATAAGTTTTCATGTACAACATTCCAATTTTCAATTATAATGGGAAGCAATCTAAACAAAAATTTAGACTTTCCAGAAACTACAGTTAATGAGGGGGAGTAATTATGCACATTCGAGATTTGATTGTAGAAAGACTAGGTGTCGCTACGGTAAAGGTCGATCAAAGCGTATCTGAAACACTAGCGAAAATTAACGAGACAGGGTACCGCTGCATTCCTGTCGTGGATAACGACGACACCTATAAAGGGATGATCTACAAAGTAGACCTGCTTTCCTATCTTTATGAGGAAAAAGGGGATGGTGAAAAGCCAATCGACTTCTTATTGGAACACCAAGACATTTTCTTATATGAGGATGCTTCTTTTTTAAGTGCTTTATTGAAAATCAAAGCCTTGCCTTTCGTCAGCGTCGTTAGGGATGGCAAACTTCTTGGCATTTTGACGCATAATAAAATCGAAAGTGTCTTGGAAGACGCTTTCGGCTTAAAAACAGGCGGCATCAATATTACGCTTGCATCGACCGAGGCACGCGGGATGATTAGAAAGCTGACGACGACGTTGAAGGACGAGAATATCGAAGGTATGCTCACTCTCGACAACGGCTCAGCGCTCGCACGAAGAGTCGTCATCACGCTCGAGGACGGAAAATCCGACGAAGAAATGGTCAAAATGCGTGAAAGACTCGAAAAGCACGGATTCAGGATCTTGCAAATGCAGAGGATAGAACCGAAATAACCAAAGCAGAAGGCGCTTGCCCAGCCACGACAGGCATAAGGCAAAGATGCGAAGTGACGCTTTTTGTCACATAGCAGCATTGACTTATGACCCGAGTGGCTAGCGCCTGGAGCTAGACGATAAGATAATTACAAAACACAGGCGAAGGTAATTTCCCGCTTCACCTGTGTTTTTTTGGTATTGTTGAAAATTGCCAGAAAAGGCGACATTCCTGCGGGAAAGCGAGACAACCGAAACCTGCAGGTGCGAAGCGACGAAACGGCTTGGCGCTCGCCCGCGGAAAGGGAGCCGTTCTGGCAATTTTCATTTTAAAGGGTAATCTCTTCTTTTACGCTATTTCACTTTCCGGCCTTGGCACCATCCGCAACAAAATGCCTCCAATAATGAACAGGATAACAAGGCTGAAAACGCCGTACGCCGAGCTTCCTGTCAGCGTAGCCGTCACTGCAAGCAATAGAGGTCCCATGACGGACGCAAATTTACCGAAAATATTATAGAAGCCGAAAAACTCGTTGGACTTCTCTTTCGGTACCAATTGGGCAAAATAGGAGCGGCTCAACGCCTGAATTCCTCCTTGCGAAGTGGCAACAAGCATCGCCAAAATCCAAAAATCCAACGTTGTCGATAGGAAAAATGCATAAATGCAGACGGCGATATAGACGAATATCCCGACATACAACATCGTCTTCACCGAAAATCGTTGCGCAAGCCTGCCGTACAAAATCGCAAACGGCGCGGCAACGACTTGAGTGACAAATAGAACGATGAGAAGGTCGGTCGGCTCGATACCCAAATCTGTTCCATACGCCGTCGACATCGAAATGATCGTACCGACCCCATCGATATAGAAGAAATATGCTAATAAAAAGATGAAAACGGTTCGGTATTTCTTAATCTCCTTGAACGTTTCGCCAAGCCTGCGGAAGCTGCTTGCCAAAATCCTCGGCTCCCGTTCAATCGCGTGTACTTGAACGACGTTTTTCAGCATCGGTATCGTAAAGGTGAACCACCAAATTCCTGTAATGACAAATGCCAGCTTACTTGCAACGGTTGCTGAAAGAGGGATCACTTCTTTTGAAGCCAACAGGATGATGGCAATGCTAATAATGAATGGAATTGTACTTCCGATATACCCTAATCCGAAACCGCGTGACGAGACTTCATCCATCTTCTCTTCAGGCGTTACATCAACCAGAAATGCATCATAGAAAATATTTGCTCCGTGGAAGCCGATAGCTGTAATGGTATATATGATCAATAACGGCAGCCATGTTCCATCAGGCACAAACGCTAATGAAATCGTCGCAAGTGAACCGATCAGGAAGAAGGCAAGGAAAAATTTCTTTTTGAGCCCCCGATAGTCCGCAATCGTCCCCAATATCGGCCCGATCATTGCTAAAATAAACGTGGCAATCGCAACCGTATACCCCAAATACGCTGTCGACTGCGTTAAACTGACACCCGCGTCGGTCGCCACCGACTTGTAAAAGATCGGAAATACTGCAGTTGTAATAATGATTGAATATGCCGAATTCGCCCAGTCATAAAACATCCAACTTTTCTCCGTCTTTGTATACCTTCCCTTTCCCAACATCCCACCCCTTTCGTAATCTTCGAAACTATGTTTATACCATTAGTGTACAACTATTAAACGGCAAACAGTAGTGAAGAATGAATCTTTTACAACATCTCAACAAAATTACGAAAAGAGCCAACTCATTTCTGATCGAGTTGACCCTTTTGGAACTTATGCCTTTATCGTCACAAACATGCTTTCAATGACTTTCTCCAACACCCGCGGAGTATAAATGAATGCGCTCTTTTTGTGCAGTCGTTCGGTTAACTTATGAGCATCTTTGCCGAACGGGCCAATATTCAATACTGGCGCCTGAAGCTGCTGCATTTCCGTGAATGGGATGCTATATGTCTCTCCCCATACAGGTGTGTTCTGTTTATACGATTGCCATCCTGCATCCGCTGCATCGTAATTCACATAACTGAGATCCGAGATTCCATTGAAATAATGCACTTGCTTTGCTTCTACACGAAATTCATCCTGTAAAATCTTTTGCGCAAGAGCAACCTTTTCTTGAACGAGCTTATTATCGGATGAATTAACGGCAGGGTAATATGGCGGCGCATAGAATAAGACGACAGCTGGCGCCAATTCCTGACAATGCAGCAATAAACGATCGCTAATGAGCATGGACATTTTCCGTTCATCGAGCGACTCATCCTTCATAACGGTTTCAAGAATCCTTTGAACTTCCGCATCTCCAATTTTTTCAGTAGCATACTTGAGCAGTTCCTGATATTCCAACACGTTAATGTCCCGGATCGGTTGGACGCCTTCACGTTCGCAAACCTTCCGATAATTCTTTGAGCATTCCGCCATCGCCTTAACGGCGGTTTCTTTGAATATCTTCATAATATCGTCAGCATTTTGCCGCATTACAAAAACATTGAACAAAGCTGCGCTATGATGGGACGTTTGTGTCGAATAATCCTCTTTTAAATCCAGTTGCTGCAAACAAACCGGCAAAGGCGTCTTCTCCCCATACAGCTCTTCCATGAAATTAGGATTGAACTCCATTGCCCTCGTCAAATAAGATGCCATATAATGGCTTGTCATACCGTTTAAAGGCTCGCCAGCATGTGTCTCTCTTCCGTAAAACAAAGCAGAAGGCATGATCTTCCCGATTGATCCTGAGTAAATATAATAATTCGGATCCTGAGGTGTTTGTGAAAAGGACGGCTCGCTGTTTAAGAACAGTTCATATTCCAAACTATAAGTTTCCCCCAGTTCCGCCAACCCTTTTACAGCGTCCCTCATCCCGGAAGAATTCACTTCTTCGTCAGGCACCGTCAATAAAAGGAGATTAATCGGCCAATTTTCATTACTTGCCCTCTCCAATAAATGCAGATGCAAAGCAAGACCCATTTTCATATCCATCGTTCCGCGGCCAAAAAGATATTCATCTGAAGCCAAGTCCTTTTGGGCATCTTCCGGCAACTCGGTCATCCACTTTTTCAATTCCTCCGTCAGCTGTTTCGGCTGAAAAGCGAGATCCTTAAGACCCGCGCCAAATTCCTCCGTGTGGACGGTGTCAAAGTGGCTGAGCAACACGATTGTTTTATTCGTCACTCCACTGGTGTAAAGGGCTGTCACTGCATTTCTCCCTTTACCTGCGTTGTGGAAATGGATTTGCGAGCTGTTGTCTTGGAAATACTGTAATTCCAATAACTTTTTAAGCATCCTAGTTGAAAACTCGATTTCCCCCATCGTTCCCGTTCGGCTGTCCCAACTGACCAATTCACATAATAAATCCTCAAGTTGTTCAGGTTGATTCCACTTCAAGTTTCCCATTTGAGTACCCCCTTTTACTGCTGAACTTTGTATTTCTATCCAATGTTTTAGAATACGACGACATAAATTAAAAGTCAATTCCATTTAGTTGGAATGATGAAACATTTCAGTTTGAACGCAACTATTAAATGAAGAATAGTTAAACAATTGTTTTAATAAAAAAACTTATAAGAAACTAGTTAATGTAGATTGCAGCTTTAGCGGATGGTATAATTAACGTGAAAATACACACTATTAAAATTGATTTTTTCATATCTCTTAATTGAGTATATTCCTGTTCACTGAGTCGGTGTATTACACAGAAATATTTCTTCGCTTTTTGCGTCGTTTTTGTATATAGAAAGGAATTGGAAATGGTGTTATCGAAACTAAGCTTCGCTTCCCTTATGTATTTCTTTGATAAAAAGTTCTGCATTTCAATTGCAGATAGAAACGCTCATTTTATTTATGTAAATAAGAACTTCTGTGAACTATCCGGCTACACTGAAGAGGAGTTGATTGGGAAAAGCTATAACATCGTCAATCCAGACTATGTACCCGAACGATTCAGGGAGGAAACGTTACAGTTTTTCACAAGCGGCGAAGCTTGGCAGAAAAACATCAGCGCCATTGCAAAGGATGGCTCGCCTTATTGGGTGAACGCCAATATTATTCCGATGTTGGACGAGTCTGGCGAGAACATTCAATTCCTATCAATAGATAGCGATATTACAGCCCGCGAACTGACAAAGGAAAAATACAAAGAAACATTGCAGAATCTGCATAACATTGAAAATGCGCTTGATTACTCATCGGTAGTAGCCATTACTGATGCGAAGGGTGTCATTACGTACGTCAATGAAAAATTTTGTGAGCTGTCTCAGTATTCGAGCGACGAATTGATCGGAAACACCCATCGGATCGTCAATTCAAATTTCCATCCAAAATCCTTCTTCAAAGAAATGTACGGAACGATTCAAAACGGCGACATCTGGCAAGGCGATGTTTGCAATCGTGCGAAAGACGGCTCCCTCTATTGGGTAAGCACGACAATTGTCCCTTTTCTTGATTCCGATGGAAAGCCTGAACAATACATTGCGATTCGCCACGATATTACCGCTCGAAAAAAAGCGGAGGAATCTTTGGAAATCGCTTTGCAGAACGATTTCCAAACGACCGTGAAAAACTTGCAAAATGCCATTTTCAAATATACGACTACCGAAGACGGTAAAATCGTCTTTACCCTTTTCGAGGGACAAATTAAAGAACGTGTTGGCATTACAGTGGAAAAATTGAATGCACAGGAAGTCATCCATTCATTCACCGAAGAAGAGCTTGAAGCATTTAAGAATTATTTACTTGCAGGGATGACTGGAGAAGTCGTCCAATTTGAGTTGACCTTCGACGACCTTTCCTTTCTCGTCTATTTGTCTCCGATTGCAAAAGACGGGAACATTGTCGAGGTTGTCGGCACCGCCATCGATATTTCTCAACGGATTGAAGCCGAAAAAGTCATTGAACATATGGCCTATTATGATTACTTGACCGGATTGCCGAACCGAAGAAATTTCCAAGAAAAATTGGTACGAAAAATTAAAAACGCAGGTGAAGATGAGTCTTTTGCCATCATGTTCCTTGACTTGGATCGATTCAAAAATGTCAACGACACGTTAGGGCACCATATTGGCGATCAGTTGCTCATCGCCGTCGGGGAAAGATTGCGTGATTGCGTTCAAAGCGAAGATGCGGTAGCTAGACTAAGCGGGGATGAATTTATCATTCTCATTGATTCTACAGACAATGAACGACTCGCATCCATCGCCTCACTAATTGTCGAGGACATTTCACAGCCTTTCTTTTTCAACAAGCAAGAGATCTTCGTTGCTCCAAGCATCGGAATCGCGTTGTATCCAAAGGACGGAGAGGATTATAGCACGTTATTTCGCAGTGCCGACACGGCCATGTATTTGGCAAAGGAGGCAGGCAAGGGCACTTTCCGGTTTTTCACGGAGGAACTTCAAGAAGAACTGATGGAGAAGACATTCTTTGAAATGGAGCTGCGGCAAGCATTGGAAAAAGGTCAGTTCCTCCTTCATTATCAGCCCCAATTCGACTTGAAAACCGGGCAGATCAAAGGGATGGAAGCGCTCGCCAGGTGGAAACACCCTGTTCGGGGCTATATCCCACCCTTGAAATTCATACCGATTGCGGAGGAGAATGGTTTCATTCTGCCACTCGGTGAATGGGTGTTGAAAACGGCATGTACGCAGGCGAAAGCATGGCAGGAACAAGGATTTACTCCGTTAAGGATGAGTGTGAACGTATCCATGAGGCAATTCAACCAACCATCGTTCGTGGAAGACGTATTAAGGATTTTGAATGAAACCGGTCTGCATCCTTCGTACTTGAATTTAGAGATTACGGAAAGCATGATGTCCGATGTACAGCATTGCGAAGCCGTTTTGAAAGAACTTTTTAACGCAGGCATCACCGTGAGCGTCGATGACTTCGGAACAGGCTATTCGTCATTCCTCTATTTGAGTAAATTCCCGCTGTCCCATTTAAAGATCGATCAGGCGTTCATCGGCGAACTGAGCAAAAGCAATACAGCTATCGTAAAAGCGATTATCGACCTTGCGAAAAACTTGGAACTGAACGTCATTGCGGAAGGCGTGGAAACGGAAGAGCAAGGAGCTTTTCTGAAACAGCTCCGTTGCAATGAAGTGCAAGGCTATCTTTATTCCAAACCGCTTCCGCACGAAGAAATCGAGCAATTGCTGCAACAATCAGCACGATAACACGCACTCCGGCTTGGGGTGCGTTTTTTTTACTAGTTATAAATGGGGTTTTGCGCGGATTTGAAGGAGGCATGGCGCAATCTTGAGGAGTTATGAGCGACTTTGAAGAAGTTATGCTCATTCCGGAACTTTAGACCTTCACCATATTATTCCACGCTCCGATCATATCTTCCTTTTCTCCCCCGTTTATGACTAAAATAAAAGTTATATAATCCAGAAATGAAATCGAGGTGCACTTATGCAGAAAACAATTGGAATCGTCGCTCACGTGGATGCGGGTAAGACTACTTTTTCTGAACAGCTACTATTCCATACACATAGCATTCGCCAGCGGGGCCGTGTCGACCATCAAGACACTTTCCTCGATAGCCATGAAATCGAAAAGAACCGCGGCATTACTGTATTTGCAGACCAAGGAACATTCACGTTCAACGGCTCCCACTATACGCTCATCGATACGCCGGGACACGTCGATTTCTCACCTGAAATGGAAAGAGCCATCCAAGTGATGGATGCGGCCATCGTCATTATAAGCGCAGCGGACGGAGTGGAAGGTCATACCGAGACGGTTTGGCAATTATTGAAAAAGCACCAAATCCCGACATTTTTCTTTTTGAATAAAACCGATCGCGAAGGTGTGAATATACAGAACGTCGTGGATGAAATTCGCGGCAGCCTGTCACAGGACATCTTTGATTTGTCAGAAATAGAAGAGGACGACATGACTGAAAGCCTCATTGAATTCATTGCGGAACGTGACGAGGCACTGCTCGAACGCTATATGGATACCGGTTATGACAGCGAGACATGGCTGGAAGCTTTGAAACGGATGATTCAACATCGCGACGTCTTCCCTTATGGGCACGGCTCTGCCTTGAAGGATATCGGGGTGCTTGATTTCCTTGAAAAATTTGATCAGCTGACCGAGACAGATTATGCGAATGTAGGTGAATTTGCGGCGCGAGTTTATAAAGTTCGGCATGATGAAAACGGCCATCGGGTGACATTTTTGAAAGTGTTGCAAGGGGAATTGCACGTAAGGGATGACACGCAGTATGCCGGCAAGCAGGAGAAAATTACGCAGATCCGGCAATATAATGGAAAGAAATTTCATACGGTGGAAGCTGCCAATGCGGGAGAAATCGTCGCTGTAACAGGGCTTTCTGAGGCACGCGCAGGTGATCCGCTCGGTGCGCTCGTTGAGAAGGCGGTGTTTGACTTGATTCCAACGTTGAAATCGAAAGTGATTTTCGACCCTTCCATCCATGTGAAAGAAGTGCTGCGCTGCTTTAAAATGTTGGATGCTGAAGACCCTTCGTTGCGTGTCGTCTGGGATGAGCATGTCCAAGAAGTGCACGTCCACGTGATGGGAGTCATCCAGCTTGAAGTGCTGAAACAAATCGTGCGGGATCGATTCCAATTCGACGTGTCGTTTGGCGACCCGAAAATCCTATACAAGGAGACAATTCGCTCCGCCGTCAACGGCTATGGCCATTTTGAGCCACTGAAGCATTATGCGGAAGTTCATTTGAGGATTGAACCGGCCGAGCGAGACAGCGGCATTTCGTTCGAGAATGTATGCCATGCGAATGATTTGTCTGTTGGTAATCAAAACTTGATACGAAGTCATATTTTCGAACGGGCACATCATGGTTTATTGACTGGATCGGCGCTGACCGACGTAAAAATCACATTGCTGACAGGAAAAGGACATATTGAGCATACGTCCGGCGGAGACTTCAGGGAAGCGACATTCCGCGCATTGCGGCAAGGGTTGGAGAAAGCGGAAAACATCCTGCTCGAACCGGTTTATGACTTCAAAATAAAAGTCGGAATGGACCATATTGGCCGCGTCCTATCCGATATCCAGCAAGCATCAGGGAGTTTCGCGCCTCCTGAAACGATAGGCGAAACCACTGTCGTGACAGGCCGCGTCCCGGTTGCCACTTTCATGAATTACAGCACAGTCTTTGCCTCATTCACGAACGGCAAAGGAGCGCTCACTTTGCAATTCGGAGGCTATGACGAATGCCATAATCCGGAGGAAGTGATCGAGGCGAGCAGCTACAACAAGGATGCAGACCCCGAATACACATCCACGTCGATTTTTTGCGCGAAAGGGAAAGGATACCCTGTTCCGTGGCATGAGGCGGAGGCCGCGATGCATTTGTTGAAATAAGCTTGTGCGCGGCATCTTTCCGCGGCCATGGAATTAGCTTGTCGCGTTAAATGCCTTTGACAAATCAAGTATTTGTCTAGGTATAAAGTAACGAAATGACAATAACTCTTGGGAAATGATTGATAACTCCTTCGAATTGATCGATATCCACCGGGAAATGATCGATATCCTCTAGGAAATGAACGATAACTACCTTACTCACCCAATCGGTAGATTAAAAATCGTTCATTTTCATTTTTATCATAAAGACTATCGATTTTAATTTCCTTCCAAAGCTTAAATGGCGTCTGATTGTCCATATATTGCACATATTCCGCTGTCGGATAATAAAGGATGACGTCTATTGGGCGAACTACCCGTTCGACAGACAACAAAATGTTACTGATGACGGTCATAAATATTTGGATGGAAAATGGATTAAAGAAATAAAATGTATTCTCCGACGGATCGATTTCATACGTTTCTGCGAAGCACCGTTCAAAACGGATCGCCCCGCCACGGTGCTTCGCTTTATGTCGGTATCTTGCCAAGTTTTCAAGCGCGTCCTGATAGAGTTGCCCATTCATCTCAATCCCTGTCACCGATGCGCCAAAGCGATGATGGACGTAAAATGACACGCGTGCCTTGCCGCAGCCGAAATCGACAAAGCCGTCCGACTGATGCAGCTCATGCGTTTTGAACAGCTCATCCAACGCTTCGTAAGGTGTTGCTTCATAGCGGTTATAATGGGCTGACTGGCTTAACAACTCAAGCGTTCCAGCTGTTTTTATCCGAAGAAGGTTGTCATACTCCTTTTCATTCAATGAATTCACTCCCTTTCTTCATCGCCTCATTGTAGCTGTCTTCTTTGTGAGATGACAAGCGAAAAAACACGACCTCCATTGTTCACGAAGATCGTGTAAGACATTTATGCGTTTTTCCAGCCATTTATGAGCTTTTAATTACGTTTATGCGTCGTTCTGCGATATTATGCGTTAATAATTCATTTTATGCGTGTTTGGCACGCTTTATGCGCGAGTAATTCGATTTCTGCTCGTTTAGCACATTTTATGCGTTTCTGTCTTCCTCTATTTTATTTCACGGGTTCAACCACCCGTGCCGCCATGCGTTTCTTGCGTTTCGATGACGCCGCTTCCGCCACTTTCTCGGTCTTAGTAAACAAACGATAAACCGATGGAATGAGCAGCAGTGTGATGAACGTCGCAAACAGCAATCCGGAGATCAACACTGTTGCGAGCGGTGCCTGGTAATTGCCGGATACTCCTGATGCGAGTGCAAGCGGCAGCATTCCGCCTACCGTCGTCAATGTCGTCATGAAAATCGGGCGAATCCGGTTTTTGCCCGCTTCAACTAATGCATCTTCCATGGACATCCCTTCTCTACGAAGCTGGTTTGTCCGGTCGATTAAGAGAATCGCGTTGTTCAAAACGATGCCGATCAGCATGATGACACCCATCCCGGACAATAGATTCAATTCCATTTGCGTCACGAACAATCCGATAATGACACCGATAATCGCCATCGGAATGACAGACATGACGATAAGCGGATGCCCTAAATGATTGAATTGCACAGCCATCACAAAGTAGACGAGGAACAGTGCGATGCTTAACACTAAAATCATTTCCATCATCAGCTGCTGTTGCTGCTCGATATCACCGGCGACATCAATTGCATAGCCTGCCGGCGTATCAAAATCCTTAATGACTTTTTGCACGTCGCGATTGATCGCTCCTAAATCTCTACCTTCAATATCCGAGGAAACAGAAATGAATCGTTCCTTGTCAATATGCGTGATTTCATTTGGCGTACGAACAGTTTCCAAGTCGATGAACATTGATAACTTCTGATCGCCTTCCATCGTCGGTATTTCTAAATCGAGCAGCCCTTGTGTGGAATCCGTTTTTTGATTCCAGCTGACTATGAGGGGAACATTCTCTCCATCGAGCGCCATTTGACCTACAGGCATAGTAATGAAAGACTGTTCAATGAATTGTTTTACCTGCAATTGTGTTAAGCCTGCATCCGAAATTGCTTTTTCTTTTAACACAATCGCCCTTTCTTCGGTAGTGCGTTCCATCGAATTTGTCACGCCAACGATTCCTTCAACTTTTCCAAGCTCTTTCATAAAGTCTTCAGCAATTGCTTGCATTTGGCCGAATTCTTCTCCTTTGACCATCACTTGTACGGGCGCACCGCTAATTTCGGACATCGCTACTTGCACAGTTCGTATCGGTTCGGTATCTTGAAATTCCCGAAGCGATCGTAAAATCTGTTCATTTACTTCCTTTTGCTCGTGAATGACGTCATCACCTTTTGTCATATTGACGATGACAAACAGTTCATTCCCGCTACTATCCAAGACATAACTGGACTCAACATCTTCAATGCCTGCCAGTCTTTCATTCATCAGTTGTGCAAGCCGCTCTTTTTCAAAACGCTCCACCCCTGTTTCCAATGCTACAACGATTTCACTATACCGATTAAAGACATCCGGCATGACGGTCATCGGGATTTTATTCACAAGGAGAAGTGAACCGCCAAACAGTCCGAAAAAGAGTGCGACGACGAGAAGACACCGACGCCTTTTCGCAACAATCCACGAAACGATCAAATTGTACCCTTTGCTGAAACGGCTCTCTTTCCTAGCGTCACGGATGCCCCGATAACTAAGAAAATTCTCAGAAAGCGCAGGGATGAGCGTAAATGCGACGAGCACTGAGCTGATCAATGTAATCGACACTACAATCGCAAGGATGATCATGAACTCACCAAGCCCGCCGCCAATAAAACCGATCGGCAAGAATACGACGATCGTCGTCAGCATCGAGGCGAATACAGCACCCGCCACCTCCTTCGTTCCCGCAAGCACCGCTTCAAATTTCGCAAGTCCAAGCTCCCGTTTCCGGTAAATCGATTCTAAAATGACAATCGATGAGTCCACCATCATTCCGACACCGAGACCTAGACCGATAAGCGTCAGCATATTGAGACTGTATCCGAGCACGTATACTGTCAAAAAGGTCAGCAACACCGAAGTCGGGATGGAAACCGCAATAATGAGCATAGCGCGGATATTTCTGAGGAATAAAAGCAGAATTGCAATCGCCACTGCGCTACCAATCAGTATATTGACGACCACACCGTCGATCGATTCTTGTACGATATCTGCTTGCGCTACCATTTCATTTAACGTAAAGCCTTCCACGAGTCCTTCCTCGCGTATTTTCTGAATCTCTTCACGGACGGCTTTTGCCATGTCAATCTGCGTGACATTTGCTGCCCGCCCCACTTGAATGAACACCAATTCGTTCGTCCCGTTCTTCCATACGAATGATGA
This sequence comes from Sporosarcina sp. QA0331, assembly GCF_055808055.1. Lineage (NCBI taxonomy): Bacteria > Bacillati > Bacillota > Bacilli > Caryophanales > Caryophanaceae > Sporosarcina > Sporosarcina sp. QA0331. The sequence continues at coordinate 3,873,624 of NZ_CM147850.1, forward strand.
CTGTTCACGGGTCTCTACCGTTACATTGGCAATGTCATTCAATTGGACAAACCCTTCCGCTGTCGGAATTTCAATACGTTTCACTCCCTCAACATCTGCAAGTTTCGAATTCCAACGGAGGAGTGATCCGTTCTCGCCATCCTGCAATTCGCCAAGTGTCGCTTCCGAATTCGCTTGTGCAATGAACCCCGCGACTTGTGAAATATCTAACCCATGCTTTTTCATTTCATCCCGATTGAATGCAATGGACACTTCTTGCTCAGACACACCAGACAGATTGACATCTTGAACTTCCTTTAAGCTTTCAAGCCTCGGTTCAAGCACATCCTTAGCGAACGCGGTCATCGTTTGAAGATCATCGCCTGATAGATCCATGAAAAATTCATAGCCTTGCCGGACGCCATATTGACTTGCCATAGCTTCCCGTATTTCAGGATGCTCGGCTTTGGTTTCATTCACCGCCGTCTCTACTTCTTTCATGACCTTTTCACTTTGTCCTCTGGCAATCGTTATATCAATGGCACTGCTTCCAACCGCCGTTGTCGACCTGATTTCCTCAACACCTTCGATTCCTTCCAGCCTCTGTTCGAGAGGCGATGTTATAGTTTGTTCCACGTCAATCGCTGCCATATCCCCTGCGTCGATCATTACATATGCGCCATCCATTCCAACCGAAGGCATAATTTCCTTATCCAGTTTAGCAACCGCAAAGCTCCCCAAAGCTACAACTAATACGGTCAATAAACCGACCAATACCTTCTTTTTTACAATAAACTCCAATACTTTCACAACCATTCCCCTTTCCTTCCTGCTCCATTGATCATTAGCTTAACAAGATTTCCCAATCCCTATAACAAGCCCCAGTCGGATTCTCCCTAAGACTTTTGATGTAGTTTTCGGATAAATAATAATTTTGAACAATGGTATTGACAAACGGAGAACTTTGAATTACTTTTAACAGAGAAATAGTTTCCCTCGGGAAACTTTGTGGACGTTTGTGAATACTATTTCTATGAGACCATTTTGAATGGAAGTGGCTTGATAGTTTCAGGGAGAAGTTAGTACTTCATTTTTTTACCCAAAATGTTGCACAAGGGAAACTTTATTTTTCATTTACATTAACTGTACAGGAGGAATTTGAATTGAAGAAAATGAGAAAAGGCATCGTACTAGCAGGACTATTATCATCCCTTCTAGTTTTCGCCGCATGTTCCGATGGAGAGAAAGACGATGGCAATGCAGATGGGAAAATCGATGTCGTGACGACAATCGCACAAATCGCTGAACCGATATCCTTCATCGGCGGCGATCATGTTGCGGTGGAAAGTTTAATGGGGCCTGGTGTCGATCCCCATTTATACAAAGCTACTCAAGGAGATATAAAGAAATTGGAAGGCAGTGATATTGTCTTCTACAGCGGACTCAATCTTGAAGGGAATATGACAGAAGCATTTACGAGAATCGGCAGCAAAAAGCCTGTGCTCGGCATTTCCGAATCCATTCCAACAGAAAAGTTATTAAAAGATGACGATGGTGCCATCGATCCACATGTTTGGTTTGATATCGAATTATGGAAAACCTCTCTCGAAGCCGCAACTGAAGAGTTGAAGAAATTTGCTCCAGAATATGCTGATGAATTTGAAACTAACAAAGAGTCCTATTTTAAAGAGCTTGATGAGCTCCTTGCAGAATCAAAAGATAAACTCGCGCAAATTCCTGAAGGTAAGCGTGTATTGGTAACGGCTCATGACGCCTTCGGTTATTTCGGGCGCGCGTACAATATCGAAGTAGTCGGTTTGCAAGGATTGAGTACGGAAGATGAAATTGGGATTACGGATATCGACGATACGATCAATATACTGATGGACTATAAAATTCCCGCTGTTTTCGTGGAAAGCAGCATTAACCAGAACTCTATCAAAGCTGTAATCGAAGGAGCCGGAAAACAAGGGCTTGATGTGAAGTTGGGCGGCGAGCTGTATTCTGACGCTATGGGAGACGCAGGTACGGAAGAGGGGACGTACATTGGAATGTATAAACATAACGTAAATACGATCCATAAGGCACTCTTAGGGGAGGGGAATTAAATGTCTGTACTTACGGTTGAAAACCTTTCCGCAGCGTACCGGAAAAATAAAGTGCTTTATGATGTGGATTTCGACGTTCAACCTGGCTCATTGACCGGAATTGTCGGGCCGAATGGCGCCGGGAAATCGACTTTGCTAAAAGTGATGCTGAATTTACACCCTGCACTTTCGGGAAATGTGTCATTTTTCGGTTCCACCCTTGCGAAGACAAAATCAAGAATCGGCTACGTTCCCCAAAGAGGATCAGTCGATTGGGACTTCCCGACAAATGCCTTGGATGTCGTGCTAATGGGGCTGTACGGTAAGATTGGTTGGTTTAAATGGCCTTCCAAGCACGACAAGGAGCTCGCTATGGAATCACTCGCTCAAATGGGGATGGCGGATTATGCCGATCGACAAATCAGCCAGTTATCAGGAGGGCAGCAACAACGCGTTTTCTTGGCACGCGCGCTTGTCCAAAATGCGGATCTCTACTTCATGGATGAGCCGCTAGTCGGCGTAGATGCTGCTACGGAAACGGCTATCATGACTACGTTGAAGCGGTTAAAAGCCGCCGGCAAGACAGTCATGGTCGTTCATCATGATTTATTGACTGTTGAAGATTACTTCGACCACGTCATGCTTTTAAATAAAACCATTATAGAGTATGGAAAAACAGAGGAAATCTTTACAAAGGAGAATGTACAAAGAACATACGGCGGACGTTTACGCTGGTTGAAGGAGGTGCAATGACGATGTTTGATGTCTTTTTATCTCCGAATGCGCAATGGGTTTTATTCAGCACATTGATATTGGGAACGGCATCCGGAATGATTGGCTGCCTTGCCTATTGGAAGCGGCAAAGCCTTATGAGTGACGCATTATCACACGCAGCTTTGCCTGGTGTCGTGATTGCTTTCTCCATTATGGGTTACAAAAATTTACCTTTCATGATTGTAGGCGCAGCCATCAGTTCTTTCATCGGTGCATGGCTCATCCACTGGATCCGCTCGTCCAGCCGTGTGAAGGAAGATGCAGCGATGGGAATCATCCTATCCGTTTTCTTCGGTTTGGGCGTCATGCTTCTGACGGTTGTCAGTCGGAAAGGCGGCGGCAACCAAGCCGGTCTCGATAATTTCATTTTCGGGCAAGCGGCTTCCATGGTTCGAACAGACGTCTATACGATGTTGGTTGTTGCTTTAATCATTATCGCGGTCATCATTGTCGGATTCAAGGAATGGAAGCTGTTCCTGTTCGATGCAAACTTCGCAAAGGGACTCGGTCTTTCAACACGGCTTATGAACGGTGCTTATCTTTCGATGCTCGTGCTAGTCATTGTCATCGGTATTCAAGCGGTAGGAGTCATTCTAATGGCGGCATTGCTTATCATTCCGGTAGTGAGCGCACATTACTGGACACATTCATTCAAGCAGATGCTCATTCTTTCAGCTATTTTTGGCGGTGGTTCGGGCATGATCGGGACGTTGCTAAGCACAATGGGAAAAGGATGGCCAACTGGTCCGTTCATCGTCATCGCATCCGCTGCCATATTTACCATTTCGCTCATTTTTGGAGCGCAACGGGGATTATTGATCCGCGCAATCCAACTGAGGATGCAACGGAAATACCATGAAGTAGGAAATCACTCTATGGCTCGCCAAACTGTGAAGGAGGGTAAATAAATTGAGTTATGAAGGTTGGATTTTACTTACCGCTTCATTAGTCGGGTTGTCCTGTGGAATTATTGGCGTCTTCCTCATCCTCAGAAAGATGGCGATGATGGCCGATGCCATCAGTCACACAGTCCTATTAGGCATTGTCATGGCATATTTGATCACGCGTGAGTTAAGCGGCGTGCATATGTTGATCGGCGCGATTATCGCAGGCTTGCTGACAGCTGTTTTGGTACAGTTGCTACATTCGCTTGGCGTACAGCAAGATGCTTCCATTGGGGTTGTATTTACGACGTTGTTTGCTATTGGCGTTATTTTAATTGCAACAAAGACCGGAAATGTCCACTTAGACGTGCAGCATGCATTAATGGGAGAAATCACATTCGTTCCGTGGAATACGATGGAAGTCCCATTGATTGGCGAAATGCCGCAAGCTACATTCATATTGCTCATTGTATTGGCGATTGTTCTCGTCATGGTAGTCGCTTTCTATAAAGAGTGGAAAATTACGACGTTCGATGCCGCGCTAGCAGCAAGCCTCGGCATTCCAGTCATCCTCATGCATTATGTATTCATGACACTTGTGTCGATTACAACGGTCGCATCATTTGACGCAGTCGGCGCCATCATGGTTGTTGCCATGCTCATCACTCCTGCCGCAGCAGCTTATCTTTGGACCGATCGACTGTCCGTCATGATGTGCCTGAGCGCCCTATTCGGTGTCATATCTGCAATCGGCGGTTACTATATTGCCGTTTGGATCGACACATCCATATCGGGATCCATGGCATTTGCGACCGGTGTAGTATTTCTAATCAGCTTTATCGGATCTCCAAAACACGGCTACCTTGTACGATATATTCGGCCAGTGACAATTCAAGATTGAGACAGAAATATTTTTGGGCTATCGCAAAAGTAGATTTTTTCTGCGATAGCCCCTTTCCTTCCTCTTGCCTCAATCAAGCTATTAGACAAAGTATGAAAGTGGTATACTTTTGATTAGTCAGACAATACAGAGGTGAGGGAATGGAAGTAAAAGATTCATCCAATTTTATTTTGCATGCAAAAAGCAACGAATTCTACTGGGAAGGCATCGGACAGCTTTCCATAAAGACATTCTCGAATGGCAGAGCCCTTTACAAGACGGATAGGGGTTTCTTTGCGGTTGAAGAAAACCGATATCTTCTTCTGAATGAAGGACCGTATACCATCGGAATTGAAGAGAAACAGGATGTGGAATCATTTTGCATGTTTTTCGGTGATGGATTCGCAGAAGACATCTATCGGACAATGGATGCCTCAACGAATGAACTTCTGACTGATCCCTTTGAAAAGGCGGACCCCCTCTACTTTTTTGAAAGAACATATGAAATTAGCTCTTCTTTAGCTGCGCAAATCAATACGTTTAAAAAACATCACAAACAATCGGATGCTTGTTGGCAAGACGAGCAATTCCATCGAATTATGGAATCCTTGATAATGGAACAGGTAACGACTTTTCGTGAAGTTGAAGCGCTACAGGCTTTGCGCAAATCGACGCGTCAAGAACTGTTCCAACGCGTAACAACAGCCCACGAATATATACGCGCATTTTTTGCAGAGCCCCTACAATTAGCGGATATTGCAAAAGCTGCCTGTTTGTCACCAAATCATTTATTGCGCACTTATGCGCAAGTGTTCGGAAGGACTCCTCACCAGCATATTTCGGAGTTCCGGATTGAAAAAGCAAAAAAGCTGTTGGCAAATTTCGAACTCAATATGACGGATGTCGCATTTGAAATTGGATATTCAAACCCTGTTTCATTCAGCAAAATGTTCAAGCAGCATATAGGCATGTCACCTCTCCATTATCGGAAAAAGGTGATTTTGGATAAGAAATTCGATTAACAGTTATGTATGATGAAAGAAACAGACAAAAGGGAGAGATGTTACATGGGGACAATTACGAAAATCGGGCAAGTCGCTTTGCCTGCAACTGATATTGAGCGGGCTACCGCATTTTACAAAGACCGTTTAGGTTTGCAGCTTTTATTCACAACGGAAACAATGGCGTTTTTTGATTGCAACGGCGTACGCCTCTTCATAAGCCTTCCTGAAAAAGAGGAATTCGCCCATTCAAGCTCCGTCCTTTATTTTCACGTGGAAGATATTCAACAGGCCTATGAAGAGTACAAGGAAAAAGACATCGTTTTCATCGATGAACCGCATATGGTCGCAAAGATGGGACAAACGGAAACGTGGATGGCATTTTTCAAAGATACGGAAGATAATATGCATGCGTTGATGAGTGAAGTTGTTGTGGGATAAAAAAGGCTTTGGATTCCGTTACGGCATCCAAAGCCTTTCTATTTATGCATTATCCAATGTTTTTCTTTTACGGAACAAGTAAACGAAAGCCACAAGGGATAGCAAAATAACAATCGTCAATACTTCATACATACCCCGATAGCCGAGGCTTGGAACGACAACGCCTAAAAAGTAAGGCCCAAATCCGAGCCCGGAGTCGAGGAAGATATAGAACGTAGAGGTGGCAATGCCGAGCCGTTCAACGGATATCCCTTTCAGCGCAATCGCTTGAGCAACGGATTGGAAGTTTCCGTAGCCAAGCCCGAAAATGGCACCTGCAGCAAGCAGCATGATTCCGCTATGCGTCTGGCTCAACACAATCATACCAAATGCGAAGAGTACGAGCGAAGGGATGACGACAAACTTCGCTCCTTTTACGTCCAATAGCTTCCCAGAGAATGGACGGGACAGCAATACGACGATGGCATAGACGAGGAAAAAGAAACTTGCAGTTTGAACGAGGTTAATCTCCTTCGCGTAAAACGAAATGAATGACAGCACTCCCGAATAGGCTAGTGCTACGAATAACGTAATGATGGAAATCGGCATTGCTTTCTTTTCAATGAAATTGGATAAGTCAATCCATTTTTTCGCTACTTCCGGCTTGTTCAAAGCAGACGGCTTCACGGTTTCATTGACAAAGAAGAACATGACCAGCGTTACAATGCTTAATGAGAGGCAGAGGACAAACAGCATACGGAACGGATAATGCTGGCTCATGAAGATGCCGAAAAACGGCCCAATTGCTGTCGCCATTACGGTGCTCATGCTGAAATAGCCAATCCCTTCCCCTCTCCTCGACGCTGGGATCGCTTGTGCAATCATCGTGCCGGTAGCAGTTGACGCAATGCCAAGTCCGATTCCGTGAAATAGCCGGTTTGCAAGGAGCAACGGCATATTCGCTGATCCGAAATAAAAGGCGGTTGCAATCGTGGACACGAGAAGACCGATGAACAGCATCCTCTTGCCGCCGACTTTTCCAATCAAGCCTCCTGAAAAAATCCGTGCGATCAATGTTCCGATGATGAATATTCCCGAAACAAGCCCTGCCATGCTCGTCGAAGCCCCATATTGCTCAACCGCGAACGGTGCGATAGTTACTAATAATAAATACATTGCCAACATGAGAATAAAATTGATGATTGATATTGTTATGAAGTCCTTTGTCCATAGTTTTTGTTCTTGCATATTTTCACTCTTTCATGATGATAGATTTTGGTGGGCGCGCGCCAATACGCTTATGGCCATTTCCACTTCTTCTTTCGAAGAACCTTTTAGAAGGTCCTCGTATAGAGATGCAAGCTGCTCCATGATGTCATGGCAAATAGCTTCTCCTGAACTTGTCAGCCGAATCCATTTTTCCCTCTTATCTTGTCCTGGCGTCGATTCCACATACTTCATTTCCCCAAGACGTTGGAGGATCTTCGTAATGCTCGGCTTTTCCACTTGCTGCTGGTGCGCAATTTCCGCCGGCGTCATCGCGCCTTCTTGCAAAAGCAGCTTCATGATCTGCCATTGGGAACTAAACAACCCATATTGGGCCAGTTTTGAATTGATTTGATTGAGCAATGGGCGATAAAGTTTGTAGTAATGCCCGAAGAAGTCTTGTTGTGTAATTTCGATGGTTCCCGCCCCCTCGCAAATAATAGTTAGTTAGGTTAATTAACTATATAATTATGGCATATAAATGGGAATCTGTAAAGTGGTTGGGTGGTTTCAGTGCGCTTTTAGCCCCGAAACGAAATACTCCTTCTGTCGTATTGGGACAAGAAGGAGTACCTTTTATTTCTATCAAAACTTTTATCTTCGTACCAGCACATCACTCTTCATTGGAAACACCTTACGCCAGCCGATGAATATCGCTACGAGCAGAATTGCGATGTAAACGTAAATACCACCCGTTACAGCAATCGCTATTAGATGACCGATAACAAAAATTCCGGCCAACAACGTGACCAGCATTAGTTTTGCCGAGCCTTCCGATTGGGCAAACTCGAACGATTGAGTGAAAGGGAAAGAACCTGAATTTAGCCATTTATACGTAAGCAATGTCTGAAGGATCGCCCCTAACAATACAGCGAACAGATCAGGCACAATGCGCCATGAAAAAATTGCGATAAACGCAATCGACAGCAAGATGAAAATTGGCATATACAGCTTCACTAAAAATGCTTTTAACGTTCCGCTATAGGCTGCAGCAGGATGCTGAAGCGGAGTTGCCTTGAACAGCCAGCTTGCTTTATGGTTCACAGAAAACTGCATCGTATGGACGATGGTCGGAATCATCATATTGCCGAAATAGATGAGCAAGAACATTTTTCCCATGGAGATATCCGCCAACGTCCTCATTTGCAGTTCCGTAAAAATGAAGATAAACGGAAAGACGAGAGAAAAGCCAAGTGACGGATAAACTTTCAGCTTGAATTCCCGTTCCTGCTGCATCATTAAAGCGCCAAAACGGAAAAACGTCTTCTCTTCCCTGTTTCGGCAGCAAAGCTTCGCCCAAACATCTACCCACCAGCTCGATTTCTTCTTCCTATTTTTCGACTCGCTCATCAACTTATCCATATTGCGTTCAAACGAAGGCATGAGCCGCACGTAGATATACATGGAGATAATTGGTACTATCAAGGCGAGTGCTGATAACAAGATCAGCACATTTGAAAAATCTCGATTCAATAACAGCTCAAACGATGCACCAAACCACATCGGCGGCAAAAGCAGATGCCACCAGCTGAATGAATATGTCAAATCCAAGTCGACAAAATCGAAGGCGCGGATGACAATCTGATAGCCGACAATGACGCCTATGGACAGAAGGATTTGTACATAGTTGATAATATCTTTTAGCTTTTCGCCATCAAAGAAACGCAGGACCGCAAAATAGACGAGCGACGTAATGACAACAATGAAAAGCATTGTGAACAATAGTGCAGCAAGAAATAGAAGGGTAAACAATATTCCTTTCGTGAACAACCCAACAATGAGCGGTATGGCAATGAAGGCTCCAGTTATGAAAAACATATAGATCAATATATGGATGATTTTTGCAGAATTAATCGTCTTGCTGCTTACCGGTTTCGTCTGCAAAATCGTCTTATCCCTTACATCCAATAAGACTGACGAAAAGTCTGACACCATCGTCGTTGCCAAAATGAACATTGTGATGCCGAAAACGAGGCTCATTTGAAAAATATAGTGGTCACCCCCAAAAAAATAGAACGGTATAACCATGAGTCCATACAATCCATAGATCCATAAAGACTTCAGGAACTGATTGCCGTCCTTCTTCTTCTGCGCATTGAAAATGGTCGGCGTTCGCCTGCCATCCATCGTTAATTTCATGCGCAAAATGGTTTCCATTGCACCATAATCAATTCCTGCCTTTATGAAAATCCGTTTAAATCTAGAGAGGATCGCCAGCATCCGGAATTCATGCATCGGCAGTTCCATCCTCAACAATCGAGATGAAACGCTCCGCCCGACTTGCATGATCCGTAAACCCAGTCAGCTGATTGAAGATGCCGGAAAGAGACCCCTCTTCACTCATTTCCTGCAATTCCTCAAAGCTGCCATCCGCAACAACGGTTCCTTTGACAAGCAGTACAATCCGGTTGCTGATCTTCTCGACAACATCCATAATATGCGAGGAGTAAAAAATCGTTTTTCCTTGCGCCGCTAGTTGCGAGAGCATTTCACGGATGACCATCATGCTGTTCGCATCCAATCCGCTTAACGGTTCATCGAAAAACAACAGATCGGGATTATGCAGCAAACTTGAAATAATAAGCACCTTTTGCCGCATCCCTTTGGAGAAGGAAGAAAGCCGCGAGTGCATCACGTCACCCAGTTCAAATTCCATCATCAGTTTCTGCGCTTTTTCCTCCGCAAATGCACGGTCAAGTCCGTACAATTCTCCCGTGAACGCTAAATATTCCATTGCCGTCAAGTTATCGTACAGTTCCGCTTGCTCCGGCACGTAGCCGATTCTCTTTTTATAAGATGGATCTCCCGAAGCAATATCCTCGCCGAAGATGACTACTTGCCCCTCGTAATCTTGAATCATGCCAAGCATGATCTTCACGGTCGTACTTTTTCCGGCACCATTCGGACCGATATATCCGATAATCTGTCCTCGTTCCACTTCCAAGTTAACGCCATTTAACACGCGATGATTCCCGTATGTCATCGTGACATTCCGTAAAGATAACACCTTATTGGATGAATCCATATCGACACCCCCATTTCTATAAGTTTACCATTTAGTACCCAGAGAAGGCATACTATTCTATGATTTGCTGCTGTTTTGATTCCACCCAACAGGGTAATGGAAAGGTACAAGACTGAGAGATTTCAGTGAAGGAGGTTATTGCATGGCAAATGAGACGAAACGTGACCAGGATGAATATTTTGAGGATCGCGCAGGTACGGATGATGCAAGATTCCATGTCGTCCCTCATGATGAAAATGGTTGGGCTGTGAAAATGGAAGGCAACGATGAACCAGCCTATACAGCAGGTTCTCGAAATGATGCAATCGATGAAGCTAAACGGATGGCCAAGGAAGCCGGAACGATGGTTTATATTCATGGAGATGATGGGAAAATTGAGAAGCAGTTAGAATACGGAGAATAGGAAACGCCCAGAGATGCCAATCTCTGGGTGATTTTAATATGGTGTCCACTTATCTTCTAGCGGAATATCTATCGTCTTCAACGTAAATCGACATATTCCCCATTAACCTTTCAGTTCTTCCGAAATACCCCTTCCTTCATGATCCCTTGTTTTTCAAAGAACTTTTGCGAATCGGTATTTTCATGTTCAATCAATGCTTAGTCCGCATGAGTGCCAACTTTGTAAACCTGTAGTGAACGAGCCGCTAGAGCTTCCGTCATAACGTTTTTGAACGTTTCCCAACTTCCAAGTTCCCAGAGTATATAGCGGGAAATTCTCACCAATTTCTCATATATTTCTCAGAGTCCTTTAAAAATGCAAAGGTAAGATAAAGTCATACCAAAACAAAGGAGAGACCAAACATGAAAAAACTTTTCGCAACTACATTGAGCGCAGCACTACTAACTACAGGCGGTTTCGGAGCAGCAAACATTCTTAACTCAGATAAAGCTGAGGCAGCAGTATCAAAATATGAAACTTCCTATTCAAATCATGAAGCAGGATACCAATTAAACATTACAACAGATGCACTGAAGCAACTTCCTGAATACGAAACAGTCGCTTCCAAAATCGATGTAAACGGACTATCCGCAAAGGTGGCGGAAGACAATAACTACAAACGCATTATCGTGTTCAGCGACGCACGCGGACAAGGCAAATACAAATCCATCTTTGTCAAAGACACAAACAACTTGAAACTCATCGACTTCCGCGGTGGTGAAATTTTCTTCGGCGCTGTACAACCAGCTGAAACAGCACCAGAAGCAACGAAGCCCGAGAGCAAGCCGGATGCAGATCAAAGCAGCACACTTGCTGAATATGCGAAGCTTTCTTCCATTGTTAATGTGGGCAATTTAAACCTGCAAGTCGTCGAAGACAATGCAAGCAAACGCATCATCACGTTGAAGGATAAAAACGGACGCGTCCAGTATAAATCCATCTTCATGAAACGCACGAACATGCTGAAAGTAATCGACACAAAAGGCGGGCAAATTTTCTTCGGATCTATCAAATAACTTTCCACATTGAAAGCACCCAGAGACGAACTCTGGGTGCTTTGCTGTTTCTTGATATCAATCAATAAATACTGTCTTCACCTTGGGATTCCATTGTACCGAATTACTAAATGAAGCATCCACCAACTGGAGTGGAATCATCGTTTGACCGTTCACTATGGTTGGAGCCGTTGAAAGCGTTATATCTTTTCCATTCACTGTCGCTTTCTTTGAACCAATGGTCATTTTCACGGATGGCTTCGCTGTTGTAATGACATCGCCTTTTTTCTGCAGTTTCACTTCAGGATTAATTGCCTCGAAGATTGCTCGCAACGGAACGAAGACTTCACCATTTTGCAGGACTGGCGGTTGATGAAGTGCAATCCAATTCCCGGCCACAATCACCTGGTTCTCGCCCAAGTCAGGAATGAGTTTTTCATAGGTAATGCCTTCCCCGAAATACTCTTCCCGCATGTCAGAAATGGCTTTGAGTGATTTCTCGCGTTGCTCGAGAATGCCATTCACTGTTTTGGATTTTTGTGAAAGGATTTTATCAGTCGTGGAATCAATCACCCGGCTGATATCATTATTCGACTTCGAAATTTCTGATTGGATTTGGTTACGTTCCTTTTGAAACATTGCATTCCATTGCTTCAGCGCTTCTTTTTGAGATAGTTTACCTCGTTTATGCTGTTGCATGATTCCACCTAAATAACTGTCACGACTATTATTTTTGAGCTTAGTCATTGGACCGCCTAAGTAATTTTCGTTCACAGTGTTTTTATAGGCAGTCATCGGGCCACCAAGATAGTTTTCATTTACCGCGTTTTTATAAGCTGTCATCGGGCCACCCAAGTAATGTTCGTTGACGGCATTTTTATAGTGCATCATAAGGCTCCCTAAATAATTCGGGTTGACGCTTTGCGCGTATCTTTGCATCGGGCTGCCAAGTGACGTTGGACTGATTTGGCTGTTATATTTTCGGAGCTTTTCAGCAAAATCTTTGTTCCCGCCGTATTGGGATTGGAGCTGGCTGAAATCCTCACTTAACAACTTCGTCAATTTCGTCAAATCAGCATCCGTCTGTTTGCCGAATGTTTCAAAAGAAGCCTGCTCCTTGTCACGGTAGACTTCATATGCCTTTTTTGTCTTCTCACGGTATGTCTCATAAGCGTTCGTCGTTTTCTTTTCATAGGACGCATATTCATTTCTCACTTGGTCAAAAATCTTCTTGCTTGCTGCAGACGCATTGCCCGCCATTCCGAAAAGGATTATAAAGGCTGCAGTAATACAAAATATCCGTTGAATGCCTTTCATATTAAAAAACTCCTTCCATAATTGGGTAATTTACATTTAAGAGTAAATGAAATTCTACTATTTCGAAATATGTAGGAAGCACCAATTGCCAAACCATGGTTTTAGTTTCATATATTTCAATTTTATTCGAGAGTATTGCCCTCTTAGAGAATTTTTTAGAATAAGTCTGTTGAGTTGAAAGTCCTAAAATGACAATAACTCTTGGGAAATGATCGATAACTTCCGGGAAATAAACGATAACTCCGTTGAATTGATTGATAACGCATAGGAAATGAACGATATCTGCCGGGAAATGATCGATTTCTTTTCCATGACTTTAACCCTAGCGAATTATCAGACTTTTATGGTAGAGTGAAAGTAATTATATTCGATATGGAGGCGATATTTCATTGATTATGAAAGAAAAGTCCATTTCTTTAAAGGCAATCGGATTGGAGGCGTTGCTACGAAGGTTGCCGGAGCATCATCCCCGCTATGCGGACATTGAAAACGAGCTACGGAAGACCAAGGCCGGTGAAAATGGAGAACAAATACTGGCTAATGTTTTTCGACAATATCAGTTCCCTTTCGAGCATTACATCTTCCATGACTTACATCTTCAATCCACCGGCAAATTCCAAATGGATACACTTTTTCTTTTCCAACAAGGAGCGGTCATTTTGGAAATGAAAAATATTGCCGGCCGAATCAGTTTCCCCGAAACGCAAAATCAACTTACTCGAACACTTGAAAATGGACAAGTTGATGCGTTTGAATGTCCTTCCGTTCAACTGGAGCGAAATAAGATGCTATTGGAAGACTGGTTTCATGCACAACAGATTTCTATTCCCATTCATCAAGCAGCGGTTTTCCCCAGACCGCAGCAGCAATTTGAAAACATACGTAAAGATCTAACTCTCCTATTCCCCCTTGAAATCCCTGTTTTTCTTCGTAGACTCAGTTCATTTCACCCATCTATTGATGTACCTAAGCTCACGGACATCGCTAAGCGGATTTCTGATGCCCATCGCGAGTACATCCCTTTTCCAGTTACAGAGATATATAGGATACATCCGGCTGAATTGTTGACCGGAGTTCGTTGCAATCAATGCGGCCGATTTGGCATGCAGTCGATCTACAATGGTTGGGGTTGCCCTCAATGTAGCAATGTAGATGCTCATGCACATGTCCAGGCATTGCTGGATTATTTTATGTTGGTGGATTATCGCATTTCAAATAAAGACAGTAGACGTTTTTTGCATCTAGATAATGTGCAGAAAGTAAAACGGATTTTAGGACAGTTCGAAATTCCTTTTGAGGGAGAAAGAAGGGGAAGATTTTATGTGGCAGATCATAAAGTGATTAGAGAGCTTCACAATTTGATCGAGTCAAAGGTCCTAAAATGACAATAACTTTTGGGAAATGATCGATAACTTCCGGGAAATAAACGATAATTCCGCCGAATTGATCGATAACGCATAGGAAATGATCGATATCCGCCGGGAAATGATCGATAAGCTCCCAAGCAGACACAAAAACCGCTCCAGTCACCCTTGACTGAAGCGGTTTTTCACTTAAATAACTCTTTATAAGCCAAAGCCTTTAATGCCAGCATCTCTTCTTCTGTCAGTCTGCTTTGGATTTTATTGAAAAGGGCTTGCTGTTCTTCTGCAGTCATGCCTTGGCGCGCTTGGATTTGCAGTTCGTTGAGTTCGTTAAGATCGAACTTTTTCATCAAAACTCGAGTCGCTTCTTCTTTCGTTTGGAAAGGGAGCTTTGAGCTGTCCACGTTCTTTCCTTCTTCAATGAATGCGCGTAACTCGGGATCGTTTTGGACTTCTTGTTTAATTGCTTCCAAATCACCGCTCGATTCCAGTTCCGCCGCCACTTGGCCCATTACTTCGTCGGCAATGTATTTCGTTCCGAAATGGTACACACCGAAGCCGATGATGGCAATTACGATGATTGTGCCTAATAAAATCTTTATCGCTTTCAATTGATCCTCTCCTTTTTTTCAGTATCCGTTGCCTTTACCACCACTATACTTCTATATTTCCAATAGTTCGCGTATATCGTCCTCAGTTAATGTTGTGCTCGCAGCATCCTTCGAATCGATGATTTCCTCGATTAGACTCCTCTTTTTCTCCTGCAATTGATTCATTTTTTCTTCAATCGTGCCACGCGCAACGAGCTTGATCACTTGAACAGTTTGCTGTTGACCGATGCGGTGGGCACGGTCTGCCGCTTGCTCTTCCACCGCGGGATTCCACCAAAGATCATAGAGAATGACCGTATCAGCCCCTGTCAAATTGAGGCCGGCTCCTCCCGCTTTCAACGAAATGAGAAACACGTCGCGCTCTCCTGCATTGAATTGATTGCATAATTCCAATCGTTCCTCGGAAGGCGTTTGGCCGTCCAAATAAAAGAATGGAGTTCCGTTCATTGCCAGCTCCTTGCCGATGATTCCGAGCATCTTTGTAAACTGCGAAAAGATCAGTACTCTTCTTCCTGCCAGCTTCGATTCTTGAATCAGCTGCTTCAATTGCTCGAACTTCGCTGAACTGCCTTTGTAGTTATCTACGAACAATGCCGGGTGGCAACAGATTTGTCGCAGCCGGGTTAGTCCTGCAAGAATTCTAATTTTATTCCGTCGGATTGTGTCCTTATCCAAATGTCTTAACGTATCGTGACGCAGCTTTGCCAAATAGGCGGCATAAAGCTTTTTCTGTTCGGGAAGCAGTTCCGCAGATTCCATCGTTTCAACTTTTTTCGGCAATTCTGCGAGCACATCCTCTTTCATCCGCCGCAGCAAAAATGGGCGGACGCGGCGGGATATCGCTTTCCGCGTAAGTTCACTAAACTCCTGCATCCCCATGAATAGCTCAGGAAATATGACGTGAAAGATGGACCAAAGTTCTTCCTCTGAATTTTCGATCGGCGTTCCGGTTAGTGCAAAACGTGTATCCGCCTGCAATCTTTTCACCGCTCGCGCCGTTTGCGTAAACGGATTTTTGAACGCCTGCGCTTCGTCAAAAAAGATAGTCAGGAAATCTTGCTTCTCAAACCATTGGATATCTCTGCGAATCAACGGATAGGACGTTATCAACACATCCTTATTCTCCACGTCGTTCTGCCTCTCTGCCCTCTCCTTTTTCGACCCGTCCATGACGACCGCGTTAATGTCAGGCGTGAATTTCCGAAATTCACTGAGCCAGTTATACGTTAAGGAAGAGGGACAGACGATTAAGACTTGCCGTTTTTTCTCACGAATTTCGGGAAGCACTGACTGGATGAACGCAATGCTCTGCAATGTCTTGCCGAGTCCCATATCATCCGCAAGCACGCCCCCCACGCCGAAGCCAGCGATCGTTTTCATCCATTGAAAACCTATTTTTTGATAATCGCGCAATACCGTTTCCAACGCCTCTGGAACTTCCGCGCAATTTCCGGGATTTAGTAGACGGTCAAAAAACTGGCGGGCCGAGTCCTCGACGGAAAACATTTCATCGTCGCCGACTGCATCCAAGAAACGGATTCCGCGCACCATCGGAATGTTCAACCCTTTTTCCAAGGCATCGAGACCATCGGGAATTTCATTCAAAAACCGTTGAATTTCCTCAAATTCCTTTGTTTCCAATGAAAGAAGAGCTCCATTCTGCAAACGGTAATACTTCCTTTTTTCCTCTAGCGCTTCAAGGATTTCTCGTATTTGCTTATCCGGAATGCCATCCATATCGAATTTAAATTCAAGCCAATTCGTTCGATCCTCATATGCCTTCACCCGGATTCGCGGACGCGCACTTCCTCTGAAAACCCGGTTCCTAATCGCTGTCGTTGCATACACTTGGACAAGTTTTTGGAGCTTCGGGAGGATATGGTGGAGAAATTCATATTCCAAATCTTCGTTGTGTATTATATAACCTTCATCAGTCGTAGCAAATGAACTTTCTTCCATTAACTGAAGAATTGCCTCTTCCTTTTCCAAGTCGCGAACTAGCAAGGAGCCTGCCGGCAAATCCCTTTCTGTTACAGGGTTCATGACGATATGTTCATATTGGAATTCGAGACTTGCGAGCAATCGGTTATTCACTCGATCGATATATAATTTCGCCTTCAACGGTGATTTTACAAGCTGATCCAGTACCGTTTCATCGAGATGGACCTCGCCAATCCTCCGTAAACCCGGGACGACCTTTTCGATGAAAAAGCCGATTTGCTCATTCGAAATCGGCAGCTGACGAGTGCCTGACGTTGCAATCATTTGTTGGAGATCTGCTAACCGTTTGCAGTCTTCACCGCTCAACTGAAATAATTGCCCGTTGCAAAGAACAAGTTCATAAGACTGTAAAACATGGACACGTTCCAACCCGTCGATTGACAATGTATGTCCCTTTTCAGGCTTTTTTTCGAAATGAAACCTGACAGGCAAAGTATCTTTAGCTATGTGAAAGTCCCTTATTGTACCGTCACATTCCAATGCAACACCCGATGCTTCATTCAAAAGTGGCAGAAGTCTATTCCATAAGGAAGGCGGAATGAGCAATGTCGCGGGGCTGACAGAATGGTGCCGAAACGCCCTCTCTTCATTATTAAGGCCGATAAGTTGCTGTAGAACGGCATCCGCTTCAATAACGAAGCAATGGAGCTGGGAATCGAAAGTGAATGCAGATGTTAGACGGCTTGCCTGCCCTTCATTAACATCTTTCAAAAACTGTCGGATATCCTCCACATGAATCTCTGCAACTGCAAGCTCGATGCCGAGCATATGCTGTTTTCCCGCGGCAACGGGTTTTAACGTAAACAGCAGCTCCAGCACTTCCCTATTTTCGAAATGAAGCTGATGCCCGCTCGTACGAGGTTGACCGTTAAAAAGAGATAGCAGCCCTTCCGCCAAATCCGGCTCAATTTCCGGCCTCCCAGTCCCTTCGCGTTCCCTCATCGCAATTAAAACAGCTGCGACATGCTGGCATTTATATTTATAAAACGGCAAGACAGGACAATCGCACTCCGTTTGAAGCTTCTCATTTGAAAGGTCGATGGTGACATGGAAGTCATCCTTCCCCGCCACAGTCGCTTCACAATAGTTATCTCTATATTGGGTGAAGTTCACTTTTCCTGCACGGTTAAACATCTCACCCCGTCTGAATGAAACGGAGCCGCACAGATCCATGATCTTATTTTGTGTTAATTGGATACTCAATCTGCTTGTCTCCTTTCAGGAACAAGTTTTGCATTTTCTATTTTATCACTGAAGGAGACGTTTTATCATATATGTAGAAGCGTCAGGCATTCAAGGCCACTAAAATCAACTGTTTTTAATGGCCTTTTATAAGTTATATACCTAACGCCAGTTTTCCAAAATAATGGCTTCAATCTCTTCCGTAGTAAGCCTCGTCGACTTGGCGATTGTTTCTATGGAGAAAGCCAAGCCATGCATTGTCAGCACTGTGGAAACCTTCTCTTGTCGGATGCCTTGATTCAATCCTATTAAGCGCACTTCCTCCAATTTCTCTTTCCAGTTTTGCAATTGACTCCCTCCCTTCTTCTATTTGATGTATCTTCTTCCATCTAAATAGTTTACGCCGAACTTTCCACCTCCTTCCATCAATATAAAACAAACGTTCTCATTAATCAACACAATAGATTTTTAATTCTTAATACTTCTATCGGTTTTGTTTGTACAGACAAAAAAAACAGTGACACATCAATTTTGTGTCACTGCTGCCTATTCAAGAACTTAACATTCATTCCGCAACAAATGTGAATACAAATAACGGTTGAATGGTTTTCTTATCATATACCTCTTTTAGTAGCGTCAATTCTGAATGAAGAAGCGCTTTCAATTTATTCGGCACTTCTAAATCATTGATCTCCCCTGCATATTCCTCCAGTGTCATCTCAACTTCCCATTGACCATCTTGCAATTCAGGGGATTGAATAATTTGGTCCAGTGCTATTTTCCAGCCGGCTTCCTTTGCAATCCGCAAACTATCGGCATGCGTAAATAAAGTCCTTACATTCGAATGGCTGCTTTCTTTAAAGCATTCATAATGCACTTGGATAAGGACAGCTAAAAGGTGAGGATAATGTTCTATCGTTTGAATGCGCGTATCCCATTCTACAAAACATAACCGCTTTCCCCATTTGCGGGCCTTCTTTAAAATAGCCTCAAGCTCTTCCGCCGATTGTAAATAAAACGCGCAATGCGAGAAGACGATATAGTCAAATGACATTGGCGAAAAATCAACTTCATTCGAAAGGACATCTACTTCAAAATCGATTTTCAATCTATCGCCCATAGGAGAATTCAACAAATGGCTGCGTGCTTCCCCAAGTGTAATCGGCCCGCCATAACTTGCCGGTGCAATATCGATTCCATGAACGAACCCCTTTTCCCCTACTGCATACGCCAGGGCAGCGGTCGTATCCCCTTGACCACAGCCGATTTCAAGTACTCGGCTTCCTTCTTGGATTCCCCATGCATCCACTAGTGCAAGCCGATGCTTCGTCTGGATGCGCTGTATTTCATTGTCTCCACCGATGGTTGCCATGCAACCTACAATACGTTCGATTCTCTCATCTTTCATTACATCCACTCCCCATTAAACTTACAAGAAAACGGCAACGCTCTCTGGACGCTGCCGTTCTTTCGCTCTTTCAATTAAAGCTCCTGATAGTCCTTCATGAACCTGCCGCTTTCTTTCACCTCAGCGTGATACAGTGCTTTCAAAGCAAAGCTTTTTTCCAATTCGTGTTCCTTCATGATCTGTTTCAGCCGTTGTGTCAATTCTGCATTGTTTTTCACGAGCTGTTCCATTTTCGATTTCGAATATTGCATGATTGTGCCCTCCTAATGCTTTCCTATAGTTAGTGATGCACAGTCAATCGTACGGTTGCGCCCTGTCCGTTTTGCTTCGTACAGGCATTGGTCCGCCAACTCCAACAGTTCCGCTGGTCGCGCTCGATCTTCAGGGAATATTGCGCTCCCGATAGAAATCGTCACTACTTCCTTGCAAGGACTGACTGTACTTTCCAGCTTCTTTCGTAGTTGTTCTGCCATTTGGTAAGTCTCATGCCGATTTGTATCCGGCAACAGCATGACAAATTCCTCTCCTCCGAGACGGCAGCATACATCTTCTTTCCGAGCAACTTCAAGCATTGAGGCCGCCAAGTATTTCAGCACTTCATCACCCATAGCATGTCCATATGTATCATTGACACGCTTGAATTTATCGATATCAAAAATAAGCAATCCAAAAGGACGCTCCTGCTCTGTCCATTTTTCCAAATGAGCATCCATAACCCGACGGTTCATCAGCTTTGTCAATGGATCGACCGTTGATTGATGAATAAAGAAATTCAAGCTGTTATTCAATGCCTTTTTCAATTGGATCGCTTCGTAATACCAAGCGTGCACGTCATTAATCTTTTCCCCTTGGTTGTTTGCAGTGCTAGACTCTGCAAACGCCGCAAGTCTTGTCAAAGGCTGTGCAATGTGTTTGGATATCAAAAAAATGACCAGGAGTGAGATAAGCACGAATGGGGCTGTTTTCAAAATCATTTCCTTTATCATCGTAATGGACGGTGCTAAGGCGACTTCCCTTGAACGCTGTGAGACAACGCCCCAATCGGCCATCGGAATCGTCGCATAGCCTGCCAACATATCGACCCCTTCCGTATTCACCACTTCCATTGCACCACTCTTGCCTGCTATTAATTGCTGAACAACGGCATTTTCCAGCACAATATCATTAACTCGGCTAGGATCCTGATGATAGATGATACGCCCGCTTTTATCGACAACATAGACATACGAGCCGTCCTCGTAAAAATGTTCGCCTAATACTTGTTGGAGAATGTTCTCCTCCTTCAAATAAACGGTTCCCGCGACAAGGCCTAGATAATCGCCATCGCTGCCAAAAATCGGATAGGAAAGGAAAATGATTAAGCGTCCCGTTAATCCTATATAAGGCTGTGAGATGTAAGGTTCTTGTCTCTTCAGCGCTTCAAGACCGCCTTCCGAGTTCAATTCTTTCCCCTTTAAGTTTAATGTCTCCGGAGAAGCAGCTAATATTTCACCATCTTTATCGACAATTGAAACCGAATTGAATGTGTTCGTCTGTGTTTTCATCCGATTTGCTTCATCAAGTAGGATCTGCTCAACGTTTTCTTGACCTATATAAGGCGCAATCTGATGAGCACTTGCTTCCATCGATTGCAGTGTCATCTCCAAATATGACTCCGTTGATTGTGCCATTTTCACCGCATATGCACGATTTGTTTCCAATGTACTCGTGACCAATGATTGCTGTTCCACGCGATAACCTGAAATAATGCTAGCTGCCAATGTCAATACTACTGATAAGAATGCAACCAGCCCTATTAAATACTTTAAAGACAGCCTCAATACGACCGATCTCCTTCTGCAAATTTTAAAACCTTCACCCATCATATCATCTATACACCCGGTGAACACCCTTATAATGGAATATATTTTACTTTTTGAGTTGACGAAAAGACAAAAATGATGTAAATTACAAAAGTACGAACAATTACTTTGAAATAAAAAATATCATTCGCCTTTAGGAGTGTAATGTATGGATACAGTATTTGATTATGAAGATATTCAATTGATTCCCGCTAAATGTATTGTAAATAGTCGCTCAGAATGTGACACTTCTGTTACGTTAGGTAAACATAAATTTGCATTGCCTGTCGTCCCTGCGAACATGCAAACGATCATCGATGAAAAGATCGCCATCCAATTGGCGGAAGGCGGTTATTTCTACATCATGCACCGTTTCAATCCTGAAACTCGTGCTGACTTCGTTAAAGATATGCATACCCGTGGTTTGATTGCTTCAATCAGTGTCGGTGTGAAAGAGGAAGAATACGGATTCGTTGAGCAGTTGGCAGCAGAACAGCTTATCCCTGACTACGTGACAATCGACATCGCACACGGTCATTCCAATGCAGTCATCAATATGATTAAACACTTGAAAAAGCATCTTCCGGAAACGTTTGTCATTGCCGGTAATGTCGGTACGCCGGAAGCAGTTCGTGAGCTTGAGAATGCTGGTGCTGACGCTACTAAAGTAGGAATTGGACCAGGTAAAGTGTGCATTACGAAGATTAAAACAGGTTTCGGAACTGGCGGCTGGCAGTTGGCGGCACTCCGCTGGTGCGCAAAAGCTGCTTCAAAACCAATCATTGCTGACGGTGGTATTCGTACACATGGCGACATTGCGAAATCGGTTCGCTTTGGTGCTTCCATGGTCATGATCGGTTCTCTTTTCGCTGGACATGAAGAATCGCCAGGCAAGACGATTGAAGTGGATGGCAAGTTGTACAAAGAGTATTTTGGCTCCGCTTCAGAATTCCAAAAAGGTGAAAAGAAAAACGTCGAAGGCAAGAAAATGCATGTGGAATACAAAGGTAAACTGCAAGACACATTGACTGAAATGCAACAGGATCTTCAATCATCCATCTCGTATGCAGGTGGAACGAAATTGGATGCAATCCGTACAGTCGACTATGTCGTCGTAAAGAATTCCATCTTCAATGGAGATAAGGTTTATTGATAAATGAAGGGCTGGCCACGGGCCAGCCCTTTTCTTATTGGTTTCTTAGCGTTCGGCATCGGATTCTTTTAGCTGCTTACAAGCAAATAAGTTCCTGTAAATATTAAGATGATGTACATGAAGATGCGGAAACCAGTTTGATTAACCTTTAGGAATAAATACTGGCCCGCGTAGAGTCCGAGCCAAACGAGCGGCAGCGCAAAAAGGCTGGATTTCCATACTGTCGTACTCGTACCAGCGAAAATAATCTGAATGAGCAAACTGATGGAATAGATGAATAAATAATAGACGAGCGTCGTGCCGCGCAACGTTTCCTTCGATGTGTCCGTGCCTGAGAAATAGAGCAGCAATGGCGGTCCTGGCATGCCGATGCTCGTTGTCAATGATCCGGAAAGTCCACCGATAGCGACGTCCCTGTTCGGCTTTTGCTTAATTCGTAGCTTGAGAAGTAAAAGGACAGTCAATAGAAGAATGACGATGCCAATGCCAAGCTTTAATTTCGGAATATCGACGAGCAGGAATACGATTATTCCGAGCGGCAAGCCAATGACGCTTCCACCTATAAAACGCTTCATGACGCCCCTGTCGATATCCCCTCTTACCTTGCGATACATTGCTAACGAGATGACTAATGATAAGAGCAGATTGATTTGGATTGCGTCCCGCGCATCGAATAATAACAGAAGAAACGGCGTCGCGACGATAGAGAAGCCGAATCCCGTCCCTGTCTGCAGGATGGAAGCCAGAAGTATGATTGCGATGAATAATAAAATGTCCAATTGAATCCCTACTTTTATATATTAAGTCTATCTAGTGTACCATTTATCCACATACAAGATGGAAGTATACATGGCTACTATTAATCCGAAAAGGGTATATGGATAGGCAAAAGGCTGGCATAGATTTGGAGGAATGGATTTGTTAAAGATACGCATCCGACATACGAAACGGTTTCAAGAAATTATTAATGTGTTTCTACGGAATGGATTCAGCCATTTTCTTTTCCGGCTCGGTCTAACTAATCAGGGCTCGTCAACGGACAATGGAAACGAGATGAATATGCAAGATGCCGGGGTCAAACTTCGGCATGCGTTGCAGGATTTGGGACCGACCTTCATTAAGCTCGGACAGATTGCGAGCTCTCGGCGAGATCTTGTTCCGCCGGAAATCGCTTTTGAGCTTGAAAAATTACAGGATCACGTTGCTTCTGTTCCGTTCAGTAAGATCCGCGAAATTGTTGAAGCTGAATTGGAGGAGCCTCTTGAAAGCTTATTCAGCCATTTTGATGAAGAGCCGTTAGCTACCGCCTCGATTGGCCAAGTGCATACCGCCCACTTGCCAAACGGTGAAAAAGTGGCTGTCAAAGTACAGCGACCTGACATCCGGCCCAATGTAGAGACCGACCTTGCCATATTAAGCGATTTGGCGCGCTTTCTCGAAGATAATACCGATTGGGCAAAAACGTATCATCTCCGCGATATGATCATCGAATTTTCGAGGTCATTGAAAGATGAACTGGATTACCGTGTAGAAGGGCGCAACGGCGAGCGCATCGCGAAACAATTCGAGGAGAATCCTTATGTTCATATTCCGAAAGTCCATTGGGATTTTTCGACGGACAAGGTGTTGACAATGGAGATGGTCCACGGCGTGAAAGTGAGCGATTTAAAAAAGCTGGACGCCGGCGGGTATGATCGAAAGTTGATTGCTCGACGCATCGTTGATTCGATGTTCCATCAAATCCTAGACGTAGGTTTCTTCCACGGTGACCCGCACCCGGGGAATATTTACATTCTCCCCGACAATGTCATCGCATATTTGGATTTCGGTATGGTAGGCAGGCTCGATAATGACTTGAAATACCACTTCGCGACACTACTCATCCATTTGCGTGAGGGTAGTACGGAGGACATGATCGACACCTTTTCCGCGATGGGCATACTTTCAAAGGATACGGATATGCGGGCGTTTACGAGGGACGTGAACGATCTCCAAACGAGCTATTATGATGTTTCGTTTGATGAAGTGAGTCTTGGCGCAATCTTCGTCGAACTGTTTCAAGTCGCCTATCGACATCATATTATCATTCCCTCGGAAATTTCAATTTTAGGCAAGGCGATTCTTACACTTGAAGGGCTCATTGCGAAGCTGGATCCCGAGTTGAGCATCATGGAAGCGGTCGAGCCTTTCGGAAAGAAACTGATGTGGGAGCGTTATAATCCGAAAAATCTACTGGAGAATTCATGGAAAGACTTTGTTGAAAACATTGAAATCCTTACCAATCTACCAAAAGATTTGAAAGCGATTGCGACGACGATCCGAAAAGGGAAGCTTCAGCTCGACATCAACGTCCAGCAAGTGCAAGTCTTTCTGCGCAGGCTCGACCGGATCAGCAATCGTCTTTCTTTCAGCATCATTCTGCTTTCCTTCAGCATTTTAATGGTCGGTTTGATTATCGGCTCGGCAATCGCCGGCCAAGCGAACATGCTTTGGCAGTTCCCGATCATCGAAGCCGGTTCCATCATTGCATCTCTCATGTTCCTTTTTCTCATTTACACAATCATCCGATCCGGACGGATGTGAAGTGAAATTTCCTCCCATACAGCCTCATTTCAAAACGAAAGTCCAACATAGAATATTATAGAAAGATTTCTATGTTGGAAGGAGGTGTGAGGAAATGGGAAAAATGTTAATGAAGATTTCAGTCGTTTATTTCATGATCGGCATTTCTTTTGGTTTATACATGTCATTTACGCATGTGTTTACCTTAACGTCTGTGCACGTCCATTTGAATTTGGTCGGATGGGTTTCCTTGGCATTAGCAGGAGTATTCTATCATCTTTACCCGAGGTTGGAAGAGTCTGGCTTGGCAAAGGCTCACTTTTGGCTTCATAATATCGGTTTGCCAATTATGATGATCAGCATTGCAACAGCAATTCTCGGTGGACCGGAAATTTTCTTCTTGTTTGCAACGTTGGGCGGTGTGATGACTGTGTTGGGTGTCCTTTTCTTCGGCTTTAATGTCCTCTTTCGATTAGATAAACATTAATCTTGCCTTATGAGCACCTCCGATTCGGGATTGGAGGTGCTTTTCTGGTGCTTTAGTCTTGATTCGGTGATAACTTTCGGTATTCAATAGATAATTTCTTTTATTCGATAGATAACTGCAGCTATTCAATAGATAAATCCCTTTATTCGATGGATAACTTCGCCTATTCAATAGATAACTTTCTGCTGTCCGAAATTTTATTGAAATTAACATGAATAATCCTCCGAATTTTGCACATGATAGGTGTGCTACTATCTTTCCGAAATAGCTCAGCGGTGGAGCAATCGGCTGTTAACCGATAGGCCGTAGGTTCGAATCCTACTTTCGGAGTAAAGGCTGTCTCTGTCGATATGACGGGACAGCCCTTTTTTCATTATTAGTGTGGGAGGACATCGTTGTGGACACAAAATTAGCGGTTTTTGCGTTAGGCGGCATTAATGAAATCGGGAAAAATATGTACGTCATTCAATATGAAAACGATATCGTCGTCATCGATTGCGGTTCTAAATTTCCGGATGAGAATTTACTGGGCGTCGACCTCATCATCCAAGACATTTCCTATTTGCGCGAACACCGGGAAAACGTTCGTGCACTTATCGTAACTCATGGTCATGAGGACCATATCGGCGGCATTCCGTATTTCCTCAAACAATTAAACGTTCCTGTCTACGCGACAAGGCTGACACTGGGAATGATCGAGTTAAGATTAAAAGAGCACGGGCTGCTTCGAGAAACGAAGCTTACATTAATCAACGGAGATTCGACGATTGATCTCGGAGCAATGTCCGCCACTTTCTTCAAAACGAATCACAGTATTCCTGATTGTCTTGGCATCGCATTTGAAACGCCAGAAGGAATGGTAGTGCACACGGGCGATTTCAAGTTTGACTTAACGCCTGTGAACAACGAGTATGCGGATGTTCATAAGATGGCTGAACTCGGGAAAAAAGGTGTTTTGCTTTTATTATCTGAAAGCACGAATGCGGAGCGTCACGGCTTTTCGCAGTCCGAACGGGTTGTCGGCGGGCATATTATGGATGCCTTCCGGAAAGCGGAAGGCAAAATATTCATCTCGACGTTCGCCTCGAATGTCCATCGTATTCAGCAAATCATTGAAGCTGCGCAAATGACGAACCGGAAAATCGCCTTGCTTGGCAGAAGTATGGTGAACGTCGTTGCAGTCGCCGATGAGCTTGGGTATTTGAAGATGCCTGAAGGAATGCTGATCGAACAGCAGGAAGTCGATCAGATGGATCCTGAAAACGTCGTCATCATTTGCACAGGCAGCCAAGGCGAGCCAATGGCAGCATTATCGCGCCTTTCGAGCAATAATTTCCGCCAAGTTTCTGTCCTGCCTGGAGATACAGTCATTTTTGCTTCCAGCCCGATACCAGGGAATGAAAAAAGCGTGTCGCGCATTATCGATAATCTGTATCGTCTCGGAGCGAACGTCATTTATGGGACAGGCGGTGCAACCGGCATGCATGTTTCCGGACATGCGTATCGCGAAGAGTTAAAGCTCATGCTTACGTTAATGAAACCGACCTATTTCATACCGATCCACGGTGAATATCGCATGTTGCAGCTGCATCGCGAAATGGCTGAATCGGTCGGTTTGGAAAGGGATAATATTTTCATTTTGAATAACGGCGATGTCGTTGATATTGAAAACGGAGTCGCACGTCAAACGAGGCATGTGGAAGCAGGGAATGTCTTTGTGGACGGACTCAGCATAGGGGATGTCGGAAAGGTCGTCCTGCGGGACCGTAAACTGCTTTCCGAGGAAGGAATGCTCATCATCGTCGTTTCGATGAGCAAAAGGGACGGTCGGATGATTTCAGATCCGGATACAATCTCACGCGGCTTCGTCTACGAACGCGATGCGAATGAGCTTTATAAGGAAGTGAATGAGCTAGTCATTTCAACGATTAAGGAAGCAAAACCATCGACCCGCTATCGAAGGAACGACTTGAAACATGCTATCCGGAAAGCGGTTGAAAAGCTGCTTTATACCCGAACGAAAAGAAGACCGATGATTCTTCCTTTTATTATTGAAATATAAGAAATGAAGCGGAGGACATCGCTTGTCCTCCGCTTTTTAGTCCTCTTTCACCAACCCAAACACATAATGATCGACAAACTTATTATACAGCCACTCCGCTTGTTGCAAACGGCCTTCCTGTTTGAAGCCGAGCCGTTGTGGAATGGCTGCGCTTTTTACATTTTCAGTCGCCGTACGGATTTCAATCCGATTCAGTTCTAATTCATTGAAACAATAGTCGACAACCGCCTTGCAAGCTTTCGTCATCAACCCCTTGCCTTCGAAGCTAGTTCCTAGCCAATAGCCGATCGATGTCGATTTGTTTGACCAATTAACGCCATGCAAGCCGATCACCCCGGCAAGCTCCCCTTTATACCAGATGCCCGCCTGGAAGCCGTCATTTCTGCTGAACTGCTGCAATGTACTACTGATGAAATTCTTCGAATCTGCAACCGTCCTTGTAAAATCGAGCCACGGCAGCCATTCACGGAGACTCTCTCTTGATTGGTCTGTCACTTGAAATAGCTGTTCGGCATGTCTTACTTCCAATAAACGCAATTCTGTATTCTCATCAATTTTATAAGCAAACATACTACTGGTTCCCCCTTTTCATAATCACTCCATCTTTAATTGTAACGGAGTTTTCTTGGATATGGTAATTATCCCAATAAAATTTCCGCCCGCTATTTTCATACAGAAAACATAATCACTTAATTAATTTTCGTAAATAGATTGCATTTATCTTATAACGCACCTAAAATACTAATATATTTAACTGAAAATCGAACTAATATATTTACTTCTATTGAATCGTTCGTGTTTTTAATTAGTTGTAAAGAAAGGGAGTTATACTTTGAAGAGATTTGAGAATAAGTGGATGCGTGCTGTACTTCCCGCTTTATTAATCCACTGTAGTATTGGTACGGTTTATTGTTGGTCATTGTTCAAAAACGACATCGCCAATTACATCGAGAAGCCTGTCGGGCAAGTGGAATGGGCATTTAGTTTAGCGATTTTTGTCCTTGGCATGTCGGCAGCTTTTGGCGGAAAATTGGTCGAGAAAGATATACATAAGTCGTCCCTACTGTCAGCCTTATTTTTTGTTGCAGGAATGGCAGGAACAGGATTCTTCATTTATCAAAAGTCATTAATAGGCATTTATATTTCTTATGGGATTGTAATGGGAATTGGGCTTGGCATCGGTTATTTAACACCGGTAAAAACATTAATGCTTTGGTTCCAGAAGCAAAAAGGTTTAGCAACAGGCCTTGCTGTTGCAGGTTTTGGCTTAGCTAAAGTGATTGCTAGTCCTTTAATGGAAAAGTTGCTTGGAGATCGAAACAGTGAGGGTACCTTGGTTAGTGCTGCAAATATATATACAATGTTTTATATTTTAGCAGGCATTTATTTAGTCATGATGGTGATTGGGCACTTGCTTCTAAAAAAACCGGTTGGATATGAGGAAGAAAGTTTGCAAGCCAAAAGCTTTAGCTATCGAAAAGTGTTAACGAGTAAAACATTCATCGGTATTTGGCTTATGTTCTATATTAATATTACATGTGGATTAGCGTTGATTTCACAGGAAAAAGGCATTTTGGCGTTCATTGGATTTGGAGCGATTGGGTTAGTCAGTTCTTTAACAGCTATTTTCAATGCAGGTGGACGAATTGTCTTCTCTTCGTGGGGTGACCGATTAAAAGATCGGAACTCAATCTATAAAATTATTTTTATTTCCTCGATAACAGTTATACTACTTACCATTTTGCTTGATGGTATGGGGAATTCCATGGCAATTCTCATTATCGCCTTGCTCTGTATCGTAAATGCAGGTTATGGTGGAGGGTTTTCATCTTTGCCACCACTGTTATCTGATCGCTTTAGTTTGGATACGATTTCAACTGTGCACGGCTTGGCTTTGTCCGCTTGGGCACTGGCCGGGTTGTCGGGAAATCAATTGAGTGCTTTCATTCTAGAAAAGACACAATCATACGATGCGGTGTTATATGTCATTATGGCCCTCTTCACCGTAGCGACGCTCATTAGTATTCTCGTTGTGAAACCTGAAAAAGTGTCTTTGGAAAGTGAAGATCCAAGTTGGAAGAAAAAAATGGTAGCAAATTGAATGTAAAAAAGGATGCCTTAATTTAAAAGGTATCCTTTTTATCCCCTACCAACAGCTCCCAAAACCTCGTCGAAGCCGGTGAGAGCGGAACACTTTTCAATGAACAGACGCCGATGCTCCTATGCGGAATCTGCTCGGTCAACTGAACTTCATGAAGTGCCCCACTATCCAAATAATCTTTCGTAAATTCCCTTGTAACACAGGCAATTCCCATGTTCATCCTTGCAAACTCAACGACAAGATCATGGGAGCCCAATTCGAATTCAGGCGATATTTTCACGCCTTCGGATAAGAAATGCTCCTCGACATATTTTCTCGAATTCGAACTCGGTTCAAGGAAAATGAGCGGCAGCTTGGCGAGTTCCCGGAATCCGACCGGTCTTGCAAGCAGTTTCCTGTATTTATCGCCATAGACGAACGTATCATGGATGTCCATGCAAGATGTTACATTCAACGAAGTGTCGCTGACAGGCAAATTGCAGACGACGATATCGACTTCTCCCGACTTGAGAAAAGAAATAAGTTCATCCGTCGTGCCATTTTCGATTTTTAATTTGATATTCGGGTATCGAGTGCGGAAGGCTTCTAATTGGGGCAGGAGAAAGTACTTCGAAATTGTATCTCCGACGCCAATCCGCAGTTCACCAGTCGTCAGATTTTTGAACTCGGCAATCTTTTCTTCGCCGATTTCGATTAAATTGATGGCTGAATTAACATACTCCAAAAGAAGGCTTCCTTCATTCGTTAATGTAACTCCTTTAGGCGTCCGGTTGAAGAGTCGCGTATCAAGCTCTCGTTCCAGTTGCATAATCGATTGGCTGATGGCAGGCTGGGTCATGAAAAGTTCCTTCGCTGCCCCTGAAAAGCTTTCTTTTTTGCCGACGACACAAAAAATGCGGTACAAATCTAATTTACTAACCATATAATCACCTCTTATACCCATTATTAGAGATATTAATTTTACTTATACCATCAAACGGTAGTATAGTACAAGTAGATCGTCAGTTAAGTTATACCGATAAGGAGCGATAACATTGGAAAGAGTAGTAGGAACGGTTGTCAGAGGTCTTCGTTGCCCAATTATCAATAAAGGGGACAATATTGAAGAAATCGTCGTGGATAGCGTGTTGAAAGCGGCGGAAGTCGAAGGAATTACTATCAATGATAGAGATATCGTCACA
The DNA here is from genome assembly GCF_055808055.1 of Sporosarcina sp. QA0331. Classification (NCBI taxonomy): domain Bacteria; kingdom Bacillati; phylum Bacillota; class Bacilli; order Caryophanales; family Caryophanaceae; genus Sporosarcina; species Sporosarcina sp. QA0331. The sequence continues at coordinate 3,904,647 of NZ_CM147850.1, forward strand.
GTCACGGAATCCATCGTAGCTCGCGCGCAAGGCAATTACGCGACAATCGATCATATTGCAAAAGACGTACAATCGAAATTCGGCGATAGCACAATCGGCGTTATTTTTCCGATTTTAAGCCGTAACCGATTTGCCATCTGTCTCCGCGGAATCGCGAAAGGTGCTGCAAAGAAAATCGTATTGATGCTCAGCTATCCATCCGATGAAGTCGGCAATCACCTTGTTGATATCGACACACTCGACGAAAAGGGCGTAAACCCTTGGACAGACGTATTGAATGAAGAAGAATTCCGCAGTCACTTTGGCTACAATAAACATACATTCACTGGAGTCGATTACATCGACTATTATAAATCAATCATTGAAGAATACGGTGTGGAATGCGAAGTCATCTTCTCGAACAATGCGAAGACGATTCTTGATTACACGAAAGACGTGCTCACTTGTGATATCCATACGCGCCAAAGAACGAAACGCATCTTGAAAGCGAACGGCGGCGAGAAGATTTACAGCCTCGATAACATCCTTGCTGAATCTGTCGATGGCAGCGGTTTTAACGAAGCATACGGACTGCTCGGCTCCAATAAGGCAACAGAAGACAGCGTGAAGCTTTTCCCACGCAATTGCCAGCCAATCGTTGATACGATCCAATCTCAATTGAAGGAAAAGACCGGAAAAACGGTTGAAGTCATGGTGTACGGCGATGGCGCGTTCAAAGACCCAGTCGGAAAAATCTGGGAACTCGCAGATCCAGTCGTGTCACCTGCCTACACAGCAGGCCTTGACGGTACACCGAATGAAATCAAATTGAAATACCTTGCAGACAATAACTTCGCTGATTTACGTGGTGAAGAGCTGAAAAAAGCGATCAATGAATTCATTGAGAATAAAGAGGAAGACCTCGTCGGCTCGATGGAATCCCAAGGGACAACTCCTCGTAAACTGACTGACCTCATCGGCTCTTTATCCGATTTGACATCAGGCAGCGGCGATAAAGGAACTCCGATTATCTTCATTCAAGGATATTTTGATAACTATACGAAGTAAGATGGTGCCCTTAGTCTTTTGACTAAGGGCTTTTTTGTATTGCTGTGCTTTATCGATCATTTCCCAAAGGTTATCGGTCATTTCCCAGCAGATATGAATCAATTGCAGAGAGTTATCGTTTATTTCCCCGAAGTTATCGATCATTTCCCAATAGTTATTGTCATTTCGGGACTTAGGAACCACTTAATTTATTGTTATAATTCCGTAGCTGTTTTTAAAAAGTTGAAACGTTTTATCCAACCCGTTCACCTAATCTATAGAAGGTGGTGATTCCATGCCGAAAAAGGAAAGGCTTATAAAGCAAGCGATCAAAGGGGATCAGAATGCATTGCAACTGCTTCTGAGAGATGAGAAAGACAAGCTGTATAAAATGGCATTCATTTACATGAAAAATGAACATGATGCACTGGAAGTACTTCAGCAAACTATATTGGAAGTTATTGAATCCATACATCAACTTAGGAATCCCGATTATTTCAGTACGTGGATTACCCGGGTTTGCATTAATGTTTCATTGAAGGAAATCCGCAAAAACAAAAAAATTGTTACAATGGAAAGCCATTCAATTCCTGACATTATAGAGATTGGAGGCTCCATTGAAGAAAAACTGGATTTGACCAATGTCCTTTATGAGCTAGATGAAAAGTATAAATCCGTTCTCGTATTGCGTTTTTATTATGATTACACAGTCAGTCAGATTGCAGATATACTGGAATGCCCTGAAGGTACTGTCAAAACGAACTTACATAGGGGTCTCGCCCTGTTGAAAACAAAAATGAAGGGAGTATATATAGATGAAAGACGAAACGAAAGTTATTGAAGACACAATGGAATCAATCGCTGTACCAAGTGAGAAGCTGGATTCAATCATAGAGAATTCATTCAAAGGGAATGCTCCATCCCGAAAAAGGGCTGGTAAAAAACGCGCTGGATATATACTTGCCGCCACATTGGCAATTAGTATTTTGGGCGGGACGGTAATGTTGAATCCAGCGATGGCAAATATGATTAGCCAACTACCGGTCATCGGGAATGTATTCGACTATTTCGGTTCAACGAGTAAACCGGCCTATAAAGAGTTTGGACAGCTTGCGACCGATGTCGGCCGTACTGCTGAAGATAAAGGTGTTTTAATCAATATCGACCAAGGGGTGTTCGATGGGACGACCATCACTTTAGCAGTGACGCTACAAACAAATAAAAATTATGGCTCGTCCTTAATTTTCGACGGCTGGCCATCCGTTGATGGCATACCCGCCGGAAATGCCGGTGCCTCCTTTGAGAAGGTGAAGGGATTAGGCTATGTAGGCATTATGACTGTCACCCCCCGGTTTTCGGATACACCCGATGAGGTGAACGTCGTTTGGGAGCCAAAAATGCTGCGTGGCGATAAAAAAGAAGTGAATGGCGACTGGAAGCTTAATTTCTCCTTACCGCGAATCGAAGCCGAAGTTCAGACCTTGAATAAGCAAGTTGAAAAAGATGGTGTTGCAATCCTATTCAAGGAAGTGAGAAAGACACCGTTAACCTTCAATATCTACTATCAGCAATTAGTCGATCCTGCATTGCTGGATGATTGGTCGGCAGTCGAAGCGGAGCTGAGAGCGACGGATGATCTGGGGAATGAATACGAAGTTCCTTATAACGGTGGATATACTGAGGGCGGCGCTATAACTCGGGAGGATCTGCAATGGAGCGCAACCATCCATAACATTGATCCACAGGCAACTAAACTTATATTTCACCCGTTTGCGACGGTGAGCACGCTTGAAGGAGCAAAAAAGATCTATTTTGAAGACATTGAAGTAGAATTATAAACAGTAGCCCTACTGTCGGTCGTGAAATATGACCGACAGTTTTTTATCGATCATTTCCTAAGCTATATTGTCATTTCAGGACTTACCACCTACTTCGTTTCTTTAGTTTTAGCAGCGATGCCGTTCAAAATAGTCTCTCAAATTATTTTATATGTTAAGATACTATCAAAACATTCAATTATCAGGGAGGTAATTAAATGTTCATTCAAAAACTAAAGCTAACTGTTGGAGCACTTGTGATTGCGGGCAGTTTACTAGTTTCTCAAGCAAGCGCCGCGAGTGTAGCCAGCTTCACAGACGTCCCGACGTCGAAGCCATACGCAGATGCGGTTTATGAGCTTGCTGAACGGAATGTCATTGGCGGTTATGAGGATAGGACATTCAAGCCGGCTGCTTCCATCACACGCGGACAGGCAGCTGCCATAATTGCGAAGCTGCGAAACCTCGATACAAAAAATGTGAAAGACCCTGAATTCAAGGACGTGTCACAATCGCAGTGGAATTATGGGGCAATTGCCGCGCTTGCCAATGCAGGTATCATCAATGGGTATGGGGATGGAAGATTCGGGCCAAATGACTCAATTACACGGGCGCAAATGGCTTCCATTCTCGTGAAAGCTTTCGGACTACCGCCATATTCCTTCAGTAATAGTGAAAATCCATTCATTGATACACAAAGACTCGCGAGCCACCAAACGACGATTAATATTCTATACAAGATGGGCATCACATCGGGCACATCTCCGACAACTTTCAGCCCGAATGCCCCGATTTCCAGGGCACAGGCTGCAGTACTTATCATCAAGACAGAGAAAGTGAAAGAGTCGACGATTACGTTGAAAGCGGCGGATTATGGATGGGATTCCTTCTATTCGTATTCAAGCTACGATCAGATAGGTGATGTCATCCATTCAATTCCAAGTGAGCGTTCCGTATGGAGGGAAATTCAAATCATTCCATTGCGCGAAGGGACAGCCACTCTTTCATTAATTGGGCAAACAAAAGATCCTGTTACGGGAGAGGAGTCGCATGAGGAGTACCAGAAATTTTACGTTCATGTGAAGCAAGAAGACGGGGAATGGAAAGCGATACTCGAGCAATCGGATGACATTAATACAACTGAGGTCAGCCTGAATACAGGAACAGATAAGGTGAAAAAGGTTTCACTCGCCACGATGGAAGGTGCGATGCTACAAGAGGAAGTGAAGCTTACGTCATGTAACTACGCGGTCACCCAAGCTGTGTCCTCCTGTTTCTCCATTGATGATCCTGGAGAATACATTGCGACCGTACATTATGAAAACGGAAAGGTCGTCCGCTTTGGTGTTTCGGCTGCGGTTCATGAATCCTCTTTCAATTTATTCATCCAAACGGCAAAAGAACAACCGGAAGTAACAATCGACCTCGGCGGCACGTCAAGTGAGATAGGCAAACACGTCCTTCCTGAAGGCAGCGGAAAGATTGCCAGCGTGACACGAGAAAAGAATTCCAACAAGTTTACGATTAAAGGCGTTTCAGAAGGCATAGTCAACATAAAATTCCCCGACAGCAAAGGCGCTATTGAAGAACTGTCTATAAATGTCCGTAAAATCGGGTCCATTATTCAAGTGATGGCTACCCCGTCGGACAAGTACCATTAATGTGGACCCCTTAACCTATGCAAAGCAGTTAAGGGGTTTTGAACGTTTATCAAATTCTTTTGCGAATTCTGCTGTTCTCTTTTCGTTATAATATGAGATAGAAAAGTAGAGGGATCAGCCCCCTCTACTTTTCTTTTCTTAATTCCTCTAATACCTTCTGCGCTTGATAGCCAACTTCGAAATCATATAAATCTGCTTCTTGCCCATACACTACCTTTACTAACTCGTCAATTAAACGCGGGTGAACAGCAACTTCAAGAGAGATTGGTTCCATATTGTCACCCGTTTTCCCTCCCCGAAGCTCGCCCCAATTTTCCAGCGTTAGGACGCCCTCTGTTCCATATGCAATAAACCCAATATGCTCCTTCCCAGCTTGTCCGCTTATTCCTTCAATCAAAACAGGCGTGCCGTCTGCAAGTTCTGCAGTAGCGATGATGCCCGTCTCGCATAGCGTCGGGTCTTCAGGAAATTCCAAACGTGTTTGGATATTGTGGAGTTCGCCGAATAATTTTAGCGTTTGCTGGATGAAATGGACGCCGACTTCGAGGACAAAACCACCTTGCTCTCTCCCGCCGACCCATTCATTTTTCTGCCAAGCACGCGGCCATTCTGGAAAATGCATGGAAAGTTGTAAACGTCGCAGCTTTCCTATGTAGTTTTCGTTCATTAACTCTGCGAATTTTGTTGCCGCTTGGCCATAGTTAAGTGGGAAGTTCATGGCGTGCACGATGCCCGCTTCTTTCGCCGCATCCACCATCTCCCTTGCCTCTTCCAACGAGTTCGCCAATGGTTTTTCACAAAGGATATGCTTTTTCGCCTGAATGGCATCCATCACGATAGCATGGTGGAATTTTGGCGGCACCGCCACGTATACAAGATCCACCTCTGTGTTGGCAAGCAGCTGTTTATAATCCGTATAGGCTTGTACATTGCCTAGTTGTTCAGATGTTTCCTTTGCAAGTGATTCATTCCGGTCGCAAACTGCAATAATCGTGACTTTGTCATGCTCCGTAAATTGCTTGATCAACCGTTGACCGATTGCGCCTAACCCGATGATCCCAATATGTATCATGAAAATTCCCCCTTTTTCTTATCGTACAATAGGTGAGGTGGGCCGTCATTTATTCATTGAATGGTCTTTGAGGAATAATGGAGCCCTTATACAATTAATTAAGCCCTTGACCCTATCTCCCTCACCTATCAATCCGATAAATCCCTTTCCGATCCCGCAACCGACAGCCATTCTGTTCAAAAATACGAATCATATGCCGATTCGCTTCGTCCGTGCTCCCGACATAAGTTGTGGCACCGATTTTCTGAAGCAAATTGAGCGAAATCCGGTGAAACACGGTTCCATACCCTTTCCCTCTCCACTCAGGAACAACACCGAAATAAAACAGGCGCCCCTCATCGACCGTTCCTTCCTCGATAATCGGGATACTCAATCCGATCGGCTCGCCTAATTTTCGAAAGATGAAACAAGATGCTCTCCAGCCAGGACCAAGTTCATTTTCGAGAGATTCCATCACCTGCTCGATTGTGAACAGCTTATTTTTATTTGCAGTTCCACTACGGCAACGCTCGTATAGCTCCGCAAAATCCGAATCTGCCATTTCGCCATCAGCTAGCGCTTCTCTAGTAATTTCAGGCGCTTCCGTAAAACTTGCATCCAACGCCCGGGTATATTCAACGATTGTTGAAATTCTACGAAAGCCCTGCTCCAACAGCCATTCCTCGTGCTTGGCATCCATTAATAGAGACAAATAACCAATTTGCTCTTCCCGCCAATCATCAAGCAAACTTCTAAAAGCATCTCTATATTCCAGCTCGGATACTCCCTTTACTTTCACTTGATCAACCAGCCAATACTCCCTGTCCTTCTTAATTGTATTAAATAAATCCACAGTACCAACCCTTTCATAGTGCCAACGGTATTGTTGAATAAAATCCATATACTTAATTCAACAAAAAAAGAGCAATCCCTTCTTGTAATGAAGGACAACAGCCTGCGAGCTTCCGTCCCATAATCAATCCAACTTAGTTGCATCCACAACATACAACGAATAAAAATCTGCGCCTTCCACGTTAACAACTAATGCTCCTTCAGGCGTGAATCGCGGTCTTACAAGGCGTTCCTGTATATGATCCAGCGTCGGCAGAGCATACGCTTTATTATTCTTGATTTTATAAAGCTCGACAGTATTGGAGCCTTTTTTTGGAGTGCTAAGCGCAAGTACATCACCATAAACAGCGTACGAAACAAACTCCGGCGTTTCCACAGTGTGGAACTGTCCATCCTTTAAATCTACATAACCCAAAACTCTGGCCATGTCCTCTTTATTATAAAGTTCAGCAAATACCCTGTTTCCGGAAATAGAAAGGTTATTTGCATTTTCATATGGGAAGACATAGGAACCGATTTTTTGATTCGTTTGCAGGTCATATACGGAAAACGGTACTTGTTTGGGGTCAAACTTTGTATATGGATCCCCAAGGGCAATTTTTCCTTCACTCACCGCTTCATGGCCATGCCGTTTTTGCAACTTGTCATGTAGTGGGGTCTGTTCAAGCGTCTTTAAATCAAGTCGAGTGAGCCAGACATTGCCGTAATTCACGGACGTATAGATCAGCTGATCCCCATCAATCTGCATGCCATGTAATTCATCCGAAATGTCTCGAATTTCCCCGTTCAACCGATTTAAAATGGAATAACCCTCAACGTCGTCCTGCTTCCAAACGATCCATCTCTCATTTGCCGCGACTTCATATCCTGATATATTCGCATCCCCATCTACGAGAATCTCTTTTGCATTCGATTCGGTGTCAAACGCGATAATTCTCTTCCCGTCCGAGTAAATCATTTCCTTCGTTTCATCCACGTAAATCGCGGTGATCAAAGTCGAAAGATTTTCACCAGGTATGGAAACTTTTTGAAGAGCGCCCGAAGGAATCGATTCTTCAATTGCTTGTTCACTCATCTCGTGCTGAATGTACGGCACCCCTAAGAACCCGGCAATTCCGACAACCGCGACCGCGGTAATAAGCGGCTTCCATGCAGGCTCCCTGGAAGGCGATTTGTTTTCTAGCCGGCGTTGCGCTTCCTCCACAATTGCCCGCTTTTGCTCATCCTTTAACTTCACCTGTTCAGGAATTGATTGGTCCAAGCTTTTTTGTAAGTGCTCATGCATAATCATTCCCCTCCTCTAAGGCTATGCGGGCCAGTTTTCTTCCTCTCGCAAGCCGTGTTTTAACAGTGTTTACAGGACAGTCCAACACATGTGCAATTTCCGAAACGGACAACTCTGAATAATAATGAAGCCAAATAGGTTTGAGATTTCCATTTTCCTAAATGCCCAGCTTTTGAAATAGTTATGGCACTCATTGACGGCAATCCGGTATAAATACGTTTTAACGGACGAGCGGCCTTCGAATTTCTCAAGGTTTAAGTAATAGCGGATGAACACTTCCTGCACGATGTCCTCCGCCTTCTTTTCATCTTTGACGATCGCGTATGTAAGCCGCATCAAGTAATCCCCATAGGAATTCATGGCAGTTAAAAGTAATTGATCCCGTTTTTGCCTCTCCATCCCTCCGCCCTCCTTCCCTACTTGTTAGACAAAGCAAATGATGAAACGGTTTCACTTTCCTGATCGTTTACCTTGGATAATTTTAACTGTACCATGATTGTTTGCGCACCATACACCCGGGTATGAGTAAAAGGATGATCGATGATCTATTTCGTCATTTAAGGCAGGTGTACTTCATGTTTGGACTTTCTGATTTAGTTTCACTGGTCATTTCCGCTTTTATCATTCTGCCTGTCGTATCGTTCCTTAGGGAATCCGGCTATTTGATTGTGAGTGCCATTTTTGGCGTCAAAAATCCGAGATTGACGGTTGGTTCGGGTCCTCGTTTTAAAAAAATTGGCATCGTCGATATTCGGAAATATTATCATATGTATAGTTGGTTTTCTTTTGATTCTCTGAAGTGGGATGGCAAGTTTGCGTATATATGCATTTACGCTGGTCCCATTTTCATTAATCTTGTATTGGCGCTTGCGATAAACATGTTGCTGGCAAATGGATTCTTGGAAGATTACAGAACCTTTTTTGAACGCTTCATTTTTTACGTGTTTTACTTTGTACTGTTAGACATTGTCCCGATGTTCACGGTGAATGGCAAACCGAACAACGGTATGATCCTATATGAAATGCTGCGCTATGGGAAACGTATCGATTATAATGAGGAGCCTTTCATTCCCGCCACGACTGACGTGGAAGAGGAAGTTCAGGAGCAAATGGAAAAAATCGAAGAAATCATAGAGGAAGAAAAAAAAGAGTGACAGCCCCCACATTCGTAGGTCGACTGTCACTCAATTTTATCGTTCTTCTTTGTCGGATATCTCCCGTTCCTTCGTGAAGTCCGGCTCTTCCCCAAACTCGGTATTCAAAGCCGGGTTGGATATGCGACGCTGGGTCGTTGCGACTTCCCTGTCTTCATCCGGTCTGAATAATATCCCTAAACAAATCAATCCGCTAAGTGCCACAATAGCATACACTGCTCTCGCTAAAAATGTATCCTGACCGCCAAATAAAGATGCAACCAAGTCAAATTGGAAGAACGCGATTAGTCCCCAATTCAATGCTCCTATGATGACCAGCGCCAATGCAATCCGTCGAACTGCTCCCATTTCATACTCCTCCTCATGTAAATAATTAAGTTTATTATTTGCTATAGGAGGGTTTTCATACGTACTGATTAACTCCAAAAATCACCAAGGGCTAATGCGGTGAAACTTTCTGACAAACCTTTCGTAAATGAAGGCATAAAAGGAGTGTGAAGCATGAACAATAAGCCTGTATTAAACATCCCTAAAACATTGTTTGAAAAAATTTCGGACATTATAACTTTGATTGTTTATTTGGCTGGCATCGTCTACACAATTGTCATTTGGAGTCAACTTCCCGATCAAGTTCCTGCCCACTATAACGGCGCAGGAGAAATTGATCGGTGGGGATCAAAATGGGAGCTTATTTTACTGCCTGTCATTGCTGCCCTCTTAGCTTTTTTCATGTCGTTTTTAGAGAAGCATCCCGAATGGCATAATTATATAAAGCTGAATGAAAACAATATTGAGTTCCAATATAAGAATTCACGACTATTGTTGAATGTGATGAAAAATGAATGTGTTCTGCTTTTCGTATTTCTAACGTTCAAAACGGAGCAAGTCGCTTTAGGTAACGCAGATTCTCTCGGCATCGCCTTCTTGCCTATTTTTCTCATTGTCTTATTTGGATCGATGGCGTTCTTTATCATCCGTTCATTAAAATAATTTTCGACATTCTATAGTGTTTTAGCAAAGACCATTTCTAGTTTCAATTGAAAATAATGTGTTTATTTTAAAATTACGCCAGGCGAAATACTTGTATTTTTTATTACTTTTTGATAAAATGGAGTGGTGCGCATTAATAAAAGAAGTTTGAAAAATATTATGCCTATAGGCAGAAGGAGTAGGTGCTTTACACATAAGGAGCTGAAATGTATTGTCAATAGAACAAACCACTGTGCAAGACGATATTAAGGAAGAGGTTGTCCGGGATTATTCCTTGGACCGTGTACCTCGCGAGGAACGAAAGGCTGGCTGGCTTAGCATTACGAACATTACGTTTGGGATAGCAACAGCTATTTTCTACTTTCAAATGGGAAGTGTGATGGCACTCCAATTCGGGGCTCCTAATGCCCTTATTTCCGCTGGCTACGCAATCATCGTAGCAGGCATACTCGGTACAGTCATTGTGTATTTGTCCGCGAAGTCGGGCATGAATGTAAACCTGTTGTCGAGGGGCGGCGGCTTCGGTTATATTGGAGCATCTTTGACCTCACTCATTTACGCATCGAATTTTATTATGTATTGTGCTTTTGAAGGCCTGATTCTCATATCAGCTGTACATCATTTTCTACCTTCCCTTCCTAAATGGGTTTTAATCCTCGTATTTGGACTCATTGTTATTCCTCTAAATTGGTTTGGAATAAAACAACTGGACAAGCTGCAGAAATGGTCATTACCGATTTTCATCCTCTTTTTGCTCGCTGCCATTGTTGTTTCATTCATCAAACCCGCTATCTATACGGGTCCAGTTTTCTCTTATATGCCCGAAGGAGTACAGCTTGGCGGAACCGCGCTGCTGTTCTGTATCGGTATGCATAATGGGATTATGGGCTTGACCGCTCTTCTCGCTTCTGATTATGCCCGTTTTTTACGCCCTAAAGATATTAAAGTTGGATCTTTAGCAATCGGGTTCATTCCTCAAATTTTTTGTTATGGCGTTATGGGAGGATTAGGTATCTGGTTCGGTGTCCGTTATTTGGAATCGGATCCAGGCGTTTATATTGTGTTGCTGCTCGGAATCGGCGGCGCTTTATTTACTATGTTGACGCAATTGCGTATTAATGTCACAAATATTTATAGTAGTTCACTCTCCTTATCAAACTTCTTTGAAAATATCTTCCGTTTCACCCCTGGCCGACGCTTTTGGGTTGTTGTCTCCGCACTGACAGCAATTGTGTTAATGCTTGGCGGCATTGTAGACCATCTTGCTACGGTCATGACATTCCAAGGTGTCTTCCTGTTTGCATGGACTTCCATCTTGGTAACGGATGCGCTAGTCGTAAAAAAATGGTTGAAAATCGGACCAAATTATTATGTTGCGACACAAGAATACTTGTATAAATGGAATCCTGTCGGAGTTGTTTCTCTCCTCGTTTCAAGTGTAATCGGTACAATCGCTGCACTTGGCTATATGGGATTGTTCCTCCAATCGACAGCTGCGTTTTTCGCCGCAGTACTCGCTGCTATTTTGACAGTCATCATCGCGATACTGACAAAAGGCGCGTATTATTTGCAAAGCGAACCAGCTCATATTGTTGAAGAGGACAAAATGAAACGATGATCGACAAAAGCCATGCCCGCACTCCATCGGGCATGGCTTTTTTATGCAAAAAAAGAGCCATTCTACGTTATAAACACATTAGAATGGCTCTTCTCCTATTTTATTTAAACGCAGGGATCGCAGTTTCGTCGTAGTTCTCTTCTAAAAACTTGCGAACTTCTGGGCTTGTCATTGCGTCAGCCAGCTTTTGAATCGGCTCCCAATCTTTGTTGTCTTCGCGTGCTACTAACGTGATTGCAAAGTCATTTTCGACTCCTTCTGTAAGCAATGCATCGCTCTTCGGCGTTAATCCAAGTGGCGCAGCATATGCCGGTGTCATAACGACTGCATCAGCATCATCGTACATACGCGCAAGCATTAGCAAATCGACTTCCTCGAACTTATAGTTTTTCGGATTGTCGGTAATATCCGCTTGCGTATAATACGTGTCTGTTTTTTCGCCTAATGTAATGACCTCATGTTGAGCAAGCAATGACAACGAACGGTCAATGTTGGAAACATCATTCGCCATTGCAATGACGGAGCTTTCAGGCAGTTCATCAATTGAAGCAAAGTCCTTCGAATATACACCATAATTTGCAAAATAGATTGGCGTAATCGGAACGAGGTTCGCATCATTATTTCGGTTGAATTCCTCCATGTACGGCACATGTTGGAAGAAGTTCGCATCCACTTCTTTCGCTGCAAGCGCACTGTTTGGTTGGACATTATCACCTAGTACAACAACTTCCAAATCGATTCCTTCCTCAGCAAGCTTCGGTTTCACGAGCTCAAGGATTTCCGTCATTGGCGGAATCAATGAAGCGACTTTCAACGTCACTTCTTCATCGGTCTCCTGCACCTTCGCATTGTCTACCTCTTCTTTATCCTTGCTGCACCCTGCTAATAAAACGATTAGCATTGTTGTTAGCATTAATAGCTTTCTCATGTTGTTTCCTCCTGTTATCGTTTATCTATCATTCTTGATACAGTCGTTCCGGTAAATTGGATGAACTGCACCAGTATGACCATTATGATAATCATGTACATCATTAAATCTGTTTTGAATTGCTGATAACCATACCGGATCGCAAAGTCTCCGATACCGCCGCCACCAACAACTCCCATGATCGTCGAATACGAAATGAAACTGATGATCGACGTCGTTAATCCTAACACGAGTCCGGAGCGAGCTTCGACGAATAGAAATTTAAAGATAACTTGCCTAACAGAAGCACCCATAGCAATTGCAGCCTCTATTACGCCTTTTGGCACGTCGAGCAACGATTGTTCAACGAGTCGGGAATAATGCGCAATAGCGATGATTGATAATGGCACAGTGGCGGCTGTCGTCCCAATAGCTGTCCCGATAAGCATCCTTGTGAATGGGATAAGGAATACGACTAATAATAGAAACGGAAAAGATCGAATGATATTTACTACTAAATTCAGTACTGAAAAGATAACCCGGTTCTCATAAATCTGCCCTTTCCTGCATAGAAAGAGCAATGTGCCAACTGGAAGCCCGACTAAAACGGCTGCGGCAATCGAAACGCCAACCATGAAGAAGGTCTCTCCGATCGACTGCCAAATTTCGGCTTCATATTGAAGTAGAATGTCAGGCATGACCCGTTTCACCGTCCTTTGTAAGCCGCTCCACAAAGAAACTAGGGCTGTTTTCTGCCATCCCGATCCCTTTTGGCTTGATGGATACGGTATCGTAGACCTTGCCATGATCCATGACAGTGACACGGTTGCAAATGCTTTTGATCACTTCCATCTCATGGCTGACAATGACGATCGTCACTCCGAAGCTCCGATTGATGTTTTCCAACACGCTTAATATTTCCGCGGTTGTGTTCGGATCAAGTGATGATGTCGGTTCGTCACACAATAATACTTGCGGATTGTTCGCCAATGCCCTGGCTATCGCCACACGTTGCTTCTGACCCCCACTCAATTGGGCGGGGTATTTATCTATGTAACTCGCAAGGCCGACAAACTGAAGACATTCCTCCACACGGGCACGGCGCCCTTTTCTCGGAAATTTGGCCAGTTCCAACGATGCTGCAACGTTTTTATACACTGTTTTATTCGCGACCAAATTGAAGTGTTGAAAAATCATACCAATAGATTTTCTTGCATGCCGGAGTTGTTTGCCGTTCAATTTAGTCAACGTTTGACCATTGACCTCCACTTCCCCTTCGTCCGGAATTTCCAATAAATTCATCAGTCGCAGGAGCGTTGATTTACCTGCGCCACTTGTCCCGATGACTCCATGGATCTCCCCTTTTCCTATCGATAAGGAGATTGATTGAATAGCCTGAAAATGCAAGAAACTTTTACTCACATTATGTAATGTAATCATAAAAAAATCCCCTTTCAGGGTGATTGCGACGCTTACTATTATAGCCTAATCTACCTAGCATGTCATTTTATCGGATTATATAAAAGTGTTATGATTTCCAAAATTAATACCTGTGAATTCAAATGAAAATAGTGCCTTTTTTTAAATAATTAGCTTTTAAGACTACTAGATCTTCGACTATAATTTAGGAAAAGGGGAGATTCTCATGCTGCATTTAGAAACGATCACGAAAGACAATTGGTTGAAAGCTATATCGTTGCGCGTACGGGAAGACCAAGTGAATTTTGTCGCGTCAAACGCGGTGTCGCTCGCACAGTTAAATTTTCTTGAAAACTTCCACGCCAAAGGAATCTATCTTGGCGAGGAAATGATCGGTTTTGCGCTTTACGGAATTGATGAAGACGATTATGAATATTGGATGTACCGTATGATGATCGATCAAAAACATCAAGGAAAAGGGTACGGGAAAGCAGCAATCCAACTAGTAATTGATGATGTTAAAGCGATTAAAGAAGAGCGGCATCAAACGATCACGCTTTCTTATGAACCGATGAATGAACATGCAAAACGCATATACGAAAAAATGGGGTTTCAAGAAGTAGATGGATTCATTATTAGCGGTGAACAAGTGGCCCGCTATACATTTTAATATGCAAAAAGCTGACTGCGGCATGATTACGCTGAGTCAGCTTTTTTATGTTACTCTTTTTTATTTGGATCCTCTTCTACGATCAATGTATCATCTACGTTCGGTACTTCGCGGTCTACTCCTAAGGCTGTATCTTGCTCCGTCTCCCCAGTTTCCACAACGACAGATTCCTCTTCCAACGGCTCTGTTTCTTCGTTCGACGATTCTGGTACGTCTGCAACCAGTCCGAGCGCCTGCGCGGTTGATGCATGGACCTCCTTCAGAAGGTCTGGGTTATTGACGAGCGACACGCCATAAGATGGAATCATTTCTTTAATTTTCGGCTCCCACTCTTTTGCATGTTGCGGGAAACATCTATTAATTATTTCAAGCATGACGTGAACTGCTGTGGAAGCTCCCGGTGAAGCGCCGAGCAATGCGGCGATCGAGCCATCAGATGCATTGACGACTTCGGTACCGAACTGAAGCGTCCCTTTGCCGCCCGCTTCCGTGTCTTTAATGACTTGAACGCGTTGGCCGGCTACAATAATATCCCAATCCCCACTCTTAGCGGTCGGGATGAAGCTGCGCAATTCTTCTATCCGCTGTTCCTTCGATAACATCAGTTGCTGGATCAAGTATTTTGTCAAAGACATTTCTTTCGCGCCGGCCGCCAGCATCGTAAAGACGTTGCTCGGTTTCACAGAAGTAATTAAATCCATATTGGAGCCTGTTTTCAGGAACTTCGGTGAAAATCCAGCGAACGGTCCAAACAGCAATGATTTTTGATT
The DNA here is from genome assembly GCF_055808055.1 of Sporosarcina sp. QA0331. Taxonomy (NCBI): domain Bacteria; kingdom Bacillati; phylum Bacillota; class Bacilli; order Caryophanales; family Caryophanaceae; genus Sporosarcina; species Sporosarcina sp. QA0331. Next base: position 3,919,867 of record NZ_CM147850.1, read on the forward strand.
ATCAATATATCTCGTATCTAGATGCGGAACTGACATAGGAGGTGCACCTACTGAAGCCTTGCCGTATACTTTCGCATGATGCTGCTCGACAATCTCCGGATTTTTGCACACTAAAAAGAGCCCGCTCACTGGGAATCCTCCGATATGTTTTCCTTCAGGGATACCTGACTTTTGCAGTAGATGCAAGCTTCCACCGCCGGCACCAATAAAGACAAACTTCGCAGTATGGCGTTCAACCGCTCCACTATCGAGATTTTTCACTTTCACTTCCCACGACCCATCGGCCGTGCGGTTCAATTGGTTTACGCTATGATTATAGTTTATATCTACATTCTTATTCTTCAAATGATCGAATAACATGCGAGTCAGCGCGCCAAAGTTGACGTCTGTTCCTGTATCAATCTTTGTCGCTGCAAGCGGTTCATTCACAGTCCGGCCTTTCATCATGAGAGGCAGCCATTCTTTCAGTTTCTCCGGATTATCGGAAAACTCCATTCCTTCGAACAGTGGATTATTGGAAAGCGCTTCAAATCGTTTTTTCAAAAACTTCACGTTATCTTCGCCATACACGTAGCTCATATGAGGAAGTGGCATAATAAAGTCTTCTGGGTTGCTAATCAATTGATTGTTCACTAGATAGGACCAAAACTGCATAGAAAGCTGGAATTGTTCATTGACCTTAATCGCCTTGCTAATATCTAAAGTTCCGTCTGGTTTTTCATTCGTGTAGTTGAGCTCGCACAGTGCGGCATGTCCTGTCCCCGCATTGTTCCATTCATTGGAACTTTCTTCTCCTGCGCCCGGAAGCTTCTCAAACACTGTAATTTTCCAGTCCGGTGCCAATTCCTTCAACATTGTCCCCAAAGTTGCACTCATGATTCCGGCGCCAATTAAGATGACGTCTGTTTTTGTTTCTCCGTTGCTCATTTTTATCATCCTTATACCCTGAATTTGCAGAAAGGATGTAGACGCTCCTTCTAAGGCGTCACAACAAGACAAGACGCGATCTAGGAACACACCTTTTCTGTTCAATAATAACCTCATATATTATATCACAATCTTTTGTCAGAATGCCCCTATATGCAAAATTGTTTACTACCTGTTTGGAGTGCCTTTTAGGGTGCCTGTGTAAGGTGCAATTATGACTATTCAATTGCATGAATTAATATTAACTTTTTTAAAAAAACTCCAGAATGAGTGGGTTTTGCTTTTTCCTTATGCAATTGTAGTGCATAATCTGAATTGTTTGCCGCACAGGCACCTGTTGGTAGCGATTGCCTCCAAGGTAAACTTACATTTTCGTCACCATACTTTTCCTGCTATTTCGTGTGATACAATCAGGATAACGGAGGTTTGCTCTGCTCGTGCATCCTCTTCTCTCTCTCATTTCAAACATAGGGGGATTGGATATGTTTACTGTTCTGATTGTAGAGGATGAAATGAAAATCTGTTCAATAATCGCTACTGAATTGCGAAACTGGGGGTATGACGTGCATGTTGCAGAGGATTTCCGAAATGTGGAAGAATTGTACTTGACGGTGCAACCACATCTAATCCTTCTCGACATTAATCTGCCCTATATGAATGGGTTTTATTGGTGCGAAAGGATTCGCCGGCATTCAAATATTCCGATTGTGTTTCTTTCGTCGCGCACAGAAACGATGGACATGATGATGGCGCTTAATATGGGCGGGGATGACTTTATCCAAAAGCCTTTCTCCATGGAAATGCTGTTGACGAAAATCCATGCACTATTAAGGCGTTCCTATACATACCAACAAATAGATATGGATATACTTTCACACCGCGATTTGACATTGCATGTAAAAAGGGCCGTTCTCTCCAGTCCAGACGGCGAAATTGAACTGACGAAAAACGAGTTTCGGATTCTATGCATTCTTCTTGAACGTAAAAACGAAATCGTCCAGCGAGATGAGCTCATGGTAGCCTTATGGGAAGATGAAAATTTCATCGATGACAACACATTAACCGTCAATATTAATCGGCTGCGCCGAAAGTTGAGTGAGCATGGAATGGATGGATATATCCAAACGAAAAAAGGCCAAGGATACGTACTCTCATGAGCGCATCTTTTCGCCAATATATCGGCTTCCAAAAGCGATTAATAGTGTTGTATATAGCAGTTATGTCATTCATAACGATTATGCTCTACATCGAGCCGACAATGTCTGTCCATTTTTCCAACCTTGTTTACATTCATGCAATCGCGCTTTTTTTCTTCATTTCATTTTTATTAATTGATTTTTATTTCATATCAAAGCAATATAAAGCTTTTTCTTCTCGTTGGAGCAATGGAATATTCATACGGGATGGCATTGACGATCCAAAAACATATGAGCAGCACTTGTATTGGGAACTATTCCAATCTGTAAATGATGCACATCAGCAGCAATTGACTTCAATCGTCCGTGATAAGAAGGAATCAATGGAATTCATGACGACTTGGTTTCATGACATTAAAACACCAATTGCGATCAGTAAGTTAATTTTAGAGCAAGCAAAGGAAAATCCGGACAATGAAAGCATTTCGGAGGAAATTTCGCGCATTGAGCGAAGTGTCGACCAGGCACTTTATTTTACAAGGACTGATCATTTCGCACGGGATTATGTCATTAGCAAAACGGGGCTCGATGCTGTCATCCGTTCTGTCGTGAAACAATTCGCAAAGGAGTTTATCCGAAGAAAGATAAAAATTTCCATTCGTGTGGAGCCATTAGTTGTGGAAACGGATTCCAAATGGCTTGCATACAGTCTTTCGGAGTTCATTTCAAACGCATTGAAATACTCCAATGACGGTGGCAAGATCACAATCTATTCAGATGAAGACATAGAAGAAATAAGATTAGTAATCCTTGACGAGGGCATCGGCATCCCGCAACATGATATTAGTCGAGTCTTTCAATTAGGATTTACGGGGACAAACGGACGAGTTAACCGGAAATCAACCGGAGTCGGTTTATATATTGCCAAAAAAATTATGGACAAAATAGGCCATAACGTAACAATTACTTCTACAGAAGGTGTAAATACAGCTGTAACAATTCATTTCCGTAAAAGCGATGGTTATTATTCAACTGTCATGTAAAACGGGAAAGGCAAGCCTTTCCCGTTTACGAATTCACAAGTTTATTTGCAGTCTCTACTGTCAACTTATAATAAAGGCCGTACAAACATGTATATATAGCGACACTAATTGAAACAGGATATAAGAAATTGATATCCATTACGTTTGATAATGCAGTCAGTATCATACTACTATGTGCGATACCGACGATGAGAGGCAGAAGGAATAAAAGAAATGTCTGTCTTGCAATTAACTTCTTCACCTTCCTCCGGCTCAACCCAATTTTACGTAAAATCTCATACCGTCTTCGATCCTCTGCCGCTTCTGTTAATGTTTTAAAATAGATGACACTGCCAGTCGCTACTAAAAAGACGAGTCCCATAAATCCGAACACAAAAATAAGCAGGCCATATATGGATTGTGCAGCTTCAAAGCTTTCCGAGAAACTGTAAAAGCCTTTGTTTGGCTCGAATCCTGTTGTTTGCTCCTCTTCCCGCTCATATACGACTTTCAAATCTTTAGTCAAACTGGCAGATTCCTTGTGATCATCAATTTTTATAACCCGTGTTCCATGTACTGGCGCCCCTCTATATAACTGCTCATACACCCCATCGCTCACGATTAATACGGAAGGCTGTACATCATACGAAAATAAAGACTCCACCTTATTACCAACTACACGAATTGGCATCTCACCTTCTACGCTCATAAGTGTCAACGTACTGCCGACATTTTCATCTTTCTGTTGCGAACCGATAAAATTCCGGCCTGCCATCACTGCCTCGCCATCTTCGATAGAAGCAATCGGTAGACGTCCAAGCTTTTCGGCAAGCAAATTGTATGTTGAGACTGGCAGCACTGCAAAGGAGTCATCGTAATACAAATAGCCGCCTGGCACTGATTCCAGTCCGCCTGCCGTTCCTGGAACCATCGCATATTCAAATGTCTCATCAAAAATGACCGGATGCTTCTCGTCTATAGATAAAATCTTTGTCATTTCTTCATCGACAGAGCTTGACTGCACGTCAAACTGGTAACTATAAGGCACATGATCTTCCAACGTTTGCAATGTATTAAAGTAAATTGTATAAGCAAATCCAAACGCAACGAGCGTCATGCCATTCAAGATCGAGATAACAGTCAACAGCAACCCATTGCTACGAAGACGGCTTTTCAATTGGGTCAAAGTTAATAAGTTCTTCCAATGGTAGTAGACTTTTTTTCTTTTTTGCCAAAGGTGGACAAAGAAGCTAGTGCCTGAATGGAATAATAAATAAGATCCTATTACTAAAACTATGAGAACTGTAGTAAAGTTTCTACCAAAATGCTCTGACCAGCTCGTTGATTTGTATGCATGTAAAAGGCTCCAATCACCAAACCCGATAAGCGCAATTGCAAGCAACGCAAGCAAATAAGACGGTTTCCACTGTTTTTGCATCTTATGTTTTGCTTGAAAGAGTTCGATTAGTTCAAAGCGATATGCAAGAAAATATCCTTGAAGAGAAGCAATCATCATAATAAATAAAAAAACGATTACGGTCTGGACAATGGCGACCGGATTCATTGAAAATTGGACAATTAAGGAAATTCCCATTATTTTGAGCAAGACCATACTGAATAATGTCGAGAACAATTGCCCAAGCCCAATTCCTATCCCTAACGCCAAAAGGCTTAATGACATATTCTCATAGAACAGCATTCGGCCGATTTCCTTTTTTGTACCGCCAACTAATGAATAAAGCCCAATTTCTTGCTTCCGGTTCGTTATGAAAAACGTATTAGAATACCATACAAATATCATGATAAACAAAGATAATATGACGGATACCCCTGTCAATAGAGGACCCATCTTATCTTCCCGTCCAAACGCTTCGCCAATTTGCTCATTGTATTGCAATGAAACGAAAGTGAAATAAATGAGGACACTAAATATTAAAGACGCAATATAAAGAAAGTATTTGCGAATATTGTATTTTAAATTCTTAAGGACGACATCATATAATGTCATAACGACCGCCCCCTAAAGATGACAACGTTGTTACCAGTTGATCAAAAAACCATTTTCGGTCCTTATCTCCCTTCACTATCTCGGTAAACAACCTACCGTCTTTCATGAAGAGGACGCGATCGCAATAACTTGCTGCAAAAGCATCATGCGTCACCAATAAAATAGTCGTCTCATATTCTTGATTCATCAATTGAAATGCTGACAACAAATCCATTGATGACTTTGAATCTAAAGCCCCGGTCGGTTCATCCGCCAATACAAGTTTCGGATTATGGACGATCGCCCGTGCCGCGGCAGTCCGTTGCTTTTGACCGCCGGACGTTTCATACGGATAACGATTTAGAATTGATTGGATGCCTAATTTTCCTGCAATCTCTTCTACTTTCAAATCTGTCGTCAAATCCATTTTGTTCGAAAACGTTAATGGCAGCATAATATTTTCCCGAATCGTCAACGAATCAAGCAAATTATAATCTTGGAAAACAAAACCTAAGTTAGTACGCCTAAACTCAGACAATGGTTCATCGCGCAATGTAGTGATTTCTGTATCGTTAATGCGCACACTTCCCGAAGTCGGTTTATCGATTGTAGCCAAAATATTAAGCAACGTCGTTTTACCCGCTCCAGAAGGCCCCATTATGCCGACAAACTCTCCTTCATGAATGCTCACATCGACCCCTTCAAGCACAGAAACCAAATTCTTCTTTGTCCCATATATTTTTTGAATACCTGTTGCCTGGACTACGATATCCATCATATACCTCCCCCATATAGCTGTTTTCATTTGTCTTCATCATACCGTGCAACATGGTTGCCCTCCATCGATGTAACGAACAAAAACGTCGCCCAATCTTACAATTTTGTTCGGATTGGAGGAATTGTCACTCCGGCTTGGATTAGGTGCCTGTGTAAAGTGCATTTATGAAAATTTGAATCCGCGAATAAATTTACTAAAAGGGAGCCTTCCAACTCATTAGATATTGGGTATTGTAGTTTTCTTATGCAATTATAGTGCATAATCTGAATTGCTTGCTGCACAGGCACCAAAACAAGGTGTTATACTGGAGACATAGCTTTATGTAAGTCAGGAGATGTGAGAATGAAATACGATGTGTTTTTATTCGATTTGGATGATACGTTAATGGATTTTGGGGAGACAGAAAAACATGCGTTTACGAATGTGTTCACTACACACGGATTACCGAATGCATTAGCAGATTTTAGGGATACGTACCGAGCAGTTAGCACGGTACTTTGGGAGGATTTGGAGCAAGGCCGAATAACGCTTGCGGAGTTGAAAACTGAGCGTTTCAGACGGTTATTCCTTGAACATGGCCTTGAAATGGATGCAGAGCAATTCGGCCAATTGTATCTTGATAACTTAGGGAAGGAAGTCCACTTGATCGACGGAGTATCATCAATGCTTCATTCCCTGAAAGGCGCAAGGATTGCGGTATTGACGAACGGCTTTAAAGAAGTTCAATTGGCTCGTATTGCTGCTTCCAGTTTATCTGATACATTCGAAGCGATTTTTACATCCGAGGAGATTGGTTTCCAGAAACCTCAACCCGAGATTTTTGAGCATGTATTTAATCAGCTGAAAATCAAAGACAAGTCACGTGTCCTGATGGTCGGAGACTCGCTTTCGTCGGACATTCGCGGCGGCAACAACTTTGGCATCGATACGTGCTGGTACAATCCGAAACGAAAAGAGAATTACGGCTTGGCTAAGCCTACATATGAAATTCATGATTGGAAAGAGTTTCACATGATTGGAACACAAACAATCGCATCCAATTGACGGATGCGATTGTTTTTTGATTACTGTAAATAAGACTGTACGGGCACGGTTTCGAAAAATCCGCTCTCCTTCACGAAGTTCTCGACAATCCTGACATGTGAGCCGCCGACAAGGAAAAGAATTCGGTCGTCAGGGGACGTGGCCAAATCCGATAGGTTTGAAAAGAGGATAAGATTTCGTTGATACCACCAGATCAGCCAGTCCATACCGACATATTGCTCAGTGTCTTTGATGCGCGCCATATTTACATAGCTGTGATGAGTTTGATCGACTACTTCCGGCTGATTGTGATAAAGGAGTAGATCTTTGACACTTTTGCCGGCCATGGTAAGCTCAAGTTGGTAAAATGGACAAAAAATTTCTTCATATAATTCAGGCTGATGCTCTTTCGCCCATTCAGCAACTTCATTGATTTCTCTCTGACAAGCACCTTGCTCCATCCAATCCACCGCGTAAACTTCCTGATGTCCCATCTCTTTTGCCAGTCTGTATCCGATCTGATCGATTTCGTTCTCTTGCAACTGATATTCTCCCTTTAAAAAGCCAGTGAATTCCTCATTGATGGGACCATTTTTCTTCTTCTCAACTTCCAAAGCGATTTTTGTAGGCTCGAAATCTTTTAGTCGATCCACTACCTCTTCAATCTCTTTCTGTCTTTGTCTCGAAAGCATACTGTCCTTTTCTATTTCAATCATGTCCAAAGTGGTGCCCATGTGAAATGTTCCTAGGATCATGATTTTCGGCTTGCTTTGCATCGGTATTTCCCCCTTTTGTATGCTTAGTATCTCTTCTAATTGTGCCCTTTGCATTTTTACTTGTCCAATAATTTTAAAATTTCCACATGACCATTACTGTCTTGCCTCCAATTAATCAACTTCCACAGAGGTAAATTAATAATATGAGAACATTCTCAGTTTGATACGATGTATTTAGTGTAAAGGCCTTTACGGGACACGAAGGAGTTGTTGGTATGAAGATTACACCTGGAAACTTTATAAAGCATTTCAAAAAGGGAAAAGAAGCTGCTTTGGAGTTTGTCATCGATGAATATAGCGGGATTGTAAAAGCCATCATCTATAATTCATTGCAATCCTACAACGATTCCCAAGTCATTGAAGAGTGCATCAGTGATACATTCCTGGGTGCCTTTGAAAATGCCAAACAATTTTCAGGGGAGCAGGAGGACTTTAGGAAATGGATTTGCACCATTGCAAAATTCAAGGCGATTGATGCGCAACGGAAGTTAGGTAATCAACCAATTGCCGCGGAATTCGAGGCAGATATAATGATCGTGCAGTCCGCTGAAGAAGAATTTCTCCTACGAGCATCGACCGAGGAACTGCTGCGCATGATGGCAAAATTGCGACAAGTCGACCGGGATATTTTTACAATGAAGTACTTTTTAAACATGGGAAACAAAGAAATCGCCGACAACCTCGGCCTAACTAAAGCATCAGTTGACAATCGACTGTATCGCGGAAAAAAAAGATTGCAAGAATTAGGAGGGGCTTTGACTTGAAAAGACTTTATAGACAATTTAACAGGCATAAAGTGAGTTTCGATACGGACGTTCAGCCCATGGACGTCACTGACCTTGAAAAGGCGCGCATTAAACGGGCGGTCATGAGAGGTAGAAAGAAGAAAAATCATATACCAAGGAATCTATCAGTCGCGGCCGCCTTTTTCATCGCTTCAGGGATAACGTTCAGCGCTGCTTTTCCGGCTCTTGCTGCGAAACTGCCGATTGTCGGGAATTTCTTCGAGCAGTTTGTTGACCATGATGATTATGTTTTCGAGAAATTCGACTCGTTTGCAACGGATATTGGTGTGACGAAAGAGAGCAACGGCATTGCTGTTACAGTAACAGATGCAGTGTATGATGGTGAAAATATTGCAATTGCTTATACAATTGAAAGTGAACATGACTTAGGGGAAAGACCGGTAATGGAAGGAAGCTTTCATGCAAAAGAATTTGGAAACGAATATGAACATTATGGATCATACTCGAAGTACATTACAAAAAAGATCAATGATCATGAATACGCCGGGCTCTTTATCTATCAGCTGATTCAAGGTCCTAAACCAGATGAGATCAATGCAACTTGGGATGGTAGCAGCATTCTGAACTTGTCAAACGTCAATGATGAATTCCCGGGAGAATGGAGCTTCCAACTTAACTTGCAAGCTCTCGATAGTAAGACGAAAAGATTTGCGGACGCTGGTATTACTTCAAAGGCCAATGGTATTGATGTAACGCTGACTAAAATGACTGAAACGCCTATTTCCACAACCCTTTATCTTTCAGAAATGGTTGACGTACGGACAGCCGCAGCAGAAGAGGAAGAATGGCGCGGTATTCAGATTGAATATCTCGTGAAAGATGATTTGGGAAATGACTATAACATGATTTATTATCATGACGTTGGCCACAGCACGGACTTCCAAGACTTCAAAGACTATACCAGTAGACCAAGAATCACAACGACTCAGTTCCATGAGGATGCGACGTCCATTACGATAACCCCGATTGTCAATGTGTATGAAATGATTGATGAAGAAGGTTGGCTAGACCTTGTTCAGGAGCCATATGCCATTGAACCAATGCAATTTGATTTGAAATAATACGCTTTTGACTGAATGGATGCAATTCCTGAAAAGGATTGCATCCTTTTGTCATTTTAGACAATCCGTTCGGCAAAACGTCGAACGACACGTATTAACGCCCGACTTCTTCATTGCTGAACAACGTAACTTCCAGATCATGAATTGCAGCTACTAAATAGATCCTACAAATCAATTGACTAAAAATACAAGACTACCGCGTAACCGGTGGTCTTTTTGTTTTAATTGTACTAACCTTTAACCCGCTGAACACTTGCAGAAATAACGGAAATTTGAAATAATTGTCAATAAGCTACGCTCAATATAAATTGTGATTTCAACTAAAGGGGATAATATTAATTTGAAAAAAAACACAGGAAACGTAATTGGATTTGAGTTAAGTAGTCAAGAACCTGAAAAAGCGGCGGAATTTTATTCAACTGTTTTTGGCTGGGAGATTGCCGAACCCCATTGGGATTACTGGGCTGTCTCGACTGGTTCTGAAGAAAATGATGGAATCAACGGGGGAATTGGAAAAGGACCAAATGATTTTCCACATGGAACACGTATACAAATTGAAGTAGATGTTATTGATGAGGCAATTTCTACAGCTAAAGAAAATGGCGCTATGGTCGTTAGAGATAAGATGGAGTTTGATGAGTTTTACCTTGCCTATTTAGTAGATCCTACAGGAATTGGCTTTGGGCTTATCCAAAAGAAATGAGCTTACGGATGTCAAAAAGACGATGGATAGATTGTTTTCCATCGTCTATTTTCTTAAGAATGCTGTTCTTCCACAATACTTATCTTTTCTATAAGCAAAAGCACGTCCATCAAATCATCAATGACAAAGTCAGCATCCACTGCACTCCATTGAGAATCTTTTTTCCAAATCCCAATCATTCCGGCATTTTTAGCTGCTTCCACGTCATTTACAGGATGGTCCCCTACAAATATGCTTTCGCTAGGCGAAACATTTAGCTGCTTAAATGCTCTATTGAATATTTGCGAATCAGGTTTTTTGATTCCTTCCCACTCAGATACTAAAATAGCGTCAAAATACTTTTCAATGCCAAGCGCTATTATATTGTCCATCTGAAACTGCCCTTTGCCATTCGTAATCATCCCTAGCTTCAAGTTTTTTCTTTTTAATGACTCCAGCATTTCGATGAGACTAGCAAAAGGGACGCAGTTATTCTTGAATTCGTCAATATAATCCTGAAGCAACTCATCCCACGCTATACCGTAAATTTCAAACTCATCGACCAGTTGTTGATAAACCTTATCTTTCCATACATATCCGCGGTTATCCAATTCGATGAACCTTGCTGCAAACCTCTCCCTTGGAATATGGCCTACGAACTTGTGCAACCTATCATATTGATGGTCAATGAACTTTTTGACAGATTCGTCTCGGTCCAACAATGTCCCGTCTAAGTCGAAAATCGCTGCTTTAATCATTTCCATCCCTCCGAATGGTTTTAGGAATACTTAAGATTATCCATTCTTTATCCCTAATTTGTTTTCCGATATAAAGAATCTGCCCTACATGATAACTAATATGAGCTACTTCCGTTTGAATTGCTTGAAAAGCACTCAAAGGTTGTTGTCTCAATGTAACGGTTTTTAATAGATCCTCTGCTTTAAGGTTTTCAATCGTATTAAAAAGTAATTTCCATCCTTCATCCCAAATTTGCATTAGATGCTCTTTAGATTCATTTCCATCAACAAACTCCATATCTCTTTCCCGATAAGGTTTTTCACCGTCTGTAGTTAAAAAATTGACCCAACGGGAGTGCATATTTCCGCTTAAATGCTTTATGATGATTGCAATATTATTAGACTCGCCACTAGGTTTCCAGTGTAATTCGTCATCAGATAATTGCTGCATTCCATCTTCAGCACGTTTTTTTAAATGTCTAAACTGCTCTATTGTAACTCTGAGATACTCTTCTTCAAACCTGCTCATAATATCCTCCTCAAATGACTCCGTACTTTTCCAATGCAAAAGCGATACCATCTTCATTGGATTTTTTAGTCACGAAGTCTGCTACCATTTTTAATTTCTCGTGCCCATTCTCCATTGCAATTCCCAACCCTACCAATTCCAACATATCAATGTCGTTCTCCCCATCCCCAAATGCAATGGCCTCACTTTTATCAACATTAAAATACTCCAACACTTTGATGATTGCTAAGGACTTTGATATGTCTTCTTGCAATACATTTAAAATAAAAGGATGCCACCTTTTAAATGTTAGATTGGGAAACCTTTCAACATATCTTTCAACGGTGTTATCGTCTGCGAATAGGCACATTAAAAATAATTCATCTTCAAAAATCTGTTGATTGGTGTTGGGGTAATCGTTCAACGATAAGGTTTCCTTCAATGCTTTTAATATGTTGTCATCTTTAATACCATTCATACTTAATCTCTCGGAGTAGAACGATAATGCATTGTTTTGTGAATACGCAAACTCAACAACTTCTTGAACTATTCTTTTATCCATCGGCACTTTATGTATAATCTTTTTATTATGTTTTACGTAGGCTCCGTTTGCGGTAATGAAAGTATCGATCCCTAAAGCTTCTATTTCAGCACACATAGATAATGGTCTGCCTGTTGCGGCGACAACTTTTATTCCTTTATTGTTTAACGCTTTAATCGCTTCTTTTGTACTGTTCGAAATGCTTCCGTCCTCGAAGTTTGTGATCGTTCCATCCACATCAAAAAATACAATCTTATAACCCATCCGAAACAACCTTTCGATTTAATTCATGAAAAAATACCACATATCCAAATTTTATCATATAATTGAAATTTAAGATTACAATTGTAAAAGAATTAATTCTTAGAGGAGCGAGTGCATTGCTAAATATGTTTCTATACAATTGGCAAGTAAGAGAAGACTGGTTTGCATGGTGTGGATCACTTTCTGAGGAAGAGCTACGTACTGAAAGAGTTGGTGGCATGAGAAGCATCTTAAAAAATCTTTCTCATGTGATTGATTGTGAATTGATATGGATGAATTATATGCTTGAAGAGCCAATTGTTTATCCTGAAAAGGATTCTATATCCAGTTTGGATGATGTAATAAGGTATTCGAACTTCATGAAAGAAAAAACGAAGGACTTCCTACATAATTGGACTGTTGACTCTGAGAACAAAATAGTTGAGGTAAATAGTAGAAACGGCAATACCTATTCATTTAGCTACGACAAGATTCTTCGTCATATTATCTCCCATGAAATCCATCATATTGGTCAATTATCTGTTTGGTCGAGGGAGATTGGCTTAAAACCCGTTTCATCGGATTTGATTTTCAGAATTTATGATAACAAAATGGGCTCCCTTCAATGAAACTGAGTGGGAGCCCATTTTTTCCGGTGCCTGTGCAAGACACATTTATGACAATTCAACCTAACGAATGATAGTACATAAATTAAACAATAGAATGTTTATACTATCGAATTTTCAATTCTTCTATATACAATTGTATCTTATAATCTGAATTGTTCGCTGCACAGGCACCGAAAATATTCTGAAGACTTATTAGTTGTCTCGGTTGACGATGTAATGTAATAGGTGTTTTAAGTAGGTTGTTTTGTGCTGCATTTCTTGTAATGTTTCCATTGCGGTGGAGTAGTGGTCCCACATTGCTTTGCGTGCGCCTTCAGTGCCGAGAATGGAGACGAATGTTGAACTATTGTTTTCGGCGTCCTTTCCGGCTGGCTTTCCGAGTGAGCCTACATCCCCTTCAATGTCGAGCAAGTCGTCCTTGATCTGAAAAGCGATGCCGGCATGATAGGCAAATTGTTTCAACATCTTTAGTTCGGATTCCTGTTTCCCTGCTAGAATTGCAGGCATGAGGAGAGAGGCTTCGAATGCTATGCCTGTTTTGTAAAAACACATCGTGTTTAACTGTTCCAATGTCAATTGCTTGCCTTTGGAATTCAAGTCCATTGCTTGGCCTTTACACATATCCGTTGTCTTCGCGGCCGAATATTGAATCAGGCGGAGCACCACTTTCGGATCAAACTGGTCAAGCGACGCTTGTTGTTCCACCGCTTTTTGTGTCAGATAAAGACCGGTTAATTCCGCCACAGCCGCATTATAAACATGATGCAATGTCGGTCGTCCCCTCCGGATAGATGAATTGTCTTGAGACGGCAAGTCATCGAAAATGAGGGAAGCTGTATGCATATATTCCAATGATTTCAGCACAGGCACGATCGCAGACTTATCCAAACCGTATTCGTGCACACCCATAAACCACGTCACGATCGGTCTAAGTCGCTTTCCATCGCCATACAAACTGTAATTTGCGGCACTAACAATTGGATCTTCCCACAAAGAAGCATTATCGCTCTCATCGATATACAACACTTCGTTGATTTGACCTCGTACGGTTTTGACCGTGTCTAAAAAGGCTTCCCGCTCTTCCCCTTCCTCTTTCAAATTGGCAAGGATATGGTCCCGCAGCAGTTTATCAAAGAAATCGACATCATCCGCTTTCCGCACCATCTTTTGGATGAGACTATCGAACTTGGGATTTCCGGTTGCGAATAACTGTATCACTTCGTTATATTTTTTATCTCCCGCACGCTCTTTAAATCGTTTTAATCCATTTATCGCACGGTTTAACATTACTTCGCGCGTCTTTTTATCCGAATGATACACGTTATGAATCAAATTGGAGATGACCGTCCAATACAACTCAAAAGGGTTTATGAGGTCCGAACGCGTACGATGATATTTCAAATAATACGTATAAGGCGTAACCGCGTCAGCCTCCAAGTCATCAAACATATCCGCAAAATCGTCAGCCAACTGGTTATAAATTCCGTAAAAGAATGTTCGGTTGTCAAACCCATCATCCTCATCAGCACTAAGAACCGATCGGACAATTAAACGTGAAGAAGCGGATTTCAAAATAACGGGGATATAAAGCTCTTCATTCGTATAATTGGCATGTAATAGATCTTTTTCACGGTCCACTTCCTGGGCATGAAAAAACACGTAGGATTGCTCAAAGAAATGATCTTTTGTTTCTTGTCGCAAACAGCCTTGAATATACGTAAAAGCTTCCCGAAGTTCGGAATGAATATATCGAATTAATTCCTTATTATTTCCCGCCCACTCCCCTAATTCGGGTACGGATCCTGTAATAAGAGTTGTTCGTATCAAACTTGAATATTGCTTTTTCTCTTCCGCGGATAGGACGTCCGAATCCAGAAGATCGTCGATAAAAGGATAAGTTAGGCCATAAGAATACCCCAATCTTATCGCCTCGTCCAACTTCCGGGTGCGTTCCTCGGGTGTTTCCTCATCGCTCATCTCTTCAATCTGATGCATGATGACCCCAGCAATGATTTTAATCAGCTTCCGCTTCGCCTCATCAGAATTTAACCCCTCTGGAATATTAGAAGAGACGGTCTTTAGTTTATTCATCAACCAGATCAGCGTTGTTTCAACGCCTTCTCTCTGAGCCCAACGATATAAGCCCGCCATGCTGAACATCTCCGTTTTCCCTTCATCTCCAGTCGATCCGGAAAGCGGCAGGTGTTGTTTTATATCATCAACTACATGCCTGATTCTGTTCAACGTATGAGGTGAATCAAGTGATTTGCCCAAATCGCGCAAGAAAATATAGGAGATGCTTCGATCCAAGTAATTATCGAGTTTTCCCGTGTATTCCAGCCATTGAATATAGCCGTGATACCCCCGTGAATCGGATTTTCCCTTTCCACGCGAAAACAACGATACCAATGTATTGTGATGAATATGATTCTGTTTCCAAGTCTGTATGTCTTTCGTTAAGGTAGTAGCATAAGTCTTGTTTGCGAGCTGTCCAGAGAGTGTTTCAAAATAATCTGCAGCCTTCTTCTCAGCTAGCCGATAATAGGCATCGGCATTCTTTTGTAACTTCTCATTCATACTACATTACCTCTACTTCAATTTTTTAGTTGCTTGTAAATAGTCATACTACTATATGCAATAGGATAGCATCGTCTGCATTGCGCATGCAGTCATAAACAAATACTAGCATATTATCTTGAATTACTATTATGATTGAAAGGAATCGCACTGTTAGGAGCCGACAAATATGATTCAACTACATAAAAGACAAAGACATGATAAAAATCCTCATTTACAACCAACTATTATTATTAGCTTCAAAATGAAAATGATTTTATTAATAGGCGCTCTCATTATCGCAATCATAACAGTGATTGGGTTTTTCATAGGGCATTTCATTTCCGACACAATGGAAGCGCAAGTTGGAGATCGCGCGCTCAGTGTGGCGGAAAGCGTCGCGCATATACCTGAACTTGCCGAGGCATTCGGGCATGAGGACCCTGCATCCATTATCAACCCCCTTGTCGCACCTATCCAAAAAGCGACGAAGGCCGAATTCATTGTCGTCGGCAATACGGAAGAAATTCGGTATGCGCATCCTGATGCGGACAAAATTGGAAAGAAAATGATTGGGGAAGATAATGAACAGGCGTTGATTTATGGTGAGTCGTATGTCTCCAAAGCAGCCGGATCATTGGGTGACTCAGTACGTGCCAAAGCCCCAGTGTACTTGGACGGAAAGATTGTGGGAGTCGTTTCAGTCGGATTTTTAGTGAATGATATCCAATCTTTGATATCGTCTTATAATAACTACTTATGGCTTGTCTTAGTTAATATTGCTGTTGTAGCCGTGATCGGCGCTATTCTTATTGCATCATATATTAAAAAGGTCCTGTATGGCTTAGAACCTGAAGAAATTGCCCATTTACTTGTTCAAAAAGAAGCAATTCTCCAATCAACCCATGAAGGCATTATTGCTGTGAATCAAAACGGCAACATCACAATGATCAATGTTGCCGCCCAACAATTATTATTTAATCACCATATTTATTCTAAACAATATGAAGGGATGTCGATCAAAGACCTTGCACCTGCACAGCAATTACTGCATTTTCTTCAAGTCAAAAAAGAGCAAACCGACCAAGAAATGATAATCGGCAAATCAGTTGTTTTTGCCAATAAAGCGCCTATCTATTCTGACGACTCGTTAGTCGGAACCGTATTCACATTCCGGAATAAAACAGAAATTGATTTATTAACAAAAGAATTGACGTCAATTAAACAATATACAAACGCCCTTCGCGCTCAAACACATGAATTTTCAAACAAGCTCTATACGATCCTCGGTTTATTGCAACTCGACAAAAAAGAAGAGGCAATTCACTTTATTCAGCGGGAAAGCTCTCTTCAAAAAAATTGGATTCGATTGCTCATCCAAAAAGTGTCCGATCCCCAAGTGAGCGGCCTTTTACTAGGCAAAATCAATCAGGCACGTGAAGTAGGAATAAAAATCACAATTCAAGAGGATAGCCGAATGGTAACCCATTTAAGCGAAAAACAAAGTGAAGCGTTGTTGACTGCCATTGGAAATTTGATTGATAATGCGATGGATGCAGTGAAGAAGGTTCCACCAGCCAATCGGAAAATAGCGATCTTTTTCACTGATATCGGAAATGATATCATTTTTGAAATAGATGATGCTGGTGAAGGCGTGCCTGCCGAGTATGTAAATATGATTTTTAAGCAAGGGTTTACATTAAAGGAAGGCGAGCACGGTGGCTTTGGATTGGCGCTTACAAAGCAGCTGATTGAGGAAGTAAATGGTGATCTTTATTTGGAAGAAGGAGATCTTGGCGGCGCAAGCTTCGTGTTATCGATACCAAAAGAAAGGAGGGAATCGGATGCTTGAGACCATTCAAGTATTGATTGTTGAAGATGATTTTCGGATTGCAGAGATAAATCGGCAATTCGTCAATCGATTAGATAAATTTGAAGTGTCATATGTTGCTAAAACGAGTGACGAAGCCCTTACGTATTTACACAGCACTGATCATTTACCCAAGCTTATTTTACTGGATGTTTATATTCCGGATGTTCAAGGTATGGATTTATTTTGGACATTGAGAAACGAGTTTACTGAAATCGATGTCATTATGATAACTGCTGCGAAGGAAGTAGAAACCATTGCAGAGGCGCTACGCGGAGGAATTTTCGATTATATGGTGAAACCGGTGGACTTCGATCGATTTGAACGGACCTTTTTAAATTTTCGAAAGCAAAAAGAACTTTTAGCGACAAAAATAGAGCTCATGCAAGAAGAAATCGATCTTCTGACAGGCTTGCAAATAACACCGCCGCCAATAAATGACAACGAGGAAAGATTGCCAAAAGGAATCGATCAACTGACATTGGAAAAAATAAAAGTGATACTACAGGAAAGCGGTGAATTTGGCATCACTGCATTGGACGCAGGTAATCAAGTCGGCGTCAGCCGATCGACTGCCAGGCGCTATCTGGAGTATTTAGTTTCCACAAAGGAAGCAGATGCACAGTTGAAGTATGGGGATATTGGACGTCCAGAACGAAAATACATCCCGTGGACAAAATGAACAAAACGTTCATAACAACCATTAGTGTTTTTAATTACATAAACTTATTCTTATAACCTCTCTATGATAAATTTCTAACTATAGAATATTTTGAAATAGAGATGGTTATTTTTTTTTGTACAGCGTTCCTTGTTTTTTTTATGAAGTATGTATCCGCTTACATAACCACTCTCTTTCAAAAGTGGACTTCGGTTTGCTAGAGAGGAGATCTATATGCTAAGTATTATTGGTTTAATTACGATTGTCATCATTGTCGCGTTGCTCATTAGCGGGAAAGTCTCTCCTATCGTTGGATTAGTGCTAGTTCCGGTAGCTGGTGCATTTGCTGCAGGCTTCAGCTTCGATGAAATTGGTGTGTTCTTTACGGAAGGTACAACCAAAGTTGCAAGCGTTGCCATTATGTTCATCTTTGCGATTTTATTTTTCGGAATCATGCAGGATGTCGGTTTATTCGACCCATTGATCAATAAGATGATTGCCATTTCTCGTGGAAATGTCATTGCTGTTGCTGTTGCAACAGTTATCATTGCGGCTATTGCACACTTGGACGGTTCTGGTGCGTCTACGTTCCTTATAACAATTCCAGCATTACTGCCTTTATATAAGAGGTTGAAAATGAATCCTTATTTGCTTTTGATGCTCGTCGGGACAGCCGCTTCGATTATGAATATGGTGCCGTGGGCAGGCCCGCTCGGCAGGACAGCCTCTGTGTTGGACGTTGATGTTACGGAAATTTGGAGACCACTCATTCAAATTCAAATTATCGGTCTGGTTTTATTAATCGCTATCGCTGTTGCTTTAGGATATCGCGAAAAACGATTAATCGCGAAGAAGGCTTCATTAAGCGAAGGAGTATCGGAAGAAGGAGCTTCTGATGAATCAATTGCTGAAGCACAATTGGCAGCTACTGTTACTGAAGTGAACGATTTAAAGCGTCCAAAACTTCTTTGGATCAACGCCCTTCTTGCAATTGCAGTTATTGGAGTTCTCGTATGGGGCGTCATCCCTGCAGGCTTTGCTTTTATGATTGGTGTTAGTATTGCATTGCCACTGAACTTCCCGAAAGTCAAAGACCAAATGGAGCGCATTAAAGTGCATGCACCAGGTGGAATTATGATGGCGACCATTATTTTAGCAGCTGGATCTTTCTTAGGAATTTTAAACGGTACAAATATGCTGACGTCGATCGCGACAGATCTTGTAACCGTTTTACCGGAATTCGTCGCTCCGTATTTACATATTATTATTGGGGTATTCGGCGTACCTTTCGATTTGCTGTTAAGCACAGATGCTTACTATTTTGCCCTATTGCCAATTATTGAACAGGTAGCTCTTTCATTCGGTATCCCATCGCTCTCTACTGCATACGCGATGATCATCGGTAACATTATCGGAACATTTGTCAGTCCTTTATCACCGGCTCTTTGGTTGGCACTCGGCCTTGCTGGTCTGGAAATGGGTAAGCATATCCGTTATTCTTTTATGATGATGTGGGGACTTAGTATTCTACTCCTAGTCATTGCAGTTTTACTTGGGGTTGTTGCAGTTTAAATGCAAAAAGGTATCATACACTCCTAGGGGTGTATGATAATTTTTTATTGTCGGCCGTTTAATATGAATGAGCAAAATTTCTTAAAATAATCAAAATAAAAATTGTTTTTATACTTTTTAAAAAATCATTGCGCCTTACGTAACGGAAGGTTCTATAATGGACATAACGTGTGAGAGGTGGGGAGGTCGTGTATTCGATAGGAAAACTTGCGGAGCTTGGTAGAGTTTCTTTGCGAACATTGCGCTATTACGATGAAATTGGATTGTTGCCGCCTGCGGAAAGAAACGCAAAGGGTCATCGTGTTTACTCAAATGAGGATGTATCAAAGCTCCATTACATTCTGACCTTGCGAAATGTAGGTCTGCCGTTAGAATCCATCCAAACAGCAATGAATGACAAACAATTAAATAGCAAGAGCTTGCTGGAGATGCGATTGAAAATGATCCAAACGGAACAGCAAAAACTAATGAAGATGGAAAACTCGATCAAGTCCTTATTGGCTTTAGCAGAAATTGGACAAGATATGAATTGGGAATCTATCTTTGAATCGTTTTATACTTACCCAAAGAGTGAAAATATATTAAAGAAATTGTGGGATAAACATTTTTCCGCTGAAGAACAAAGTCTATTAAAAAAGCTACCTTCTTTGGGAGAAGACAGTGAGCTGGCAAAGACAGCAACCGCTTTAGTCAAAGACGTCCGGGCTAATGTCAAAGAATGTCCGACCAGCCAAATCGCACAGCAATTGGCGAAGCGATGGATCGCTCTTGTACAAGAGATGTACAAAGGCAATGTTGAGTTGGCAAACAAAGTATGGAATCTTAATAAGGAAAACGAAATAACAGGTTTTTTCAATTCGAGGAAGATGTGGTCATATTCATCGATCAGGCGATTCAACACTATTATAAATCGAACGGTGGGGGTATGGGCATATGAAGAAACTGATGGTGCTCGACCTTGTTTTTTATATGCTCCTCCCCCTTTTACTATGGAATTACGGCCGCGAACTGTTCGGGGATTATTATGCGATGCTTCTATCAACCGTACCTGGATTCATTTACACGATTTACCGTTTCCTTCGTGAACGGCAACTTAATATTAGCGGTCTTTTCATCATTCTTTCCCTTTTCCTAAGCACGATAGTCAACTTGCTTTCAGGAAGTGCGGAAAACATGTTGTGGAATCAAGTGTACCTCGGTTATGTTTATGCTGCTTTGTTTCTGCTATCCATTTTGTTCCGAAAACCGTTAGCACTCTATTTCGCTGTGGACTTCGCCTACTTGCAGGGCTACCCCCGTAAGAATAGTAAGACCTTGTTTTCAAGCAAAGGGATATTTAAGTGGTATCAGATGATGACTGGTTTGTTTTTTGTACGCAGCGTCTTCCAAAACTCTTTGAAAGCCTGGCTCATTTATTCATACGGCGTTGAAGGATATGGACAAATGCTAATCTACATGCAGATTAGCGGCTGGTTCTTCAGCGGGTTGATTATGATCGGTTATTTCTATGTTGTTTCGAAAGTGAACAGATATGTAAAAGAGCATTATGGCGAAAGTGTTACTATGGGTAATAAACAAGCAGACAGCGCATAGTAATGCACTGTCTTTTTTGATATATCACTCACTACATGGTTTTATCACTCTGCATGCAGTCTGACATTGCATTATAAATGAATTAAAACTAACTATGGGAGAATGATCGACATCCTTGTTTTCGTTCGCTAATACTTACATCTCTTGGTGAATAACTCCCTTCATATACTCAGGAAGATTTAAGGTCCCTTCTATAAAATCTTTAAGAGAAAAAGTCATTGGCTTACAGTTCTCGCCAACTCCAACGATAATGTTCAAGTCTTTTGGAGAATAGACGACCGTATGCAATGTACCGAAGTACTCTTTATAGTATTTGAAAAATAGTGGGGAATTCGAGTCGTTAAACCGATGATAGGCGGAAAGCGGAGACATTCCTTCATCCAACAAACTGCGTACATACTCCTTTCGCTTTACCGAGCCTAAAATTTCTGGTCTGTTTTTCTCTTGCAGTCTTTCAGATTCAAAGTGATTTGTACAAATAAGGGGATCAGTCACATATACAACTTGATGTTCAGGAGAAGCTTCCACGATTACACTTTTCCCACTTGGGTCAGTTAACGAGTAATTAAAGCAATATCCGTGTGGAATAGTTGTCAGCAATTCTAATGCCTCTTCAATGCTCCCGCATTGCTCCAGCAACATCCTGACAATCGTCGTTGCCATAAACCCCTTTCCCCGATGCTTGCTATTAACAAAATGCAGGCCGACAACAAGCCCTTTTTCATTCATTCCATCGAGCCTTCCAAAGATCTGCTGACTAAACCCGACGGTGCAATAACCATCTGCAGGCTTTGTAAAAACTAATCGTGCATCGTACATTTCCGGACTAAAATCATAATTACGTACGTAATAGCCATTTTGTACAAACGCCGTGCATCCCATGTCCGGGAATGCTATGTCATATCCGCTAAAGAGTTGGATTATTGTATCGGTATCCATCTCTAGTCCTCTTGCAAAACCGTTCAGTTCTTGATATATATTCGGGGAAATACTCTCTAATAGTTCCTTGGCTTTTTGAGCATCAGTTCCGGAGGTCATTGCATGAAGCATAGCCATTTTTTCTGAGGACTTAAATGACGTAAATTCTTTACTCTGGTCTAATCCAATTTGATAGGAGCTGCCTTTCAGTTCCACTATCCTTACCGTAAGCTCTTCTGCCTGACGCATTACCAATTCCTCCTTCCCACAATTCGAGTGACAGGCATCAACAGATCAAGATTAGCTAGATCGTTGCCACGATACCACTCCAATAGAGGGCCTGTCGGAAGCCAATCATGTGTGATTGCATAGTTGAATATATTTTCGTACCCACTTTGAATTTTCTCGATAGAATCTTTAAAGGGCATGGCTATACACATTGTGGGAGCCATTTCCTCAACTTGGTCAACCCCAGCTACCAAACTAACATCCAAATCAGCAGGAACACTGAATCCAATCATTGCCTGAATTACATCGATCCCCGATATATACTTCAAATAACTGTTTTGAATAGGTATCTTAGATTTCGTTAATTCTTCTACCCGTTCCGTGAAATGATCCTTGAATTTTCCGATTTCAGATGCAGCAGAGAACCAAATTATTTTCTCCCTGTCCTTTTCAACCAGGTAAATTGGGTCATTCATTGAATAGCTTTCTAAATAACGTAAACTTGCATTCAGGACTTCCTGTCTCGTTTTAATCATATGAATCCAATCGTCCATCATTCGTTGTCGATTTGTTTCATTGTCTTCCTCCAAATACATCTTAATGTCTTCGAGTGAAACATTCGCTAGACGTAAACTGGAAATCAAACGTACTGTTTCAACCTGTTCTTCCCGATACACTCGATACCCACTTTCATTTCTTTCAATAGAACCTAGCAATCCTTTCGATTCATAATACCTGATCGCACTTTTGGCAATCCCAACTCTTTCCGAGAACGTTTGTATTGTTATGAAATGCGTCAAGCTCCCACCCCCTTACACCAATCGTACACCTTTAAGCGACTTGAAGGTCAAGAGGTATGTTGAAACAAAAAAAAGAAGCCACATTATAAGGCTTCTCTAAATTTCTAAAGACAATCTAACTTCCAATTTGTTTCACGTGAAATATTCTATTTTTGCATTTGGAAAGAACTCTTCCATATTGCTATATAAATGATCCTTTAATTCATCTTCTTCGTCTTTTTGATAAATGTACTTGCCAATTCCGTATTTACCCCATTTGTAACGCCGTTTTTCCTCATCCAACTCAAGTTTTGTCTTCGGGTAGTTTTTCTCGATGACCCTTTTAGCGGGCTTTGTAAATCGGTGCTGAATAAATTCAAATGTAATATCTTCTCGAGCATCCATTGGCAATTCTTCATCAAGACGTTCAAACAAATGACGGTACCCTTCCTCCCAGCCTTCATGGATGTAAATGGGTGCGACGATAAAGCCAAGTGGGTAACCTGCTCTTGCCACCTTCCCCGCTGCCTCAATGCGCTTCTCCAAAGAAGATGTGCCTGGTTCGAAGTTTTTTATAACGTAATCAGCATTCACACTAAATCGGAATCGAGTGTGTCCGTTATGCTTGGCGTCAAGCAGATGGTCCACATAATGGAACTTGGTTACAAACCGAAGCCTACCCAATTCAGTTTGACCAAAATGTTCAATTGCCCTTTTCAATGAATGGGTTAGATGGTCGATACCAACAATATCAGATGTACAGGCCGCTTCAAATCTTGTAATTTCTGGAGCCCGTTCTTCGATATAGTTGTCAGCGGCTTCAAAAATCTCATCCACGTTCACGTACGTGCGGATATACGGCTTAGCTCCCATTGTCGTCTGCAAATAACAATAATGACAATGTCCCATACACCCTGTCGCTAAAGGAATCGCATACTCCGCTGAAGGTTTGGATGTATCGAACTTCAACGTTTTCCGGATCCCGACAACTAACGTCGATTTTGCGATTCGATACTTTTGAGCATCCGTCTCACCCGGCAAATCCCGGATTTGATTATGTGAAGTTGTAAATCGGATTTCAATCCCCATTTTCTCAAACTTCTCTTTTAATTGTTTTCCAAGTGGATAATCCAACGCTTTCGGTTCAAAATAAACAAGCTGTGGTGTGAAGGGTTTATTCATGCTATGCACGACCTGATCCATGTCTGTTATCCATGTGATCACCTTTCTCTTTTTTCTTAGCTTGTCTTTAAAACGAGAAATTATTTAATGGAGAATCCCGTCTTTTAATCCAACAAGTCCTCCGAAATAAGCGTAAATCCTTCAATCATCGTGTCCTCTTCCACCTCGATCAATATACATCGCTTACCGTTGACGTTCACTTGCCTTACAAATCGCAAGTCTTGCGGGCTGATGGCGATGTTCGCGACTTTCGTTTCGATCTTGATGGACTTCGATGTGTAACTAGGAACGATATGGCTCGCCTTCATTTCGTACGTATCATCATCGATCACTTTTCGGAAAGCCATTTCCACTTTTTCAGCATTGACATCTTCCAAGCCGCTCGCCTTTAGGACGCGAGTCACCTCTTTCGTATCCAAAGTAGGTGTGCTTTCTTCTTCCTCTTCTTCCTCATCCACTTCCATCATGCGCTGGATCTCATCATACACACTCGCAAGGGTACGGGTATCCATTTCATCACCGACGACCGATTTAACAATCTCTTCAAAAACGACTTTGTCTTCCTCTGCCGTCATAATTTCTTCCCCATCGAGTACATTCTCGATGAACTGGAAATTCGGCTTGTTTGCTTTGCCTGCAGAATAAAGAATATGATTTACATCTGCTGCATTGTCCGTAAAGCACGGGAATAAGAATCCACCGATTGGGGACGTGAGATTAATGATGGGATCCGCTACAAAACTGGATTTAAACTCCTTTTCAACGAAATCGAATACGAGCGATCGTTTCGGCTCCACTGTCTGATTCATACTGCAAAGGATGAAGGGATTCTTGTATACCTCGTCTCGTGCTGCCACTTCCGACTCTTCGCTATTCCGTTTCGTCGGTTTGTAATAATTCCCGCGAATAAAAGTAATGACGATGTCTTTTTCATATTGAATGTCCTGCACCATTTTTTGGGCGATACGTTGCATATCCGCCTTCCACCCGTCCACATCACCTGCATGAAGCCCTTCATAAAGAATTCGTTGCGTATGATTCTCGTCCTGTTCCTCCTCCGATTGACGTCGAAACTTCACTTCGAATAGCTTAGCGTCCAGTTTCCCACCTAATACTTTTTTGAAATTGTTTAGAAATAATTCTTGCTGTTCCCTATCCAACAAGGAAAACGGCTGACAAGCTTCGTGATAGATTTCACTGTTCTCCTGCCTGATGTACACGTTATAAATATCCATGATTTTCAATAAATCCGTATCCAGCTTAAAACGTTTGCGAATATCCGCAATAGCTTTTTTGTTCATTTATAATTTCAACTCCCTGGCTTTCATATAGAAAAAAGAGCGTCCAAAGCGATCACTTAGCTTTTGACACTCCTTTATTATATCAATGTTTATCAGGTTAGAAGGAACATAATCAATTTCGAAAATATGCGGCTTATTTCCTTCAAACACTACGGTACATTTCCAATCAAAGCGAGGTTATCCTACAATTAAAACAAAACTAATGAAATGAGGGGTTCCTTTGATGTGTGGGTCAAAATGCTTTCTTGTAGAGATGGAACTGGAAGGGACGAAACAGACAAAGCAAGTGACTGCAAGA
Organism: Sporosarcina sp. QA0331; assembly: GCF_055808055.1. Classification (NCBI taxonomy): domain Bacteria; kingdom Bacillati; phylum Bacillota; class Bacilli; order Caryophanales; family Caryophanaceae; genus Sporosarcina; species Sporosarcina sp. QA0331. The sequence goes on from NZ_CM147850.1 coordinate 3,945,681, forward strand.
AATTCAATTGGTGCGAGAAAAGTGATTCGCGGAGAATATGGAGCAGGTGTGGCTATTTTGTCAGTAAGAGAAGAGAAAAAGAATACTTGATTACTTTCTAACATAAGTAAAATAACCCCCAAAAATCGGAGGGGGCTATCGTCTCACATCACTCTTCCTCTACTTGCTCCTGTACTTCGTTCAATTGCCGCTTCATCAAATCCAACTGTTCTTTGTTTTGCTGGACAGTATCCATATGCTCATTACGTTCCACTGCGTTTGCAAATGCGTTTTCAGCACGGAAGATTGAATTGAATGCATGCTCAACCGCCATCTCTTCCGGGTGTGACATCGCCTGCTTAACAGAGCGATCTGCTTTTAGGACAGAGTTGCTTAGAAAAGTGCTTGGATGATCCTTTTTCCAACTCGGTTTTGAGTCCTTTGCCATTTACGTTTTCCCCTCCTGCAAATAGGATAAGTTACAGCGAGCTTAGTATCGTAAAATATCGTGAAACTATGCGCAGAATACATTTCCTTTATGGTTGATGTTTAGAAACACCACAAAGGTGGTATATAAAGAAGATAAGATATAAGGCAGGTGAATAACATGACAAAACAATGGAACTTTATTATCGGAAATAAGCTGATCACTATCTATGATACAGATAAGAGTATGGCCGAGGAAAAGGCTCATGCGCTGTATGAAGAACTACAAAATAGCAATGGTTAAAAACACCAGCCGGTGGAGGCTGGTGTTTATTAATTTATTGAGGACTATTTAGTTTTTCATAAATTCTTAGCAGTTGTTCCCGTTCTTCGTCTGTCAACTGTTCAAATAAATTTTTGCGCAGCTCTGCACCTTCCTGGTTTGCCCTCACAACCATCTCTTCGCCTTTATCAGTAATTCCTAAATAGATAATCCGACGATCAGTCTCGTCTGTCAGTCTAACGGCTAAATCTTTTCTTACAAGCTTTTCTGCCAAATGCGTTAACGTAGGCGGCGTCAACCCTAAAACTTTTGCAATATCGGATGGTCGGCTTTTTCCGTGGACTTTTAGATGGGCTAGCACAAGAATATGGGAGACACCGAGATCTTCATTGAACATTTTGTTCCACTGAATGATTAAATTATTCGTGACCTTATCCATATTATGGATGATTTCGAAAATAGTACGTTCTTTCATGATATTCATTTCCCACTTTCTACAAGGAAGAGCCCCTAATAAAATTAGGAGCCCTTCTTAGCTTACATGTTATTGTGCTGAGAATCCACCGTCTATCGTTAGTTCTGAACCTGTGATATAAGATGATTCATCCGATGCCAAGAACAATGCTGCGTTTGCAATGTCAGCCGGTTTACCTAAACGTTGCAACGGCGTTGCCTGGATCAATCGTCCAAGAAGATCTTGGGATGTGCTTAAGGACTGTGTCATAGGTGTTTCTATAATACCAGGAAACAGAGTATTTACACGAACTCCTTGATGGCCGAATGTAGTCGCTGCTGCTTTAGATAGAGCACGTACAGCTCCCTTAGAAGCAGAATAGTGATTAAATCCTTGGCCAATCTGAGCCGTATAGGATGAAATGTTAACAATGGAACCTTGCTTCTGAGCCGCCATATATGGGGCGACATGTTTTATACCGGCAAATGGACCAAAGCCATTAATTGAAAGCATTTTTTGCCAATCGTCAAGATTAATATCCTGGTATGGTTTTTCTGATGAAATGCCGGCGTTATTGACGAGAATATCAATTTTACCAAAACGGTCGTTCACTTCTTTTGCTAATGCTTCCCAAGCATCATCTGACGCAACATTTAATTTCATTCCATATACATTTTCTTTTTGGCTCGCCATTTCAAGTGCTTCATCATTAATATCCGCGGCAATGACAATTGCACCTTCCTGGCTGAATAAATCCACCATGCTTGCCCCAATGCCTGATGCTCCTCCAGTTATAATCGCTACTTTATTATCTAATCTTCCCATGAGAATTCCTCTTTTCTTATATATATTTAGATGTCTAAATGTTTTACAGCTAAATATTATCAAAATTTTATCCATATGACAATGAATAACTCTAGGCGAGTTATCATTGCACATAAAGGTCTTTAGAACTAATTAATCATGGATATGAATTAGTTATTTAATGTTGACAGGAAAAAAGTTTGAGAACATACTTGTATATTGATTACAGAGGATTTCCTCTATTCATTTAGTAGCAATCGGGAGTGAAATGTAGTTGTACATCGAAGGTTCTTATAATATGTATATCGTCGCACTGTCGGTGGTAATAGCAATATTAGCTTCGTATTCTGCACTAAATATTGCAGCAAAAATCTCGTATGCAAACGGCGGGATGAAGTACTTTTGGCTTTTTTCAGGCTCATTTGTAATGGGCAGCGGCGTTTGGTCCATGCATTTCATAGGAATGCTTGCATTCGAAATACATGCAAATATGGACTATGACGCATCGCTTACCCTCCTATCAATGATAGCTAGTGTGCTCTCATCATTCATCGCTTTCTATATTACAATGCCGCAGATCGTTAACATGAAGAGGCTGGCATTAGGTGGCTTCACGATGGGAAGCGGAATTGTTGCAATGCATTACATCGGTATGGAAGCTATGATTATGCCAATGGAAATGTCCTATGACAAAGGTTTATTAATCCTTTCCGTCATTATTGCCTTCATTGCATCTTACGCGGCGTTGTTTTTGTTTCTCCGCTTTAAAAATCAACGATCAGCCAGTTCGGTGAAGTGGTTGTCCGCTATCATCATGGGAACTGCCATCTGCGGAATGCACTATACAGGAGTAAAGGCGGCAAAGTTTCAAAGCCATTCGCATTTGATAGAGCACTCGCAAGGCATTGATTTGTTTTTACTGTACGGCGTTTCGATTACAACTTTATTCATTTTATTTATTTCTTGGGGAGCCATGTTTTTCGATCGAAATGTATTGGAGAAGATGGCGTATCAAGATACCATCACCGGTCTATCGAATCGGAATGAAATGAATAAGTTCTTTGATACCTTTATTGGCAACGAAAGTATCGGTGTTCTATTCATAGACTTGGATAAGTTTAAAGTTATTAACGATACGATCGGTCACAATATGGGAGATCTCCTCATTTCGGAAGTAGGAACTCGCTTGCAGCAATTTGTTCGCAATGACCAGCGAGTGTTCCGGATAGGTGGCGATGAGTTTTTATTAGTCGTGAAACATTGTGATGAAAAACGGGCAGAACAATTGGCAAATGAAGTTTTACAAAGTATTAAGGATGTCTATCGCATTGAAGAAAATGAATTATATATTACGGTAAGTATCGGAATTAGCATCGGCACCATTACTAACTCCGATCGTTTTACGTTGCTAAAAGAAGCGGACATGGCAATGTATAGGGCGAAAAAATCGGGTAAAAACCGATATTGCGTTTATAACGATGCTCTTGGTGCTGAAGAAGTGCGGAAGATGGAGTTAGAAAAAGATTTACGGTCTGCGCTGAAAAATAACCAATTTTACATCGTATACCAACCAAAATGGAATGTGAAAACAGATAGTTTATACGGTTTTGAGGCTTTGCTTCGGTGGGAGCATCCGCAGCTTGGGGTTATTTCGCCAGCTGAATTTATTCCCCTTACAGAAGAGACGGGACTAATCGTTCCGATTACAAAATGGATTTTGAATGAAGTGTGCCATCAATGTATAACTTGGCAAATACACGGCGATCTTCAACCCGTTTCTGTGAATCTTTCCAACCGGCTATTCCAGTCAGGACAGTTGAAAGAAATGGTGCAAGATGCGCTTAACAAGACAAATTTGGAACCTCAAATGCTTGAATTGGAAATTACAGAATCCATGGTCTTTTATGATGTTGAAGACATCATTTTGCAACTGGAAAGCATCCGTTCCTTAGGAGTGCGAGTTTCAATGGACGATTTCGGTACAGGTTATTCGTCTATCGGGTTACTTGATCGAATGCCCATTGATACACTTAAACTAGATCGATTATTTACGAATGATTTGGATACTCCTCGCAAGCGGGCCATTATGAATGCAATTATTGTAATGGCGGAAAATCTTCAATTGGATTTGATTGCTGAAGGAGTCGAGAATGAAGAACATATCGAATCATTGACTCAACTCGGCTGTTACTTAGTTCAAGGTTATTTTTATGGAAAACCGATGAAAATTGAAGAAATTAATAAGCGGTTTTTCAATAAGCATGACAATCAGTCAGTCACTATATAGTTTTTCCAAATAGAGCTGGACATGTTTTCTATTCTAGTAGAAAATCTTGTTCAGCTTTTGTGTATAAAGCTGTTGGAAATAGGTTTTCATTTCTATATACTTGCTACATTGACGATTTCAAAACTGACTTGCCTACACTATTAAATCCAGAAAGGACGAATATAGATGGAAGTAAAACAAATAACTGAAGTTCAAGACCTTGAAAAGGCTTTTTCTATTAGGAAAGCAGTGTTTGTTAAAGAACAAGGCGTTCCGCTAGAAGATGAATTCGATGCATTTGACGAACTGGACGGACAATGTGAGCACATATTAGTGTATTACGATGAACAGCCTGTCGGAACGGGAAGAATTAGGGTCGTTGATGACGTAGGAAAACTAGAAAGAATTTGCATCCTACCGGCTTATCGAAAATTTGGCCTGGGGAAAGTAATTGTTGCCGCCTTGGAGAAGATTGCAGATCAAAAAGAATTATCTCAAGTTAAATTGCACGGACAAACACATGCGGAAGGTTTTTATCAAAAACTTGGCTATCGAACCTCATCCAATGTATTTATGGAAGACGGTATTCCACATATCGTCATGATAAAAGAAATAACCGGTAAATGATGAAAACGACTATAAAAGCTTTGCCGAAAGCAAAGCTTTTATTTTATGTGCCTCTTACTCATACGGAATCGGAATGTATATTTATGAATTGTACAAGTTGACGATTTAAATACTCAACGCTATAACTAAAATCCTTTTGATACCATTCAATAATGATACCGATAATGGCATTCGCCTGATAGGCACAATATAACTGTTCATTCACTTCTTCTCTTAGAAGAGCCTCCTTATCTTGAAGCAACAGACGTTTTATTTCCTCGAACAATAAATAATAGTACATTAAAGGAACTTTCTTTGAGAAAACAATACGGTAGAATCGTTTGTACTTTTCAATGTGATGAAAAATACGGATTGTATCTGGATTCAATTCACTCGTTTTCAATACTGAAACGTGGCGATACGGCTCTTGGTAGGAACGCGACAAATCCGCAGTAATTTCCTTAAAATATTCTTCGAACAGATCCTCTACTTGTGTATAGTGCAAGTAAAATGTACCACGATTCACTTTAGCCTTTCTGCAAATTTCCGATATGGAAATAGCATTTAAACTCTTCTCATCCAATAGTTCCAATAAAGCATTATGCAAGGCCTCTTTCGTTTTCACTACACGCAAATCTGTACGCACAACTTTTTCACCTCTTACTGAACAGTTTTTTAGATTCCGTTCTTTATTGAACATATATCCCATATTTGATTATTGCAACAACTCTTATCTCTTATTATAATTTTTATTGAACAGATGTACAGTAATTATGAGGAGGAGGATTTGTAATGAGACTTGAAGGTAAAGTTGCTATCGTCACTGGTGCAGCATCTGGAATGGGAAAAGCAATTGCAGAAGGGTATGCAAAGGAAGGCGCAAAAGTCGTTGTTTCGGATATCAACTTAGAAGGTGCCCAAGCAGTTGCAGATGCAATTAAAGCTGCAGGCGCTGAAGCTATCGCTATTCAAACAAATGTTGCATCAGAAGAGGATGTGCAACGACTTTTTGATGAAACGCAAAAAACTTTCGGCAAATTAGACATCCTCGTGAATAATGCCGGCATCATGGACGGAATGGAACCTGTCGGTGAAGTATCGGATGAACGATGGGAAAAGGTATTCGCTATCAATACTACCGCTGTTATGAAATCCATGCGCATTGCAGTGAACCTATTCTTGGAACAAGGACATGGCACAATCGTCAATAATATTTCTGCCGGTGGCTTATACGGCGCTCGCGCAGGAGCTGCTTATACAGCATCAAAACATGCTGTCGTCGGACTAACAAAAAATACAGCATTCATGTATGCGAATAAAAATATACGTTGCAACGGCATTGCACCTGGAGCCGTCATCACGAATATTGGTTCTTCCATGACAAATATAAGTGAGTATGGCGCAGGCCGCCAATCTCTAGGAATGGCCATTAATCCTCGTGCTGGTCAACCAGAAGAGATTGCCCAATTAGCCATTTTCTTAGGATCGGACGAAGCAAGTTTTGTGAACGGACAAGTGATTGCAATCGATGGCGGATGGACTGCATATTAAAGCTAACATACGTAAAGACCACGCACTTGGTGGTCTTTTTTTTATTTTTAACCTCATGAATAAACTGAACTTTACAGCATAGATTGTATACTTTAAAAAATAGTGATATAATTTTCAATGGCATCTGGTATACCAGATGCCATTAGTTCGTTTCACTATCAATCACGTAAGCTCTTCCTGCCGACTATTATGAAAAAGGTGATATCGATGAACTTCCTTAAAGCAGAACAACCCCCACTATTTAAGGATCATGCATATAACGAAATTAAGAAAGCTATTATTCAACATGAAATTGAACCAGGCTCCATGTTAAATGAACGGTCACTTAGCGAAAGTCTTGGAATTAGCCGCACCCCGCTAAAATTAGGTCTGCAGCAGCTGGAACTAGAAGGGTGGATCACCTCTGTCCCAAGGAAAGGAATTTTCGTCAAAACCATTAACAAGCGCGATGTAGACGATATTTTTCAATTGCGAAAAGCGAATGAAGTATTGGTCATCGAACTGCTCATTCCTCTTATTGACGACGAAGCAATACATAGGATCGAAGAGATGGATAAACAACTATTCACAAACAAGAAAGACCCTGTACAGTTTGTGTACTATGATTCTTCCTTTCATTTATTTTTAGCGGAGTTAAGTCAAAATCTCCGGCTGTATCAGTTAATCGAAAATCTCACCGATCATTTTAACTGGTATCGATTCGCTTCATTGAAGGCTGGAAAAAGCGTAGATGAGATTTATTATGAACATACGTTAATTATTGAAGGTCTGAAAGCCGGGAATGTAAGACAAACAACGGATGCTGTCAGTAATCATATTGATAAAGCGTATGCCACCATAATTTCAAATCTTGAAGAATAGAAGATAAAGAAGAAGGGAGTTGTTTACAAATGGAAAAACACATCAAGAAAACTCTCATCATTGTTTTACAAATTTTTGTTTTGTATATATTTTCCTACATCGGAAATGTTATTCAAAATCTTTTTCACTTAATCATTCCGGGTAGTATCATAGGGCTCTTATTACTTTTCACTTGTTTATGCATGAAGATTATTCCTGTCAAATGGATTGAAACCGGAGCAGAGTTTGTACTAAGTATATTAGTATTGTTTTTTATTCCGACAACAGTTGACATAATGAACTATCCTTCATTACTTTCTTTTCACGGTGCATTATTCGTTTTATCCATTCTCGTAAGTACTATCTTTTCGATTGCTATTACGGGAATGGCAGGTCAAATTTTTGAGAAAAAGGCACAAAAGAGAAAGGATGATCAAGAATGCAACAAGCTGCACTCGCATTCTGCATGATACTATTAACCATCATTGCTTATCTTGCAATGGCGAAAATTTATAAACGGTTTTCATACTCATTTTTAATACCCGTGCTGACTGCCACTACAGTTATTATAGTCATTCTTTCGGTGTTTCATATTTCTTATGAAAGCTATATGGTAGGAGGGCAATGGATCAGCTCCCTTTTAGGTCCCTCCGTTGTTGCACTTGCTTACCCTTTGTACAAACAACGACGTTTTTTACTAGATCATCTGCTGCCTATTGCGGGAGGGGTGTTGGTTGGTGCCAGTTCCGGAATGGTCAGCGTTGCTCTCCTCGCTAAAATTTTTGGGATCAGTCATTCATTATCCGTTTCCCTTATCCCCAAATCCCTTACGACTCCTGTCGCAATTGAAGTCGCTAAAGGCTTAGACGGAAATGCCTCACTTGCAGTTGTCGGTGTTATGTTTGCAGGAATCTTCGGTGTTATCGTTGCTCCAACCATTTTTAAATTATTGCGCGTGCATAGCCCTCTTGGCAGAGGCATCTCCCTCGGCAGTGCATCACATGCTATCGGAACTTCCAAAGCTGCCGAATACGGTGAAGTCACTTTTTCAATGAGTTCGGTCACAATGGCATTATGTGCAATCATCGGCTCTGTTCTTGGACCGGTCGTTGTGTGGGTATTTAATATTTGAAGCGTACGAATATAAGAAAAGTCCAATTTCCTTTGCACTGGAAATTGGACTTTTCTTATGGTGGGAGAGCTGTTGAGCTCACCCTGTCACGTCCCATTCGAATTAGACTGCTGGGCATGCCCACTCACTTCGATTCCGTCGGCCACCCTCAACTTATCTCCGTCTATGCCTTCCACAACATTTTCAATCAGGCTGAGGTCTTCGCCCGCATCGATTTTGATACCATTGGCGCTCTGTCGAATAACATTGCGATCGATTCTGATGCTTGACGGGATTCCTGTTCCCCGTCCGTCAGCACCACGGTCTTCAAATAGCCGGATTGCCCAGAATCCGTTATCTCCTCCGGTAATATAATTACCTTGCAGCTTCGTGCCCGGCGCATTGCGGAGCTCGATGCCCGTCTTCGAATCCTCGCCGCCAGTAATCCTATTGTTCTCAATAAGCGTGTCGGGAGTTCCGAGAATAACGAGGATTCCTTGACGGTTTCCAATCAGTTGATTGGAATGTACCCAGTTTCCCGGTCCCGAGGCGTCATGCTTATTCTTGGACCCGCCTGAATTGCCTAGCGCAATGCCCGCCCGCTGTCCGCCGATGACAATATTGTTCCGGATTTCGTTTAGGTATTCACCTTCACCGTGCAGGTCGATGGCGTCGAGGAGGCTGCCGACGATAGTGTTTTCCGCCACAAGATTATTATGGGTTGGGAACTGCAACAGAATGGCGTGCCGAAGATGCTTGCCATCGAAGGTGTTGCCAATGACGACGTTATGGCGCGAATCATTAGCGGCATCCGGGTCGTGCTGATCCCTTGAGCCTTCGACAGCGATGCCATACCCCTGTCCGCCGGAACCTACGGCAGTTGCCTCGCTAATATGGTTTCCTGAAAGGGTCACTTCACGGCTTGCCTTAACGGATATACCGTGACGCTCGAACTTACGGATGCCCACATTCTTCACGAGGACACGGGAGCTACCTTGCCCTTTATGGGCTCCGAGGTAGATCCCATACATCGGGCCGCCACCTGCATCCCTCTCATCAGGGTCATCGCCGAGTGGACCTTTATGACGGGACGTGATGGTGAAGTCAGCGATGATGACATCATTGACACCAGAGCCACGGATGACCCGGCTGTCATCTTCCCCATTAAAGGAGGTCAGCAGCACGGTACGCTCCTGGCCCTCGCCACGAAGATGCACACCGCTTTGCAACACGATGTTCGCAGACTTGTCGGCAGGGTCAGTGGAGCGCAAATCATACGTGCCAGCTGGCAGTACGACCTCGTCACCCGGTTCAGCCGCTTCCAAAGCGGCTCGGATGGCTGCTGCATCGTCGGGTGAGTCCGGATCCGGATCTGCACCGAATTCGGTGACGTCCAATGTCTTACCCGTCGCCGGACCCGGCGTAGGCACCTCAATCGGCTTGCCGGACCGATCCACCAATCCAGGAGCATGCCAGTCGCCGTGCTCTGAAGGTTCGGGTGCCACAACGTCATCTTTTTCGACTGGTTTGTCGGATTCCTCGACGGTACATCCAGTCAAGAGGACTACTAAGCAAAGGACCATCAATGATGAGTGCATCAGACCTCTCCTACTGTTCCATACAGATTTTTTCATAAGATTTTTCACGTCCTTCCTTGTCTCTTTCATCCCTCTCTTCGCCCTTAAAAACGTCGAGAAAAGGGGTGAGCCCGCGAGCTCGGCAATTTATACCGAGGCTCGCGGGCTCACTATATTCGAGATTCCTGACGATTTCTAACGGATTGCCTTCATCATCCATGGTCTATTGTTAGGAGTTTTTATTTCCTTTATTCCCGTTATTGCCTTTATTTTTGCCTTTCGCCTTACCGTTGTTGTCCTTTTTCTTGTCCTTGCTGAGTTTGAAGTTCATTGGAACATCTTTTTCCAACGGCGTGTCTGCAGAGGAACCACCGACATGCACACGGTATTTTCCGTCAGCAGTTGCCCACTCGCCGTCTGCCCAGTTCGCAAGGTTGTCCGGTTCTTCCGGAATGAAATAGGAGAACGGGTGGTTAGAGTCTTCATGATTAATACGCAAAGTCACTCGTTGGCTCTCACCTGGCTCAAGGTAAACTTTCTCGAAGTTGACGAGACGCTTAGTCGGCTGTCCTGCCTCATCCGGTAGCGTCAAGTAGACTTGTGCCGCTTCTTTACCGGCAACGTCACCTGTATTCGTAATCGTGAAAGACACGTCAATACCGGCCAACGAGCCATTGTTGCCTTTACCTTTACCACGTACTTTTTTGACTTTCAGGCGGTCATACTCGAAAGTCGTATATGACAAGCCGTAACCGAATGGGAAGACCGGCTTCACATTGTTTGCTTCGTACCAGCGGTAGCCCATCTCAAGGCCTTCTGTGTACTTGGCGATCAGTTGATCGGAACCGTCACCGTACGCACCAGGACCACCTACCTTGCCAGTGTCTTGACGAGTTCCAGGGAACTGCTCCTCAGTCTCAAATGCAGCCTCACGTTCAGTAGCGCCGAATGTCATCGGAAGCTTACCGGAAGGATTGACCTTACCGTAAAGTAGGTTGGCTACAGCATTGCCATCCTCCATACCTGGGAACCAAGCCTGAAGTACAGCTGGAACTTCATCCAGCCATGGCATTAGCACCGTGCCAGAAGTTTTCAGAACTACAGCAGTGTTTTCCGCATTGGCCTCTAGGACCGCATCGATTAACGGCTCCTGTTCTACCAAATCTTCTCGATCCTTGTGTGTATCAAGGTCGATTGCCGGGAAACCGAGTGTATCACGATCCACAGTTTCATGCGGGTTATCGCCAATCATAAGTAGCACGACGTCGGATTCAGCAGCTAGCTTGGCAGCAGCTTCTGGATCACGGCCATCATTATACGTTACTTTAGTGTCGTATCCTAGCTCCTTAATAACATTCTCAAGTCCTTCTTGCGGAGTGACCGTGTAAGGAGTCACGACGTTCTCATTGTTGTCCCGAATGGAACGAGGAGACATCTTGGCCTCGCCTGCGAACCACTCAACACCGATTAGCGCGATTGACTTCGGCTCACCGTTCAGTGGTAGGAAGCCTTCATTGTTCTTCAATAGTACAGAACCTTCCTCAGCCATCTTCCGTGCGCTAGCACCGTTGACCATCGGATCGACGATCTCCGGCATAAATTTGTCGTAAGGCTCATCCATATGGCCGAACTCGATCATCTTGATATAGCGTGGACGAAGAAGATTGTCGATATCGTCCTCTGTCACTTGACCCGAGTCGAGGGCATCCTGGATTTTTTCCTTAGTGTAGTATTGCGGCGCCCAGTCTAGCTCGACATTTGTGCCGGCCTTGATGGCTGACACCGTGTCGTGAATCGCTCGGCGGTCACTCATGACGTAACCGTCAAAGCCCCAGTTGCCTCGCAAGGCATCTTGTAGCAGTTCAGAACTGTCACATGCATATGTACCGTTGACGTCAGGGAACGAACACATTACGGAAGCTGGGTCAGCATCCTTGACAGTCATTTCGAATGGCAGCATGTATAGCTCATTCATGGCCTGTGAAGGAACTTGGACACCCATTGTCCACCGCTCGGTTTCCTGTTCATTGCCAGCCAAGTGCTTAAGCTGGGCTTGGACTCCTTGGTCTTGAATACCTTTGACCTGCTCAGTCGCTAGGGTTCCTGTTAAATACGGGTCCTCGCTGAAGTACTCATAGTTTCGGCCATTATACGGGTGGCGCACTAAGTTCATACCCGGTCCGAGTAGCACGTGATGCGCGAAGGCTCGTGTCTCCTCACCGAGGATTCGGCCAGCCTCATAGTTTAGTTCGCGGTTGAAAGTCGCAGCCATTGAAAGGGTGGACGGTAGGCCTGTTGCTTCGGGGTCATTTCCACATGAACCGCCCTTAACGCCCGTACCACCGTTAGTCATGCGAATTGTAGGGATGCCTAGTTCTTCAATCCCACGGATCTGTCGCCCAGTGTCCTGCCACTCACAACCAGGCAGGGTACCTTGTGGCGCAAATTCACCGTTCATATACTTACTAGTACCGCTCCTTTTGATGACGACCGTCTCACCGGTGTCGTTCTCGTTGAAGCGCGAGACGGCGATTTGCTGGATCTTTTGCTCCATCGTCATCTCATCGAGAAGCAGTTCAGTACGCTCCTCGGCAGAGAGATCGGTGTTCATCCAAGGCTTATCCCCTTCTGTTCCACCGGTCATCGCATTAGCGGGAACTAATGAAGACATGAAGATTGTTGCTGTTAAAAAAATTGAACTAATTCGTTTTTTCATCTTAATCTCTCTTACCTCTTCCTTGCATTTTATTTGTCTATTAGTATCGGAATGATTTTTTCGTCTCTCCCTTGCTAACTAATAAGTTTCTTAGTATAAAGAAAAACTATTACACGAGGATGTATGTCTAATTACAAAACAGTAACAAATAACACGATATAAGTACTGATTCCAAAGCCGTAAAGTGTTATTCAAATGCTATATCATGCGATTCTTAGCCAAATAGTAAAAGCAAAATAATTATATTTTATACATACTTATATTTTATTTTTCCAATACACTGGACAAAAGAGATAAGTCAGAAGGATCGAGAAGGAAAATATAAACAGAAAAAACCACTTGGAACGTTAGTATCACGTTCCAAGTGGTCGAGTAAAAAATAGGTTTGCCCGTCAATTAACGAGAAGTATAACCAGCATCTTCATGGATAGTTGTACCTGTAACGTAAGAAGATGCATCAGAGGCTAACCATAGAGTTGCTTGAGCAATTTCTTCAGCTTGACCGAAGCGGTTTAGTAAGCTCAATTGTGGTGCATATTCTTCCTCTGTAAAGCCAAATTGTTCTAGTGCACCGCGAAGCATTGGTGTATCAATCGCGCCAGGTGCAACTGAGTTTACACGAATGTTTTCTGGACCGTTTTCCAGTGCCGCCACCTTCGTCATACCTACAACACCATGCTTGGCAGCAACGTATGCGATATTATTCGGTTGTGGACGGTATCCACTTACAGAAGAAATATTAATAATAGAGCCACCATGGCCTTGTGCTTTCATTTGTTGCAATTCATATTTCATGCAAAGAGCCGCCCCTTTTAAATCTACTGCCATTAAGCGATCCCAGTAATCTTCATCAAATTCAGCTGCTGGTTTATCGTCCGGCGTAAGTGCAGCATTATTAACTGCTACGTCCAATTTGCCATACGTTTCTACTGCAAATTTCACCATTGCCTGTACTTGTTCTGAATTGGAAACATCGACTTTAATGAACGCCGCTTCTCCGCCATTCGCATTTATTGAATATGTAACTTCTTTTCCTTTTTCTTCATTAAAATCTGCAATGACCACTTTTGCTTTTGCATCTGCGAAAAGCTTAGCAGTCGCTTCTCCCATTCCCATTGCTGCACCAGTTACGATAGCAACTTTTCCTTCTAATACTGGAAATGTCATATAAATTACCTCCATTATTTTTATATAATTCTTACATCTTTATTTTATCGGAATTCAAAATACCTGTGCAATCAACAAAAAGTTGAGGATGTTGGTTACTGAACAAATCGATGTCTTTTGTTCTGTAAAAGTTGTAAAATATAGTTAGTTCTTTATCGAAACGGGGTGAAGGGATGGAAGAGTATATTGACAAACGAATTCAACGTTCCAAAACCGCGATAAAAAAAGCGTTTTTAACATTACTCTTTAAAAAACCCTTTTCTCAAATTACAGTTTCAGAAATTGCAAAAAAAGCAAATTATAACAGAGGAACTTTTTACGCTAATTTTGAAACAAAGGATAACTTATTAGATGAATTCATTCAAGATGTTCTGAAAGAAATGATCCATCAAATCCGAGTTCCTTATGAATCAATCAAAAAAGTTAATTTCCATGAAATGAATGCGGAAGACATAACGCTATTCCACTACTTTAAAGATAACGCCAATCTTTTTCGCTTGTTGTTGAGCAATCATATTCGGGTAGATTTCCGTTATCAAATGGCAAAAGCGATCGAAGAACTATTCATTGCGGAATATGACTACGAGTTGGAAGAAGGTACAATCATCGATCCAAAGTGGTTATACATATACAGAGCTCATGGGGTAGCGGGGCTCATCATTCGGTGGATAGAAGAAGATTTTAACGAGGAACCAGAATACATGTCAAAACAAATTATTGAACTAATGGTTACTTCTACGAATGGATTTTATGTAAAAGATCAGAAAAGAGAAGAACAAGCGAGGAACTAAATATGGAGGGAAATTGGCATGTCTTATGTGGCATTTCTTAGAGGCATTAACTTAGGCAAATTAAATAAAGTTGATATGAAATCGTTAAAATCACTCTTTGTAGAAATGGGCTTTCAAAATGTTCAGACTTATATTCAAACAGGAAATGTATTATTTACAGACATTACCGTTAATGAACAACAAATTGAATCAAAGCTCAAAGAAACATACGGTTTTGATATACCTGTTACAATTCGGTCTAAGGATGAACTCAAAAATGTTCAACAGCATCCACTTTTCTTAAAAAAAAATGTCTACGTCATGTTTTTAAAAGAACAACTATCAAATGAGCAAATAGAATTTCTCAAATCGGTTGTAGACGAAGAATTTTCCGTAGTAACTCAGAAAACAATTATTATCAATCTCTCCCAAAGTTTTCATCAAACAAAATACAACAATACATTTTTTGAAAAGAAGCTTCATATAGCCTCTACACTCCGTAACCGTAATACGGTCGAGAAAATCCTTTTAAAAATGTAAATAAACAACCACTTGGAACATTAACATTGCAACGTTCCAAGTGGTCTTTTTCATAAGACAAACTATTCAATGCCTATTTGCATAGAGCTGATGATGGAGTTGTCGTACTTGTTCCGCTAGTTCAGGAACAGGGCCATCTATTGTCGTATCACGAATAACATCTTGGATAGGAAGATTCCGTACGCGCGATGGGGCAACTCCCATTTCACTCAGCCATTGTACTAGCTGTTCGGATGAACTTGCATAAACGATTCGGCCTAACCCAACCCACCCGTGAGCCGCAGCGCACATAGGGCAATGCTCGCCAGAAGTATATACTGTCGCCTTGCTTCTTTCTTCCGGAGACATATTCGAGGCCGCCCATCGAGCTAATGCAAATTCCGGATGTTGAGTATGATCGCCGCCTGCCACATGGTTATGGTCTTCAGCTAGCACGTCCCCTTTGGCTGAGACAAGGACTGAACCAAATGGCTCGTCGCCTTTCTCCAGCGCGGTTTTAGCTAATTCAATACAACGTCGTAGGTGCTTCAAGTCTGAATCACTTATCATAATTGAATCCTCCTCATTGATCGTATTAGGAATCACATTAATATACTCCAGTTCCCCTATTCCATCGTAATATAGTTCTCTATGACAAACAAAGTAAACACTATGCGTCCTTTACGATTTGCCCAGAGTTCAGTATGATAAAATAAGATGTGATTTGATTACGAGGGATGGTTTTTCTGATGAAATTGTTGGCAAAAAAAACAACGCATGAAAATGATATCGAGCAACAATTTATCGACTATAATGAAAACCTATTATTTGAGCGAATTAAGCACGTTTCCTTTATGCTCATCTTCACTTATCCCCTTTTTTTCATTGTGGACTTTATTCTCTTGGCTAAACTAGACAATCCGTTTTATAAAATCAGCCTTTCAACCTTTCATATTTTCGGACTGATGATCTCCCTTTTCTTTTTGATCCTCTACCGCCGAAACAAAGACAATTCCAAAAGGTTGATTATCCCCTCCTATTTATTTCTTTATTTGTTTATAGGCGCCCTTTCTTCGATCAACAGTCAGCTTAATAACGGTAATATCTATGCCTATATTATTATTCTACTAGCTGCTGCTGTTGTCTTCCCAGTTCAGCCACGTTATCAAGTTGGCATCACCACAGGAATTCATCTATTTTTCATTACAGGATTATACATACTTGAAAATAGTCACTTTTCGTTTCTATTGAAGCTGGTGAATTCAACCGGCGCAGCTGTCATTTCATTAACGATTGCGTACGCTTTCTATACATTTCGCAAAAATAATTTTATAAACGAATGGAAACTAAAGAGGAATGAAGAAAGCTTTCGCAGGTTATTTCATATGAATCCTAATCCGTTGATTCTTTTCAATCTTACAAGCGGCAACATTTTGCTCTTAAATCAGCAGGCTATCGAATACTTTCATTTGAAAGATAATGATATGACAAAACTTGATGGATGGGACATGCTTTCGAGCCCTGAAGAAAAACAAACGATAGTAAAAAAGCTCGAAGAACATCAGAGCCTAAAAAACTATATGGTCAAACATAAAGAGAAATGGTCGATGCTCAATTTTGAACTGGTCAATTACTTAGGGGAGCACTGCGTCCTAATGGGAAGCACTGATATTACAGATTTGAAGGAAACAGAAGCGGAGCTTTATCACCACGCTTCGCTTGATCCACTTACAGGTGTTCTTAATAGAAGGCGAGGAATGGAAATTCTTTCTGAACACCTTATGGATGGTTCTTCAGATTTCATCATCTGTTTTATTGATATAAACAATTTAAAAGTGGTAAATGATAGGTACGGACATTCTGCAGGCGATGATTTGATTATTACTTGCTGCGAAACAATCAAACTCCATATTAGAGAGAAGGATGTCCTTTTCCGTCTTGGCGGCGATGAATTTATCATTCTATTTTTCGAACAGCAAATGGACGTCGCACAGGGAATCTGGTCCAGAATTCAAAATGAGTTTCAAAGAATGATTAAAACAGGACAAAAGCCTTATCCAATCTCAGCAAGCCACGGTTTGTATCAATATAGACCTGGAACATTCTTTAGCCCTGAAGAAATCCTTGAATTAGCGGATCAAGAAATGTATAAAGAAAAGTCAAAGCACAGAGTAAAATAAATGCCCGGTAACTGGGTATAATGAAAGAATAGAAAATTATAGGATGATGTTTATGGTTGGAATGGGATATCGGACGATTAAGACTGCCATAGGGGCAGGGTTAGCAATTTGGATTGCAAGTTTATTCGACTTGGAATTTGCATCATTTGCAGCAATAATCGTCATCATGTGTATTGAGAAGACTAAGAAAAAGACGTTACATTCTATACAGAAAAAGTTTTTCGCATCTTTATTATCATTACTTCTTGGCTCCAGTTGTTTTGAACTACTAGGATATCATCCCATGATCTTAACTCTATTTATCTTATTGTTTGTCCCAATCCTTGTAAAAGCACGTATTCAGGAAGGTTTTGTTACTAGCATAGTTGTCATTATGCATATATATACAGTCAAGGAAGCAAACCTAGAAAATTTATTGAACGAACTCTATATAATTATTATCGGCATAGGAATCGCCTGGCTCGTAAACAGTATTATGCCAAGCTTTAAGAAAGAAATTGAAAGATATAAAACGGAAATTGAAAATAAATTCAGCGTTATTTTATATCAATTCTCCATGCTTTTAAAAGACAGTGAGCAAAATTGGGACGGCAAAGAGTTAATCGAAGTAGAAAATATCCTGAACCAGGCTAAAAACATTACGATACAAGATGTAGAAAATCATCTGTTACGTAAAGAAAATAAAGATTATTATTATCTGGAAATGCGGGAGGATCAACTCGAAATCCTAAAACAGATGGTAGACATCATAAGCATCGTTTCTTCCTCAGAGTTAGACATCAAACAAAAAGGAATGCTTGCCGGTATCTTCCTGAATATTAGCGAACATGTTAATTCAGGAGATACAACCATCGCACTGGAGCTTTTAGAGGAGTACGAAGAGTCCATACGGCAAACAGAACTGCCGAAGACAAGAGAAGAATTTGAAGTTAGAGCAAACCTATTTTATTTGAATTTCGAGATCAAGAACTACTTAATTATAAAGAAAAATATCTTTAACAGAAATAAACGTTAGCTTTTGATGCTAGCAGATCATTGTGCCAGAAGAGTAAAAGACGAGGGGGGTTGCTCCTTCTCGTCTTTTACTCTTCCATCATTCTATTGAAAATAGTTAATCGCTCAATTGGGACGTTCTCATCTCTCTTATCCAAGCTTTCTACATGAGTTTCTCCCATAACTATTTCTTTATAATCCTCGATTGATAATAAAGCTTTATTGAGCAACCCTAACTTATGTAGAGATACATAGAGGGCAACCGATCTTGCTTGACAGTTGATTGATTTTTGCGGGTTAAATTCTATATCCGTAAAGGCTTCGTAATTTACGACTTGGTCGCTTAGCTCATTATTTAAAGAAAGTGCATTAATGTACAGCCAGTCATAAAATAGCGTTTTCGGTTCAAGCCCGAATTCCCTATTAAAAAATTGGAACCGAAGTAAGTGACCACTATCTTTCAATCTTTGATCTTTTTTAGCCTCTTTAGAGGTCTTTTCATAAAGGTCAATAAAAGGTCCACCAAATTCAAATACCTTACTTGCTTGAAAAGCGGATTCCACACTAAACGAAATGCCCTTTTTTGTTTCAATCATTAAATTAAATGCACTCAATGAAATGCCTAATTCATTGTCCGCTTTACTGGACACTTCCAACACTTTTAGAGATGGGTATTTTTCCAATAGGTTTTCATGTAGGGATTGAATGGATCTTTGTTTTTGTTTTACTGAAAATCCAGGGAACCATTCAAATTCAATATCCACCATTTTTACGAAATCCTTTTGACCGGTATCTGAAATAAAAACAGGTCTTTTAGCCATTTGGTGCCCTTCCTCCCATACTTTTCATTAATCCTACCGTCAAACAATCCACTATTAACAATCAGACTCCATCTTACTCATCAACTTTTTTGCCAATTTGTAGTATGGTTCACTATAATTTGTCACTGGCAAATACTTCTACTTTTCTAAAGATATATTATACTATAAATATGTAATGATTATTATTTTAAGGAGCGGATTCATATGATGATCGTAACAACTGAGAATATTGCCAACCACCAAATTACAGAAGTGTTAGGTCCAGTATTTGGTTTAACCGTAAGAGCCAGAGGAATTGGTAAAGATATCGTTGCTTCTCTTAAGGGGCTAGTAGGTGGAGAAATAAATCAATATACAGAAATGCTTGAAGATGCCAGAAAACAAGCAATGGATCGTATGGTGAAAAATGCTACAGCAATGGGTGCGAATGCTATTATTATGATGCGTTTTGATTCAGGTGAAATTGGTCAAAATATGAGTGAAATTGTAGCCTATGGAACAGCAGTTATTATAGAAGAGAGATAACTAATGATATGGGTTATAGGATTTTACAGTCTCCAATTCCTTATTCTCATTGTTTTAATCATCGGATCATGGTTCATTTGGGATCGTCGTTTCAAAACAAAACACGGCAGGCAAGTACCAAAAGGATTCGTACGCACAAATGAGATTTCACTTGATCCAATCACAAATAAAAGATTAGTTGTTTATTTCAACCCGGAATCTGGCGAACGCTTTTATAAAGAGGAAGGCAAAAATTGAAAATGAGCCTGTTATAGGCCCCACTTCAAAAGCCGATACAACCTGCACCATCAGACCGCACTGTAAAGCATTGACTTTTTTTCCAAGTCAAGTTATTCTATTGACAGCTTAGCGATAAGCAAGTTCCTGACACGAAGGGAGATGTATTTTAATGGCAACTACTTATATGGTGGTTTGGTCTTAAAATTGAATAGTAGGCATACGAGAAAAAAGCGGGAAACGCCCGTATTATTTGGTATGCCATTCAAAGTAACCTTTCGTGAATATTGCTGTTTGCGGGATACGATGAAGATCGTATCTTTTTTCGTCCTGATGCCACGCGACAGTAGCTTCTTTAGAGGCTGCTTGTCCGTGGCATTTTTGCGTCCAAAAAACAACATTAAAGGAGCTAACAAAAAATGAATATGAAATTTGATTCTCTGATCTATGCCTTAAGCCGACAATTTAAGACGGATATCATCTCGGCCGACTGCCAAACTACGCAGTTACAGGGCGGAACTGTGGGAAATGTCTACCTAGTAACAGGGAGCGCCGAAACCGCAGATAATGAAAAATTGCCGTACCGTATCGTGCTGAAAATTCAGAAGAAATGGGAGCGTTACGGAGATCCAGGTTCATGGCGACGGGAATATGATCTTTATGCGTCTGACTTGGGAGCGACATTCTCGGATACCTTCCGTTGGCCGGCTTGTTTATACGCCGAGATCAATGCCGAAGAAAATGAATTCCAGCTGTGGCTTGAATATATCGACGGTGTAACCGGTTTAGACTTGACCGGTGACATGTATGAACAGGCCGCGCTGGAGTTAGGACGCTATCAAGGCAAACTGTATAAGGAGCAGCCTGCTGTGCTGCAAAGCCTGAACAACCTGAGCCATGCAGATTTCATGAAGAATACGTATTTGCATTACCGATCATGGCCGGTCGTCTATAATTATATACGCTCGGAAGACTGCGAATTGCCTCAGCACGTTCGGCAAATGCTCATCGACATCGATACGCATGCAGACGAGATACTCGCCCGCATTGAAAAATTGCCCCTCGTGCTATGCCACCGAGACTTCTGGGTGACCAACTTGATCTATGCCGACGGGAAAATCGCGCTCATCGATTGGGACACATCCGGATGGGGTTACCTAGGAGAGGATCTCGCAAGCCTAATTGCGGATGAAAGCGATATTAATCATATGGTCGAATACTACCAGCGATGCGTCCCGGCGTATTATAAAGGCTTTTCGGAGTTTGCGGATGTATCCGATATCGCTGATCATTGCGTCTACGAGATGATCCTTCTCATATTCGGGTACAGGCTTGTAGAATCGTATCTCTACGAAGAGGACGATGACGAGAAGATAAATCATGTCCTTACGCTCCAAAAAATCTATGAAATGAAGACCATCCCTGTGCAGGTTTGACTCAAAAATAGAAACTCCAAAAACCCTTGAATGTAGTGTTGTTTCAATTTTAATAATGACTATGCTAATAGGTTCCAACAGACTTTCCGGCAGTTAATCCATTAATCCAAAAAGGTGTAGTCTTCTAATTAGAAGAAGACTACACCTTTTTAGTAAACATCTTCCTTAGACTACCATATAAGAAGAAAAGGCAATCGTTTTCCAAAACCTAATTGTAATACAGGTTCTCAGTCGGATATACTGGATCATTGGTAATGTCGATTCCAAGCTTCTTAAAGGTCTGTTCGTTTTCCCTATTCAATATAACCGTAGAATGGGCTTGTGTGTCTTTTAAATTTGGCAGTTGCTTATAAGCCAGCTCAGAAGTAGGGTTGGTGACCGCACTGATTGCCAGTGCAATCAACACTTCATTGGCGCTTAGTGTCGGGACTCGGCTGTTCAAATCATCGGTTTTCAACCGTTGAATCGTCTGCAAAATCATCGGTGACAACAAATCAATTTCATCGGCAATATTGGCCAATTTCTTCAACCCATTCAGAATCGCGGCAGCCGAAGCATCCATCAAAGTTGTCGTTCGACCGGTGATCATCTCGCCATTTGGCAGTTCTATTGCAATTACGGCTTGTAAATTCGTGCTGTCATTTCTCTCTTGGATTGCTTTCGCATAATTACGGGCCGGCAATACAGGTGCCCGATCCTCTTTCTTTAAGTCCGTCTCTTCCAGCATCACTTGCATGTGGCGTACACTATCTTCATCGGCAAGCCCTTTTTTATAGTCGTTCTCTACGACGAAACTGCGCCGAATGATTTCCTGCTTGGCAGCTTCCTGTACGACCATATCGTCGGTGATACCCGATTTCAGACGATTAACACCCATATCAGTCGGTGAGAGATAAACAGACTCTTTACCAGTAATCCTTTCAATAATCCGTTTGATGACAGGAAACGTCTCAATGTCACGATTGTAATTGATCGCTACTTTCCCGTATGCTTCATAGTGATAATTGTCAATCATATTCACGTCTTTCAAATCGACGGTAGCCGCTTCATAAGCGATGTTTACCGGGTGTTTTAACGGCAAGTTCCAAACCGGAAAAGTCTCAAACTTTGCATAGCCGACTTTATTTCCCAGTTTATTCTCATGGTACATTTGGTTAAGGCAGGTTGCAAGCTTTCCGCTGGCCGGACCGGGGGCCGTTACTACCACGATTGGCTTTGTCGTTTTAATATAGGGATTCATCGCAAATCCCTCCTCACCAATGACCGCGTCCACATTTGTGGGATAACCTTTGATTTCACTGTGGGTATAGACGCTAATTCCGTTTCTCTCAAGCTTGGTCATAAATACTTTGGCTGTTGGCTGTCCTTGATAACGAGTGAGCAAGACACTGTTGACAGAAATGTCATATGCCCGATATTCATCGATTAAGCGCAAGACATCTTGGTCATAAGTGATACCGTAATCTTCACGGACCTTGTTCCGTTCAATGTCTCCAGCATACACACAGATGATGATTTCCGCATTTTCTTTCAGCGTATTCAATAATTTGATTTTGGCATCTTCATCAAATCCAGGCAAGACACGCTTGGCATGTTTGTCGCCTATCAATTTTCCGCCAAATTCCAAGTAAAGTTTATCATACTGCTGCACCCGTTCTAGGATGTAGGCAGATTGTTCTTGCAAATACTTCTCCAAATCAAATCCAATTTTTTTCATTTAAATTCCGCCCGCCTTCTATACTTCAAGCTTTCTCTTAAACCGATAGATAAAAACGCCTTAAGAGAAAAAACTAACTAAAATCCATCTTTTATCATTATAAAGCTATGAAAAAAATTGACAAAGGAAAACCTGCCCAATCGTTCATCTTTGTATTCAATATCTCCATTTAAATGTTTAACATCCATAGTATTGCATTTAGATTATCTTTCTAATCAGATGCAATGTTAAATAACGACGAAAACCCACTATTCCATTTGGATAGGTTTCATTAACTGAGTTAATTTGATTTACCGTCGTAAGGAAAAAGTTAGATTTCGGTTTAATAACTATAAAAAGAAACTCCAAAACCCAAGAATGTAGTGGGTTTCGGAGTTTCTTTCGTTCCGTTCGATTGTCGGCGGCGGAATAGGACACTCACATATCTAATCTATTACTCATTTAGAAGTTTCGGTAAATAAATCATTGCCTTAAATAAATCTCCATCCACTTGAACTGAAAATTTTCCATGCTGGATATGAATAAGGCTTTCAGCAATCGACAAGCCTAATCCGCTACCTTGACTTGATCTAGATTCATCTCCTCGTGTAAAGCGTTCCATTAGCTCATCGACTGAAATATTTAATTCATAAGCTGAAATGTTTTTAAATGTCACGAGTATTTCAGTCCCTACATCTTCAACATCTATATATACCCTTGATGCAGGCAGTGCGTATTTAAAAATATTCGAAAATAAGTTCTCGATGGAGCGCCATAACAGTTTACCATCAGCCTTCACATACACCTTTTCTGTTGGATGGGCTAACTTAACATCTAATGCCGACGCTTCAATTTTTTCATCCATTTCTCCGATTCCTTGCGTTAGTAAGGATACGATGTCAATCCGTTCTAACTGAACAGGCATACTTCCACTTGACGCTTTTGCCGCTTCAAATAAATCATCCGTTAAATGCTTGAGTCTTTTCGATTTTTGATCTAACACCTCTATATACTCAGCAGTTTTTTCAGGATCATTTTCTATTTTTAATAAATCGACATACGTAATGATTGACGTTAAAGGCGTTCTGATGTCATGCGAAACATTTGTAATGAGCTCTGTTTTTAAACGCTCACTCTTAATTTCACTATCTACTGATTTATTTAACCCCTCGGTAATACGATTAATATTCCCCGCGAGTTGGCTAAACTCCCCTTTTCCGGCTATTTCAATTCGATGCTGAAGATCACCATTTTTAATGTGCTCTACACCTTCTTTAATGCGGTTAAACGACTTCACCTTTTTTAGCGCAAGCCAGGCAGCTAGACCAATCGTAATCGGAAATATAAAAAACGTTGCCGCAACTATTATTGGATAACCAATGACAAGTAGCACAGTTTTCACGGCTAAGCTACCGCTGTCAAATACATGTTTTATCGCAAGAAATACCTTTTTAAGAATTTGATAGATGAGTGTATGCGAAAGGATTGTTTTATTTTTAATATGCTTGACGAGCGATAAAATCAAAAGTAAAGCAACGATAAAAATAGGTACCGTGAGAAGCAGGTAGATATCACGGAACACTTCCACAATCATGACGAACCACATCGACATTAAACAAACAACGATCGCCACATTAAGGTCATTATAGAGTTTGTCAATAACATGAATATGAATGTCCTTATCTTTAAACGATGTTCTTCCAATCACAATCATTAAATAAATAAAAGATACAATAAATCCTACTAAAAATACTATAGATTCATTCAGAAACCTTTTAGCTTCTGCTTTATCTTTTTCCCATTCCTGTTTTTTTTGTTGTAGAAAAGAGTCTGTAAACGCTATATACATGACGTCTGTTTGTGGATTCAACTTGTCAGCTTTATGCATAAAGTAATTATAGTAGTGACTCTCCTCCACTTTATTAGGATAAATTTTTTGTTGATAATCCCCATACAGCATATAGGCGTCATAGGATTCAAATTGCTCTTTCTTATTCAAATCACTATTGGAAAATACATGCTCGCCATCACTCGCATAATAGACGATGCCTTCATAAGTTTTCAGTGTATCGACTAACTGATAAAATTCTTTTACTTGCATCCGCATACGTTCTTCTTTTTTACGCTTGATCTTATCCGCATATTCTTCTTTGAAAATGCGCTTATTATCCGATTCTTTCAGGTCGTGATCATATTCATTTGAAAAATAATATTCATCGTATAACTCGTCTTCAATGACTCGGCTATCTTCTTTCGTCAGTGACTTACCACTTAAAATATATTCTTCACTTTTATATGCTCCGATTAATTCTGTTAAGATGTGAAACAAGCCGTAATTTTCCTCGGCGAACGATTGGCTTTCAAAATAATTATTCGTATTTACATCACTAAGTTGGACCCTATTGTATTCCGAGTCAATTAGCGCCTACCTGTTAAGCACGCGATTGCCACGAGAAACATAAACACTTTCGTAATACGTGCATGACTAATATTTTTCAACTTTATACCCAACTCCCCATACAACTTTTAAATACCTCGGTTCTTTCGGGTTAATTTCAATCTTCTCTCGAATTTTTCGAATATGAACGGAAACCGTGTTTTCTGGATTGACGGCCCTTTCATTCCATACCTTTTCTTAAATCTCTTCAATTGTGAATACTCTCCCGGCATTTGCTGTGAGAAGTTTTACAATTTTATACTGCACGGGCGTCAAATGGACCTCTTCTTTATCAACCGTAACGGCTTTCCGCTCATCATCAATCATGAGCCCACCCGATTGAAATACATGACTACTCACCTCAAGACTGCCAAATGTCGTATACCTTCGCAGCTGCGATTTCACTCTGGCCATAAGTTCTAACGGATTAAATGGCTTCGCCATATAATCATCTGCTCCGATATTTAATCCGAGTATTTTGTCATGATCCTCCGACTTAGCAGAAAGCATAATTAACGGAATCATATTATCTTGCCGAATCTTCATCGTCGCGGTAATTCCATCCATTTTTGGCATCATAATATCCATAATAATTAGGTGAATAACATTATCTCGAATAAGATCGATTGCCTCTAGCCCATTGTAAGCTCTGAATACTTGATAGCCCTCATTTTCCAAGTAAATACTAATCGCCCTTACAATTTCTTTATCATCATCACAAATCAAAATGTTCAACGACCAACGCTCCTCCATCTCTTTAAGTTCATGTGATCACCCCTATAAATTTCGTATAAGGGTATGATACTAATTAAATCTTAACAAACACACACACCAATTCTTAATAGTTTCTTAGTGTTTTTCCTAAGTTTATAAAAGCCGATTTTCTGTTTGCTCAGAAAATCGGCTTTCGTGTTGTATTCATATCTGATTTAACGCAAAAATACCATTTACTTATGGTACGATTCTCCGCACTATCTCTATATGCGGTTTTTATTTATCCTTAATTCTACATATTCCACATATACTTCTACAATTTTTTAACTCTCTTAATGTTGAACTATATAGCTTTCATCTAGTTGAAAAGAAAAATTTGACGGGTTTTCTATACTGGAATATTCCTGAAAATATCCATTCACAGTTATTTAGCCAACACGCATAAAGATCATTTCAAAAGAAACATCTTGTTTTCTCAACTATTTATACATCATAAAAATTCATCAAACTGCCCCTGCTACAACTCATCTAAATTACTTTTTGAGGTACTCGATTACATTAGGATTTAAACCAACTATTACAACAACAATTGTGTCGCACAATATGAAGGGAATTTTCATCATAACGAGAATGAATGAAGTAATTGATTTCTATTTTTAAAAAAGTTTTTTATTTGCGAAAACTGTCTGCTTCTAAACGATATATAAAGTGTAAAAGCTTTTACACAATCGTTCCAAGGAAAGGAGATTCTGATGAAAATTAACGAGCAAAATTTTATAGCTCTTCTTCAAGCCGGCAAAGAAGAAGCTCTTGATTATGTAATTGATCATTATTTACCGCTTATTAAAGGGGTGGTCGTAAAAACATTAGGACCATTTAATAAAAATGATCTGTCTAAGGAATGCTGTAACGAAATTTTGTTGTCGATTTGGAAAAATGCCAGAAAGTTTACGGGTGGGTCTACGGATTTTCAAAAATGGGTTTGTGTCATTGCAAAATATAAGGCAGTCAATTATATCCGTATCGAAATGCGAAAAAAAGAGAGCCTTTCTCTTAATTTAGACTTCACAGCAGACGAATTAACATACCAAAAAAATATGCTACTCGAAGAGCAGCAAAATATTTACGCCATTATCTCAAAACTAAGACCAGTCGATCAAAAAATATTTATTATGAAATACTTACTAGACTTTGACACAGAGGAAATCGCACGTCAGCTTCAAATGACAAAATCTGCTGTCTATAATCGACTTTATCACGGAAAAAAGAAGCTTAAAAATTCATTGGGAGGTTTTCAAATTGAAGAAACTATTTAATCATTTTAATGAAATTGATATAAATGTCCATGAATTTGACAAGGTGGAAGTATCAGAGTTTGAAAAGGCACAATTTAAAAAGGATTTGCGAAAACAAATCAAAAAAAATAGCTCTCAAAAATGGACGAAAGGAATTGCAGCTGCATGCCTAGCTATTGGTATTGGTGCCACTTCATTGGTGGGACTTTCATACACAACATTTGCACAGGAAATTCCGTTCATAAATAGTATTTTTAAGCTGTTCTCTGAAAAAGAATATGGCACAACATTAATTGGCTATGACAGATTTGCAGAAGCTGAAAAT
This sequence comes from Sporosarcina sp. QA0331, assembly GCF_055808055.1. Lineage (NCBI taxonomy): Bacteria > Bacillati > Bacillota > Bacilli > Caryophanales > Caryophanaceae > Sporosarcina > Sporosarcina sp. QA0331. Next base: position 3,973,388 of record NZ_CM147850.1, read on the forward strand.
ATGACGGTTGAAAGTAATGGTACGACAATTACAATTACCGAAACATTATTAGACAGTAAAAAGCTTTTCGTTAGCTACTCAATTGATACAGAAAAAGATTTAGGTCCAATCGCTTTAATCGATGGCAGCTTCACATTAAATGGCCAGCAAAACTCCTTGTTCCATGCAGAGCATGACATTTATAAAATTGCTCACAATAAATATGTAGGTATGACAACCGCTATTTTACCTTTATCACATTCCATTGATGAAGGTACGTTCCAATTCAATATCCGTGAATTATCTAATCCTGAAAACGGTGATGTCGTTCAAGGCGAATGGGATTTCGAAATTTATGCAGAAGCCTCTGATACAATTGTTCAAACAGTTGAAGTTCCTAAATCAGAAAAGAATGATCTAAACGTAGAAATCAGCAAAATTACGTATACACCATACTCATCCATCGTTAATTACAAAGAAGGCATACACAATGAAATGCTAAATAATAAATATAACGTAATTTATTCAGAATTACTGTTGAAGGATGACTTAGGAAATACGTATAAATCGAAATTTAACGGTGGTCAAGGCACTTTAGGTGTAATCAATTATATGATTACTTTTGGCCAGCTGCACCCTGATGCAAAAACGTTAATTTTCACACCAGTATTCCACTTTAAAAACTTAGATAACATTTATGAGTCGGTTGAAACAATGCAACTAGATGATATCATTGTAGAAATTGAACGATAACAAATACAAATGCTCAATGATGAAATGAGCACAAAACTGACCATAGAATAATATTCGTTCAAAAGAGGATAAAATAAAACCACTCAAAGCATTATTGATGAAAATGCTTTGAGTGGTTTATTAATTATTCTTTATTACTTGTGCTCTTACATACAGCTTCTGCCCTCACTAATTTCCCTTAATCTAGTAGCTCAAATACATCATTTTTTCTTCTACTAAAAGCATCATTCATATTCTCCTTTGCCGTGAATAGTCACTTATAAAAAACCGCATTTACTTGTGATACGGTTCACCTTTAATAATCCGAAACGCTCGATACACCTGCTCCAGCAACACTAATTTCATTAGCTGATGAGGAAACGTCATTTTAGAGAACGACAGCAGCTCATCAGCCCGTTTCAATACATCATTATGTAATCCGAGAGATCCCCCGATGACGAAGACGACTTTGCTCCTGCCGTACGTCATTAACGACTCCATACTTGCCGCCAATTCCTCGCTCGTTTTCATCTTACCCTCGATCGCCAGTGCAATAACGTATGCATCCGGGCTGATTTTAGCGAGGATCCGGTCTGCTTCTTTCTTTTTGACGATTTCCATATCGGCTTCGCTCAATGACTCGGGTGCTTTTTCATCCGCCACTTCGACGAGATCGATTTTTGCATAGGCACCGAGTCGTTTGGCATACTCATCGATGCCCATTTTCAAATATTTTTCTTTTAGTTTGCCAACTGACACAATTGTAATATTCACAGGGTTGTCCACCTTTGCTGAAATGTTATACACAGAACTTATTCACATATCCACAATGAAACCTATATATTGTGCCCGATTATTCGTTCGCCACAATATAAGATGCGGGTGTGTCACAGTACTCGCATTTTGTGGATAACTTTTTCTCATCTTCGATTTTTTCCATGATCGGGAATGTCTCCTCTTTTGCAACAAACACGTCAAGCGCATGATTGATATGGGTTTCACAGCTATATATTTTCATTATCCACACTTCTTTCTTCCTTGAATTTTTACACAATGTTATTAACAATTTTGATTTCTTATCCACATGCTCATAACTTTTACAGAAAAACAGGCAGTATAGCCGATGTTCTGCTATGCTGCCTGTTGTGGATAAATAAATATTACATCCTCGTAAAAAGTGTAACATTCTATTCGGTTTCTCGCTCACTTTTATGCCATTAGAACGTATTGCCGTCCCTCAATTCCATTTCGATTTCAATCTGTTTTCCATCCCGGTACACTTTCATGTTCATCATGTCGCCTACTTTTTTGTCATTGTATAAATGTTTTCGCAAGCTGACCATGTCTTCGATTTTCTTTCCATCCATCTCTACAATGACGTCATATTGTTGAACACCCGCCGCCTCGGCTGGCGTATTACGGAATACTTGAGTGACGATCACGCCGTTAGCTATGTCCTTCGGCAATTTCAGCACTCTTTGCTGTTCGGTTGAAGGAACATCTCGTAAATCGAGGAGACTTACACCCATTGTCGGTCGCTGAACCGTTCCGGTCATTTCTAGATCCTTAATAATTGGTACTGCGATGTTGATTGGAATAGCGAGGCCAATTCCTTCCACTGTCGCTTCGGAGATTTTCATCGAATTGATGCCGACCAGTTGGCCTGCCATATTAATAAGAGCACCCCCAGAGTTTCCGGGGTTTATGGCTGCATCGGTCTGAAGAACATCAGCTTGCCAATCGACTGTACCGTTCTCATCGAAATCGATTGGAATCGATCTATCCTTCCCGGATACGATGCCCATCGTGACAGAACCTGCAAAACCGAGGCCGAGCGGGTTACCGATTGCAAGAACAGTTTCCCCCCGCTTCAACGCATCAGAATCGCCGAAAGGAATCACTGTTTTTACAGGTGCCGCATCGATTTCCACTACGGCCAAATCCGTCCACATATCACTACCGACAAGTCTGCCGTCCACTTTTGTTCCATCGTCGAATGTTATTTCAAGTCCTTGGGCGTTCTCGACAACGTGATGGTTTGTAACGATATACGCTTTGTCGCCTTCTTTCTTATAAATGACACCCGATCCACTGCCTGTCTCCCTAGTCGTTTCTGTCGAAGACCAAAAATCGCGCACTGTTTGCAAATTGGTAATGCCAACAACAGTATCCGTGACTTCGGAGACAATGTCAGTGACGTCTGTATTAATATCTACGGAAACCCGCTCACTAGACAGATTGTTTTCACCTGTCGTTTCGCTTCCGACTTGCGGTGTCACTTTTTCTTTATCGAAAGTAGAATTCATTATCAACCAGACGATGAGTCCACCGAGCAGTGCCCCGAAAAGAGCTGGCAGGAATCCGCCACGACGCTTCGGCTTCAAAGGTCTTTCGCTATATCTTGGAGGCTCTTCACGTCTTTCAGGTTCTTGGATATCCTGCCTTTCTTCTTCATTGTCAGGTTTTTGATTAAACTCGTCCATTCTCCTCTCCCTTTCTGTAGACAGTTACACTCACTTTACCCCAATCCGATTGTTTAAAATCAAGTTTTTATTTAACTTTAGGATATTGACCAATAAAAAAAGCTTCACCCGAAGGCAAAGCTTTTCGATGTTTATTAGACAGTGACAAGCTCTGTCGGTTTGTCCGCATCAGTATCATACAAATGTACAAATTCCCCTGATCGGATTCCGCATGCTTCCAATGTTTGCGAAACGCTCATCCTTGCAAGATCTTTCATATTGTTGTCCTTGCTCAAATGCGATAAATAGATTCTTGTTTCTTTTTGGGCTACAACTTCGCTCATTGCGACTGCGGCATCTTCATTGGAGACGTGCCCAACGTCGCTCAGAATCCGGAGTTTGACGGACCATGGATAACGCCCCATTTGCAGCATACCGACGTCATGATTGCTTTCAAATACGAATGCATCTGACCCTTGGATATGACCTTTCATCCTGTCGCTCACATACCCCGTATCGGTGATGAGTGCTAGCTTCCGGTCCTTTTCATGGAAAACGTAGAACATCGGATCCGCAGCATCGTGGGAAACTGCGAACGATTGAATATCAAGCGAGCCGAATGACATATTCGTTTCCATATTGAAGTGAAAACGCTGCTCCATCGGAATTTCGCCGACAAGCCCATTCATTGCAAGCCACGTCTTTTCATTCGCATAAATCGGAACTTTGTGTCGTCGCGCCAGAACACCGATCCCTTTAATATGATCGCTATGTTCATGAGTTACAAGGATACCGTCTACATTATTCATAGAGCGGCCGATATTCTCTAGCTGTTGCTCCATCCTTTTCGCACTAAGCCCTGCATCGACGAGAAAAGCATGTTCTTCGGTCTCTATATATATGGAATTGCCCGTACTGCCACTGGCGAGCACACTGAAACGCATATGAAAAACTCCTTATTCTTTTTCATCCTCAACCTCATCAAGGTCTTCCACTTCCGCTTTATCCAATTGGAAGTCTATCACTTTACCTTCAATGGCATTGATGAAATGATCCTCGATGGTACCATCTTTTAATTCTACACGAATATTCCATGTTGGAGCAAATACTTGCTTTCCAGTCAATTGAACGAGTGACGAGTATCCCGATATCACTTTCAACACTTTCGAATCCTGCTTTAAATAACCTCGGGTGGCAAGCGACGCAACTGCTTCATCCTGTGTCAATACTTCTTTTTTCCGGTTATCACTTGAAAATTTTTCTAACATCCGCTGCTCATAATAGGTTACTTCATAGTCCTCGTTCCAATGAATCGTCAAGGTTGCATTCGGGCTATAGAAAATCGGTTCACCACTCACTTTTTGAAAGAAAACGGCTTTTTGATCCTCCTCATCGATTTCCCATAGTTCATATTCAGATCCGCTCCAAACATACTTCGTCAGAAATTCCGTAAAATAAGGTTCCTCTTTACCATTCCGGATTAGAGCTTGATCGTTCATGTCAGATTCGATGTGAGTTTGATCGACAATTGTGATAGACTGACCTTCTAATCCTTCCAATTCATCTTCCGAGAAGGTTTTCACGTCAGCGGAAATGTAGGAGAAGTCATTTTTTACGACTTCTGGGACATTATACGTAATATTTTCTTGCCTCATCAAATCTTCGATTGACGTTTTTCCCGCGACCTGTACATTTTGCGCCTCGGTATGCTGTTCCAAATACAAGAAATAAAGAAATATATTCAAAATCGAAAAGACAAAGATGAAAATCGTTTTCGTCTTACTCCAATCCAATTTGTTCACCCCCGCCTTGATCAGGTGTATAGGCATTCCAATTCCCTTTGGCTAGATAAAACCAAGCAGGCTCCATTACAAAAATCCGTTTCTCCACATCATGTCTCATCATGTATCCTGCTGTAATTTCCTCAACCGTTCCAAAATCAAGATTCTCCATTTCCATCAGCTCGTTTGCTATGTCTACACCCGAAGGCAACACCATCGTTTTTTCATCAAACGAAAAACCGAGTTTATAGTACGGCCGGATATAACGGAAAACCCGATCTTCCCCGTAATATTGTGCAATTTCCGTCATACCTGGCGCCATGCCCGGCGTCTCGCTCAAAACCGGATAGCCATGAATGAACAGTTGGAATCTTACATAACGGGAAGTAGAGTTTATATACGAATACCTGAACGAATCGGTCCACCCACCATGCTCATTGATCGAGTCGATGACATCGTTCAATAAGTCAGCAGGATTTGCCTCCTTCCGGCTTAATGCCGCAGGATGAGCGAAATTCAACATTTTCGATTCTGTATTAACAACTAATAACGCATGATCGTCACCGAATTCCTCATGTTTCGCATCCACTTGGCTGCGTCGCACTGCATTTGGGTCATTGAATAAAGCATCCCGAAAACGTGTTGGGCTTATTTCTTCTTGGTAATACGTACTTTGAATCATGTTAATTGGTTCAGTAGGGACCGCCAAATAGACCGGCTCTTGGACATTTACTTCGGTGTAGGAAGGCAGTTTTTCTCCTTCCAGCACAATTTGACGATATGATTTCATCGTATATTCAGGTGTTATTTTTCCATGATAACGAATTCCGGTTGCCCGATTGATGAAATGCGCTTCAAATGCTATTTCCTTCGGATTCCATTTGACGACAAGACGGTCAAAGCTGAAGTCCCGGAGATTATCATCTACGATTGGCAAAATCTCATCATAAACAGACAATGGTACTAATCCTTGGAAATACAAAGTGAACTGGTTTGATTGTTCAAAAAACGATTTCATCTGCGCCTTATTCATCTCAGTTGGTTCATATACCATTTGAGACACTTTCCAAGTTTTCATTTCCTTCAACACATTATTGATGAACTTTTGGTAAGTCGTTCCCTTCAGTGCTTCATCATGTTTGATAAGAAATTTATAAGGTTTGATAATGTCCTCTACTTGCTTCCGAGAGTCGATTGAAATATCGACTGTCGGCGATTGTTCAATCGTTGCCAACTGAGGAGAATACGTCCAAATGGAAAAGGTGAATGTGACGCTCAATAGGACGAGCAATAGTAAGATGATCGATTTAATCGGCTCGATATACTTCAATCCCATTCACCTTCCTCTTGTTGTTCAAAAGGCAGTGTAAAGAAAATTGTCGTTCCTTTCCCTTCTTCACTTTCTGCCCATATTTCTCCACCATGCGCAATGATCATTTCTTTTGCGATGGCGAGTCCGAGACCCGTTCCCCCCATCGCCCTTGAACGCGCACGGTCTGCCCTGTAGAACCTGTCAAAAATACGATTCACGTTCGCTTTCGGAATTCCCATGCCGTCGTCAGAAATCATCACTTTAATATATGTTCCGGATGTCGTTACCCCGAAGCGGACGTCCCCGCCATCCGGGGAATATTTAAGTGCATTCGAGATGATATTATCAATCACCTGTGTCATTTTATCGGTATCAATTTCAACGAAAAGATCCACTGAAGGCAACAAACGTTTGAAATGCACGTTCTGTGACTTCGAAAACTCGAATCTCTCAATAATCGAGTTGAAGAAATGATTGAATTCCACCCATTCAGTGTTCAGCTCATACTCTTTGCTATCCATTCTGGAAAGCTTCAACAGGTCATTGACAAGCCGGATCATTCGCTCCGTCTCCGTTTGCGTCACGCGGAGGAAGGAAGGAGCAATTTCTTCATTCTTCCAAGCACCTTCTGCCAATGCATCTAAATAACTGCGCATCGTCGTGAGCGGTGTACGGAGCTCATGAGAGACGTTTGAAACAAATTCTCTTCGCTCCATATCGATCTTTTCCTGTTCAGTATTGTCATGAAGGACGACAATGAGCCCGTTCACGAATCCCGTCTCACGCTGCGTCACCGAAAAGGTTGCCCGTAGGATGTAAGGCTCTTTCTCCGTACTAAAATCGAGCGCAATCGAATCCTTCACTTGAATCAGGTCTTCAAACGTATACTCTTGCTCCAATCCTAAAATACTTGCAATAGGACGGTTCAATACAAGATCACGCGTCATCCGCAGCATCATGAGTGCAGAGTCGTTAATGAGGCTCACCCTGCCTTTACGATCCGTTGAAATGACGCCATCCGTCATATTCTCCAAGACCGAGGCGAGCTTTCTTTGCTCACTTTCCGTCGTTGACTGCGACTCTTGAAGCTGATTCGTCAAATGGTTGAAGGCGATGGCAAGCTGCCCCATTTCATCATCCCCATATACATGGACCTTCCTTGAAAAGTTTCCTTGCGCCATCGCTTGCGCCTGGCGTCTCATATCTGAAATCGGCCGTGTGAATGTCCGAGCGATGAAGATGCCGATGATAAGTGTGAATGTAAGGGATACCGCTACCCCACCCGCGAGTATTTGATTAATTTCATTGATCTGCTTGTACACTTTTTCAATATTGGCCGTTACGTATAACGCACCGACAACTTCCATATTATTATCCATGATCGGCGTCACACGAACCATGACGCGTTCACGTTTTGCCGGGTCATAGTTGATATTCTCATAGAATGTTTCGGATGAGATAGATCGCCTTACACTGTCTTCCATCGATCGCTGGCCGACCAATGATTGATTGCCCAATTCGGAAGTGGCCAAAATGCGATATTTTGAATCAATGACTCGTATTTCATTAATATCTTCCGACGTAAAGCCGGAAAGGACAGTCCGCAAGCTCTGTTCGGGCGTCGGATCGTCCGGAGACCGGTCTTTTATCATTTCTTCGCGAACACTGAATTCCACTAGATTCATCCTGTCCCTAACCGAATTCGTAAAGTTTGTCTTTAACGTTTCTTCTAGCTCCCTTGCGAAATAAAGACCGATGATCTGCATCGCTACAAGGATGAGCATAATATAGATAAGAACGAATTTTACGTGGATGGATCGAAAAAATCCGACTTTCTGCATTTTCCTTACTCCTGTTCCGGATCACGCAAATAGTAACCGACTCCACGTCTTGTCACAATCCACGTCGGGTGACTTGGAGTGTCCTCAATTTTTTCGCGTAGACGGCGTATTGTGACGTCCACTGTCCGCACATCTCCGAAATAATCATAACCCCATACGGTCTGCAATAAATGCTCCCTCGTCATGACTTGTCCGATGTGCTTCGCTAAATAATGCAGCAATTCAAACTCACGGTGCGTAAGTTCAATCGACTCTCCGCGTTTTTGGACCAAATAAGCATCTGGCTGAATGACGAGCACCCCGACCGTAATTTCATTCGTCGCATCTTCCTGCTCATCGGACAATGTTTTGGAGTGCCTGCGTAAGTTTGCCTTCACGCGAGCAATCAATTCACGTGTGCCGAATGGCTTCGTCACATAATCATCTGCACCAAGTTCCAGCCCTAGCACTTTATCAATTTCAGAGTCCTTCGCTGTCAACATGATGATCGGGAAATCATACTTCTTCCTGACTTCTCTACATACTTCCATGCCATCGCGTTTCGGAAGCATAATATCGAGCAACATAATATCCGGCTGTACTTCTTCCACTTTCTCGAGAGCTTCTTCGCCATCATAAGCGCAATGGACGATAAAGCCTTCCTTCTTCAAATTAAACTCCAATATATCTGCTATCGGTTTTTCATCATCTACGACTAAAATCGTTTTATTTTGCATGATTCATTCCCTTTCCCGCCACTGTGGCGCCTACTTATTATCATATAGGTTCATCTTCTTGCATAACTTGCAGCAACTTTCATCGTTCAATTGTACGGCATTCATTATATATTCTATTTCTTCCGCAATAAACCTTCCGCTATAGCCTGTACAAAATTAGAAAAAGAGACGGCAACAGAATACTGTAGCGTCTCCATTCCTTACTCTTTATCTTAACACACTCAACGGATTGATATTGGAACCGTTCTTGAACACTTCAAAATGCAAATGCATGCCTGTTGAACGTCCTGTAGATCCCATGACACCGATTTTAGAGCCTTGAGGTACTGTTTGTCCCACTTCAACTTCGATGGACGACAGATGGGCGTACAACGTCTTATAACCATTGTTATGCGTAATGATAATACGGTTTCCGTATGTACCATGATAACCGACGTCCGTCACGACTCCATTATCGGAAGCGAAAATTGAACGTGATGATGGACGAGCGATGTCAATGCCTTGGTGCACCCTGCCCCATCGTTTCCCCATTTGGCTTGAGACATATCCACCGTCAGCCGGCCATTTGAAGTTTCCTGTTCCACGTGAAGGAATTACCTTTGTACCGACGACTGTTACTTCATGGACAGGTTCTTCCAGTACATGTTCCTCCGCAACGGATTTTCCAACAACTTTCCCGTTCTTTTTACGGATCAAATGCGTGACCGACATCTTGCCATCCGTTCCTTTTTGCTTAATTCTTTTTTCACCTTTAAATTCCGATTCGTCTTTTTCAGTAAGTTTCTTGTACTGAATCGGGGCAATCTCTTTAGATTCATAGTGTGCTTCCACTTCTATGTAAGGTTCGAGAGCCGTCACGTTAAGCTCTTGGCCAATTTGAAGAACTGTATCTTCTGTAATCCCCGGATTGATTTCCATCAGTTTTGCTGTCGACATATTGTGCGCACTGGCGATTTTTCCTAATACATCGCCTTCTTGAATCGCATATTTCTTCTCTTCCAATGTGCCTTTATTCAACAATGTCATCGCTTCTTCTACGCTTCGTACTTCTTCAGGTGCCGTTTGTCCTTCAGTCGCCTGTATATTAGCACTGAATTGTATGTTCGCGAGTCTTGTTTCATTTTCCTTTAATGGTGGTAAAGGTTCAGTAGATTGTTGGCGGGCTTCGAAATCTGCAAGCTCCTCTTCGGTGACTGTTTGCAAAGTCAGTTCTTGGATCACTTCTTCATAATCGGCCATGTCTTTGACGAAGAATGCTGTCTCTTCATCAATTTGGACACCGATCGCTTCCGCCTCCACGGTAAGCATGTCCTGAAGTTTTCCGAGGATCTGTTCATCGTCTGTTCCGACCGAAAATACTTTTTCCGGAACGACGGACAATTCAGTTCCGATTGTCAATGGGAGACCTTCATATTCGGAGGCCGCTTTATCCAATTCCTCTTGTTTGAGCTGTTCAATCTTTTTCTCATCGGATACCATTCCCACATAATTGCTGTCCGAGTAAACATGGTATACGGTATGGATTGTCGAGTTGTCTTCTTTTGCTTGGGCAAAACCAGAACTGATGCCTGATCCGGCAAGCAGCATCGTAATGATGCCTACCTTTTGGACTTTTTTATATAGGTTACTTCTATTCTTTTGTTCATTTATGCTTTGTTTCTTGAAAAACATCGTTTAGTACTCCTTCCGACTGGCAACTGCTACAAGAAGCCTATCATACTGAAAGATTTTCACGCTTCTTCAATTTATCATATCTGCTAAGTAGCTTGTGAATTTACAAGCATTTGTAATGAACTTGTAGTATTGCAACCAATTATTCCTTATTTCTTTCCAATTGTTAGTAATAAATAAGTAGCTGTTACTTCGCGATAATAGTCCTATATATGACAAAAACCTTGATCCACCTATTATTAGGTGGATCAAGGTTTTTCTATTATCTATTATTGATAGGACGGAGCTTCGTGTTGGCTCCAGTCGATGTTGAGGAACTTATTGAATTCCTTCGCAAAAGCTAAAGTGACTGTGCCAGTTGGGCCGTTCCGCTGCTTTGCTATAATAATCTCAATCATATTTTGGTTCTCTGTTTCTTTATCATAGTAATCTTCCCGATAAAGGAAAGAGACGATATCCGCATCTTGCTCGATACTTCCCGATTCCCTCAAGTCGGACATCATCGGCCGCTTGTCCTGACGTTGTTCTACGCCACGGGAAAGCTGGGAAAGCGCGATGACTGGAATTTTCAATTCACGCGCCAGCGCTTTTAAAGAACGAGAGATTTCGGATACTTCCTGTTGGCGGTTCTCACCAGAACGGCCGCTTCCCATGATGAGCTGCAAATAATCGATCATAATCATGCCCAGACCATGCTCCTGTTGGAGACGGCGGCATTTCGAACGAATTTCGTTAATCCGGATGCCGGGAGAGTCGTCAATGAAGATACCGGCATTTGATAGGCTGCCCATCGCCATCGTCAGTTTCCGCCAATCTTCCGCTTCCAAATTCCCTGTCCGCATGACTTGAGCATCGATATTCCCTTCCGCGCAAAGCATACGCATGACGAGTTGTTCCGCACCCATCTCCAAACTGAAAATCGCGACGTTTTCTCCCGCCTTCGTCGCAACGTTTTGCGCCACGTTCAGGGCGAACGCCGTTTTACCAACGGAAGGACGGGCCGCTACAATAATGAGGTCATTTCGCTGAAATCCAGCCGTAATTTTGTCGAGGTCACGGAATCCAGTTGGAATACCTGTCACTTCTCCTTTTCTCGTATGGAGAATCTCGATATTGTCGTATGTTTCCACAAGTACATCTTTAATGTGCTTGAAATCACCGGCATTTTTCCTACTGGATACTTCCATGATCCTTTTTTCTGCTTCGGAAAGGACCGCTTCGACTTCATCCTCTTTCGTAAAACCTTCTTCGACAATATTGGTTGCTACGCGGATGAGTCGTCTCAGAAGCGACTTCTCTTCGACTATCTTGGCATAATACTCGATATTCGCTGCTGTCGGGACAGCATTTGCAACTTCGGTCAAATATGAAATACCACCGACGTCTTCCAATTCCTTCTTCGCGGAAAGCTCTTCTGTTACCGTAACGACGTCAATCGGTTGTCCCCTATCGCTCAGGATCTGCATTGTGTCGAATATTTTTTCATGAGCTGTTCTGTAAAAGTCTTCGGGACGAAGAATCTCTGAAGCAGTGATTAATGCTTCAGGCTGTAAGAAAATCGCTCCAATGACTGATTGTTCGGCTTCGTTATTATGCGGGGGGACGCGATCATACATCTGGTCCATCTTTATCGCTCCCTATCATTCTTCAGTTACATGGACTTTAAGCGTAGCTGTAACTTCCGGGTGCAGTTTGATCGGCACATTTGTATATCCGAGCGCCCGTATTGCATCAGGCAGTTCCATCTTACGGCGATCCACTTTGATTTTATGAGTTTTGTCAAGAGCATCGGCAATTTGCTTAGTCGTAATCGATCCGAAGAGACGTCCGCCTTCACCCGATTTCGCTTTCATTTCCACCGTTTTCTCATCAATAATCTCTTTTAGTTTTTTTGCTTCCGCCAATTCTTCCGCCGCATCTTTTTCGGCACGCTTTTTCTGACCTTCGAGCTGGCTCAAGTTTGCAGGTGTCGCTTCAACAGCTAGTTTGTTTTTCAACAAGAAGTTTTGCGCATAGCCTACAGAAACTTCCTTCACTTCGCCTTTTTTCCCTTTACCTTTTACGTCTTTCAAGAAAATAACTTTCATCATCAATTTCCCCTTTCCAATTTATCTTCTATAGCGGATTTCAATAAATGAACCGCTTCCTCTATCGTTTCCACTTCAAGCTGGCAAGCAGCATTCGTCAAATGCCCCCCGCCGCCAAGCTCCTCCATGACGAGCTGCACATTCAGCTCTCCAAGAGATCTTGCACTAATGCCGATTTTCCCATCCGTTCTAGAAGCAATGACAAACGAGGCGATGACCCCTTGCATCGTCAGAAGGATGTCCGCCGTCTGCGCGATCAGTACCGAGCTATAGATGACGCCTTCTTCCCCTTTCGCAATCGCGATGCCGGAAGAAGTAAGCTCGACCGTTTCAATCAATTTCGACCGCTGGATGTATGTGTCGATATCTTCCTTCAGCAGCCGCTGCACTAATACTGTGTCTGCGCCATTTGTCCGTAAATAGGACGCCGCCTCGAATGTTCTCGATCCTGTTCGCAAAGTAAAGCTTTTCGTATCGACGACAATTCCTGCGAGCAGCGCAGTTGATTCGAGCATCGTCAGTTTTTCATGCTTCGGCTGGTATTCCACAAGCTCTGTTACAAGCTCAGCTGTAGAGGATGCGTACGGTTCCATATAAACGAGCATCGTATTATTAATGAATTCCTCACCACGTCTATGATGGTCGATCACGACAACCTTTTCGGCCTTTTCGATCAACCGCTCGTCAATGACCATGCTCGGCTTATGCGTATCGACAATAACAAGAAGCGATTTTTCGGTCAACATCGATAATGCTGTTTCTGGATCGACAAATTGGGAAAAGAGCTCTTCATCCTTTTTGATTTCTTCCATCAGGCGAGTCACACTTGCATCCAATTCATCAAAATTGAGGACGACATGACCTTCCAAATTGTTCATCCTTGCCATCTTCCGTACTCCAATAGAAGCGCCGATCGCGTCCATATCTGGCATCTTATGGCCCATAATAAGAACTTTGTCACTGCCTTGAATCAAGTCTCTTAATGCATGCGAAATGACCCTAGCACGTACACGGGTCCTCTTTTCCACCGGATTTGTCTTGCCACCGAAAAATTTAAGTTTGCCGTCTTTGTGCTTAATGGCGACCTGATCGCCTCCGCGTCCAAGTACGAGATCCAAACTCGATTGCGCCAGCTCTCCAAGCTCTGTCAGTGAGGCAGAGCCGGTGCCGACGCCTATGCTAAGTGTCAAACTTGCATTCTGCTTAGCGGTCTTTTCTCGTATATCATCCAATATCGTAAATTTCGCCGTTTCCAAATTGGAAAGGATCGCTTCATTGAAAACTGCCAAGAAACGATCAGATGCAATCCTTTTCACAAATATACCGTTATCCATCGCCCACTGATTCACAAGTGACGTGACAAGTGAGTTAAGATTACTCCGAGTTTGGTCATCCATCGTCTGGGCTAGCTCATCATAATTGTCGATGAGCATAACTCCGAGTACGGTACGATCTTGGTAATAGAGAGATTCGATTTCCACTTTTTCAGTGACATCGAATAAATAAATCAGTTTTTCCTCAGCTCTGTAAATAACTTGATAAGTGGAACCACCGAATTTCAAAGTCGTCTTTTGCTCATCATTTTTAAGAACGTTTTGAAATGTATCAGATAGCTGGAACAATTCCTCTCCAATCAACGTCTCTTTATCAAAGATATTGACAGCATAGGGATTTGCCCATTCAATGATCTGTTTTTCATTAAAAAGGATAATGGCGATCGGCAATTCGAGCAATGCCTCTTCCCCGACCTTTTTCAGCCGGTAGGAGAGAGATTCGATATGCTTCTCTATTTCCACGTATGTCTGCTCTTCAAGCTTCCAGGCGATACCTACTGCTATCGTGAAAGGAATCGTAAATAAAAGGCCCCCCCAGAAGTTTGAAAGTAACAAAAGGACGGCCGCTATCAATCCAAGGAGAGATATGACAGTCAGTGGATATCGGATAACTCTTCTTCTATAAAATGACTTCATTGTCTCATCCCCTTACTTCAAGTTGTCTTTTCCGATCCAAGCACGGATATTCACGCCTATATCAAGTATGCCAAGAAGTGTGGTTATTGGACTGAAAAGCAATGCAAAAATCGTAGCGAACACCGTGGCAACTGTCGGCAGTTTCATTTTGTACATGAAATATTGAACTAATGCCAATCCTTGTAATAGCAAAAGGAAACGTAATATGATCGTCGCATTGACATATAGCAAAAAAGCCGAGGATTCCGGTTTCAAATCCATTATATAAGGGAGCAGAATAATGAGCCCATAGATGAAAATGGTAATGACGGGCAATTTCATTTCCCTAAATGGCGAAAACCTAGGTACTGGATGGCCAAGTCTCCGTAGCACTTCGAAATTTGGAATGACCATGATGAACGCAAACATATACACGGACAGAATGAACATGGCTGGAATAGCAGATCGATACATCGTGAATGCTTCGCCCACTATTTCTTCATAGTTTTCCGGCAATACACCTAAGCTTGCGATAGACGCCTTAAATTGCGTTTCCATCTCTTTTAGCATAGCCATCAGACTATCGATAGCATTAATGTTGAAAACAAGTGCAACTATAAGATAAACCAATGCGCCTGCCACGATGAAAAAGAGTCCTGTTGCCATGAACGTGTAAAGCTTTGATTTTCCTAAAAGCACCGACTCCGCGATTAGAAAGCCTAGCAATGCGAATACCACGGCAAAAGGCACTAATAAAATGCCCCCGACGATGAGGGACAAAATACTACCTACAAGTGCAACGAAAATTGTCGAGCGCCTATCATAGCGAAGCCGATAAAGGATGATCGGCAACGGGATGAAAATCAGTATGATGCTTCCGAGGAGAGGGATGTAAAGAGCCCCCGCCAGAAGAATCGTGAACAATGCGAGCATCATCGCACCGTATGTTATTTTTCGAGATTGGTCCTGCATCATTCAGTTCCTCCGTCCAGTCAATGGACTTAGTATTGTCTATCTCCTCATATGAAATGAGTCCTTATAATTGTATCATGATTGTTACCGATTAACCAAAGGACAGGACGGATCCCTGACTTTGGATTAAATGTATATTTCCCAGGAAACGCATAAATTGCCCAATAAAAAAACCGCCTTGGGACCGGAAATGCCGGTATCACAAGGCGGTTTTAAAAAGTATAATTATCTTTCTTCCGAAACGAACGGAAGAAGTGCCATAATACGAGCACGTTTAATAGCAGACGTCAATTTACGTTGATATTTTGCGCTTGTACCAGTTACACGGCGAGGCAAGATTTTTCCACGTTCAGAAACGAATTTCTTAAGTAGATCAGTATCTTTGTAATCGATATGTGTAATGTTATTCGAAGTAAAATAGCAGACTTTACGACGTCTGCGACCTCCACGGCGTGGTGCCATATCGCTTTCCCTCCTTATTTGACTACGTCACTGGCAATCATTCATCAGAACGGCAAGTCGTCATCCGACACTTCAATCGGACCGCTGCCCATCGAGAATGGATCATTGTCAGTGCGTGTATAATTTTGTTGAGCTGGTTGTTGATATTGCTGGTTCGGCTGCTGATTCTGATAATAAGGTTGTTCGTTCTGTGGTGCTCCACCATAAGCAGCTCCAGATCTCTCAGCATTTGCACTGCGTGGCTCAAGGAACTGCACGCTGTCCGCTACGACTTCTGTCATGAAGACACGTTTGCCGTCTTGTCCATCGAAGCTGCTCGTTTGGATACGACCTTCGATACCAGCAAGACTTCCTTTGCGTAAAAAGTTCGCAGTGTTTTCCGCCTGTTTCCTCCAAGTGACACAGTTGATGAAATCAGCTTCACGCTCTCCCGATTGGCTTGAGAATGTCCGATTCACCGCTAGCGTAAAGCGCGTTACCGCGATTCCGCTCTGTGTGTACTTGAGCTCGGGATCTTTTGTCAATCGGCCAACTAAAACGACACGGTTAATCATCAGATTGCAACCTCCCTCATCATTTTTAAGTTCCACCTTTTAACAAGGTACTGCATTTCGTTCTTATATGGATTAGTTGTCCAGACGAACAGCCATATGACGAATGATATCTTCATTGATGTTCGCAAGACGTGTAAATTCATCGATTGCTTCAATGCCTGCGTTAGCTGTCACCAATTGGTAGTAGCCTTCACGCAAGTCGTCGATTTCGTATGCAAGACGACGCTTGCCCCACTCTTTCGACTCGATGATTTCCGCTCCGTTAGAAGTAAGGATGTCATCGAAACGAGTGATCAATGCTTTTTTCGCCTCATCTTCTACTGTTGGACGGATGATGTACATGATTTCGTACTTTCTCATCTTTAGTCACCTCCTTATGGACTTTGGCCCACTTGTTACGGCGGGCAAGGAGTAAGTAATTTTTATTACTCACATCATCATATTTTAACATGATGTCTTCGGACAATCAACTATTAAATATGAATAAGATATGGGCAGTTGCTTTCCGTTCCAGTGCTCGCTTTCCGTGGGCGTCGCCTCAGTCGATCGAACCACGAAGAGTTCGATTTGCCGTATTTCTGCGTTCTTTGCAGAAATTAAGGCATCCTGCTCGCAAAAGCTGTTCTTCGTAACGGCTTTCGTAGGAGTCTCGCGCTTCCACTCCAAGCCTCTGCAGCTTATTAAATGGTAAGTAAAGCTAAATAAATTGTGTATAATTATAATGAGGGGTGATCTGATGAATAATACCGAACCGGATAAGATCATTGAGATTGATTTGCCTAAGGTGGCTAAGAGAGGTTTGTGGCTTACTTTTCTTCCACTTATTGGATTGTTATTTTTAAAGACAGTTATTGAGGATGGATTTTCTTACTCGATTACAATTTGGAGTGTTATATATTTTGTGGTCGGTTATGTGATTCTGATTGTTCTACATGAGCTTTTTCATCTTCTTGGTTTCAGGGTTTTCGGTAAGGTACCTTGGAAGAAGATGATTGTTGGTGTGAACCTTAAACTTGGGATTGCTTATGCGACGACCGATGTGCCGATGACGAATCGGGCAATCCGGAAAGCGTTATTGCTTCCTTTTTGGACGACTGGTTTAGTGCCTGCCATTATTGGACTGGCAATTGGAAATGGAGTCTGGCTGACTTTGGCCGCTTTTCTGATCGGCGGTGCTGCTGGGGACTTTGCGATGTATAAGGAATTGAAAAAACTTCCGGATGATTGGCTTGTAAAAGACGATCCCGAGTTGCCAAAACTATATTTATTTAAACCAGGACGGGAAATAATATAAAAAACAGCCGAAGAAGTGTCTTCTTGGCTGTTTTTTACATTTTATACGTTAAAACGGAATAACATGACGTCCCCGTCTTGAACGATGTATTCTTTTCCTTCAAGACGAACTTTGCCTGCTTCTTTTGCGGCTGCCATGGATCCTGCTTCTACGAGTGCATCATACGAAACCGTTTCTGCACGGATGAAACCACGTTCGAAGTCTGTATGGATAACCCCTGCACATTGTGGTGCTTTCATTCCTTTTCGGAATGTCCAAGCGCGGACTTCTTGGACGCCAGCTGTGAAATAAGTGGCGAGGCCCAATAAATGATAAGAAGCTTTGATCAATTGATCAAGACCGGATTCCTTGATGCCTAGTTCTTCTAGGAACATAGCCTTTTCTTCGTCATCAAGTTCAGCCATTTCTTCCTCAACTTTTGCACTGACTACAATCACTTCGGCATTGTCCTTCTTCGCAAAGTCGCGGACCATTTTGACATACTCGTTTTCTTCCGCATCTGCAATCTCATCTTCTGAAACGTTCGCGACATATAGCATCGGCTTAATTGTCAGGAGGTGCATGCCTTTAATGAGTTGGAATTCTTCCGGTGTCAATTCGACGGAACGGGCAGGTTTTTCATTCTCGAATGCTTCTTTCAGTTTAAGCAGAACTGGTTCCTCCGCCATCGAATCTTTATCTTTCTGCTTCGCCATTTTGGATACACGTGTCAAACGCTTGTCTACGCTTTCCATGTCAGCAAGGATGAGTTCCAAGTTGATGACTTCGATGTCATCAATCGGATTCACTTTTCCTGATACGTGTGTAATATTTTCATCATCAAAACAACGAACGACTTGGCAAATCGCATCAACTTCACGGATATGGGAAAGGAATTTATTCCCTAACCCTTCTCCTTTGCTAGCCCCTTCGACAATCCCTGCGATATCAGTAAATTCAAAAGCTGTCGGTACTGTCTTTTTCGGTACAACAAGCTCCGTCAATTTTTGAAGCCTTTCATCAGGCACTTCTACAATTCCAACGTTCGGATCAATCGTACAGAATGGATAGTTGGCAGCTTCTGCTCCCGCTTTTGTAATTGCGTTGAATAGAGTCGACTTCCCAACGTTCGGCAAACCGACGATACCAGCTGTTAACGCCATATATTTCCCAACCTTTCATATAGGTCAATTTCATAATCATCATTGCAACTCTTCTATTATAAGAATTGTTGGCGTTCCTGTCTAATTTTGCTCAGTTTCCGCCTTAATCAGCACTTTTTTCATCTTTTTAGCAAACTCATTGCGTGGGATCATGACACTATGGCCGCAGCCCTCACATTTTATCCGTATATCGGCGCCCATCCGTATTATTTTCCATGCATTCGTTCCGCATGGATGTGGTTTTTTCATTTCCACAACATCTTTTAATTGAAACTCTTTTTCCACTTACCACTCACTCCTTCCTATTTCTTTACGCGTTGTTGAACGATTTTGAGACAAGTGTAGGATATGGGATTTCAATTCCTTCCTGTTCCAAATGCTTTTTGATCCCCATGCTTATGTTCCTCGCAATATCGAAATGGCGCATTGGCAGCGTTTCAACGATAATTCTTTCGATGACGGCATCCTCTGTAAAATCATGGGCTCCAATCAATTTCGGTTTTCCTAGTAAGTCCGGATTGTCTTTGCTCATTGATTCGAGAAATGCATCAATCGACTTTTCTACTTTCTCAATGCCATTTTCAAATGGAATGGTTACATCTACAATGGCCAAAGAGTTTTTCAATGAATAATTGATGACTTGAGCAATTGTTCCATTCGGTAAAATAAAAAGCTCACCAGTGAAGTTTTTGATCTTCGTTGTTCGCAGTCCAATCTCTTCCACAGTACCTTCAGCAGTGCCAATTTTGACGTAATCGCCAACAGAAAACTGATCTTCAAAAAGGATGAAAAATCCTGAGATGACGTCTTTCACGAGGCTCTGTGCGCCAAAGCCAACAGCGAGGCCTAGTACCCCTGCTCCTGCAAGAAGTCCCTTTACATCAATATTAAACTCTTGAAGGATCGCCAAAATCGCGGAAAAAGAGATGACATAACTGAGCGCGTTCTCGAGCAGCTTGAGCAATGTCTGTTCCCGACGCTCCTCTTTTCGAATGGGACCTTTTAATTTAATTTTAAAAATCCTTCGAATAATATACTTGCCAACGTGGATGACAAGTACAGAGATGGCGATGATAAAGACAATCTTAATTAAGAGCTCTATAAATGAAAACCATGTATCTTCAGAAAATATGAACTTACGAACTTTTTCTGTTTCCTCGTCAAATAACAGTTTCCTTATAAAATCTTTTAGCGATTCTGTCATCCGCATCATACCTTTCCGTATAAATCCTCATGTAGCCGCGTATACTTTTACACAATCAATTAATGGACTACTAAATATAGAATGGGGTTTTGTCATGCACACAGCACTTTCTACTGATTATGATTACCGTATTCATTATAATGAAACAGGCGCTGTTTGGAAGCTCAGCACATATTTCCTTGAACATATTCCTTTTCATCAAGACTCTTTAACTTTCTTTTGCATTGGAACGGATCGATCTACGGGAGATGCATTAGGTCCGTTGACCGGTTCTCATTTATCAGAGTCTTTACTTTTTCCATTTCACGTCGTCGGAACATTGGAAAAGCCATTGCACGCCCTTAATTTGCAACAACAATTAGATGAGCGCTTAGCAATGACCCCCTCCCCTTTCATCGTTGCAATCGATGCATGTTTAGGAAGAAGCGATTCAATCGGCCATTTACTTTTCAATCAAGGACCACTCTTTCCAGGCAAAGCCGTCGGTAAAGAATTGCCGCCTGTCGGTGATTTGTCTATCAAAGGAGTCGTCAATATATCGGGGTTCATGGAACAGGCTGTCCTGCAAAGCACTCGGCTGCATCTTCCGTTTGAAATGAGCCGAATCATTTCCCGTTCCCTTCAACTAGCTTATGGGCGTTTCAAAACAGGAAATGAACGATTGTTACAATGATGCCGACAATGACGATTCCTGGAATGAGATTTGCCACTCGGATTTTTGTAATCCCAATTAGGTTCAATCCAATTCCAATGATCATTAAGCCACCTGTGGCAGTCATTTCGGAAATGAAAAATTGTAACAACTCATCTGGGATGAAGCGGCTAATTTGCGTTGAAAATATCGTAATTAGACCTTGGTAAAGGAATACCGGGACTGCCGCGATCATAACACCGATACCAAGTGTAGAACTAAGAATGACAGAGGTAAATCCATCAATTATCCCCTTCATGATCAATACATCATGGTCATTGCGCAATCCGCTGTCTATCGCTCCGATAATAGCCATTGAACCGACAACGAAGATAAGAGTTGCCGTGACAAAACCTTGAGCGATACCAGGTCCTTCTTTTTTGGAAGGCAGTTTCAACTCGATCCATTTCCCCAATGCATTGATTTTATCATCAAGATTCATCCATTCCCCAACGATTGCACCTAAAACAATGCTAATGATGACAATTAATATTTGAGTACTTTCAAATGTCATTTGGATGCCGATCGCCGCTACCGCCAAGCCGATTCCGTACATAACGGTCTCTTTCATCCGTTCTGGAATGTTATATAGAAAACGGCCAAGCATAGCTCCTACTATTATTAACAAGGCATTTATAATCGAACCGAGTAAAATCATCGTTTTTCACTTCCATCTGCTAAAAATAATACCTATTTTGCGTTATGCAAAATAGGTACAGGCTTATTCGTTCAATAGTTCTAGGATTCTTTCAAGATCCTCTTCTGTGAAAAACTCGATCTCGATTTTACCTTTGTTTTTTGATTTCTTTATCGTCACATTTGTTCCGAAATATTCTCTCAAGTGCGACTCTTGCTCTTCCAAGAAAATGTTTTTCTTTTCTAGCTTTGTTTCACGTGGAACATCTTCATTAATTCGATGAACTAATTTTTCCAGTTGGCGGACGTTCAAGCCTTCACTAATTGTCTTTTCAGCGATTAATAGAATTTGCTCTTTCTTCCGGAGTCCGAGCAATGTACGTCCGTGTCCCATTGAAAGTTTCCCGTCTGTAATCATCTTACGTACTTTATCAGGTAAACTTAGCAATCGGACATGGTTTGCAATATGGGGACGGCTTTTCCCTAATCGAAATGCAAGTTGCTCCTGCGTAAGACTGAGGTTATCCATCAACTTTTGATAAGCTTCCGCTTCCTCGATTGGCGTCAAATCTTCGCGTTGCAAGTTTTCGAGAATCGCCATTTCCATCGATTCTTCATCTGTCAGTTGGCGGACGACTGCCGGGATTTCCGCTAATCCTGCCATCTTGGCTGCTCTAAAACGTCTTTCTCCGACTACAATTTCATACATCGTCCCTACTTTTCGGACAATGATCGGTTGTAAAATCCCATGTTCTTTAATTGACTCACTTAATTCTTGAATTGCATTCTCGTCAAATATTTTCCTTGGCTGATACGGATTCACTTTAATGCTTTTCAATCGGATATTCTCGATTGACTCTGCTTTCGTCAAAGACTCATCTGGAAATAAAGCATTCAATCCTTTACCAAGACCTTTAGCCATTGTGCACCACTTCCTTTGCCAGCTCTAAATATACTTCCGCGCCCCTCGATCTTGAATCATAAATGATAATCGGCTCTCCATGGCTTGGCGCTTCACTTAGTCGTACATTTCGTGGAATGATCGTTCCGTACACTTTATCTTGAAAATACTTCTTCACTTCTTCAATGACTTGGATTCCCAAATTTGTCCTCGCATCGAACATTGTCAATAATACTCCATCTATTGTAAGGCCTTCATTCAAATGCTTTTGGACAAGCCTGATTGTACTAAGCAATTGGCTCAACCCTTCCAATGCGTAATATTCACATTGGACCGGAATGATGACAGAATCTGCAGCGGTTAATGAGTTGATTGTCAATAATCCTAACGATGGCGGGCAATCGATAATAATATAATCATATAATTCTTTTGCTTCTTGGATCGCATGTTTCATTCGTACTTCCCTTGAAATGGTTGAGACTAATTCGATTTCCGCCCCTGCCAATGAAATGGTTGCTGGTACGATATCGAGATTTTCCATCTTCGTCTGGTGAATGACTTCTTGTATGTTGACATCATCGATTAACATATCGTAAATGCATTGATGTACGTCTCCTTTATTGACCCCTACCCCGCTCGTTGCATTTCCTTGTGGATCGGCATCTATCAACAAAACCTTTTTGCCGATATGTGCAAGGCAAGCACTAAGATTTACCGAAGTGGTTGTCTTACCAACTCCTCCTTTTTGATTGGCAATGGCTATAATTTTACCCACACTTGCACCTGCTTTCTCACTCATCTATCAAAAAGCTTTCTTCAATAATGAATAGATTCATTCTTTTTCAGTTACTCTTTACTAGTTTATCAAAAAATCGTACGTCGTGGTAATGTATAGCGCAAAAAAACTCCTGCTTCAGTCAAGCAAGAGTCATCTCGCACTCATTACGAGAATACTATGTTGTTTTCTATTTCTTTTTCGGTATTTTAACAGTGATTGTATAGAAATCCTCTGTATCTTCTTCTTCTGTTTTTACGTCAATTCCACTTTTCGTAACTAGCGCCAATGACTGCCGAATTGTATTCAATGCAATTCGTACGTCTTTGCTGACCGATTTCCTTTTGACAACTTTCTTTTTTTCCTTCTCTTCTTCAACAGGGTTCAAGGCTTGCTGAATCCGCTCTTCCAATTGCTTTACATTGAGCTGTTCCTCAATCGCCACCTTGAATAGCTTATGCTGCAATTCTACATCCTTCACGGAAATCAAAGCCCTTGCATGTCTTTCGGATATCTCCTTCGAAAGAATACTATTTTTG
This sequence comes from Sporosarcina sp. QA0331, assembly GCF_055808055.1. Lineage (NCBI taxonomy): Bacteria > Bacillati > Bacillota > Bacilli > Caryophanales > Caryophanaceae > Sporosarcina > Sporosarcina sp. QA0331. The sequence continues at coordinate 3,997,088 of NZ_CM147850.1, forward strand.
ATTTCATCAGGTAGTTTCAATAAACGCAACTTATTGGCGACTGTCGATTGTCCCTTCCCAAGCCTTTGCGCTAAAGCTTCTTGCGTTAAACCATGCAATTCAAGTAATTTTTCATATGCATACGCTTCTTCGATTGCCGTTAATTCCTCACGCTGCAAGTTTTCAATCAAAGCAATGGATGCTGTTTCTTTATCATCGAGATCACGAATAATGGCTGGTACTTCTTCCCAACCTAATTTTTTCATTGCTCGGAATCTTCGTTCACCTGCTATGATTTCATAACCATCGTCGCTTTTCCTGATGACAATCGGTTGAATGACTCCGTGTGTATGAATTGTGCGCGCTAGTTCTTCAATTTTCTCTTCTGAAAAAATAGTACGCGGTTGATATTTATTTGGTTTAATTAAATCTATCTTTACTTGATCAACTTTCTCTTGTGGAGTTTTATCTGTGTTCTGTAAATCAGGTTCTTTTTCTCCACTACCAAAAAACCGTGAAAACGTGTTTTTCATCGCCGGCACCCACCTTTACAAAACTGCTCATCGTTAATAGCTATTTCGTCATATCTATTATATATCCTCTTTATTACTTATTAAAGTGTAGAATTCTATAAGATTACAATACTATAACTTATGTTACTAGTCTCTGTAATAAAAAGGTAGTGTAAAGACAGATGCAATATTTTCAAGAGCACCTGCCCTCCATTTTTCACATGGACTAAAATTCAGGATAAGTAGATATTGTTTCACGTGAAACAATTATTTGATTGGCGTTTTATTTGGGATGCCGGGCTTTCGAGGATACTTCTTAGGTGTTTTTTTCACTTTATTCAAAATGAATATATTTCTTTCACTTTCCTCCATTGGCAAATTGAAAGAAAACTTCTCGACGAGTTCAGCTCCAAGGATGTTGATTGCTTTTTTTGCATCTTGCAATTCCTCTTCTGCAGCCGCCCCTTTCATGGAAATGAAAATCCCTCCCTCTTTCACAAGAGGCAGACAGAGTTCCGATAGGACAGATAAACGGGCAACGGCACGGGCAGTTACAATATCAAATTGCTCACGGTATTTCGGATTTTGACCGAAATCTTCTGCTCTAGAATGGATGAAATTTATGTTATTAATTTCAAGTGCTTCAGCAAGTTCTGTCAAGAAGGTAATTCTTTTGTTTAAAGAGTCTACAATTGTAACGGCTAAATCCGGGAAGCAGATTTTTAAAGGAATACTCGGAAATCCTGCTCCTGCTCCTACATCACAAATAGACTTGTTTCCTGTCAAATCTGTGTAAAACGCTGCAGTGATGGAATCATAAAAATGTTTTAGATAAACAGATGGTGCATCCGTTATTGCCGTTAGATTCATTTTTTCATTCCACTCAACTAACATTTGGAAATATTTTCCGAATTGTTGAAGCTGATGATCCGAGAGACTTATTCCCTGCTCTTTCAATGCTTCGATAAATTGTTCTTCGTTCACCTTGGATCCTCCTTCTAAAAAAAGACTGATGCGGACTTATCCCACATCAGTCACATGATGTTAACCAGTAATTTTTGCAATTTTCCCTTGCTCGATATAAACAAGCAAAATTGATATATCTGCTGGATTTACACCGGAAATCCTAGATGCTTGCGCAATGGATAACGGTCTGACAGCGGAGAGATTTGCTTTCGCCTCTTTGGCGATGCCTGTAATAGCATTGTAATCAATGTTATCAGGTATTTTTTTGTTCTCCATCTTTTTCATGCGTTCCACTTGCTGCATCGATTTTTCGATATAACCTTCATATTTGATGAAGATTTCGACTTGCTCCGCCACTTCTTCAGATTTTTCTTCTTCAGCTGGCACAACAGTAATGATTTGTTCATACTTCATTTCCGGACGTTTCAGTAGATCCGCCGCTTTCATTGGTTCGCGAAGCTCTGTACCGCCGGATTCGCGGATAATTTCTTGTACTGCTTCACTTGGTTTAATCGTCACTTTTCGAAGTCGTTCAATTTCCTCTTCGATTTGCTGTTTTTTAAGAAGGAATTTCTCGTGACGCTCTTCACTGATCATCCCAAGTTTGTATCCAATTTCCGTGAGACGCAGATCCGCATTATCATGGCGCAGCAAGAGACGGTATTCCGCTCTAGACGTAAGAAGACGATATGGTTCGCTCGTTCCTTTCGTTACGAGGTCATCAATCAAAACGCCGATGTAAGCATCCGATCTTCCAAGAAGGACTTCTTCTTTGCCAACTACTTTGCTCGCTGCATTAATGCCCGCCATGATGCCTTGTGCAGCTGCTTCTTCATAACCGGATGTACCGTTGATTTGACCGGCTGTGTATAGATTTTTGATTTTTTTCGTTTCAAGCGTCGGCCAAAGCTGCGTTGGAATAATTGCATCATACTCGATAGCATATCCCGCACGCATCATTTCCGCTTTCTCTAGTCCCGGAACGCTTTCAATCAGTCTCCGTTGAACATGTTCAGGCAAGCTAGTTGAAAGTCCTTGGACGTAATATTCTTTCGTATTCCGGCCTTCAGGCTCCAAGAAAATCTGATGACGTGACTTATCCGCAAAACGGACGATCTTGTCCTCGATTGAAGGGCAATAGGTCGGTCCCTTCCCTTTGATCATCCCTGAATACATCGGGGAGAGGTGAAGGTTTTCATTAATGATTTCATGTGTTCTTGGTGTTGTGTATGTTAACCAGCAAGGAAGTTGGTCCATGATGAATTGCGTAGTTTCGTAGCTAAATGCCCGAGGTACATCGTCACCTGGTTGAATTTCCGTTTTGCTGTAGTCAATTGTATTTCCGTTGATTCGCGGAGGTGTACCGGTTTTGAAACGTACTGTTTCCAATCCGAGTTCTTGCAGATTTTCGGCAAGTTTGATTGCCGGCATTTGGTTGTTCGGACCGCTTGAATATTTCAAGTCGCCGATGATGACTTCTCCACGAAGGAAAGTTCCTGTCGTAATGATGACCGTTTTTGCACGGTAGACAGCCCCGATTTGCGTGATGAGCCCTTTTACTTCACCGTCCTCGACGATCAACTCTTCAACGACTCCTTGATGGAGCGTCAAGTTTTCCTGTTCTTCAAGGACGCGTTTCATTTCTTGTTGGTAGAGGACTTTATCCGCTTGTGCACGTAGTGCACGGACAGCTGGCCCTTTCCCTGTATTCAACATCCGCATTTGGATGTGTGTTTTGTCGATTACTTTCCCCATCGCTCCGCCTAGCGCGTCAATTTCCCGGACGACAATCCCTTTTGCAGGGCCTCCAAGTGACGGATTGCATGGCATGAAAGCGATCATGTCAAGATTCATTGTTAGCACCAATGTCGATGCACCCATCTTCGCAGAAGCTAATGCGGCTTCGACGCCGGCATGGCCTGCTCCGATGACTATACAATCGAACGTGCCTGCTTCAAATTGTGGCATGTTCGTTCATCCTTCCTAATATATAAATTTTCCGTGTCTATTGCGTTTTTTAAAGTTACTATCTAGACTCCGGGAGGCTAAACGCCTCCCTTCGCTTTTATTTACCTAAACAAAATTGAGAGAACAGCTGGTTGATGAGGCTGTCTTGGACGGTGTCGCCGACGATTTCGCCTAGGAGCTCCCATGTGCGCGTGACGTCGATTTGAATCATGTCGACAGGCACTCCGCCCTCTGCAGCGGACAAGGCGTCTTGGATAGTTTTATGCGCTTTGTGAAGCAATGCAATATGCCTTGCATTGGACACGTACGTCAAATCGCCCGCTTCGAGTGTTCCTTCGAAGAATAGCTTGGCAATGGCTTCTTCCAATTCGTCGATACCTTCCTCTTTCAGGATAGATGTCGTGACAATTGAGCCTTTCCCAGCCAATTCGGCTACTTGCTGCATATCGATCTTCTGAGGCAAGTCGGTTTTGTTAATGACGACGATGATGTCCATTCCCTCGGTCGCTTCGAAAAGCCGGATATCCTCTTCTGTGAGAGGCTCAGAGCTATTCAGGACAAGTAAGATGAGATCTGCTTCTTTTAAGACTTGTCGGGATCTTTCTACTCCAATCCTTTCGACGATATCCTCTGTCTCCCGGATACCTGCTGTATCTACGAGACGCAACGGTACTCCTCTGACATTTACGTATTCCTCAATAATATCACGAGTTGTACCCGCAATATCAGTGACAATTGCTTTATTCTCCTGAACGAGGCTGTTCAGCAATGAAGATTTTCCGACGTTCGGCCGACCGACGATAACTGTCGATAATCCTTCACGAAGAATTTTACCTTGGGATGAAGTACGCAGCAGCTTCTCGATTTCTTCCTTCACCCACGTTCCCTTTTCAATCATAAGAGGAATGGTGACTTCTTCGACGTCGTCATATTCTGGATAATCGATGTTCACTTCTACTTGCGCCAATGTTTCTAGAAGTGCTTGCCGCAATTCACCGATTAGCCTGGAAAGTTTTCCTTCCATTTGATTCAAAGCAACATTCATTGCTCTGTCCGTTTTCGCACGAATGAGGTCCATGACTGCTTCCGCCTGTGATAAATCGATGCGTCCATTTAAAAATGCACGCTTTGAAAACTCGCCCGGTTCCGCAAGGCGAGCTCCTTCTTTCAACACAAGGTTGAGGACACGGTTCACTGCCACCACACCGCCGTGGCAATTCACTTCGACAACGTCTTCACGGGTAAATGTTTTCGGAGCTTTCATGATAGATACCATGACTTCCTCGACGATTTCCTCGGTGGACGGATCTGTCAAATGCCCATAATGGATTGTATGTGATTGTTCATCCGCAAGTTTTTTCCCTGACGGAGAACGAAAAATTCGATCTGCAATGCCGATAGCCTCATCTCCACTTAGCCGGACGATGGCGATAGCCCCTTCCCCCATTGGAGTTGAAATGGCGGCTATTGTATCATAATGCAAACTCTTCACCTTCCTACATCGGTTACCCACATGTGGATAACCTGTTTTGACTTGACTATCTGACAATATATAATATCACAAATCCAGCCACTCTCATAGTTATCGGGCTAAAAAATTGTGGATAAGTTTTAAAGTGATCGATGGAAAAAATTTTTTCATGAGTTTCGGGAGATTATAAGCGAGGTTCGGGGTGTTTTGCTCGAGTTTAATGTAATTATGTGCGAGTTCAGGGCAGTTATGGAGCAATCATAGTGGGTAATGATCATTTCGGGACTTAACTCCCATCGTTATCCGCTTTTTTGTCGTTAAAATACTTGATTCCAGGCAAATAAAAACCCCGTGATCATCTCACGAGGTTTCCTAATTAACTAATCGGCTCGATAACAAGGTAACGGTTCGGATCCGTACCTTCCGAATATGTTTCGATGTCCAATCGGTTCGATAATGCATTATGAATGACTTTCCTTTCATACGAAGGCATCGGCTCAAGTTGAACTTTTCTTCCATTTCGAACGGCTTGGTCGGCCATCCGTTCTGCAAATTGCTCCAATGATTGTTCGCGGCGCTCACGATAGTCGCCTACATCTAGACGAACGACCTTGAACTGCTCGGATGTTTTATTGACAACTAACTGTGCCAGTTGTTGTAATGCGTTCAATGTTTGACCGCGTTTGCCGATCAGGAAAGCAGCTTTTTCACTTTCCAGCTGGAAGGAAAGATACTTCCCATCCATTTGATGATTGACGACTAGATCGTCGATGCCCATCGCCTTAGCAATTTCCGTTACATAGACTTTCGTTTCGTTGATTGCCCGCTCATCTGAAACCGCTGCATTGTCGGTCTCCATTTCAACGATTTGCATAGCTGGCTCGACGGGGATTTCAACCACTTCTTCTTCAATTGCCGGCTCTGTTTTTTCTTTCTGAACTACTTCTTTCTTCTCTTCACGTTCATTCATTTCTTGCTTAACCATTTCCTTAAAAGAGACGGTTACTTCGGCTTCTCTTGCACCAAATCCGAGAAATCCTTTTTTCCCAGTATCCACTATTTCAATATCGACCTCATCACGCGTGACATTGAGCTCTTGTAAGGCTGCTGCTATCGCAGCCTCCACGGTCGCCCCTTTTCGCGTTATCTTATTCATTTCCTTTTCCCTCCTACTTTTACAGGTTCCACTTCTTTCTTCTTGAATGGTTTGTAAATGAAGATATTCTGGATAATTGAAATGATATTACCGATAACCCAATAAAGTGCTAGTGCTGCTGGTAGGAATGTACCGAAAATAATGATCATAAATGGCATGATATACATCATTACTTTCATTTGTGGATTGTCCATCGCAGGACCTGTCCGCAATACGATAAACTGCATGAGACCAGCGACAATTGCTAGCGTAATGCTTGGTGTTGCAAGTTCGAACCAAAGGAATTTTCCAATTTCGATTTCCGGTGTGGCATTCATCCTGCTAATTGCATGGTAAAGGCCGATGATGATAGGCATTTGAATCAAAACTGGCAGACATCCTGCAGCAGGATTGATCTTCTGCTCTGTCATCACTCTTTGCATTTCTTCACGATATTTTTGTTGTGTTACAGCATCTTTCGATTTGTATTTCTCTTTCAATCCGTTCAAGATCGGCTGCATTTGCTGCATCCGCTTCGAATTTTGAGCTTGCTTAATCATTAATGGAAGCAAGACAAGTCTGATGATGATTGTTACAGCGATGATTCCTAATCCGTATGTCCCCAATAGGTCTTTGAATGTGACAATCAAGGATACTATTGGCCAAACGATGTATTTATTCCAAAAACCTTCGCTCGTTTCATATATCGGTTGATTGAATTCCGAACATCCAGCTAGGAATACTGACAATACGGTCAGCATAAGTAATAACGTGGCTCTTTTTTTCAAATCGGTTCCCCCAAATCTGTTTCTATGAAATATCGATGATTTCAGTTTATCATGAACATTTATTACGTTCTACTTCTTACTCAATTACGGCTCTTTCTTATTTCTTTTTGAACGCTTTTGCAATTCTTAATACGTGTTGCAAGCTTTTTTTCGTTTCATGGAAATCAAGTGTGGCCGCCTGATGTCTGGCGATAATAACATAGTCACGATCATTTTTTAGCTCGTCCTTCATTTCCAGAAAGGCTTGTCGGATATATCGTTTAATGCGGTTACGCGTTACCGCATTTCCTAGTTTCTTGCCGACGGATAACCCGATTCTGAACTCCTGTTGCTCTTCTTTCCTATAGGAATAGACGACGAATTGCCGATTTGCGACGGACTTGCCTTTTTTAAACACTTTTTGAAAGTCTTCGTTCTTTTTGACTCGCTGACGTTTCTTCAAACCCTTCACCTCCTAACGAAAAGCGCCTGGAGCTGGACAAGAACTTGTACGATCCAGGCGCCGCCTTCCGCTTCAATCAGCAAATTAGTATTCACTCAACATAAATTTTGATTCCACATATATAAGTATAAGTAAAAAAAAAGACCACTGGGTACAGTGGTCTTATGCTGAAAGCACTTTTCTTCCTTTGCGACGACGAGCAGCGAGAACTTTACGACCGCTTTTTGAGCTCATTCTTGCACGGAAGCCGTGAACTTTACTACGTTTACGTTTATTTGGTTGGAATGTACGTTTCATTTAAAGACACCTCCTGCATTGTCCCTTAACAATATGACAGTCTTGAACAGTATAAAGGGCATAGTCAAAGATGTCAACCGTTTTTTTCGCATGCAGTTTTTCACGAGTATGTCTGTATTATGATATCTACCCTATCATTCGACAAAATAAATTATCCACAACTACAAAAATCGACAAACCAATAATATGTTCATAGAAATTTTTCCCGATTTTTTTATGCACAGGTCTTATCTACACCTTTTACACATACAAAAGCCTGTGGATAAAGTAATTCTCCACAATTGCCGCTACTGTTAGTAACTCATAGAATCCCTTGTCATTCTTATAGTTTCTTGATACAATATAGAGGATTTTGCTGTTAACAAATTAAAAAGCCCATTTTATTATCCACAATTGTTGATAGGTTGTGGATAATTTTTTCAACACTTTTGGATATTTCTTATCCACAGGAGCGAATTCTGTGTATAATACATATTCCTGTGTTTTTTTATTTTCTATGTAAAGGAGGCCCACGAGTGGATCAGCTTGAAAAATTATGGAACGATGTTTTGTCGAAAATTGAAGACAAAATTTCAAGGCCGAGTTTTGAAACCTGGCTCAAATCGACAAAATTGATGTCCTACGGCGATGAGAACGTTACGATTGCTGTTCCAAATTCGTTTGCGAAGGATTGGCTTGAGACTCATTATGTGCATTTGATCACAGGCATCCTCTCGGAATTGACAGGGGAAGATCGACTCATTCATTTCGTCGTTCCAAAAGAAATGGAAGAAAAAGATTTTCAAGTCCCAAAACCGGCAGTTAAACAGGCAGACAAATCAGCTATCCAATCAGCATCTGTCATGTTGAACCCAAAATATACATTCGACACATTTGTCATAGGTTCGGGCAACAGGTTTGCTCACGCCGCATCACTCGCTGTAGCTGAAGCTCCAGCTAAATCATATAACCCTTTATTCATCTACGGCGGAGTGGGACTTGGAAAAACCCATCTCATGCACGCAATCGGGCATTATATTATGGAACAAGACCCGTCCTCCAAAGTTGTTTATTTATCTTCAGAGAAATTCACGAATGAATTCATCAATTCGATTATGAATAACAAAGCTGGCGATTTTAGAAATCAATATAGGAACGTAGATGTCCTGTTAATTGACGATATTCAATTCATCGCCGGAAAAGAACAGACCCAAGAGGAATTTTTCCATACATTCAATACATTGCATGAAGAGTCAAAGCAGATCATTATCTCCAGCGACCGTCCTCCAAAAGAAATACCGACGTTAGAAGATCGCCTCAGATCCCGTTTCGAATGGGGTTTGATAACGGATATCGCGCCGCCTGATCTAGAAACACGTATAGCCATTTTGCGTAAAAAAGCGAAGGCCGATGGATTGCTCGATATATCTGACGAAGTAATGCTTTATATCGCTAATCAGATCGATACGAATATTCGTGAGTTGGAAGGGGCCCTGATCCGCGTCGTGGCCTATTCTTCGCTCGTCAATATGGACATTACGACAGACCTTGCAGCGGAAGCATTGAAAGACATCATCCCTAATTCCCGTCCGCGGACTGTAAGCATATTGGATATCCAAAAAACAGTTGGGGAACATTACAATATACGGCTGGAAGATTTCACGGCTAAAAAAAGGACGAGAGCGATCGCATTCCCTCGTCAAATTGCCATGTATCTTTCACGTGAACTCACGGATTCCTCCTTGCCGAAAATAGGTTCCGAATTTGGCGGGAGAGACCATTCTACCGTTATCCATGCACATGAAAAAATCTCTAAACAACTGAAAGATGATCAAAATCTGCAGCAAGATATTCAGGATATTAAAAGTATTCTAGGGCGGGGCTAATAAATCCACATGTGTATAACTTGATTAAATCGAAACAAGATGTGCACATATTATACACATGTGAATTGTTTTCTAGCGTATAGGATTTCAGGGCTTATCCACATTTCCACAGCCCCTATTACTATTACTATCTTTATTACTTAACTAATTAATATATAAGCGAGGGTGCAAAATGAAATTTGAAATAATGAGAGATTGGTTGCTCGAAGGATTGAATGATGTCATGAAAGCAATCAGTTCAAAAGTGGCGAACCCCATTTTGACCGGCGTAAAAATTGATGTGAATGATAAAGGTTTGACGATGACTGGAAGTGATTCAGATATAACAATTTGCACATTCATCCCTGTTGAACAAGATGGTGAGCAAATTATCCGTGTCAATGAATCAGGTTCAATCATTCTTCAAGCAAAAGTCTTCAGTGAAATTGTCCGGAAATTACCAACGAATGATGTGACGATTGAAGTTGAAAACATGCAAACTCATATTCAATCAGGAAAATCCGAATTCCATTTGATCGGTTCAAATTCGGATGAATATCCTGTTCTTCCGAACGTAAAGGACGAATATCGCTTCTCCTTACCGTCTGATTTGATGAAATCGATCATTAAGGAAACTGTTTTCGCCGTATCTCAGCAAGAAACACGTCCGATTTTGACAGGTGTACATTGGGAAACTGATGAAGAGAAGCTCGTCTGTGTAGCGACAGATAGCCACCGTCTTGCAAGAAGAGAAATCGTTCCTGAAATGATGCCAGAAAGTCCGTTCAGCGTTGTCATTCCTGGAAAAAGCCTTCAAGAGCTGAATAAGATCCTTCCGGATAATTCAGATCTTGTCGAAATCGTCATTGCGGACCAACAAGTGTTATTCAAAACGAGGAACGTACTGTTTTATTCACGACTTTTAGAGGGGAATTATCCCGATACTTCAAGATTGATCCCTTCAGAATACAAAACGACTGTACAAGTAAATGGCCGTAAACTATTGCAAGCAATCGACCGTGCTTCTCTACTTGCTCGTGAAGATCGGAATAATATCGTTCGATTCTCCGCAGACGGCAGCGATGTCATTGAAGTTTCATCCAACTCTCCTGAAATTGGTAAGGTCGAGGAATTGATCGAGGCGATTAATGTGAACGGTGAAGAGTTAAAAATCTCCTTCAGCGCAAAATATATGATGGATGCATTGAAAGCAATCGAAGGACAGGATATCGCAATCCATTTCACAGGTGCGATGAGACCGTTCATCTTGAAATCAATGGATAGCGACGCAATTTTACAATTGATTTTACCTGTCAGGACATTTTAAGAATCACAGGACTGTTTATTCACAGCAGGCAAGGAATTCAAACCGTTTTCCTTCGCCTGTTTCTTTATTTTTCATTTACATTTTTACTTACTGATGAAAGTTCGGTAAAATAGAAGAACAGACTACTTTTAAGAAGGATTGAAGCGGATGGAACTCATGAAAATCGATACTGAATTCATCACATTAGGTCAACTGCTGAAAATGTCGAATTGCATAAGCTCCGGCGGCATGGCCAAATGGTATTTGGAGGAACATACTGTTTACGTGAACGGCGAAGTTGACCGCAGACGAGGCAAAAAGCTTTATGACGGGGATATCGTCACCATTCCAGGCGCAGGTAAATTCAAAATATCCACTTCCACAGACGGTCAATCGGATGTACATTGAACGACTAGCTTTAACGGATTATCGGAATTACTCTTCTCTAGAGCTATCCTTTTCCCCGCATATCAACGTTCTGATTGGAGAAAATGCACAAGGAAAGACGAACATCATGGAGGCGATCTATGTCTTATCGATGGCGAAATCGCATCGCACCTCCAACGATCGTGAACTTATACGTTGGGAACAAGAGTATGGTAAAATAGAAGGGGACATCCAACGAAAATATGGACGTCTTCCACTTGAATTGACGATATCGAAAAAAGGCAAGAAGGCGCGGGTTAATCATTTGGAACAAAATCGCCTCAGCCTGTATATCGGTCAACTTAATGTCGTCATGTTTGCTCCGGAGGACTTGAATCTTGTAAAGGGAAGTCCACAGGTCCGAAGAAGATTTTTAGACATGGAAATCGGACAAATCTCCCCCGTCTATCTCCATGACCTGCTGACTTTTCAAAAGGTCTTAAAGCAACGGAACGCAATCCTCAAAGATCATCGCGGTAAATTGGATTTTACGGACGTCATGTTCGATATTTATACAGAACAATATATACAGTTGGCTGTTCAGATCATCCGGAAACGGTTTTATTTCGTTGAATTGCTCCAGAAATGGGCGGAACCGATCCATAGAGGGATTTCCAGAGGGATCGAGCAGCTAAAAGTGACGTATGGGACTTTAAAAGAGTTGGATTCTGGGCAGACTGCTGAACAGATGGAAGAAATACTCAGCCAAAAATTGCACGAGGTGAGACGTCGTGAGTTGGAACGCGGTATGACACTGATCGGACCGCACCGTGACGATCTCCATTTTTTTGTGAATGGCTATGATATCCAAACATACGGTTCACAAGGGCAGCAACGGACAACTGCGCTGTCCCTTAAACTTGCGGAAATAGATCTCGTTAAACAGGAAGTCGGAGAGACTCCGGTTCTCCTTTTGGATGATGTTCTATCCGAGCTTGATGATTACCGGCAGTCACACTTGCTGAGCACGATGCAAGGTCAGGTCCAGACGTTTGTCACAACGACGAATATAGCAGGAATCGACCATGAGACGATACGTGAAGCAGAGCTGTATGAAGTATCGGCGGGTACGGTTAGTGATAAAGGGAAATAAAACAACTCCTGTTTAACAGTAATAAAAGCTTAGATTGATGTTCGGAAAGGAAAGGTGAACATTTTGGCTATGGAAGAAAAAGAATTGCAGACAGCGTATGATGCGAATCAGATACAGGTCCTCGAAGGCTTGGAAGCTGTCCGTAAACGTCCGGGCATGTACATCGGTACAACAAGTTCGCGAGGGCTTCACCATCTCGTATGGGAAATTGTAGACAATAGTATCGACGAAGCCTTGGCGGGCTATTGCGATCATATTGAAGTAACGATTGAAAAAGATAACTGGATCCGTGTCGACGATAATGGGCGTGGTATCCCTGTTGGAATCCAGGAGTCTACAGGTAGACCAGCCGTTGAAGTCATTATGACGGTTCTTCACGCCGGCGGTAAGTTCGGAGGCGGAGGATATAAGGTTTCGGGTGGGTTGCACGGTGTCGGCGCATCTGTCGTGAACGCACTTTCCGAAGCTACTGAAGTGTATGTCAGCCGAGATGAAAAGGTTTATTTCATCCGATTTGAAAGAGGGGCTATCGTAAAAGAGCTTGAAGTAATCGGAACAACCGATAAAACAGGTACACGTACAAGATTCAAAGCCGATCCGGAAATATTCACTGAAACAACGGTCTATGAATATGAAATTTTAGCCCATCGCCTACGTGAGCTTGCCTACTTGAATAGAGGACTGCGCATCACTATTACAGATGAGCGTGGCGAAGAGGAGCGAACGGATACATTCCACTACGAAGGTGGAATTAAATCGTATGTTGAACATTTGAATCAAAACAAGGAACCGATCCACGAGGAACCGATTTTCATAGAGGGCGAAAAGGACGGCATCTCTATTGAAATTGCAATGCAATACAATAGCGGTTATGCTGAAAACCTTTTATCATTCGCCAATAATATTAATACGTATGAAGGTGGAACGCATGAGTCCGGCTTTAAGACGGCATTGACACGCGTCGTCAACGATTACGCAAGGAAAAATGGAATGTTGAAAGAATCGGATCCCAACCTTTCCGGCGACGATGTCCGCGAAGGCTTGACCGCAATCATATCGATTAAGCATCCGGATCCACAGTTCGAAGGACAGACAAAAACGAAACTTGGAAACTCTGAAGTGAGTACGATCACAAATGCCTTGTTCGCGGAAGGTTTCCAACGCTTCCTTCTGGAAAATCCGAACACCGCACGCCTGATTATTGATAAAAGCCTCATGGCTGCTAGAGCACGGATTGCTGCAAAGAATGCCCGTGAGCTGACAAGACGGAAATCGGCATTGGAAGTATCAAGCCTTCCAGGAAAGCTGGCGGACTGCTCTTCACGTAATCCTGCAATCAGCGAGTTGTATATCGTTGAAGGTGATTCGGCGGGCGGTTCTGCAAAAAGCGGTCGTGACCGCCATTTCCAGGCGATCCTGCCATTGAGAGGTAAAATCCTCAACGTTGAAAAAGCAAGATTGGACCGGATTTTAGGCAATGCAGAAATCAGAACGATGATTACTGCGCTTGGAACAGGCATCGGGGACGAGTTCGATCTTTCGAAGGCACGTTATCATAAAATCGTCATCATGACGGATGCTGACGTCGATGGAGCGCATATTCGAACGTTATTATTGACATTCTTCTTCCGTTTCATGCGGCCTTTGATCGAAGCAGGCTACGTCTACATCGCACAACCGCCGCTTTACCGGGTCAAACAAGGTAAACATGAGGAATACTGTTTCGACGAAGTGGAGTTGCAAGCAATTTTAGATCGACTCTCTTCCATACCGAAACCGGTCATTACACGCTATAAAGGTCTTGGAGAAATGGACGCCACCCAATTATGGGAGACGACGATGGATCCGGATCAGCGTACACTTCTACAAGTGCATCTTGATGACGCTTTCGAAGCAGACTTGACATTCGAGCAATTGATGGGTGATGAAGTTGAACCACGACGCAAATTCATCGAAGAAAATGCGATGTATGTAAAGAATCTGGATACTTGATTTACTCAATACTAGGAAATAGATATGGAACATGGACCTGCGACAGACGGGGCTTTGTTCAGTTGACAGGCTGTTCATGAAAAGCGCCTGAGTTGAAAGGAGTTTGACAATATGGCAGATATGCCAAAACGTGGTGTCCAAGGCATTAACATCAGTACGGAGATGAAGACATCCTTTCTCGACTATGCGATGAGTGTTATCGTCTCCCGGGCATTGCCTGACGTGAGGGATGGGCTGAAGCCTGTCCACCGCCGTATTCTTTATGCGATGCAGGATCTTGGGAACACTGCGGATAAACCACATAAGAAATCAGCTCGTATCGTCGGGGATGTAATCGGTAAGTATCACCCACATGGCGACAGTGCTGTTTATGACACGATGGTCAGAATGGCGCAGGATTTCAATTATCGTTATATGCTCGTCGATGGCCACGGAAACTTCGGTTCTGTAGATGGAGATGCGGCTGCAGCGATGCGTTATACGGAATCGAGAATGTCCCGCATCGCCATGGAATTACTGCGTGACATTAATAAAGACACAATTGATTACCAAGATAACTATGATGGCCAGGAGAAAGAACCGATTGTTCTTCCTAGCCGTTTCCCGAATTTGCTCGTAAACGGAACGTCGGGGATTGCGGTCGGAATGGCTACGAACATTCCGCCTCATCATTTAGGCGAAACGATTGACGGTGTGCTAGCGATGGCGGATAATCCGGCAATCACTACTGAGGAACTGATGGAAATCATTCCAGGTCCGGATTTTCCGACTGGCGGCATCATCCTTGGAAGAAGCGGCATTCGGAGAGCTTATGAAACCGGGCGCGGTTCAATTATCATCAGAGGTAAAGTGGAGATTGAACAACAATCGAACGGCAAAGAAACAATTATTGTGACTGAGCTGCCTTACCAGGTGAACAAGGCTCGGCTCATCGAGAAGATTGCTGAGCTCGTCCGTGATAAGCGAATTGAAGGCGTCACTCATTTGGCAGACGAATCCGATCGGACGGGAATGCGTATCGTCATCGAAGTCCGTAGAGATGCAAATGCACACGTATTGTTGAATAACCTTTATAAGCATACGGCCTTGCAATCGAGCTTCGGCATTAACATGCTTGCGCTTGTTGACGGACAGCCGAAAATTTTATCACTTAAAGAAATCCTTTATCATTATTTAGAGCATCAGAAAGTGGTCATCCGCAGACGTACTCAGTATGAGTTGAACAAAGCGGAAGACCGGGCACACATTTTGGAAGGTCTGCGGATCGCACTCGATCATATCGATGAAATTATCGCTTTGATCCGAGGCTCAAAGACAACCGATGAAGCGAAAACCGGTTTGATGGAACGTTTCAGCTTGACTGAACGACAATCCCAGGCGATTCTCGACATGCGTCTCCAACGTCTAACTGGATTGGAACGCGATAAAATCGAGAATGAATACCAAGAGCTTCTTGTCTTGATTTCCGAGTTGCGTGCAATTCTGGCAGACGAGGAAAAAGTGGTTGATATCATTCGGGAGGAACTGCTTGAAGTGAAGCACCGTTTCGCCGATAATCGCAGGACTGAAATTGGAAGCGGCGGCGCAGAAATGCTTGAGGATGAAGATCTTATCCCAGTTGAGAACTCAGTTCTTACATTGACGCATAACGGCTATATTAAACGCCTTCCTGCAAGCACGTATCGGAGTCAGCGTCGAGGAGGCAGAGGCATCCAAGGCATGGGAACGAATGACGACGATTTTGTCGAGCATTTGTTGAACACCTCGACACATGATACGATCCTCTTCTTCACGAGCCGCGGAAGGGTATTCCGTAAAAAGGGATACGAAGTTCCGGAATTCAGCCGGACGGCAAAAGGGCTTCCAATCATTAATCTATTGGATGTCGAAAAAGATGAAAAAGTTACAGCAATGATTCCGGTCGAGAAATTCGAGGAAGATAAATATCTCTTCTTCGCAACGCGCGGCGGCATTGTTAAGCGTACATCGGTTGCCGATTTTGCCAATATCCGTTCCAACGGGCTGATTGCTCTGACATTACGCGGCGATGATGAATTGATCGGCGTGAAAATGACAAATGGCGATCAGAATATCGCAATCGGTACGCGCGATGGAATGCTTATCAAATTCGACGAGCGTGATATCCGTACGATGGGCCGTGTAGCAAGCGGCGTACGTGGAATTCGATTACGCGAAGGGGATATTGCGGTCGGTATGGATACTGTATCGGAAGGCGATGAAATTCTTGTCGTCACCGAAAAAGGGTTCGGAAAACGGACGCCGGAACATGAATATCGTATCCAGTCCCGTGGCGGATATGGATTGAAGACGTTGAATGTGACTGAGCGTAATGGTCAGCTTGTAGCAATGAAAACTGTTGATGGTTCTGAAGACCTCATGCTGATCACGATCCATGGCATCCTTATTCGAATGGATATTGAAGATATCTCCTCAATCGGCCGTAGCACGCAAGGCGTCCGTCTGATCCGTCTTGGAGAAGACGAGCTTGTCGCGACAGTTGCAAAAGTCGAGAAGGAACACGAAGAGCATGAAGAGAGCGACGAAATCGATAGTAGCTCTGAAGTAGATATGGTAGACGAAATAGAAACAGATCATATAGAGGAACCTGAAGAGGATTGACTTAAAAAGTTATTGAGTCGGCAAAATGCCACTCAATAACTTTTTTTCTATCGTCTATTTTGAATATTTGCAGTATGATAGTCCTTAAGAGATGATCGGAAAGTGGTGACACCGTAGAGATGGAAGTATATAAAACGATCAGTGAGCTGCGTGTTGGAATTTTGCTAAAAGAGGATGTTTACGGCAAGACGATGTATCCAATTATGCGAAAGGATACAGAAATTTCGTTGGAACATATTGAAGTATTACATGCATTTGGAGTGAAACGTGTAAAGGTTGAGGAGCGGGTCACACAGAAGGATATCCCTGAATCGGAGAAAACTCCTTCCATGAATGCAGAGGAGGTACTGGACAATATTCCAGTAAGCATGTATCAGCTTCGCAAAGATTATAACGAAGCGGTTAAGAGTTATAAGCGGGAATTTGGTCATTGGCGATCCGGTCAACGTCCAGATGTTCCAAAAGTAAGGGCAATCATTCTACCATTGCTCGAAAAATTCATAAGGCAAAAACAAATGCTTCCTTTGTTGAATGATTTCTCCAACCCTGAGGAATACATTTATCATCATTCGGTCGCTGTCGGTATTCTTGCGGCAGCAATCAGCAGTCAAATGGGATACGATAAAGGAGACGCAGTACAGCTTGGACTCGCAGGAGTATTAGCGGATTGCGGCATGGCCAAGATTTCACCTACCATTTTGGAAAAGACAGCGTTTCTAACGAAAGAAGAATACAATGAAGTGAAAAAGCACACATTGTTCAGCGTGAAAATGATACAAGACACACCTTTGCTAAGGCAGGATATGAAACTTGCGATTCTTCAACATCATGAGCGCCTTGATGGAAGTGGGTATCCTAGAGGAGAAAAAATGGATACCATTTCGATATTCTCACAAATCCTTGCAGTGGCAGATGTCTTCCATGCAATGACATCGGAAAGATTATATAGAGTAAAACATTCACCGTACAAAGTGATTGAAATGATTAAAGAAGAAGAGTTTGGCAAATTCGACATCAAGGTAGTGGAGGCGCTTCTTAAACTTGTCGGCAATCT
>NZ_CM147850.1:4020000-4055000 GCF_055808055.1 Sporosarcina sp. QA0331
TGAGAGGAGCTGTCCTTAGTACGAGAGGACCGGGATGGACACACCGCTGGTGTACCAGTTGTCTTGCCAAAGGCATCGCTGGGTAGCTATGTGTGGACGGGATAAATGCTGAAAGCATCTAAGCATGAAGCCCCCCTCAAGATGAGATTTCCCATTACATTTGTAAGTAAGATCCCTCAAAGAAGATGAGGTGGATAGGTCCGGGGTGGAAGCGTGGCGACACGTGCAGCTGACGGATACTAATCGATCGAGGACTTAACCTTATCAGTTAAGAAGTACGGTTGAACTTGAGTTCAGCAACAATGTTGGTTTTATCCGGTTTTGAACGAACAAGCATCGTTCATACATAGTCTGGTGACGAAGGCGAAGAGGTCACACCCGTTCCCATACCGAACACGGAAGTTAAGCTCTTCAGCGCCGATGGTAGTAGGGGGCTTCCCCCTGTGAGAGTAGGACGTCGCCGGGCAAAGGCCATCCCCTGTGGGGGATGGTTTTTTTGTATTTACATTTGTATCATTTCAATCATAGGGGCAGCGTTATGCGTTTTTAGAGTTGTTTATGCGCGTTTGCAAAAAAATATGCTCCTTTATTATGATTTATGCGTGGTTTTAAGACTTTATGCTTCTATGAATCGTTTTATGCGTGAATATCGGCATTTATGCGTTATTGGGTAGGGGAGGGTGCATATTGGAGGTGTAACTATTCGTTGATCATCTTTGCATTGCCTGTAAAGTTGACTTATTGTTGATTAATAACGACTAGGAAAGGTGATGATGAATATGGCTTCCGTTTATGACTTTTCAGTTGAAAGACCAGACGGTACTTTGCAATCAATGAAGGACTACGAAGGGTTGGTTACCGTCATTGTTAACACGGCGAGTAAATGCGGATTTACGGAACAGTTTAAAGAGCTTCAAAAGCTTTATGAGGATTACCGTGAACAAGGATTTGTCGTTCTAGGCTTTCCTTCCGATAACTTCATGAATCAAGAATTCGAGTCGATTGAAGAGACGTTATCGTTTTGTGAAAGGAATTACGGAGTGACGTTTCCGATGTTTGATAAGGTTGATGTTGTTGGTAGTAATTCTGTTCCGTTGTTTTCCTATTTAATAGAACAAAAGAAGGGACTGCTCACTGAGGGCATCAAATGGAATTTCACAAAGTTTCTCATTGATCGTCAAGGCAATGTTGTGGAGCGTTTTGCACCGCAAACTTCCCCGGTTAAAATGAGAGCAGCAATTGAAAAGTTAATTCAGTGAATTTATGGAATTCATTTTCTTATTCCAGTCGCCTTGACACGTCCCATAAGCGCTGATAACCTTTTAATAATATTCAACTGCAGATAATGATATTAGAGGAGGAAACGAAATGTGGGAATCTAAATTCACTCGTGAAGGATTGACTTTCGACGATGTATTGCTTGTACCGGGTGCTTCAGAGGTATTGCCAAAGGATGTAAATCTTTCGGTCCGTTTGACGGAGAAAATGACGTTGAACATTCCAATTATCAGTGCTGGGATGGATACGGTAACTGAGTCAAAAATGGCAATTGCAATGGCGCGTCAAGGCGGACTTGGTGTTATTCATAAAAATATGACTATCGAAGAGCAGGCAGAGCAAGTTGTAACGGTGAAACGTTCAGAGAATGGCGTTATTACAAATCCTTTCTTCCTCACTCCTGAACACCAAGTATTCGATGCGGAGCATTTAATGGGCAAGTATCGTATATCTGGCGTTCCAATCGTAAACAATATGGACGAGCAAAAACTTGTTGGTATTCTGACGAATCGCGATCTGCGCTTCATCCAAGATTATTCGCTTATCATCAATGATGTGATGACGAAGGATAATTTAGTGACAGCCCCAGTCGGGACGACGTTGGAAGATGCTGAAAAGATTTTGCAGCAATATAAAATCGAGAAGCTGCCGATTGTCGATGAAAATGGAATCTTAAAAGGGCTTATTACAATTAAAGATATCGAAAAAGTGATTGAGTTCCCGAATGCTGCGAAAGACAGCCAAGGTCGTCTACTCGTAGGAGCAGCGGTTGGTGTAACATCCGATACGATGGTACGGGTTCAGAAACTCGTTGCTGCAGAAGTTGATGTCATCGTCATCGACACAGCACATGGTCATTCGAAAGGTGTGCTCGACACGGTTGCTCAGATCCGTAAAGAGTATCCAGACCTTGATATCATTGCAGGGAATGTAGCGACTGCGGAAGCGGCTGCAGCATTGTACGAAGCAGGCGCCGATGTTGTCAAAGTAGGAATTGGGCCAGGGTCTATTTGTACGACACGCGTCGTTGCTGGTGTAGGCGTGCCTCAAATCACTGCAGTTTATGAATGTGCTTCGGAAGCACGCAAACAAGGAAAAACGATCATTGCAGACGGTGGAATTAAATATTCCGGCGATATCGTAAAAGCTTTAGCTGCCGGCGGACATGTCGTCATGCTAGGAAGCTTGCTTGCCGGAACGACTGAAAGCCCTGGAGATACGGAAATATTCCAAGGCAGACGTTTCAAAGTATACCGTGGAATGGGATCAGTCGGCGCAATGGAACATGGTTCCAAAGACCGTTATTTCCAAGAAGATGCGAAGAAGCTAGTGCCGGAAGGAATCGAAGGTCGTATGCCTTACAAAGGGCCTCTTGCAGACACGATCCACCAACTCGTTGGAGGAATCCGGGCGGGCATGGGCTATTGCGGAACGAAAGATCTTCATGATCTTCGTGAGAAAGCGCAGTTCATCCGCATGACTGGTGCAGGTCTTCGTGAAAGCCATCCGCACCAAGTGCACATTACGAAGGAAGCGCCAAACTACTCCATTTCCTAACAAGCAGTAGTTATAAATAAGGAACTTCAGCACCTTTCCACACGTCTTGATATGAGCGGAAAGGTGCTTTTTTAATCGAACCCCCTAATCGTGTTCATGATGTGTTAAAATATAAAGTGGAAAATTGCAATGACGGAGGTATATTGGTGAAACGGGAAATGAGAAAATGGGTTGCTTTGCTGATCATTCCATTTGTATTAATGATGACGTTCGGCACAGCGCCTGCACAAGCAGAATCGACACTTGGCATTCACGTGGATGGTGCCATTCTAATTGACGCGGATAGTGGAAAGATTTTATACGAAGAGAATGCGGATACACCACTCGGCATTGCAAGTATGTCAAAAATGATGACTGAATATATCTTATTTGAATCAATAAAAGAAGGTAAAATCAGTTGGGATCAAGAATACAAAGTAACTGATTACACATATGCGATCTCCCAGGACAGGCGTTTAAGCAACGTTCCGCTTCGGAAAGACGGAACGTATACGATCAGGGAGCTTTATGAAGCATTAGCAATTTATTCGGCGAATGCTGCTACAATCGCGATTGCTGAAACGATTGCTGGTACGGAAACGGAATTCTTAAAATTGATGGATGCTAAAGCGAAGGAACTTGGCTTAGTTGATTATAAATTCGTCAATTCCACAGGTTTGAACAATGAATACTTGCAAGGGATGCATCCGCAAGGGACTGGCGAAAAAGACGAGAACGTCATGCCTGCCAAATCGGTTGCACGACTTGCATACCATTTGATGAAAGATTATCCGGAAGTGTTAGAAACGACGAAAATCAATTCGAAGGTATTCCGTGAAGGAACATCGGATGCTATTAAGATGGACAACTGGAATTTCATGCTTCCAGGTTTCGTTTATGAATATGAAGGCGTGGACGGATTAAAGACAGGAACGACCGATTTCGCAGGCCATTGCTTTACAGGTACGGCGAAACGGGGCGACAAGAGGCTCATCGCTGTTGTTATGAAAGCTGTTGATGCAAATGGAGTCGGCTCCTATAAGGCGCGCTTTGATGCGACAAGAGCGTTATTCGATTATGGATTCAGCCAGTTCTCCAATGAGGAGCTTCTTTCTTCGGGCTATCAATTCAAAGAGCAGAAAACATTGCCTGTCCATAAAGGAAAAGAGAAGACAGTTACAATCGAAGTGAAAGAGCCAATCAAAGCGATGATCAAATCGAATGAAAAGGATCTTTACGAACCGAAGCTTGTATTAGATGATTCCCTGCTGAAAGACGGTGCGTTAGAAGCGCCGGTCAAAAAAGGCACAGTCGTCGGACATGTAGAGCTTGTTAAAAAAGAGGGCGAAGATTACGGATTTATCGATTCGAAAGACCTCGGCATGGAAGTCGTCGTCACAGACGATGTCGAAAAAGCCGGATGGTTTGCGTTAATGATGAGTGCAATCGGTGATTTCTTCGCAGGTATTTGGGAAAGTGCAACCGGGTTTATAAAAGGTTTATTCAAATAAAAAAAGGTGATGGGTCCTTCTAGGATCCTTCACCTTTTTTCTATATTCCAAGCATTCATCAGTCGCTCGACTGCCCATGTGATTCTGTCGTCTGCCAACCCTCCGAAACCGATTAAGAAGGACGGCTGCACACTTTTTGTGGCTTTGCGATACTCATTCAAACCATAGACGCGAATGCCTTGGCCTAGAGCTGCCTTGGTTAATGAGTCCTCATTCTCATCTGTACGTACATTGATGAGGATGTGCATGCCTGCCTCGTCCCCCGAGAATGAAATCGTCGGTGCATATTGCCGAAAGGAATCGGTGAGCAATTGTAATTTGCGTTTATACACCTTTCTCATCCGGTTCAAGTGACGGGCAAAATGGCCGTCCGCCATGAAACGAGCTAGCGTGTGTTGGTCAAGCCGCGGTACTGTCGATGAGTAATGGATGAATGCCTCCTCGTAGTGTTTGAGCAAAACAGGAGGAAGCACCATATAGGCAATCCGCAGTGATGGCATGAGAGATTTTGAAAAGGTACTGACGTAGATGACGTTGCCCGCTTTGTCCATCCCTTGCAAAGAAGGGATCGGGCGGCCTGTATAGCGGAATTCGCTGTCGTAATCGTCCTCTATGATAAAATTGCCGGCATGAGTTGCCGCCCAGTTCAACAAAGCTGTTCTACGAGCTGCAGAGAGCACTGTGCCGGTCGGGAACTGATGGGATGGTGTCACGTAAGCCACGGTTGCTTCCGACTGCTGGAGCGCCTGTACGTCCATTCCTTCTGTGTCGACTGCAATCGGCACAGCTTCCCGGTTGTTATGGAAGAATACGTGGTGGGTGAGCGGATATCCCGGATCCTCAATGGCATACTTTGCTCTCGGTCCTAGAAGCCGGATGAGCAGTGGCATAAGCTGTTCCGTACCCGAACCGACAATGATCTGGTCCGCGGAGCAATCGACCCCTCTCGAGTGATATAAATACTTCGCGATTTCCTGCCGAAGCTCTACATCTCCATGTGGATGACCTAAGAGCAGAAGGTGCGGCGACGATTCATCGATGGTATCTTTTGCGTATTTCCGCCACTGTGCGAAAGGGAATGACTCCGTATCGATTTTACCCGGTGAGAAATCAATTTCGAGTTCTTTTCGTACCTCTTTTGCAGTAAATTTGATTTCCTCGGTGGGCTGTACATATGCCAATTCGCCGACTTCCTGTACAAAATAGCCTCTTCGTGGTTTGGATGTAATAAATCCTTCTGCTGTCAATTGCCCATAAGCAATTTCAATCGTCGTCTGACTGACGTCTAGGAATTCACCTAGTTTCCGTTTTGAAGGCAGCTTTTCACCGACAATGAGCTTCCCTTCGGTGATGTCTTTCCGAATTTGCTGGTAAATTTGCTCGTACAGTGGAGTTTCACTTTCTTTATTGAGTTCAATCAATAACATTTCCATGTGCGCACCTCAATCTGACCCCTTAGTTTATCTTTAAACTGGTCATTTCAATATGGTCATAGTCTAGTATACTGAATGAAATGAAAAGGGGGAAGAGTAAATGGATTTTAAATATGGCGGCGTAATTATGGATGTTATCAACGCGGAGCAGGCAAAAGTAGCGGAGGCGGCAGGTGCAGTGGCGGTTATGGCGCTTGAACGTGTCCCATCGGATATACGGGCAGCGGGCGGGGTTGCTCGGATGGCAGATCCGCGCATCGTTGAAGAAGTACAAAAGGCAGTTTCAATTCCGGTTATGGCAAAAGTGCGGATCGGACATATTTCGGAAGCGCGTGTATTAGAAGCAATGGGTGTGGATTTCATCGATGAAAGTGAAGTGTTGACTCCGGCGGATGACGAGTTCCATTTATTGAAGAGCGACTATAAAGTGCCGTTCGTCTGTGGCGCTCGAAATCTCGGTGAAGCGGCGCGCCGTCTTGGAGAAGGGGCAAAGATGCTTCGTACGAAAGGTGAGCCGGGAACGGGCAATATCGTTGAAGCGGTACGCCATCTACGCCAAGTGAATGCGCAAGTGAATCAAATCATTCATATGAATAATGATGAGTTGATGGTGGCTGCAAGAGACTTGGCAGCGCCTTATGACGTGCTGCTAGCGATCCGCGAAGCGAAGCGTCTACCGGTTACGAATTATGCAGCAGGCGGCGTAGCGACCCCTGCGGACGCGGCACTGATGATGGAGCTTGGCGCAGACGGCGTATTCGTCGGTTCCGGTATCTTTAAATCCGACAACCCTGAACGCTTCGCGCGTGCGATTGTCATGGCAACGGAAGATTTCCGGAACTATGCATTGATCGGTGATTTATCCAAAGACATCGGCACGCCAATGAAAGGTCTAGAAATAAGTAAGTTAGCAGAAAGTGAATTAATGGCGGTACGTGGAGTTTGATGGGAAGAGGTCCAGAGCATACGTTGTATGTTCTGGATTTTTTTATTGTTATGTATGTTATGAGATGTTTTAGAAACATTTAATGAGGAAATAGCGTATTAAAGAATAGAAGGCGTAAATGTAACAAGGAGGTGGGCGGGATGGCTGAAGCGATTTTTTTGTTCATCCTCTTCGTTCCAGTCAGTGTATTGACATTTTTGGCTCCACGGGAAATGATGTTATTTGGGAAACGGTGGCAATATGATGGGGAGCCTGAATTTTCAAGGGGAGCAATTCTTTATACGAAAATCACTTCTGCAATCGTTGCTGTAGTGTTCACATTGATCCTTGTTGTTAGTATAATCAATGTATTTCGTTGAAAGGGAGTATGAAGTTGGTAGAGTTACTGAAAGTATTCGATGAAGATTATAAGTATGTATGTGATGAAACAAGAGAAATCGTTCATAAGAAAGGCTTGTGGCACGAGACATTCCATTGTTGGCTCTTGGATGAGACAAATGTTTTTATTCAAAAAAGAAGCGCCACTAAAAAGGACTTCCCAAGCTTGTATGATATTACAGCGGCGGGCCATTTGTTGGCGGACGAGGACGTTATAGATGGAATCCGTGAAGTGGAGGAGGAGCTTGGCATACAAGTGGACCTTTCCAAGTTAAAACGGATGGGCGCCGTTCGAGATGTCATTAAGCTGCCGGATTTCATTGACCGGGAATTTGCGAATGTTTTTCTATATCAATCAACCTTTGCGCCGGCTGATTTCACATTGCAAAAGGAGGAAGTAGAAAGCATTCACGCTGTTTCAATCGGGGATGTACAGGCACTTTTTAAGGGAGAAGTAGAAAATATCGTTTGCTTAGATGGCAATCATATAAGCTTGAATGATTTTGTTCCACATGAAACAGAATATTTTAACGCTATTGCGGATATGTTAAAGACTATAACTTCTTGAACCTTGCAAAAAGTGACTGTATGTAGTAAAGTGATGTTAATTTCAAATTAAAGACGATGATGGGAAGCAGTAGCAAGCACGTTTTTCAAAGAGAGCCGGCGGGTGGTGTGAGCCGGTAAAGACACTTGTGAATCCGTCCCTGAGTAGCCAGGCTGAACGAAGAGTAGGCCTAGCCGGACATTGAACCGTTATTTCAAAGAGTGGATCAGCTTTTTGCTGGTCAATTTGGGTGGCAACGCGGGTAGTTCTCGTCCCTTGTATAGGGGATAGAGGGCTTTTTTTGTGTCTGAAAATAATCGTCACATTCAAAACTGAGGAGGAATCACTATGTTAGACATTAAAATGCTTCGTGCGAACTTTGATGAAGTGAAAGCTAAGCTTACGAAGCGCGGAGAAGACTTGACGGATTTGGATAAATTTGTCGGACTGGATGAAAAACGTAGAGAACTGATTGCGAAAGTGGAAGTACTGAAAGCGGAGCGAAATGAAGTTTCGCAAAAAGTAGCGGAAATGAAACGTAACAAGGAAAATGCGGATGACGTAATCGCACGCATGCGTGAAGTCGGAGATGAAATCAAAACACTTGATGAGCAATTGCATCAAGTCGAAGAAGATTTGAATTATATCATGATGCGCATTCCGAACATCCCGCATGAATCAGTTCCAGTTGGTGACAGTGAAGATGATAATGTCGAAGTCCGTACATGGGGAGAAAAACCAGAATTTACTTTCGAACCGAAGCCGCATTGGGAAATCGGGACGGATTTGAACTTGCTCGATTTTGAACGTGCAGCAAAAGTGACGGGCAGCCGTTTTGTGTTTTATCGTGGACTAGGTGCGAGACTAGAGCGTGCGTTGATTAGCTTTATGCTCGATCTACATGTAGAGGAGCATGGCTATGAAGAAATGCTGCCGCCATATTTGGTGAACCGTACGAGCTTGACGGGTACTGGCCAACTTCCGAAATTCGAAGAGGATGCGTTCTTGATCGAGGAAGAGGATTATTTCTTAATTCCGACGTCTGAAGTTCCGGTGACGAACTATTACCGTGACGAAATTCTCGACGGTGCTCAATTGCCGATCGCTTATACTGCATACAGCACGAACTTCCGTTCAGAAGCAGGGTCTGCGGGTAGAGATACACGTGGCTTGATTCGCCAGCATCAGTTCAATAAAGTTGAGCTTGTCCGCTTTGTGAAGCCGGAAGAGTCTTATGAAGAGCTGGAAAAATTGACAGGACATGCGGAGAAAGTGCTTCAATTGTTGGGCCTTCCATACCGTGTCTTAAAAATGTGCACAGCGGATCTTGGGTTCACAGCAGCGAAGAAATACGATATCGAAGTATGGATTCCGACGCAGGACACGTACCGTGAAATCTCTTCTTGCTCGAATTTCGAAGACTTCCAAGCGAGACGCGCGTCTATCCGTTTCCGCCGCGAGCAAGGTGCGAAGCCTGAATTCGTTCATACGTTGAACGGAAGCGGTTTGGCGATTGGACGGACAGTTGCAGCCATCCTGGAAAACTTCCAGCAAGAGGACGGATCTGTCATCGTTCCAGAAGTATTGCGTCCTTATATGGGTGGAAAAGAAGTTATTCGATAAAAGTAAAGACACATACGATAAGTCACTCGAACTTACCATAATGGGTTCGCTCTGTTGGTGGAAAGAAAAACATACAGCACTGAAGTGACCCAGAATAGTTGAATAGTGGCGAGTTAGGCAAGAGTCCAGTATTGTACGGGATTCTTGCCTTTTAGTTTTGACGTGATAAATTGAAAACCTATGACAAAATTAGATATTATGAAAGGACAATAATTCCTCTAAGGCGAAAGGTGGGACTACATATGGAAAGGCAACCTACGATGACTATTTGGAAACCTACTAAAGAATTTGCCGAAGAATTGGGTAGAGCGATCAAATTCAAATTAAAAGTTGATCCTAAAAAAGGGCTAGTTATCACGCTGATTGACAAAAGGAAAATAGAAGTAGACTTTATATATGATAGGGGAGTAGCAGTTATGGGGGATAGGGTAGTGTCTTTCAGATATACTACTGAGATCCCAATGTCTTACCTTGATTATCCTAAGGAAAATGTTGGGGATCAATTTGGCCTCCTGCTTTTTAAGGCGGTAGACTCTAATTATATTGACAGATTTAAACCCTTTTTCCCCGACGATTTAGCACATCGTTTGGAACATCATATTTATCCAGTAAACAATGGAATAATTGAAGTGATTTGCGACTACGAGCCGAAGATAGTCTTGAACAAAGGAGCTCATTAATTTAAAAAGCTTCTTCCAGTAAATCCTTCAGCCCGTTAGGATAAAGAACTTTTTCTCCAGAAATTAATTCGTCTTTACTGACCCACTTTGCAACAGCAACTTTCATCCCTTCTGTTACAGTGAAGTTTTCTTTCTGATATAATCTTTTATCTTTAAATTACTATATATATTTGAATTAATTCATGACCAATATCTTCGTCTATTTTAAAAATATTTTCCAGGCAAGAAATATAGCGACTTATAACAATTTCAACACCCAATTTTTCATAGAACTCCCTTACGACTGTTTCATCAGACCTCTCCCCAAGTTCTATTGTTCCGCCGATAGGACGATAATAATATCCTATTCCTTTCGAGTGTTTTCCTTCTTGCTCCTCTAATAGAATATAATTATCTTTAATGATTAACCCCAATGACTTTGTACGTGGATACATCAATGTTCATTCCCATATTTCTTATTGAATGCATCAATCCATTCCATATCTATAGGACCATTCAAGACCTTGTAGTAGCCGGGCTTGTTAAAGAGCATCAGCCGGTTCGGGTGGATGGAAGCACCCGACCCTTTGCCCTTCTTTGGGGATATCAAGAACCCAAATCCTCTTTCCATCGAAACATTTTGATCCCACTCAGAATCCTTCATTTTTTTCACACGATATTGGCTGAGGAATTCCAATAATTCCTCAACAGGCTCTGTCTCTTCCGTCCGCCATCCTTCATAGTTGAAATTCATCGACACGAAATTCGATGCTTGATAAGAGAATAATTCGTCCAACCTTTTTTCCCGATGATCATCATATAGATTCCAAGAAAAGAGCAAGGCAACCACGATGATGCCGATGAAATGAATCTTCAACGGTATTTTTTCAACAAGGAATCTTGCCGTCAGAAATGCTGCGGGAATGAGTAATAAAATGACAATCAGATAGAAGATGATGTCCGGTATGAAGCTGCCGTAAATCCATCGATTCCATACATAAGCAGAAATTCTGAAATAGAGCAAGAAAAACAGAAGACCCCAAACGAAGAGCATAAATTTACTTTTCGTTGAATCCATTACTTTCAACCCCCTTGCGTTACGTGTAAGTTGTATGGGCTAATCAACAATTTGTAATCTATTTTAACACACAACTTATAACGCTAATTGGAATTATCAATCTATCACTGCTGAATGATTTTTACCGTAGCCATTCTATCCAGCTAACTAGTAAAGATCATAATATACCTACAAAATTCGGGACACAATTTAGATGTAAATTGTGTCCCGAAATACGGTGATATTTAATGTTTTCTCCTCAGCAAACGAACCCGTTAGACTTCCCGCATTGCCCTTTTTTGCTCTTTTTTCTTTTCCCGCAATGCTCGAAAAAACTTTGATAACATGTCGCCGCATTCATCCGCAAGCACGCCTTCCGCCACTTCGCATTCATGATTGAAACGCGGGTCGTTCAGCAATCGGTACAATGAATCAACGCAGCCGCCTTTCGGATCACGCGCCCCATATACGACGCGTGGAATCCTTGATTGTAAAATCGCACCAGCGCACATCGGGCAAGGCTCGAGCGTCACATACAACGTCGTTTCTTCCAATCGCCAGCTGCCAATCGCACTGCATGCATCTTGGATGGCAGATAATTCTGCGTGTGTGACCGCATTTTGGGACGTTTCACGTAAATTATGCCCAGTGGCAATTATCTCTCCATCTTTCACGATGACTGCTCCAATCGGAACTTCGCTAAGTGCTTCCGCTTTTCTAGCTTCTTCTATCGCCAGCCGCATGAAGTGGCGGTCTGTTTCAAATACATCCATCTGTCATCTCTCCTTGCAACTAGTGTATCATCCTGCAAAGTGTCCTTGCCATTTTTCGACAACATCTATGTTTCAACACCCTATTATGATAAAATGAAGTGCAGAAATTGACGAATCAAAGGAGAGCATTTTATGTCTGTTCCGTTCATTACGGTAGAGGGGCCGATCGGCGTAGGCAAAACGACGTTGTCAAAAGCGATTGCAGAAGCGCAGCGGTTCCATCAGTTAAGCGAAATTGTGGATGAAAATCCATTTTTAAATAAATTTTATGAAGACATCGAGGAATGGAGCTTCCAAACTGAAATGTTCTTCCTATGCAACCGTTATAAACAGCTGAGCGATATTCAAAAGAAATATTTAAGCCAACAACAGCCTGTCGTGGCGGATTATCATATATTCAAGAACCTCATTTTTGCAAGGCGCTCACTTCCTGCGGATGAATACGCCAAGTATGAAGAGATTTACCATATATTAACGAAGGACATGCCTGTTCCGAATGTCATCATTTATTTACACGCAACACTTGATACGTTGATGAAACGGATTGCACTGCGCGGGCGGGACTTCGAAAAGAATATCGATCCTTCCTATCTGCAAAGGCTGTCGGAGGATTATGAACAGTTCATCGCAGACTTTGAAGCTGCACATCCGGACATCCCGGTCCTTCATTTCAACGGTGATGAAATAGACTTTGTCAATGACGAACGGGATTTACAAGCGATTCTCAGCAAAGTCGATGAGACGATACGAAAAGGAGCAATACAATGAATTTAAGAGAAAAATATGGGATTCCGAAGAATGCGGTCATCACGATTGCGGGGACAGTTGGAGCCGGTAAATCGACAATGACGAATGCACTTGCCACGGCATTGGATTTTCGGACTTCATTGGAAAATGTAGATAAGAATCCGTATCTTGACCGCTTTTACGATGACTTTGAAAAATGGAGCTTCCATTTGCAAATTTATTTTCTTGCGGAACGTTTTAAGGAACAGAAACGGATTTTCGAATATGGCGGCGGTTTCATTCAAGACCGTTCCATCTATGAAGATACAGGGATCTTCGCCAAGATGCATAAAGACAAAGGGACGATGGATCCGATCGATTATGATACGTATACGAAGCTGTTCGACGCGATGGTCATGACACCATATTTCCCGCATCCTGACTTGCTCGTCTATTTGGATGGACCATTTGAGAAAATCATCGCGCGTATCCAGGAGCGAGGCCGCTTGATGGAACAGCAGACGCCGCTGTCCTATTGGGAAGAGCTGCATGAGCGTTATGTAAAGTGGATCGATTCTTTCAATGCTTGTCCTGTACTTAGAATTGATATTACGGATTACGATTTAAAAAGCAATCCACATGAGGTGGAAACGGTCGTTGAGCGGATCGGCAATATGCTGAATTTGTCTGCAACCCTAAAAAAATAATAGTGACAGAAGCATCGTGAATGAATCATTTGCGGTGCTTCTTTCGTTTTGATTGAATAGAACCGAAAATTCCCCTCAAACTTTGATATAGTGGGGATGCCTAATTGGCTGAAAAAGGGTATCAGAAACTGTGAACAATGCAAGAAGGGTTGTCTATACTGGAGGGTTTTATTTGAATGTTGTCATGAGCAGATTAAAAAAGACGACATATAAACAGATTCTAATTGTCGCTGTACTAGGACTATGCTTTGCTGTCTCTATGTTCGTCGTTAACCATAATTACTCTTTTTACGAGCAGCCAATCGCCAAAGTCATTCAAACTGAAATCGCAGATGCATCCGATATTACGGATATGAATAATAACAAAGATCGTCTGTTCACACAGCACATAATTGCTGAAGTAAAAAATGGAGAACATAAAGGGGAGCTAATCCAATTAACGAATAAGTATTCCTCATCTGGGGCTTATGATCAACAATACCGTGTTGGGAATGGACTGTTCGTTTTGATTGATGCGAATAAGGCGGGAGATTCTACGTTAACCGGAAGTATCACGAATGTAAAACGTGACCAATTCGTTGTGCTGATTGCTTGGATTTTTGTTTTTACGTTACTCATTGCAGGGAAGAAGCAAGGCTTGCTGTCAATTATAAGCTTAGCCGTAAACGCTACATTACTTTCATTTGCCTTGGATGTTTACATTAAAAACCCATCGATCAGTTTAGTTTTGATATGCGCTGTTAGCGGGATTATCTTCACTATTATTTCCTTAACAATCGTCAGCGGTTTGAATGAAAAGACCTACGCTGCCATAATAGCGACATTGTTAGGGACATTCATATCCCTCGGCCTTGCCTATCTCGTTATTTGGGCCACTTCAGGAAACGGGCTCCGCTACGAAGAAATGCAATTTTTGACGCGTCCCTACCATATGGTCTTTATGGCAGGATTGCTCATCGGATCGTTAGGTGCCGTAATGGACGTCGCGATTACGATGTCCTCTTCACTCTTCGCTTTATACGAACAAAATAACGACATATCCGTGAAGGCACTGAAAGCCTCAGGTATTGATATCGGCAAGGATATTATGGGGACGATCACAAGCATTTTGTTTTTCGCTTATATTAGTGGGTCAATTCCTGTCATCATTTTATACTTAAAAAATGCTTCCCTTCTGGGCTTCACCCTTTCCATGAATCTTTCACTAGAATTGGCCCGAGCTCTCGTCGGAGGAATTGGAATTGTATCGACGATTCCGATCGGTCTTTATACGACCCTTTATTTTGTGAATCGAAAGAGGACGAGATCATGAATGTAATTGTTGTGCTAGCGCTCATTTTATTTGTACTCATGTTGATTGTCGGTGGGAAAAAAGGAGTCAGGTCTTTTATTTCCTTATTCTTGAATTTTGGCGTCATCATGTTCACAATTTTCCTGATGACAAATCCACAATGGAATCCCATAATCATAACGATTATTGCATGTGTACTCATTAGCTGCATCAGCCTGTTTTATATTAATGAAGTAAACAGTAAAACGATCGCTGCTTTTATTTCTACGATAGTTACAATTGTATTGTTGCTCTTCTTTATTGTCATTGTAACGAAATATGCAATGATTCAAGGCTTTGGCGAAGAGGAAATAAACGAGCTAGGCGTATTTTCACTTTTCATTGGCATCGATTTCACGAAACTTTTAGCTTCAGTAATTATTATGAGTACAATCGGTGCCATTATGGATGTGGCTATTTCAATGGCAGCTTCCATGCATGAAATCTTCAACAACAATCCATCAATCAGCAGGAGAGATTTATTTGCTTCGGGAATGAGCGTCGGGCGAGATATTTTAGGTGCGGATACGAATACATTGTTTTTCGTATTCTTCGGAGGCTATCTGGCATTGCTGTTATGGTTCAAAGATCTTCATTATTCCGTTGGGGGAATTATCAACTCCAAAATATTCAGTGCCGAAATGATTTCGATTCTTTGTGCCGGTATCGGAGTGGCACTGAGTCTTCCAATTGCTTCGGGCATCAATGCATATCTTTTAATTAGGAAAAGGGAAAAAGGGCAGGTGTAAAGTGTATCCAACAAATCCATAGCTGCTCCTTTCACCGATATCATTCCTATCGAATACTATATGTACTGACCCAAGTATGAATATTGGAGTGGTAGAGTGAACCAATATTATGGAATTGACTCGGCGTATCCGAAGGTTCCTATGAGCCCTTCACGACCTATCAATTGTTATAGCGGCGCACAAGTGACATTATGGAATAAAAACCGTCTGCTTTGGGAGCAGCATGTCACATGGACACGAATGGCTATTACTGCAATTGTTTTCAAGCTACCTGATTTGAAGTTTGTACTTGCACGCCTATTGCGTAATGCAACGGATATGGGGAATGCCCTGAGACCATATTATGGCGATAAAATTGCAGATGCGTATCGTGATCTCATTTCGGAACATTTGATGATTGCGGCAGATTTGGTGACTGCTGCTGTAAATGGAGATACGGAAAAGGCAGAACAGAAAGAAGCGGAGTGGTACCGAAATGCAGACGAAATCGCAGAATTTCTGAATAGGATTAATCCTTACATCGACAAAGAAGCATTTCGGAAAATGATGTATTCCCATTTGGCTTTGACGAAGCTCGAAGCGGTATGTATGATCCAAAAAAATTTCGAATTGGAAGTGCAAGTATTCGACCAAATTGAGGCAGAAGCGTTGATGATGGCGGATATGATCTCGGAGGGCATATTTAAGCAATTTCCTTACATGTTCCTACCATGATAAAAACATATTGCGTTAACTAAACTAAAGTGAACAGTGGATATTACGTTAGCAAACGTAAGTATCCACTGTTTTTTAGCTTTCTGAGCCATTATTTTTTTCTTGTTTCAGTTGATTCATTCGCTCCTTTCCCCAATCATACATCATCTCTACGATTGGTAATAATGTCATCCCTAGTTCAGTCATTGAATATTCGACTTTCGGAGGGACCTCTGGAAACACTTCTCTATGAACAATTCCATCCTCCATTAGTTCACGTAATTGATTCGTTAGCATCTTATGGGATATTTTCGGGAAAAGTCTTTGAAGCTCGCTGAACCGATGAGGTCCTTCTACGCCTAAGTGCCATAAAATCACGACTTTCCATTTCCCGCTAATAATCGATAAGGTAAGTTCCTTTTCACAATGGTAGTCATGATTCAATATCCTCTCTTTTACTTCTTCTCTTAATTTATCCGACATAGAGGTGACCTCCTTTCATGTAGTCAGTAACCTTTTGGTAACCTTCGCACAAAAAAGTGCATTCTTCACAATGTAGAAACCCCCGAGTAGAATGGAGTGAGTCATAAAGACAAATCCTACCTTTATAGTAGGCGGCGACCAATCGTGAGTAAAGCATATGTAATTGTTTTCGTCTACAATAAAGCTATCTCAATAAAAGGAGCGGAAAAACATGCAATCAATCGCAGGAAAAGTGGCGTTAATTACTGGAGCAGGGCGTGGAATTGGACGCGCAACAGCATTGGCATTTGCAAAAGAAGGTATTCACGTAGGTCTTGTTGGACGTACGCTTGAAAATTTACAACGAGTCGAAGAGGAGCTTCAACAATTTGAAGTGAAGGTAGCATACGCTGCGGCAGATGTTGCGGATTTAGACTCGATTACATCAGCAGTCGAATCAATCCGTGGCGAGCTAGGTCCAATCGACATTTTAGTGAATAACGCCGGCATTTCAAAGTTCGGCAGCTTCATGGACTTAACGCCTGAAGAATGGACAAATATTATCGATGTCAACGTCAAAGGCGTGTACTACACAACACGCGCGGTATTGCCGGAAATGATCGAGCGGAACACTGGCGACATCATTAATATCTCATCAACGGCTGGTCAAAAAGGTGCACCAATCACAAGTGCATATTCGGCTTCAAAAGCTGCGGTGATCGGAATGAGTGAGTCATTAATGCTTGAAGTGCGCAAGAAAAATATTCGCGTGACAACATTGACGCCAAGTACGGTTGCAACGGATATGGCTGTTGAACTAAACTTGACAGACGGCAATCCTGAAAAAGTGATGCAAGCAGAAGATTTAGCAGACTTAATGGTTGCACAGCTAAAACTTCACCCTCGTGTCGTTTTAAAACATGCTGGGCTTTGGTCAACGAATCCTTAATCGATTGAATTAAAATAGAAAGACGCTATCCACATTCCAGTGGACAGCGTCTTTTTGATTGTGCGCCCAGCATGGGCGTAGTCTATAGGGTGCAAGTCCCGAACTGTGAAGGCAGAAGTAGCAGTTAGCTTAACGCAAGGGTGTCCATGGTGACATGGAATCTGAAGGAAGCGAGCGGCAAACCTCCGGTCTGAGGAACACGAACTTCATATAAGGCTATGTATGATTGGGTGAGTTTGCAATTCAAAACAAAGCCCTTTCTGCCGAAGGTCATATGTAGTAAATGAAGCAGATAGATGGAGGGAAAGACTACGTTCTTACCTGGGGAGGTCTGATTGGTATGCCAAGTACACTTGGTAACCTACTCAGTGATGGGTAGCTGAACAATCAGAAGTCAGCAGACGCCATAGTACCATTCGAACTCGAGAAGAATGGGAAGGGCTGAACAATTAAGAGAGAACAACATCTTGGCATTCAGCAACCTGCGAAGAACACAGATAACCGATAAGGCATGCTTGAAGGAGGAAGTGGTGAATTCCACGGGGGACTTCGAGATGGTGGAGCAGGACTGGCATAAGAAGAACCGTTGTTCACGGAAAGAGGCGTAACGCATGTTGATGGAGCGAATACTGTCACGTGAAAACCTGCTTTCTGCCCTGAAACGGGTGGAGCGCAATAAAGGAAGCCACGGTGTGGATGAAATGCCCGTACA
Source organism: Sporosarcina sp. QA0331 (assembly GCF_055808055.1). Taxonomy (NCBI): domain Bacteria; kingdom Bacillati; phylum Bacillota; class Bacilli; order Caryophanales; family Caryophanaceae; genus Sporosarcina; species Sporosarcina sp. QA0331. The sequence goes on from NZ_CM147850.1 coordinate 4,038,070, forward strand.
AAACCTACGGAAGCACATCCTAGAACATTGGGAATCCATGAAAATGGAACTTCTTCAGGGAACCTATGAACCGCAACCTGTCCGCAGGGTCGAAATCCCGAAACCTGACGGGGGTGTGCGTCTATTAGGTATCCCTACCGTGATAGACCGCTTTATCCAACAGGCGATAGCCCAAGTATTAACTTCTCTATATGACCCGACATTCTCAGACCATAGTTATGGATTTCGTCCTAATCGAAGTGCTCACGATGGAGTCAGAAAAGCAAGAGGGTACATACAGGAGGGAAATCGCTGGGTTGTCGATATCGACTTGGAGAAATTCTTTGATAAAGTGAACCATGACAGACTCATGGGGACACTTGCGAAACGAATCAAAGATAAACATCTTCTTAGATTAATCCGTAAATATCTCAAATCGGGCATCATGATAAATGGTATCGTGACAATGAGTGAAGAAGGGACTCCGCAAGGAGGACCTTTGAGTCCACTCCTTTCCAACATCGTCCTTGATGAACTTGATAATGAATTGGAGAAGAGGGGGCATAAGTTTGTCCGATATGCCGATGACTGCAATATCTACGTGAGAACACAGAAAGCAGGTAATCGGGTCATGAGCTCCATCACTTCATTTATTGAAGGTAAACTTAAGTTGAAAGTGAACCTGAATAAGTCCGCAGTTGACCGTCCATGGAAAAGGAAGTTTCTTGGCTTTAGTTTCACAAGTGGTAAGGAACCGAAGGTTCGCATTGCCAAGGAAAGTGTGAGGCGAATGAAGAACAAAATCCGTGAAATCACTTCAAGGAAGATACCTTATGCGATGGAATACCGGATCAAGAAACTTAATCAATATCTGATGGGATGGTGTGGATATTTCGCACTGGCTGACACGCCAAGTGTGTTTATTAAATTTGACTCGTGGATTAAAAGAAGACTACGAATGTGTATGTGGAAGAACTGGAAGAAACCAAGTACAAAGGTGAGAAAACTCATTGGACTAGGCGTCCCGAGGGGAAAGGCATATGAATGGGGCAATTCACGTAAAAGTTACTGGAGAATATCTAAAAGTCCGATACTACACAGAACCCTTGGGGACCCGTATTGGAGTTCCCAAGGGCTTAAAAGTCTGATATCTCGTTACGAAGACTTGCGTTATCAATCTTAATTGAACCGCCGTATACCGAACGGTACGTACGGTGGTGTGAGAGGTCGGGAGTTAATCACTCCCTCCTACTCGATTGCATCTTCTAAAAACAAACGAGTGGCTTTATTTTTATGATTGTACATAAGATTTCACGAAAAACTCGTTATACAACTCTTTCAAACTCTTCGTTTCATCCTGTACTTTTACCCCGAAAACAAGGCTGACTTCGGATGAACCTTGGTTGATCATCTCAATGTTGGTGCCGCTTCTCGCAATAGCCGTCGCAGCCCGCGCGGCCAAGCCTGTCGTATATTGCATGCCCTCTCCTACAAGTACGATCATCGAGTAATCATGCTCGACGATGACTGCATCCGGCTCCAATTCCTTATGGATCCGTTCTACAATCCGCTCTTCCTTCTCCTTCGACATGAAACGGCTGCGGATGATGATAGAAAGATTGTCGATTCCTGACGGCGTATGCTCGTATGGAATGTCTTCTTCCTCGAAGATCTGCAAAAGTCTGCGTCCGAATCCAATCTCCAAGTTCATTAAATATTTATCGACGTAAATGGCAGTAAATCCGCTGTCCGCAGCAATTCCGATTACTTGCTGCTCATTATAATCCCGTTCTTTGACGATCAACGTACCTGGTGCTTCAGGATTGTTCGTGTTTTTGATGCTTACAGGGATTGATTTCCGGAAAGCAGGGATGAGCGCTTCGTCGTGGAAAACGGAAAAGCCCGCATATGCGAGTTCCCGCATTTCACGATAAGTCATCTTTTCGATCGCAACCGGGTTTTCGATGACAGTCGGATTGGCAGCGAACACCGAGTCGACATCTGTAAAGTTTTCATAGAGATCTGCTTTCACAGCTGCCGCAATGATGGAGCCGGTAATATCCGAGCCGCCTCGATTGAAAGTACGGAGTGTTCCGTCTTCTGTATAACCAAAAAATCCTGGGAACACAATAATTCCTTTTTCATCACGTAAGTTTGCAAGCCGTTCATCTCCTTCAGGCAATGCCCGAACTCGCTCTGGCCGATCGTTTACGAGCAATCCGCCTTCTCTAGGGCTGACATACTTCGCATCAAACCCAATGTATTGGAAATAGGCGGCAATCAATTTTGCATTATTATCCTCGCCCGCTGCTTTCATCGTATCCATGAACAATAGGGAGTCCTCTTTGTCGCGGGAAAGTCGTTCGCGTAAATCTTGCTCTATTTTATTAATAATGTCACTGTCGAGTCCGAGGCTTTCAGCAATCGAGCTGTACCGACCGACGACTTCCAGCAGATCGCTTTCTGTATCTTCATTTGCCAAAGCCTTCTCGCCAAGTCGGATAAGGAGGTCAGTCACTTTAATATCATCCGAAAAGCGTTTTCCAGGCGCGGAAACAACAACAATTTTACGATCACTGTCAGAAGTTACAATATCGACTACTTTTCTAATTTGATCGGCAGTGGCAACGGAAGTGCCGCCGAATTTACATACCTTCATATTCATCAGATCCAATCTTTAATAAAATTACAATTCATGATATCTTGAACTTTAACATAAATGGGGTTGTTATTGAAAGTTTATTTCTCTATAATGTCCTTATGCGAAGAACGATTGTTTTTTCATAGTGTACATATAGTGAGGAGAATCGTCAAATATGATTAGTGAAATCAATATCGGTTTACTTGGATTCGGTGTCGTAGGCGGCGGTGTAGCTGAAATCCTACATAGGCACCAAGATGACTTGAACCATAAATTAGGTGTTCCTGTAAAGATAAAAAAAGTCCTCGTAAAAGATGCAACGAAAAAACGGGATACGGAACTGTCATCGGACATTTTCATTACAGATCTGGACGAAATAATTGAAGATCCGTCAATCGATCTCATCGTAGAAGTGATCGGTGGAACAATCGAGGCAAAACAAGCCATTGAGAAGTCGCTTCGCGCAGGCAAAGGAGTCGTGACTGCGAATAAAGACGTCATGGCACAATTCGGACATGAATTATTGAAGCTTGCGGATGAACATAAATGCGATTTGTTCTATGAAGCGAGCGTCGGCGGCGGCATCCCGCTCATCCGTACGCTTGAAGACGGTCTTGCATCCGACCGGATCCGTGCACTGACAGGCATCGTAAACGGAACGACGAACTTCATTTTGACGAAAATGAAACACGAAAAGAAAACGTATGAGGAAGCATTGGCCGAAGCGACGGAGCTTGGCTACGCGGAAGCCGACCCTTCAGCGGATGTCGATGGAATTGATGCGGCACGGAAAATGACGATCCTCGCGTCACTTGCCTTTTCAACAGATGTCAGCTTGGACGACGTCTTTGTGAGAGGAATGAAGGAAATCAAAGATGGCGACCTCGCATTGGCGGAACAGTTCGGATTCACTGTGAAAATGGCTGGATTTGCGAAAAAGGATGACGATGGAATCGAAATTTCCGTAGAGCCGGTATTCATCCAAAACTCGCACCCGCTTGCCTCCGTCAATAATGAATTCAATGCCGTTTATGTATATGGCGACACAGTCGGGGAGACGATGTTCTATGGACCGGGAGCGGGTTCATTGCCGACAGCGACTTCTGTAACAGGAGATATTGTTGCAGCGTGCCGCAATTTATTGCTTGGCGTAAACGGAACAAGGCTCCATGCGCCGCAATATGCATACAAAGTAAAAAACGACAACCAAATCATCGGCCGCTATTTGCACAGAATCTCCGTCAAAGACGAAGTGGGCGTTCTGACAAAATTGGCATCGATATACAGCAATCATGGCGCAAGCCTTGCAACCGTCGTCCAGCATGAAGGGGACAACAATGGCGGCGTCGACTTGATCATGATTACACATAGCATTTCGAGGCAACAGCATTTAGACATCATGAATGAACTGCATAACACACCGGAAGTGAATGGTGTTGTTAGCTACTACCGAGTGGAGGGTGAAACGCGATGAGAAGATGGAACGGATTAATCGAAGAATATAAAGAATGGTTGCCAGTGACGGAGAATACGCCAGAGCTGACATTGCAAGAAGGGAATACACCGCTCATCCATTTGAAAAATCTCTCCGAACAATGGGGCATCAATCTTTACGTAAAGACAGAAGGGACAAACCCGACAGGCTCTTTCAAAGATCGCGGCATGGTAATGGCCGTCGCTAAAGCGAAAGAGGAAGGGAAAACCGCGCTCATTTGCGCCTCCACGGGCAATACATCCGCTTCAGCAGCGGCGTACGGCGCACGCGCAGGGATGCGGACAATCGTTGTTATCCCGGAAGGACGGATTGCGCTTGGGAAATTGGCGCAGGCGAAAATGTACGGTGCGGAAATCGTGGCGATCGAAGGAAACTTCGACGAAGCGCTGCGCATGGTCCGTGAAGCTGGCGAAGGGAAAATTGCTCTTGTGAATTCAGTGAATCCGTACCGGTTGGAAGGACAAAAGACAATTGCTTTCGAAACGATTGAGCAATTAGGGAAAGTACCGGATATTTTTGCGTTGCCGGTCGGGAATGCAGGGAATATTTCTGCTGCTTGGAAAGGCTTTAAGGAATATGACGAGAAGAAAGGATCAGGCACTCCGAAGCTGTTAGGCGTACAGGCGGATGGAGCAGCTCCGATCGTTTACGACCGTGTATTTGAAGAACCTGAAACGGTCGCAACAGCCATCCGGATCGGGAATCCCGCAAGCTGGCATTTGGCGACAGCGGCTCTTGAAGAGTCAGACGGGGCGATCCTTTCTGCAACGGACGAGGAGATATTGGAAGCATATCGTCTTTTAGCTTCGACGGACGGTATTTTTGCAGAGCCTGCTTCCTGTGCAACGATTGCAGGCATTAAGAAACAACTCGATGCAGGACTGATCGAGAAAGGGACGACGATTGTAGGTGTGCTGACAGGAAACGGACTGAAGGATCCTGAAACAGCGATTAAAGTAAATGAAGGGCAACCATTCCTCTCTAGGGAGCAGTTCGATGCATTTTTGAATGATGTAAAGGCAGGGGCAAACTGATGGAGGCACCATTATTCACGGTCGTCGTCCCAGCTACGACAGCGAATTTGGGACCTGGGTACGACAGTGTCGGGATGGCGCTTTCCTTGTATATGACCGTCGAGGTAAAAGAGGCGTTGGAATGGAATGTCCACTACGACGGAGAAGAATATGACGGTTTGGCGAACGATGACACGAATTTGATCGTCCGAACGATTCAAGACGTGGCGGGAAGGCATGGCAAGGAAGTCCGTCCATACGCTTTGCGCGTCATTTCCGACATTCCTCTCGGCAAAGGACTCGGCAGCAGCGCAACCGCCATCGCTGCCGGAATTGAAATTGCTAACGAGCTGCTAGATTTATCATTGACACCAAAAGAAAAAGTAGCACTCGGCAGTGAAATTGAAGGCCATTCAGATAATGTAGCCGCTGCCCTTTTAGGAGGCGTGACAGTCGCCTATTTCATAGAGAATGAATTAGAAGTCGTCCAGCTGCCGCAGCCGGTAATCGGAGTAATCATTCTCGTTCCGCCAAATGCGTTGAAGACTTCGGAGTCTAGAGGGCTTCTTCCCATGGAACTGCCCCATTCAGTGGCATCTGCGGGGAATGCTGCGAGCAACGTCATGCTGACCGCCATGGCGCTTGGAAATTGGGAGTTGGCCGGCAAGATGATGGAGAAGGACATTTTCCATGAACAATACCGGAAACCGTTGCTACAAGACTTTGATCAAATACGCAATTTTTGTCATGAATTAGGGGCATACGGGATGACAATCAGCGGCGCAGGCCCTTCTATGTTCGTAGCAGTGAAGGAAGGGAAGCAGGAGGAAATTGCGAAGCAGCTGGAAAAAGAATTTCCATATTACAGAGCGATTGCAATTACACCATCTCCTATCGGTTCTACAATACAAAAAGATGCCTAGCCAATGGGTGGCCGGGCATCTTTTTTTACTATAAAAAAAAATCCATTACATTTAATGTAACAGATTTCTCCAACTTATGCGCTTTTTTAAAATGTATGGCGGAGGAAGAGGGATTCGAACCCCCGCGGGCTTTAACACCCCTGTCGGTTTTCAAGACCGATCCCTTCAGCCGGACTTGGGTATTCCTCCGTATCAACAAAACATAATTTATCATGGTTTAATACAAGGTGTCAACTACTTATCTGCACCTCTTTTAAGAAAATATATTCAGGGAAATCTGTCTACTTTCTTTGTTTTTATAGATACATTCAAGAAACGCATTAATCCAAAGAAAAACGCATAAATCCTTCTAAAAGCACATTAATGCAATTAATAACGCATAAATCTTATAAAAAGCTCATAAACAACAGGAAATACGCATAACCCCGTTTACACACGCATAAACGTAAAAGGTTTTACAGGATAAAAGAAGTTTCGGTGTCCACCTGTATGAGATACCTGTCCTATTCTGTGAGGACGGGTTGATTTTATCCACAGAAACATGTATACTAATAAAGCCGTGCTAGGTGGGGAGGTAGCGGTGCCCTGTAACTTGCAAGCCGCTCTAGCAAGACTGAATTCCTTTCCCAAGGCTGTTCGCATGTAGGGTCTGCCTCTTGCACGTAGTGTTGACGTCTGGGTCCTGCGCAATGGGAACCCATGAACCATGTCAGGTCCGGAAGGAAGCAGCATTAAGTGGACTTTCTCATGTGCCGCGGGGCAGCCTAGGCTGAGCTGTCGACAGGAGTAACGCTTATGTGCGGCAGTCGAAGGAAGGTGCACGGCATTAATTTTACAAACTCAACTCGTCCGTTTATCGGGCGGGTTTTTTTGTGTATCTATGTTATAATAAAAACACTATTGCATCGTAAAGGAAAGGAGGGGGAATGGTGGTATATCAAGCTTTTTATCGTGTCTACCGTCCGCAGTCCTTCAGCGAAATGTCCGGCCAGCGACACGTAAAGCAAACATTGCAAAACGCCTTGCTGCACAATAAAACGTCCCATGCCTATTTGTTTTCAGGACCGAGGGGGACGGGAAAGACGAGCGCCGCGAAGGTTTTTGCAAAGGCATTGAATTGTGAGAACGGCCCCGCCAGTGAGCCGTGCAATGAATGTCCGACATGCATTAGCGTGACAGAAGGGTCGAATACAGATGTTATCGAATTCGACGCTGCTTCGAACTCGCGAGTGGAAGAAATACGGGATATTATCGAGAAAGTAAGATTTGCCCCATCGAATGCTCGCTTTAAAGTCTATATCATCGATGAAGTGCATATGTTATCCAATTCAGCGTTCAATGCGCTGTTAAAGACGTTGGAAGAGCCGCCGCCGCACGCGGTATTCATCTTGGCAACGACAGAGCCTCATAAGCTTCCGTTAACCATCATTTCCCGCTGTCAACGTTTTGATTTCAAACCGATTACGTCGGCTGAAATCGTTGATCGGATGAAGCAAGTGTTGGATGATGCTGGTATCGAGGCGGATGAAGGGGCATTGAAGGTTATTGCACAAGCCGCGTCAGGCGGAATGCGTGATGCACTCAGCATGCTTGATCAAGTCGTGTCCTTCAGCGGCGAACGTCTGACAGCGGAAAGCGCACTGCTCGTCACGGGATCGATCGGGGAAGATATTTTCTATCAATTAGCGGAAGCACTGCTGTCAAAAGACGCCGCAGCCGCATTGACAATGCTTGATCAACTCATTGCCGAGGGGAAGGATGTATCGCGCCTGGCAGAGGACCTCATAACATTTTTCAGGGATCTCCTTCTATTAAGAACCGCTCCGGATTTAATCGACCTGCTTGAATTGATTTCGGGGGATGAACGATTCGTATCCATGTCGAACGCATTCGAACCGGAAACCCTTTATTCATTCATAGACATCCTTTCGAAAACACAACAGGAAATGCGTTTTTCAAACCATGCGAAAGTGTATGTGGAGTCGGCATTGCTGAAAATGATCCATCTGGAAGGGCCAGCTGTACAAGCTACTGGCAATCAAGCGACCGATCCTTACCTCGCGCAAAAGGTGGAGAGCTTAGAACGGATCATTGCAGACCTCCAGCAACAGCTTGCTAATGGGGTCCGTCCCGCGGAAGGCGCACCGGCTTCCGCACAGCCGAAGAGAAATGCTTCGAAATCATCCCAAGCATTCAGAATACCGACCGGTAAAATAAATGAAGTGCTGAAAGGTGCCACCCGTCAAGACATTCAAGTAATTCGGGAAGAGTGGGCGACGATGATGCAAACGTTGCAAAGATCCCACTCGGCGCTCCTTGAAGAAACTGAACCTGTAGCGGCATCTGACAATGCTTTTGTGTTAAAATTCAAGTATGAAATCCATTGCCTGATGGCTTCGGAAAATTCCTCGCTCCGGTCTGGCTTATCGGAAGCCCTCCGCACACGAACCGGCAAAGCATATGATGTCGTGTATGTACCGGAGGACGGTTGGCTAAAGGTTAGAGAGGAGTTTATCCGGAATAATGGTTTGATGAAGCAACAGGATAGTACGGATGAGACAGCTGGCGAGGAGAAGGATGGAGCGGAGGAACTCCCTTCATTCGTTCAGGAAGCCGAGCAGTTGAATGATGATCCGATTGTTGCGGAAGCGGAAAGAATGTTTGGCAAGGAATTCATAAAAGTACATGATGATTAAACAAAATTGAGGAGGAAATCACTATGCGTGGTATGGGAAATATGCAAGGCATGATGAAGCAAATGCAGAAAATGCAAAAGAAAATGGCGGAAGCCCAAGAAGAACTAGGTGAAAAGCGTCTTGAAGGAACAGCGGGAGGCGGAATGGTGAAAGTTGTCGTTTCAGGCCATAAGGAAGTGCTTGAAGTTGTCATCGATCCATCAGTCGTCGATCCGGAGGACGTGGAAATGCTGCAGGACCTTGTTGTGATTGCTACAAATGAAGCGATGAAGCAAGCTGAAGAACTAACGAACTCCACAATGGGGCAATTCACGAAGGGATTGAACCTGCCTGGAATGTTCTAGGAGGAAAAGACATGCATTATCCTGAACCGATATCGAAACTGATCGATAGTTTCATGAAACTGCCAGGCATCGGCCCGAAAACAGCGGGTCGTCTGGCGTTTTTTGTATTAAGTATGAAAGAAGATACAGTTCTCGACTTTGCCAAGGCGCTAGTCGATGCAAAACGGAATTTGCGTTTCTGCTCGGTCTGCGGGCATATAACCGATATAGATCCATGTCAGATATGCCAAGACCAATCTCGTAACCGGTCCATGATCTGCGTCGTCCAAGATCCAAAAGATGTGATTGCAATGGAAAAGATGAGGGATTACAACGGTCTGTACCACGTACTGCATGGTGCAATCTCTCCGATGGACGGTGTTGGGCCTGAAGATATCAATGTTCCTTCCTTATTGACCCGGCTTCAAGATGAAGAAGTGGAAGAATTGATTTTAGCGACAAACCCGACAATCGAAGGGGAAGCGACAGCAATGTACATTTCGAGACTAGTAAAACCGTCAGGCATCACGACTACGAGAATTGCACATGGGCTTCCTGTCGGAGGAGATTTAGAATATGCGGATGAAGTGACGCTATCGAAAGCACTTGAAGGACGCAGAGAATTATAGGAGGTCAACGTCGATGTTTGGCCGAAAGAGAAAATTAAAAAGGGAATTCGATGCCCAGCTTTACAACTTGCTTCTCGAAACGAAGGAAGAGTGGGAGCGGGCGAGGGAAATTGAGAAGTATTTGAATGATTATGATCAAGAAGTGTTGGTACGAAGGAAGATAGCTGAAAGTAAGTACTTTCATTTATTCAAAGAAGCAAAGGAACGTCAGCTTCGCATAGATCGCGGATGAGCCTTGGCAAAACGAGAGCTGGACGAACGTGATAATTTTCTAGGGGAGCGCATAGAGTGGACTATTAGTCGAAAGGAGCGCTTTCCATGAAATTTATCGGTATCGCCATCATCGGAGTTATTCTATTACTACTATTAATGATGGATAAAAAACAATTGAAGAAATTGTCCGAGCGTCTATCTGTATTTTGGTTCCGTTTGGCATTTGCATTTCTCGCACTATTTATCTTGAATATTGTCGGTGGCTTTATTGGAATTTATTTTCCGGTGAATATTGCATCCGGGCTCCTTTTAGCCGTATTGGGAATACCAGGCTTCGCTGCGTTATTCGCGTTTGCGGTTTTTCTATGATGAATGTCTCTTCTATATAGAAGGGGCATTTTTTTATATGAGGGTATAAAATATAAGTTATTGCCATCCTTCACTTAAACTACAAGGAACTGCAATTGCCCAAACAGCTAGTAAAGTATAAAAGGATATCTAACTCTAATAAGGGAATAAGGGTTGACTCTTGAATACCCTCTATAGAAGTTGATTAGTAAATGATAAGATGTCAAAAGAAATTGTTTTTTTAATAGGTATTGCGCTTAAGAAGAGGAGATGTTATATTAATATCCTCGCGTTTCCGGTAAGTGAATAACTACTCCAAAACAGCTTAAAACTTTTTGAAGAAAGTTATTGACAAAGGGATTGCGAAGATGGTATTATATAAGAGTTGCTTCTGATGAAGCGGCGCACAATGAACCTTGAAAACTGAACAGCAAAACGTCAACAAATAAAGTCTCATAGCCGACCCCGTCGGTGAAGAGACAAAACGAATCTTCGGATTCAAAATTGACATCTTAAATGATGCCAGCAAGAAACTCGAGCTACTCGAATTTCTCTATTATGGAGAGTTTGATCCTGGCTCAGGACGAACGCTGGCGGCGTGCCTAATACATGCAAGTCGAGCGGATTGAAGGGAGCTTGCTCCCTGATATTAGCGGCGGACGGGTGAGTAACACGTGGGCAACCTGCCCTGCAGATGGGGATAACTCCGGGAAACCGGGGCTAATACCGAATAATCGGTTCTTCCGCATGGAAGAACTCTGAAAGACGGTTTCGGCTGTCACTGCAGGATGGGCCCGCGGCGCATTAGCTAGTTGGTGGGGTAACGGCCTACCAAGGCGACGATGCGTAGCCGACCTGAGAGGGTGATCGGCCACACTGGGACTGAGACACGGCCCAGACTCCTACGGGAGGCAGCAGTAGGGAATCTTCCACAATGGACGAAAGTCTGATGGAGCAACGCCGCGTGAGCGAAGAAGGTTTTCGGATCGTAAAGCTCTGTTGCGAGGGAAGAACAAGTACGGGAGTAACTGCCCGTACCTTGACGGTACCTCGTCAGAAAGCCACGGCTAACTACGTGCCAGCAGCCGCGGTAATACGTAGGTGGCAAGCGTTGTCCGGAATTATTGGGCGTAAAGCGCGCGCAGGCGGTCCTTTAAGTCTGATGTGAAAGCCCACGGCTCAACCGTGGAGGGTCATTGGAAACTGGAGGACTTGAGTACAGAAGAGGAAAGCGGAATTCCACGTGTAGCGGTGAAATGCGTAGAGATGTGGAGGAACACCAGTGGCGAAGGCGGCTTTCTGGTCTGTAACTGACGCTGAGGCGCGAAAGCGTGGGGAGCAAACAGGATTAGATACCCTGGTAGTCCACGCCGTAAACGATGAGTGCTAAGTGTTAGGGGGTTTCCGCCCCTTAGTGCTGCAGCTAACGCATTAAGCACTCCGCCTGGGGAGTACGGCCGCAAGGCTGAAACTCAAAGGAATTGACGGGGACCCGCACAAGCGGTGGAGCATGTGGTTTAATTCGAAGCAACGCGAAGAACCTTACCAGGTCTTGACATCCCGCTGACCGGTGTAGAGATACGCCTTTCCCTTCGGGGACAGCGGTGACAGGTGGTGCATGGTTGTCGTCAGCTCGTGTCGTGAGATGTTGGGTTAAGTCCCGCAACGAGCGCAACCCTTGATCTTAGTTGCCAGCATTCAGTTGGGCACTCTAAGGTGACTGCCGGTGACAAACCGGAGGAAGGTGGGGATGACGTCAAATCATCATGCCCCTTATGACCTGGGCTACACACGTGCTACAATGGACGGTACAAAGGGCTGCGAACCCGCGAGGGGGAGCCAATCCCATAAAACCGTTCCCAGTTCGGATTGCAGGCTGCAACTCGCCTGCATGAAGCCGGAATCGCTAGTAATCGTGGATCAGCATGCCACGGTGAATACGTTCCCGGGTCTTGTACACACCGCCCGTCACACCACGAGAGTTTGTAACACCCGAAGTCGGTGGGGTAACCCTTACGGGAGCCAGCCGCCGAAGGTGGGACAGATGATTGGGGTGAAGTCGTAACAAGGTAGCCGTATCGGAAGGTGCGGCTGGATCACCTCCTTTCTAAGGATAATTACGGAATATGAACCTCCGGTTCATACGTTGACGTTTTGCGTTCAGTTTTGAAGGTTCATCTTCTGATGATCTTTCAAAACCTTGTTCTTTGAAAACTGGATAAAACGACATTGAAGCAACAAAACATCAAGTAATCAACCGAGTCGATCACATAGTGATTGAACAAGCAATACTTTTTTAACGATTCTCGGATCCCATATCGCTATGGGTGAAGGAATGAAGGTTAAGTTAGAAAGGGCGCACGGCGGATGCCTTGGCACTAGGAGCCTATGAAGGACGGCACTAACACCGATATGCTTCGGGGAGCTGTAAGTAAGCTGTGATCCGAAGATTTCCGAATGGGGAAACCCACTGCCCGTAATGGGGCAGTACGTTCACGTGAATACATAGCGTGAACGAGGCACACCCGGAGAACTGAAACATCTAAGTACCCGGAGGAAGAGAAAGAAACATCGATTCCCTTAGTAGCGGCGAGCGAAACGGGAAGAGCCCAAACCAGGAAGCTTGCTTCCTGGGGTTGTAGGACACTCTATACGGAGTTACAAAGGGACGGATTAGACGAAGCGGCCTGGAAAGGTCCGCCATAGCGGGTAAAAGCCCCGTAGTCGAAAGTTCGTCCTCTCCAGAGTGGATCCTGAGTACGGCGGAACACGTGAAATTCCGTCGGAATCCGGGAGGACCATCTCCCAAGGCTAAATACTCCCTAGTGACCGATAGTGAACCAGTACCGTGAGGGAAAGGTGAAAAGCACCCCGGAAGGGGAGTGAAAGAGAACCTGAAACCGTGTGCCTACAAGTTGTCAGAGCCCGTTAATGGGTGATGGCGTGCCTTTTGTAGAATGAACCGGCGAGTTACGATTCCATGCAAGGTTAAGCAGCGAATGCGGAGCCGCAGCGAAAGCGAGTCTGAATAGGGCGAATGAGTATGGGGTCGTAGACCCGAAACCAGGTGATCTACCCATGTCCAGGGTGAAGGTAAGGTAACACTTACTGGAGGCCCGAACCCACGTACGTTGAAAAGTGCGGGGATGAGGTGTGGGTAGCGGTGAAATTCCAATCGAACCTGGAGATAGCTGGTTCTCTCCGAAATAGCTTTAGGGCTAGCCTCAAACGAAAGAATCTCGGAGGTAGAGCACTGTTTGGACTAGGGGCCCATCCCGGGTTACCGAATTCAGACAAACTCCGAATGCCGATGATTTATGTTTGGGAGTCAGACTGCGGGTGATAAGATCCGTAGTCGAGAGGGAAACAGCCCAGACCGCCAGTTAAGGTCCCCAAGTATCCGTTGAGTGGAAAAGGATGTGGCGCTGCCCAGACAACCAGGATGTTGGCTTAGAAGCAGCCACCATTTAAAGAGTGCGTAATAGCTCACTGGTCGAGTGGCGCTGCGCCGAAAATGTACCGGGGCTAAACGGATCACCGAAACTGCGGATTGACACCTATGGTGTCAGTGGTAGGAGAGCGTTCCAAGGGCGTCGAAGCCAGATCGTAAGGACTGGTGGAGCGCTTGGAAGTGAGAATGCCGGTATGAGTAGCGAAAGAAGGGTGAGAATCCCTTCCACCGAATGCCTAAGGTTTCCTGAGGAAGGCTCGTCCGCTCAGGGTTAGTCGGGACCTAAGTCGAGGCCGAAAGGCGTAGACGATGGATAACAGGTTGATATTCCTGTACCACCTCCCCGCCGTTATCAGCAATGGGGGGACGCAGAAGGATAGGGTGAGCGCGCTGTTGGTCATGCGCGTCCAAGCAGTGAGGTGTGGAACGAGGCAAATCCCGTTCCTATAACATTGAGCTGTGATGGCAAGGGGAATTGTCCCCGGAGTCCCTGATTTCACACTGCCAAGAAAAGCCTCTAGCGAGGCGGGAGGTGCCCGTACCGCAAACCGACACAGGTAGGCGAGGAGAGAATCCTAAGGTGATCGAGAGAACTCTCGTTAAGGAACTCGGCAAAATGACCCCGTAACTTCGGGAGAAGGGGTGCTCTGGTAGGGTGTTAAAGCCCGAGAGAGCCGCAGTGAATAGGCCCAGGCGACTGTTTAGCAAAAACACAGGTCTCTGCAAAACCGTAAGGTGACGTATAGGGGCTGACGCCTGCCCGGTGCTGGAAGGTTAAGAGGAGAGGTCAGCGCAAGCGAAGCTTCGAATTGAAGCCCCAGTAAACGGCGGCCGTAACTATAACGGTCCTAAGGTAGCGAAATTCCTTGTCGGGTAAGTTCCGACCCGCACGAAAGGCGTAACGATCTGGGCACTGTCTCAACGAGAGACTCGGTGAAATTATAATATGCGTGAAGATGCGCATTACCCGCGACAGGACGGAAAGACCCCGTGGAGCTTTACTGTAGCCTGATATTGAATTCCGGTGCAGCCTGTACAGGATAGGTAGGAGCCTTGGAATCCGGAGCGCCAGCTTCGGAGGAGGCAATGGTGGGATACTACCCTGGCTGTATTGGACTTCTAACCCTTGCCCGTGATCCGGGCAGGAGACAGTGTCAGGTGGGCAGTTTGACTGGGGCGGTCGCCTCCTAAAGTGTAACGGAGGCGCCCAAAGGTTCCCTCAGAATGGTTGGACATCATTCGTAGAGTGCAAAGGCATAAGGGAGCTTGACTGCGAGACCTACAAGTCGAGCAGGGTCGAAAGACGGGCTTAGTGATCCGGTGGTTCCGCATGGAAGGGCCATCGCTCAACGGATAAAAGCTACCCCGGGGATAACAGGCTTATCTCCCCCAAGAGTCCACATCGACGGGGAGGTTTGGCACCTCGATGTCGGCTCATCGCATCCTGGGGCTGTAGTCGGTCCCAAGGGTTGGGCTGTTCGCCCATTAAAGCGGTACGCGAGCTGGGTTCAGAACGTCGTGAGACAGTTCGGTCCCTATCCGTCGCGGGCGCAGGAAATTTGAGAGGAGCTGTCCTTAGTACGAGAGGACCGGGATGGACACACCGCTGGTGTACCAGTTGTCTTGCCAAAGGCATCGCTGGGTAGCTATGTGTGGACGGGATAAATGCTGAAAGCATCTAAGCATGAAGCCCCCCTCAAGATGAGATTTCCCATTACATTTGTAAGTAAGATCCCTCAAAGAAGATGAGGTGGATAGGTCCGGGGTGGAAGCGTGGCGACACGTGCAGCTGACGGATACTAATCGATCGAGGACTTAACCTTATCAGTTAAGAAGTACGGTTGAACTTGAGTTCAGCAACAATGTTGGTTTTATCCGGTTTTGAACGAACAAGCATCGTTCATACATAGTCTGGTGACGAAGGCGAAGAGGTCACACCCGTTCCCATACCGAACACGGAAGTTAAGCTCTTCAGCGCCGATGGTAGTAGGGGGCTTCCCCCTGTGAGAGTAGGACGTCGCCGGGCAAAGGCCATCCCCTGTGGGGATGGTTTTTTATGTTTAACAATATAACCGAAGGTTGTATATAAGTCATACCCGTACCTATTCCGAACGTGGAAGTGAAGCACTTTAACGTCGATGGTAGAAAAGCGGATTGGTATGCCGATTCTCTGTAAGAACCATCATCAACAGCGTTGGCTTGATCTACTTCTGTCAGATAGTGCTAAACAAGGTGCGACTGAGCTATATGAAATGAGGTTCATCGGTTTCGAATGGAAGATTTGACAAGGATTCGATATGCTAGGAAGCAAAAAAGTAGCAGGACGCAAATTGCATAGCTGGTTGCATTATCAATGACAACAGTTTATTTTAGAGGCTAATTGCTTTTCTTGAAAAAAGGTGTTGCAATTAAAAGGACAGGCTGGTATAGTAATAAACGTTGCGTTTCCGGTAAGTGAATAACTACTAAAAACAACTTACAAAGTTTTTTAGAAAAGTTGTTGACAAACGAATCGTAAAGATGGTATTATATAAGAGTTGCTTCTGACAAAGCGACGCACAATGAACCTTGAAAACTGAACAGCAAAACGTCAACAAATAAAGTCTCATAGCCGACCCCGTCGGTGAAGAGACAAAACGAATCTTCGGATTCAAAATTGACATCTTAAATGATGCCAGCAAGAAACTCGAGCTACTCGAATTTCTCTATTATGGAGAGTTTGATCCTGGCTCAGGACGAACGCTGGCGGCGTGCCTAATACATGCAAGTCGAGCGGATTGAAGGGAGCTTGCTCCCTGATATTAGCGGCGGACGGGTGAGTAACACGTGGGCAACCTGCCCTGCAGATGGGGATAACTCCGGGAAACCGGGGCTAATACCGAATAATCGGTTCTTCCGCATGGAAGAACTCTGAAAGACGGTTTCGGCTGTCACTGCAGGATGGGCCCGCGGCGCATTAGCTAGTTGGTGGGGTAACGGCCTACCAAGGCGACGATGCGTAGCCGACCTGAGAGGGTGATCGGCCACACTGGGACTGAGACACGGCCCAGACTCCTACGGGAGGCAGCAGTAGGGAATCTTCCACAATGGACGAAAGTCTGATGGAGCAACGCCGCGTGAGCGAAGAAGGTTTTCGGATCGTAAAGCTCTGTTGCGAGGGAAGAACAAGTACGGGAGTAACTGCCCGTACCTTGACGGTACCTCGTCAGAAAGCCACGGC
>NZ_CM147850.1:4057500-4125000 GCF_055808055.1 Sporosarcina sp. QA0331
GTGGTAGGAGAGCGTTCCAAGGGCGTCGAAGCCAGATCGTAAGGACTGGTGGAGCGCTTGGAAGTGAGAATGCCGGTATGAGTAGCGAAAGAAGGGTGAGAATCCCTTCCACCGAATGCCTAAGGTTTCCTGAGGAAGGCTCGTCCGCTCAGGGTTAGTCGGGACCTAAGTCGAGGCCGAAAGGCGTAGACGATGGATAACAGGTTGATATTCCTGTACCACCTCCCCGCCGTTATCAGCAATGGGGGGACGCAGAAGGATAGGGTGAGCGCGCTGTTGGTCATGCGCGTCCAAGCAGTGAGGTGTGGAACGAGGCAAATCCCGTTCCTATAACATTGAGCTGTGATGGCAAGGGGAATTGTCCCCGGAGTCCCTGATTTCACACTGCCAAGAAAAGCCTCTAGCGAGGCGGGAGGTGCCCGTACCGCAAACCGACACAGGTAGGCGAGGAGAGAATCCTAAGGTGATCGAGAGAACTCTCGTTAAGGAACTCGGCAAAATGACCCCGTAACTTCGGGAGAAGGGGTGCTCTGGTAGGGTGTTAAAGCCCGAGAGAGCCGCAGTGAATAGGCCCAGGCGACTGTTTAGCAAAAACACAGGTCTCTGCAAAACCGTAAGGTGACGTATAGGGGCTGACGCCTGCCCGGTGCTGGAAGGTTAAGAGGAGAGGTCAGCGCAAGCGAAGCTTCGAATTGAAGCCCCAGTAAACGGCGGCCGTAACTATAACGGTCCTAAGGTAGCGAAATTCCTTGTCGGGTAAGTTCCGACCCGCACGAAAGGCGTAACGATCTGGGCACTGTCTCAACGAGAGACTCGGTGAAATTATAATATGCGTGAAGATGCGCATTACCCGCGACAGGACGGAAAGACCCCGTGGAGCTTTACTGTAGCCTGATATTGAATTCCGGTGCAGCCTGTACAGGATAGGTAGGAGCCTTGGAATCCGGAGCGCCAGCTTCGGAGGAGGCAATGGTGGGATACTACCCTGGCTGTATTGGACTTCTAACCCTTGCCCGTGATCCGGGCAGGAGACAGTGTCAGGTGGGCAGTTTGACTGGGGCGGTCGCCTCCTAAAGTGTAACGGAGGCGCCCAAAGGTTCCCTCAGAATGGTTGGACATCATTCGTAGAGTGCAAAGGCATAAGGGAGCTTGACTGCGAGACCTACAAGTCGAGCAGGGTCGAAAGACGGGCTTAGTGATCCGGTGGTTCCGCATGGAAGGGCCATCGCTCAACGGATAAAAGCTACCCCGGGGATAACAGGCTTATCTCCCCCAAGAGTCCACATCGACGGGGAGGTTTGGCACCTCGATGTCGGCTCATCGCATCCTGGGGCTGTAGTCGGTCCCAAGGGTTGGGCTGTTCGCCCATTAAAGCGGTACGCGAGCTGGGTTCAGAACGTCGTGAGACAGTTCGGTCCCTATCCGTCGCGGGCGCAGGAAATTTGAGAGGAGCTGTCCTTAGTACGAGAGGACCGGGATGGACACACCGCTGGTGTACCAGTTGTCTTGCCAAAGGCATCGCTGGGTAGCTATGTGTGGACGGGATAAATGCTGAAAGCATCTAAGCATGAAGCCCCCCTCAAGATGAGATTTCCCATTACATTTGTAAGTAAGATCCCTCAAAGAAGATGAGGTGGATAGGTCCGGGGTGGAAGCGTGGCGACACGTGCAGCTGACGGATACTAATCGATCGAGGACTTAACCTTATCAGTTAAGAAATACGGTTGAACTTGAGTTCGGCAACAATGTTGGTTTTATCCGGTTTTGAACGAACAAGCATCGTTCATACATAGTCTGGTGACGAAGGCGAAGAGGTCACACCCGTTCCCATACCGAACACGGAAGTTAAGCTCTTCAGCGCCGATGGTAGTAGGGGGCTTCCCCCTGTGAGAGTAGGACGTCGCCGGGCAAAGACCATCCCTGTGGGGGTGGTTTTTTTGTGTTTACAATTAAGCAGACTCATCATTCATCATTCATTAATCTCATAGATCAATACATCAAATAATTCTTCATCGGTGTAAAGCAATATTGCCCATTCTCCTCGCTTAGGAATGAGCACATTAGAAGGTGCGTGTGCATCTGCTCCATTATTCGCTCCTCCCAGGCCTGTCATCCAACCTGATGTTAAAATTGGATGGATAGTGCTCGAATCTCTGTGGAGACCAACGACCGTTAGATTGGTTGCTGCAGGATCCTCAATCCCCCAAAGATGCCACATCCACTTTTGTTTCGTAGTAATGCTTGGCATGTCGGCACCAATTACGCCTGATTTATTTTCATTACCGATTATATTTCCATTGAATGTAACGGCTTTACTTTCCCAATTAATTCTTTTAAAATCACTCTTTGCTACAAAGCCAGGTATATTTTCGGGTAAGTTGAATTTACTTTCAAATGTTTCATTATCGGAGCAACCAATAACTAGAATAAGCATGCTCAAAAAAATACATCCCAAGGTTTTCAGTTTCAAAAAACTTCCCTCCCAAATTAAATGTATTCCAGTATAAATAATACTAGCTTTCAGGTAATACACATAAATCTTCTATCCCTATTGCTTAAAAAATATGAGTAGTTCATGATTAAGAGAATAGACATCGAACGAGGTGTATTGTATGAAACGGGGAACTACTATTGTTCTAGCCATGGTTATTGCTATTACAATTCTATTTGCTTATCAATATCAAAAGCCAATTCTAACTACGCAAGAAGCGATTGTGCAGGCGTATGAATATTTATTGAGTCCCCCAGAAGGGTTTGGGGACGACTTGATACCCAAAAAAGATCTAGAAGAAATGTGGCCCATTAATACAAGCTTAAAAGTGAGGCATGGTTTCTACTATGAAATGGTAAAACCGCCGATCATGGGAAGTGACCTTCCGATACAATGGCAAGGAACCTACGGTAATCATAGATGCCATTACGGGTGAATACATAATGATATACGGACCAATGAGTTAGAAGAATTATCTGAAGGAGGATTAAATGAATTTGAATGATTATAGAACACTTTTAAGTTTTTATCCAATAAAGGCTGAGGATAATGTTTCTTCTAATATCCTTTTGAGCACAACCGCTTATGCGCGAATATGTGGTTTTATGAGCGTCTACTTGTAATTATGCTTATTTAGAAGGTTTTATGCGCGCTTTTGAAACATTATGCGAGAATATCGAAGTTTATGCTTCTTTGGTTTGGGGGAGTGGGTATGAAAAGTTTTTCATTGTTTTTATTCTCATTAGTGAGAGTCATAATGCTCGTCATTATGAGTGCTTATTTTCTTCAAATGACGAGTGGAATTGAGGATATACGGACGATCTATATAATTGTTGCTATTCCGATATTCATCAGCAGTCATTTTATTCAAATGGCAAACGTCCGGGAGAAGACGAGGATTCTTTGTTCTTCAATTGACTTTATTGTCATTACGGGATTCGGTTTTTTATTTGCCGAGAGTGGATACTTGTATTTAATCTTTTTCGGCGTCTTATCTACGACGGTTTTTATACTATACGATCAAAAAAGGCTTCTTAGTCTTTTTTCAGGTCTGTTTATCGCAGTATGGATAATGATTAGCTTGCGGATCTATGTACAGACTGGGGAATTCTCCCTTTCAAGTAATATCGTCAATGGAATGTTCGTCTTCTATGGCGCTTTCGTCGGGAGCCTAATTCGAAATTTCCATCATGCGAAAGAGACGATTTCAATTCAATATGGGCAGTTGAATGAATCACATGAAGCTTTGCAGGCCGCGCACAAGCAATTGGGGGAGTATGCTGAACAAGTGGAGCAGTTGACGGCCATTCGGGAGCGGAATGAGATAGCGCGGGAAATCCACGATACAGTCGGTCATAAAATGACGGCATTGGTTGTCCAGTTGCAAGTGGCTCGGGAGATGGCAGAAAGAGATGCAGAAAGAGCGAAAGAAGTGATTGCTCTCTGCGAACAGTTGACGCGGGATTCTCTTCATGAACTCCGAGTGTCGGTCAGGACATTGAAAGAGGACGATCGGGGAATTTCATTCCACAAGGTGTTGCAAGTGCTGCTCGATGAGTTTTCCGCGATGACGCAAATGGAAACAAGCCTTTTAATGAAAGGTGAACCCTCTTCAATTCCCAAGTCGTTGGAGCCGACGATTAAAAGGGTTATACAGGAAGGTCTAACGAATGCAAAGAAGCACGGAAATGCAGGCATTTGCCTCGTGGAGATTCTTGTAACGGAAAAGGAAGTCCATTTGACGATTAAGGACAATGGAATCGGACAGAAGAATATTCATCCGAATTTTGGGTTGATTAATATGAAGGAACGGGTTGCGGAGCATGGGGGTTCATTTGCAATCGAAAGCGTGGAGGGGGAAGGCTTTGGGATTTATATTGCGTTGCCATTTCAACAGAAGGAAGTGGGGGTACAAGTATGATCAAGATCATGATCGTCGATGACCAACCGTTAGTAAGAGAAGGGCTCGGCACATTGCTCGGCTTACGGCCAGAGATTGAAGTCGTCGGGACGGCGACGGATGGTAACGATGCGTTGCAAAAAGCGGTGACGCTTCTTCCGGATATCGTGTTAATGGATATTCGGATGCCCGGCGTGAACGGCGTTGAAGGGACAAGATTACTAAAAGACAGCCTGCCCGATGTGAAAGTGCTGATTTTGACGACTTTTAACGACAGTGAATATATTTTTGATGCGCTTGAAGAAGGGGCGAGCGGGTATTTGCTGAAGGATATGCCGACAGATACGATTGTCCAAGCGATTCTTACCGTCCATCATGGCGGTGTCGTACTGCCGAAGGAGTTCACTTCGCAAGTATTGGCAGAGCTTAGAATGAAAAATCATAGCAGTCCCGTTAAAATGCCGGAGAGTATAGAAGATTTATCTGACCGGGAAGTGGAAGTTCTAACTTACCTTGGCGAAGGGATGAACAATAAGGAAATAGCGGATATGTTGTTTATTACCGAAGGGACGGTCAAGAACCATGTTTCCAATGTTATTCAAAAGCTTGGGCTCCGCGATCGGACGCAAGCGGCTATTTACGCCGTCCGTTATGGGATAACGACGTTCTAAAATTACTTTTTGCATACGTACATGATAAACGGCATATCGATGCCGTTTTTTTCATGCCTTCAAAGTCTATCGCACGCTCGATGCAAAAAAAGGGTTTCCTTCTTAAGATGAAAGTAAAGAAGGGGGCTGCGGAAATTGCTTACACTTTCGAATGTGAAAAAGAGTTTTAATGCAGACGAGGTCATCAAAGGGGTATCATTTCAGGTTGAAAAAGGAGAATCATTCGGCTTGCTCGGTCCGAATGGTGCGGGCAAGTCAACGCTCATTTCGATGATATGCGGACTGATTCCGTATGAAGCCGGTGAAATCCGGATGAATGGAAAGCTTGTAGGCAAACATCTGAAGGAAACGAAACAGTTGATAGGAGTTGTTCCACAAGACATCGCACTTTATCCGACGATGTCAGCGCTCGATAACTTAATGTTTTGGGGTAAGATGTACGGGTTATCCAGCAAAAAGACGAAAGCCCGTGCGAAGGAAGTGCTTGAAATCGTAGGGCTCACCGAACGGGCGAAAGGACGTATCGAAACCTTTTCAGGCGGGATGAAGAGGCGCATCAATATCGGGGCCGCTCTCATGCATGAGCCGCAGCTGGTCATTATGGATGAACCGACAGTCGGAATTGATCCACAATCTAGGAATCATATTTTGGAGACGGTGAAAGCATTGAATGAACAAGGAATGACGGTCATTTACACGAGTCACTATATGGAAGAAGTCGAGTTTCTTTGCAAGCGGATTGCGATCATTGATGAAGGAAAGCTTATCGTAAGCGGCACGAAAAGGGATTTGAGCAATCGTTTAGCGGGAGGGACTGTGTTGAAGCTTACAGTCGATTCATTGCCCCCCACATTTATCGAACAGGTAAAAAAACTGAATGGGGTGGAGAAGGTTATTGTCCGACCTGCCGAAGAAATCGATGTGCATTTGCAGTCGAAAATGGAAATAGTTTCGGATATCATTCTGCTAGCCAGTCGATCGGGCGTGGCGATACACAATATGCAGCTTAAAGAAGCTAATTTGGAAACGTTGTTTTTGCAATTGACGGGCCGCTCTTTGCGTGAATAGGAGGGACTGAAATGAAGAGCTTTTTGATAGCCGTTAAAGATGCGAAGATCCACTTGAAAGACAGCAAAGCCATTCTGATGATGATCCTTATGCCGATTTTGTTAACAGTCATTTTAGGTTCCGCCTTGAGAGGGATGATGGGAGGCGGTAGTATGCCCGAAACGATTTTAGGCGTCTACACACCCGGAGCGAACGCAATGTCCGACAGCGTCATCCGGACACTCGAAGAAGACGGGCTTGCCATCACAGGCAAACGGGCGGAGTCGGAGAAGCAACTTATGGATTGGATGGATGAACAGGAAGTGCATGTCGGCTTGCTATTGCCTGATGGATGGGGTACTGGAACGGAAGACCGTGCCGTCGTCCTACCAATATCCGGAAAAGAAACCGAAGCCATCGTCATTCAGCAGTTGATCGAAACGTTCGCTCAAATGTCGCATGCGATTACAAATTCGACAACTGCCATTATGACGCAGGCGGCAGTCTTGTCATCGGAAGATAGGGAGGCTATCCAATATGAGCTTACCACTTCGATAGAGAAAGTCTTGAGTGAACAACGGTCCTATGTAAATGACCCGCCCGAAGAAGAATCGGTGAGCTCCATGCAGTACTATGCCGCGGCCATGGCGGCGATGTTCCTTTTATTCAACGCGATGGCGGGCGGAAAGTCGTTTCACCAGGAGAGGCGGAGTGAAACGCTGTCGCGTTTAATGATGACACCGACTTCCGTCCGTTCGATCCTGGCGGGAAAATTCATCGGCGCATTCCTATTTGCGTGGATTCAATTTTTAATCTTCATAGGGGCAACTCATTTCCTGTTGAAGGTCGATTGGGGTACGTCCATCTTGCAAATCCTTTTTATCACGTTCTTTTATATCTTTTCGGTAGCTGGATTGGCGATGGTAGTAGCAGCATTCACGACGAACGAGAAGATGGCGGATATCGTCGGAACAATAGGCGTTCAAGTAATGGCACTGCTTGGCGGTTCAATGCTGCCCCTCTCTTTATTCCCTGAAATCATGCGAAAAATTGCCATGGCTATGCCAAATTCATGGGCATTGACGAGCTACACTTCGATCATGACAGGAACTGCATGGTCTACGTTATGGCTGCCGGCAGTTGTTTTATTCGGCATAGGGGTTGCATCCATTTTCATTAGTTCCCTCCGGCTTAAGCGCCGGATTGCATAGGAGGTATGCGGGATGAAGAAAATCTTATCGATTTGCCTGTTTGAAATCAAACGGACATTCAAGAAAAAATCGGCGTTTGTCTTAATGTTCGGGATGCCGTTGTTATTCACGTTTCTATTCGGAAGCATTTTTGGAAAGGGTGCGGATAGTTCGTTCCGCATCGCATTGGTCGACGAGGAACAGACGGCGCTTTCTACGAACATCATTCAGAAACTAATGCTTGATGAAATGATCACGTATGAGCTTGTTGCAGCTAGCGAGGCAGAGGAGTTATTGGCGAGTAAAGAGGTGCAAGGCATTGTAAGATTGGAAAAAGGAATTGCATCTAAGCTGCGCAATGAAGAGCCGGCCATCAGCTTTCAACCTTCACCCGGCATGGCAACCGCGCCTCTCGTCAAACAACAAGTGAATCAGGTGATGCAAGGCGTAGGCGTTTACGTTGCCACGTCACAGGTGGCAAGCTCTTATTTTGATGAAATCTGGGAAGCTGTTTACGAGAAGCTCACGGAAAATGAAGGCCAGATCCAAGTATGGACTGAACGAAAAACAAGCAGTTCCACTGGAAACCCGAATACGGGAATATCCTATAGCTCCGCAGGATTTTCAATTATGTTCGTTATGATTATGATGCTTTCGATGACAGGTATACTGCTGGAGGCAAAACAGACGGGAATTTGGTCGAGATTGTTTACGACACCAGTCACCCGTTTCCAAGTACTGCTTGGCTATTTTCTATCTTTCTTCATTGTCGGATGGATACAGTTTTTCCTTCTAATTTTACTTTCTTCCACGCTGTTTGATGTCAACTGGGGGTCACCAATAGCTTTGCTTCTTCTCGTCACAGCCTTGCTCTTTTGTGTCGTTGGCCTTGGAATGGCGATTGCAAGCTTTGTGAAGACGGTGGAGCAGCAAAACGCTATCGGCACATTGGTGATCATTTCGACTTGCATGCTCGGCGGCGTCTATTGGCCAATCAACATGGTGCCGGACGTTATGCAGAAAATCGCCAATTTCGTTCCGCAGACATGGGCGATGGAAGGATTTACGACACTCATTTCGGAAAGCGGCACTATTGGAGATATCGTCACGCCGCTCATTGTATTGTTCGGGTTTGCCATTGTCTTCCTTTCCATCGGTTTGTCGAGAATAAAACATGCTTTTTAAGACAAGTAGCAATTGCCAGGAACTTCCCCAGCCTGATTGAAAACGCTTGTCAAGGAAGGCAACCTAAGATCGCCACGTCCTAAAGGTGCCTTAATTTCTGCTAAGAGCGCAGAAATTAAGGCAAATGGAACCCTTCGCCGTTCGATTGGCGACGGTTGCATGATTCACTTCCTGCGAGCCCGCGCGAAGTTGAGCGAAGACGCGAATAGAACTAAAGTTCATGAGCGGACGAGCGAGTAGGGAAGGCATCCTAAGGACGCCGCGTCCTAAAGGTGTCTTAATTTCTGCTAAGAGCGCAGAAATACGGCAAATCGAACCCTTCGCCGTTCGATTGGCAACGGATGCATGACCTACTTCCTGTAGGCCTCAACAACGGATGCGAGCGTTTTTCAAGAGGCTGGGCCGGAGAAATCCGGCTTTTTTCAATTCCTGATAAAGAGTTCACCCTTCGTTGACAGACTTCCTTTATAATAGAATCAGATAAAGGGAGTGGGACGTTAAATGAATCAAAATGACCGCCCGCTTGTGCAGGCGTTACAATATTTCAACGAACAGACCCCGGTTTCATTTCACGTGCCGGGGCATAAGCATGGACTTTTATCCGGCTTGCCCCATAAAATGAGGCAAGCTCTGTCATACGACTTTACCGAGCTTACTGGATTAGACGATCTCCATGAAGCGGAAGGGGTTATTCGGGAAGCTGAAAGCCTTTTATCCTCTCTTTACAAGTCAAACAGGAGCTTTTTCCTCGTCAATGGCTCAACGGTTGGCAATTTGGCGATGATCTATGCTGCTTGCCAGGCGGACGACACGATAATCGTTCAGCGCAACGCCCATAAATCAGTCTTCCATGCGATCGAACTAACGGGGGCCCGTCCAGTACTGATCAGCCCTCCGTGGGATTCGCATACACGAACACCTGGCGTATTAACTCCAGATCAGGTGGAACGAGCACTCGCTGCACATCCGGATGCGAAAGCCATCATCCTAACGTACCCGACATATTATGGTACTACGGGGGAGGGGCTTAGAGAGATCATCGAACTATGCCATTCTCGTTCCGTCCCTGTCTTGGTCGATGAAGCGCATGGAGCGCATTTCATCATCGGTGAGCCGTTTCCACGCTCTGCGATCGAAATGGGGGCGGATGTCGTCGTGCATTCCGCCCATAAGACGTTGCCAGCCATGACGATGGGATCTTTCCTGCACGTCCGGTCAAAGCTCATTTCTGAAAAAAAGGTCGCCCATTATTTACAGATGCTGCAATCCAGCAGTCCATCGTATGTAATTATGGCCTCCTTAGATGATGCGAGGGCATACGTTGCTTCCTATAAGGGGAACGACAAACGCAAATTCATGGAATTGCGCTCCTCATTCATTCAGGAGCTGAAGGAAATCGATCAACTAGATATCGTGGAGACGGACGATCCATTAAAGCTGCTGATCCGCGCTGAAGGGCATTCCGGCTTCGCATTGCAAGCAGCCCTTGAAGCGGAAGGGATGTACGCGGAACTCGCGGATCCTTACCAAGTATTATTCATATTACCGCTATGGGATGAACAATCCACTCCTCCATTACAAGCTTGGAAGGAAAAAATGGTTGCAGCAGTTACTAACTTGGGTAAAGTAGAAGATACCCCTATTTCAATAAGTGTAGCTGATTGGCCTGATGGCATCTCCACGCTTGCATACCCTCCATTTGTTATAACAGACATGGAAACTGAATGGATATCAATGAATGAAGCAGAAGGACGCATCGCAGCGGCATCTGTTATCCCATATCCGCCAGGCATACCATTATTGATTAAAGGCGAGGAGATCAAGGAAAGCCACATCCAAGCATTATTGGCATTGATGAAGGTGGGAGCAAGATTCCAAGGAACTGTTCGTCTTGCCGAAAAAGAGCTATTTGTATTGAAATGAAGGTCGGAGGAATCAAACATGTCAAAAGGAAAATTTATTACATTTGAAGGTCCTGAAGGTGCAGGAAAAACAACAGTTATTGCAGAAATATATAAGAGATTAGAGCAAGAAGGCAAAAAAGCCATCCTTACCCGTGAACCGGGTGGCATCCGCATATCCGAAAAAATCCGGGAAATCATCCATGACAATGAACATCAGGAAATGGACAGCATGACAGAGGCGCTCCTGTATGCCGCGGCACGCAGACAACATCTCGTCGAAAGAATCATCCCTTCAATAAATGAGGGGAAAATTGTCCTCTGCGACCGTTTCATCGACAGCTCACTCGCCTACCAAGGCTATGCAAGAGGACTTGGCATGGAGGAAGTCATGACGATCAACTCATTTGCCATCGGAGAAAAGATGCCCGACGTAACCATCTTCTTCGATATCTCACCGGAAGAAGGAATTAATCGGATTTCCAACAGTGGCGAACGCGAACAAAACCGTCTCGACAATGAAACATTGCAATTCCATCAAAAAGTATACGAAGGATATGAATTGCTGCTGCAAAAATACCCAAACCGCATCATCAAAACCGACGCCAGCAAACCATTATCTGAAGTAACTGAAAATGTTTGGAAAATTATAAGTTCTCAACTCATTTAAAAACAGGTTTCATGATATAATAAACTATAGAGCTTCTAGCATTTAGTGTAGGAAGATGGATCTTTGTAAAGTTAGTTCCGTTGATTGAAGCGAAGGGCGGCGACTCCTGTGAGAAAAGCGTCAGCTGAAGACCCCACAACGAAAGCCGTAACGAAGAACGGCTTTTGCGAGCACAACTAAGGGATGCCTTAATTTCTGCAAAGAACGCAGAAATACGGCCAATCGAACTCTTCGTGGTTCGATTGGCTGAAGCGACGCCCACGGAAAGCATCCGCCCGTAGCGGCAATCAACAGCGTTGGCAATATAATATAAAAAAGCTAAAAGGAGAGGGTACCGTGAAATTGATTGTGGCAGTTGTACAGGACCAAGATAGCAACCGTTTGTCTGCGGCTTTAACGAAAAATGATTTTCGCGCTACGAAACTAGCCAGTACAGGAGGGTTTCTACGTTCAGGAAATACAACTTTCCTCATCGGAACGGATGACAGCCTCGTGCCGAAAGCTTTAGAACTAATCCGTGAAAATTGCCGTTCGCGCGATCAGATGGTTGCCCCTGTTTCACCGATGGGCGGCAATGCCGACTCCTATATTCCCTATCCTGTAGAGGTGGAAGTGGGCGGCGCTACGGTGTTCGTCTTGCCGATTGAACAATTTCATCACTTCTGATGAAATGAGGTGATATAGTAATGAAAGTGAATGGAGAGTACCGGACCGGGCCTGATAAATTCAGAAATGATCCCTTGCGTACGACGCAAGGGAACGCCCGGTTTGGTCAAATGGTTCTGAAACAGGAAGAACGCTTGCACGGGGAACAGATTACAAGACTTCTTGGAGACATTTCTTCGGCAGGGGACCGTCTTGCCCGTTCACGGAATTTAAGGGATATGGCAAAATTCAAGATGCTCGTCCGTCGTTTCCTGAAAGAGTCGGTTGAATCCGGGATGGGATTGAAACAATCACATACGTGGAATCAATTCGGCGAAGGAAGAAGATTGAAAACAGTCCAGACAATTGACGAGAAGCTCATTGAATTGGCGGAAGCTTTATTAAATGATGAGCAGACGTCTGTCGAGTTGCTAGGGAAAATTGGAGAAATCAAAGGGCTTCTCATTAATCTATATAGATGAGTGTGTGTTTTACACGTTTTTTTGTAGCAAGGAGGTACAAGCATGGAAGGCATGGAAAATAGCATCAAGCGGAGGCAAAAGGCCGTCATCGACAGACTTGAGGCGACATTTCGGAATAACCGGATTGGCCACGCCTATCTTTTCGATGGCGAGCCGGGCACTGGGAAAGAAGAGGCAGCCATCCATTTTGCAAAGTTATTACTTTGTGAAAATCCCGAAAATGCTGTTCCATGTGAAACATGTCGCAATTGTAAACGGGTAGCATCAGGAAATCACCCGAATGTGACGAAAATCGAACCGGATGGACAAGACATCAAAAAAGAGCAAATGTCTTCTTTGATCATGAAAATGACAAGAAAAGGATACGAGCCAGGGCGTAAAATGTATATTATCTCCCGCGCGGATCGGATGAATGTGTCGGCTGCTAATACATTGTTGAAGTTTTTAGAGGAACCAGAAGGGGAAGTGACTGCGATTCTTCTGACTGATTCTTATCAGTCAATTCTTCCGACGATTCAATCTAGATGCCAGCGCGTCAGTTTTCTTCCGCCTCAGCGGGAAGAGTTGATTGCAAAATTGACCGATGCAGGAATTACCGCATCGATGGCTGCGACGGTTACGATGATGACAGCGGATATCGGGCAAGCGAAAGAGCTTGCGGAAAATGATCAATTTGCACACATGCGAAAAACAGTGTTAAAATTGATTGAAGCATCAGATCGCAATGTAAACGAAGCGCTTCTATTCATCCAATCAGAATGGTTGCCGGCAATGAAAGAGAAGGAAGACGTAGAACGTGGTCTCGACTTGCTTCTCTATGCATACCGTGATATCGTCTCAATGAAAGCCGGACTGCAATCGGAATTGACGTATCCCGATCAGCAACAGATTTTCCGTGGTCTTTCAATGAAGATGACATACAGCCGCCTATCATCCAATATGGAAGCGGTTCTACAAGCGAAGAAAAAGCTGTACGGCAATATGAACCGAACGCTTTTAATGGAACAGCTGGTGCTCAATTTGCAGGAGGGGTTAACGCTTGTATAATGTTGTAGGTGTCCGCTTTAAAAAAGCGGGTAAAATATATTATTTTGATCCGCTCGATTATCCGCTTACTGTCGGTGACTATGTCATCGTGGAAACAGCCCGTGGGATCGAATACGGAAAAGTTGCTAGTCCTGTGAGGGAAGTCGATGAAAATGACGTCGTCTTGCCACTTAAGAAAATTATCCGCAAGGCGCTTGTGGAAGACCAACTCCAAGTGGATGAAAACCGGGCAGATGCCGAGCAAGCTTACGGTAAATGTGTCGAAAAAATACGGGAGCATGAACTGGATATGAAGCTTGTCGATGTGGAATACACGTTTGATCGTAATAAGATCGTCTTTTATTTCACAGCGGAAGGACGAGTCGATTTCCGGAATCTCGTAAAAGATCTTGCCGCGATTTTCCGTACACGCATCGAGTTGCGTCAAATCGGTGTCCGTGATGAGGCAAAAATGCTTGGAGGAATCGGACCGTGCGGAAGGATGCTCTGCTGTTCGACATTCTTGGGCGACTTTGAACCTGTATCCATCAAGATGGCTAAGGATCAAAACCTATCGCTCAACCCATCAAAAATTTCCGGATTATGCGGCCGCCTCATGTGTTGCCTAAAATACGAAAACGATGAATATGAAGAGGCAAAAGCCCTTATGCCTGATATTGGCGAGCGGGTGCAGACGCCTGAAGGACCAGGAAAAGTGGTTGGCTTGAATTTGCTTGAGAGAATTTTGCAAGTGAATTTAGCGGACCAAGAACAGGTCTTGGAATATTCATGGGAAGAAATAGAGAGTCGAAAAAACTCAGTAGCTCAATTGACGAAATGATGGGGTGAAATAGTTGAAAGAAGGGAACTTTCTCGACAGAGTAATGGAGTTTGAGCAGCAGCTCGAAGCCATGCATGAGCAATTCCGGGAACTTATTGGATTTGTGGCGAAGATGACGGAAGAGAACCACTCACTTCAACTGGAAAACCATCATCTCCGGACACGGCTTGAAGAACTGACTGACAAAACCCAATTGATAGATGAACAAAGGCCGCCTGTTAAGCCCCATAAAGTCGATATTGGCGAAGGGGTGGACAACTTGGCCAGGTTATATAATGAAGGATATCACGTCTGCAATGTCCATTATGGAAGCAGCCGTAAAGGGGAAGATTGTTTGTTCTGCCTATCCTTCCTGAGCAAACAGAATGCTTGAGATGAGCCGATCCTATAATTATGTAGGCATCGGCTCTTTTCTGTCTATAACATGGCAATTTCTTTCCGTTCCGCCACTCCCTTTCCACGGGCGTTGCCACAACCGGTACTCCTGCGGGGTCTCCACCTAACGCTTTTTCCGCAGGACACTGAATAACCCTCCTCGAATCTACATCACACGAAGGAAATGCGTAGCATTTTCGAGGAGTCTCGTGTTTGCACTTCAAGAAACTGCTGCTTCTCTAATGATAAAGTATGAAAGGATCACCTCATAATCACAAAACAAAAATATGCAATTATTTAGATCTTAATCATTTTGAATGGAACTATATAATCTGAATAAATAATTGGTACTCAGGGATTACAGTTGATTGGAGTGGAAGGCGGCGACTCCAGCGGGAACAGCGCGAGCTGAAAGCCCCGCAGGCAAAGCCGTTACGAAGAACGGCTTTTGCGACCAAAAGCGATAGCTTTGGAAGCAACGTCCGAGGAGATTGAAGCCGTGCCCGCGGAAAGCGTCCGCCTGAAACGGAAAGCAACGGCGTCTAAAGAATGTCTGTTTCTTTTGTTCATCTTATATAGCGAAGCTTTTTTAGAAAGAAGATTTAATTCAACCGGAGGAGAAGATATGGAGAATTTATTGAAGGACGATGAACGACTGGATTATCTATTGGCGGAAAACTTGCGGATCATTCAGAGTCCGTCCGTCTTTTCATTTTCACTCGATGCCGTCCTACTAGCAAAATTTGCGTATGTGCCGATCCGTTCGGGAAAAATTGTCGATTTATGTGCGGGTAACGGAGCAATCCCACTTTTCTTAAGTTCCCGGACGAATGCAGATATTATTGCAGTTGAACTGCAGGAGAGACTTGCTGATATGGCACGGCGAAGTGTTGGCTATAATGGATTAGATGAACGGATTTCCATTATAAATGACGACGTGATTGGAATTGCAGGGAAGATTGGCTATGAAAAATTTGATACGGTTACTTGTAATCCTCCTTATTTCCCTGCGATTGAAGCGAGCGAGAAAAACTTGAAGGAGCATGTCGCCATCGCGAGACATGAAATCCGTTTGACGCTTGAACAAGCTGTAAAGTCCGCGAGTGAGTTGTTGAAACAGGGCGGGAAGGCAGCATTTGTTCATAGACCCGGAAGGCTGTTAGATATTGTGACAGCGATGCGTGCGAACAGGTTGGAACCGAAAAGGATCCGTTTCGTGTACCCGAAGGAAGGCAAAGAAGCCAATACGTTGCTAATAGAAGGAATAAAAGACGGCAAGCCCGATTTGAAAATATTGCCGCCACTCTATGTCTATGGAGAAGATGGGGAGTATACAGAAGAAGTGAGGCTTTTATTACATGGACAAGACGAATGAGCATCTGTTCTATGTCCTTGAATGCAATGACGGCTCCTATTATGCCGGCTATACAAATGATTTGGAGAAGCGCATCCGCACCCATAATGAAGGAAAAGGTGCAAAATATACGCGTGCCAAACTTCCGGTTCGTCTCATTTACCAGGAAAGCTATGAAACGAAGCAGGATGCGATGCGGGCTGAATATCAGTTCAAACAATTAACGAGGCCTGCAAAGGAACGATATATAAGGAAGGGGCAACGTATCGATGAAATCACAGAAAAGCGCTGAAGCGGGAGATGCGAAGCTATTTCTTGTTGGGACGCCGATTGGTAATTTGGAGGACATGACTTTCCGAGCAATTCGGATTCTTGAGGAAGCGGATATGATAGCGGCGGAAGATACGAGGAATACGATCAGGCTTTGCAATCACTTCGACATTAAGACACCGCTTATGAGCTACCATGAGCATAATCTCGAGAAGGGCGGGGAAAAAATCCTGTCGTTACTGGCGGAAGGGAAGACTGTCGCCTTAGTGAGTGACGCAGGAATGCCGTGCATATCCGATCCCGGTAATGATATTGCTACGAAAGCAATTGAAGAGGGATTCGATGTCGTTCCAGTTCCTGGAGCCAATGCTGCCATCAGTGCATTAGTCGCTTCGGGGCTCCAAACGCAGCCATTCACATTCTTCGGATTTCTGCCGCGACAGAAAAAGGAGCGCAACGAGCAATTGCGAAAGCTGAAGCAGAAGGAGGAGACTTTGCTCCTATATGAAGCGCCTCATCGCTTGAAGGAAACGGTCAAAGCAATTGCCGAAGCATTCGGCGGTTCGCGCCAGGTCGTACTAGCGAGGGAATTGACGAAACGGTATGAGGAATTTCTCCGCGGAACGCTTGAGGAAGCCGTTTCTTGGGTGGAATCAACTGAAATAAGAGGGGAATTTTGTATCGTCATTGCAGGGAATGACGATGTAGAAGAAGTGGCTGAAAATTGGTGGAAGGATATAAGCATTCCAACCCATGTGGAAATGGTGATGGAAAAGGAAAAGGTTTCATCGAAGGAAGCGATCAAATTAGTGGCATCTGAAAGAGGACTATCTAAAAGGGATGTCTATCAGGAGTATCATGTAAACGAAAAATTATAATAAAAATCCAGAACAGAAAATTGTTCTGGATTCAAATTATTATTGTAACAATAATATTATTTTATCTTCTCTTCGATCTCTTTAATGAGTTGTCTAGCACCATCCGGGCTTAAAATTAGCTTTCCGTCAATAAGTTGCAAGTTATTGTCGGACACCTCGCCAGTAATAGAACAAGTCATATTTGGCATGTATTTCTTCAAGATAATTTTGTCATCATCGACATAGATTTCTAAAGCATCTTTCTGCTCAATTCCAAGTGTACGGCGAAGCTCGATCGGAATGACGACGCGTCCTAGCTCGTCGACTTTTCTAACGATTCCTGTAGATTTCATGACAAGAATTCCTCCTAAACGATTAAATTTTCGTCAAAATTCGACATATTTCTCTTGTCTATCAAATATCATACCAACTCTTCCATTTAACGTCAATAATTCCTGCTTAATATTATGTGGAGAATAATAGATTGATTGAAGAAAACAGGACTATTGATATTTGGTTTTTTTATTGAAATTGAGGTATTAAGTAACCGTTCAGGATGTAATTTAGGGAAATGGAAGCGAAAGACGGTTTGAGCATTATTAAGGAAATTTAATAATGAATTTATTGTGGTGTTTATACGTAAGTGGAGCGGTTTATGAGTGTTTAACATGCGTTTTGCGTGTGCTATGTATGTTTATGAGCAATTTAGACGATTTATGCGTGTATAAAGAGGTTTATGAGGGGATTAACGATTTTCTAGGTGTCTACATAGCGCTTTTGTTGAATTTTAGCTAAAATGGTTAGTATAGATTGAAACACAGGAGGTATTTTGGTGGCTGAACAGCGAAAAACATTTTACATTACGACTCCTATTTATTATCCGAGTGGGAAATTTCATATAGGAACTGCTTATACGACCGTTGCATCTGATGCGATGGCTCGCTATAAAAGACTGCGTGGATTCGACGTCCACTTCCTGACGGGAATGGATGAGCACGGACAAAAGATCCAGGAGAAAGCGGAAGAGGAAGGTCTTCCTCCACAGCAATACGTTGATCGTATCGCGGATATTGCTATTGATTTATGGAAGTTGATGGACATCTCGTATGATGATCTAATTAGGACAACGGAGGATCGTCATAAAGCGGCCGTCGAAAAAATCTTTAAAAAGTTCCTCGATAATGGTGATATTTACAAAGGCGAGTATGAAGGATGGAAATGTGTCCCGTGTGAGTCTTATTTCACCGAGGCGCAGCTTGAAGATGGCAACTGTCCTGACTGTCATCGTCCGGTGCAAAGGGTATCGGAGGAATCATACTTCTTCAACATGCAAAAGTATGCGGACAGACTTCTACAATTTTACGAAGACAATCCGCATTTCATTGAACCGGAATCACGGAAAAATGAAATGATCAATAATTTCATCAAACCTGGACTTGAAGATTTATCCGTCTCCCGTATGTCATTCGATTGGGGCATTAAAGTACCAGGAGATCCAAAACATGTCATTTACGTGTGGGTCGATGCATTGACGAATTACATCACAGCGCTCGGATATGGCTCTGATGATGAAACGCTATTCAATAAATACTGGCCTGCAGACGTCCACGTCGTCGGAAAAGATATCGTCCGTTTCCATACGATTTATTGGCCTATTTTCCTTATGGCACTTGATCTGCCATTGCCGAAAAAAGTGTTTGCACACGGTTTCATTATGATGAAGGACGGTAAAATGTCGAAATCGAAGGGGAATGTCGTCTACCCTGAAATGCTCGTGGAGCGTTACGGCTTGGATGCGACACGCTATTTCCTTCTTCGTGAATTGCCATTCGGACAAGATGGAACATTCTCTCCTGAATCATTCGTCGAGCGGACAAATTACGATTTGGCCAATGACCTTGGCAACTTGTTGAATCGGACGGTTTCTATGATCAATAAGTATTTTGAAGGCGTCATTCCTACAGAGGGGCTTGAGCCGACCGAATTCGACAGTGTACTGCGTGACTTCACGACGAATGCAGTCGAGAAATATGAAGCTTCGATGGAAAAGATGCAATTCAGCGTCGTCCTTTCAGAGCTATGGACGATCATTTCTCGGACGAATAAATATATTGATGAAACATCTCCGTGGGTGCTTGCAAAAGAAGAGGCGGATAAAGGGAAATTGGCATCCGTCATGGCTCATCTAGCAGCATCACTTCGCCAAATTGCGGTTCTATTGCAGCCGTTCATGACGAAGGCACCGATTCAAATCATTGAACAGCTCGGGTTGAATGAAACAATGCTTGCGTGGGAAACATTAGGTGATTTTGATGCTATTCCTGCAGGGACGAAAGTTGTGGAAAAGGGAGTTCCGATCTTCCCTCGTCTAGATCCGGATGTGGAAATCGTCTATATCCGTGATCAGATGGCCATTACGGCGCCTAAAGAAAAGCTGGAGGAAAAGCCTGCTGAAGTCGAAGACGAAACGGAAGAAATCACGATCGATGACTTTGCAAAAATTGATTTGCGTGTCGCGACTGTTCTTGCGTGTGAGAGGATTCCAAAAGCGGACAAGCTATTGAAATTCCAACTCGATTTGGGCAGTGAAAAACGCCAAGTCGTCTCCGGCATTGCGGAGCATTATGAACCGGAAGAGTTGATCGGTGAAAAAGTGATTGTTGTCGCCAATTTGAAGCCGGTGAAATTACGCGGCGAATTATCCGAAGGTATGATTTTATCGGGCGAGTCAAATGGCGTTTTGAAATTGGCAACCGTTGATCCATCTTTGGAAAACGGTGCAAAAGTGAAGTAATTGAAAAGGACGGCGTTTCTTAATAGAGGCGCCGTCTTTATCTTTTAACCGATTTGTCACCATACTGTAACGAAAGTCATATTTCATTGAAATAGAATGAAGCTTGTGAGGAGAGACGCAAAATGTATATCGATACTCATGTCCATTTGAATGCAGAACAATATGAAGAAGATGTTAAAGAAGTCATTCAACGCGCTATTGATGCAGAGGTCAACACAATGGTTGTCGTCGGCTTCGATCGTGTGACGATTGAGAAGGCGATGGAACTGGCTGAGGAATACCCGTTCATTTACGCGGTCGTCGGCTGGCATCCAGTTGACGCCATTGATTGTACCGAAAAAGATTTGGAATGGATCGAGTCCTTGGCAGCGCATCCGAAAGTCGTCGGCATCGGGGAAACCGGTTTGGATTATTATTGGGATAAATCTCCGAAAGACGTTCAGCAAGAATTGTTCCGAAAGCAAATACGGCTTGCACAAAAAGTCGATTTACCAATTATCATTCATAATCGTGACGCTACCGGGGATGTCGTCAGGATATTGAAAGAAGAGGATGCCGGCATTACGGGCGGGATCATGCACTGTTATGGCGGGAGCGTCGAAACTGCGAAAGAATGCATAAATATGAACTTCCTCATCTCCCTTGGCGGCCCCGTCACCTTCAAAAACGCCAAGATGCCGAAGCAAGTGGCAACGGACATCTCATTGGATCATTTATTGATTGAAACAGATGCTCCTTACCTTGCTCCCCACCCTCATCGTGGAAAACGGAATGAGCCGGCTCTCGTCACGCTCGTGGCGGAAGAAATCGCGCGATTGAAAGAAATTCCCGTTGAAGAGGTGGCAAAACGAACGACCGAAAATGCTTTAAAGATCTTCCGTATTTCGAAATAATGCGAAGGCTGATTGTATAGCTTCCTGCCTGAATTCAACGATACATAGTCGCAGGACTTGAGGTTCTAATGAGTTGACACGTTGAAAAGGAAGCTTTATAATCAGCCGAGTGATAAAGGAGGAGTTTTTTCATGACAAAAAACACCATGAAAAATCTGTTCTCGATGTCATTGAGGAGTAAACAAATAGCAGCTGCTGCTGTTGCATTGGCGCTATTCGTTTCAATCATTTCACTTGTTCTTTACGAAGGATCTAAGAAATCGGTCACGCTTCATGTGAACGATGAGCAAATTGAAATAAAAACATCTGCACATACAGTTGGGCAACTTCTTGCAAGTCAAGATATCGAAGTTGCTGAACACGATTTAGTAACACCCTCAGTGAATACCCCGGTCGAGGAAGGGTTATCGATCAGGTGGGAACAGGCAAAGCAAGTAGAAATTCAAACAGGTAAGGAAACCGAAAAGATTTGGACGACGGATCGTAAAGTCGGCGATATTTTGGCCGCTGCCGGAATCGACCTTACAGAACATGATAAGGTCATGCCGAATCTGGATGAAAACCTAGAAGAAGATCTACGAATCAATGTTCAAAAAGCGTTCCAATTGACGCTTATCGATGGCGGAAATGAGAAACAAAGGTGGTCAACTTCGACTACGGTCGCTGACTTTTTAAAGAGAGAGAACATTCAATTGAATGAACACGACAAGCTGAACCGTAAGGCGGACGGATACGTGAAGCCTGGTTCAATAGTGGAAGTCGTACGTGTAGAAAAGGTCACCGATGTAGTGGAAGAACCAACAAACTTTGCAGTTGTAACGAAGAGTGACGCCAAATTGCTGAAAGGACGCGAAAAAGTTGTCCAGGAAGGTGAGAAGGGGTCTGTTGAACGCAAGTTTGAAATTGTCAAAGAGAATGGCAAGGAAGTATCTCGAACGTTATTGAATGAGAAAGTCATTAAGGAACCGCAAAAGAAAATTGTTGCGGTCGGTTCCAAAGTGGTTGTGGCAAGTGCCTACAATAAAAAATCCAATGTCGCAGTATCACGTGGCAGCTCAGCAGCACCGTCAGGCGGGAAGGAATTCTACGTAACTGCCACTGCCTACACAGCGCACTGTAACGGATGTACAGGGAAAACGGCAACAGGCATCGACCTAAGAGCCAATCCGAATCTCAAAGTGATTGCCGTAGATCCTAGCGTCATTCCGCTCGGCTCCAAAGTATGGGTGGAAGGATACGGATACGCGATCGCTGGGGATACTGGCGGCGCGATCAAAGGGAAGAAGATCGATCTTCATGTACCAACAAAATCGGCAGCATACAATTTCGGCCGTCGTACAGTGAAAGTCAAAGTGATCGACTAATTTCATAGCAAAAATTTTATTTCCACATCGATCCGTGGGGCTAACCAGTCCCGCGGTTTTTTTCATGATTTTGACCATGGCTGCCTTAATTTCTGCAAAGTGCGCAGAAATACGGAAAATCGAACCCTTCGCTGTTCGATTGCCTGTACAAGAACCTATTCAACACGTAAAATTAAACCAACGTAACCTAACGAAATGAGGGTCACTGTGAACATAAAAGAAATCATCGTCGTCGAAGGCAAATCTGACACAATTGCAATCAAAAGAGCAACAGGGGCCGACACGATTGAAACGAATGGATCGGCAATCGACGAAAAGACGTTGGATAAAATTCGCCACGCCCAGGAGACACGTGGAGTCATCGTATTTACAGACCCCGATTTTCCGGGCAAGCGGATCCGCTCCATTATTGAAGAACAGATTCCCGGAGTCAAACACGCATTTTTGCATAAATCGAAAACGATTGCGAAAAACGGCCAAGGACTTGGCATCGAGCATGCGAAGGATGAAGATATTCAAAAAGCACTCGAAGCGGTCTATTCAGTCGACGTCCAACCAATCGAGGAGATTCCTTTGCGGATGCTGTTGGATGAAAGGCTTATTGGTCATCCCGATGCGAAAAAAAGGCGCGACCGGCTAAGTGAAATACTGCAAATCGGACAAGTGAACGGCAAAGGATTGAAAAAAAGACTGGAAATGTTCCGGATTGGGCAACATCAATTAACGGAGGCATTGAAAGTCCTGCATGAGGAGGATGGCCATGAATAGGGATATTGCAACGCCCATTAGAACAAAGGAAATTTTGGAGAAGCATGGGTTTTCATTCAAAAAGAGCTTAGGGCAAAACTTTTTGATCGATCCCAATATATTGCGTAACATCGTTTCGCATGCTGAATTGACGGACAAAACAGGCGTCATCGAAATTGGACCGGGCATCGGGGCATTGACGGAGCATCTGGCACGTACTGCAGGAAAGGTTGTTGCATTTGAAATCGACGGACGTCTGCTGCCTGTGTTGGAAGATACATTGTCGCCGTATAACAATGTCACGATCATCAACCAAGATGTCCTCGAGGCAGATTTGAATAAAGTCGTCGAGGAGCAATTTAGCGAATACGACGATATTGTCGTTGTAGCGAATCTCCCTTATTATGTGACGACGCCAATCATAATGAAGTTTTTGCTCGGAAAAGTACCCATTCGTGGCATGGTGATCATGATGCAAAAGGAAGTGGCAGATCGTATTACTGCGTCTCCAAGTACGAAAGCATACGGATCATTATCAATCGCGGTTCAATATTACATGGATGCCGAAGTATCGATGATTGTGCCGAAAACGGTTTTCATTCCACAGCCGAATGTCGAATCAGCTGTGCTGAAGCTCACAAAAAAAGCAGAACCACCTGTGGAAGTAATAGACGAAGACTTTCTATTCGAGGTGGCAAGGGGTTCATTCGTTCAAAGAAGGAAGACGTTGCTGAACAATTTGCAATCCTCGTTGCCTGACGGAAAGGCAAAAAAGGAGCAAATTCTTGAGGCGTTCGAGCGGATCGGCATGGATCCGGGCAGGAGAGGTGAGACATTATCCATTAAGGAGTTCGGGGATTTGTCGAATGTTTTACATGCAGATTTTAAAAAATCATGACAAATAGGGGAATTAATGGGTGAATTCGTCGAATAGGACGAAAAAAGAATTGACATCAATAAGGTTTTACTGATAAAATTCTTCTTTTAATTGACAGAACTTTTTAAAAGTGTTATACTAGTATCCAGTGAGGTGTAAGCGACGTGCCAAAAACATTAGCGGACATTAAGAAGTCATTGGATGCTCACTTGGGGAAACGTTTGCACTTAAGAGCAAACGGCGGCCGTAAGAAAACAATCGAACGTGCCGGAGTCCTTCGTGAGACGTATCGGGCAGTTTTTGTTGTTGAACTGGACCAGGATGAAAATGCTTTTGAAAGGGTATCTTACAGCTACGCGGATATTTTGACTGAAGCAGTCGAAATAACAGTTCTGGATGATGGGGACGCCACTGCGTTCATCATCAAATAGGTTTTTATAGCAATCATGTATTGTTTTTTATTAAAAATACCTATGTCTTCCTTTACGGATGCGCATAGGTGTTTTTTTATGCCCATTGCTCATACTAGTTTTGTCAGTCGATAAGGAGGAAAAACCTAATGGCGAGAAGACGTAGTATAATGTCTGAGCACTTGAAGGAAGAAATTGCGAAAGAGCTTGGCTTTTACGATGTTGTTCAGCGGGAAGGTTGGGGAGGCATCAAATCGCGCGACGCCGGAAACATGGTGAAGTACGCCATTCAGATGGCGGAGCGTGGATTGGCGGAAAAACGGAACGACAGCTAAGATCCACCCATCTCATGAACGACTGACAAAGGAAGAGCTGCATGGATGTCGTACTAGACGCCGTGCAGCTCTTTTCTTTCACTTGAGTCAACGTGTAGTGGCAAAAGACCACTATGAAAGATATCGGTCATTTCCTGAAAGTTATCGATCATTTCCCAAGTCATATTGTCATTTCGGGACCTTTGGCTTAGCTGTTTCAGTAAGAATCCTGTCGCCTCTTAGCAACCACTCTCAACTTTTGTAATTTTTCAGGGTGAAATCCATTCGCCCTATGGTAAAATAGGGAACAATGACAAGCTTGGAATGGAGGGGGCTGGATGTTATATGAGAAAGCACCTGCAAAAATCAACCTGACACTCGATGTCCTACATAAACGCCCCGACGGTTTTCATGAAGTGGAAATGATCATGACGACAGTCGATTTGGCTGACCGTGTCTGGCTTCGCCCATCGAATGACGGGCATATCAATATTAGGGTTTCCGAGCGGTTCGTCCCGAATGACCGAAAAAATTTAGCCTATCAGGCAGCAGATTTGCTGAGACGGAAATACGGCATTCGCGAAGGGGTCGAGATTACGCTCGACAAGAAAATACCTGTAGCCGCAGGTCTTGCGGGAGGCAGTTCCGACGCCGCGGCGACATTACGCGGTTTAAATCGGCTTTGGAAGCTGCATCTAAGTGCGGATGAATTGGCGGAACTCGGCGCAAAGATCGGATCGGATGTGTCGTTCTGCGTTCACGGAGGGACGGCGCTGGCGAAAGGGCGCGGGGAGAAGATCCAGCATTTGCCGGCACCGCCTAATTGTTGGGTCATCCTTGCAAAACCTTCAATCTCCGTTTCTACGGCGGATATTTATCGTAACCTCGATGTCAATTCCATCAAGCATCCTGACACAGCAGGTATGCTTGAAGCATTACATTCGGGAAATTACGAGAAAATGTGTGCATCGTTAGGCAATGTCCTGGAGCCGGTGACGATGAAATTACATCCGCAAGTCGTCGTCTTAAAAGAAAAGATGGAGCAATTTGGAGCAGATGCAGTGTTGATGAGCGGAAGCGGACCGACTGTTTTCGGTTTCGTCCGGCAGGAAGCGAGAGTCTCAAGGATTTACAATGGACTAAAGGGCTTCTGCAAGGAAGTTCATGCTGTAAGAATGGTCGGAGAACGTTTTCCGCTTGATTAAAGACGTATAATTATGATAATCTACGAATAAAACATTCGGGTTTAGGGGTTGTTAATCATGAAGTGGAAAAGGAGCGGAAGACTCGTCGATATGACGCGTCATCTATTGGAAAATCCTCATACACTCATACCGCTCACTTTCTTCTCCGAGCGCTATCATGCCGCAAAGTCATCCATAAGTGAAGATTTGACGATCATCAAGGAGACTTTCGAGGAGAATGGGACAGGCAAACTGATGACTGTGTCGGGTGCTGCTGGTGGAGTGAAATACATTCCGCAAGTCTCCGAAACGGAAGTCCGTGAAGTGATCGCCCTTATTAAAGAAAATCTTGGTCGATCGGATCGCTTATTGCCTGGCGGTTATTTATATATGACTGATTTTTTAGGGGATCCTAAAATGATGGATCGCATCGGTAAAGTATTCGCTTCCGCATTCGGCGATACGGAGATCGACGTCATTATGACGGTTGCGACGAAAGGCATTTCGATTGCCCATGCGATTGCACGCCATTTGAATGTCCCTGTTGTCATCGTCCGTAGGGATAGTAAAGTGACGGAAGGTTCGACAGTCAGCATTAACTACGTGTCCGGCTCTACACGCCGTATCCAGACAATGGTATTATCGAAGAGAAGTATGAAGAGCGGCAAAAGAGTTTTGATCACCGATGACTTCATGAAAGCGGGCGGAACGATGGCCGGCATGAAGAATTTATTGGAGGAATTCGACTGCGAGCTTGCGGGTACCGCTGTCTTAGTAGAGGCGGAACATACCGAGGAAGTGCTTGTTGACGATTACTTGTCCTTAGTCAAGCTCCGTGCGGTGAATGAAAAGGATCGTACGATTGAACTGGAAGAAGGAAACTATTTTAAGAAGGGTGGAAAAACGGAATGAATTATGTAGCTACTGAAAATGCACCAAAAGCAATTGGACCTTATGCACAAGCAGTGAAAGTGAATGGATTGGTCTATACATCTGGCCAACTTCCAATGACGCCGGACGGGCTTCTCGTCGAAGGAACGATCGAAGAGCAGACGAACCAAGTTTTCGCCAACTTGAAAGCAGTTTTGGAAGAAGCGGGATCTTCCCTTGATCAAGTCATCAAGGCAACCGTATTCATCAAGGACATGAACCAATTCGCAGCATTGAATGACGTATACGCACAACATTTCGGTTCCCACACTCCTGCACGTTCAACAGTAGAAGTGGCAAGACTGCCGAAAGATGCATCCGTCGAAATCGAAGTCATCGCCCTTGCAGGGGAATAAAAACCAATATTTTAGAACAGACGAAGTGAAACATACATTTTCCTTCGTCTGTTTTTATGTTTTTTACGGAAGAAGCTGTGTGTAAGGTCTATTGCAAGATAGTCATAGGGCTTTCAGGCGGTGGCAGGACTACATCCGGCGGTTTGGATAGTCTATCAGGCGATTCTAGTGTTGCTTCAGGCAATTATGTCAGTTATCA
Source organism: Sporosarcina sp. QA0331 (assembly GCF_055808055.1). NCBI lineage: Bacteria > Bacillati > Bacillota > Bacilli > Caryophanales > Caryophanaceae > Sporosarcina > Sporosarcina sp. QA0331. The sequence goes on from NZ_CM147850.1 coordinate 4,084,474, forward strand.
GGCGGTTGCGTGTCACTTCCAGGCGATCGAAAAGCCGTTTCAGGCGGTTGGGCCAACAAATCAGGCGGTCACAGCACAGTGTTTTCTACATGACCAGCTTCTACTACTTTTCTAAAAGGGGTCATTACTGAATCGAATTTCTCTCATACTCGAGCGGCATCATTTTATTGCCTAAAAAGTTGATAAAAAAGTTTTTTAGAAAAAGTTTGCAAAAATAAAAGGGAAATGCTTACTTTTGTTGAATATAATCGTTGAGCATAAAACGAAAGCGCAGGACGCCTCGACGTTCGAAGCTAGAGAAACAACAAAGGGAGTGGGGAAATAATGGAGGTAACAGACGTAAGACTGAGGAAAGTTGAGACGGACGGCCGGATGAGGGCGATCGCATCGATTACCTTAGACGGTGAGTTTGTCGTACATGACATCCGTGTCATTGAGGGGAATGACGGATTGTTTGTCGCGATGCCGAGCAAGCGCACGCCGGAAGGAGAATTCCGTGACGTCGCACACCCGATCAACACTTCGGCGAGGATGAAAGTACAAGACGCCGTCCTAACCGCGTATCATATGGTTGAGGAAAAAGGAGTGCTCGAAGAGGCTGGAGCGTAAGTTATTAAGAATAGCATCAAAGAGGCTGTACAGAAGTCAGTACATATGACTTTCTGTGACAGCTTTTTTCTTTTTTATTGCTAAGATCAGCAGGAATTTGGGCGGAACTCAACCGCTTAAAGTGGAAATTCCCATTTTCATGCACAAATAAAAAAGAAACGAACAATATTAAAAGAATTACATTACATTGTCAAGAGGGGATAGTTGAAATTTATATTATTTTCAGCTATAGTCAATAATGAAATTATGGATGGAGGCCAGCAAATGACGAATACATATGCCATCGTCCTAGCTGCAGGGCAAGGGACGCGGATGAAGTCCGATTTATATAAAGTATTGCATCCTGTCTGTGGAAAACCGATGGTCGAACACGTTGTCGACCATATCCTCGGAATCGGCGCGGATAAAATCGTAACGATTGTCGGCCACGGCGCAGAAATGGTAGAAGAAACGCTTGGTGCCAAAAGTGAATATGCCCTTCAGGCAGAACAGCTCGGTACGGCACATGCGGTTCAGCATGCAGAGGACCGGCTAGGCGAACTCGAAGGGATTACGCTCGTCGTCTGCGGAGACACACCGCTTATTAAATCGGAAACGATGCAAGCATTGATTGCACACCACTCCGACACGAAGGCGAAAGCGACAATCCTGACCGCGCATGCCGACGATCCTACAGGCTACGGCCGCATCATTCGGGATGAACAAGGAAACGTCCTTCGCAATGTTGAGCATAAAGATGCATCATCGGAAGAGCGGAAAGTGACCGAAATCAATACGGGAACATACTGCTTTGACAATCGTGCACTGTTCGAAGCTTTGAAAAAAGTGAAGAACGAAAATGCACAAGGTGAATATTATCTGCCTGATGTCATCGGCATCCTAAAGTCTGAACAAGCATTAATCTCAGCCTTCGTAACTGATGACTTCAGCGAAACGATCGGCATTAACGACCGTGTCATCCTGTCTGAGGCAGAAAAAGTGATGCGACAGAGGATTGCAGAATCTCATATGCGAAACGGCGTTACAATCATCGACCCAGGCAGCACGTATATTAGCGCGGATGCAAAAATCGGCAAGGATGCAGTTCTTCAACCAGGCACGATGATCGAAGGACAGACGGTCATTGGGGATAAATGTAACATTGGACCGAACAGTCATATCGTCAATAGTGAAATTGGCGATCATACAACCATCCATTCGTCAGTTGTACGGGACAGCATCATCGGGTCCGGTACGACAGTAGGCCCGTTCGCACATATCCGTCCGGAATCCAAACTCAGCGACAATGTAAAAATCGGCAATTTTGTCGAAGTTAAAAAGTCAAGTCTTGGAGAAGGAAGCAAGGTTTCCCACCTCAGCTATATCGGTGATGCGGAAGTCGGCACACATGTCAACATCGGCTGCGGAACGATCACAGTGAATTACGACGGTAAAAATAAGTACCAGACAACAATCGAAGATAATGCGTTTGTCGGCTGCAATTCAAATCTGGTGGCACCTGTAAAAGTTGGCAAAGGCGCTTATGTAGCGGCTGGATCGACCATTACAAAAGATGTACCAGAAAGTTCACTTGCAATTGGGCGTGCGCGCCAGGAGAATAAAGAAGGATACGCAACAAAATTAAATCTTAACTAACCAGGGGGACCATGATGGCTAATCATTATCCTAATGATAAACTGAAGATATTCTCTTTAAATTCTAACGAAACACTTGCACAAGAAGTAGCGGACGAAATCGGACGCCCACTCGGCAAGTGCTCCGTCAAACGTTTCAGTGACGGAGAAATTCAAATCAATATCGAAGAAAGTATCCGAGGTTGCGATGTTTTTGTCATCCAATCAACCTCCAACCCAGTCAATGATAACCTGATGGAGCTCCTTATCATGATTGACGCATTGATGCGCGCATCAGCCCGTACAATCAATGTTGTTATGCCTTATTATGGCTATGCACGCCAAGACCGCAAAGCGCGCTCCCGTGAACCGATCACGGCGAAGCTCGTAGCGAACTTGCTTGAAAAAGCGGGTGCAGACCGTGTCATCGCAATCGATTTGCATGCACCGCAAATCCAAGGCTTCTTTGACATTCCGATCGACCATCTCGTGGCAGAACCGATCTTAACGGAATATTTCAAAGGAAAAGGCTTGGAAGGCAACGAACTCGTTATCGTATCTCCGGATCACGGCGGCGTAACACGGGCACGTAAAATGGCAGACCGCATGAAAGCGCCAATCGCAATCATCGACAAGCGCCGTCCACGTCCGAACGTTGCCGAAGTAATGAGCATTGTAGGAAACGTCGAAGGAAAAACAGCAATTTTGATCGATGACATCATTGATACTGCCGGAACGATTACAATCGCAGCGAACGCGATTATCGAGAGCGGCGCAAAGGAAGTGTACGCTTGCTGTACGCATCCGGTGTTATCCGGCCCTGCAATCGAACGGATCGACAATTCACAAATCAAAGAATTGGTCATTACGAATTCAATCGAACTGCCGGAAAGCAAAAAATCACCGAAAATCAAGCAATTGTCGATTGCGAAACTTTTGGGTGAAGCAGTTAAACGTGTATTTGAAGAAAAATCTGTCAGCACATTGTTTGAATAAGCAAGTCAGTTAGTTTCATGTCGTCTGATTTTGGGTATTTCAAGAGATAGAATATACTTTTTTAGGAAAGGTGACTACGCAAATGAGTACAGCAATTCAGTCGAAACCAAGAGAAACAAAAACGAGATCAGCTTTGACAGCATTACGAAATGACGGGTTTATCCCATCGGTTGTTTATGGATATAATACAGAATCTACACCAATCGCCATAAAAGAGGGCGATCTAATGAAAACATTGCGTGAAGTCGGGCGCAATGGAGTTATCAAGCTCGAAGTCAATGGCAAGGAATTGAATGTCGTCTTGAACGATTTTCAGGAAGATGCTTTAAAAGGCGATATCCGCCATGCGGACTTCCTCGCAATCGATATGTCTGAAGAGCTTGTAGTCGATGTGACGGTACATCTTGTCGGCGAATCCGTCGGCGAGAAGGAAGGCGGCGTCGTACAGCAGCCGAACCGTGAAGTGACGATCAAAGTCAAACCTTCGGATATTCCGGAGTCGTTTGAAGTCGATATTTCCGAAATGCAAATCGGCGACACATTGACAGTCGCAGACGTGCGCGGGAAATCGAAGTTTGAAATTATTACGGATGATGAGTACGCACTCGTTACCATCTCCGCTCCACGTTCCGAAGAGGAATTGGAAGAGCTTGACGCCGATACGGGTGCTGCGGATGCGGAACCGGAAGTCATCGGTGAAAAAGAGGAAGACCAATAACAACAGTTGGAGCGCACGTGCAAAGCGTGCGCCCTTTTTATAATGAAAGCCGTAACGAAGAACGGCTTTTGCGAGTAAAAGCGAAGCGTTAGGAGCACATCTTTGCCCTAGCCGTAACGAAGAAGGGCTTTTGCGATGCTTGTATATAATGAATGATAGAGGGAAGAACGCCTAATGAAAATGATAATCGGCCTCGGAAACCCGGGGAAGCAATACGAAAAAACGAGACATAACGTCGGCTTCCATGTAATCGATGAATTAGCTAATCGATTGGGTGCCCCTGCTATGCAACTGAAATTCAACGGCGCCTATACGATCATCCACCGTCCGGAAGGCAAAGTGATGCTCGTTAAACCTTTGACATATATGAATCTCTCAGGGGAATGTGTCGGACCGCTCATGGATTATTATGATGTAGTGCTCGAAGACATCGTTGTCCTATACGACGACTTGGACCTCGCTCCGGGCAAACTTCGATTGCGTCAAAAAGGAAGCGCTGGCGGCCATAACGGCATGAAATCATTGATTGCCCATCTAGGCTCCGATGCCTTCAACAGAATCCGCATCGGGATCGGACGTCCGACAGGCGGCATGAAAGTGCCAGACTATGTACTGGCCCCATTCAGCAAGGAAGAACAGCCGCTTATTGAAGAGATGGTGGAAAAAAGCGCTTCTGCTTGCTTAGACTGGCTTAAAAGCCCATTTTTAGAGGTTATGAATAACTATAATGGTTCATAAGGAATAATCATCGACTCCCTAGCCTATACTTTGTTAAAAAGGGGCCGATGATACTGATGAAACCGAAGGACGTTCGTTATTCGTGCAGACATTGCAATACGGAGGTCGGCAGCATACCACTTTCATCTGCCGATGAAATCATCCGAGAACTAAAAAGGATGGAAGAAGGGCATGACCAGCAATTCATAGAGTATGATGAAAATGGCTCGATGACGGTCCGTTGCATTTGTGAGCAATGTGAACAGTCGCTGAGAATGAATCCCGATTACTATGCATTACGGAAATGGATACAATAGAATTTCTGCTTTGGCGTATTGCGCGCGCAAAGCTTTTTTCACTTCAATTTATTTATTGCAAAGCGAGGAAAATGATCATTGGATGCGCTCATAGATTTATTTCTACAAGACAAAGAGATTACTAAAGTAATTGAGGAACTGAAAACAGGACAGGACCGTCAACTTTTGGCGGGTCTATCGGGCGGTGCAAAAGCCGTCTTTTTTAAGACTGTCCAGCAGTCCGCTGATAGGCCAATCCTGATCATCACTCCCAACATGCTGCAAGCACAACGTACATATGAAGACCTTGTGAAAATGCTTGGAGAATCACTCGTTCACTTGTATCCTGCAGAGGAATTGGTTGCTGCCGATTTTTCTGTGGCTAGTTATGAACTTCGAGCAAGCCGGATCGATACGCTTGACCATATGGCGCGTGTTGGGAAAGGAATTTATATTACGCCGGTTGCGGGAATGAAGAAACTTCTTCCGCCAAAAGAAAGATGGCTCGATAATTCCTTGTCCGTCCATCTGGATGACAGTATCGACGTGGATGAATGGACACGGAAGCTTGTGGAAATGGGCTATGGAAGACAGCAAATGGTAACTGCGCCGGGCGATTTCGCTCTTCGGGGCGGTATTTTGGACGTGTATCCGTTGAATATGGAAAATCCGATCCGTATCGAACTATTTGACACGGATGTCGATTCCATTCGAACATTTTCTGCAGAAGATCAGCGCTCGACCGACAAACTGACAGAGGTGACGATCCTTCCCGCGACGGAACATGTTTGGAGCGCCGCCGAACTATCACAAATCGCCACGAATTTAGAGGACGCACTCAGTGCAAGTTTGAAGCGGATGAAGAATGAAGAGGCAAAAGAATCCCTGACAATAAACATCTCCCGGGACATTGGCCATTTGCGGGACGGCATCACTCCGGAAGGGATGATGAAGTATGTATCATTTTCAGACCGTGTGCCATCCTATCTAGGTGACTATTTTCCGGAAAACGGCATTGTCCTATTCGATGAAATCGGACGGATTCTTGAAGTTTCTTCTTCTCTGGAAAGCGAAGAGAAGGAATGGTTTCTGACGCTTCTTGAAGATGGAAAGATCGTCCATGATGCAAAAATCTCGTTTTCATTCGAAGAGATGCATAAAATGCTCGATCAGCCGAAATCTTATCTATCCTTGTTCGTCCGGGCAGTTCCTGGCATCGTCTTGAAAAAAACTGTTTCGTTCTCCTGCAAACCGATGCAGGAATTTCATGGGCAGATGAACTTGTTGAAAAATGAAATGGAACGTTGGCAGCAAGGGAAATACAATGTCTTCATCGTTGCTGATGGCGAAGAACGGATGAAGAAAGTCCAATCGATTCTAAGAGATTACGAGATGGATGCGGCATTGAACGGCAAGCCAAAAGACGCGGGAACAATCTCCATCATTGAAGGGGACCTATCAGCAGGATTCGAACTGCCGTTCCAACGCCTAGCGGTCATTACGGACGCCGAACTGTTCAAAGGGAAGCCGAAGCGGAAAGCCCGGCCGCAGAAAATGACGAATGCGGAGCGCATCAAAAGCTACTCGGAAATCAAACCTGGCGATTATATCGTCCATGTTCACCACGGAATCGGAAAGTATTATGGCGTCGTAACGCTCGAAGTGGGCGGCGTCCATAAAGACTATCTCGATATCCGTTATCGCGGAGAGGACAAACTTTTCGTCCCCGCAGATCAAATCGATCTTATCCAGAAATATGTCGCTTCCGGGGAGAAGGAGCCGAAACTCCATAAGCTCGGCGGGGCGGAATGGAAGAAGACGAAGAGTAAAGTGTCTTCCGCCGTCAAAGACATCGCGGATGATCTGATCAAACTCTATGCGAAGCGCGAAGCTGAAAAAGGGTATGCATTCTCAGCAGACGATGATTTGCAGCGATCTTTCGAAAATGCATTTCCATATGACGAGACGGAAGACCAGCTCCGTTCCATCGTCGAAGTGAAACGCGATATGGAGAGAGAGCGACCGATGGATCGTCTTCTGTGCGGAGATGTCGGATACGGGAAGACCGAAGTGGCGATCCGTGCTGCATTCAAGGCGGTCGCAGACGGAAAGCAAGTCGCTTTTCTCGTCCCGACAACCATTCTTGCTCAGCAGCATTATGAGACGATGAAGGAGCGGTTCTCCGGATTCCCTGTGGAAGTGTCGCTATTGAACCGATTCCGCACACGTAAAGAACAGACGGAAACGTTGAAAGGGTTGAAAGCCGGTACGATCGATGTCGTCGTCGGCACTCATCGTCTTCTATCTAAAGACGTTGTCTATAAAGATCTAGGCCTGCTCATCGTCGACGAAGAACAGCGATTCGGCGTTACACATAAAGAGAAACTGAAGCAGCTGAAAACGAATGTAGATGTCCTTACATTGACGGCGACGCCAATACCGCGAACTTTGCATATGTCGATGCTTGGTGTACGGGATTTATCCGTCATCGAAACGCCTCCGGCTAACCGTTTCCCGGTCCAGACGTACGTCATGGAGCATAACTTCGCTCTTGTGAGGGAAGCGATCGAGCGGGAATTGGGGCGCGGTGGCCAAGTGTTTTATCTATATAATCGCGTAGAAGATATGACACGCAAAGTCGATGAAATCAAACAGCTCGTCCCGGAAGCGCGCGTTGCCTTTGCGCACGGACAAATGACCGAATCGACGCTCGAATCCGTGATCTTAAGCTTCCTGGAAGGCGAATATGACGTCCTCGTCACGACGACGATCATCGAGACAGGCATTGATATTCCGAATGTTAACACGCTCATCGTCCATGATGCAGACCGGATGGGCTTATCCCAACTGTATCAGCTGCGTGGACGGGTCGGACGGTCAAATCGTGTCGCGTACGGTTATTTCCTCTATCAAAGGGACAAAGTACTGACAGAGGTGGCGGAAAACCGTTTGCAGGCGATCAAGGAATTTACGGAGCTCGGATCCGGATTCAAAATTGCGATGCGTGACTTGTCGATCCGCGGAGCCGGGAACTTGCTAGGATCCCAGCAGCATGGCTTCATCGATTCTGTCGGATTTGACCTATATTCGCAAATGCTACAGGAAGCGATTGAGGAGAAACAGACAGGTATCGTGAAATCGGAAATCCCGGATGTCGAGATTTCCTTGCCGGTCAATGCGTATTTGCCGGATTCATATATCAAAGACGGCTTCCAGAAGATCCAAATGTACAAACGTGTGAAAGCGATCGAAAGCGAAGAGGATTACTCCGAGCTCGTCGATGAGATGACAGACAGATTCGGCGATTTGCCATTGGAAGCAGATCTATTGCTGCGTGTTGGACGGATAAAAGCATGGGGACGTATAGCGGGTGTCGAATCAATTAAAAAACAGCGTTCTGTCATCGAAATCCGTCTAACCGAAGAAGGAACAGCCAAAACAGATGGAGCGAAAATCGTTTCCGATTCAATGGAATTCGGACGTGCTGTCGGTTTTACGATGGAAGATGGCAGGCTAATCATCACGGTGGATGAACGTCATACAGGCAAAAAGACGGAATTCGACGTTCTTGAGGAGATGATGAGAATTTTGCATTCGTCCATCAAAGAGTCTGTTTCCACAGATTCCGTCTAAAGGAACTGTTGCATAAAATGTCCAAACATGATGCATACTATATCCGAACGGAAAACGGTTTTAATTTTTGGAAAGTGAGGCATCATGCATGAAAGCAACAGGAATCGTGCGCAGAATTGATGATCTGGGGAGGGTGGTCATCCCGAAAGAGATCAGACGGACGCTTCGCATACGCGAAGGGGACCCGCTTGAAATCTTCACCGACAGGGATGGCGAGGTTATCCTTAAGAAATATTCTCCTATTTCCGAGCTCGGTCAATTTGCGAAAGAGTACGCAGAAACACTATACGAAACCCTCGGAACACCCGCCCTGATCAGTGACAGGGACGAAATGATCGCCGTATCCGGATTATCGAAAAAAGATTATTTGAACCGCCAATTGGCTCCGGACGTGGAAGACATCCTAAAGGGCCGCACCATTGTTACGGAAAAGCTTGAAAAAGCAGTGGAATGGGTGCCCGGACAAGTCGAGCAAGTGAAATCCTATTGCATCGCTCCAATCGTAGCGGGCGGGGACACAATTGGCGCTGTCTATTTACTATCGAAAGTCCATTTCATCGGAGAAGCCGAACAAAAAGCAGCAGAAACTGCAGCTCATTTTTTGGCGAAACAAATGGAACAATGAAAAACAGCCTGCACGTACCGGAAGAATCGGTGCGTGTGGGCTGTTTTTGTTTGTTATCAATTATTTTGCGAACATATTCGTGACACTGAAACGCAATAACCCTACGGTAACTGAGGCTATTGCAATATAGTTTTCTTAGCTCAATCATCAAAGAAAATTGGGCTCGATTGTTGCTAATCTTTATTACAGAAATGCACTTGTAGCTTGAATTTGTGGACCATTTTGATTAATTCAGTAAGTTCACTTTGAAACTTTTGAAAGGATATGTTTTCTTCCTATATGCCGAATAATCAATAACAGTTTCACCCTCAGGGATATCAACAACCGGTTTGATGGTCAATTGAGTAACATCGTCCTTTATTGGATCGAATAAAAATGTTCCTTTTTTATAACGTGCGCCGGTTGAACCACCATAATTCATTTTATATTCATTTCCGTTTTCGTCAAAAACTTCAAAACGAATTAGGCTCGCTATACGGTGATCATACGGACTTTCGACTTTGTAATTAAGAAGTATTCCACCTGGACCAGAGTTGATTGAGTTCACAATCAATTTCAGATCTTCAAGCTGCTGCACTTCATCGATTGCAACCTGCCTTTGGACTGCCTGTTTGACGACCGGAATGTGGAAGTCCCATTTTTCTCCACCTTCTCCTTCAAACCACAGTCCTAATTCGAATTTTTCCTTTAACGGTGCCGTCTCTTCTTGATAGTGATCCAATTCGTAAATTCCAGTCCTTTCTGTCGGACTGATGACTACCTCATCTCCTCCCATGCCAGAAGCATACTGTTGCCTATCAATCGTCCAGGAAGGCTTTAAGTAATTGTCAGTAATCGGGACATCCGAAGCAAATGAATAGCTAAAAGTGAACCGGGTTCCGTCATAGAACACCTCATCAATCGTCAATGATTTTCCGTTGACCGTTTTCGTCTCACCAATCTTTTGAGCTAAGCCCGCTTCGCTTACTTGTACTAACCCTTTATCATCAGACTGGCTAAAGATTGAACCGATGAGTGGTATTTGTGATACGAAATTGGCCATTGCAGGCGAAACAGCCGTCGAACCGACCAAAATGCCTAATGACAGGACGGCAGCACTTGTCCCAATTGCCATTCTTCGCCGCACAGTCCCTTTCCGCTTCGGCATCTCCCCATCCAATACGTTTTCTATAATGGCATCCAGCTTTTCAATAGGCACTTGGATTTCATCGACTTCCCTCTTAAATGATGAAATTTTGTCGTTCATCAATATACACTCCCTTCAGTTTTGACTTCAACTGTTCAAGCCCCCTGCGGATATTCGTCTTCACCGTTCCTTCTGGGCATTCCAAAAATTCCGCAATCTGCTTTACCGTAAAATCCTCGTAGTAACGCAATAACAAAACTGTCTTATACTTTTCTTCCATGTCTTCAAGCGCATCCATTAAATCGATCTGTACTTCGACTCCTACACGTCCATCATGTCCAGTCTCCTCAATCATCCCCTGATGGATCTGCACAATGTTCTTTTTATTCTTCAGCATATGAAGCGCCGTGTTGATCAGAATCCTTGTAATCCAAGTGGAAAAATAACGGTCATCCTTTAGTGAATGCATGGATGTGAACGCTTTGAGAACCGTCTCCTGAAATACTTCCAATGCATCATTTTCATTTTTCATATAAATGACTGCCATCTTATACAACTTTTCTTTCTCATCATGCATCAACGTCTCAAAAGCCTGTTTATTCCCTTTTTTCGCGCGTGCAACCAATTTCTTTTTCAAGACCAATCGGCACCCCCTTTCATCATTCTATCTATTAGAGCATCCTATCACCGAAAACGATTCAACTTTTTAAAGATTGAAGGGGTTTGAGCCGAGCATGAAAAAACCAACTTGCCAATCAATTTTAATATAATTCCGAAAAAACAAACCACCGCAGTTTGAGAATCGTTTACTATATAGGGAAAGGGGTTGAAGCTGTGATAGGCACTAATGAAATAAAAGAATTAATGTTTCAATACACGGAGTATTTAATTAGGCTTGCCTATTATTACGTGAAAAATCTCCAAACAGCAGAAGATATCGTACAGGAAGTATTTATAAAGTTTTACGATAGTCGCAACAATTATGAAGAACGAGGCGAAGTAAAGGCCTTCCTAACGAAAATGACCATTAATAAAAGTAAAGACTATTTGAAGAGCTGGACTTATAGAAAGATACAATTGCAAAACAAATTATTCCAAACAGAAACTGTAATGAAATCAGATGAATTGGTTAGAAAAGATGAAGAAACACTAATTGGAGAAGCAATCCTTCAATTGCCGTTGAAACAACGCGAGGTCCTCATTTACTTTTATTTTGACGAAATGACGATCGCTGCGATTGCAAGTCTTTTGGCCATTCCAGAAAGTACAGTCAAAACCCGCTTGCGACGCGGTAGAGAATTGTTAAAAAATCAGCTGATAGGAATTGAATGGGAGGTACTGTTAAATGGATAAATTCATTCCTACTGAAGTGAAGGATGTAACGGAAAGTAAAAAAAGGGTTATGCGAAACGTTGAAAATGAGATCCAAAACAGATCAAAAAGACCAAAACATAATTGGAGATATGCAGTAATTGCCGCAGTAGTAACAATGAGCGCAATGCTTTTTGTATTAACCGAAGTATTGACTGAAAATGAACCATCTGTAGCCGACCAACCGTCTCCAGCGGAAGTAGACATAGATTTATCAAAACCTAAATTCTCCGAAGAACAAGAGGTATTTTATCTCGAAGGAATAACGTTAGGTGATTCCCAATCAAAAGTAATCGAAGTCTTTGGTGAGAATTTTACAATCGTGCAAAAGGATGACAGTGAAGAGGACGGCAGTGAGGCAGACGTTGTAATGAATTATAGGGGACAGGCGAAGTTCTTTTTTATTGAAGATGAATTAGATTCAATCACATTCATGAATGTAGATGAAGATTACTTTGACAAATTATTTAATGACTATGGTGGATTTAAATTTGTATTTCATTGGTATCTTGATAATGATAATCGTTTATTCTACTCCAAGGAGACTTCTCAACTACTGCATGCATCAACGATGTCTATGGATGGGAATCTATACTTATCCCTATTTCGTGCTGGACCGGATCACTGGGAACAAAAAGCAGAGTATCTATATAGGACGCAACAGAATCTTAAAAATCAACACCCTTCTCCAACCAACACGGAAGTGGATTTCGCTAAACCCACATTCTCTGAAAAAGAAGGTTACTTATATCTACTTGGCGTGACGATAGGTGATTCACCATCAAACGTAATTGAACGATTAGGTGATAATTTTATAATCGAGCAGGCTGATGTAAGTGAATCTGATTTCTACCTAGATTATGGAGAGGTTGCAAGTTTCGGTTTTTATAACGATAAAGTAAATTCAATTATATTGAGAAAAGTAGATAAAAGTTATGCTGATGAATTATTTAATGATTATGATGGAGTTAAATTTGCTTCTTCATCGCATGAAGATGATAGCGATCGTTTTATCTACTCCGAGGAGACGTATCAAGTAATAAAAGCAACAACACAAACTCCTAACAACGACCTTTATTTGTATATAGGTTATCCTGGTCCTGAATTCTGGGAACATCCAGAGATGAAAGATATTCCGAATCCTTGGGAACAGCAATAAATCGTGAACTAGCTTCTAACAATAAGTAAGGGGGGCATTGTTGCCAAAGTTTGAGATTCTGAAGTCGTATAGACAAAAAAAGCTGTTAGTCATCTTCCTACTTCTGTTGCTTGCGGTCGACAGTTTATTTTATCGAAACACAATAGTTCAAGATGAGCTCAGTAAAAAGGCGACGGGTGAGGTACTTCCTCTTATTGATACAGGTATAGCCCTAAGGAATATCACGGAGGATTACAGCGATTTTATTGCGCTTGTAGAACAGGAAGTAGAAGATTCCTTCGACCTATATCTCAGTGCAATCAGTTAGTTTAATCAATCTATACACATAGAGGATAAAAAACAGCCTTCACGTACCTGAAAAATCGGTGTGGTAGGCTGTTTTATGTTCTATTTAACGGGCAATATGGACATTTATCAGTATCGGGCAGTTCCTTCATTAAGCAGCAAGTCGTTCGTTTGTAGTTTCCCATTGCTTCAAGCGGTTCTTCATTCTGCAAATACTGTTTAAAGGGTGAGCGCCTCATATGCGGCTTCCAGATTTCATCTTCCACTAGAAAATCGAGGTCGCTTTGTGCAGTGTGGCAGTCTTCGTTGAGAAGCATGGAATACATCCAGAGCACATAGCCCCAAACATTCTCCCACAGGATCAGCTTGGAAACATGTGCGCGCTTGCTCATATATTCGACGACAGGATGCCCGTATTGTACAAGAATGTAATGGAGCGCTTCGTGCCGGTCAAGGACGTCTTCGAAAGAATCTGTCAGAATGGTAAACTGGATCGTCCCGTTTTCGATATATAAAGAGACATCCTCCAATTTGCCGGTAAAAAGCAAATTGAACTTGCTGAGCATATGGAACAGTCCCGTCAGGAAGAAACCGTGTCTCCTCATATAAACGGAAGCCGCCACGGCATCTGTAGGAGCACCAGTTAATGCACGAATTTCCGAAAACAATGCAGCGGTCACTGTTTCCGACAAGATCGCTTTGGCGTTTGTAAATGTATCGGGATGCCTGGTCAGAAAGACACCGAAACGTTCCAATGATGCAATTTGCTCGTCGTTCGGCTTAGGCACCTGTATTGCTCCTTACTTGCTGCACGACACAGCGTCCACGGCCGAAAGGAACACAATGCGGCGTTCCGAAAAGGGGATCCGTCGATACTTGGCATTCCATGCTGAACACTGCGCGGACGAGATCGCAAGTAATAATATCTTCTGGTCTTCCTTGTGCGTATACCCCTCCGTCTTTAATGGCGACAATATTATGGGCATAGCGAGAAGCCAAATTCAGATCATGGAGCACCATGACGATCGTGCGGCCTTTTTGCTCATTCAACTCAAACAAAAGGTCTAAAATTTCGATTTGGTGCGTCATGTCAAGATATGTCGTAGGCTCATCCAACAGAATGACGTCCGTGTCTTGCGCAAGTGTCATGGCAATCCACGCACGCTGGCGCTGGCCGCCAGATAATGTATCGATTGCCTGGTCGCGCAAATCGCTTATTTTTGTCGCTTCCATCGCAGCCTCGACCTTTTTCGTATCTTCCTCCGTCCAACGGGAAAGCCACGATTGATGAGGGTAGCGGCCTTGTTTAACAAGGTCATGAACAGTCAATCCTTCAGGTGATACGGGACCTTGTGGGAGGATGCCCATTTTCTTAGCAACATTGCGGGAAGACATCGAGTGGATGTCTTTCCCTTCTAGCAAGACGGAGCCGTCCGAAGGCTTCAACAAACGAGCGATCGAACGAAGCAATGTGGATTTCCCACAACCGTTGCTTCCGACGAATACCGTAATTTCACCACGAGGGATCGTTAAATTCAAATTCTCAAAAAGAAGGTGATCTTCATAGCCGATCGACAGGTTTTTCGTATTTATCGTAGGGTGCATAATAGAATGCCTCCGTTTCATTTGTAATCCAAAAGAAAGCCGACTCTTATTACTAAGTAGCATACCATATTCTCGTACAATTGAGAATGATAATCATTAATCTATGAAATCACTTTACAAATACCTAACCGACAGATTACACTACTAAATGATAATGATTATCAGTGTGGAGGAGAATATATGAATAAATACATGAAGACCGTACTTTTGTTAGTACTTAGTGCAGTTCTGTTAGTTGGCTGCTCTTCGAAGAAGAATGAAGATAAAGGGCCTGTCAATGAAACTGGGGAAAGTGTAACGATCACTGGTTCGAACGGTGAAGTGACGCTTGATAAGCCTGCTAAGAAAGTCGTCGTGCTTGAATGGACGTATGCGGAAGACCTACTAGCGCTTGGCATACAGCCTGCGGGTATGGCGGACATCCAGGAATATCATAATTGGGTGAACATCGACGCGGAATTGAGTGATGATGTCGTTGATGTCGGTGGAAGGCAAGAGCCGAATTTGGAAGCGATCGCTGCAATTGAGCCGGATTTGATCATCGGTGTCAGTTTCCGTCATGATGCCATGCTGGCAGATTTGGAGAAAATCGCTCCGACAGTCATCTTCAATCCATATCCGGAAGACGAGTCCATTGATTTGTACAAAGAAATGACGACGACCTTCAATGAAATCGCGAAGGCCGTAGACAAGACGGATGAAGCTGAAAAAGTGTTGGCGCACTTAGATGAGAAATACGAAGAAGCAAAAGCTGAAATCGAGAAAGCTGGCCTGAAGACAAAGGATGTCATCTTGACGCTCGCTTACACGGGTCCACAAGCTCCTGAAATTCGAGTTTTCACCCCGAACTCCATGGCTTCCCAAATCCTTGAGAAGATCGGTTTGAAAAACGTTCATGTGCCGGATCAATTTGAAGTATTTGGCTCAAGCACTTTCAATGTCGAAGGTTTGACGAAATACGAGGATGCAAACTATTTGTACACGGTGCAGGAAGAAGACAATGTATACGAAAAGCAATTGAAAGATAACGCTGTTTGGAAAAACTTGAATTTCGTAAAAGAAGACCGTCTATTTAACCTCGGTGAGGATACATGGTTGTATGGAGGTCCGCTGTCCGCTGAAACATTGTTGAATCAAATCGTAGATACGATGGTAAATAAATAATGGCGGGAAAGGCTTCAGGGAAAAGATCGTTGTTCGTTATGATCATCGGTCTTTTCCTGTTGGTCGTTTTATCCTTCATCCATTTAACACAAGGCCAAGCTGATTACACAGTTTCCCAGCTTTTGAAGGAAGTTTGGGTGGAGGGGCGCATTCAGGATATCGTGCTTTCCCTCCGGCTTCCGCGTTTGGCAATCGGCATTTTAGCGGGTGGTGCGCTCGCTGTGGCAGGTGCCATCTTACAGACATTGACGAATAACCCGTTGGCATCTGCAAGCACACTAGGCATCAATGCCGGCGCGTATTTCTTTGTCGTCGTTTCGATGATTTTCTTTCCATCGTTGCTCGGCGACTTTCCGTTTCTCGTTGCGCTTGCGGGCGCTGTGCTTTCGTCCGTACTCGTCGTCGTTCTGGCAGGGAAGCAAATGGAACCTGTCCGCGTTGCCTTAACAGGGATGATTATCTCCTTGCTATTTTCTTCTATGACAGGCTCATTGCAGCTTCTGTTCGAGAATCAGACGAACGGTCTCTTTTTATGGGGATCAGGTACGCTCGTGCAGTTGAATTGGAGCGGCGTCACATTTGCGGGCCCGATGATTCTCATTTTGTTCATCGCCGCGTTAGGGATTGCGAAGCCGATGGATATTTTATCGTTAGGCGAGGATGTTGCTTCTTCGCTTGGCCAAAATGTTCGATTCGTTAAATTGATGGCGTGGGCAGCTGCGATTTTGCTTGCAGCAACGACGGTCAGTGTCGTCGGTCCGATCGGGTTCATCGGTTTGATGGCTCCGCATATTGTTCGGATGTTAGGCGTCCGCGGCCATTTGCAAATCTTTCTTCAGTCATTCCTATGGGGTGCTGTCATGATGATCGGGGCGGACGTGCTCGGCCGGCTGATACAGCCTGGACAGGAGGTGCCTGTCGGTGCGATGACAGCATTGGCTGGCGGACCTTGGCTGCTTTATTTAGCTTGGAAGACGGCGAAGTCGCATACGAAAGGTGATCGCCAAATGGGCGGCACGTTGAAGCCGGTTAGACTGCCGGTCGTCATTTCGATCGTTGCGGTTTTGATCGTTGCTGTCTTTGCATTGGCATTTTCCTATAACGGGATGGCCTGGTCGCTTGATTGGATGAAACCGGTCGTCTGGAATTTCCGTGTGCCGCGTGTACTCACAGCTTTCATTATCGGGGTGCTGCTTGCGCTTGCGGGTGTTTTATTGCAAGGGGTCTTGCGAAATCCGTTAGCAGATGCAAGTGTGTTGGGCGTCACTTCTATGGGTGGAGCAGGGGCAATGCTGCTATTGGTTGCAATACCGGCAATCCCTGTTCAGTATATGCCGCTTGGCGCGGTAGTAGGAGCCGCCGTTGCTCTTGGCATCATTATGGTGACAGCGTGGAAAAACAACTTTCAGCCGATGCTCGTCGCTTTGATGGGTATCGCGATTTCTGCATTTGGATCCGCCGCAACGCAAGTATTTGTCGTGAAGGCGAAGTTGGCGGTTGCAGCGGCGCTTGTCTGGCTATCGGGAAGTACGTACGGAAAAGGCTGGGAGGATGTGCAGCTCTCGTTATTGTTTTTCGTTCTGCTTATTGGTCCGGCCGTCTATTTAACACGCAGCTTGGATGCGTTGACATTCGGGGATGATGTGGCAGCGGGTCTCGGCTTGTCTGTCAAATCGACGCGTGTCTGGGCGCTTGTCGTTGGGGTGACGATCAGTGCAGCAGGGGTCGCGATTGTCGGGACAGTCGGCTTTGTCGGCCTTGTCGCGCCTCATATCGCCCGTAGATTAGTAGGTTTCCGTCATTTGCCGCTGCTCATTGTTTCGGGCTTGCTGGGCGGTTTGCTCTTAGTGACGGCGGATTTTGTTGGACGCATATTGATTGCGCCGAAAGACATCCCGAGCGGTCTCGTCGTCGCATTGATTGGAACGCCGTATTTATTGTATTTATTAAGGAAAATGAAATGACACAGCTACACGCTCATTTACATCGGAGCGTGTGGCTGTTTTTTGGATGGAGAATTCTTCGAGGAAGAATGGAGCCTTGCCGGGGATAAATGGACCTTGATCGTGAAAGAATGAGCCCTTGTCCAATCGCCTTGCAATTCTGCGGAACGGATTTTGTCGAAAATGCTATACTAGAAACAAAGTAAACATCGAAAGAGGCGCAGTTATGTCCAAGACGGATTGGAATATGAAAACATTCATGAAAGGTGCGTCGATTTTGACGATATCGGCCATCATCGTCAAATTGCTGGCGGCCGTATACCGGATTCCGTTCCAAAACCTTGTCGGAGATAAAGGGTTTTTCATTTACCAGCAAGTGTATCCGTTCATCGGCATTTTCATCGTATGGACATCGTACGGCTTTGCAGTGGCTGTTTCGAAGCTGCTCGCGGGCAGCACAAGCGATGGCGAGGCGAAAGCGAT
Organism: Sporosarcina sp. QA0331; assembly: GCF_055808055.1. Classification (NCBI taxonomy): domain Bacteria; kingdom Bacillati; phylum Bacillota; class Bacilli; order Caryophanales; family Caryophanaceae; genus Sporosarcina; species Sporosarcina sp. QA0331. The sequence continues at coordinate 4,102,817 of NZ_CM147850.1, forward strand.
CAAGCGGGTTGCCTTTCTCTATTTGGCCGGATTGTCTGTATCGTTTTTTATCATTCTCATGACGTTTGCTCCGTTTTTCGCACATTCCATGGGAGATCCGGAACTTGTTTCACTCCTGCGTGCAGGCGCTTATATCGTGCTTGTGATGCCAATGCTTGCGGTATTGAAAGGTTCATTCCAATCGGAAGGGCAGATGACGCCTGTTGCCGTTTCGAATGTCGGTGAGCAATTATTCCGTGTGGCGGTCATCCTTATAGGCACATGGCTCGCTGTAAGGGCAGGCGCTTCCCTTTACACAGCCGGTGAAGTGGCGATGTGGGGTGCGGTCGTTGGTGAGACGGCAGGAGTCGTGATTCTTGCGCTCTATTACAGGAACGCCTTTAAAGGACCGCTTTTGAAAGTCGATACATGGCGGGTCGTGAAGGAATTAACGTTCGTCAGTGTAAGCGTCAGTGCGAGCTCACTAATCCTACTTTTATTCCAGCTGGCGGATTCGTTTACCGTTTACAATATTCTACTTGCGGAAGGGTTCACGTCTGATGTTGCCATGGAACTGAAAGGTGTGTATGACCGTGGGCAGCCGCTCGTCCAAATGGGAATTTTGATTGCTTCCACATTGGCTCTTGCAATCGTCCCACTCATTGCGCATCATGCGGCAAAAAAGGAAGGGCGCGGCGCAGAACCGTTCATTCAGCTCACGTTCCGGACGGCTGTTTTATTTGGATGGGCGGCTGCGATCGGTCTTGCGTTCGTGTTGCCGTATGTGAATGAAATGCTGTTTGAGACGCGGGATGGCTCTGCCGCATTGATCATATTTGCATTTCAGATCTTTTGGCTGTCGCTCATCTTGCCGTTAACCGCAATATTGCAAGGGGCCGGCAAAGTGAAAATCCCGACGTTGCTGCTTCTCGGCGGCCTCGCCGTCAAAATAATTTCGAATCAATTACTAGTGCCGGTTTTAGATGTAACAGGCGCTGCGATTGCGGGCAATGTTGGTTTTGCGGCGATTGCGTTTGGACTGTTGCTTTATTTCAAATCGGTGTGGTCGATTAGGCTAGCTCCTTCCCGTTTTTACGGTTGGGTCTTCCTTGCGACGGTAGCGATGGCGGCAGTCATTTTCCCATGGATGCTTGCTGCGGACCAAATTTTATTCGACAACGTATCGTCACGAATTGGAGCGACCTTAACTGCATTAACAGCTGTCGCATTAGGGGCGGGCGTTTTCCTAGTCGTCGTCATGAAATCACGTATAATGGCGGAGAAGGAATGGTATTTGCTGCCGTTCGGAAAAAGGTTGGCCCGAGTACAATTACGTCTTACTAAAAATAGAAGGTGAATGGATGAATACAATTACGATTATCGGCCTTGGTGCCGGAGATCTTGACCAGCTATCTCTAGGTACGTACCGAAAGCTCAAGGAAGCGGAGTTCGTCGTTGCGAGGACGGATCAGCATCCAGCTATTGTGGAATTAAGGGCGGAAGGCTTGGCAATTGAGAGCTTTGATGATATTTATATTGAAAACGATTCATTTGAGCTAGTGTATGAGGAAATTGTTGAGAAAGTAGTCTTGATGGCAAAAGAGAAGGCAGTCACGTATGTCGTGCCAGGGCATCCGCTTGTGGCGGAACGTACGGTGCAATTATTGATTGAAAAAGAGCGGGAAGGGATTGTACGGCTTGAAATCGCGGGCGGCAACAGCTTCCTTGATCCGATTTTTGCAGCGCTTAGGATCGATCCGATCGAGGGGTTCCAGCTGCTAGATGGCACGGATATGAAACGTGATGATGTGATGATGACGCAGCACGTATTGATCGGCCAAGTGTATGATTCGTTTATCGCTTCTGAAGTAAAGCTTTCGCTTATGGAGAAGTATGCGTACGACCATCCGGTGACGATTGTGACAGCGGCAGGCTCTTCATTGGAAATGCTTCGGACTGTACCATTATTCGAGTTAGACCGTGAGACGGAAATCGATAATTTGACGACCGTTTACGTGCCTCCGGTTATGGAGCGTGAAGAGCGACTGAAGGAATGGTCGACATTCCGGGAAATTATCGCTGCATTGCGTGCCCCTGACGGCTGCCCGTGGGACCGCGAGCAAACTCATGAATCGCTGAAACGGTATTTGATCGAGGAAGCGCATGAGTTGCTCGAAGCGATCGACCAGGAGGACGATGAAGGCATCATCGAGGAATTGGGAGATGTGCTGCTGCAAGTATTCTTGCATGCGCAAATCGGCGAGGACGACGGTTATTTTGCAATGGAAGACGTCTTGCAAGCAGTCGGAGATAAGATGATCCGCCGCCATCCGCATGTGTTCGGTGATCGGGACGTAGAAAATTCGGATGAGGTTTTGAAAAATTGGCAGGAAATCAAAAAAACTGAGAAGCCGCAAGTCGAGTCGCTCTTAGATGGACAAGCGCGTCATAGCTCGTCGTTGCTTACTTCGTTTAATTACCAAAAGGAAGCGGCAAAAGTCGGGTTCGATTGGCCGGACATAACAGGCGCTTTCGATAAATTCGAGGAAGAATGGCAGGAATTCAAAGATGAAGTGGCGAATGGAACGAAGCAGAGCCAGACAGATGAGCTAGGCGACGTCCTATTTACATTAGTCAACTTGTCGAGGTTCTTGAAACTGTCACCAGAGGAAGCGATGGCGCATGCAAACGAGAAATTCAAACGGCGCTTTTCGTTCGTCGAGCAAAGTGTAATAGATGGGAGAGGTGAATTCTCCGCTTATACACTCGACGAATTGGACTCGTTCTGGCAGGAAGCGAAAGGGAGGGAAAAGAAATGAGATTAGATAAATTTTTAAAAGTATCACGTCTGATCAAACGGCGGACATTGGCGAAACAAGTGGCCGACCAAGGTCGGATTACGATTAACGGCAAAGTGTCGAAAGCCTCGTCGGTCGTAAAACCGGGCGATGAACTTGCTATCCGATTTGGCCAAAAAATTGTTACGGCAAAGGTCGAGATGCTGAAGGAATCGACGAAGAAAGAAGATGCGGCTTCGATGTTTACGATCTTGAAAGAAGAGAAGCTGGACAAGGTGGAACCTGAGTTTATTGATGATGAAGATTGAGAGCATGACAGGAATTTTTCCTGTCATGTTTTTTTATGCGCCCGCATAAGATGGCAGTGAACGTACAAGCAAAGGGAGGAATAGTATGCAAATCCAGACGGATAACCCAACATACGCAATCCCATCGGGCGATCATGTCGTCACGATGAGGAACCGAAAAAGAATGGATCTTACATCTGTAAAAACGATCGACCGGTTCGACCAAGAGGAGTTCATCGTCCGGACATCACAAGGAGTACTAGTAATTCGTGGGGAGGAGCTGCGTATCGTCCATTTGGATGTAGATAAAGGGCTTCTTACTTTAGAAGGCACGATTAGCACGATGCAATATGACGAAGAAGATGCAAGTTCGCGTGGTTTCCTCCATAAATTATTTGGATGAGCCTCTCCGTCCAGTTTCTTAGTCTTCTTGCAATGATTGGGACAGGCATCGGGGCCGGGGTTTTCATGGACTTGATCGGAACGGGCGTAGATGCGACCGGCAAGAGATCGATCATCCGGAAGTACTCGGTCCCTTTGGAAGTAATCGGATGGATTCTGATCGGATGCGCATCGTTCTACGTTCTTTTCATTGTCCGGGATGGGGCTTGGAGGATGTACGATCCGGTCGCACAAATTTGCGGCTTGCTTCTCTACGCATCGGTTTTCCATCGGCCTTTCAGGTTTCTTGGAAGAATCCTGAATATGTTGATCATTAAACCGATATGGTTCATCATCAGTTTCGTGGCAAAAATTATTAGCCAAGTGTTCAAGCTGCTTGTCAAAATTGTGCGAACTCTCCTTTCTCCATTTATCTATCTTTATAATAAAGTCTCTGAATCTCTCTTTAAATCCGATGAGAAATGATGTATAATTACTAGACTTATCGGATTTCGTAAAGTGATGAGAGGGAGTGCAGGACATGGAGCAAAGGAAAAGGAAATCATCCACGACCGTTGCATCGATTGAAACTGAATATATCCGCTCGTTGCGTAAAAAAGAAATTTGGAGAAACAAGCAGAAAAAGCGGCTCCAACGAAAAATGTTCCTCTATGCATTGATCGCCATCGTAGTGCTCGGCGGATTGACGAATATGTATATTCAGCAACAGCAGACGCTGCAGGAAAAGGAACAGCAAAAAGTTGAAACGCTCGCCAAGTTGGAAGAAGTGAAGGAAGAACAAGATCTTCTGAAAAAACAGCTTGTGAAATTAGACGATGATGACTATATTGCCAAGCTTGCACGGAAAGAATATTTCTTATCAGATAAAAATGAAATCATCTTTACAGTTCCTGAAAACAAGAAGAAAAAAGGCGAAAAAGATGACGGAAAAGAGTAGTCTTATTGACACTCTTTTTTTGTTGGCTATAATGAAAGTAAGGATCTTGCACTTGCAGGACTCGCCATATGGTAAAAAGGCTTCTGAAAAGGGCCGTTTAAATCTTAAGGAGGAGCATTTTTTTTATGTCAATTGAAGTAGGCAGCAAGTTACAGGGGAAAGTTACAGGGATCACAAACTTCGGTGCGTTCGTCGAACTGCCGAACGGTTCAACTGGTCTGGTCCATATTAGTGAAGTAGCGGACAATTATGTTAAGGATATCAATGACCACCTAAAAGTAGGCGATATGGTTGAAGTGAAAGTGATGAATGTCGGCACTGACGGAAAAATCGGGTTATCGATTAGAAAAGCGAAACCGGAAGCTGAACGTCCTCAACGCCCTCAACGTCCTCGTCACAGCGGTGGCCGTCCTAGCCATAATGACCGTCCAGAGAATTTTGAGCAAAAGATGGCGAAATTCATGAAAGACAGTGAAGAACGCCTTTCAACTTTGAAAAGAGCAACAGAATCTAAACGCGGTGGCCGTGGCGCAAGAAGAGGGTAACTTGCTGGCTGTTTCAATTAGTGGAAATGTGAATCTGTTATAAGCGATCTGGCATCTATTTAAGATGCCAGATCGTTTTTTTGTGGACGGAATGCAATAGTGCGATAAAGTACGCATAAATTGATTTATAAACGCATAAATCTCGTAAAATGCGCATAAGTTGCTCCAGTTGCGCATAAATGTTGGTAAACGCGCATAACTCCATTGAAAGGCTCATAACTGAATTTATTCACGCATAAAAACTTCTACAAATTTCACAAGGATTTCAATCTACAGCTGCCGAATAATGCATAATGAAAAAGGGGGCTGAATTGGAATGAACGAAATTATGAGCAATCTACGAAAGTATTTGGAATGGGCGGATTCATTGCACTCATTGACTGAACAACAGGCGAATACGCCTTATCAGGAAGGGAAATGGTCGCCGAAAGAGATTCTTATGCATATGGCGGAATGGGACAGGTTCACTTTGGAGAATCGGCTTCAGCGAATGAAAGAATCAGAGAAGCTTGAGAATGTGGAGTGGGGGCCATTTAATGACAGGGCTGCAAAACTTTCAAAAGAATACTCCTTTGACGAAGTGATCGCATTGGCGAAACAGCATCGTCAACAAATTGTAGAATGGCTTGAAGGTTTGGATGAAGTGGAATGGACGAAGCCGTTCAACATCGGGGAACACGTTCTGACATTAAAGGAATATTTCTCGGATTTTGTTTGGCATGATTCGCATCATAAGGAACAAATCGAGTCGATTCGATAAGTTTGGAAGTACGTTATTGAGTTATGCGTGATTGGTAGAGTTTATGCGCGTCTGCGAGGATTTATGAGTGATTGCAGGAGTTTATGCGTTTTTGGATGAAGTTATGCGTAGTTTTTTCGTTTTATGCGTAAATCCAGTGATTTATGCGCTTCTACTATAAAAAAAGCGTCCAGTCATGAGACTGGACGCTTTTTTGAGTTATTGTCTAGCTCCGGCGGTCAGATGCTCGGGGTCATAAGAAAACCCGGCTAAGTGGCAAAAAGCGCCACACGCCGGATTTTCTTATGCCTGTCGCATCTAAGCAGGCCGCCTACGCATTTCATTATAGCGGCGGAGGGGGTCGAACCCACGACCTTACGGGTATGAACCGTACGCTCTAGCCAGCTGAGCTACGCCGCCATGTTGTTCAATTGTTTCTGAACGACAATAATCATAATACATGGGTCGACGGTGTCTGTCAACCTTTCGTTGGAAAATAGAAAAAGACTTCGGAACGAGTCGAAAGTTTTTTTGTGCCGCTTGCCAGGAACAGACAAATTCTTTGGCTTGGCCTATGTATACTCAGGGACAAGTAGACATAGGGGGAATGTGGAGATGAAGATGATAGGCAATCTTGAAAGACCGGTGGGCCAGCAGATTCGTCAGGTGTTCGATACGGTGGGAAAGCGGAAGATGTATGTATTGATGGCAGTGTTCTTTTTACTGAGTACATTTTTCTTGTCGCAAGCTGTTCTGTTTGACGCCGCAGTTCCTTTTTTCTTGCCAATTTGGGCGTTAGCGCAGATCCGCTTTAGGAATCATCTCATTTATGTATTTATCGGGGGAATTGCAGGAGGGGCTTTCCTAGGGGTGGGACAAGCAGTGATCCATCTTATGCAATTGCTGTTGTTCAATGTAGTGAGCAAGCATCCTTTTATGCGGAAGTCCATTCCATTAACAGTTGCAGGGACGATTATTGTAATTCAGTTTCTTTGGCAGTTTGTTATGAATAGTGGACATACGCCGGTCGACGTGCAGTTGACGATTGGCTTCGAAGCAGTGTTGGCGCTGTTCATGACGTTTTTCCTGTTCGTCGCTTTCCCTCACCGGGAGCGCATCTTTTTCGGCCAGTGGTCGCCGGAACGCCTTGGGGCGGTATGCATTGTAGGGATTATGGCGACGACGGGAATGGGCAATCTTATGGTCGGCCCCATATCGATTTCAGGGTTACTTTTGCATCTAACCATTTTGCTCGCGGCACTTGCCGGCGGTCTTCCTTTTTCCACATCGATTGCAATGATGATTGCGGCGATTGCTGGAATTGCGGAATTATCATTTACCGGCATGATGGCTGTGTATGGAATGACCGGTTTTTTTGCGGGTGCTTTACGCCGGCTCGGGAAATTGGGCATTGCAACAGGCGGCTTTGCAGTATCCGTTTTCTTCCTGTTATATGATTTTACATTGCCGCTTGATAATTCCCATTTCTTTACGATTGGATTAGCTACACTTTTATTTTTCTTCATTCCGACAAAAAAAGTGGAGCCGCTTAGTCGAATGATTACACCTAGCGGTCAGCAGGATATTTCAGTGAAGCGGCAACAATGGCTGACCGATCGTCTAGATGAGCAATTATCCGATTTTCAGCAGTTTGCCGAATTTATGTCCAATCTTGTTAATGATCGTTTCTCTTCGGATGACGGACATGCTGCACAGAACATCCCGTCGATCTGTCAGTCCTGTTTTAGATATTCGAAATGCTGGGAGGGAAATGAGGAAGGGATGGCTCGTCTGCTTTATGAGTGGGAAGGGACCTATTCCGCGACTAAGAAAGCGGCACGCCACCGCGTCGAAGAGAGGATTAAATATAAATGCGTCCGCTCTGCGGGTTTGATCACCGAACTGGAGGAATCGGCTTCCAACCATCTTCTAATGGGGCAGCTTCAGCATGGGCGGAAAATGTTAGCGTTGCAATTGAGGGATATGAGCAATCATTTAGAGAAAATCATGAATGATATTAAGGGCGATTTGTCAGTTAACCATCTTGCAGAGGAGGAATTGGGGAAGCATTTGCAGTCACAGGAAATCGAATATTATCAGATTGATATTTTATCCGAAGAGAAGGGAGCTTATCGAATTGTCATTTCAATCCCCGAAAGGCGTTCGGATTTCGAAACAGATACAACAGTGGCAGAACGTCTCATCTTGCCGCTTTTAGAGGAAGTCTATCGTGAACCGTTTAAAGTGGAGAAGACTGTCGTGCTGCAAGATCCTTTCCCGCATATTCAAATCGTGCTTTGCTCAGCTGTCCGTTTTTCTTTGGAATATGGAGTTATGGCGACTGCTGGCGGAGGGACATTCCATGCTGGAGATGCTTATGAAGTGTTCCCAATCCACGATGGTCTCACCGCTGTTCTACTGTCGGACGGCATGGGGCATGATATGAACGCATATCGGGAAAGCCGGAAAGTGATCCGCCTCATGCGAGAATGCTTGGACCGGAAAATGGATCCGGAAACGGCGATGCACACATTGCATTATATGATGTCGTTGAATGGGCTTGATGATATGTATGCGACGTTGGATTTGGCGTTGATCGACTTACAGGATGGACGGCTATGGTCTTGGAAAGCGGGGTCGATGAGTACGTATATTAAGCGTGGCCAAGATTTCCTCCGGCTTGACAGTAAATCGGTACCTGTCGGATTCCTTCCGTCATTTTCCGTGGAAGCGACAAATGAAGAGTTAAAATCAGGCGATATTATCGTCATGCTGACGGATGGCGTGTTCAATGGATCGGTTTCGATGGAAAAGCAGGAAGATGCGATCTATGGAATATTGGAAAAGTATGAGCATCTGGCTTGTGAGCCGCTAGCAGACCGCATTATGTCTGAAATGGAGAGGAGATTTGGCGTTGTAGCGGATGACAGAACAGTATTGGCAATGAAAGTAGAACATGTTTTACCGAAGTGGACGACAATAAAGCCTACAAATCGATTTATTTCCCGGGAAAAAGTTATGGGGTAGAATAGGGGGAGACAAAAGTTCAACATCATGGAGGGTCGGAATATGCAGGCGTTTGAAAGGAAAATCATTGATTTCATTCATAAAGAGAGTTTGCTGTCACCTGGCCGAAGAGTTCTTATTGCTTGCTCGGGAGGAGTAGATTCTGTTGCACTATTGCTTTTCATGGCTTTATTCCGCGAAAAATTGGGGATTGAAGTGGCTGCTGTCCATGTCGATCATATGCTTCGCGGGAAAGAGTCAGCAGATGACGGCAAGTTTGTGAAGGGAATTTGTGATAAGCTTGGGATTCCTTTTTTCGGAGGGAATGTGCCTGTACCCTCCATCTTGAATGAGGAAGGCGGAAATGTGCAGGACGTCTGCAGGGCTGGAAGATATGAATTTTTTAAAAATGTGATGATGGCGGAGTGCTATGATGTACTGGCAACCGCCCATCATGCCGAGGACCAGTTGGAGACAGTGCTAATGCAATTGTCCAAGGGAAGCGCCCCTCTCGGCATCCAGGTGAGCCGAAGAGTCGATGGAGGGAACGTTATTAGACCGTTTCTTCCTGCAATGAAGGAAGAGCTTCGAATGTATGTAGAGCAACATGGAGAGCAATTTAGGGAAGACCCAAGCAATGAAAGTGACGCCTATTTACGGAACCGGCTTCGCCATCGTGTAGCGCCGGCCATTTTGTCTGAAAATCCTTCTGCAGCACTGAATGTCGTTAAAATGACAACAAGCTTGCAGGAGGATGAAATGCTGTTGAACAGCTTGGCGAAAGAGCGTTTTGCATCCATTGTGACGTTCACCAAAGATGGACTTCCGACCTTTCCCTCCGATCTGTTCAAATCCATGCACACTGCTTTACAAAAGCGCTTCATTCCACTACTATTGAATTATCTTTACCATGGGGAAACCACGCAGGTAGAATATAACACGGCACTTTTGAATCAATTGCATCACCATCTTTCCACAAGTGCCGGAAACATGACGATTGACCTTCCAAAAGGATACCGATTTGTAAGAGAATACGGTACGGTTTCGATTGTGAAAAATGTGGAAGCTTCGGGAAATTCGATTCAAATGCTGCAAAAAGGTGAATGGATAAGTTGGGGAGATGTGCTGTTGTATTGGAACGATGTGGACGCCTGTGACGTGGAAGCTGCCGAATCGATGTATTTCGATTTTCCTGAATCCGAGTTGCCGCTTTATGTGAGGGGCAGAAAAGACGGGGATCGCATATTGCTTCCGGGTATGACACAACCGAAGCGTTTGTCCAGATTGTTCATTGACGAAAAAATCGGCGCCGAAAAACGGCGAAAACTGCCGATTGTCACAACTGCACACGATGAAATTTGCGCCATTCCTGGCGTACGATATGGCATCCAGTTCAAGAATCGGAAAACAGAACGGGAAAAGTACATATTCAAAATGAAAGTAAAGTAAAATTTTAACGGAAAAGAGAGGGAACTCGATGTTGCAAAACGATATTGAAGAAGTGCTCATCACAGAAGAACAGATCCAGGAGAAAATTGCGGAGCTTGGTGCTGTCCTGACAGCTGATTACCAAGATAAATTCCCGCTTGCGATCGGTGTCCTAAAAGGGGCATTGCCTTTCATGAGCGACTTGATCAAACGAATCGATGCGTATATCGAATTAGATTTCATGGATGTATCAAGCTATGGAAATGCGACAGTATCATCTGGAGAAGTGAAAATTGTCAAGGACTTGAATACAAGCGTTGAAGGCCGCGACGTATTGATCATTGAAGACATTATCGATAGCGGTAAGACATTGAATTATTTAGTTGATCTTTTCAAATACCGGAAAGCAAAATCCATTAAAATCGTAACGTTGCTTGACAAACCAACGGGTCGAAAAGTGGATTTAAAAGCAGACTATGTCGGATTCCTTGTGCCAGATGCATTTGTTGTCGGGTATGGGCTTGATTACGCAGAAAAATATAGGAACTTGCCTTATATCGGTGTATTGAAAAAGGAAATCTACTCTTTCTGAAAGCTTTTCAACAAACCTTTACAAGGGGCGATGGAAAGCTTTTTCCATATTCCGATCGAAGTTGGCATACTATCATCTACGATTGTGAAGCCCTAAACCTACACGGTTGAAAGATAATTCCGTTTTCTGAGCATGAAAGAAAGGCTTTTCCTTTGTAGGTTGAATCTGTTATATGATAAGATTTACAATAGTTTTCTGTTGAAAGAAATGAGGAGGCTTGGGATGAATCGTATACTTCGATACTTTCTACTATACGGATTGATCTTCCTTGCAATTATGGGGATTTTCAGTTCACTAAATAATCCAAACCCGAAAACGAAAGAGATTCGGTATGATCAATTTTATGAAGCATTGAAAAAAGGCGATGTTGAATCCATGTCGCTTCAGCCGGTTCGTAACGTTCTGACCGTTGAAGGTACGTTGAAGGGCTATGAAGAGGGAGAGAAATTCACGACGAATGTTTTGATGAACGATACTTCTGTTATGGAAGTGATTCAAAATATCGAAGCTACCGGTAAAACGAATAACCCTGAAATCCAAATTCTACCTGCACCAGAAACAAGTGCATGGGTAGCCTTCTTCACAGGATTAGTTCCTTTCATCATCATCATCATCCTATTCTTCTTCCTCTTGAATCAAGCACAAGGCGGCGGTGGCGGCCGAGTGATGAATTTCGGAAAAAGTAAGGCGAAGCTCCATTCTGATGACCGCAAAAAAGTCAGATTCACAGACGTTGCAGGAGCGGATGAAGAGAAAGCCGAGCTTGAAGAAGTTGTGGATTTCTTGAAAGATTCCCGTAAATTTGCTGAACTTGGAGCACGTATTCCGAAAGGGATCCTTTTGGTTGGACCTCCTGGTACAGGTAAGACGCTTTTGGCACGTGCGGTTGCCGGTGAAGCCGGTGTTCCGTTCTTCTCGATCTCCGGTTCGGATTTCGTTGAAATGTTTGTCGGGGTCGGTGCATCCCGTGTCCGCGACTTGTTTGAGAACGCGAAAAAGAATGCGCCGTGTATTATTTTTATCGATGAAATCGACGCAGTTGGACGTCAACGGGGCGCTGGTCTCGGAGGCGGACATGATGAGCGTGAACAAACATTGAACCAACTCTTAGTCGAAATGGATGGATTCGATGGTAACGAAGGAATCATCATCGTTGCTGCAACGAACCGCCCGGATATCCTTGACCCAGCGCTTCTTCGCCCAGGACGTTTCGACCGTCAGATTACAGTCGGTCGTCCGGATGTCAAAGGCCGTGAAGCAGTGCTGAAAGTACATGCGCGTAACAAGCCGCTTGACGAATCAGTCAATATGAAAGCTCTTGCGCAACGTACTCCGGGATTCTCGGGTGCTGACTTGGAGAACTTATTGAACGAAGCTGCATTAGTGGCAGCTAGACGTGGAAAAGCGAAAATCGACATGGCAGATATCGATGAAGCGACTGACCGCGTTATTGCGGGACCAGCTAAAACGAGTCGTGTCATTTCTGAAAAGGAAAAGAACATCGTTGCATTCCACGAAGCGGGTCACGTCGTTGTCGGACTCATGTTGGATGACGCAGAAATCGTCCATAAGGTGACGATTGTCCCTCGCGGCCAGGCCGGTGGATACGCGGTTATGTTGCCGAAAGAGGACCGATACTTCATGACGAAGCCTGAACTTCTCGACAAAATTGCTGGACTCCTTGGAGGCCGTGTAGCGGAAGAGGTTGTACTCGGGGAAGTTTCCACTGGAGCGCATAACGACTTCCAACGCGCTACAGGTATTGCACGTTCCATGGTGACGGAATACGGTATGAGCGATAAGCTCGGACCGATGCAATTTGGCCAGGCGCAAGGCGGAAACGTCTTCCTGGGCAGAGACTTTAATTCCGAACAAAACTACTCTGATTCAATTGCATATGAAATTGATCAAGAAATGCAGCGTATCATTAAGGAACAATATGATCGCACTAAAAAGATTCTGACAGAGAATCGCAACTTGCTCGACTTGATTGCTACGACGCTTCTTGATGTGGAAACATTGGATGCCGAGCAGATCAATCATTTGAAAGACCACGGTACATTGCCGGAGCGTTCATATGATCAAAACGGAAATGGTTCACAAAAGAAATCGGATGACGCGGTCGCTGATAATGAAAAAGACACCGTGCATTCGGATTCGACAGGTGCGCCTGCAGATCCATCCATCGGAGATTTGCCGAAGGAGAATGGTGGAGAGCAATCTCTTCCATCGATCGATGAACATAGAAGGGATTAACGTTACAGCGCAATCCTGAAAGATAACATTCCAGTCGACTGCTTTTTAAGGCAGTCGACTGTTTTTATTTATGCCTGTTATGTTATGATGTTTTGGAAAATGACGAATGTTAGCGAGGAAAAGAATATGATCTTAGTATTGGATACAGGTAATACGAATATCGTTCTTGGCGTCTATGACAAAGGTGAGTTGAAACATCATTGGCGCATGGAAACGTACAGGCAAAGAACGGAAGATGAATACGCCATGTCCGTGAAAGCGCTGTTTACCCATGTCGGCCTCAGTTTTGAAGATATAAATGGCATTATCATTTCCTCTGTCGTTCCGCCGGTTATGTTTCCGCTGGAGCAGATGTGCAGAAATTATTTCAATTTGCGTCCGCTCATCGTTGGTCCTGGCGTCAAAACAGGATTGAATATAAAATATGAAAATCCGCGCGAAGTTGGCGCGGACCGTATCGTTAATGCGGTTGCAGCTATTCACGATTATGGTTCTCCGCTGATTATCGTCGATTTTGGAACTGCGACGACATTCTGTTATGTGAATGAAAAGGGAGAGTATATGGGAGGTTCGATTGCGCCTGGCATCGGCATCTCCATGGAGGCCTTGTTTGATCGGGCATCCAAATTGCCGCGTGTTGAATTGACGCGGCCGGATGATATTATCGGCAAAAACACTGTTTCCGCGATGCAGGCAGGAATTGTTTTCGGATATGTTGGTCTTGTCGAAGGTATTGTCGGAAGGATGAAAGCACAAAGTAAGGTGGAGCCGACTGTAATTGCGACAGGCGGACTTGCCGAATTAATTGCCAGTGAAACAAAAGTAATTGACATCGTAGATAATTTCCTTACGTTGAAAGGACTTCATTTGATCTACGAAAGAAATGTTTGAAGGGAGTAGAAAATAGATGAGTGATTATTTGATAAAAGCATTAGCTTTTGAAGGGACTATTCGTGCGTATGCGGTGAATTCGACAAACGCAGTAGGTGAGGCGCAGAAGAAGCATCATGTATGGCCGACAGCTACAGCTGCTTTGGGCCGGACGATGACAGCGGGCCTTATGATGGGTGCGATGCTGAAAGGCGAGGAAAAACTGACGATTAAAGTCGAGGGGAACGGACCGTCCGGACCGATTGTCATCGATGCTGATGCAAATGGTGACGTAAAAGGATATATTACGAATCCGCAAACCCATTTTGATTTGAATGAAAACGGGAAACTTGACGTCAGACGCGCGGTCGGTACGGAAGGGATGCTGTCGGTTGTGAAAGACCTTGGGTTACGGGACTTTTTCACTGGGCAAGTTCCGATTGTTTCCGGTGAAATAGCGGAAGACTTCACCCAATACTTCGTCGTTTCGGAACAGGTCCCTTCTGCAGTGGCGTTAGGTGTCCTCGTCAATCCGGACAATACGGTCAAAGCTGCAGGCGGTTTCATCATCCAAGTGATGCCGGGGGCAACGGAAGAGACGATAAGCAGACTTGAAGAAAAGCTGGCAAATGTTGAACCGATTTCCAGAATGATTGACCGTGGTATGACACCGGAAGAAGTACTTGGAGAAGTATTAGGGAAAGAGAATGTTGAAATCCTTGATAAGATGGACGTTGCGTTCCGCTGCAATTGCTCGAAAGAACGTTTCGGCAATGCGATCAAGGGGCTGGGCGAGCAGGAAATCCGAGACATGATCGATGAGGACGGACAAGCGGAAGCGCAGTGCCACTTCTGTTTGGAGAAGTATTTGTTTACGAAAGAAGAACTTGAAGGATTTATCGATGAAATACGGTCAAAGTCGTAACGTCCAGGAGACGGGCTCTCAAAAAAGAAGATTGAAAACGAAGCCGCTTCTTATTTTGATCGGCATCCTTCTTGCTAGTAATGTCCTTTGGTTAATTGGATGGCTCATCCCCGACAAATCGAAGCAACCCGATGAAGAGGTTGCTTCGGTAGCGGGCGAAGCGATTACGAGAGCCGAATGGATGACTGCTATGGAAAAGGAAGTTGGACGAGAAGTTCTTCTTGACCTAGTCAATAATAAGGTGATGGAAACGGCGGCAAAGAAATACGGCATCAAAGTGACCGACGAGGAGATTGAACTTGAACTCGCGCTGATCACTTCGGTGGACGGCCGATCGCATTCAGGTATGGATGTCGAGCAAACTCGGCAAAAAATCCGTGCAAACCTTATTTTAGAGAAAGTATTGTCGAATGATGTGGTCATCGATGATGCATCAGTAAAATCATTTTATGAGAAAAACGAGTCTCTCTATAATATATTGACTGCCTATCGAACTTCCGTCATTATCGTTCCGACAAAGGAGGAAGCGGAGCAGGCACTCGATGAGTTATCGAAAGGATCAAGCTTCGATGCCTTGGCCAAAGAGCTGTCGACCGACCTGGCTTCTGCCAGTTTAGGCGGTGACATAGGCTATATTAACGCAGAGACCGAGACTATCGATCCTGCAATCTACAAAGCTGCATCAAAATTGAAAGAAGGCAAGATTGGAGATGCTATCGAACTTCAAAACGGTACATATGCTATTATCCTTGTGAATGAAGTAGTTGAAGGCAGGGCGTTCTCCTATAATGAAGTGAAAGATCATATTAAACGCGAGTTGGCCATCGAGCAGCTTCCGCAATCGGTCAATCCGGAGGCGTTCTGGAAAGAATTCGATGCGAAATGGTTTTACGGAAAATAAATAGCTGTTTGGAACCCATTATGAAAGAGTGGTTCTGAACAGCTTTTTTAGATTATACACATGGAAAGAGGGAAAGGATAAAGGGGCTATAAAAGATTGACAGTGCTCACAATCCAGGTGTACTATTAATACAATAAAACATATCAAATAAGTAGGGATTAGGAGTGGGTAGGAATGAGTAAAGTCGGAAACACGATTGCGGACCTAGTTGGAAAAACACCGCTCGTCAAGTTGAATCGTCTAGCGAATCCGGACAGTGCGGAAATTTATTTGAAACTGGAATACTTCAATCCGGGATCAAGCGTCAAAGACAGGATTGCACTTGCGATGGTTGAAGCTGCTGAAAGGTCGGGGGAATTGAAGGAAGGCAGTACAATTATTGAGCCAACGAGTGGAAATACAGGCATCGGTCTCGCGATGATTGCAGCAGCAAAAGGGTATAAGGCAGTACTGGTCATGCCGGATACGATGAGTATGGAACGCCGGAATCTATTGCGTGCATACGGTGCTGACCTCGTCCTTACACCAGGAGCGGAAGGGATGAAAGGGGCAATCGGCAAAGCGGAAGAGCTTGCCGAGAAGAACGGCTGGTTCATGCCACAGCAATTCAATAACGAAGCAAATCCGGAAGTGCACCGTCTGACGACAGGACCGGAAATTGCAGATGCGCTCGATCGTATAGATGCATTCATTTCGGGCATTGGCACGGGAGGCACGATTACCGGGGCGGGCAGCGTGTTGAAAGAGCGCTTCCCAGAAGTGAAAATCATCGCTGTGGAACCTACCGATTCGGCAGTCCTTTCAGGTGGAAAACCAGGACCGCATAAAATCCAAGGAATCGGTGCGGGCTTCGTCCCGAAAGTGCTCGACACGGACATTTACGATGAGATTATCCAAGTGACGAACGATGAAGCGTATGATACGGCAAGAAGAGCAGCACGTGAAGAGGGCATCTTAGGCGGCGTGTCTTCCGGAGCGGCGATCTTCGCGGCTCTCCAAGTTGCAGAAAAGCTTGGAAAAGGAAAAAAAGTCGTCGCCATCCTTCCGTCGAACGGCGAAAGATACTTAAGCACCCCGCTTTATCATTTTGAAGAAGAATAAGAGAAGGATTGATGAAGGAGAGAGCTCATGGGGGCTCTCTTTTTTGGGTTCTAAAGCTAGCCTAAACAACACTATAAACGTTAAGATAGCTATATTATGAGAAGTTGGGGGAAAAACGAAATGGATAGATTGCATCCTGATTACAAGATGGCCAAAATGACGAAGGAGCAATTTTTTTATGCCTATAAAGAACTTGCGAAAACGGTAGAACAGCATGTTTTGCTGGAAAGCGGACGCACGGGCAAGCTATGCATTGCGGGTGTCGACCCGCTAGTTACGCTAACGAGCAACCAGTCTCAATCATTGGAGCTCGAATGGCGTGATGGGACGAAAGAAGTACGGGAAGGCGATCCTCTTGAACTAGCATCTACATTCATCGAATCGATGAAGATGGACAATGTACCGGAGTTGCCGGATTTCCAAGGAGGTGCTATCGGCTTCATCAGTTATGATTATGCACGGACGTATGAGCCGATCCCAGAAATGACTGTGGATGATCTCGATACGCCGGATGTCTTCTTCTATTTGTTTGATCGTTGGGCAGTTCTTGATCAGATTACGGAAACTGTCTATTTCATGACGCTGCCTGGGCGCGGGTTGGATGCGTCGGAAGTGGAAAAGGAATGGATGGATGCGGCAGAAGTGGGATTGAACAATCGCGTCATAACGACAACCGATCTCACAATCGACTATACAAGACCTGAAAATGTGGAAGTGTCAGTGACCGGACCTCAATTCGAACAAATGGTTCGAGATGTCCAGCAGTATATTGCGGATGGGGATGTCAATCAAGTCAATCTGTCCGTCCGGCAATCAAAGCTGCTTTCCGCCGATCCGCTATCGATGTACGAAGCATTGCGATCTTTCAATCCATCGCCTTATATGGCGTCAATCGGGGCGAAGGAATTCGCTGTCGTCTCCGGCTCACCGGAATTGCTGCTTAAGAAACGGGGCACGGAATTGAGCACGCGCCCGATCGGAGGAACGAGGCCGAGAGGGGCGACGAAAATCGAAGATGAAGCGTTTGAGAAGGATTTGCTCTCCAATGAGAAGGAGAAAGGCGAGCATATTATGCTTGTCGAACAGGAGTTAGAGGATTTCGGGCAAGTGTGCGTGCCGGAAACAGTGGAAACGGATGAATTCATGGTCATTGAGCGGTATTCGCATGTTATGCATCTCGTTTCAAATGTAAGAGGGACGGCATCTCCCGAATTATCGAACGCCGCTATCATTAAAGGTGTATTTCCTGGAGGGTCAATCACCGGCTCACCGAAGCTCCGTACGATGGAAATCATCGAGGAATTGGAGCCGACGCGGAGAGGTTTGTATACAGGATCAATCGGCTGGGTTGGCTTTAATGGTGATATGGAATTGAATATCGTCATTCGGACAGCGTATATAAAAGACGGGGTTGCCCATATACAAGCAGGTGCCGGTTTAGTCGCTGATTCTGATCCGGAAGCGGAATACGTGGAATCGCTCAACAAAGCGAGAGCGCTCTGGCAGGCGAAGGAAATGGCCGAAGCGGTAGAATGAAAGGAGGAGCACCTCCATGTTATGTTGGATGAACGGTGAATTTGAACAGGCGGAGCAATTGCGGATATCCCCGTTTGATCACGGGTTTTTATACGGTGCAGGCTTTTTTGAGACATTCAGAACGTATGAAGGACATGTGTTTTTATTCAAAGAGCATATGGAACGACTTCGTGCGGCATTGCATGAATACCGGATTGCGATGCCTTACTCGGATGAAGAGATTTTGGATGCCGTTCAAGGCCTTCATGTCCGGTCGGGGAGACAAGATGGGTATTTCCGGTTGAATGTGTCTGCGGGCGTGCATGATATCGGGTTGGCTCCTTCTGAGTACGAGTCGCCGAATGTCATTCTGTTCCGGAAAGAGCTTGCGGCAACACCGCGAAGAACGGAAAAGAAGGCTGTGTGGCTCGAGACGGAAAGGAATCTTCCAGAAAGCCGTCTCCGCCATAAATCGCATAACTTCCTTAACAATGTACGCGGACGTTTGGAGCTGCCATCTTTGAAGGAGCTTGAAGGAATCTTCCTTACATCGCATGGACATGTCGCTGAAGGAGTGACATCCAATGTGTTTTGGGTGAAGGACGGGGCGCTATATACACCGTCTGTAGAAACAGGGATTTTGCCAGGTCTTACGCGAGCCTTCATATTGGAGCTTGGGGCGCAGGTCGGAATGGATGTACATATCGGGCTTTTTATGAAGAGTGACGTCGAGCAGGCGGATGAAGTATTCGTTTCGAACTCAATCCAAGAGCTTGTCCCTTTGTCTGCGATAGGCGCACAGACAATGCCTGGAGCTTCAGGTGTTTATTATCAAAAATTGCATCGGTTGTACGGGCAGGCGATTGATGAAATGAAAGAAGGGTAAAGTCATGGAATTATCGAAAGCGAAAGAAATATACCGTTTAGGAAATACCGAATTTGACTTCAAAAAGGAGACGGCTGTAATGGGCATCTTGAATGTCACGCCGGACTCTTTTTCAGATGGGGGCAAATACGGACAAATCGATGCAGCATTGAAGCATGCGGAAGAAATGCTTCGAGATGGGGCGAAAATCATTGATATTGGCGGTGAGTCGACGCGACCTGGGCATGCTCCAGTCTCGCTCGATATGGAGCTTGAGCGTACGATTCCAGTGATCGAGGCGTTAGTTCGGGAATTGGACTGTGTCATTTCAATCGATACGTATAAGGCGGACGTGGCGGATGCTGCCCTGAAAGCAGGCGCAAAGATCGTCAATGATGTATGGGGCGCGAAACGTGAGCCGAGGATCGCGGAAGTGGCGGCCGCCCACGGGGCACCGATCATCCTCATGCATAATCGGGAAGAAGCGGAGTATGCTGGACCGTTCATGGAAGAAATGATTGCGGACTTGGAGGAAAGTGTGGAAATTGCGCGCAAGGCGGGTGTGCCGGAATACAATATTTGGCTTGACCCAGGCATCGGCTTTGCGAAAGACACGAGGCAGAATGTATTGGCGATGCAAGGACTGCGCCGCATATCAGATATGGGATACCCGCTTTTGCTTGCCACATCCCGGAAAAGGATGATCGGCAACATCCTAGATTTGCCGGTCGATGAGCGGATGGAAGGAACTGGCGCAACGGTTTGCTATGGCATCGAGCGCGGCTGTCATATGGTGCGGGTGCATGACGTAAAAGAGATCTCTCGTATGGTAAGAATGATGGACGTGTTAGCTGGCAAGACGGAAGTAAACGTCGACTGATCGAGAAACGGAGGATGCAAGGATGGATTATATTCATTTGAATGAAATGGAGTTTTACGGCTATCATGGCGCATTGGAGGAAGAGACGGTGTTAGGGCAGCGTTTCCGCGCCAATGTATCGCTAGCTGTTGATTTAGCCGAAGCAGGTGCTACGGATGATTTGAAGAAGACGGTCAATTACGCAGAAGTGTTTGAGGTTTGTCGAGCTGTAATCGAAGGGGAGCCGAAGAAACTGATTGAATCCGTTGCAGAGGAAATTTCCCGCACCATTTTGGAGCGATTCGCTAAGCAAGTCAACGGCGTTCGAGTTGTTTTGATCAAACCTGATCCGCCGATACGGGGGCACTACGCCTCGGTATCCGTAGATATTACAAGAGGACAAATTTCATGAATACGGCGTACATTTCCGTAGGATCCAATATCGGAGATAGGCTGCATCATCTTTCGGAGGCTGTTCGATCACTTCATTCGCAAGAGAAGATCGAAGTGTCGAACGTGTCCTCAATCTATGAAACTGCACCTGTCGGTTATACGGATCAGGCGGACTTCTTGAACTTGGTCGTCTGTGTAGAAACCTCATTGGATCCATATGAATTATTGTCGGCATGCCAACTTATTGAGAACGGTTTAGGTCGTGTGCGGGACATTAGATGGGGTCCTCGGACTGTCGACCTTGACATTTTACTGTATAATAACGACAATATTGAAGCGGAGAATTTAACTGTGCCGCACCCGAGAATGGGTGAACGGGCTTTTGTTCTCGTGCCTTTATTGGAAATCGCGCCTACAATCGGACATCCTGTAACGGGAAATCCGTTTACAGTTGCCGATGACGATGGCGTTGTACTTTGGAAGAAAGCTGATGAATTCAAGCAGCAACTGTGATGCAACCGCCATTATAGTGGCGGCTTTTTTTACATAAAGAGTTTGTGTACAATAAGAACATGCCATCCGGCGTGAGGGATAACTATGAAGGAGTGAAGGAAATGTCCCATTTGGATGAATTGAACGATCAGCTTTTGGTGAGACGCCAGAAGATGGAAGAAATGCGGGAGAACGGTTTAGATCCATTCGGTGCCAGATTTGAGCGGACGCACCTGTCCAATGAAATCCGCGAAGCTTATGAAGAGCTTTCTAAAGAGGAATTGGATGAAACAGTGCATGAAGTGAAAATTGCAGGACGGATCATGACGAAGCGTGGCAAAGGGAAGGCGGGCTTTGCCCATATCCAAGACCTAGGCGGTCAGATTCAAATCTACGTCCGTCAAGATGCAGTCGGCGAAGAGGCCTATGACTTATTTAGCCATGCGGATCTAGGGGATATTGTCGGAATCAAAGGAAACGTCTTTAAAACGAAAGTCGGCGAACTTTCTATTAAGGTAACTGAATTCACATTCCTCACGAAAGCACTTCGTCCATTGCCGGATAAATTCCACGGATTGAAGGATATCGAACAAAGATATCGCCAGCGCTATTTAGACTTGATCATGTCGGAAGAAAGCAGAGAGACTTTCATCACTAGAAGCCGTATCATCCAATCGATGCGCCGCTATTTGGATGGACAGGGCTTCCTTGAAGTTGAGACTCCGATGCTGCACTCGATTGCAGGAGGAGCTACAGCTCGTCCATTCATCACGCATCACAACGCTTTGGACATGACGCTATATATGCGTATTGCGATTGAACTTCATTTGAAACGTCTTATTGTCGGCGGACTTGAAAAAGTCTATGAAATTGGCCGCGTTTTCCGTAATGAAGGGATTTCTACAAGACATAACCCAGAATTCACGATGATTGAACTATATGAAGCTTATGCTGACTATAAAGACATCATGGAACTCACGGAGAACTTGATTGCTCATATCGCGCAAGATGTATTGGGCACAACGCAAGTGAAGTACGGGGAAGATATCATCGACCTATCTCCAGGCTGGAAGCGTCTGCACATGGCTGATGCGGTTAAGGAATATACAGGCGTGGACTTCTGGAAAGAGATGTCTGTTGAAGAGGCCCGTAGTCTTGCGAAAGAGCACGGCGTTGAAATTACCGATATGATGGAAGTCGGTCATATTCTGAATGAATTCTTCGAACAGAAAGTGGAAGAGCAACTCGTTCAACCTACATTCATTTACGGACATCCAGTTGAAATTTCTCCTTT
>NZ_CM147850.1:4135000-4153616 GCF_055808055.1 Sporosarcina sp. QA0331
CGTAATAGCTCACTGGTCGAGTGGCGCTGCGCCGAAAATGTACCGGGGCTAAACGGATCACCGAAACTGCGGATTGACACCTTTGGTGTCAGTGGTAGGAGAGCGTTCCAAGGGCGTCGAAGCCAGATCGTAAGGACTGGTGGAGCGCTTGGAAGTGAGAATGCCGGTATGAGTAGCGAAAGAAGGGTGAGAATCCCTTCCACCGAATGCCTAAGGTTTCCTGAGGAAGGCTCGTCCGCTCAGGGTTAGTCGGGACCTAAGTCGAGGCCGAAAGGCGTAGACGATGGATAACAGGTTGATATTCCTGTACCACCTCCCCGCCGTTATCAGCAATGGGGGGACGCAGAAGGATAGGGTGAGCGCGCTGTTGGTCATGCGCGTCTAAGCAGTGAGGTGTGGAACGAGGCAAATCCCGTTCCTATAACATTGAGCTGTGATGGCAAGGGGAATTATCCCTGGAGTCCCTGATTTCACACTGCCAAGAAAAGCCTCTAGCGAGGCGGGAGGTGCCCGTACCGCAAACCGACACAGGTAGGCGAGGAGAGAATCCTAAGGTGATCGAGAGAACTCTCGTTAAGGAACTCGGCAAAATGACCCCGTAACTTCGGGAGAAGGGGTGCTCTGGTAGGGTGTTAAAGCCCGAGAGAGCCGCAGTGAATAGGCCCAGGCGACTGTTTAGCAAAAACACAGGTCTCTGCAAAACCGTAAGGTGACGTATAGGGGCTGACGCCTGCCCGGTGCTGGAAGGTTAAGAGGAGAGGTCAGCGCAAGCGAAGCTTCGAATTGAAGCCCCAGTAAACGGCGGCCGTAACTATAACGGTCCTAAGGTAGCGAAATTCCTTGTCGGGTAAGTTCCGACCCGCACGAAAGGCGTAACGATCTGGGCACTGTCTCAACGAGAGACTCGGTGAAATTATAATATGCGTGAAGATGCGCATTACCCGCGACAGGACGGAAAGACCCCGTGGAGCTTTACTGTAGCCTGATATTGAATTCCGGTGCAGCCTGTACAGGATAGGTAGGAGCCTTGGAATCCGGAGCGCCAGCTTCGGAGGAGGCAATGGTGGGATACTACCCTGGCTGTATTGGACTTCTAACCCTTGCCCGTGATCCGGGCAGGAGACAGTGTCAGGTGGGCAGTTTGACTGGGGCGGTCGCCTCCTAAAGTGTAACGGAGGCGCCCAAAGGTTCCCTCAGAATGGTTGGACATCATTCGTAGAGTGCAAAGGCATAAGGGAGCTTGACTGCGAGACCTACAAGTCGAGCAGGGTCGAAAGACGGGCTTAGTGATCCGGTGGTTCCGCATGGAAGGGCCATCGCTCAACGGATAAAAGCTACCCCGGGGATAACAGGCTTATCTCCCCCAAGAGTCCACATCGACGGGGAGGTTTGGCACCTCGATGTCGGCTCATCGCATCCTGGGGCTGTAGTCGGTCCCAAGGGTTGGGCTGTTCGCCCATTAAAGCGGTACGCGAGCTGGGTTCAGAACGTCGTGAGACAGTTCGGTCCCTATCCGTCGCGGGCGCAGGAAATTTGAGAGGAGCTGTCCTTAGTACGAGAGGACCGGGATGGACACACCGCTGGTGTACCAGTTGTCTTGCCAAAGGCATCGCTGGGTAGCTATGTGTGGACGGGATAAATGCTGAAAGCATCTAAGCATGAAGCCCCCCTCAAGATGAGATTTCCCATTACATTTGTAAGTAAGATCCCTCAAAGAAGATGAGGTGGATAGGTCCGGGGTGGAAGCGTGGCGACACGTGCAGCTGACGGATACTAATCGATCGAGGACTTAACCTTATCAGTTAAGAAATACGGTTGAACTTGAGTTCGGCAACAATGTTGGTTTTATCCGGTTTTGAACGAACAAGCATCGTTCATACATAGTCTGGTGACGAAGGCGAAGAGGTCACACCCGTTCCCATACCGAACACGGAAGTTAAGCTCTTCAGCGCCGATGGTAGTAGGGGGCTTCCCCCTGTGAGAGTAGGACGTCGCCGGGCAAAGACCATCCCTGTGGGGGTGGTTTTTTTGTGTTTAATATTATTGAAATCCAATTACAGCTTAGCAAGCCTCCGCGCGTACAAAGAGATGCCTCCCTCGTCCAAAACAAGCCTCCGTGCGTCCAAAGAGAAGCCTCCCTCGTCCAAAGCAGGCATCCGCGCGTCCAAAGTAAGCCTCCGCGCGTCCAAAGAGAAGCCTCCCTCGTACAAAGCAGGCATCCGCGCGTCCAAAGAGAAGCCTCCCTCGTCCAAAGTAAGCCTCCGCGCGTCCAAAGAGCTGCCTCCCTCCAAAGTAAGCCTCCGCGCGTCCAAAGAGAAGCCTCCCTCGTCCAAAGTAGGCATCCGCGCGTCCAAAGAGAAGCCTCCCTCGTACAAAGCAGGCATCCGCGCGTCCAAAACAAGCCTCTAAGCGTCCAAAGAGATGCCTTCCTCTCCCAAAGCATGCTTCCACACGTCCAAAGAGGTACCTTCCTCTCCCAAAACAAGCCCACCCGCGTCCAAAGCAAGCTCCTCAACTCCCAATACAATCCATCCAAAGTCCACCCCAGCAATCCACAACCAATTAATTTTCACGCATTCAATTTCTTCTGGAAGAATAGGGTATATTGAAGGGAGGAGGTGAGAGAAGGTGATTGTAAGCAATGTAGCGAAGAGGTTTTTCAAAGAGCGTTTTTTTGATCAGGCGGCGCAGACGGCGTATTATTTACTGTTATCGATGTTTCCTTTTCTCATATTCCTGTTCTCCTTGCTTAGTTATTTGCCTGTAGATGAAGAGATGTTTTTGGCGTTTCTTCGGCCGTTTGCTCCAAGTGAGGCTTATGTGATCATTGAGCAGAATGTACAGGCGATTATTTTCAAGGTGCAAGGGAACGTGTTATACACAAGTTTGGCAGCCGCATTTTGGCTGTCGTCGGTTGCTGTGCAATCATTGGCACGCTCCTTGGACCAGGCATATGGCTATGTCAGACGATATGCTTTTTGGAAAGTGCTGATTCGGGATTTGGGCGTCACTTTGTTATTCATGCTGATCCTTTCCTTGTCACTATTCCTTCCGTTAGTGGAGAGAGCTTTGCATGAAGTCGTGACCTATTATGATACGGTCGAGCAATGGCACGGCTGGAAGACTGTATGGCCGATGGTGAAGTGGGGTCTTGGGACATTGTTTTTGTTCCTGTTCTTCCTATTGTTTTACAAAGTTGTTCCGACAGGTAGAATGAAAGTGAAGGAAGTATTGCCGGGAGCGATTTTCTCTGCAATCGGCTGGCAGCTGTTCTCACTATTTTTCGGAAGCTATGTGGCAAATGTTGATTATACAAGGCTTTATGGACAGCTGTCCGGAATCATCCTGCTCGTTTTGTGGTTTTATTTGACGGCTGTCATACTGATGGTTTCAGGGCTGCTTAATGCAGAGATCCGGAAGTATTTAAAAGGAAAAGGAAGATAAATATGAAAATACTTGTCGTGGACGACGATCCAAATATTTTGGAGTTGGTAAATATCCATTTATCCCAAGCGGGGTATGAAGTGATCAAGGCTGCTAATGGTGCACAGGCACTTGCGAAGCTAGAGGAACAACTTCCAGACTTGGCGGTTGTTGATGTAATGATGCCCGGGATGGATGGATTTGAGTTGACGAAGAGGCTGCGATCGGAAGCTGATATACCTGTATTATTGCTGACAGCGAAAGGCGAGCTGGAGGATAAAGAAAAAGGCTTTTTGGCGGGGTCCGATGATTATGTCGTTAAACCATTTGAGCCGAGGGAGCTTTTGTTCAGGATCAATGCCATCTTACGGAGGTATGACAAAGCAGTCGATGTGCTCATACAGACAGGGCCGCTTAAGATCAACAGACAAAGCTATGAAGTGTCAATTGGGAAAAAAGTGTTGTTGCTTCCATTGAAGGAGTTTGAATTGCTGTCTGTTCTAGCCTCCAAGCCGAACCAAGTGTTTGAACGTGACTTCCTTATTGAGCGCGTATGGGGCTTCGATTATGAAGGGGATGAGCAGACACTGAACGTCCATATCAAACGGCTGCGCGATAAGCTGGAAGGGCTGCCTGATGACATTCGTATAACAACAGTCCGCGGAGTTGGCTATAAGCTTGAGGTGTCCGGAACATGAGGTCCCTTTATGGAAAATTCCTTTCCTTCACAACAGGCATAATGCTGACGAGTGCTGTCATTGCTTTTCTCATAGTGAATACATATTATCATCAGCAATTGAAAGGGCAAAATGACGCTAAGAACATGGATATTGCACTCGCAATTGCTGACTACATCGAGACGGAGAAGCCTTCCGATTTAGCAAGCTATTTTAGAACGCAGGCTGCCTCCGGCTATAAATTATTCATCGTGAATAAAAATCGGGAGGCAAGCATGTATGGTGCGCCATTTCGGGTGGAGAATTTAAGGACCGCATCAGTGGAACAGGTACTGGATAGACAACTATACCACGGTATGAGGGATTTAGAGACGGAGACATTCATGACCGGCTTTTTCTCCGACCAACTCGCAAACACAGTAGGCGTTCCATTTACATATAATGGGGAAGCGTATGCACTTTTCATGAGACCGAATATTAAAATGCTGTTCACGGAAGTCCATTTTCTATTGGGCGGCATGGTCGTCGTCATGGCGATTGTCAGTCTTTTATCTATGTTGATTGTCGCGAAGAAATTGATTGAGCCAATTACGAAGCTGACTGTGGCAGCAAAAAAGGTCGGCGACGAGAAATTCACGGGCACACTTGATATCCATCGGAGGGATGAAATCGGCCAGCTAGCACAAAGTTTTCAGCGTATGACCGAGAAGCTCAGTGAAAATGATCGGATGCGTAAGGAATTCATCAGCGATGTTTCACATGATTTCCAGTCGCCTTTGCTCAACATTAAAGGATACGCCAATTTGCTGATGGATAGTGAATTGCCCGAACAGGAGCGGAAAAGCTACGCAAAAGTTATTCATTCCGAGACGGAGCGACTCTCTTCATTGACGAAGCAATTATTGCTATTAACGTCGCTCGACCAATTAGAGTCCCCTTTGAAACCAATCAAATTCCGTTTGGATGAGCAATTAAAAGAAGTCATTCGTAAGCAAAGATGGCTTTTGGAGGAAAAGCAGATGTCGCTTGTCATGGAGCTGGATGAAGCCGATATAACAGGGGATCCTGCTTTTCTAGAAAAGGTATGGGAGAATCTGCTTTCCAATGCGTTGAAATATACGGAGACGGGTGGAGAAATCGACATTCGCCTGACAGATGGAACGGATAAAGTGAAAGTCACAATTCAGGACAACGGGGCAGGAATCGCAGCTCAACATTTGAGCAGGCTGTTTGATCGTTTTTACCGAGTCGACCATTCCAGGACGCAGGAAGTCGAGGGGACAGGGCTCGGACTCTCCATTGTCCATCAAGTCGTGAAGCTCCATGAGGGCCGCATAGAAATCGATAGTGAGGAAGAGGTAGGAACGACATTTACGGTCACGCTTCCTAAATTGTAATGTTCTGTTCATGTTCCGTTCATGTTGGCTCTTTAAGATAAGGGTATAACATGAACGAAACAGGAGGAAATGACATGCAAGAAAAATGGAGTATACGGCTTATTAGGATATCAGCGATCTTTGGAGTAATCGGGGCATTTTTAGGATCCCATATGGCAGGGGCTGGATCGTACGCCTTCCGTCCGATTCATGCGCACATCCTCGTCGTCGGTTGGTTATCTGTCTTCGCTTGGGGTGTCTTCTACAAAATCTACAAAGTCCGTGCGAAAAAGATGGTTGCCGCTCATGGTTGGACCGCAATTATCGGATCCATCGGTCTGACGGCAGGAATGTGGCTCCAATTTATGAACCCGTTCGGTGTAAATGAAACATTCTCACTTATCTTCTATATTGTCGGTGGAAGCGTTCTGCTCATCAGCTTTGTGCTATTTGTTTTAGTGACATTTCTTATTGAGAGAGAAGGAAGACGCTAATGACTGAAGGAAAATTAAAAGGAAGGCGAATTTGGTGGATCTCTATCGGAATTTGGCTTGTGTTTACAGTTCTGCTATCCGCAATTGCACCGGGAAGCAAAGAAAACGTCGTTGCCAATAAAGACGCAGGCCTACCGTCTGACGCGCCTTCCATTGTGGCTGCCCACCAGCTTGAAAAGTACTTTCCGAATGACGGAGGAATCCCGCTATTTGCAGTGTTCCATAAAGATAGCGGTCTAACGAATGAAGAAGTCGTCAACTTTGCGCAAGTTATTGAATCTTTGAAAGAGGATAAAGCGTTTGAAGAGGTCGAGGTTATTCCTTTATCCAAATTACAGCCTGAGCAACGCTCATCATTCTTATCAGAGAATGAAAAAACATTTTTCATTCCGCTATCATTGCCGCAAAACCTTGAAGGAAAGGATATGAACAAATTAGTTCAATCCATTAAGGAATCTGTCGGTGATCAAGTCGCAGATGGAATTGAATTATCTTGGACGGGACCGGCCGGAATTGCATCAGACGCGGTCGAGCTTTTCAGCCAAGCGGATATCGTCCTGTTGTTGTCTACTGTCGGGCTTATTTTGGTATTGCTATTAATCATTTACCGCTCTCCTTTATTGACTTTGATCCCTTTAGTGGGTGCAGGGATCGTTTACGCGGTTGTCGATCGAGTAGTTGGTTTCACGACTGCACAAGGCTGGTTTGGCGTTGATAGCCAGGCGCTGTCGATTATGACGATTCTTTTATTTGCTGTCGTTACGGATTATTCGTTGCTCATTTTCTCTCGCTATCGAGAAGAATTGAAAGTGCATGAGAATGCAAATTTGGCGATGAGAGAAACGATGCGGCATGTAAAAGAGCCAATTTTCTTCAGCGGAAGTACGATCGTGTTGGGCGTTGCAACGTTGTTTTTTGCTCTATATGAGCCGTACCGTAACTTTGCGCCAGTATTTGCAATTGCGGCAGGTGCAATGCTTATTGCAGGATTGACGTTATTGCCGGCATTATTTGCATTGATCGGCAGGAAGGCGTTTTGGCCGGTCGTACCGAAGTATGGGGAAGCTACAGTCGAGAAGAAAACGATTTGGGGCAAGGTGGCAACCTTTGTAACGAAAAAGCCATGGCAATTCTTGATTCCAATTTTACTGCTACTGGCTTTAGGTACTTGGAATATGACGAATATGAAAGAGTCATATGATTTGATCGCTTCTTTTCCGGAGGATCTTTCATCTAGAGTGGGATATGAGCGGTTAGGGGCGGACTTTTCGGAAGGAAGCTTAGCGCCAGGTACATTGCTGCTTGTCTCTAATAATCAATTAGGCATGGAAGAAATGAAGGCAGTAATTGAGCGGATAGAAGAAGATCCTGCCATTGCCCAAATAACGACGCAGGGCAATCCTTTGAATGAGGATGGAACTGCGGCAAAATTCTCTGTTACGTTTGAAGGCAATCCGTACGATGAGGAAGCATTCGATGCTGTCTTGAATCTTCGAGAAGATAGCGAAAAGATCTTGAAGGAAGCTAACCTAACGGATACGACAATGTATATTTCAGGCGAAACGGCGGTCCATGCAGATGTGAGGGACATCAACGACCGGGATACATGGATCGTTATGGTCTTAATGACTGTTTTGATCACCATCATGTTAGGCTTCCAAACAAGATCGATTGTCGCACCGATTTACATGATCGGAAGCATCTTGTTGTCGTTTACGGCTACCGTCGGCTTGGCGTACTTCTTATTCGAAGTGTTCCTGAACCTCGATGGACTTAGCTATCGGATCCCGCTCTACGCATTTGTCTTCCTCGTTGCACTTGGCGTCGACTATTCCATCATGCTCATCGCGCGAATTCGAGAAGAGATGAAAGTACTGCCATTTGACGATGCGGTGCGAAAAGGGGTGGAGCGTACCGGGGGAGTCATCAGTTCCGCAGGATTGATTTTAGCAGCGACATTCCTCGTACTTGCGACAATGCCGATTTATGAATTGAAGCTATTCGGCTTCATCATGGCGCTTGGCATTTTAATCGACACGTTTATCATCAGACCGTTGCTAATTCCAGCGCTATTAGTGCTGCTGGGCAAATGGAGTTTTTGGCCGAAGCGTATGTAATCAATGAAATACGTCACTTCCTATACTAGGGAGTGACGTTTTTGTCGTTAATTCACAACGTGCGCATCATGTGCTCTATCGTACATTTCAACCCTTCCTTGTAAGAAGTGCGAGGAAGCGGGCCGATTTCGGCTTCATATTTAGTACCATCTAATACAACCGGTTCTTCATTCAAATAGAACATTTCAACCACTTCACGCATGTTAGCATTGAAAAGACCTAAGAACCGTATTTGATTTTTCGATACAGTTCGGACTGGTTTGTTATATCCGGAAAATTCGCGGATAATCTGAATGATTTCTTCCCCGCTAATGACGTCATAGGCAGGAATATTATAGTTTTGTCCATACGCATTGTCATGCAAGGATAAGTTGACCGCTGCCTTCGCTCCATCCGGTGTGTAAATAAACTCCCTTGCAATGGTTTGGTCACCGACGAACATTGCTTTTTTTTGTTGAACAGCTCCCTTTAATGTGAAATGCAATATCGTATTTTCCGCATTCGGACCATAAAAATCTGGAAAGTGGGCAATGATTGTTGGAACGTTTGATTGTTTGACAAGCTGCTCCACTTGTAAACGAATCTTCCCCTTTTTTGTATGCGGCTGTTTTGGTGTGTTTTCCGTCACCTTGGCCCCGGCCGATCTGCCGTAAGCATAAATATTTTCAACCAATACAAGCTTTGATTTTTGGATTTCCGCCGCTTTTAAAACATTTTCGATGAAAGGGATGAGTTTATTCTCCCATTCCTGATAAGGGATATTAGCTGCTTGGTAAATGACATCGACATTTTCAGATGCGGCCATGAGATCTTGTAAATTAAAAACATCCCCGGCTTGAATGGTGATTTCCTGACGCCCATCATACAAACGTTTCAGTTTCTGCTCCGAACGGGCGAATGCCGTCACTTCCACACCTCTGCTAATCAATTCATTCACAATCGAATATCCCATTCCGCCGGAAGCTCCCAACACTAGTGCTCTTTTCATAAAAATCCCCCTAGTTCATTATTTGACCACTGTTCAAATGGAGTGAAAAAAGAAAGCCAATAGATGGCTAACTTTGAAAGATACCTTTCAACAAAAACTGGACGTGTGCCTTTGCCATATCCAACACATCTTCGTATTGGACGACATGCCGCAAATAGTGTGTGACAAATCCATGCAAGGATAAGAAAATAGACCAAATCTCGTGAATCGAGAGCTGCTTCTCACTCAAACTATGTACGGTTTGAGCAAACAATTCATACGTTTTGTTCGGGCCTTGATTGATAAAGTTCAGCACTTCTTCGTCTTTGATTAAAAACATGATTTCATAATGGCTTTGATGATTTAAACCAAACTCGATATAGCCGAGCAAGATGGCTTCAAGTTTTTCCCGCGGGGCCAGAGGGGCTTGTGCGAGCTCCTTTAACTTTTGTTCCAACATGCTGAAATGCTCTTCCACCAGTGCATAAAATAGCTCTGCCTTATTTGTAAAATGATAATATATGGCTCCATGACTATAACCGAGCTCTTTCGCTATTTGCCGCATCGAAACGTGCTGATATCCTTTTACGATGAATAAGTCTCTTGCAGCTTCCATGATCATCTCTTGAGTCAGATCACGTTGCGCAGATTTCCGTGATGACATAGTACCTCCTCATTTGACCGCTGTTCAAATAAATAGTAACTAGTTTTAAAAGTATTGTCAATTGTTTATTCGGAATGGGCAATAAATCGGGGAGGTGTTTGCGAATTGTAGTATAATTTTTTTACTTACCCGCTTTTATATAAGAAATAGATTAAATTTAACTGGATCAAAAGTGCGATACTGCAATTAACTTTTTCAATAACAATAATCCTGTAGTAGATAGTGCTAATGTAATTATTTGTTTTAGAAAAAATAGTACTTTTTATTGCCTATTCTGAAAATCTATGGTACTATTTTCAAGTAATATAGTTGGCAAACCTTTCGAAAGAGAGGGACGCAAAGCTCCGGGTCTAAAGCAATTATTGCTATGATGGCTGAGCCGCATGAAACTAGATTTTTTTCTGGTTTTTTATTTTGCCTATTTCTCAATTTGAAATGGGTATTTTTTATTGCATAAAATATTTACAAATGGAGGAGCAGAAAAGGTATGCGTTTGTTAAAAAACATTCCGCTTAAATTCAAATTATTGCTTACTGTTTTTGCAATTGTTATCGCTTTGTTCGCTGTCACAACGGTCCAAAGCATTTCTCAGTTGAAAAATCAGCTGGAAAGCGATCTGGAGCAAGAGCTGACAAGCGTCGGTCTATTGACGGCAATGCAGTTGGATGCGAAAGATGTAGAAAAGGTTTTTAACGCAAAAGGGGAATCTGATACCGACTTTTTAAAGGTCCAGAATCAGTTGGATCATATTTTGGAACAGCAAGGCATTATGTTTTGGAGCTATATTTGGAAAATGGAAGATGGCGGTGTTAACACTGTTGGCTATACGAATAATTTGAACGAAGTGTATGAAGTCGGCGAATTGTTCACTGATATTGCACCCGAACATATGACAGCTGCAGAGCAGGCGATCGAAAATGGCAAGCCGGCAGTCACCAGTATTTTTGAAGACACTTTTGGGTCGTGGAGAACGGTATTTAGTCCAATACAGGATCAAAAAGGCAATACAATCGCTGTCTTGGGCATCGATTACTCAGCCGACTATATCGAAGCGACCATTAAAAAAAGCATTACGAAGCAAATTGTCATCGCAGTTATCGGGCTTGTTATTTTATTTGCAGTTTTATTCTTTACGATTATCCGTTTGCTCAGCCCATTGAACAAAGCGGTTCTCATTGCCAATCAAGTAGCAGGCGGCGATTTGCGTGATGTGGAATTGGATGAATCAAAAGATGAAGTCGGAAAACTGTCTGGCTCCATTAAAGAGATGGTATCCAATTTGCAGCACGTCATTATGAATATCCGAAACACATCAAATATCGTTGCATCGTCTGCAACACAGCTTACAACTACTGCTGAAGAGTCTT
This sequence comes from Sporosarcina sp. QA0331, assembly GCF_055808055.1. Taxonomy (NCBI): domain Bacteria; kingdom Bacillati; phylum Bacillota; class Bacilli; order Caryophanales; family Caryophanaceae; genus Sporosarcina; species Sporosarcina sp. QA0331. Next base: position 4,146,086 of record NZ_CM147850.1, read on the forward strand.
ATCGCAATGCGACGAATGTTTCGAAAGAAATCGATCATCTTGCGAAAAACGCTGAAACGACGATGGTCATGACAGTGGAGACAGCTTCTGCTATGGAAGAGTCTGCAACGAGCATTCAACGTATCGCAGAATCTGCACATACCGTTTCCGAATCGTCGTATTTTACTTCAAACGCTGCGAAAGAAGGAAATGAAGTCATTCAGCAAGTCATTGACCAAATGCAATTGATCAATGAGTCTGTCAATCAAATTGATGAAACGATACAAGGCTTGAATGAAAACTCAAACCGCATTAGCGACATTGTAGATTTTATTACAGCTATTGCGGAACAAACGAATTTGTTGGCTTTGAACGCTGCGATAGAGGCGGCAAGAGCTGGTGAACATGGAAAAGGCTTCGCTGTTGTAGCGGGAGAAGTAAAGAAATTGGCGGAGCAATCAGCGCATTCAGCTTCCGAAATCTATAAGCTCATTAATCATATTCAATCCAACTCAAATGACTCTCTTTTAGTAATGGAAAAAGGGAAAGAGAATGTGCGCGTCGGATTGGATCAAACAGCGAAAGCCGGAGACATCTTCAAAGAGATTGTTCTTTCTGCTGAGCAAGTTGCGGATCAAATCCAAGAAATTTCGGCTGCATCACAAGAGATTTCAGCTTCTTCAGAAGAAGTGGCCGCGTCGGTAACGAATATGAAAATAGCATCAGAGCAATCGGCTGATCTGTCGATTAACGTTTCGAAATTGACGAATGAACAAGTGAGATCAATGGAAGAAGTGATTGAGGCTTCCGCATCATTGGATAAAACTGCGGAAGAACTCCAGTCATTGATCAAACGATTCGAATTATGAGGTGAAGTGAAATGAAGTTAGGTCTTGAAGGGAAAAACGTGCTCGTAACAGGCGCAAGTATGGGAATCGGAAAAGCGATTGCCCTCCAATTTGCCGAGAACGGAGCAAACGTTTTGATTAATTATATCGGTGATCAGGAAGTAGCCGAGCAAACTCGCCAAGAAGTCGAAAAACACGGTGTCCGTGCATTGACGTACCTTGCAGATGTATCCGAATCAAGCCAAGTTCGTGAAATGTACGCCTATATGGATGAACAGTTTGGCGGCATTGATATTTTAGTGAATAACGCAGGGTTTGCGCAAGACGCTCCGATTACGGAGATGACGGATGAACAATGGGATCGAATGATCAAAGTCCATCTTTACGGCTGTTTCAATAACAGCCGTGAAGCTGCTAAAAGAATGAAGCAGCAAAACAAAGGAAAGATCATTAACATCTCTTCGGATATCGGAAGTTTAGGGTGTGAAGAGTTTACTCATTATTCAGCTGCGAAAGGCGGCATCAATGCATTTACGAAAGCATTGGCGCGTGAGTTGGCTCCGCATATTTTAGTGAATGCGGTAGCGCCAAGCGGCACGCATACAAATATCCTTAAGGCTTTCGGAGATAATTACGTCGAAGAAGAATCGGCCAAATACCCGTTGAAACGGTTGGCTCACCCAGAGGAAATTGCAAAAAGTGTCTTGTTTTTAGCATCGGACAACGCAAATTTCTATACAGGACAAATTTTAACGCCAAATGGCGGCGTCGTCATGAACGGCTAAGAAAAAGACGGGAGTAATTGGAACGATGAATATTGTTGTATTTGGATTGTACTTGATTTTTATTTACTATATTGGCTACAAAGGCTATAAACGGGTTAATACGGCCGAAGATTTGATTGTAGCAGGATGGAGCATGCCGCTGCCTGTCGTGACGGGCAGTTTGGTTGCTGCAATGTTGGCGGCTCCGTTTTTCTTCGCAGCGATCGGTTCAGGCTATACGAGCGGCGGTTTTGAAGGTTCCGCGACTATGGGAGGCCTCGGAACATGTATGATTTTAGGCGCTCTTATTTGGACGAAACCGCTTAGAAGATTAAGAGGCTGGACGTTGGCCGATTATTATGGATTACGATACGGCAGTAAAAAGTTAGGTGCGTATACTGGCATCGTTATGGCCGTCGCTTTCGGTGTATTCAACGCTGCGGCATTGACGGTTGGTGGTACGTACATTATCCAACAACTTTTCCAAATTGATTTTATTCCAGCAGCCATACTGTTCGTTTCGTTGACGGCATTGTACTCAGTCATCGGCGGATTATGGGCGGTTGCCTATACGGAGATTGTGCAAGGTGCGCTTGCTATTGCCGGCATATTGGGAATCTCGATTTTCATCTTCTTCTATTATCCGGACGTTACATTCAATCCGGAATGGTGGAATATTAGTGAGTTATTGAATCGTGGCGGGGTAGAGTTCTGGACGCTGTACTTAGTATTGGCGTTAGGGGACATACCTGCAGTCGATTTAGGGCAAAGGGTTGCCGCGGCGAAAAGCCCGCGTGTTGCTCAAAAGAGTATGATCATCGCAGGTTCCATTGTTATTGCGATCAGCTGGATCCCGGGCATGTTAGGGGAAGCGTTCAAATCAATCTACCCGAACAGCTCCAATCCGGAAACGTTAATGCTTGCTTTTGCGCAAGGGTATTTCCCACCAATCTTAGCTGCTATCTTCTTAACTGCGATGGCAGCGATGGGGATGTCGACTGTAGCGGCTTGTTATGTGGCGACTTCAGGAATCGTGACGAAAAACATTTACTTGGATTTCATCAATAAAAATCCCGAGCCGAAAAAGCTATTGTTCATTTCAAGAAGTATTATTCTGCTAAGTGCCGCATTAGGTTTAGTGTTGGCAATCGGTGCGCAAAAAGTAATCGACTTGGCTTACTTAGCTTGGGATATCGTGTTCGTTACATTGTTCTGGCCGATCGTATTAGGGCCGTTCTGGAAACGTGTGAGCACGCCGGCCGTCTGGGCAAGTATTACCGTCGGGCTCATCTACTACATCGTTACATCTATAACTGGCGTGCCAGGTCCAACGACGGCTTCTGAAGGATTTATCGGCTTGTTGGATGAACTATGGCATATGCCAGTCTTCTCCGGCGTCATCGTTTCAGGAGTAACGATTATTGTACTAAGCTTCCTAATCCCGCCATCCCAGCATGTGTTGGACATGCATAAGGTTGGGAGAGATAAGTCATTGGATGATGTAGGAAGTAAAGAAGAATTGAATGTTTAATAGAATGTAAAAAATCCACTTGGGCCTTTGAGGCTTAAGTGGATTTTTGAAATTCCAAATTTAACTTTCCGTTTTCCAAGGAAAGGCTCGCATCAAACTTATTGCCGTTGTTGGCGGTGAATCCTTTAATCGTATTCGTTTTACCTTTTGTGCAAAGAAGTTTTACTTGTGTAGGTGTCAGCTTCTTCTTCAGAAATATCCCCGGGAAAGTTTGTTTACATCCATTTTTATAATTGCTGCAGCCATAAAACCCTTTCCGGGCGAGAATCATGCCTGTTTTGCAAGCCGGGCACGGGGCGACTTCTGCCGCTTGATAAGATCCACGCGATTTTGATTGCCGCGGCGGAACCTTCGTCGCATCGATCGGCTTTGCTTCCAACTGCTTCGGCACATCATCCAATAGCTTCGCGATGAACTTTGAAATATTGTCGAGGAAATGCTGTCCGCTTCCTTCACCATTGCCGATTTTCTGCAAATACGTTTCCCATTTCGCCGTCATCGATGGGCTGGCAAGCAGATTCCCTTCGATTGCCTGACAAAGCACACGGCCTTTCTCTGTAATCGATACAATGTTTTTAGACACGGTTATATAGCCATGCTTTTTAATCGTTTCGATAATACCGCTTCGTGTTGCCTCCGTTCCGAGCCCCTCGATTTCTTTCAAAATATCCGTTTCCTCTTTGTCCTCGACCAATTTCCCGCAAGTTTTCATCATTGCGATGAGCTGACCTTCCGTGTATGGCTTTGGCGGCATCGTCTTGCCCTCTTTAATGCCGATATCGGACTCTACGGTCTCTTGCATGCGAAGCGGCGGCAAAGCAGGCTCGTCCTTTTCATCTTTTGACCGATGGAATAAAGCCTTCCATCCTAAATCTCTTTCCGTTTTGCCCGTCGTAAAAAACGGAAGTCCGTTCACATCCGTCGTTACTTTCGTCTCTGTATACAAATAGTCCGTATGGAACATGGCGAGCGTCGTACGGACGACTTCCTCATACAAATTCCGTTCAATCGGAGAGAGTCGGCCAAGTACAGCTTGTGTCGGAATCTTCTTCGTCGGAATGATGGCATAGTGTTCCTGCACCTTCGAACTGTCGACATACCGTTTTTTCGGAGCAAGAGAAGCGACAGGGAAAGGATGTCCGATCAGTTGTTGGTAATCGCCGACTTGGTCCTTCAAATACGCAAATTCATTCGGCGTAATATGACGCGCATCTGTCCGAGGATAGGTGACAAGCTTCTTCTCATACAAGCCTTGCATCGTCTTCAATACGTTTGCCGGACTCATCTTCCAACGCCGATTCGCTGTCGCCTGCAAAGTTGACAGGGAATGGAGCTGAGGTGGCGGCGTCCGCTTATCGGTATGGTTGACAGAAGTGATACTGCCAGAAGAATTCGGCTGGATTCCATGCTTCGCAAGCAGTTCCTGAATGATCTCCCGTTTTGGCTCCTTCGCTTTCGCCTTCCCTTTATACGTACCGTTTTCCGCTTTGAACGTCGCTTCCACTTCAAAAAACGGTTCCGATACGAATGTCTCAATCTCGCGCTGCCGTTGATAGATCAAGTACACCGTAGGAGACTGAACACGACCGATCGGAAACACTTCCTGAACCCCTTTCGCTTTCAATAAAAGTGTATACAATCGGGAAGCATTCATCCCGACGAGCCAGTCGCTGATCTGACGGGATTTCGCCTCTTCATACATCTGTAAGTCCTTGCGGTTGTCTCGTAAATTTGCAAACCCTTTCCGCACTTCATCGACTTCAAGTGAGTTGATCCAAAGACGCTTGATCGTCTGGTTACGGGCGCCTGTTTGATAATAAATGCTATAGAAGATGTTCGATCCTTCACGGTCCACGTCGCAAGCGTTAATGACCGTATCCGTCCCACGAATGAGCTTCTTTACGATCTGAAACTGCTTGAACTTTCCCTTCGCCACTTGAAACTCATATCGGTCAGGCAAGATCGGCAAACTTCCGAGCGACCAACGCTTCCAAGCAGGGTTGTACGCATGCGGCTCTTTCAACTCGACTAAGTGGCCTACACCCCATGTGATGTACGCACCTTCAGGGAAAATCGGGCATGGGTTGATCTCCAGGAACCCTTCGTTCTTTCGCACAGAAAAAGCGTCTGCATACGCTTTCGCTTGAGATGGTTTTTCAGCTAGGATGACTGGCTTCACACTAGCCCCTCCTTTCATTAAATGATGAAACGTTCGTTCTGTTATTATTGCATAAATGGAAGAAGTTTACGAGTTGGGAGCAAGGATCTAAAGTGAGATTAATCTTCATGAAAGGTTGAACAAGTGGGGAAATTCACGTTTGTTTTATTTGTTTGAGTGACTGTCATCCGATTCATGGCCAAGGTCATCTTTAACACTACTTCAGGATACTGATGTCAGGAGATGCTATAATAGCATTTACTGTATCATTATGAGCATAATACATAATTTGTTATATGAAAACTTGCAAATAAAGGGTGGAGTATAATGCAATTTATGCTAGACCGTTCAATAAAAAAACCTATGTATAGGCAACTTGTAGAACAAGTAGAGAATGCAATTATATCGGGAGATTTATCTCAGGACCAGCCATTACCATCTGAACGTGAGTTAGCAAAAAACTTACAGATTAATAGGAGTACGGTGGTGACTGCTTATGATGAGCTAGAGGCAGTCGGATTAATTGTCAGAAAGATAGGGAGCGGCACATATATAAATACGGATATATGGGGGCTAACTCATAAAAGGGTTCCCAATTGGGGGAGATATGTAGAGGATGGCTCATTTCTTCCGAATCTTCCGTTGGTACAGAAACTTCGTAATGAAACTGAGCAAAAAGGAATGATTAACCTATCAAGCGGGGAACTTGCAGCAGATTTACTACCTAACGTCCAATTCGCTAGGATTCTTAAGGAGCATGCGTTTGATGAGCATTTAGGTTACGATCATCCTTTAGGCGATGCGGGATTACGGGAGACCATTTGTAAACATATGAAAACGTATAAAAGTATGGTAGTTAAGCCAGACTCCATATTGATTACATCGGGTGCTCAGCAAGCAATACACTTAATCGTTCAATGCTTGTTAAAACCAGGGGATACAGTAGCGATTGAAGACCCATCCTATGCATTCTCTTTACCGATCTTTCAATCATTTGGTGTTAAAACGCTCTTACTTCCAGTTGATCAACATGGTGTAAATCCTGATGATATTGAAGCTTTACAAAGAAAACATCGAATTCGTATGCTCTTCTTAAATCCTGATTATCAAAATCCTACTGGCACGAAAATGTCGCTGGAACGCCGAAAGAGAATATTGGAATTATCATCAAAGCACGGTTTCCCCATAATAGAGGATGATCCTTATAATTTGACGTCATTCGACGGGTGCATTGGACCTACGTTAAAGTCAATGGACGATAATGATAATGTATTATACATTAGTTCGTTATCAAAAGTGGTTGCATCAGGACTGCGCATTGGTTGGATTATTGGTCCGGAAAAAGTGATTAAACGCTTGTCAGACGGTAAACAGCAAATTGACTTTGGCCATAGTGTTTTTCCGCAATGGATAGCGAATCAATTTCTAGATTCCCCCCAATTTGACAAACACGTTTCAGATTTAAGGATTCAACTGAGGGAGCGAAGAAATGCGTTAATTTTGGCATTGGACAGCTTATCTAAAGATGAGGTTACATATTTAGTGCCACAAGGCGGAATTCATTTGTGGTGTAAAATAAATCACGAAATTGATGAATATAAGTTACTTGAAGAATCCATGAAAAAAGGCGTTTCATTTGTACCTGGGAAAATAATGGGCTCAAAAAATGGATACGTTCGATTTACTTATGGCAAAGGGAACGAAGCTTCAATAAAAGAAGGCATTTCTAGGTTTATCTACGCGCTAAGAAATAATGGGGGAATGTTTGAAAATGTCTAAACTATAAGGAACTCCAATAACTTTTTAGTTCCCCCATTTTTAAGCAATTTTAGACGGTTCCTGAGACACGAGAACGACATGTACTATTTCACTGGTTCCGAACCGTCCTCTGTTGTTAATAAAATATAAATATACCTACAAGAACTACTATAATAATAAATGGGATTGTTAGAACATAAGCCCATAGCAGAGAAGAAAAACTGTTTTCACCCTTGTAACCTTTATTCATAGAATTAGCTGCGGATATGGTCAAAATTAGCCCGACAGCTAAAACAATAAATACAAAAATGAATGAAACTATGAGAGCTACTTTCATGCCTTACTCCTTTTTATAATTTTTTTTATTCTATACGTAATAATTTTATAATATAAAACATTTTCGAGAACCATCCAATTAAGGGTTATTTAAACCAACCACTTTTTGAGGAAATTGAACAGTTACTAAAACTATCTATAAGCACACCATTCATCT